>NZ_JBSXNB010000007.1:0-306965 GCF_054073275.1 Pannonibacter sp. Q-1
GCTCCATCGTTTGAGATCGCTAACAACCTCATTCTGGCACATCGATGCCGTAGGGGCCGTCCAACCCAACAGTTCGGAACCGGCGGGACATAGTGGCCGCTGGTGTCGAACACCTCCTTGAACGTCGCCCAGCGGGGATCCTGGCGCACCGCATTCACATCCACCTGCTGGTTCACCGGCAGGCGCACCAGCGGCGTGTGGCCGGTGTCGTGTGCGATGCCGATTTCCTGGCCCTCGGGCGAGATGGCGAAGGCGATGAACTTCTCGGCCGCCTCGCGGTTCCTGGAGCCTGCCATGATGTAGGCGCTGGTGCCTTCGGCAAGCGCGGCCACGCCGCCGGGACCGGCCGGAGGCGCGATGACCTCGACCACATCCGCGCCCGGCTGCTCGCTGATCTGGGCAATGTGGTAGGGGCCGGAGAGGAAAATGCCGGTCTGGCCGGAGCGGAAGGTGGGCAGCGCATCGCCAGTGGTGGCGTTGATCGCACCCGGCTGCACCAGGCCCTCGCAGAACAGGCCGCGCACGAAGCCGAGCGCCGCAGCCCCCGCCTCGTTGTTGAGGTTCGGTTTGAAGCCGCCGTTCTCCTGCTTCACGAAGTCGCCGCCCGCGCCCCAGATGAAGTTGCTCATGAACCAGCTGGTGTAGCCGCGGGTCGTGGAGCCCGGGATGGTCATGCCGAAGGTGTCATCCTTGCCGTTGCCGTCCGGATCTTCCTTCGTGAAGGCAACCGCCAGCTTGTGCAGGTCCTCCCAGGTCTTGGGCTGCGGCAGGCCGACCTTTTCGCGCCAGTCCTTGCGGATGAAATAGGCAAAGGCCTGCGCCGAGATGGGCACGGAATAATATTTGCCATCGGCGCCCCTGGCGCTGTTCCAGGCGTTTTCGGCGATCTGGCTGCTGCCCTCGATCTTCTCCGGATCGATCTCCTGGATGATGCCCATCTTCAGCATCTGGCCCAGAGCAGAATCGTCGTTGATCACCACATCCGGCAGATCACGGCCAGCGGCGGCGCGGGCAAGGCGCTGCTCGAAGTCCATGCCGGTGTTGTAGGTTTCGACCTCGATGCCGGTCTTCTCGGAGAAAGCCTTGGTGAGGTTCTTCAGGATGACGGCAGACTCATCCGTCTGGCGCGACCAGACCTTGAGCGCCTCGGCAGAAACGCCGGAGGCTGCCGCCATGAATGCAACACTGCCCATCAGGGCCACCATGATTCCAGAACGCATTTTCCACTCCTCCCAGTCCTGGCGGCTACCCCCCTCAGGTTCCGCCTGTAAAATCATCCGGCCATGGGCCAGTTCCTCCTGCCGGAGGAATCCGGCCGGCATAACTTGCAGGCTCCCCCCCTACGGGCTTGCCCCGCTCTCAATGAGACAAGCTCGCCGGGCCTCAGGCCGCCTTTTCGCGCCGGTACGGGGCGATCAGCTTGTCCAGCATCTCTTCCTCTTCGCGGCTGAGGTCACACAGCGGCGCGCGCACCTTGCCGGCCGCAAAGCCCTGCAACCGGACACCCGCCTTGATCGCGGCCACCGCATAGCCCTTGCCGCGGTTGCGGATGGCCATGAAGGGATAGAAGAACTCGTTGAGCATGCGCTCGCAGGCCTGCCGGTCGCCAGCCCGCAGCGCGCGGTAGAACTCCACCGCCAGCCCCGGCACGAAGTTGAACACCGCCGAGGAATAGGTGGTGAAGCCCGCGCCCAGATAGGCTTCGGCGAAAAGCTCTGCCGTGGGCATGCCGCCCAGATACATCAGCCGGTCACCCATCTTCGCCGTCACCTGACGGACGAGGCCTATGTCGCCGGTACCATCCTTGAAGCCGATCAGGTTGGGGCACTCATCACACAGGCGGGCAAGCGTATCCGGCAGGATCACCGAATTGTCTCGGTTATAGACCATGACGCCGATATCGACCGACTGGCACACGCGCTTCACATGGGCATGGAGCCCTTCCTGCGGCGCATCGATCAGATAGTGCGGCAGCAGCAGGATGCCATCGGCACCGGCGGCCTGCGCGCCCTGCGCAATCTCCACCGCCACCTCCGTGCCATAGCCGCAGCCGGACACGATCGCCGTATCCCCGGCAACGTCCTTGGCAGCCCGCACGATTTCCGGCACTTCACCGGGCTTCAGCGAAAAGAACTCACCCGTGCCGCCGGCGGCAAACAGCACCGGCGCATCGAAGCCGGACAGCCACTCCACATGCGCCTGATAGCTGGCGCGGGCAAAGGCGCCCGATGCATCAAAATGGGTGACCGGGAAGGACAGCAGCCCGGACCCGAGAGCACTCTTGATTTCCTGCGGACGCATGCAGCTCTCCATCCAATTCCATGATTTCGAGCCACGTTATTCAGGTCCGGGGAAGCTGTCAAGAAGTCATATTATCTATTTCGCAAACCAGTATGATAAGCCGCCCGGTAGCGGGACAGGCTGCCACGCAGATGCAGCTTCATGGCTGCCCGTGCGGCCGCTTCATCCCCATTGGAAATGGCCTCGACAATATCCGCGTGTTCCCGGTGGATCTGCAGCATGTAATCATGCTGCGGGGCAGGCTCCTTGCCTTCGCTGAGCGCCGAACGTGGAATGATGGCCTGGCCGATCATGGTCAGGAACTCTGAGAACCGCGGGTTGTTCGTCGCCTCGGCAATGGCCAGATGCAGCGCGAAATCGGCAGCGACTGCGGGCTCGCCTGCCTGAACGCGCTCGTAAAAATCGTCATGCCGGGCAAGGATTGCCTCTTCCTGCTGCGGCGAGCGGCGCAAGGCGGCAAGGCCGGCCGATTCCACCTCCACCGCAATACGCAGCTCCAGCAGCTCGATGACGGAGGACACCCGGTCCCGGTCAACATTCTGGAAAGGCAGGGAAACCGGCTCAGGCACATCCAGCACGAAGACGCCCGCCCCCTGCCGGGGCTCCACCAGCCCGTCGGATTTCAGCGCCGCCACAGCCTCGCGGATCACCGTGCGGCTGACGTTGTAGTCCTGCGTCATCTGCGCTTCGCTGGGCAGCCGCTCGCCGGGCTTGAAATCGCCCGCCAGGATCGCATCCCGCAGCTTTTCGACCAGCTGCGTGACCAGCGTTCCCTTGCCTTTTGCCCCAGCACGCGGCTGTTTCGCCTCTATTGCCACATCCAGACCCTGTCCTTGATCTGCCCCCGCCCGTGGCAGTGCGCCCCGGCAGGAGCAGCGCGCCACGACTCGAGGCGTGCCGCATCAGCCCTGTATTTCGTCCGGAACCATCTCACAGCCGGCGTTTCGCTTCAAGCCGGGCCGGCAAACTCATATGACAGGTTGCCGCCTCATGGCGCTTCATGTATGACTTCAGCAGGATCATGGCCAGCAGCACGCTCCGGGATCCGCCGTCTTTCCTTCGCGCAGGCGCAAGGTCCGGGCCGGTTTGACAGGCTTTGCCGCCCTCATGCCAGGCTTTGCGCTCCGCGCCTCATCTTCCGGAGATTTCCGTGGAACGTCTTCTCATCACCGGCGCCGCAGGCGGAATTGGCAGCGTGATGCGGCAGAAGCTTGCCCCGCTCGCCGGCAAGCTGCGCCTGTCCGATATCGTCAGCATGGGCGAGGCCGCCAGCCACGAGGAGCTGGTGACCTGTGATCTGGGCGACCGGGACAGCGTGATGGCGCTGGTGGAAGGCTGCGACGGCATCGTTCATCTCGGCGGCGTGTCGGGCGAAGAGCCCTTTGCCACCGTGGTTCATGGCAACATCACCGGCACCTTCAACCTGTTCGAGGCCGCCCGCGCCCATGGCATGCCGCGCATCATGCTGGCCAGCTCCCTGCATACGGTCGGGTTTTACCGGCAGGATGAATATCTCGATGCCCGCGCCCCCATGCGGCCCGACGGGCTCTACGGCCTGTCCAAGTGCTTCATGGAACTGATGGCGCAGATGTATTTCGACAAGTTCGGCCAGGAAACCGCCGTGGTGCGCATCGGCTCGTGCTTCGAGGCCCCGCGTGACCAGCGCATGCTGTCCACCTGGTTCTCCTATGACGACTTTGCCTCGCTGATCGATCACGTCTTCGCCGTGCCGCGTCTCGGCTGCCCGGTCGTCTGGGGCGTATCGGACAATGACGCCTGCTGGTGGGACAACCGCGCCGCCAGCTTCCTCGGCTGGCGCCCGAAGGACAACGCCGCCGCTCACCGCGCCCGCATCATGGCCGAAGTCCCCAAACCAGCCCCCACCTCCCCCAGCGCCCTCTACCAGGGCGGGCCGTTTGTGGAGAAGCCGGTGCGGGGGTGAGGCTGGGGGGCGGGCAAACAGTCAAAGGCGCCCGGACAGGAACTCCCTCTCAAGCCGCCCCGTCATCTCACGGTAAAGCGCATAGGCACGCCTGTAGGCGCCAATGCGGATCAGTGCCACACAGGGGAGTATCCGTGTCCAGTAAAGGACCCGCAGCTTCCGCTTCCCTTCCGGGCTTGCAGCCAGCCGGGACAGGATCGGCGGCGACACTGCATAGTAATGCGAGACAACGTCCGGGCCGAAGGGCTGGCGCAGAAGCCAGCCATCCCGGAAACGGCGCAGGGTCTGCAGTTCGAAGCAATCATCGGGACGGCCAAAGGCGAGGCAGCAGGCCGTCGTCAGGAAGCAGGGATTGTCGACAGCTTCACAATCCCAAACGGCCTGCAGCTTGTGGCTCAGCTCCGCGAGTGCCTCCCTGTAGATCCTGTCAGGCCCCTCGCCAGCCAGCGTCTGCCTGAACACGGCAGCCCGGCGGCCGTCCGGGAACAAAATCCCGGTTTCAGCCGTCACCGGCATTTGCTTGCGCAAAAAATGGACCAGCTGATTTGCAACGGTCTCACCCTGGAGGGTGAACTTGACTTCGACAGGGTCCTCTGAATCGGAAAGACCGCTGTTCATGCCCGGGATCGGGCTGCGTCTTCCGCGTGAGATTTTCCCTTCCAGCCGCACCGCCTGCCCGTTGGCCGCAGTCAGAAGAAAATAGACGCCCATTCCCGCCCTGTGCTCCTCGTGGACACGAATGCCGTGATCCTGCTGATCAAGGCGCGGCCAGTACTGGATGGCGGGCTCCCCGGAGGTGAACCCGGCATAGCTCCTGGAGCCATAGGCGAGCGGAGAAACCTGTACGGTGCCTTCGATGATCTTTCCTGCCGCAACATACAGGCTGATCGAGAACCCGAGCTCTGGCTCCGTAACAAGAGTTCCTGCCGAAGCTCCGTAAGGCGATCCGTAAAAGAAAGAATGCGTCACCTCCAGCTTTGCAATGTCAGCGCCCGCCGGATCGCCGTCGAACAGCGGATCCAGTTCAACGCTCCAGTCCCCTTCGTCTTTGCGGACGTCGCATCTGACCGCAGCAGATGCAGCACCGCCCAGAAGGGGCGACAGGGCAGCGGCAGGGCCACCGGCAAGCAGGGCGCGGCGGCTCAGAAGCCATGAAGGTTTGTCAGTCTTGGGCATCGGTTGTGGTCTCCTGTGCGCGGAAGCCGCGAAGCAGCTTGAGAGAGGGAAGGCTGAAGACGAGGTGATCACTGCCGCTGGCGGCCAGCACGCTGTCACCGGCAGCGGAAAGACCGATCGCATGGCTGCCACGGCCCGGCCAGGTGGCGGTTGTCCGCAGCTGTTCGAAGTTCATGACGGCAAACGCTGTGCCGTTTGCCTCGAACCGGGCGTTAAAGGCCACAAGCGGCTGGTCTGGGTGGAACACAAGCCGGTACGGGATCATCGGAGCGCGCACCTGCTGCGGTCCTGACCATGAGCCTGTCTCCCAGACGCTCATATCGAGGCGGTTGTCGAAGGCAAGGAGGAACCGGCCGTCCGGGCTGACCCCCAATGCATGGGGCCACTGCACACCCTGCAGCCGGCGGCGTTCGGCAAGGGTCCGGGGATCATGGATGGTGATTTCCTGCAGGCGGTGCTGACCGCTCGCAAGCGCGCTCCCGTCCGGGAACCATGCCAGCGGACCGCCGATGCGGGTCGGCCCCATCCGGGTCACGGCCGTGAATGCAGCGGCCTTGATGTCGTAGAGTTTCAGGAAGCCGTCAGCTGTCGCATAGGCGATGGCCCCGCCATCCGGCCGCCAGACGAGATCCACAATCTCCAACGCCTCATGCAACTGCGCAACGGCATGCCCCGTCGAAGCATCGTAGACATAGGCCGCTTCAGTGGCGTGCCCGCTCTCCTCCCGATAGCTCGAAATGGAGGCAACGTAACGGCCATCGGGGGAAAAGCGGTGATCCCGGCCGCGATAGAGACGGACCAGCGGCACCATGGTCCGCAGATCATGGATCTGCGGCGGCTCAGACCCCAGCACCGCCCGGTAGGCTCCCGGATCAAACGCACTGCCCCTGTCCGCTAGCGCAAGGGACGCAGACGATGGACTGTCCGCAGGCAGCGGGCGGAATTCCGCGCGCCGGTTGACGCTGCGGCCCTTCCGGCTGCTGTTGCTGGCGGCCGGAAAACGGGAGCCGAAGCCTGACACCTGAAGCCTTCCGGCCTCGATGCCATGCGTGAGCGTCAGATAGGTCAGGACGGACCGGGCGCGGCGAAGGGACAGGCTGTCGTTGACCGCCGCGCTTCCCGCCGCATCGGTATGCCCCTCGATGGAGAGGGAGAGGCCGGCGCCGCGCGCTGACTTCAGAAACGCCGCAACCTCATCCAGCCGCGCAAGGCCCTTGCGGGACAGGCCATCGGAGCCAAAGGCAAATCCAACACTAACCTTCTCGCGGGAGCCGATTGCCAGCGGCCGCTCAACAATCCGCGGCTCCTGCATTTGCCTTTGCAGGCGCAGGGCATTGGCGGTCACCGAGGACTTCCAAGAGAGCCATTTCTCCGCCTCGCCGCCCAGGGCCTTCAGTTCCTCGAGATGCGCATTGGCCTGGCTGAACTTCTGCGCACCAATCCTGTTGTCCACCATCGCCCTCAGCAGCTGGCGCCGCCGTTGAGGCGCCCAGGGAAGGGCCAGTTTCTCGCGGAAAATCTCATAGGCAGCGTCAAAGTTGGCGTAGGACTGCGCAATGTTGCCAAGCATGAGCAGGGCTTGAAGCCGTCCGTCATCATGCGGGGCCAGAGCATAGGCCTGATGAGCAAGGCCAGTTGCCTCGTCCGGATGTGCCAGAAAGCTGGAGTTCATCCAGGCCATCGAAAGTTTCAGGGAGTAACTTTCCGGCAGTTTGCGCTCTGCGTCCTGCAGGAAGGCAACCGCCGCAGCGGCATCATGCAGGGACATTGCGAGAAAGATCTCCTCGGCGGTCTCTGCTGACGGATCAAGGTCGAAGCCGGCCTTCAAAAACGTGATGGCCGTGCGGCTGGAACCCAGATCATCGCTGATCATTCTGCCAATGAGATAGTAAGCGGCGGCATTGCCATCGGGTTCCAGCAGCGGCGCCAGAACACGCGTTACATGGGCCAGCCTTTCGGCTGCCGGGGTGGTGTCTGCCGTGTATTTCTTCAGCTGCAGTCTGGCGAGCCTTTCATAGACTTCAAAAGAGCCGTCCTTGGCGATTGCGCTTTGGTACAGCTTTTCAGCCTCCTCATGCTGCCCCCCGGCTTCGGCATCGAGCGCCCGCACGAAGTCGAAGGCGTAGTCCAGGCTGCCAACCTCTGCCTCCCACTTCGCAAGAAAATCCATCGCTGCCGGCCTGCCGCCGAAATGCGCCTTTCGCAGAAAGAAGCCGTTCCTCACCAGATCCGGATCAAAGGGGGCGGTGGCAAGCGCCTTGTCGTAGAGGTCACGCGCAGCCTCCGGACGTGCGGCCTGTTCATGCGCCAGAGCGAGATTGATATAGGCGGTGGTCAGCTCGGGATCGGCTTCGATTGCAGCCTCGTAGAGCCGGATTTCGTCACGCGCCCGTCCATCCCTGCCCGCGATCCAGGCGGCAGAGAACAGGCCCTCCGGCGTGTCCGCGTGGCTTTGCGCAAGATATCCGCGGATCATTGCCCGTTCCGAAGGGCTGGATGTCTTCAGGCTGCGCTCGAACAGATCGAAGCGGTTCTGACCGTCATGAATGGCGTGCTGGGCTGCAAGCGGCTGCACGAGACTGCCGAGCACCAGGACAAGAGACAGAAGGAGGCGAAGGGGCATGGTGTTTCCTGCTGTGGTCAGAAGAAAAGGCCATCAGCGGCACTGCGGGCGCTGATGCAGGGGCTCGGGTGGAACGGGCAGGCCGGGTGATCGCGGGCGCAGCCCTGGCGCAGACGCCGGACCGGCCGCCGCCTCTTGAACCTCGCCGCAGTTTCCTGCAGCTTATACGGAGCTGACGGGGTGGGGCCTGATGGCGTGCCCCGGGCTTTCCTGCCGGGGGAGATGTTCTTGCCGCCCCGCAGAACATGAATGCGGAAAGCTGGGCCGTGCAGACCATTGAGCAGAAGACAAGCGAACTGACCGCTGCGATCTACGCGGCCTTGCTTGGCGAGAGCAGCTGGCAGGGCTTTCTGGACGAGCTGACCGGCGGCACGCCCGGCAGCCTTTCGACGCTTTTCTTCCACAACTTCACGGCCGGCACGGGTGGTGTCGCCTATGTGGCCGGGGCCGAAGGGCGGCAGGATGCCCTTGCTGACTATGAGCGCTATTACAGCAACATCAATCCATGGATGCGGCGCGTTGCAGCGACGCCGCTCGGACGGGGCGTCATCGGCGAGGAGATCATATCCCGGAACGACTTCAACAGAAGCGAGTACTATTCCGACTATGTGCGCAAGAATGGCCTCGAAACGGGCATCGGCCTCACGCTGTTCAAGAGCCAGAGCTTCTATTTCCTGCTCAGCATGCTGACGGACGATGTGGACACTGACCGGAACCTCGAGCGTGCAGAAGTCCTGACCCGTATCGCCCCGCATTTGCAGCGGGTGTTCCGCTACTACCGGTCCGAAGAGTTCCACGCGGATGTGCTGGATGCCGGAAAAGGCATCGGAATGGCCACGGGGCTGGCCTTCATTCTGGTCAACGAGGATCTCAAGGTCATCAAGGCGTCCCCGGCTGCAGAACAGGCGCTTGCATCCGGACGGGTGGCCGGCCTCGATCCCTCCGGCCGCATCCGGCTTGCCGATCCCGGGACACAGGCGGTGCTGCGCGCGCTCCTGCTCCGGCGGAAGGCGCCGGGGGAAACGGAGGTCTTCAGCAGCCGGGATGCCAGCGTCCAGATCATCCGGATCGGGCGCAGCCCTGCGGCCGAATTCTTCGCAGGACCCGTGGCCGCCATTCTGATCGGTGAGGACAGCAATCAGGCGCGGCTTGACCGCCTTGCTGCCCGCTACCGCCTGTCGCCGGGAGAAGCCAGGGTCTGCGCAGGCATCCTCAAGGGGCTGAACCTGTCGGAAATCGCCGATCAGGCAGCGGTGACGCGGGAGACCGTGCGGTCGCAGCTCAAGTCGGTTTTCAGCAAGACCGGCACGTCCAGCCAGATGGACATCATCCGGCTCGTGGCAGGACTTTCCCTGAAACCGTGAGGGCCGGAAGCGGCGCTGCCGGGAGGAAGGGGCCGGGCGGTTCGGCATCAGTCGTAGGCCGCAGTTCTGTGCCAGCGTCCGGACCGGCCCAGGACAAAGGCCTCTCCCTTGCTGTTGTGGCGCAGGCTGGCGAATTCGCAGCCTCTGGACGTCATGATGTAGCCCGCGGCGCAAGAGCCGTAGCGGACGTTGAGATGATGATTTGTCTCGTTGATGTTCGCACTGGCCTGGGCAAGCGCACCGCCGAACAGCTCGCCTGTCCTGTTGCATCCGGGCAGCAGCAGCAGCAGCAGACACAGCATCACGCGTGATGAGGGCATCTCATTCCTCCCCGGTGTCATGAACGGGTATGGCAGCCGTTCTTGCGGAACCGCGTCACGGAGGGCGATTGTCCGGGTCTGCCGTGTTGCTGCCATGTGACCGGTTCCGTTCTGCCATGGAAAAGGGGTAATACCGGCGCTCGATAATCCTGACTCATCGAGTGCCGGTTAAGCCCGTGCGGCGCTTGAGCCTTTTCAAGGCGTGATGCGTCAGCATCTCAGAGCCTTGGTACAAAGCGCTGCCGTCCCGCAGGAAAAGCCGCCCCGATGCGCTTAAAATGCTTGCGCACCGGGGCGTTGAGGCCGTGAGCGCCGTGCTAGCCCGGCACTGCCCACGGCTTCGTTCTGTCCGGAGGTTGGATTTATCCCAGCCCGTGCGGCGCCTGAGCAATTTCAAGGCGTGATGCGTCAGCATCGAAAGCCTTGGTCTTACGGGTTGCCGAAGGGGGTCTTGCTGCCGGTGTCGCGCTCCCAGAACTTGTAGCGGCCGGTCCCGTCACACACCATGAAGCCCCAGCTTGTGGGATAGACCTCGCCCGGGCCGGTGTTGAGATTGGTGTAGCATCCCCAGCCGCCATGGGACTTCTGCAGGCAAAGGCGGAAGTCCTTCGGCGAGCTTCCGGTGTTGCGCATCTTCACCGAAAAGCTCTTCGAGTTGTTGCAACTCTGACCCCAGGCGGTGTCGTGAACAACGATTCCGGCTTCTGCCGCAGCGCCGGGAGCAAGCAATATGGCGCTTGCCAGCAATGTCTTCTGCAGGGCGCGGATAAAAAGATGTGATGCGGTCTTCATGCTGAGCCTCCAACTTGGAAACATCATTATTTCAGCAGGAAGACATCCGGCATCCCCCGCCCGGGGGATGGACAGAAAGGCAGAAGCAGGATGCGGGGCAGTCTGCCCTTCCCTCTCATCCCAAGGCTTTCGATGCTGACGCATCACGCCTTGAAATTGCTCGGACGCCGCACGAGCCTGACCAACGCTCGATGAGGCGAGCCCATCGAGAGCTGGTATCAGACCACCACCACCGCCTGCGCGTTCCAGCCTTCGGGCAGCGCTTCGGGCCGGTCGACGGTGACGTCCTCCATCACCAGCCCCTCGATGTCCTTGGCGAAGACGGCCGGCATGCCGCCAGGATAGTCGATGAGGCCGATGATCTTGCCATCGGGGCCGAAGCGCCAGGCGTTGACGCGGCCGGTGGCGTTTTCCTCCTCGAAGCGGTCAAACCGGTCGGCGGGCGTCGGGCGGATGTCATAGGCAAGGCCGGTGCCGAAACGGCCCGGCAGCTGGCGCAGGGCCACGCGGCGCAGCACCACGCTGCTGATTTCGCCCGGGTTTTCCGCCACCAGATTGATGGCCCCTTCCATGGAACCGGTCACATCCTCGATGGTGATGTTGGTGACCCGGCCAGCCGGGCCTTCCTCGGGGCGGCGCTCGATGGTGTTGATGGTCACCGCCTCGCCCGAACCCCAGAAGCCTGCGGGAGTCTCGTGGCAGTCCAGCGTGATGCGGGCAAAGCGCACCCCATCCACCAGCCCGCCATCGCGGGAAAAAATGCCAAGGCCACGGTTGGACTTCTCGATGCGGATGTCCTCGAAGCTGATGTTGCGGAAGGGGGCGAAGCTTTCCGTGCCGATTTTCAGCGCGCAGGAATGGCTTTCGATCAGGCAGTCCCGCGCGGTGATGTTCTCGCAAGCTCCCTTCAGGCTGCCATCCGGACGGCGGGTCGTCTTCAGCACGATGCCGTCATCGGCGGTGCGGAATTCGGAGCGGACGATCAGCACGTTGCGGCAGCCGTCGATGACGATGCCGTCGGTGTTGGGCATGCGGCGGTTGTTGTCCACGAACACCCCCTCCACATGCACGTTCTCGCAGCCAACCAGATGCATGGTCCACAGCGGTGCATCTTCAATCGAAATGCCCTCGATGCGCACATCCCTGCAGTCTTCCAGCACGATGACCCGCGGCCTGAGCTTCTGCGCCCGGAGCGTGCCCATGTCCGCATCCTCACCCACGATGAAGGCACCCGCGCCATCGCCGAAGATCCGCCCGGCGCCGGTTATGGCAATGTTGCTGGCGCCGCTGGCCACCAGCATGCCCCGGTCGCTCTCCTCCGCCACCACCGACACGCTGTTGCCGGCATAGGCCTCGTAATCGGGGATGAAATGCAGCTCCGCGCCCTTCGCCAGCTCCAGCGTGACATTGGAGCGCAACCGCAGCCCGCCGCAGCGGTGAATGCCGGGCTCCAGCACCAGATGCAGGGGCGCTGCATCTGCGTCGATCACGGACTGAAGGAACGGGCTCCGGTCGCCGGGCTTGGCCTCGACATGAACGCGCCGGGGTGAGGACATGGGTGTTTCCGTTTCAGGTTGTGGGGGTTGGTGGAGTTTTCCGGGAGGTGAGGTCTCTTGTTTCCCCTTAAGAGGGGCACTCTCCTTTTGCCGCAGCATCCCTCTCCCCCCTTGAGGGGGAGATGCCCCCGCCAGGGGGCAGAGGGGGGTAACGGACTGTCCGCTTGAAAGAGAGATCCTGCCGTATTGAGGCGCTGATACCCCCCTCTGTCTGCTGACGCAGACATCTCCCCCTCAAGGGGGGAGAGGAACTGGTGCCTGACTGACCGTCTGGAGGAAACTCTGCATCTCGTGGGGAGGAGGGCTGAAGACGCCTTGCCTCAACCAGATGCCTTACTGCGTTCTCCCGCGATGCCAGTGGATGACTGCGGGCACCTGTCAGAATCTGTCAGCTCCGCGTCTGCAACAGCGCCGCGATGTAGCCGTAGCAATAGGCGAAGGCGACCTGCTGCTGGTTGTCACCGGCAAGGGTCGGTGCGTGGTCGGGCATCACCATGTATTTGTAGCCGGTGTCGCGCAGCACATCGATGATGGCCGGCATGTCCATGTCGCCATCGTCGGGGAAGCTTTCGCGGAAGGAGTAGCGCTTGCCAACGATGTTGCGGAAGTGGATGTTCATCAGCTTGCCGCGCGCGCCGAACCAGCGGGTCACCTCGGCCGCCTCGCTCACATCCTCCAGCATCTCGCCCAGCGTGCCGATGCAGAAGTTGAGGCCATGCACCGGGCTCTCGCGCGTCTGCACGAAGCGCTTCATGCCCTCGACGGAGCCCAGAACCCGCGTCACGCCCTTGTAGCCGGGAGGCGTTGCCGGATCATGCGGATGGCAGGCAAGGCGCACATTGGCCGCTTCCGCCACCGGCACCACGCGGGCGAGGAAATAGTCGATCCGCTCCCAGATGGTGTCCTCGTCCAGCACACCGGCCGGCCCCGGCTCGTTCTGGTCCACCAGATCCCAGCGGAAGGCTTCGGCCATGTAGCCGCCCCGGCCCGGCTCCATCGGCGTGCGCGGAATGCCGATATAGTTGAAATTGTAGCGCACGGAGGGGATGCCGGCCGCGCCGCAGTTCTCGATCAGGCGGCAGATGCCGTCAAGCTGCGCCTCCCGGTCCGGCCCGGCCAGCAGGATGTCCTTGCAGGACTGGGTGTCCACCGGCGCCGAGTGCATCGGCAGCTGCAGCATGTCGAGCGTCAGGCCGAAACCCTCGACCTTCTCCCGGAAGCGCTCCAGCACCTCCCGGTTCCATGTGCGCCAGCCGCCATCCGGGTTGGCAGAGACATTCTTGACACCAAGCTGCGCCATGACACGGTAGTCGTCATCATGGCGGGCGGGAAGCTGTGTTCCGAGATACATCGCGGGCTGAGTCCTGGAAGTTATAATATGAGTATCATATAGATCGTATGACAACCGTCAACCGGCATCTCTGCTGCCCCGCCCGAAAGGCCTGTCATGACCCTGGATCTTCACGCAGAGGGCTATCACCTGCGGCTTTCCCCCGCCCATGGCGCCACGCTGCTGGCGGCCAGCTGGCAGCATCCGGAGGGGTTCGAGGTGCCGCTGCTGGCGCCGCTGGCGGATCCCGCTGCCGGTTTCAGCACGGGCTGCTTCATCATGGCGCCCTTCGCCAACCGCATCGCGGACGGGCGTTTCCCGTGGGGCGGCGAAGTGCTCACCCTGCCCATGAACCGGCCGGAAGCGCGGGTGGCCATTCATGGCTTTGCCCGCAACCGGGCCTGGCAGGTGATGAGCCGCGATGCGGCGAGCATCACGCTGCAGCACAGGGAGGCTTCGCCGCAGCATCCCTGGCGCTACCGGGCAGAACTGGCGGCAAGGCTTTCGGCAGACGGCATCGCCCTCAGCCTCTCCCTCACCAGCGAGGCGGAAGGCCCCCTGCCCTTCGGTTTCGGGTTGCACCCCTATTTTCCGCGCAAGCCGGACACGGCCGTCTGCTTCACGGCCGCAGGCACATTTGCAGCCGGTGACAGGGGCCTGCCTGTTCCCCCGCTGCAGCCGCTCGCCGGCATGGGCGCGGGCCAGCCCGCCCTTCTGTCTGCCTTCGAGGGGCTGGACCAGTTCTTTGCCGGCTGGACCCCGGCGGAAGCGGAAATCCTGCAACCCGCCAGCCGCACCCGCATCCGCCTGACAGGCGGCGGCGCCTTCCGGCACCTGCATGTTTTCGTGCCGCAGGGCCGGGATGTCTTCTGCATCGAGCCGGTCAGCCACGCGCCGGACATTCTGAACCGGCCGGAACTGGGCGCAGATGGACAGCCCGGCCTTGGCATGACCACCCTCGCCCCCGGTGAGACGCTTTCCGCGAGTTTCAGCCTCAGCGCCTGCGGGGCGTGATGCAAGCGGGCCGTTCCATGGTTTCACCAGCTGGCTTCCCTGAACGCCAACCGACCACCGGGCGGAAGAAAGGTGTATTATACACCTTGACATCCAGACTGCCGGATCCAATATAAGTGCATTATACACATATATTGGGTATCCCTCTTATGTCGCTTTCCCACTTCGGCCTGCAATCCCGCTCGCTCGGTAGAGGTGTCACGTGCCTGCCGATACCCGCCACGCAACTTCCCGTGCACAGGCTGGAAGCAACACGGCACCCCCGATACGGGACGTGCTACCGGAGCCTCTTTCTGTCCGATCTTCATCTGGGGCATTTCGGGTCGCGTACCGATCGTATTATCCGCTTCCTGAAGAATCATCGCGCTGATAATTACTATCTCGTCGGCGACATCCTGGACCTTTGGATTCCCAAAACACCCGTATGGTCTTCCACGGCAACCGCGGTCCTTGACCACTTGAGGCGGAGACATGCCGAGGGCGCACGGTTAATATATATTCGCGGCAACCATGATCCTCGTCCCGATTGCGCCCCACCGTCGGCAAGCATTCCGGTTGAGGCGGTCGACTGTGCAGTTCACCAAGCTGCCGACGGCAAGAGATATTGGGTGGTGCATGGCGATGCCTACGATCATTCGCCACTTAACTTCCACGCCGGTAATCTTCTCGGTCATAAGTTCTCACAAGCGCTTGCAGCAGCTGAAGCCTGCATCCGAAAGACAATGGGCCTGCGTTTGCGTAGGCATGGCACTTTGGCTGACTATGCCGTTTCGTCGTTCTACCGAATCCTGCATCCTAAGCTGACCTATCAGGAACGGCTCGTTGTTGAGGCTGAGCAGCGCGGCCTCGACGGCGTCATATGTGGTCATTTCCATCAACCCGACCTAAGGAAGTTTGGTCATGTAACATTTGCCAACTGCGGCGACTGGCTCCAGAGTTTCACCGCATTGGCGGAAGCTGAAGATGGTCAGCTCCACCTGCTCAGCCAAAAAAATCAACGAAGAAACCGCTCTTCTTCTGATCTGGCTGCGACCGGAGACACCGTATGATGGCCGCGTTGTTTCTGCTTTTTTCGTCACTCCTCGTTGGCTTCCATCTGCTGTCGATTGCTCTTTGCTGGGTGCGGCTCTCACGCGACATCGACCGGGCTGGTACAATCGGCTCGCCCGCAGTGACATTGCTCCGTCCTGTCTGCGGGATCGATAATTTCGCCCGGGAAACGCTTTCCAGCTCGTTCTTACAGGACTATCCGGACTTCGAAGTTATCTTCTGCGTTCGCGACACCGAAGACGAAAGTCTTCCGTTGCTCCATTCCCTGCTGATGGAATTTCCCAATGCGAATGCGCGAGTACTGGTGGGAGGCGCCCATGTCACGGGCAACCCAAAGCTCGACAATCTGCTGAAGGGCTGGGATGCCGCGAGAAATGACTGGATCTGCATGACAGACAGCAATCTCCTGCTGCCTTCTGATTACTTGAGACGCGTGGTGGGAAGTTGGGACGAAAACACAGGGCTCGTCTCCTCACCGGCTATAGGTATTCAACCCGACGGTGTCGCTGCATCGCTCGAATGTGCATTCCTCAACAGTAACCAGGCCCGTCTCCAGCTTGTGGCCGACACGCTGGGCTCAGGCTTCGCTCAGGGCAAGACCCTGTTCTGGCAACGGCAGATGCTCGATCAAAACGGTGGCATTTCCATCCTCGGAAGAAACCTTGCCGAAGACGTCGCGGCGACGAAGCTCGTGCGCTCGCTTGGCCGGAAGGTGACCCTCCCGATTAAGCCGTTCGCACAACCGGTTGGACGGCGCCAGCTGAAAGACGTGTGGCATAGGCAATTACGCTGGAGCCGCGTGCGCCGCGACGGTTTTCCACTACTCTTCCTTTGCGAAATTCTGAACGGCCCCGTCTTGCCATTCCTGGCTCTCTTTGGTGCTCTCGGCCTGCTCCATCTAAGCCTATGGTGGGGCCTGCCATACGTCGTTCTATGGTACGCACCGGAGATCTTGTTCGCATCCTGCGTCGGATGGATATCCAGCCGACGCGATCTGCTAGGCCTCGTTCTGCGGGACCTCTTGCTTCCGGCACTCTGGATCGCTTCTTTCACAAACCGGGAGCTCCGGTGGCGAGGCACCCTTCTGTCACAGCAAGACCAAAATCTCCTTTCGAACTTGCCGGAAAACAAGCCCCAATGAAAACGGCAATAGAGCAGTTCACCTGCATCGTTCCAACTTATAATGAAGCTGCACGTATCGGCCGGGTGCTGGACATTGCAAGCCGGCATCCGCTTGTCCGGGAAGTTGTCGTCGTGGATGACGGATCCAACGACGGTTCAGCAGACCTCGCTCGCACGCGAGGACTCAGAACCCTGGTGCTCCCCAGGAACATGGGCAAAGCCACAGCCGTAGCGCGCGGGCTGGAACTCGTTCACACCAGCCACGTCCTCCTTCTGGACGCCGATCTAGTTGGCCTGACAACGGCAGACATAGACCACCTGCTGAGGCCGGTTGTAACCGGTACAGCAATCGCCTCGATTTCGCTTAGAGGCAACGCTCCATTGGCGTGGAGACTGCTCGGCTTCGATTATATTTCGGGGGAACGGGCATTCCCCTATGATCTGGTAGCCAAGAAGCTGCCGGAAATAGAGAACCTCCCCCGGTTTGGTCTCGAGGTGTATCTCAACGAGTTGATCCTTGCCAACGGTGAGAAGATCGCGAGTGTGCGGTGGCCCGGAGTGGTAAGTCCAGCAAAAGTGACGAAGCGGGGTACTCTGACCGGTCTGACAGATGATGTTAGAATGATAGCTGACATCTATCGAACAGTGGGTGCAAGACGCTGCATCAGGCAATTACATGGGCTAGCAAATAGGGTCGTAACCTGCTGACCTGACCCCCAGCCGGTCAGGCAAATGCCAAACCGCCATGGAATGAAACCTCCGCAGCAGGCCGCCAGTCATCACCAGGCGGGTACTGATTATCCGTCCTGAGGCGAACTGGCGTTCATGCCATCGGCGAGCATTCTCATCAGCCTGATCAGTTCATCGAAATCTTCGCGGCTCCAGTTCCGGAACAGCGCCAAGGCCATCTTCTCACGCGCTGCATCGAGAGCATCTGTGGCTTGTTTGCCGCGCGGCGTAATGGCGGCCTCACGGACGCGCTTGTCGTTGGCGCTCTGGCGGCGCTCCACAAGTCCTAGTTCTTCGAGACGCGCAACCTGGCGGCTGACGGTAGTGTAATCCCGCCCCACACTCTCGGCCATTTCAACAACACCGATCGGTCCGTGCCTTTCAATTCCCACCAGGAGTGGAAAAAGAGCACGCTCCAGTCCGAGGCCAGCCATTTCCAGCAACTGGGCGTCGCGTTCCGGACTGTTCATGAGCATGGCGATATCGATGAGAGCACGATGCAGCTCGGGAAGTGACTTCCTGATATGCGTAGTCTGCATCTTTGTCGTGGGCATGGTCTACCTTGCTGTTTTCAGTGTATTATACGCATTTCACTCCTACTATGGAAAACGAAAAAGATTAAGAGTCCAAGCCAGTTGCACTCGCGTTGCCCGCAGGCAGGACGTGGCGGGGGACACCGGCCGAGCCCTTCGCACCAGCCTTCGGTCTCCTCAGAGCTCATTCCGGGCAAACTGGCTGCGATCAACTGGAAACACAGGGCGCTTAATCCAGAGATCCTGGCTAAGGCATCGCTGATAGCCATTCCGGTAAACTGTTCTCATGTACTGGGGATTAAGTGGATCGGTCATGGAATACGGCGCCTCCACGTCGATTGAGGCAATATCCAGGTCCGCGCCTGACCGCTGCGCAAAGTTATAGAGGGCAATCAAGCCCAGCTTGGCCTGCGTCTTCATCAAAATAGTATATGATCTACCCAATATAGGAAGCGCCTTCCTTCCTGACATTGAAAATTCCGGCATGAGCGTATTGTTAACGATTACATATATGTGCAGGTTTGTTTTCCCGGAATAGTTGGGGGCGGTTATCAGGCTTTCTGGCAAGGTGAAGAATTGTGCAGAGCTGCCTCCGTCCGAGTGGAGCTCCTCGATCTGCTTCCCGTCGACCATCGCCGTGATCGAGACTGGTGGAAAAACGCCGGGGACACTCGCGGATGCGATCAGTATCTGACGCACCAATGGCAGTGCTTCTGCCCTGCCGCTGCTGGCGATTTCGCCAATGTTCCAAATCACGGCGCGTTGGGTATCCAGGTTTGTCGTCATCACCAGCAGCCGCCGTCCGGCGCGATGTTCGCGGGCAATGCGACTCAAAACCGTGGGTGTGATGCTCTCCTCAACCATGCGCCGCAGTTCGTCGCCCCGCAGCAGGCTGGAGGAAAGAATGCCAAGCCCTCTCCAATTGATATCTACGAGACTTCCAGCTTGATCAGACAGATATAGCCTTCGCAGAAGCTCATCGTATTCCGGGCCGAGAAATGCAAACGGTGCTATCAGCGCCCCTGTACTGACCCCGGTTATGACGTCAAAGCGGGGGCGGGTTCCGAGCTCGGTCCAGGCCGACAAGACTCCGACGGAGAAAGCCCCGCCCGCGCCGCCGCCCGACATGGCAAGCATAGTCGGTTTGGCTTGATTGGTTTCCGGCCGCCATAGATCGTATGCCGGTTCCGGAGGGCGCGGGTCGTCGACGTGAACTCTGATGTTTTCAAATCCAGCGATCTGCGCACGCTCAGCCTCGTCGGCGTTGTACACGGGGCGGCCGGAAGTAGTGCACCCGCTCAGAATGATGAGTGCGGCCACGCAAATGCTCGCAATGGCTTTTGCGGTTAGAGGTGTTTCCTGCTTGGGATCAAACCATTCCCGAATCAGCCCTATCATCCAAATGTTTCCTTTGGCGCAGCGAGGGAAGCGGCCAGTCGAGGCTCGAACTTCTGTGATTGGGGTGCATTGCACGCAGGTGCTGTCAGACCAAGGCTCTGAGATGCTGACGCATCACGCCTTGAAAATGCTCAAGCGCCGCACGGGCTTAACCAACGCTCGATTAGTCAAGATCATCGAGCGTCGGTATCAGACCTCGAGGCCGGCCGGTCTGGGAAGTCGCGCCACTGCAATAAGCGCTCCAATGGCGGCCATCGCCACTGCGACACCTATCCAGACGCCGTAGAGCGCATAGCCTAGTATGAACCCCGCCAGTACCGGTGACGCGACATCCGTCGCGGCGACCAGGGATTGCGCGGCCCCCATGATGATACCCTGCCTCTCTGCCGGAACACGGGTTGACAATGCCGCCATGTAAGTCGGCTTTGCCAATGCATCGCCGGTGCTGACACAGAAAACCGCGATAAGAAGCACTGGAATGGTGGTTGCAAGGCCAGCCATGAGAAAGCCTGTCGCGATGAGCGCGAATATTAGAAGGATCAGGTGACGCTCGGTCAGATATCTGCTCAGCCAGCCCAGCAGAAAGAGCTGAGCAAAGACGTTGATCACGCCATCGGCCATGATGAGGTAGCTCAGTTCCTTCGCGCTGAAGGGATGGCCATTCCAAATGAAGGTATCGCCGAGAAAGACTGGCAACTGCGAAATGTACGTGCCGTATGCGAAGAAGTGGAAGAGCATCACCAGAACGAGGATCCGGATTCCCGGGGACGCCAGAATCGCCTGGAACGAGACTCTTTTGGCCAGCGGCTTGCCGTCAGTCTGCTTGGGGGCCTGTCTGTTCTCCAGCCGCAGGAGCGTTGCCACGATCGACAGCGCCACCAACCCGACCGCTGCAAGGATTGGCGCGGTCAACGATCTGCCGGACAAAAAGCCAGAAAGCCCGGCGCCGATGATCCCGCCTACACCGGCGCCACCCATCAGGATGCCCATCGCCCGCCGCCGGTTTCCGGTGTCTGTATGGTCGGCGACATAGGCTGCGGTAACCGAGATGTTCCCGACAGTTAGGCCGAACATGGCGCGGGCGATCAGGATGACGGCAACATTAGGCGCGAACGCCAGCAATAGAAGGCTTGCCGCCGAGACCAGCTGGCTGGCCATGAGGATGCGCTTGCGGCCGAAGCGATCGGAAAGCTGACCGAGTGTGGGGGCAGAGACAAACTGACCCACAGCTTCTGCCGCGATGACAATGCCAAGGACAAGGGGCGAGCCGCCCATCGCCCGGATGTGAAAGGGCAGAACCGGCAGAACCGCAGCGGTGCCTGCGGCATAGGTGCAGACGATCACGAAAACCGGCAGGATGTGCCGCCAGTCCAGTGACCGGCCTGTTGTGATGCCGTCGGACGGAGATCGGAAAGACATATCATGCCCCTCCTTCGTTCATGACAAAAACGGTGCCGAGTGGCGGCCGTTGGGAGCTCGTCGAGCCCCTCATAGCGGGTGCTCCTCATGCGCAGACAGGGCCATCCGGTCGAGATAGGCTTCGAGTTGCCTGGTTCCTTCCGTGTCCATGGTCGAGATAGCGGCAACATAGCCGTCAGGGCGGACCAGAACGCATTCGCCCTCCGCCAATGTGTAGGCGTCATGGACATGGTTCCCGGTATCGATGATGTCGCCGCGTTCGCCGAGACGATGGATATGCAACCCGGGCCGGGGTGCAACTTGACCCTGCCCGTGAACGAGCAGCGTCCAGTGCGGCCCCTTGAACAGCTGAAAAAGCCGGGCCGGCTGGCCAGCCGCGCCTCTGACGGGTGCATCGGGCGCCCGATCTCCGGCGCGGAGCCCATCCCTGCGCGGAGGAAATTCCACGCTGACCGGCGAGTCGGGGTAGCAGATGTCAAGCTGACGTACTTCGCGGCCGCGCCTGATATCGCCCCGCTTCCCGGCATCAAGCAGCCGGGTCGAAAGGCCGAGCATGGCCTCAGCCACCGGACGCCGCTCTATCTCGTAGCTGTCGAGCAGATCGTCCCGCGCGCCGCGCAGCACCGCTGCGAGCTTCCAGCCGAGATTGCAGGCGTCCTGCACACTGGTGTTCAGGCCTTGGCCGCCAGTGGGCGGATGGATATGTGCGGCGTCGCCTACCAGAAAGACACGGCCGGCGCGGTAACGCTCCGCCAGCCTGGCATTCATGGCATAGGCCGACGCCCAACTCACCGAATGGACCCGGATGCCGCTGCGGCGGGTTCGCTCCGCAATCATATGCTCCAGCCCCGCGGCAGAGAGATTGATGTCGCCTTCCGGCGGCACCGGGCCCTGAAGCTGGAACAGGTCGGTTCCACCCAACGGGCAGATCGAGAGCATTCTCTGCATGTCACCATCGTTGAACTGGTGCCACCAGCCACGATCGAGGCCGGTCAGCGCCACATCGGCGACCACGGCGCGCACGCCCAGTGTCTTCCCGGGGAAGTCCACCCCAAGCGCGCCGCGCACGAAGCTGCGCGCCCCATCGGCTCCGACGAGATAGCGGACGGAAAACGTCTCCTCGCCGTCCGGCCCGGACAGCTTCGCCGTAACTCCGTCCTCATCCTGCTCGAATCCGCTCAGTTCGCAGCCGAACCGGACATGACCGCCCAGTTCGGCGAGCCTCTCCCGCATGATGCACTCCGTCATGAACTGCGGGACCATCAATGGAATATGGTACGGCTCGGCCGGCGTCGGCTGGGGTCTTTCATCGAAGTCCTTCTCAACGAATTTTCCGTCAGGGCAATAGACGCGCATGGGCGGATAAACGCCTCCAGCGGCAACGACCCTGTCAAGAATGCCGAGATCCTCGAACACCTCTTGCGTCCGGGCTTGGATGCCCTTTCCGCGTGAGCCGTGGAAGGGTTCTCTCCTCTTCTCGATAAGCCGAAAGGATACGCCGCGCCGCGCCAATTCGATCGCCAGCGTAAGGCCTGCTGCTCCCGCACCACAGATGAGCACATCTGCTGCAAAATGGTTTGTCATGCCCGTCTCCATATGTGTGTTTTGCACATAATTGGAGTCATGACAGACTGTCAACAATAATGTGTAAAATACACGTTATTGAGCCCGGCCGGCACACCTTGCCGTACGATCCGCATTATGATCAGCCAGACATGCGGCTCGACCGGAAAGAATGCAGGACTTCGCTCGCGAGCAAGGAGCAAGCTTCGTCGTAATCCCGCTACGGTTTTCATGCGCAGCTTTGCGCCACCCAACCATCGACACTGCATTGGATGGTCTCGCAAATTACAAAGATCAGATCGCTTAAGGGAACGGAGCCTCCTTCACGGCTCCAAATGCTCATCACGATCGACAACCAGCGTACTGCACTGTATCTGGCCATATAGACAGGCGTTACGCTGGCTCTTTAGGAAGTTGGGAGTCCGACCGCGAAGCGGGCCCCGCTATTGTTCTGGTCTTCAACCATCAGCGAGCCACCATGTGACTCAATAACCATCTTGGCGATGGCGAGGCCCAGTCCCGACCCTCCGGTGTCGCGGCTGCGGGATCCTTCAAGCCGCACGAATGGCTCGAAAATACGCTCTCGCTCGTGCGCCGGAACGCCCGGCCCAGCGTCTTCGATAAGGATTTGGGCCATGTCGTCTGTGCCCAGGAGGGTAATACGCGCCTCACCACCGTAGCGTATGGCGTTGTCCGCGATATTTCTCAGGGCCCGCTTCAGACTTGCCTGCCGGCCGTGTATGATGAAGTCTCTGGCTATAGAGAGGCTTGCATCGCCACCCGCCTCCCGCAATTCGTCGACCAGTTGCCCGAGCATCCACCCGAGATCTACACGCACTACTGGCTCAGCCGTTCCGGCCCCACGCGCAAGCGCGAGAGCGGATTCGACGAGGGTCTGCATCTCATCCAGACAGTTTCCCATTCGCTCCCGCGTCTCTTCGTCATCGACCATTTCGAGCCTCAGCCGCATGGCCGTTATCGGAGAACGAAGGTCATGACCGAGCGCTGCAAGCATCGTGGCACGCTCCGCGAGCAGCCGTATGATCCGATCCGCCATGTCGTCGAACGTCGTCGTCAGGCGGCGCACCTCGTCGGGCCCCGAAGCCTTCACCGGATGAACCGCACTACCTCGCCCAAGGCGATCCGCATTTTCAGCAAGCCGTTGCAGGGGACGCGAGATCCGTCCGACCATCATCCACACCACGACGATGACAACCGCCCCCGTCAGAAGCATCGAGGCAAGGGTCGGCCACGCCCA
This sequence comes from Pannonibacter sp. Q-1, assembly GCF_054073275.1. Taxonomy (NCBI): domain Bacteria; kingdom Pseudomonadati; phylum Pseudomonadota; class Alphaproteobacteria; order Hyphomicrobiales; family Stappiaceae; genus Pannonibacter; species Pannonibacter sp. Q-1. The sequence continues at coordinate 23,491 of NZ_JBSXNB010000007.1, forward strand.
TTGCAGGGGTGGCCCACCGGTATCGATGCGCGCATTCAGCCACCGCCCGTCTGGCAAGGCAACCGAAACAGCCAATTGATTGGGGTCGCCATCCTCGTCCTGCCTCAAGCCTGCCGGCAGTGGCATTGTTGCTTCGCCTTCAACCAGCGCCAGCCGGACCGGCCGCTGCGGCGAAGTTGCGAGAACACTCCGGAGATGTTCAGCCAGGAACGGCAGCGGATCAGCACCAGGACTGTCCGCAAGTGCTCTGTCGTCCACATTAAGCTGGAAATCGAGAGACCCAGCAGCATCCATAATGGTGGAGTGCATGTCGCCCGGCGCGTTTTCGAGCACATTGGCGACCGTCAGGACACGGCTCGTTCCGTCTTTGGCCAATGTTGCGAGAATCGAGTTGCTTCGTTCCTCGATGAACAGCCAAACGCTGATGCACTGCACAACGGCCAGCGCCATGAGCAGCAGGATGGCGAGCTGGCCACGCATGGAGCGGGGTTTGCCAAAGCGGATAATCACGTACTCTCCGTGACATCGGCCATGAAACAATATCCGCCGCCGCGGACCGTCGCGATGAGTTGAGGACTTGCAGCATCCCGTTCGATCTTTCGCCGCAAGCGGCTCACCTGATTATCGATTGCCCGGTCGAACAACGTCGCCTCGCGGCCGCTGGTCAGATCAAGCAGCCGGTCGCGTGACAACACCATTCGGGGACGTTCGAGAAAGGCGACAAGAAGCTGGTAGTCACCCATGGTCAGCACCACCTCTTCATTCTCCTGATCGACCAGAACGCGGCGATCAACATCGAGCGTCCACCGGTCAAAACGCAAATGCTTGCCTCCATACTGCCCACCCAGCGCCACCGGCGGACGTTCCGTCCGGCGCAGGATCGCTTTGATGCGCGCGAGAACCTCCCTGGGGTTGAATGGTTTGGCGAGATAATCATCAGCCCCCAGTTCAAGGCCCACGATCCTGTCTGTGTCCTCACCAAGCGCAGTAAGCATCAATACGGCGGCGTCACTCTCGGCACGAAGACGCCGGCAGGCGGAAAGACCGTCCTCACCAGGCATCATAATGTCCAGCACGATCAGGTCAAAGCGGCCTTCGGCCATCGCCTTGTCCATGGCCCTTGTGTTCTCGACAGCGCTGGCCCGAAAGCCGTTCCGCTCGAGATAACGCTTCAGCGCGTCCCGGATCTCGCGATGATCATCAACTATCAGAATGTTCGGTGTCGTGGTCATGACCCAAACTTTACCTCAAAGTACGCTTCAGACTTAGCCAAGTTTTTGTAATCCTCTGTCTCCCGCCAGAACCTTACGACGTTCGATTACATTTCGGCTTCTCGTTCGGCACATTGGTGCGACGCTCGTCTCCTACCTTCAAGTTGTCATAACGCGCAGTCGAATGTGTTGCGCAGCAAACAACCTTGGAGAACAGGCCAGTGGCACGCAGACCGTCGAAGCAATTTCCTCCAGGTCTCAAGCAGCGCGGTTTGCGCTCACCGGCACCTGACAACACGGTGCTGGACGACCGAGCAGCCGGCAACCCGCTACAGAGCATTGCAACGGAGTTCGCAATTGATCGCCGGACAACTCTGAAGGGTGCGGCCGCTGTGACGGCAGTTGGAATACTTCTTGGTGATCACGCCCACGCGCGAAGCATCGGAGCGCCCCTCCACCCGGTCGTTCCCGAACCGAACAGGGCTGTCGTCAGAACGACCATCAACGGCCAGCCTTTCCATCTGACAATCGACGCGCGCGCGTCGCTTCTGGACGTTCTGCGCGAGGAGTTGGATCTCACCGGAGCAAAAAAGGGTTGCGATCATGGTCAATGCGGCGCCTGTACCGTCCATGTCGACGGCCTCAGGGTGGCCTCTTGCCTGACATTCGCCGCGAAGGTGGATGGCCGCGAAGTCACCACGATCGAGGGGATTGGCAGTGATGGCGAGCTGCATGTGATGCAGCAGGCTTTCATCGACCACGACGCTCTCCAATGCGGATACTGCACGCCCGGCCAGATCATGGCGGCGATTGCTTGCGTCAACGAGGGGCATACGAACAGCCCTGATGAGATACGCGAATTCATGAGCGGAAACATCTGCCGGTGCGGCGCCTATCCAGGGATTGTCGCGGCGATCAGTGACGCAGCCACAAGGATGCGGAGGGGCTGATGGAACCGGTTACATACAGCATCCCCACCAGTGCCGAGCAGGCGGTGAGCGAGTTCATAAGCGCCGGAGGCGGCGCATACTACGTCGCCGGTGGAACGACGCTTTTCGATCTCATGAAGCTCAGGGTGGAGCGTCCTGGCAGGCTGATCGACGTAACGCGGATCGGCCACGACACGATCTCGACGTCAGGTAGCGAACTGCGCATCGGCACGAATGCGACGATGAGCGATGTCGCTGCCGATCCCGCGATTGCGCGCGACTATCCGGTCCTCTCCGAGGCCCTGCTGAAGGGGGCCTCGCAACAGTTGCGCAACATGGCGACTGTCGGAGCGAACCTCCTCCAGCGGACACGGTGCTCGTATTTCCGGCACGGAGCGGGCGCGATCGCCTCGGCAGGTGCAGTCTATCCATGCAACAAGCTCAACCCCGGCAGCGGTTGCGCCGCCATCGGCGGCCTCGATCGCGCCCAGGCCATTTTCGGCGTCAGCGATGCTTGCACGGCGGTGTCGCCGGGCGATTGGCCGGTCGCGCTGACGGCGCTTGATGCGCACATCAATATCCTCGGGCCGAGTGGCCAGCGCAGCCTTCCCGTCTCGGCGCTCTACCGTCTGCCTGGAGACACGCCGCACCTCGAATTCGAACTCCAGCCTGGCGAACTGATCACCGAGATCGTCATCCCGAAGACGGACGCAGGCCGCCGCTCCACCTATCACAAGGTACGGGATCGCGAATCCTACGCCTTCGCGCTCGCGTCTGCGGCGGTGGCGCTCCAATTCGATGGCCGCACGGTCGAGCGTGCTCACGTGGCGCTCGGAGGCGTGGCGACCAAGCCATGGCGTGCACCCGCTACCGAAAACTTCCTGACCGGCAAGACCATAGGGCGCGAGACCGCCCTGGAGGCTGCACGACTGGCTTTCGCCGACGCGCAACCCGGCCGGCACAATGGTTTCAAAATCGAACTCGGCATCCGCACGCTCGCGGATGCGGTGATGATCGCATCGGAAAGGAGCGCCTGATGGCCCTTGACCAACTCCCCGACCGCGCGCGGGTCGACGCCCGCGACAAGGTGCGTGGCATGACGCTCTATGCGGCAGACTTCCAGTTTCCAGGTCTCCTCCACGCCGTTCTCGTTCCCTCCCGCATCGCCAAGGGAAAGGTGGTGCATGTTGATACTGCCGGGGCGCTGGCCGTACCCGGAGTGCTGCGCGTGCTTACTCTGGAGGATTTCCCGAAGCCCAATCCGGACTTCGAAGCCCCGACCGCCGAGGATGAGGAGGAAGAGGGCGAAGAGGGTTATTCCGTCCCTCCGACCGTGGTCGATACGATTGCCTATCGCGGCCAGCCGATCGCAGTGGTCATTGCCGAAACGCTCGAGGCGGCGATCGAAGGGGCGGAGAAGGTCACAGGTGAATTCGAGGAAGAACCGTTCACGGTCGTGATGGAGAGCAGCGATGCTCACCGGGAACCTGACGATCATGAGATCGTCGTGGGTGATGCGGCGGAAGCCCTGGAACGTGCCTCGGTGATCGTGGACGAGATCTACGTTTCACCCACCCAGCATCACAACCCGCTCGAATTGCTGGGCGCAACGGCGGTGTTCGAGGACGGCCGGCTGATCATTTACGATACGACCCAGCATACGATGGGCATCAAGAACGCGGTCGCCGCCTCGCTGTGGATCGATCCGGCCAGAATCGATGTGAAGAGCACATCGGTTGGCGGCGGCTTTGGGCAAAAGGCGGCGCCGCACGGATATTCCGTGATCGCGGCGCATGCCGCCATCCTGACCGGCAGACCGGTCAGGATCGTCATCCCGCGCGGTCACATCTTCCACATTGCGTCCTACCGCCCGCGCAGTCTGCACCGCATTCGTCTCGGCGCTGATTCCAGCGGAAAGATGATCGCGGCCCATTACATCGCAGAGCACGAGAACTCGCTCGAAGGCGGGCTGTCGCCGGCCGAATATCATGAAGGCACACCCAGGCTCTACAACATCGCGAACTATCATGGCGGCGGCATCCAGGTTCGCCTTGACCGGCCGGATGCCGGGTTCATGCGATGCCCGTTCCCGCATCAGGCCTGTTTCGCCTTCGAGAGCGCGGTCGACGAGCTCGCCTACAAGCTCGGGATGGATCCCGTCGCTTTGCGTCTGAATAACGATGGCCAGACCGATCCGTTGTCCGGTAAGCCGTACTCCTCCCGCTTCGTGGCCGAATGCATCACCGAGGGCGCGCGCCGTTTCGGCTGGTCGCGGCGATCGCACGCCCCCGCTTCGATGACGATGCCCGACGGGACGCAGATCGGCTGGGGTATGGCGCTCGGCAACTATCCGTCCCCGATGTCACCTGCCATCGCCACTTTGCGCATAAGCGCCAATGGCAGGACCCGCATTGCCATCTCCGGCCACGAAATGGGCCAGGGCATCAAAACGACGATCGCCAATGTCCTGCTTCAAGGGCTGGACATTGATCCCGATGGGCTCGAAGTGATTGTTGGCGACACGAGCGCCGCGCCGCAGCATCAGACGGGGGCGTCATGCGGCACGGCCGGATGCGTGCCGGCGACCCTCAAGGCAGTCATGCGCATGCAGGCTGCCCTGCGGGATCTTCTGGACGGCCGATCCGTGCCGGGCAACATCCACAGGCAACTGGCCACCGTCCGGCGGCCCTATCTGCAGGTCGAGGTGTCGGAAGTCGCCCCAGGACAAGGCGCAGAAGCCATAGAATACTTGCGTGTGAGCGGCGATGGAGCAACGGGGCCAGAATACCCGGACTTCACCTCCATGAGCTGGATCGCTCATTTCGTCGAGGTCCGTGTCGAGCCGACCACCCGCCGCATCCGCATGCCCCGTTGTGTCAGCATCGCCGACTGCGGCCGTGTCATCAGTCCCCGGACGGCGCGAAGCCAGGTCCACGGCGGAGTGGTCTGGGCCTTCAGCGCGGCACTGCGGGAAGCGACTGAAATTGATCCCCGCTATGGCGGATACCTCAACTGCGATCTCGCCGAGTATGTCGTGCCTGTCAACGCGGATATCGGTGAGATCGAGGTCGGCTTCGTGGACAAGCCGGACCCATTGGCTAATTCCGCCGGCCTCAAGAGCCTTGGAGAAGTTGTGATGGCAGGGGCATCGGCAGCGATCGCGAACGCCATCTTCCATGCGACCGGGAAGCGCCTGCGCTCGATGCCGTTTCGGGTCGAGGACCTGCTCTGACGATACCGGCGGAAAGGGGCAGATCCCGATGTGGGGCCACGCCGTCCTGGTTCGAAAGTGCTGGTGGTGCATTTTTCATGGAGAAAACCGGATGAGATACATTCTCGCTGTTTTTAAAGGGTCTTATTTTGTTTTCCTGATCCCGCTGTTGTTTGGATTGTCAGCCCTCAGCGCTCTGATGGGGCTCGATGCGGCGGTGTATCGATTTGCACAGCTGCAAAGTGAATACCTCAGTGCTCTCTGGAGTGAATTGCCACTTCATGCAGGTAGTGCAGCCCCTGTTCTGGCTCCTCTATTCATGTCTCTAAAGGACAGGAATAGATCAACTTTGATGTTGCAATCACTCATATTCACCATGTTGACAGTCACGATCCTCAAGGCTCTTACTTCGAGGGTCGATCCAGAAGGACTTCATATTCTCGACGCCTATTCGAGAAGTAATTCCTTCGAAATCGGCCTGTTCAAGAATGGCTTGGCATCTGTCGTTGAAGGATGGCCGTCAGGGCATGCAGCCACCAATGTGGCAATGGTCATCACAGCTGTGTCCGGGTTTAGCTCGAAAATCAGGATCGCCGGGGCGCTGTGGGCAGTTTGGGTGGTGCTTGCTACGGTTTTCGGTGATCGCGGTGGCGTCCATTGGCTATCGGACTCACTATCCGGAGCGGCAATAGGTGCAGCAATCGCATATGCGCATCTTTCAATTTATGAAAGGCAGAAGAAGAACATCGGCACCCCCGTTGAACCGGGAAAACTGCCCTTCAAGCGCCCCACCACTTCGACCTCATATGAAGGGGGCGTGCAATGAATACCAAACTGCTCCACCTGCAACGCGCACGCATCAAACGATTTCCCGGATATTTTAGGGCAGCGCGATGGCAGATGCCGATCGCCATTGTACTTGCGAGCGCATCACTGATGGGTTGCATGCCGCTTGCCAGTTCCGCCGAAAGAGAAACACCAATGTCCAGATTGTCAGCCCCCTCCGAAGCTGCGCGAGAGTCCTTTCGAACTGTACTTGATCGGGCGCATGCATTCATCGCCACGCTGAGCGACGCGCAGCGTGCGGACCTTCTCCAGGAATACACTTTCGCCAATGCGTCGCGTTGGCACACCTATCCGCAATGGTATCTCGGCAAGTGGTACCTCGGCCGGCGCGGCCGCATTGGACTGCGTCTGGAGACGCTCTCTGAGACGCAATGGCGCGCTCTGAACGCCTTGCTCGCCGCCGCCACAGGGACAGGCAAAGACGAGGGCTACGATGAGATTCAGCAGCACTTGAATGCCGACGACTATCTCAGACAAATTGGCAAAGGGGATGGCTACGGCAGGGGTGACTTCTACGTCGCCTTCCTCGGCACTCCTTCGGAATCGGGCTTGTGGCAACTACAGTTCGGAGGACACCACCTCGCCCTGACGAACACCTATCGAGACGGCGCTTTGATCGGCGCGACACCATCCTTCCGGGGCATAGAGCCAGCGTTTCCGTTCGAATACAACGGCGTCACACACGCGCCGCAACGTCAGGAGATGGACGCATTCCGGGCGCTTCTCGCCTCACTCGACGAGGGCCAACTTGCGCAAGCCAGGCTTTCAAGCAGGTTTTCGGATGTTGTGATGCGGCCTGGAAAAGACTGGTCCTTCCCCAGACGGACTGAGGGTATCCCCGCATCATCATTGAACAGCCAGCAGCGTGCACTCCTGCTCGCCGTGATCGCGACATATGTCAATGATATCGACGATGCCAATGCAGAGTTGATTCTGGCGCGCTACGAGCGTGAGTTGGGTGCAACGCACATCAGCTATTCCGGCTCCACCTCCCTGTCGAACCAAGGCGACTATGTCCGCATCGATGGGCCATCTGTATGGATCGAATTCGTGATGGACGCTCCGTACAACTTTCCGGAGCCGCATCCACACGGGGTATGGCGCGACAAAATTTCAGATTATGGCGGCACTCGCCCCCGGTGAGACGCTTTCCGCCACACTTGGCCTCAGCGCCATGCCTGACGTCATGCGACCGTAAAGCCGCCCGCGAAGGGGTCCCGGCTGTCGATGAAGAGTGTGTTGAGACCGGTGACCCTGGCCCATCCGGCAATCGACGGAATGATGGCCGGCCTGCCGGCAACCTCCGTCACGTCCTCGACACGGCCCTTGAACAGGGAGCCGATGATCGATTCATGCACGAAGCTGCCGCCCTTGCCGAGCAAGCCCTTGGCGTGCCACTGGGCCATGCGCGCAGATGTGCCCGTGCCGCAGGGGGAACGGTCGATCGCCTTGTCCCCATAGAACACGGCATTGCGCGCCGTGGCCTCGGGATGCTGCGGCTTGCCGGTCCACAGAACATGCGACAGCCCCTTGATGGCGGGGTTTTCGGGATGGACGAAGCTGTATTTGCTGTTGAGCGCCGCCCGCAGCAGCGGGCTCCAGCGCAGCAGATCGGAGGCGGTCACATCAGCGATATCGCGGAACACCTCCTGCGGATCGACAATGGCGTAGAAGTTGCCGCCATAGGCAACATCCACCGTCACCTCGCCGAGCCCTTCCACAGGCGCCGTCAGCCCCTCGGAATGAAGGAAGGCCGGAACATTGGTCAGCCGCACTTCCTCGACATACTGGCCTTCCTGCCTGTATTCGGCAACCACCAGCCCCGCCGGCGTGTCCAGCCGCACCACACCGGGTGTTTTCGGCGTCACCAGACCATGCTCGATCATGAAGGTGACCGTGCCGATCGTGCCGTGCCCGCACATGGGCAGGCAGCCGGAGGTTTCGATGAAAAGGATCGCGGTATCACAATCCGCGCGCGTTGGCGGATAGAGGATCGAACCGGACATCATGTCATGGCCGCGCGGCTCGAACATCAGTCCGCGGCGGATCCAGTCATATTCGGCGAGGAAATGGGCGCGTTTCTCGATCATCGTCGCCCCCTCCAGACGCGGCCCGCCCCCCGCAACGAGCCGGACCGGATTGCCGCAGGTGTGACCGTCAATGCAAAAGAACGAATGGCGTGCCATGTCAGGAGAACCTCTGGGGACGATAGGGGGAAAGGTCGATGGCAGGGGCGGCACCCAGAACAAGGTCACGCACCAGCCGTGCAGTTGCCGCGGACTGGGTCAGGCCCAGGTGGCCGTGGCCAAAAGCGTAGATGACACGGTGAGCCCGCGGGGAGCGGCCGATCACCGGCAGACTGTCCGGCAATGAGGGGCGGAAACCCATCCATTGCCTGCCGTTGTCCGTCTTGAGGCCCGGCACGATGCGCCTTGCCTTTTCGACCATGATTTCGGAACGCCGGAAATCCGGAGCGCGTTCAAGCCCGCCCAGTTCCACGGCCCCGCCGATCCGCACCCCGGTGTCCAGCCGGGTGAGGACGAAGCCTTCCTCCGGAATGACAAGCTGGCGCTTGAGATCAAACGCACCGGCGGGAAGCGTCGTATTGTAGCCGCGCTCGGTTTCGAGCGGAATGCTGTCGCCAAGGGTGGCCGCCAGCCGGTGCGACCAGGCCCCGGAGGCAATGACCGCCTCACCGGAGCGCACAGCAGTCCCGTCCGACAGCATCAGGACGACACCGTATTCATCCTGCTCGATATCCGTCACCTCGGCGGTCTGGAAGACGGCGCCACGGTCAATTGCCGCTTTTCCGATACATGTGGTCACATCCAAAGGATCGGACACCGTAAGCCACTGCGGGACGAAGGTTGCATGCGTGACCGTGGGGCCAAGGCCGGGCTGCAGGGCTGCCAGTCGGCTGCCCGTCACATGCTCGAATTCTATGCCGTGCGCCCCGCGCGTTTTCCACATGGCAATGGAGGCTTTCCAGGCCCGTTCGCCCTCATAGAGAAACAGGGCGCCATCACGCCGCAACAGGCCCGCCACGCCCGCAGCCTCGAAGAGGCTTTCGGTCTCAACCCTGGCAAGGTCCATAAGAGCGGTCTGTGCCCGTGTGCTTCCGGCAACCCTGTCCGGCATCGAGGCCCGGAAGAAGCGGAGGAGCCAGGGCAGAATCCTCGGCAAATACCCGACGGGCAGCGACAGCGGCCCCAGCGGGTCGAACAGCCATTTCGGCGCCCTGAGAATGATGCCCGGCGAGGCCAGCGGCTCGATATCGGCAAAGGCCAGTGCACCGGCATTGCCGGCACTGGCCTCCGCCGCCATCCCCTTGCGGTCGAGGATCAGCACCCTCTTGCCCGCCTCGGCCAGGCGGAAGGCAATGGACAGGCCGATGATACCGGCACCGGCGATGCAGACGTCGTATTGGGAATGGCGCACCATGTAACTCCTCGACGAGCGGAAAAGGACGGGGAAGGCTCCCCGTCCTGAAACGGCCATCAGGCAGCACACCGGGACAGATCCGGCAGGGCCGGACGTGTCGCAATGGCCGTCCTGATGATCTGCTCGGCCTCGGCCCGCCAGGCACCGGACAGGGGCTTGCGCGGCAGCCGGACCCGTTCGTTCGATCCGATGGCGAGAGCCTCGGCCAGCTTGATGTTCTGGACCAGATAGGTGGAGACATCGAGATCCAGCAGCGGCCGGAACCACTGGTAGATCTGCAGGGCCTCTTCGTGCCGCCCGGCCTTCACCAGCCGGTAGATCGCCACCGTCTCTGCGGGGAAGGCCACAACGAGACCGGCAACCCAGCCCGCCGCCCCGACGCAAAGGGCCTCGTAGCCCAGATTGTCGACGCCGGTGAAGACATCCATCTTGCCCGCCAGCAGCCTGACGGCATCGGTGGTGCGGCGGATGTCGTCCGAGCTTTCCTTGACCGCAACGAAGCCCTTGCCGGTTTCGGCAAGTTCCAGCAGCATGTCGTTGGTGACATCGACACGGTAGGCGACGCGGTTGGAATAGACCATCACCGGCAGCCCTGCGGCTTCCGCAATGGTCTTGAGGTTGGACACCGTTTCATCGCGGTTGGTGTGATAGATCGTCGAAGGCACGACCATCAGACCCGACGCACCCTCGCGGGCCGCGCGCTCGGCCAGACGGCAGGCATCGCGGGTCGCCGCCTCGGCAATGGTCAGCAGCGCCGGCTTGCCCTTGACCGACTGCTGGACGGCCTTCAGCACATCGATGCGCTCATCATGCGACAGGAAGGGGCCTTCGCCCAGCGAGCCGCAGGCAATGAGCCCATCGCATCCGGCGTCCATCTGAATGGCGAAGCAGCGCTCCATTTCCTTGAAATCGAGCTTGTCATCTTCGGTGAACTTGGTTGTAACGGCCGGAATGATGCCCTGCCACATTGGTTTTCTCCTGCTTGGTCAGATTAGAGCACGGATTTGAGGAACGCCGCAGTTTCCGGGCGTTCCGGCGATTCAAAGATCTGTTTCGGGCTGCCCATTTCGTGGATCAGCCCATCCTTGAAGAAGGCGACGCGATTGGATACTTCGCGCGCAAACGACATTTCGTGAGTGACCACGATCATGGTCATGCCCTCGGCGGCCAGCAGCCGCATGGTGTCGAGCACCTCTCCCACCAGCTGGGGATCAAGCGCCGAAGTCACCTCGTCGAACAGCATGTATCTGGGCTCCATCGCCAGTGCCCGGGCAATCGCCATGCGCTGCTGCTGGCCGCCGGAAAGCCGGGACGGATAGACATCGAGCTTGCCGCCGAGGCCCACGTGCTCAAGCTGCCTGACGGCAATCGCCTCGGCTTCCTTGCGGGGCTTTCCCAGCACCTTGCGCAGGGCAATCGTCGTGTTTTCCAGCACGGTCAGATGCGGAAAGGCATTCCACTGCTGGAAGACGATGCCAATGTTGCGCCGGAGCCTGTTGAGGTCGGTGTCCTTGCTGTGAACCTCCACGCCATCAACGAGAATCCGGCCGGACGCAATCGTCTCCAGCCCGTTGATACACATGAGCATGGTGGACTTGCCGGAGCCGGAACCGCCGATCACCGACACCACCTCGCCCCGGTCCACCGTCATTGAAATGCCCTTGAGCACTTCAAGGTCGCCGAAGGATTTCCTGACGTTTTCGATCTCAATCATGTTCGCGCCACTTCTTTTCAAGGCGAGCGCCCAGGCGTGAAACGGGCAGGCTCACAAGGAAGTAGATGAGACCCGCAATGGCCAGAACGGCCAGTGCCTCATGAGGTTTGCGGGTGATGATGATCTGCGATGAGCGCAGGAGCTCGATGACCCCGATCGCATAGACGAGCGCGGTATCCTTCATGACGCCCAGGGACAGCCCGATCCAGGAGGGCAGCATCACCCGCGTGCCGAGCGGCAGCACGATGTGGCGCATGTCCTGCCAGTAGGTCATGCCAAGCGACCGCGCCGCCTTGCGGACCGTGACCGGCACGGCCTCGATGCCGCCGCGCACGATCTCCGTACAGAAGGCCGCGGTGTAGGCCGCCAGCACCAGGCATCCGGTCACGAAAGGGTTCATTCCCCAGCCCAGGATCGACTGAAAGGAGTTGAACAGGATGAACTGGATGAGCAGCGGCACCGAGCGCAAGACATCGAGCAGAGTGCCCAGGGGATAGTTGACGTACCAGGGCGATTGCGTGCGGATGAGCCCGAAGACCAGGCCCGCCAGCGTGCCCCCGAGCATCGCCCAGAAGGTGATCGCCAGCGTCAGGCCCGCACCGCTCGCCATGAAGGAGACATCGCCCCAGGTGACAGAGGTTCCGAACATGTTCCGTTCCCCCTAGTATCTGAACAGCCGCCAGGCGATCAGCCTCGCGCCGCCGGTCACGATCTTGGCGAGGACGTAGTAGAGAACCGCAGCCAGGGCGAAGAACTCGAACGTCCTGAAGGTGCGGGCATTGAGCTGCTGCGTCACCCCGGTGAGATCGGTGTTGAGCCCGACAAAGATGCCGACAGACGTCATCAGGATTGCCCAGACCATCTGGTTGGTCATCGGATGGAACACGGCACGGAACATCTGCGGCAGCACGATCAGCCGGAAGGCCCCGGCCGCATTGAAGCCCAGGGACCGGGCCGCCCGCATCTGCGTGCCCGGCACCGCCCTCAGCCCGCCGCGGAAGGTTTCGGCCAGATAGCCCGCATTGTTGAAGGCAATGCCTGTCAGGACCGCCCAATAGGAGTCGAGATAGAACACATTGATCCCCATGGCGCGGAAATCGATCCCGAACTGGCGGCCCGCCAGCTGCAGAACGGCCGGAATGCCGAAATAGATCATGTAGACCTGAAACAGCGCCGGCGTGTTGCGTGCAGCCTCGATCCAGCAGACCGCGAACCAGCGCAGCGGCGCCGTGCGGGCCTCCTTGGCAAGCGCAAGCAGCACCCCCGCCACAGTCCCGATGATCATCGACAGAACGGCGATCTGCAGCGTGACCAGCGCCCCGTCCAGCATCTGCGGCAGGGCCCGGAAGGCCTGGTTCCAGTGAAAGGTGTAATTGACGTTGAACATTGCGCATGTCCCGGTTTTCGAACCGCGGCAGGCGGATTGCGCCTGCCGCTGCTGGCGAACTGCGGGGGCCCGAAGACGAGCCTCGCCCCCGCAAACCGGACGGTCAGTAGTAGATGCTACCCAGCGCAAGCGCAGGCGGCTCGGCCCCGGCGCCAACCCACTTTTCGAACAGTTCCTGATACCGGCCCGTGCGGTACTGCTGGTGCACGAAGAGGTTGAGGTAGTTCAGCAGGCCAAACTCCTGGCGCGGCGCGATCAGCGACACATAATCAACCAGATAGGGCGCTTCGCCCGCGATCTTGAACCCGTTGAAATTGCCGGATGCAATGGTGGCCGCAGCAACGGTGCCGGTCACGACCGTTGCGTCGATCTGGCCCTGGTTGAGCGCCAGAAACACATCGGCCTGGCTCTGGAACGTGCGGAAGGAGCCGCCCGCCTTCCATGTGTTGAAATCTTCCTCAAGCGCGATGGCCTCAAAGACACCCGCGACCGAGCCGAGGTTCTTGCCGGCAAGGTCCTGGTAGCTTTCGATCCCTGTATCGGCGCGGGTCAGCACGACATTGTTGAAGGCAAAATAGGGGATCGAGAAGCCGATGGTCTTGGCGCGCTCAAGGGTGTCGGAGGTCGAGGCGACGCCAACATCGGCACGGCCCGAGACGAGGGCAGGAATGCGGTCGGGAAACGGTGTCTCGACAATCTCGTATTTGACGCCAAGGGCCGCGGCAAGATCAGCGCAGGTGTCCACATCAAAGCCTGCAGGCTTGTTGTCCGCATCGCGCAATCCCATGGGCGGAAAGTCGAGCGTGACCGCGCAGCGCAGCACGCCGGAGGCGATGATATCGTCGAGCTTGTCAGCAAGCACCGGTGTGACGAACAGGCATGCCGCAAGTGCCGCAACGCCGGTCATGACGGGCAGTTTCATGATGATCCCCTTCTGAATTATTGGCTCCAGTCATTCCACCGGCCCTCTCCAAAGCCGGAACCCGGTCAGATTTGCATAATTGGATCCAATCTACAATATCCCATCTGCACTTCGGGGCGATGGCTGTTTTCCTGGCTTCGGATTAGGGCTATCAGTGACGTCAATTCATGGGTTGAGAGGATTCGGTCGTGACCAGCGGCTTGAAATTACGGGCGTCAGACCTCAGCAAGCAGGCCTCGTCTGCCGATGTGATTTATGACGCCCTGCGTGATGCGATCATCCGGGGCGAGGTCGGAGAGGGCGAGGCGCTGCGCCAGGACACGATTGCGCAGATGTTCCGGGTGTCACGCATTCCCGTGCGCGAAGCCATGCAGCGGCTGGAAGCCCAGGGTCTGGTTGTTTCGGAAAGGCACAAGGGCGCCGTGGTCGCGTCGCTGTCCGTCGAACAGATCACCGAGATCTTCCAGTTCCGCGCCCTGATCGAACCCATCGTCATCGAACTGGCGGTGCCCCTGATGACCGACGAAACCCTCGCCGAAGCACAGCGCCATTGCGATGCCTTTGCCGCGGAAACCGACCCCTTGCGCTGGGGCGACCTGAACCGCGCCTTTCACCGCGCGCTCTACAAGGATTCCGACAAACCCTATTTTCTGTCGGTCATCGACAAGACCAATGATCTGGTTGAGCGCTACGTCCGTCTCGTTCTGTATTTCGTGCAAGGCATGCGCCACGCGATTGACGAGCATCAGGCCATTCTGGACGCCTGCAAGGCCCGCGACGCCGCAACCGCAGGCCAGCTCACCCGCAAGCACATCGAAATCGCGGGCGAAAAGCTGGTGGCCTATCTGAAGAGCCAGAAGCCGTAAGACCAAGGCTTTCGATGCTGACGCATCACGCCTTGAAAATGCTCAAGCCCGTTACCCGATGACTTGCCGTGCCGGGAGTTGAGCAAATCCCTGCTGCGTCCGGGCGGGCTCGCCCTGCCATCCGGGGCGCCGCCGGCGGATCCGGCCCGGGGCTTCAACGCAAGGGACCACCCACGGCCTTTCCCATAACCGGTCCTGACCGGCCCGCAACGGCCTTCACTGGCAAGGCGGAAAGCCGCTTGCAGTCGGCTCTGTCCAACAATATAAAACGTTTGTCCGTTTTATATGAGTGAGCCATGCCCCGCATCAGCCCGGAAAAACTTGAGGAGCGCCGTCAGCAGATCCGTGCGGCGGCGGCGCGGTGTTTTGCGCGCAAGGGCATTCAGGCCACCACCATGCGCGAAATTTTTGCCGAAGCGGGCCTCAGCGCCGGGGCGGTCTACAATTACTACAGGACCAAGGATGAGCTGATCGCCGATGGCATCACCGCCAGCACGGCGGAAAGCGCGGATGCGATCACGGCCGCCGCTGCGGTGTTGAGCCTTGATGAGGTCATCGGCCAGTTCCTTGCCGATCTGAAGGCTGCCGCCAGCGATGGCCGCGCCCGGGCGACACCGATGATCCATGCCGAAGTGGCCGTGCGGCCGGATCTGCTGAAGGTGTTTCAGGAGGGGCGCAGCCGGATCCGCGATGCGCTGCGCGCACAGCTCGCCCGCACAAGGCCGGATCTCTCGCCGCAAAAGACCGCAACGCTCGCCGGTTTCGTCCTCGCCTTCTATCAGGGCCTCGTGTCGGAAGCCGCCCTCGGCAGCCTGCCGGATCTGGAGGCCATGCACGGCATCATCCGGCTGGTGCTGAGCCAGTATGGCAAGGCCCCTGATGCACCCCGCTCCCCCCACCTCTCACCGGAAGGATGAAGACCATGAACCCCGTTCACATCACCAAGCACACGGAGGCCGGGCCGGACCGGCACATCCGCATCCCCGGCCGCCTCGCCCTGCTGGCCACGCGCCTGATGCCCGCCCCTGCGGTGCGCGCGCTCACGCAGAAGGGCCTGAACCTGCCCGCGCTCAGCGCCGCCCTGCGCCAGAACGCGGCCTTCGACTGCATTCTGGAAGTGCACGAGCACAAGGTGCCCACCACGGTGCGCATCAGCACCGGCGGGTGACGGGCGCCCGGGCAACCGTCTCCCGGGCAGCACCATCCCGGCAGCACAGCCCGGCTCTGGTGCCTGCCGGACGGCAAGCACCAGCGGGCCGCCCGCTTCTCAGTCTTCCGCCTGGATCATGTTGGCCAGCGTGCCGATGCCGGTGATCTCGACTTCGATCCGGTCGCCGGGCTTCATGAAGAGCTTCGGCTCGCGGAACAGGCCAACCCCGCTCGGCGTTCCCGTCGCGATCACGTCGCCCGGCAGCAGTTCCGTGACGGTGGACAGATATTCGATCAGCGCCGGTATGCTGAAAGCCAGATCGGAGATGGGCGTCGACTGGACAACCTCGCCATTGAGGCGTGTCGTCATATGCTGCGCTTCAGGGTCGGCAAGCTCGTCAGCGGTCACAAGCCACGGCCCCATGGAGCCGCTGCGGTCGAAGTTCTTCCCGGCCCAGAACTGGGTCGTATGACGCTGGAAGTCACGGATCGACCCGTCGTTGAAGCAGGTGTATCCGGCGATGTGACCGGCCGCATCTGCGGCGCTGATCGCCCGCCCCGCTTTGCCGATCACCACGGCAAGCTCGCCTTCGAAGTCAAACCAGTCGGAAACCCTGGGGCGGATCAGTGGCACCCCGTGCCCGACGAGCGAGGACGGATAGCGCGTGAAGATCGAAGGCTTGGCCGGGCGCTCGCGGCCCGTTTCCTGAATATGCGTCATGTAGTTCAGGCCGATGCAGAGGATCTTGTCCGGCCGCGGAACCGGCGGCAGCAAGGTGACGCTGGCCGGATCGAGCGGCGAAGACGCCGCAGCCGCTGTTTCCAGGGACTGAATCGCGCCAGCCTCCAGAACGGCCCGCAGATCGGGATAGCGTGCCCGGAAGGGGGCGCCAGCGTCAAAGATCCGGCCGTCCTTGATCAAGCCGTATGACGGCTGCCCGCCAGCGGTCTCATAGGAACAAACTCGCATGTGTCATTCTCTCCAGTCGGTAGGGTATGGGTGACGAAACGGCTCATGCCCGGTCTTGCGATGCGGGCGCATTCAGCCCCGTACCGGCTCAGCCGCCGCAGGGGTTTGGCCAGTACTTGAGGAGGCCGTCCGGGCGCTGGCATCATTCCTGGCGGATGATGCCGTCCAGCCAGGCGCAGTTGCTGCCGGGATTGGGCGCGCGCAGGCCTTTTTCCGCCGCGGCCAGGCGCATGTCGCGCAGGCGTGTGCGGTCTGCGGATCCTTCGGGCATGTACAGGCGCTCATGGCCCCAGAAACTCGGCCCGTCGAAGGTCTCGTGCGGTGTCCAGCTTTCCGGTTCGATGACAGTGGCGCCCCAGCCGTATTCCACGAAGAAGCCGGAGGGCGAGTGCGCGTAAAAGCTCAGCATATGGTCGTTGGAATGGCGCCCGAGCGTATAGGCAAGGCGGTCCTGCTCCGCCTGCGCCAGATCATAGCCCTGCCCCACATCGTCGAGCGAAAGCAGCTCGACCATGAAATGATGCAGGCCCTGGCGCCCGGAACCCACCATGGCAAAGCTGTGATGGCGCCCGTTCACATGGAAGAAATAAAGCTTGTAGGGCGTGACGCCGTAGTCGGTGACGCTGAAACCCAGCAGGTCGCGATAGAAGGGCAGCAGAATATCGGTATTCTGCGCATGCAGCACCGCATGCCCCATGCCGAGGGCGCCGGTCTTGAACCCGGAGATGGGCCGGCCGGGCCGGAAAGGATCGGTGGCAATCTCCGGGCCGCAGAAGACTTCGATCCTGTTGCCTTCCGGATCGTGAAACGAGATCAGCGCGTGCACGTGGCGCTGAGCGGCCAGGGCCGCAGGTTCGCGCTTGACTGCAACGCCTGCATTGTCGAGACGGCCGGCTAGCGCATCCAGGTCTTCAAGCGTAGCTGTTTCCCAGCCAAGGAAATCCAGTCCTTCCGGCGCTTCGCCCGAAACGATGAGCCGCTGCTTGCGGTCGTCCATGCGATAGGCCCGGACCGAGGCTGCTGCGTCGATCTTCTGCATGCCCAGAAGCTGTGTCGAAAAGTGATCCCAGGCTTCGGTCTGGCGCGAGCCGATACCGATATAGCCCAACCCTATGAGCGTCATGCCGATTGCCTTCCGGGGTGGAGCCGTCCGGCAGGACGCCGGCCGGCCCGGTTGCGGTTCAGTTGGTGCCTGCGGCCTTCAGGGCGGCGGTGAAGGCGTCATAGATCTTCTGTCCGTCCGGGGTCCTGGCGAGCCAGTCGGTGGTTGCGATCTCGACCGTCTGCTGCCAGACGGCTGCCTGCGCCTCGTCCGGCGTAAAGATCTCGGGCTTGTTCTTTGCGGCGATGCGGGCCCTCGCCTCGGTCATGTAGGCGTCAAAGGACGTGCCGAACCTTTCCGAAAAGGCCTCGCCTGCAAACTGGTCGATCGCAGCTTTGGCCTTTGGCGGCAGGCTCTCGTATTTCTGCTTGTTCATGATGACCAGCATCGGCGTCGCCCCCAGCGGCACCTCGTTGTAGAAGGGCAGCACTTCGCCAAGCCGGAAGCTTTCGACCACGCCCCATTGCAGGAACGTGCCCTGGATCAGGTCGCGGCTCAGCGACTCGGCAAGCGCGGGCGCCGTAATCCCGCCCACGGGCACAGCGCCAAGGGCACTGATGGCCGACAGCATGGTCGGTCCGGGCGCCCGCATCTTCAGGCCCTTCATGCCGCCCGGCTCCCGGACCGGCCGTGTCGCGCCGATGAAGTTTGCCGGCGAAGAGCAGATGCAGAGCATCTTGAACTTGTCGTAATCGCCCTTGAACAGCCCCTCCTCATACATCTTCCACATGGCGGCGGAACCGGCCCTGGAGCTTCTGACAAGGAAGGGCAGCTCGCCCACGGTGCCCTCGGCGAAACGGCCGGGGGTGTAGCCGGGGATGACCCAGGCAATATCGGCAACGCCCTGCTCGACCATCTGGATCTGCTGAGCCGGATCACGGCCCATCGTTCCGCCGGGGAACATCTGAATGGTTATTTCACCGCCGGACGCCTCGCTCACGTCCTTTGCCCAGGGCGTCAGCACTTCCGCGGTGATGAAGGCGTTGGGCGGCTCGAAGCTGGAAAACCGGAGCGTCTCCGCCTGCGCCGGGGCAAGGTTCAGGATTGCCGCGCATCCGGCGGCGAGAATGACATTGAGTTTCATGATTCCTCCCTCTGTGTTTGTTTGCCTTGAGTTTCGATTTTAGGAGCGCCTGCACCCCCAGGCCCGCAGCCTGTTGCAACTGTCCGCGCTGCGGACAGCCGGCCCGCTATTGCAGGACGGACGGAAGCCAGAGGCTGAGCTGGGGAAAGGCGATGAGAATGACGAGCATGAAGATGCCGGCGCAGATGAAGGGCACGACACCCCGTATGATCACGCCTATCGGGATCTCCCGGTACATCGTGTTCAGGAGCATCACGTTGATGCCGATCGGCGGCGTCAGCATGCCAAGGCCGATCAGGATGATGTTGATGACGCCCCACCAGATCAGGTCGTATCCGAGATGCTGCATCAGCGGGATCACGAACGGCAGGGTGATCACCAGCGCGGCGACCTCGTCGAAGAATGCCCCCAGGAAGATGTAGACGCCGACCAGGCCGAAGATGATCACGACCGGGGGCACGGGCAGCACGGCGATGGCGTTGATGATGAAAGCGGCGGCGCCCGTGATCGAGATGAAATAGGAGAAGATGTTCGCGCCGAACACCATGATGTAGATCATCGCCGAAGCAGAGCTGGCATCGGCCAGAATGCGCACAAACGTCTTGCGCGTGAGTTTGCCGCGCATCACGAGGAAGAGGAAGGCGATGAAGACGCCGACCGAAGCGGCCTCGTTCACTGTGAAGATGCCCGAATAGATGCCGCCCAGCACCGCGGTTGCGAGCACGATGACGCTCCAGGCCTTTCTTGCTGCCCGCAGTCTTGCAGGCAGCGGCAGCATCTCGCCGGGAGGTGCGGCGTCCGGATCGCGCCTCACGGAGATCTGGATCGCGATGAGATAGGAGAGGACCGCAAGCATCGCGGGGATGACGCAGGCGGCAAAGAGCTGCAGGATCGACTGCTCGCTGAGAACGGAATAGAGGATCGC
The DNA here is from genome assembly GCF_054073275.1 of Pannonibacter sp. Q-1. Taxonomy (NCBI): domain Bacteria; kingdom Pseudomonadati; phylum Pseudomonadota; class Alphaproteobacteria; order Hyphomicrobiales; family Stappiaceae; genus Pannonibacter; species Pannonibacter sp. Q-1. The sequence continues at coordinate 43,248 of NZ_JBSXNB010000007.1, forward strand.
GATGCCCGAAGGCGGCACGATGATCCCGAGCGCCCCCCCCGCAGCGACCGCACCGGCCACAAGCCCCGGCTTGTATCCGCGCGCAAGCATTTCAGGCATCGCGACCCGCCCGAAGGTTGCCGTGGTGGCGACCGCCGAGCCGCAGACCGAGCCGAAACCTGCGCTGGCCACGATGGTCGTCGTCGCCAGCCCGCCCCGCCTGTGACCGATCAGGGCTTCCGCCACATCGTAGATGTCGGTTGCAAGCCCGCCCGCCACCGCCAGGCTGCCCATCAGCATGAACAGGGGAATGACCGAGAGATCCAGATTGGACATGGCCGATGCCGGCTCGCTGGCAATGAGGGAGACGGCCGCGCCCCAGCCGGCAATCTGGGCAAATCCGGTGACACCGCAAAGGGCCATGGAGACGCCGATCGGCACCTTGAGCGCAATCAGGGCAAGCATGATGCAGAACCCGGCCAGGGCAAGAATTAGCGGATCCATATGGATGCTCCGTCACAAGTCGCGTGGGTTTTCTTTTGAAAGTCCGGCATGTCCGTTCCACGCTCACTGGCTGGCGGACCGGGGCCGGGCCTTGAAGACGGAAAGCAGGTCGTCAACGGTGACGACGGCCTGAACGAGCGCTGCAAAGCTCAGCATGCCCGTTGCGGCGAGCCACCAGGGCCAGAGCGGCCAATACAGCACCCACGTGGTATTGCCCGCCTCCTTCAGACCCCCGGTGTAGGGAATGAACTGCCAGGCGATCAGGCCGATGAAGACGAGCGTGAGAACGCTGGCAAAGGCCTCGAGGATCCGTTCGACGAAAGGGCCGGCCGCCGCCCCGAGCATTTCCACGCGGATATTCTGCTTGAATGCCAGATTGGCCGGGACACAGGAGGAGATGACGACGGCCATGACGACGGCGCTGACGTCATTGACCCCCTGCAGCGGCATCGCCAGGACCCAGCGCATCAGGATGTCCAGGGACGTCATGCTGGCCAGAATGAAGAGGCCGAAGAAACCCACCAGCGCCAGCATCCGCGATAGGGTCTCCGAAAAATTGCGCAATCGGATCATCTGCTCCTCCGTGGCGGCGCCTCCTCGCGCTTCGCCACCCGCAGCATTGACATGGGTCAAATCAGGTGCAATTTCTCTGCCGGGAGTGTCCACTGCGTGGACGGACGAGGAGGGGCAGGCCATTTCAACCTTTAGCAGCGTCCGCTCGCTGGAGCGGGGCCTGGCTGTTCTCCAGGCCGTCAATCATCGCAATGGCATGAAGGCGGCAGACGTCGCCAAGGCGGCCGGCATCCCGCGGCCGACAGCTTACCGGCTGCTCGAAACCCTGGAATCGCTTGGCTTCGTCGTCCGGGGCTCTTCTGACGACACATGGCGCCCGACCCTGACAACCCGCACGCTGAGCTCCGGTTTCCGTGATGACTACTGGGTGTCGCAGATTGCCGTTCCGCAGATGATGAAGACGGCGCGGCGCGTGCTTTGGCCGCTCGATCTCGTCGTGTTCCGCGATTTCAAGATGGAGATCCGGGAGTCCACCCATTTCCTGAGCCCGTTCTCGGTGGATCACGGCATGGTGGGGCGGTGTCTTCCCGTGCTGGACACGTCCGGAGGACGCGCCCATATCGCCTTTTGCCCGGACGAAGAGCGCCTTCACATCCTGTCCGGGCTCGAAGCCGAGACCGGCATTTCCAAGCCCTACTACCTGCAGGACGGACCGCTCGACCATATCATCGAGCAGTGCCGCCGTCTGGGGCTCGGCTACCGGACCAAGGGCTTCAACGACAAGACGATGAGCATTTCCGCGCCGGTCCTGAAGGACGGGCGGCCGATTGCCTGTCTCACGCTGATCTGGATCGCCTCCGCCATGAGTTTCGATCAGGCGGTGGAGACCTGCCGCGAGGAACTGCTGAGCTGCGCGCAGGCCATTGCGGGGGAACTGTCCTCGTCCGCAGCGGCCATGAGCGAGAGATAGCGCTCCAGTCCCGCCTGCAGCTCCGCGGGCGGGAAGACGGCGGCACAGTAGCGGTCGGGCCGGATCAGCATGACCTGATCGCGATGGGTGAGGAGCGGCCGGGCAATGGCGGCGGCCTCCGGCCCGGCCTGCCACGCCCCGGTTTGCCACGCCCCGGCCGAAGCGTTCAGGAACCCCGAAGAAAGGATGACCTTCGACAGGGGCAGGCCGAGCAGTTCCGTCCGCTCCAGCTGCAGCAAGGCTCCGGCACCCGCATCGCTTTGGGCCAGAAGCGCAAAACCGGCACCCAGGAGCCTGTCGAGCCTGACGGACCGCCCGTCACGGTGAACGGTGGGCTGCGGGATCATTTCCCCCACCAGAGAGGCTTCGAGCATCTGCGCGCCAAGGTCGAGATAAAGCCCCGCCTCATGCCGCGGCTTCGGCTTGAACCGCATTGTCATGAGGTAATCCTTGACCGCCGGAAACGGCCCGAGCGCCTTCAGGAGGTGATCCCGGAAACGGATATCCTCTTCACCCAGCGGCATGACGAAATTGCCCATGGAAACCGCGAGCAGGATCATGTCCCAGGCCGGTTTGCGGCGTTCTGAATCGTAGGTGTCGAGGATCGACGGGCTGGCGCCGCCAAGAAGGCTGGCTGCCAGCTTCCACGCAACGTTGTGAGCATCGCGCAGGCCCGCATTCATGCCCTGCCCCGCAAAGGGCGGGGTCAGATGGGCGGCGTCTCCCATCAGCAGGATCCGCTTGTCGCGGAACCTGTCCGCAATGCGCGCGTGGAACGTATAGACGGTCTTGCGCAGGACATGCGCCTCGTCATAACTGCGGAAGGGCTTCAGCAGGTCAGTCAGGAAGCCGGTTTCCAGGACCTCCTCGCGCGTTTCGCCCGGAAGAAGCATGAATTCGTAGCGGCGCCCTCCGTTGGGTGCGGGCACGCTGACAGCCGGACGTACGTTGCTGCAGAAGAATTTGGACAAAAGGGAGCGGTCGGGATCATCCGTCATGTCGAGAACGATCCAATCCTGCTTGTAGGTGTTGCCGGACATGGCGATGCCCAGCCTTTCCCGCATCGGACTGCGGCCGCCGTCACAGGCTGCAACCCAGCTGGCGGAAATCGTATGCTGGCTGCCGCCGGGCGCCTTGACCGTAACGGCCGCCTCCCCGTCCCCGCAGGCGATGTCCACCACATCCGAGGAATAGAACAGGGTGCCTGGCCGCTGCTGCTCCAGCCTTTCGCGCAGCGCCGCCTCAAGTTCGGGCTGGTAGATATATTGCCGCTTGGCGAAGCCGTATGTCATCGGACCCGGCCCCGTTTCCGCAAAACACTCCCCCTTGTCGGTGAAGTAGCGCGAGCCGGCGGCTGCGACAGTCGACTGGAGGTAGCTGTCGTCAAGGCCGAAAACCTGCATCGTTCTCGCGCCCTCGTCGTCGAGAACAATGGCGCGCGGCAGATCGAGGGGGCCGGGCTCTCTGTCCACGATGATGAAATCGACACCATATGCCGCAAGAAGATTGGCGAGCGTCAAACCGGTCGGGCCAGCGCCGATGATGACCACCGGGACCATGTGAGGATATTGTGTCATTTCAAACCTCGGCAACTGTCAAAGCGATTGGATAAACCCTTGGTATGCGCGGCCTCACCCTGGGGCCAGCCGAAGAGCAGCTGCGTTCGCAGTATGGACAAATGCGCGCTCAGGACGTTGCGGGCCATCCGCTCAGCCCTCCTTCGCGAGGGTCTGGGCAAGCCCCTTCAGGTCAAAGTCCCGCTCTTCGAGGTCCTTGCGCGACAGGGAGACCGGTGCCTGCAGGATCTTCCGTGCGGCCATGTGCTCCGAAGGCCCGTTCACGGTCTCAAGCGCCACGAACCTGCCGGACCTGAAGCGGAAAACAGAGAGCGGCCGGCCGGCCCGTTCGATCAGAACCTCATCGTCACCGGGCAGCGAAAGACCTGCAATTTGCAGTTTCCATCCGCCCTGGTCGCTCCAGAACCAGGGCAGCGCGCCATAGACCGACGCCTCCTGCTTCGCGATGTTTTTCGCGATCAGCCGCGCATGATCCACCGCCGCCTGAACGGACTCCAGCCGGACACGCTGTCCGGTGAAGGGATCTGGAAACGAAGCGCAGTCGCCAAGCGCAAAAATCTGCGGATCGGAGGTTTGCAGCGTCCCGCCGGCGCTGACACCGTTTTCAATCACCAGTCCAGCCGATGCGGCCAATGAAACATTGGGGCGCACCCCGGTCGCCATCAGCACCAGGTCGCATTCGATCTGATCGCTGCCGAGCGCAACGCAGTAACCGCCTTGCGCTCCGGCCGTGATCTCCCTGACGCTCTCCGACAACCTCAGCGTCAGACCGGAAGCCTGATGGAAGCGTGCAAATGCGCTGGACAGGCTGGCGGACACCGCGCGCGCCATCAGCCGCGGCAGCGCTTCAACCAGGGTGACCGCGTGCCCGGCCTGCAGCGCCACCGACGCAAATTCGAGGCCGATGAAACCGCCGCCGATCACCACGATGCGTCTGGCTGTCTTCAGCGCCTCGCGCAGTCTGTCCGCGTCTTTCAGCGATCGCAATTCGCAGATGCCCGGCAGTCCGGCGCCGGGGACCGGCGGCCGGAAGCAGGCGCTGCCTGTCGCCAGAACAAGGCTGTCATATGGATGACGCGCGCCATCTGCCGTGTGCAGGGTCTGGTTTTGCCGGTCGATCTCCAGCGCCGCATTCGGCATGCCGAGTTCAATGCCAAGCCGCTCGTAGAAGGCGCGGGGGCGCAATTCCAGCCGGGCCGCATCCCCTTCCTTGAGATAGGCCTTGGAAAGGGGCGGCCGCTGATAGGGCAGGCCGGGCTCGTCTCCGATCATCAGGATCGATCCTGCGAACCCCTCCTGCCTCAGACAGGCGGCGGTCTGGAACCCTCCCTGCCCCGCTCCAACAATGACCACCCGCCGGCCGGCGCTCATAGCTGGGCCTCAGGCAGGTGAATGACGAGCCCCTCCAGTTCCGGCCCCACGGTAATCTGGCAGGAGAGCCTGCTTGTTGCCCTGACCGCGCTTGCGGCAGAGGCAAGCATACCGGCCTCCGGCTCCGATGGCGGCGTGACCCTGTCCTGCCAGGCCGGATCGACGTAGCAGTGACAGGTTGCGCACATCATCGAACCGCCGCACTCGGCCAGGATTCCCTCCACATCGTTGAGGATCGCCGCATGCATGACGCTGTCCCCGTCGCGGGCGTCGATGACGGTTTCAATGCCAGTTGCGGATATGAAATGGATCTTTGTCATTGGGTCCATCTTTGGCTGTTCGGCTTGAAGGAGGTTGCCGGCCTGCGGGCGGCGCAGGGCGCTGTCCGGCCCTGATCAAGCCCTGATATAATTCTTCAGGACTGCGCCCATCCTCATTCAGCGATGCGTCCACCCAGTGGACAATTGCGCCGCGCGGAGTGTCCACTCCTTGGACACAGCCGGAATGGCCGTTGTTCCTGACCGGGTTTAGGCCCTAGCTGAGGAGGGCACCTTGAGCGAAACCGGGAGAAAACGCGTGAGAGCTGAAGACGTTAGACCCGAGTATGACGTGGACCTCTATGACGGGGACGTCTTGCGCGATCCCTATCCGCATTACGCGCGCATCCGCGATCTGGGCGCGGCGGTCTGGTTGCCCCGCAATGATCTCTGGGCGGTCGGGCGGCACGCCGATGTCCGCAAATGCCTGGCTGACCACGAGGTGTTTCAGTCCGGCAAGGGCGTTGCCGCCAACCGCCGGGCAAATGAGATGGCACCCGGCAACCTGCTTGCCTCCGATCCGCCCTTGCATGACAAGCTGCGCAAGATCGTCGGCGCGCCCCTGACAGTGCAGGCCTTGCAGGAGGTGAAGGACAGGATAGCGTCCTCTGCCGAGGACCTGATCGACAGGCTGATCGCACGGGACACGTTCGACGGAATGCTCGATCTTGCGCAATATCTCCCGCTGTCGATCGTCACCGAGCTGGTGGGGATGCCCGACTTCGGCCGCGAAAATCAGTTGAAATGGGCCGCTGCGGTTTTCGACATGCTTGGGGGCGATAACGAGCGTGCGGAAAAGGCGCTGCCGATTGTCCACGAAATGCGCGCATATACGAACGCAGGCGCCACGCAGGACAAGGTCCGGCCGGGCAGTTGGGTCGCAAAGCTGTATGATGCCGCCCGGGACGGGCTGATCGAAAGCAGCCGCGTGCAGGTGCTGATGCGCGACTATCTCGGCCCGAGTCTGGATACGACGATCTTCGCAACCGGCCATCTGATGTATCAGCTTGGCAAGAACCCGGAGCAATGGGCTCTTCTGCGGGAAACGCCGTCCCTGATTTCAAACGCCATCAACGAGGCCGTCCGGCTGGAATCGCCAATCCGGGGCTTCACCCGCATCGTGTCACGGGACACCGAACTGGACGGCATCCCTTTGCAGAAGGACGCGCGCGTTCTCATTCTCTATGCATCGGCCAATCGCGATGAGAGGAGATGGACCAACCCGCAGGTCTTCGATGTGAAACGGCCCCTGCCGGATCATGTCGGCTTTGGACACGGCATTCACGCCTGCGCCGGAATGCAATTGGCACGCCTCGAAATGAAATCGATCCTGGCGGCGATGCTGAAGAAAGTTGCACGTATCGAGACCGGCGAGCCCACGCTCGCGATGAACAACGTTCTACGGGGCTTCTCGCGGCTGCCGATGCGGTTTGTGCCGGTCTGAAACGGGAGGAAGATCTTGGAATTGCATCCGATCGAGGACAAGGACTGGCCGGCATCGCTGGAAGAGGTGAGAGACACCTTCGCCGGGCGGCTCAACGTTTACCGCGTCATGGCCCATCATCCCGCGCTGCTTGCGGCCTGGGCGCCGCTGCGTGAGCATGTCGTCCTGAATGGAGCCCTCGGCAAACAGCGCAGTGAGATCGTCATCCTGCGCACGGGCGTCAGGACCGGCTCCTCCTATGAATGGGCGCATCACGTCAGCCGCGGCCGGGCCTGCGGCATCTCAGATGCGCGCCTTGCGTCCATCGCGGGCCCATTGGACGAAATGGAGCCCGGCGACCGGATCCTTTGCGCCGCCGTCGACGAGCTTTTCGCCCACCACCGCCTCCCGCCCGCCCTTCAGGAAGAGGTCGTCCAGCTGGCCGGAACAGACGGCCTTCTGGACCTGATGGCGACAGTGGGTTTCTACACGGTGCTCGGCTTCCTTCTGGGCAGCTTCAATGTCCCGCTTGAACCCGAAATCACGGAGGAACTTGCCAAAAACCCGCTCCCGGCCGGTGTCTCCCGAACGCCGTGAGGCTGGCGCCTTCCGCCCGTGAAAGGGCCGGGCTTCAGGACGCCCCGAAATCATCGGGCATTGTGACCGCGCACGCGCCGGAGAGGAGTTCAGTCAGCCTTGCGCAGTCCGGCGGGCACCTGTTGCAGCGCGCTGTCCAGCGCCTGCAGGCAGATCGCGGCATCGGCAGCGCTGAACACCAGCGGCGGCCTGATCTTGATGATGTTGCCGAGCGGCCCCGTCGAGGACACCAGAACGCCGGATGCCTTCATGTGCTCGCGCACCCAGCGCGCCGCCAGCTTTGCGGGCGCCTTCGTCTCCCGGCTGGTGACCAGCTCCACACCGAGGAAAAGGCCACGCCCCTGGATGTGGCCGATCAGTTCATGGCGCGCCTGCATCTCTTCAAGGCCCGCCTTGAGGATCTCCCCGCTCCGCCTTGCGTTGCCTTGCAGGTCCTCGCCCCACAGCACGTCGAGACAGGCATTGGCCACCACGGAGGAAACGGTGTTGCCGCCGAAGGTGTTGAAGTAGCCCCCTGCCGTCTGCAGCTTCTCGGCAATCTCGCGCCGGGTGACAAGGGCTGCGACCGGGTGGCCGTTGCCCATGGGCTTGCCCATGGTGACGATGTCCGGCTCCACATCAAAGGCCTGGAAGCCCCACATGTGGGTGCCGGAGCGGGCAAAGCCCATCTGCACCTCGTCGGCAATCGTCAGCGCGCCATGGCGGCGGGCGGCAGCATAGACCTGCTGCATGTAGCCATCCGGCGGCACGAGGGCCCCGTTCGCATCGAAGATCGAGTCGATCATCAGCCCGGCCAGCCCCTTGCCGTTCTGCGCCAGCCTGTCCGCCGCATCGTCGAGATGAGCGGCATATTTCGCCCCGGCATCGTTGCCGCCCTGGCGGTAGAGGCCCCGGTAGAGGCCCCTGTAAAGGTTTGGCGGCGGCACGGTTTCCACCCACGCCGGGCGGCTGTCCGCGTCATAGTCGATCAGCGACAGCGGCGCGCTGACGGAGGTGTTGCCGTGATAGCTGTCTTCGGTGACGGCGATGCCTTCCCTGCCCGTCACCGCCCGTGCCATGCGCACGGCAAGGTCATTCGCCTCCGATCCGGTGCAGACGAAGATCCACGTGTCCAGATGCGGCGGCAGGGTCTGCGACAGGCGCTCGCCCAGCCGCACGACTTCCTTGTGCAGGTAGCGCGAGTTGGTGTTGAGCGTCGCCGCCTGCCGCGCCAGAGCCTCCACCACATAGGGATGGCAGTGCCCGAGGTTGGCGACATTGTTGTAGCAGTCGAGATATTCCTTGCCCGCCGCATCATAGACCCGGGAGCCCCGGCCCCGCACCAGTTCCAGTGGCTCGTTGTAGAAGGTGTAGGTCTTGCCGAGCACGGCCTCACGCTGTTGCAGCAGGGCGGGCGCCGGGCTTGCGCCGGTCGCGGCGGCAGGCAGGCTGACCGGCACGACGGAGGGCAGGATGCCGGCGGCAAAATCCGCCGCGCTTACCTTTGACAGGCGCTCGATTGCGCTCATGTAGAGCGGCTGCAGATCATCCAGCGGCAAGCCGGAGCCACTGGCGGCGGACTGATAGGAGACGATGCCCACCTGCAGCAGCAGGCGGGCCAGCACCAGATCGCGCAGCAGGGCCAGGTCTTCGGCGGCCAGCGGCATGTGGCGCTGATAGCCGCGCGCAAGGCAGCTTGCGGCGAACACCGGGTCCGCACTCCAGTGGATCAGCGAGGCAATGGTCACCGCCAGATCCTGGGCCACAGGCCCGTAGACCATGTCTCCGAAGTCGATGATGCCCGCAATGCGGAAGTCCGGTTCAAACGCGGCCAGAATGTTGGACTCGTGAAAGTCGTTGTAGATCACCTGCCCGCGCAGCCGTGGCAGGGCCCCGCTCAGGCTGGCCTCCAGCTCCGGCAGAAGCGCGGCCGCCGTGGGGCGGATGCGGGCGGGCATGTGGTCCAGCAGGCCGGCGGCGAGAGCCGGCGCGCTTCTGAGGTCCCAGGGCATGCGGTCCGGCGCGCCCCGGCCATGGAAGCCCTGCAACGCACGCGCCAGACGCCCGCTGAGGGCGCCGAGGGCGATCAGCTCCGGCGCGCCAAGCGTCCGCTGCTCCGCCGCAATGGCGTCGAGCAGGATCTGCCCCGGCAGGAAGGTGAGGACGCGCAGCACATGGTCTTTTCCGCCCGCCCCGGCAATCGTGGCCATGGGCGCGCCCGCAAGGGTCCGCACCACGCGCGGCACGGGCAGGTCCGGGTCCATCCGGGCAATATGGTCCAGCGCCTCGATCTGGAACGCAAGGCTCCCGGCCGGCTCCTCCAGAGAGGCAATCTTGACCACGAACTGTGCCCCGTCCGCGGTGGTCAGGCGGAAATTCTGCTCCCGCTCGCCGCCCAGCCGCCGCCATTCGCCGGTAAGGCCATAGACCGCCGCCACCCGCGCGCTGGCAAGATCAAGGGGAAGCTCCGGTGCGCCGATGCTGGCGAGCAGAGCATCAAGGGAGGTCTGCGTGGGCTGTGTCTGCATATGCACCGGACTACCTCGAGATTTGCGCGGACTTGCCCGGGCGCCACGGCCGGACACCCCGCCCTAAGGACGAGGACGGGGATGGGCAAGACCTTAACTGAGCCCCCCGGCGGTGGAAGTTCGGGAATTGCCGAAGTGACCCTCCCCATATTCTTGTGTAATGACCCGGCCCGATCCGCCAGCATCCCCTTCAATCAAGCCTAAAAAAGAGGGGAACTTCATGACAAACGACAGCAATTCTGGCCTTTCCTTCCGCCGGCGCACCCTGCTGAAAGGCCTTTCGGGCCTTGCTCTGGCACCCATGATCACCGGCTTCCCCAACATCTTGCGCGCCCAGGAAAAGAAGCTGCGCATCGGCGTTTATGGGGGCTATTTCAAGGACACGTTCGACGCCGAGATTTTCCCGGACTTTACGGCAGACACGGGCATCGCGGTCGAAAGCGTCGGCGAGCCGACCGGAGAAGTGTGGCTCATCCAGCTTGAGCAGGCCGCACGGGCCGGGCGCTCGCCGGTGGACATCTCGATGATGGCGGGCGTGCCCGTCATCCGCGGCGCCAACAGCGGCCTGTGGGCGCCGCTCGACCCGGCCAGGATGCCCAACCTCAAACACATCAAGCCGGAGCTGGTGCAGCGCGACGCGAAGGAGCAGATCGCCGCCATCGGCGCCGTGGGCTGGTACATCACGCTGGTCACCAACACGGATGTCTATCCGGAAGAGCCCAAGTCCTGGGCGGACATGTGGGACCCGAAATACAAGGACAGCCTCGGCCTCCTTGCCAATGTCGGCAACTCCTATCTGCTGGAAGTGGCGGCCAAGGTCTATTTCGGCGGCATCAGCCATCTGGACACGGACGAAGGCATCCGCGAGGCCTGCGCCAAGGTGGCCGAGCTGAAGCCCAACGTGCGGCTGTGGTACCGCGACGAAGCCCAGTTCGAGCAGGCGCTGAAGTCGGGCGAAATCCCGATGGGCCAGTATTTCCATGACGTCACACGCCTTGCCGTGCAGGACGGTTTCCCCGTGCGCTCGACCATGCCGGTCGAAGGCGGCATCTATGACTACGGCAGCTGGGCCGTGACCAAGGCGGCGGCCTCGTCGCTCGACCTTGCCTATGTCTACATGGATTACATGTCCCAGCCCTCGATCCAGTCCAAGCTCGCCCGCAAACTCGGCAGCGCGCCGGTCGTGGAACGGGACGTGACGGATCTCACCGGCGAGGAATTCGACTCCGTCTCCTCGACCATCGATCCGGTGCGGCCGCATTACGAGATGCAGGCTCTCAAGACCGACTTCATCAACCAGATCTGGACCGAGATGCAGCAGAGCTGAAGGCCCTGACGGGCAAGGCGAAGCACCAGCCGGAGGGGGGAGTGTTTACAACGGACTGCCGGTGAGGCTCCAACTCCTCTCCCCCCTTGAGCTACCAGATTCACACATCAGGTCTGGAAACTGCCCGCAATGAGACGTTTGCTTTTCGGGGGAACGCCTGCCGCTCCCCTCCCCCTGGTGGGGAGGGGTGAGGGGTGGGGGGCTCTGAGCCGAAAAATATATGAAAGACAGATAGATACCTGAAAGGGCCTCACGAGGAGCTGTTGTCTGAAATCAATGGACACCCTGCCAGCCGGAAAGGCTTACCCCCCCACCCCTAACCCCTCCCCACGAGGGGGAGGGGAGCTGAAACGCCGCGCCAGAGTAACCAGACTGCTGGCTGTACCCAAGCCGTCTTTGGCTTCAAACACGATGTGTGCATGCTGTAGCCCCTTGAGGGGGGTATGCAGCCTGTCCGCCTATGCGGGAGATCCTGCCATCTTGAGGCGCTGCCACCCCCCTCTGTCTGCTCACGCAGACATCTCCCCCTCAAGGGGGGAGAGGGGCGCTGCGGCCAACCGAAGGGCTGGTCCTCCCGCCTGCGTCCAATGCAAACACTGCCCCGGAACGGTGTCAGGCCCATTCTCTGGCCCCATCTCTGGCCCCACTCTCTGTACCAGTCACTCGACGGGCACTTTTCATCATCCTTTCAGAGGACCAGCATGACCGCTTCTGCAGAAATGATCGTCACCAACGGGCGTATCCTGTCGATGAACCCGGACCAGCCCGAGGCTGAGGCGGTTGCCATTGCCGGCGGGCGCGTGCTGGCCATCGGCAGCGCCAGCGAGATCGCCGCCTACAGAACCCCGGCCACGCAGGTAATCGACGCGGGCGGCGCTTCCGTGACGCCCGGAATGAACGAAAGCCACATCCACATTTTCGGCGGATCGGGCGAGCTGGACCAGCTCTCGCTGTTCGGCATCAAGGGCTTTGACGCGGTGAAGGAGGCCATTCAGGCCTATGCCGCCGCACGGCCGGACGATCCGCTGCTGCTAGCCAATGGCTGCGACTACACCATTCTGAGGGAAGACCGGAACGTTGACCGGCATGCGCTGGACGCGATGATTGCTGACCGGCCGCTGGCCGTGATCTCTCCCGATCACCACACGGTCTGGGCCAACACCCTCGCCCTCACCAGGGCCGGGCTTCTGCAAGGGCGGGCACTGCCCCCCGGCAACGAGATCGTGATGGGCAGCGATGGTCTGGCGACCGGCGAGCTGCGCGAGCATTATGCCTTTGATGACGTGATTGCCCTTGGCGCCATCGGCGGGCGCGACATGCTGGGCCTCAGCACCGGGGACGAACCCCATCCGGCGCCGGGCCCTGCCGAACGGGCCTATGACCGCGAGCTTCTCAAGCGCGGGCTGCAGCATCTGGCCGCCCATGGCATCACCAGCTTCCAGAACATGGATGGCAACCGCTATCAGCTGGAGCTTCTCGCAGAGATCGAGGCCGAGGGCGGCCTCATCTGCCGCGGGCGCATCCCGCTGCACTACACCGGCGGGGACATTGCCGCGCAGATGGACAAGGCCGCGCAGATGAATGCGGATTTCCAGGGCGAGTGGCTGAACTCGGGCACCGTCAAGATGTTCATGGACGGCGTGCTGGATTCCCACACGGCGCTGATGTGGGACGACTATGCCGACCGTCCGGGCTGGAAGGGCGAACCCCGCTTCGATCAGGAGACCTTCGACCGCGTCTGCGTGGAAGCGGACAAGCGGGGGCTTCAGATCGCCGTTCACGCCATCGGCGACGGCGCCGTCGCCAGGACCATCGATGGCTATGCCGCCGCCGTGTCCAGCAACGGCCGCCGCGACAGCCGCCACCGGATCGAGCATCTGGAAGTCATCCGCGCCTCCGATCTGAAGCGGATGGCCGACATGAAGCTGATTGCCTCCATGCAGCCGACCGTGCCGCCCGGACAGATGGGCCTGCCGCTGGAGCCGACCCTGTCTCGCATCGGCCGCGACAACTGGGCCCGGTCCTTTGCCTGGCGGGCGGTGCGCGATGCGGGCATCGACCTGATCCTCTCCACGGACTGGCCGGTTTCGCCCGTGTCTCCCATGCTGTCCATGCATTCGGCCATGACGCGCAAGCCCTGGAGCGATGATCTTCCGGACAACCGGCAGACGCTGATGGAGGTTCTGGATGCCTACACCGTGCGCGCGGCCTATGCCGAGTTCGCCGAAGGCTGGAAAGGCATGCTGAAGCCGGGCTTCGTGGCCGATCTCGTCATCTGGGACCGCGATCTCGTGGCCATCGAGGCCGAAGAGATGGCGGATGTGACACCGCGTTACACCATCTGCGGAGGCCGGATCACCTATGCCGCATAAGGCCGGCGGCTGAAAGGCCGCTCCTCCTTATGAGTCGAGTTTCTTTCGGGTTCTGGCCGGTTCTGTGCACCGGTCAGTCACAGGGTCCCGAGCCGGGGGGAACATCCGGCCGGAACAGGGGAACGCCGTCCTGGACGGCACACTTGAAGAGGAAAGCCATGAACATCATCCGTATGAGCGCATTCGCACTTATCTCCACGGTTACCCTTGGCTCGGCCGCTCTGGCGCAAGACCCGCCGAAGGAAATCACGATCGCAACGGAAGGCGCTTACGCACCCTGGAACTTCACCACTCCGGACGGCAAGCCAGCGGGCCTCGAGATCGATCTAGCCAACGACCTTTGCGCCCGCATGCAGGTCAAATGCACGATCGTGATGCAGAACTGGGATGGCCTCATTCCCTCGCTGCAGGTCGGCAAGTTCGACGTCATCATGGCGGGCATGTTCATCACGCCCAAGCGCCTGGAAACCATCGACTTCACCCAGCCCTATGCGGTGGATCCGGCCAGCTTTGCCGTTGCGAAGGACAGCGAGCTTGGCAAGCTCGGGCTTTCGGACGACAAGTTCCGGCTTGAGGACGAGGCCGCGTCCCAGGCCGCCATCGACGGGCTCAAGCCCATGCTGAAAGGCAAGGTCATCGGCGTGCAGGCGGCAACGACCATGCAGGATTTCCTCAAGACCTATTTCGCCGATACGGTCGAGATCCGCGAGTACAAGACGACCGAGCAGCATGACCTCGATCTGGCCGCCGGCCGCATTGACGGGATCTTCGCGCAGCAGACGGCCCTTGCCACCACCTTGAACCGCCCGGAATTCTCCGACTTCACCCTGGCGGGACCGGGCTTCGTCGGCGGGATCTTCGGCATGGGCACGGGCGCCGGCCTGCGCAAGACGGACACCAAGCTCAAGGAAATGATGAATGCCGCGCTTGACGCGGCCATTGCAGACGGCACCATCAAGCGGATCTCCGAACAGTGGGTCGGAACCGACGTGACGCCCGTCAAGTAATCGCAGGGCCAGACCGCGTGCGGCCGGGGCAGACGCTGCCCCGGCCGCTTTATTTTGGCGCCGGATCAATACCCCAGCGCAATGCCATCCTTGCGCGGCTCCGACGCCCCCGTCAGCGTGCCGGTCTCCCAGCCGATGCGCACGGCCTGGGCGCCGCCGATCGGATCTTCGGCAGGAACGATCTCGAAGCCCCGGCGGGCCAGCTCCGCCAGCGTCTCCGGCGCCACCGTATGCTCCGCCTCGACACGGGGCTCCGCGCCGCCCACGGGGATGAGGCGCGGCAGGTCCATCGCCTCCTGCATGTCCATGCCGTAGTCGATCACCTTGGAAATCAGATGGGCGTGACCCATGGCCTGATAATAGCCGCCCATCACGCCGAAGGACATTTCGGTGCGGCCGTCCCGCGTCACCATGCCCGGAATGATCGTATGCAGCGGGCGCTTTTGCGGCGCGATCATGTTCGGGTGGCCCCGCTTCAGCGAGAAGCTCTGGCCGCGGTTGTGCAGGATGACGCCCGACCGGGGCGCCACAAGGCCGGTGCCGAAACAGTCGAAGATCGAGTTGATGAAGCTCACCGCATTGCGGTCCTCATCGATGATCGAGATATAGACCGTGTCCCGGTGCAGCGGCATTTCGAAGTCCGGCAATTCGGTGAGCGCACGCGTCAGGTCGATCCTGTCCGCCAGCCCGCGTGCGAACTCCGGCGAAAGCAGTTCGCTGACCGGCACATCCGCCTTGGCCGGATCGGCGATCCACGCATCACGGGCGGCATAGGCAAGGCGCGTGGCCTCGATCTCCAGATGCAGCCGGTCCGCAGACTGCGGCGGCAGGCTGGCATCGAAGCACGACAGGATGTTGAGGATCAGCAGGGCGATGATGCCCTGGCCGTTGGGCGGGCACTCGTGGATGGTGTAGCCCCGGAAGGTGGTGGTCACCGGGGTCACATACTCGCCCCCCGCCTCAGCGAAATCCTCCAGCGTGTGCAGGCCGCCGTGGGCATTGAGATGGGCCACCATGTCTTCGGCCACCGGCCCCTTGTAGAAGCCGTCGCGCCCTTCGGCGGCGATGCGGGCAAGGGTTGCGGCAAGCTGCGGCTGGCGGTGCATCTCGCCAATGCGCGGCGCGCGGCCGCCGGGCAGGAAAATCTCCGCAGCCGCCTTGTCTGCGGCAAGCAGCTTCTCCTCCTTCTTCCAGTCGCGGTGAACACGGGGGCTCACCGCATAGCCTTCCGACGCATAGCGGATGGCCGGGGCCAGCACGTCCGGCAGGGGCAGGCGGCCGTGATCGGCGTTCAGCCGGGTCCAGGCATCGATGGCACCGGGAATGGTGACGGCAGAGGCGGACTGGCGCGGCACTTCGGTGAGGCCGCGTTCCTCGAACCAGTCCACCGTCAGCGCCTTGGGCGTGCGGCCGGAGCCGTTATAGGCGATGACTTCATCGCCGCCCTTCGGGGCATAGAGCACGAAACAGTCGCCGCCGATGCCGGTGGAGCCCGGCTCCACCACGCATTGCACGGCACAGGCGGCAATGGCCGCATCCATGGCATTGCCGCCGGCCCGCAGGATGTCGAGCGCCGCGAGCGTGGCATAAGGGTGGGACGTTGCCGCCATGGCCTTGGCCGACACCGCAGCCGATCGCGACGGCTTCTCGAAATTGCGCATTCCTTCAGGTCTCCTCATTGGTTTCCGGACATGTTTTCTGGCCGGACAAATTCGTGCGGCGGCCGGTCCTCAGCTGCGGGACCGATAGGGTGTCAGCCTGACTTCCAGAGCCGTGAGGGCCCGGACGATCAGGAAATTCATGGACAGGTAGATGGTCCCGGCGGCGGCAAAGACCTCGATCGCGCGGTAGCTTTGCGAGATCAGCCCCTGGGCGATGCCCGTCACCTCCATCAAGGTGATGACCGAGGCGAGCGAAGTGCCCTTCACCATCAGGATGATCTCGTTGCCATAGGCGGGCAGCGCCTGGCGGAACGCGATCGGCAGGATGACGAGGCGAAGGGTCAGCAGACGGGACATGCCGAGGGCCTGGGCCGCCTCATTGAGCGCACGCGGCACATTGCGGATCGCGCCGCGCAGGATCTCGCTGCCATAGGCGGCCGTGTTCAGCGTCAATGCCAGGATTGCGCACCAGTAGGGCTCGCGGAACAGCCACCACAGCCCCATCGCCTGCAGGGAGGGGCGGAACTGGCCGAGCCCGTAATAGATCAGGAAGATCTGCACCAGCAGGGGCGTGCCCCGGAAGAGCGCCACAAAGCTGCGGACAGGCCAGACGATCAGCGGGTTTGAGCCCTGCAGCACCAGCGCAAGGGCAAGGGCGAGCACGAAGCCGAGCAGGATGGCCGTGCCCGCCAGCTGCAGCGTCAGCGGCACGCCGGACAGAAGCTGCGGGATGATGTCCAGAAAGAAGCCGAAGTCGATCATCTGTGCAGGATCCCCCGTGCCGCGCGTGTCTCCGCGCCCCGGAACAGCTGTCCGGTCATGCCTGCGATCACGAAATAAAGGCCCGCTGCGGCGAGGTAGAACAGGAACGGCTCGCGGGTGGAGCCCGCCGCGACCTGCGCCTGACGCATCAGTTCGACAAGGCCGATGACGGAAATCAGCGCGGAATCCTTGAGGACCAGCTGCCAGACATTGCTCAGGCCCGGAATGGCATGCCTGAGCAGCTGGGGGATGATGACGAGCCGCAGCATCTGCAGCCGCGTCAGCGCCAGCGCCTTTGCCGCATCGAACTGCCCCCGCTCGATGGCCAGATATGCACCGCGGAAGACCTCCCCCTGATAGGCCCCGGAAATGATCCCCAGCGCGATCACGCCGGTGGCCAGCGAGGGCAGGCCGATGAAACTGTCCGAGCCGAAACTGCGGGCCATCGCGGTGAGTGCGACGCTGCCGCCATAATAGAACAGATAGATGGTGAGAAGATCCGGCACGCCCCGGAAGACGGTGCCATAGGCGGAGGCCAGCACCCGTGGCAGGCGCCGCGACGACAGGCCGCCGCTGGCGCTCAGCGCGCCGAAGACCGTGCCAAGCGCAAAGCCCAGCACCGACAGCACCAGCGTGATGACAGCCGCCCCGAGCAGGGCCAGCCCCCAGCCGCCTTCGCCGAAACCGAGCAGATGCAGCTTTTCAAACATGCGCAAGCCCCCTCCCTTTTGCCGCAGCCCCCCTCTCCCCCCTTGAGGGGGAGATGTCAGCGCAAGCTGACAGAGGGGGGGTGCAGCGCCTCAGTCCGGCAGAACCCTACGTATGAACAGACAGTCCGTTGCAGCACCGCCGCTTGCCGTCCGGACAGCCGTCAGGCCGCCCCGGTTGCCAGCCCTCAGCCCTGTCCGGGGCTGGCAAATCCGGCAATCAGGGAGGCCGTTTCGATGATGTGTTCCTGCATCACGGCTTCCGCGTGCCGTGCATCGCCGGAGCGCAGGGCCTCGATCAGCTGCTGATGCTCCTCGCGCGCCGAAAGGGGTTTGACCGCATAGTCGAACCAGATGCGCATGTAGGGCTCGATCATCACATGCAGCCCGGTGATCTGGCGGATCAGCTTCGGGCGGCCGCTCAGGCCGTAGATGAAGCCGTGAAATTCCTGATGGCGCAGGACCCAGTCACTGCTGCCGGACTGCCCGGCCCGCTCCATGCGCTCCAGCATCCGGTCCAGTTCCTCGAAGGTCTCGGCCTCCATGCGCGGCATGGCGAGGCGCACGGCGAGCCCCTCCAGCACCGACCGGATTTCGAAGATCTCGTGAATTTCATCGAGGGTGAGACCGGCGACGACACAGCCGCGGTTGGGGCGGAGCTTCACCAGCCCATCCGCCGCAAGACGGCGGAACGCCTCCCGCACCGGCATGCGGCTCATGCCGATTTCGGCCGCGATGTCCTCCGGGATCAGCCGCTCGCCCGGCTTGTAGCGGCCAAGGCGCAGCGCCTGCTGCAAATGCAGATAAGCCTCCTGCTCTGCCGTGGAGGCAAGCGGCGCATGGGAAACGGAGGAAGCCGGCATTTTCTGGATCTCTGGATTTTTGTATCCACTTATCCAAACATCCACTTCCGGGTCCGTCAAGCGGTTTTGTGCCGGGAACCGGATGAGGCTCCCACGAGCCGGGCCCTGCGACCCAGCCCGCCAGAAAAGCCGTCCCAAAGCCCCTCGCCGATCCAGCCCAGCAGCCAGAACGCAAGCCAGCCCAAACGTGCTACTGCCCCCTTCCGCCGCCTCCCCTAAAGGGAGTTGCGCCCGAGAAGAGGCGGACAGCCGGGTCAGCGAAGGGAAGAGAAAGGCAGAGGCAGAGGCGCAGAGACGGGGAGGACAGCGGCGGAAAAAGGTCGGAGGCAGAACAACATGCCTCAGCCCCGCAGTTCTACAGTCAACACCGTCTGAGGGGGGCAGGCTTTCAGTTGGAAAAGACGGATCTGTTCTGAAGATCCCACCGCACCAGCCCGCGCGGGCATGTTGACGATGGGCGTCAGCGTGCCGGACAGAGGATCACCGGACGCCGCCTTGCCCTTGTCAAAGCTGACGCCGAAGCCCACGCCAAAGCCGGAGCCGGAGCTGGAGCTGGAGCTGGAAAAAGCGGAGCTGTTCTGAACATCGTGCCACACCAGTTCGCGCGCGGAGAGATAATTGCCCTCAGCCTCTGTGATGAAATGCCAAGGCTTTAAGATGCTGACGCATCACGCCTTGGGATGCTCAGACGACGAACGGGTTTGACCAACTCCCGATGAGGCAAGCTCAGCAACAGTTGGAAGGAAGAGGAGATCCCCGCCGGTCAGATCCACCTTGCCGCCGGCGGTGACATCATAGCCGCCCCGCCCGGCAACAATGCCGCTCTGCTCGCCCACACTGGCAAAATCACCGGTAACGCGGCTCTGGCTCGCAGACCCGGACTCCTCGATGACGCCGCCAATGGCGCCGGGGTTCAGAGTGGCAGGGTGTCAGGCGAATACCGTCTCTGTACACTCTGTAAAATTTGTGATAAAATATTCCGCGAACCAGCGTATTATTTGAATTCTTTTTCCCAGAAATAAATAAAACTATCTTTCCAATTCTCTAATATTTTATAAAATTCGTCTGAATCTATATACAACTCATCAATCGAATGAACCTCACTAGAATCTAAATTAGGATTCCTGAAAGCGACCAAACGCACTTGGTTATCGCAGTCAAATTGAACGATATGACTTCCATCATCAAATGCCGCGTCTCCGTCGGGAGCCATTATTAGTTCACGCCTAATCAAATCATCACGGATCTGATCCAAAGTGAATCTTTTAACACTCTCGAAGTTCTGCGGATCCTCATAAATAGAAGAATACACATGATGGACAAGTTCGCCTGCCGACAAATCAAACCCGAATGAACTGACGTGAGTTCCGCGGCGTTCAAGCCGACGCTGTATAGCATCGAAAGAGCAAGCAAGTAATGTTGCGTCACTCTTGCGAACGCCATAGATTTTATCTTTAACATATATAATGAAATATCCCAGCGCTCGCTGACTTGGGCGCGATAGGAAATTTTCTACACCAGATTCAATAGCAAATTTTTTTTGATTTCCTGAAACTATAATATACATTATTTAACTCCAAGAATTCTTCGGATCTCTATTGGAATATTTTGCGCCCTGATTGGATCGGCACCTCCTGTCGATCCGTTCCAATGCGTCTCGCCATTACTTGGCTTTGAGAACCTATGTATTATACCGTTCGAATCCTTCGACCACCTTACACCATTCTTATCAACTATAGACTTTTCATATAACTCATCGACATTCTGCGGCTCCGGGCTATTTGAGTTTCTGTGATGTTTAGGATTCGATATGCGCCTTGGCTTCTCATCATCCTCCGGCCCACCCGGCGCGCCGCCAGCGGCAGCGCCAGCGGAACTGTTTCCTGCGGCGCCGGTCTGTGACCCCTGCCCCTTGCCCGGCGTGCCGTTGTAGACAACCTGCACCTCACCGCCGCTCGCCTGCCGGGCGGCGGAGCGCAGCTGGTCCGGCGTCATCGGCTTGCCATCAACCGCGCCGCCGATCAACGTATAGCCGTAGCCCGTGGCTTCAACCTCAAGCACGGATACCACACCATCCGGGGAGGTTGCCGTAATCTTGCGGATCCGGTCAGAGCCATGGCCCGTCAGCCGGACCACCGTGCCGTCCGCAAGCGTCTGCGTTTCATCAATCGCACCGCCGGTTTCCCTCGTCGATGCAAGCCAGAAGCCAGCAGCAAGCAGAGCCGGTGCGGCAACAGCAACTGTGACCGCATCCCTGACACGCTGCACGATCTGAAGACAGGTCAGCGCCACATCCGGGGAGATGATCACCACATCCCCGCCGACGGAGATCTCACAGCTCATCGCCGCGTAGGCAGGCGGGATCAGCCAGTCGAACAGGCTGGGCCGGGCATCGCCCCGCCGCTGGCCGCAGGCGGCAAGCTGGGCCAGAACTTCAGGATCATCGGCATGGGCCGCAATCAGCTTCGCCGCTCTTGCGTCTTCGATCGAAAGCCGGTTATCGGCAACCAGCTGGTCCAGAACATCGCCGATGAGTTCCTTGACAGTCTTGCCCGCTTCCAGCGCCACCCTCACACTCGTGTCCGAGACATAGAGGTCAAAGCCCTCTTCGGTCTCGCGGGTGACTTCGATCACCGCGCCGAGGTCGCGGTTGATGTTGGCGAGCTGGGTGTCCGTGGCGGCCTTGTCGCTGGCTTCTTCTGCCTCGGCCTGCGTGCGCAGGGCGGCGGCGGTGGCGGGGTCGCCGGAGGCTTCCGCTGCGTCGGCCTCGGCACGCAGCTTGGCGGCCGTTACGCCGTTGCCGTCCCCGTCCCGCACCACGATGGTGCCCTGGCCGATCGTGGCCCGGGCAATGCCTTCCTTTTCTGCGTTGGCATAAGACCCTTCGAGCGAGCCGCCTGGCGAGACCTTGCCGTCTTCAGAAACCCCCACAGAGACATTCACCCCGCCGGAGACATGCCGGTTCCTCTCGTGCAGCGCGAGATCCTGCGTCCCGAGCGTCTCCGTCTCCAGCGTCAGCCCGCCCGAGCGCGAGCCGATGACGCCGCCTGTCAGCTGTGTGTGACCGCCAGCCGTGACCGTCAGGTCCCTGTCTGCCAGAATGCCGGACGGCGTCTCCACCCAGGCCCGGCTTTGCGAGCCTTGCGCCGCATTGACCCCTGCATTGGCGCCAAACTGGCCGGTGGTGAAGTTGTAGCTGACACCGGCAGTCATGCCCCTATACCAGCTCCCGATGGGCCCGGCTCATCGGGAGCTGGTCAAGCCCGTGCGGCGCTTGAGCATCTTCAAGGCGTGATGCGTCAACATCGAAAGCCTTGGCAAAAGAGATCACCCCGCCGGTCAGATCCACCTTGCCGCCAGCGGTAACGTCATAGCCGCCCCGCCCGGCAACAATGCCGCTCTGCTCGCCCACACTGGCAAAGTCACCGGTGACACGGCCCTGACTCGCAGACCCGAACGCCCCGATGACGCCGCCGCAGATGGTGCTGAGGTTCAGGGTGTCAGGGTGTCAGGGTGTCAGGGTGTCAGGGTGTCAGGGTGTCAGGGTGTCAGGGTGTCAGGCGAATATCATCTCTGTAGATGTATTCGGCACCAGACCGCCAAGATAATACACTATTTATAAATTATTCCGAGCAGAAACCCTGCAAATATTATCAGTATACACATCAAATAATCAAAGATATTTCCCATTCGCCATTTCTAACGCAAACGAAAAATCAGGATCACTTGGTGAAAGATATGCAGCCTGGTACTTGTAGTAAGCCTGCCAAAATTCAAATGAATCACACCCCGAGTCTTTCGCTCGCTCAAGAAGCTTTAGGGTGAGGTCAACTGGCAGGTCCCAACTCCATTTGTAAATCACTGCCTCTTCCAATCGCTCTGAACTTTTCTCGCTTTCTAGCGCAATGATGAATCGTCGCCGAGAAGCCTCCCAATCGATGTCCTCACTTCTGCGAATGTTCCCAAACGCATCCGTGCTTCTAAACTGATCAATTGCCTCAATAAGGTTGCTCATTTTCATTCAATCACCGGGTAATAATTGATATTTGCTCCTACAGGTGTGTCAGCTAGCGAATAGCCCACAGCTTGACCATTCACTTGTACCGTATGAGTTTGCGTCGTACGCGGCTGTAGGCTTCCGAGTCTAGAATTTTCGGCAATATCTCGAAGGATGGCGTTTTCAATCTCGTCCATTGTTCCGATGCGAGAGACGTCACCCCCAGCGTGTGTTCGGTTATACGCATGACCACTGTTAATCCGAATGTCTGTTCCATCCAACTTCGTGAAGCGCCTTAGATCATTCCCTGCACCGTTTGAGGTGAAGTCGAATATCCTACTCGGCCCAGGCAGATTGATCACCGGCCCGGAGGTGGACGGCTGGGTGAGGGTTGTCTGGGCGGTGGAACCTGCACTCTGGGTGTTGAAGACCGGGTTGCCGCGGCTGTCAAAGCGCACATTGCCCGAAGCATCGCGCACAGGCGTGTAGATCTGACCGCTGCCGTTGTGCGTTACCGTGCCATCTGCATTGCGCGTGTAGCCCGCTGGCGGCTGCCAGTTGTCCCATTGCCTGGTAGCAAGGCTTACGCCCCCATTTGACCCCGTCTTGGGCAGATCCAGCGCCTCCAGCGCAGCCCGTTCGGCTGCGCTGAGATCGCCAGCCTCTCCAGTGAAGCGATAGATCGGCTTACCGGTGGTCTGATTGATGACCGCAAGAACCTCATCGCCCTTGCGCAGCACCAGCATGCCTGAAGCAACCGAAATGGCCGGGACAAGGCTTGCTCCCCCAAGCGCATCCCCAGCCGCAGCCTCACCTAGGGCAATGGACGCTTCCGTCAGGCAGAGGGGGTTTTGCATGCAGGCAAGCGCAGCAGGGGCCGCGTGAACGGCAACACCGGCGCCCAGAAAAATAGCGGTGATCAGGCGGGCATTCGTGACGGCATCGGCAACCTGATCCGCATGCGCATTCGCGTAGGCATTCAGTTCCCGCGCAAACAGCGCCTTCTCAAAGCTGTCCATGCCGGAAGACGCAAGTCTCAGCCTATCCAGAACCGCCCGGCCCTGCCCCCCGGCAACACCAGATAGCCCGGCTATGCCCTGCCGGAAGAGATCTGGTGCCGCCACCGCTGCAGCTCAAGTGGTTCTGTTACCAACGGAGCTGGTGAGAGTTCAAATGCGAAAAAAATCACGGATTCCGCTCAGATATAATCCCCAAGCTGGAGCGATTTCAGGAAACTGCACCACCCTCCAAGGATTCGAATATCACTCTCATCGCCAATATCTGGAGCAGAGATAAAGTCAACTTTCCCGTCGTTCACAAAAAAACCAAACTGAGTCCCACCGCCATTTGATGCGAAAAAAGTATACTTCTCGGGGTAAAAATCAACACTCGCTTCTCGGAACTCTAATATCTCAGATATTTTCCAAATTATCAGGTAGGTATCACCTATCCCCCCCTCAGCGCTAGAGAAGTATCTATAGAATTCATTCAGCTCAAAATTCTGACCCAGTTCTGGCCACAAGTCTTTTTGCGTACTGAGAGCCTCCAAAGGTTGTTTGTTCGGGATAAGTTCAAAAAGATTCATCGCTCAAGATCCCTTTGCAAACGGTTCCACCACGGTGTCACATCCTTCCTGTGAGTGCCCATAGGAAGATAGATCTTATTAGCCGGATCAGTTGGACTACCACCGAATTTTACAGGAACAATCTCATGAATCTCATACCCCGTCGGCACGACTCCCTGGCGGCGCAACTGCGCATTTGCGTTATCCGCAAGTCGCCGGGCGTCGGCATACTCGGAACCTGACAACAACCTATATGTGGTGCCTTGAGGCGGCCGCGGCACAGCCGACGGATAGCCGCTCCAATCCGAAACACTAAAAGTACCGTCCGCACGTCGCGTTAACGCTCCATTCGCCGAACCCCTCCCCGTATACCGCCGGCCACCGAGACCGATCAAGACAGCGGCGGCAGAGCCTGCGACGAGCTTGAGGTCCTTCCGGTCGGCTTCGTTAAAACCATGCTTGCTGGCAATCGCATCGATCGCCAGGGCGACGGCCTCGTCGCTCAACTCGCTAGCCGCACGGCCAACCGTTCCCGCGCAGGCATGTTGACGATGGGCGTCAGCGTGCCGGGATAGCGGGCAGCAACGTCCTTCCCGGCCTCTGTCTCTGCGCTGCCGAGTTGACGCCGAAGCCCACGCCAAAGCCGGAGCTGGAGGAGGCGGAGCTGTTCTGAACATCGCGCCACGCCAGTTCACGGGCGGAGAGGTAATTGTCCCCGGCATCTGCCGTGGAAGAACCGCTTTTGATGAGCCCGGCTCATCGGGAGCGGGTCAAGCCCGTGCGGCGCCTGAGCAATGGCAAGGCGGGATACGTCAGCATCGAAAGCCTTGGCAGAAGAATTTACCCCGCCGGTCAGATCCACCTTGCCGCCGGCGGTGACATCATAGCCACCCCGCCCGGCAACAATGCCGCTCTGCTCGCCCACACTGGCAGGATCACCGGCGTGGGGCTTTGGCACGCAGACCCGGACGCCCCGATGACCCCGCCGCCAATGGCATGAAAGCATCCCTGGGCTTAGAGCGGAATCCGATCAAGGTTCAGTGCGCAGGGGAAGTCATACCAATCCAGGATGCGACAGGCAGACACTTCTGCCCTGTCGGAATGGAATAATATCAGCTGGAAGGAGGCTGAGATTCGGGGGCCGCGAGCAAAGATCGAACTCGATCTAACCATGAAAATCCGGTCAATCCAGCAGATTGATAATAATATTCACAACCAAGACTCGCCAAAATATCATCGATTCTTGATGGATCAGAAGCATTTAACTGCAATACTCGATCAATCTCGGATATCAAATCATTCACTAAACCCGCAGGCTCCTCCTGACGAAAAGCTAAAATGACCTCAACATCGGTCTCTCCCGCAATATCCCAATCTTGATGAAAATACCCACCAAGTAATTGCTCTAATGTAGCGAACCTCTCTGTCATGGAACTGGAAACCCTGGGATGATTCGATAGCCGGTCGGCATTGCTGGATCGCGTTGAAGAACAACGCGGACGTTAGACGATTGCGCCGATGTCTGAGCACATAAACATCGAGAACTAAACCAAATAAAATTCAACTAAGGTCTATAGATAACAATTGACCATTCTCGTCACAAACTATTACAACGTTACCATATGAAGAATTTAATGTGATTACTTTATTTGCATGCTCCTCATCAACAAATTTAACCAAGCCTGCGTCACCATCAAATCTTATCTCCAAAAAATATCCATCTCCATCCCCAGCATAAGGAACAGCGTCTTTCATACCCCTGTCAAATAATAACTTTTGTATTTCCTTTATGTGAATAGAGGCCATATCTGCTATCCCGACGACAGTTTCTCAAAGTGATCATTTTTGATGCGGGCATCCAACTGATTTTGGCGGATCGGCCCGACAGATATTATTTTCATATCATCTCTAGGAACAGTTATTCTCAGCAGGGTAGTGTCAAATATCTTTCCCCCTTCATGCCAACGCCCACCGTCACGCTGACACCGGCCGAGCGCGACGAGCTGGACGTATCCATGCTGGTGGTATTGACCGCGGACTTCAGCTCGATGTCCCGCCCGGCGGCGATCACCGCATCATTGCCGGCATTGATCTGCGTCCCTTGCGAAACGATGTCCCGCCCGGCGCTGATGATCAGATCATTCCCCGCCGAAAGGGCCGTAACGCGCGCCGCCTCTCCGGACTGGCTGCTGCCGCTCTTCGAGCTGGACATACCAACGCCAAGCGTCAGGCTGGCAGGATCAAAGGTGTGGGGCTTTGGCTCACAGGGCCGGATGCACTGATGACGCGGCCAATGGTACAGGCAAGATCAAAAAAGACCTGAATCTAAATTCGCAAGCTCCTTCACCAATGATCATATATATCCTTCTCATAATCAAATCTTAAATTTGGCATTTTATGGATTTATTAGGAAAAATAAATATCACAACACTTGATCAATGAGATCCATTTCGTTAACACTTTGCAAGCTACCTATATAAACTGCCTTGGCGGAGATTTGATATTGGTAGCGCCCCATATAAAACATCAATCCATTTGATCTTATGAACTGCACTTCCCCACCCAACACGGCTTCATCTGATAGCCTTATGCCCAGCGTGAAGTCAGGAATGTCCAAAAAAAGCACAAGACAATTCTTTGATTTTTTGCGGAAGTTGGCCGGAACATTCCCTTCCTCGAAGCTAATTTTCACTTCAACGGCTGCCGATTGCGCGTATAGTTTCAAGCTTAGAACACATACACGCCCCACGCCGGGGCCCCCCAGAACCTGGTTTAGCCTCGCCTGTAACTCAGGATGCTCAATCAGCATTTTTCAGCCTCCTCTTAATCAAAAACATAGTGACCGGAAACGCCCGGAATGTTGCCCGCCCGCTCACCTTGCCCACGGAAAATTCCAACGTTAAAGTGAGGGTTCGCAGCGGCTTGGCCCGTAAACTGCGGATGACCCAAACTATGCTCTTTAATAACGACCTGACCATGTACTGGATGGTCGTAAACATAATTTCTAGTCATCACAGGAGAGCCATCAGCGTTACGAACAGGAATCCCATTTTCAAGCAACGGCTCCGTATAGGTAGTAGTTGGCTGCGCCGACCTTGGTATACCCGCTTGCTCTTTAGCCCCTCTGAACGCTCCATTTCTAGAAGAGAACACTTGGTCAAAACAGTCGTTGTGCACCCACACCGGCGCAGCATTTGCATTGGCCGCAACGAAGTATGTATGGAACCCAGCAACAGTAAGATTGAATGCTGTCAGCGGCTCCGCTTTGATTTCCACACCAACAACTGCTGCCCAAGTGCCGTCGTCATTTAGCAAACGATCACCAGCTTGCAGGTCAGCGGCGTCCACCCAATGACCGTTTTCCAGCTCTCCATCATAAACATGACCATCCGACGAACTCGCCACAACACGTTCTGTTTGCACAAAATACGGATGAATGCGGTTCGAAACGATGGTCTGTTCGACGCCAGTTTCAACGTCTCGTATGGTGACCGAAACGGTCTCATCATATGGATTTGAATACTGCGCTTGAACCCGTTGCCATGTCATGTCGCCATTAACTGGGTTGCGTGACCAGACCGTCATGCTTGTGTTCACATCACTGATTGGCAAAAGCCCACCATCAGTCAAAACCAGTGTGTCACCATGGAAGGAGCAGAGCCCTTTTGACCCCTTGTTCTGTGAACCCACAAAACTCTCAAATACCGAGGCAATTTTGGGGCCGACGCGCGCAGACAAATAGGAGGCTGCCTTGCTGATTGCTACGCCAGCCCCTGCGCCAACCGCTGTGCCGACTCCCTGAGATACAATCTCTTCAGCCTGCAAGATCGCAATGTAGGTTGACCAGGACATCCCTGTGGTGTTGATGCCAAGTGAACTTTCACTTGGCGGCGTCATGCGCAGGAATGTAGCTATATGTAACGCCTGATGATCAATACTGCCGTAGAGCTGGATAAATGTTGGATGGCGGCTCTGTGAACAGGCAGGATCCTGGCAATGCATTGCGTCATTCGCCAGCTCAAGCATTCTTATCGTATCATAGTCGAGCTTCTTGACCCCCTCTATGTCCCATTTGGACATCGACCGCAGTTTCGCGAGTTCCGAGGACGGCAGTTCTGCATAAATACGTGAGGCCAAAGTGGCTTTTGCATAGGCAGCAACGGATGGATCAAGATCCTCACAAGCTTCGACCAGCTTTTCCAGTGTTTCCCTGTCAATACCAATCATCAGCTCCTGAATGGTCGTGTCCGAGCAATCGGAGGCATAGGCGGGTGTGATCAGCCAATTGAGCGGATTAAAGCTGTTGTAGCCTTGCCGGCTGGTGCACGCCGCCAGGCGTTCCAGCACCTTTTTCTGTTCGGGAGAAACTTCCAGCTCCTTGATAGCGTCGCCAAGGGCGGACAGAACCTTCCCAAGGGTTCTCACACTCGTGTCCGAGACATAGAGGTCAAAGCCCTCTTCGGTCTCGCGGGTGACTTCGATCACCGTGTCAAGGTCGCGGTTGATGCTGGCGAGCTGGGTGTCCGTGGCGGATTTGTCGGAGGCTTCTTCTGCCTCGGCCTGCGCGCGCAGGGCGGCGGCGGTGGCCGGGTCGCCAGAGGCTTCCGCTGCATCGGCCTCGGCACGCAGCTTGGCGGCCGTCACGCCGTTGCCATCCCCGTCCCGCACCACGATGGTGCCCTGGCCGATCGTGGCCCGGGCAATGCCTTCCTTTTCCGCGTTGGCATAAGACCCTTCGAGCGAGCCGCCGGGCGAGACCTTGCCCTCCGCAGAAACCCCCACAGAGACATTCACCCCGCCGGAGACATGCCGGTTCCTCTCGTGCAGCGCGAGATCCTGCGTCCCGAGCGTCTCCGTCTCCAGCGTCAGCCCGCCCGAGCGCGAGCCGATGACGCCGCCCGTCAGCTGTGTGTGACCGCCAGCCGTAACCGTCAGGTCCCTGTCTGTCAGAATGCCGGACGGCGTCTCCACCCAGGCCCGGCTCTGCGAGCCTTGCGCCGCATTGACCCCTGCATTGGCGCCAAACTGGCCGGTGGTGAAGTTGTAGCTGACACCGGCGGTCATGCCCCTATACCAGCTCCCGATGAGCCCGGCTCATCGGGAGCTGGTCAAGCCCGTGCGGCGCTTGAGCATCTTCAAGGCGTGATGCGTCAACATCGAAAGCCTTGGCAAAAGAGATCACCCCGCCGGTCAGATCCACCTTGCCGCCAGCGGTGACATCATAGCCGCCCCGCCCGGCAACAATGCCGCTCTGCTCGCCCACACTGGCAAAATCACCGGTGACGCGGCTCTGGCTCGCAGACCCGGACGCCCCGATGCCGCCGCCGCCAATGGCGCCAGGGCTCAGAGTGGCAGGGAAATACCGACCTTGTACCGTAGATTAAGGGTGTGGCCGTGTGGACGATCTCCTAACCCAACGGCGCTTGATCCGGATACTCGAATTTCGTGGTCACCGTTCCATCTTCATTGATGAACAATGTGAATGCATGCCAGTCGCCGCCTGTATGCGCTTTCATCTTAGCGTGGAGCTCTTTGACTAAATCCTTTACTTGACGCCGAAGATCACGATCTAGAGCGGGATAATGCGCTTTACCGTTGTAGAAAAAACTGAACTCTGATCCGACGCTTATGCTGCCATCAGAATAGCCATGATCGTAATCAAACCTGCATTTTACTAATTCGGCACCATCTGGACAGCTTCCTTTTACGATACGGCACAGTTGATCAATGACTTGCCGTTGCTCTTCTATCGGGTTTATTGCCCACCCCCAGCTTGGTTTTCAAAATCACGCGTGAAGGTTCGCCCATTGATCTGATACTCGATCTCAATGCTATCCGGCCTTGGATTATACGGATCGGCCCGATTCAAGCGCACCGTCACATTTCCAACGTCATCACCATTTTGCAAAGCGCGGGTGATTTCGTTCTCCCATCGCTTATAGGCGCTGTTGTTGAAGTTAGAGTTCTGCGGAAACAGGTTGAACCGGTCACAGGTACCACCATGGCGGCAAGCCTGAATGTGTCCACCAACATCACCTGCAATCCCCTCCTTCCCTACAGCGGTCTGACGGGCGTCGCGCACGCCAATGCTATCGACCGGCTTATAGGTGATCTCATCGACATATCCCTCCGACGTGGGGTTTGCGCTCACGGGCGCGAGCGCCAGAAGCGCCGCCGCGATCAGGGCCAAGAGGCCCATCAGGAAGGTGTGAAGCCGGAAGGTCACTGTTGTTGATCAACCTCCAGCCATTCGAGACCCTCATACTCGGTTTCGCCTAGTCCTGCCTCCTTCATAACTTGATTGAGGTATGAGTAGTGCCCGCGTGCCGGAACAGCGGACCAAGTGTTCGGTGCTATGTCTTCTTCAGACAGCCAGGTTTCTTCGGATTCATCACAAACAAAGATTATTGTCCCTGTTTTCCGTATCCGAACAGGAACCACCCAGCCCTGATTGCAGTTTGGGCACCAGTGCTTTCTCAGGGCCATGGGTACGCTGTCCTAACTGTTGATCCACCCGGGGTCATCGTCACAATCCTGATACTTGTTTCGCCATTCGTTCCGATAGGCCTCCCCATATCGACAACAAACGCATATGGATCAGTCGGATCGGGGACTCCACGCCTTGCCCATGCTTCATCAACAAGGTTCAGAGCATCATCCCCCTTCACGTTGAACACGGTATGGACCGGCTTATTCGGGTTGGGAGCCGTGTGGTCAAGGACGTGATCGACGCGATTTCCAAACTTCGGATCGGCTCCGTACTGTAGACCGCCCAGCGAAACATGAACCAAATCACCATCCAGTGTCCGATACGTTGTGAACCCTCTTGGTGTGTTCATCTGCGCGCCAACGCCGCTGACAGGCCGCCACCCGTCAGGGATTACATTATTCGGAATTCCTTCTCCAACCGAACTTCCCGGAAGGGCAATATTTCCGCCCTTTTTTGACTCTTTCAGAAAGCGGATTATTCTGGATACAGCGCCAAATGATGCGGAAGATCCCAGTTCCACAAGAAGATCAACTGCGGCTTCCTTTATGAACTGGTTTCGAATTCCCGTGCCAAAGCACCCCTCTGCGCCACCTGTCTGGTCACAGTAGGCGGCACCAGAAATCACAGTCAGAAGACGCTGCCCGAATACGTCAGTCCCTTGATATCCGAGAAGCCGCTGGACCAGATTTTCATCTGCACCAGCAGTCTGCACGGAAAGAAGCTTCAGGTAATCAAAATCTTGGGCGTCACTGATATCTCCGAGAACATCTGCTATGCATTGTATGCTTCGGCAATTATCGAGTGCCTTTTCCTGTTCAAAATCAAGCTTGGTGTATTTCTCTGAAACCTCACGCTTACAATCCTCAACATTGGCAGAGCCATTGCAGCTGATCAGCTCGGCAATCAGATCGTCAATCTGCTGATGATTGAGGAAGTTATGCTTGATATTATCCAGTGCAGCGGCGGCTCCGGCCTGGCCGCCGATGGCGGCGCCGAGGGCGGTGGCGGTCCATTGGCGGATGGCGTCGGTCTGGGCCGTGGTGAGCTCCGGATGGTCCTTCAGCATCTGCGACACGACGCCGTTGGCAAGCTCGCTCACCAGCCCCGCCGCAGCGCCCGCGCCGATGTCCGTGCCTGCAACGGCGGCGACGGCCGCGCCGACGGCGGCGTGCAGGGCGGCCTTGGCGGGGTCGCCGTCCTTCAGGCCGATTTCAGCGGAGATTTCAGCTCATCCGCGCGCCTTCTGGTGCAACCGCGCTCAGCCAAGCATCGCCCATGACGCAGGCAGAAATCCT
Source organism: Pannonibacter sp. Q-1 (assembly GCF_054073275.1). NCBI lineage: Bacteria > Pseudomonadati > Pseudomonadota > Alphaproteobacteria > Hyphomicrobiales > Stappiaceae > Pannonibacter > Pannonibacter sp. Q-1. The sequence goes on from NZ_JBSXNB010000007.1 coordinate 75,051, forward strand.
TTCTGTGCCGTCAGCATGCCAAGGTATCGGATCGAGGAGGAAAGGGTGTCGGAACGATCAGATTGGCCCGGGCCAACTTGCTCCTTCCTTGAATTTACCAAACCAGTACTCCCTGATGTACGGGTCATGAAGCCGGTCGAACTCTCTCGTTAGTACTTCCAACTTCGGCCCAATATCAAACCGGTACTTAAAAAGCAGAGTGGCGAGCCTGCCCTGAATCTCAAGCAAAGATTCAAAATTTTGCTCTGCATCCGACATCGAGACGCACTTACTAATTTCAAAGATAAGCTCTGAGCACCTTTTCTCATAGACTGGCAGGCATTGTCGGATACCCATCAATGCCCGATCAAGGAGTTCAATATTCTCCGAAAGAACCTCATCGATAACTAATAAATCCATCGAAAAACTACCGTAACGGCTGGATGTGGCCGACCTGGCCGGTCGTCGGATTATAGATCATCTCCATGCCAGCTCCTTGATATCTGAAGTAACCAGCAGCGCCCCTTGGATCAGGCGTAATCGTCGGGTTGCTATCCATAATCGCCCTTGCCTGCAAAAATGGCGCAGGGCGCCCGCCGCTCGACCATAGCCGATCATAGTATGACGCGCTGAATTTAAAGCCGTCAGCGGAATAGAACTTACCATCGAATTGAATTGGGCGTCCAGCAACCGTTCCCGTATACCGCCGGCCACCGAGACCGATCAAGACAGCGGCGGCAGAGCCTGCGACGAGCTTGAGGTCCTTCCGGTCGGCTTCGTTAAAACCGTGCTTGCTGGCAATCGCGTCGATCGCCAGGGCGACGGCCTCGTCGCTCAACTCGCCCAGTTGACCAAGTTCCTGGAAAGCCTGCTGAATATCCTTGTAGGCCTGCGGGTCGTAGCTCTCCACTATGTGGCGCAACGCTAGGTCCCGCATGTGCCCCGAAGCCATGCCCATGGCGTTCAGGAACTGAATGGCGTCCTCATCAGGCAGAAGGGCCCGCAGGGAGGCTGCAATCGTCCTGATGGACGCGGGAAGTTCAGCTGTCCCGTCAGGTTCGCCCAGATGTTTGTCAGCATATTTCTCGATAATAGCTGCAAGTATCTGGACGCAGGCTTCCCTTTCCCTTGCAGTAAGGTCGGCAATCTTGACGCCATCCTTGTCCACCAGAGCGCAACCGGATGAAGCATGTGCAGGCGAAACAATCAGGTCCCAGAAGTTGAACCCTTGTTTGCCGGAACAATTCACAAGCGCCTGAAGATCGAAGCGTCCGTCCTTTATCGCAGCGGCGACTTTTTTCGCCGTCTCCAGTTCCTCCGGCGTCAGTTCTCCAGAGCGGCTCAGAGCCTCTCCAACCTGCGCGAATGCCTCGCCAAGCGCATTTCCAACAACTTCGATGGCATCGACAGCCGCTCTCACACTCGTGTCCGAGACATAGAGGTCAAAGCCCTCTTCGGTCTCGCGGGTGACTTCGATGACCGTGTCGAGGTCGCGGTTGATGCTGGCGAGCTGGGTGTCCGTGGCGGATTTGTCGGAGGCTTCCTCTGCCTCGGCCTGCGCGCGCAGGGCGGCGGCGGTGGCCGGGTCGCCGGAGGCTTCTGCTGCATCGGCCTCGGCACGCAGCCTTGCGGCCGTCACGCCGTTGCCATCCCCGTCCCGCACCACGATGGTGCCCTGGCCGATCGTGGCCCGGGCAATGCCTTCCTTTTCTGCGTTGGCATAGGCCCCTTCGAGCGAGCCGCCTGGCGAGACCTTGCCCTCTGGCGAAACCCCCACAGAGACATTCACCCCGCCGGAGACATGCCGGTTCCTCTCGTGCAGCGCGAGATCCTGCGTTCCGAGCGTCTCCGTCTCCAGCGCCAGTTCGCCCGAGCGCGAGCCGATGACGCCGCCCGTCAGCTGTGTGTGGCCGCCAGCCGTGACCGTCAGGTCCCTGTCTGTGAGAATGCCGGACGGCGTCTCCACCCAGGCCCGGCTCTGCGAGCCTTGCGCCGCATTGACCCCTGCATTGGCGCCAAACTGGCCGGTGGTGAAGTTGTAGCTGACACCGGCAGTCATGCCCTTTGACGCGCTGGAGCCTGCGCCCGTGTCCAGCTGGCTTTCCACCGTCAGGTTGCGGCCCGCCTCAACTTCGGCCGACCCGGCATCAACAAGCGCGCCCTTCAGCGCAATGTCCCGCCCCGCCGAGATCTCCGCATGGCCGCCAACCGTGATGTTGGTGTTGGTGTGAGCCGTCTGCGCATTGGCGGAGGTGCTGTTCTGCGCCGAAACGCTGGCACCGATGCTGACGCTTTCCCCCTTCATGCCAACGCCCACCGTCACGCTGACACCGGCCGAGCGCGACGAACTGGACGTATCCATGCTGGTGCTATTGACCGCGGACTTCAGCTCGATGTCCCGCCCGGCGGCGATCACCGCATCATTGCCCGCATTGATCTGCGCGCCTTGCGAGACGATGTCCCGCCCGGCGCTGATGATCAGATCATTCCCCGCCGAAAGGGTCGTGACGCGCGCCGCCTCTCCGGACTGGCTGCTGCCGCTCTTCGAGCTGGACATACCAACGCCAAGCGTCACACTGGCGATCGTGCCGCCCTTCCAGTCCTTCTTGGGCTCCTCCCCGTTGTCACCGCGGTTGTCGCCATTGCCGTCCTTTTTGGAGACAACTTCCTTGCCGAACATCCCGTCAAAAGAGTTGACCGCATCCAGGATTTTCAGGCCACCGGAAGCGGCGGAGATGGCCTTGTAGCCAAGATTGCCCTTGCCGCTGCCAATTGTCTGCACCCCCGAGACAATCTTGTTGCCCGCGTCGATGAGGGGGGAGGCGGCGGAGACGGTGGCGCCGATGAAGAGATCGCTCTTGTGGTGGCTGCTGGCGAAGCTGTCGGTGGCGGCCATCAGGTTGACGTCGCCGCCTGCGGCCAGCGTCAGGTCGCCCTGCGCCATCAGGGCGGCACCGGTGGCGTTGATGTCCCTGGTGGCGGTGACCGTCAGGTTTTCCCCGGCGCTGATGGCGGACATAATGTTGGTGACGCCGGAGGCGGAGCTTTCCTCCTTGGTGCGGCGGTAGCCGACGGAGAAGCCGGAGCCGCTTGGGCTACGCCCGGCAAAGAGCCCGGACTTCTTCTCGAAGGTGTAGCTGTCGAAGGCCGCCTGACCGGTGTCGAGCGTGACGCTGTCCCCGGAGAGCGCCACATCGCCGGCGCCGATGATGGAGGAGCCGGTGACCGTCAGGTCCTGCCCGGACGTGAGGCTGATATCCCCGCCCGAAAGCAGCATGGAGCCGGTGTAGACATCCTCGCTGGAATTGCTCCGGCTTTCCTTGCTGCGCAGGAAACCGCTGGACTTGTTGCTCTCTTGCGCAACTTGTGTGGAGTTTGCCCCTTCGATGGTGAGATTTCCGGCAGCGGCGACGGCAAGATCCTCCCCGGCCAGCAGGCTGCTGGCGGTGATGGCGGTGTCCCCGCCGGAGGTGATCTTCAGGCTGCCGCCCGTATCGACCATGGAGCCAACGGTCTCGCCGCGGTCCTGCACGGAGTGGTAGCGCCCAGTCGTCAGCTCCGTGCGGTGCCTGTTCTCGACCGCGGCAATGGTCACATCGCCGCCTGCGGCAAGGCTCGTGTCCCCTGTCGCGGCCACGCTGGAGCCAAGGACCGAGAGATCGCGGCCGGCAGTCACCGTCAGGTTGCCGCCCGCATCCACGGACGAGCCCTGATGGCCGGTGCTGTCCACGAGGGTGCTGCTGCCGCCCCTGCCGATCTGGAAGCTGGTTTCCGTTTTCAGCGTCTCCAGCTTCACATCGCGCCCGGCGGACAGGTTCATGTCGCCGCCGGAGGACAGGGTGCCGCCCATGCTGGTCAGGTCCCGCAAGGCGTTGAGGCTCAGCGGCCCTGAGGCGGTGATGGCGGCGCGCTGCTGGTTGGTCTGCATGGTGCCGCTGTGCACGTCCACGGTGCGCGCCAGCGTTTCGTTGCGGATGTCCTGACCCGTCAGCCGGATGCTGCCGCCGCTGATCTGGCCGGAGAGATTGGCCAGCATGGCGCCTGCGGTCAGGTCCATGGTGGCGGCGGACAGGGTGCCGCCGAAGTTGACGAGGTCACCATCGGTGCGCAGATTCATCCCGGTGGAGGCGATCATGCTGCCGCTGTTGGTCAGCGATCCGGCCTCCAGCGACACGCCGTTGCCGGTGATGCGCGCGCCGGCCAATTGCACATCCGGGCGGTTGCCGGGGGCAAGGTAAAGCCGGGGCACCAGCACCTTCTGGCCGTTGACGACGGCTTCCTCCAGCCACACCACATCCACGGTCAGGGCCGCGATCTGTTCCGGCGTCAGGGCCACGCCCGGCGTCAGCTGCAGCGCGCCCTGCATGGTGAGCGCGTTGTCATACAGCTGCTTCACCGTATCGTAGTCGGTATGGGTGTCTTCCAGCGAGCGCTTGCCCGTCTGGCGCAGCAGCTGCTCGCGGATGAAATTGGTTTCCACATAGGCATCGCCCAGGCGCTTCTGGGTGATGTCCGGATTGAAGGCCGGAAGGCTGGAGAGGAACGCATCCGAGCCATAGAAGCGGCTGAGATCGACGAATTCCGGCCGCGTCTCAAAGAGGAACTTCGCCTGCGGGTCCTGGTTGACGACGGTCAGCGCCGACACCGGCAAGGTCAGAACCGGCAGCGGCAGGCCGGTGCTGGCGGAGGTTGCCGGGCGGACACCCGCGCCGGAGCCCGAAACGCCGCCGGTTCCTGCGGGCGAGCCCGCCAGCGTACCGGACGCATTTACCTCGCCGCCGGCACCCGTCACGCCGGAAACAGTGCCCGCGCTGCCAAGGCTGGAGCCCGGCAGCTGACCCGGCATCAGGAAGTCGGTGGCGGAACCCGAGGGAATCCCGGCGCCGGAGGACAAGCCCACCTGCCCGGCGTTTTCGCGGATGGCCACATTGTCCACCTGTCCGGTGAAGCTGCCGCTGAAGCTTCCACCAGCGGCGATGATCGCCGGGACAGAGCCTATGGTCGTGGAGGAGACGGTAGTGCCGAGGTCGTCCGAATACCGGTATTTCCAGGGCTTGCGCTTGTACACGTCCTGGATCGTCGTAACGATTGTCTGCTCGACAAGCTCCCGCCCCCTGTTGATCAGCGAGTTGCCTTCCAGACGGATGTTGCCGCTGGCCGAGATCGTGGAATATTCGTTGAGGATGCTGTCTGCGCTGATGAAGAGGTTGCCACCGGCAAGCATCTGTGCGGGCGATCCGGCACTGGCAAAAGCTTCGGTGATCCGCCTTGTCGTGATGACATGGAAGAGGTGGAAGCTGTTGTACGGGCCCTTGTCGATCTCTTCGGAGCTGACCGTCTCCGTGGTGGTGACGCTGGGTTCCGTACCCCGGTTGATGACAGAGCCTGCCCGGATCGAAATCCCGCCGGAAATCGCCTCGATATGGCCAAGCTCATTGACGACGGCGCCCGCCGCCTGACCTGCGGCAAGGCCGCCGATGGTCAGGTTTTCTGCGGCCAGAACCGTGCCGGTGTTGGTGAAATCCCCGCCCAGCGAAAATTCGATGTCCCGCTGTGCAGCCAGAACACCCTCGTTGTAGGCATCTCCCGAGGCGCGCAGCAGGGCATCACGCCCGGCACCCAGTCCGCCCAGATGAACAAGGGTCCCCCCGGCTGCAAGGCTGATGTCGCCGCTGCTGGTGGTCAGCATGCTGGCCTGCGTGGTCCGCAGTTCCTGCTGCGACTGCAGGCTGATGTGTTCGCCCGAGCTGATGCGCCCGTCATGATGGATGACGGCCGCCTTCACCCCGAGGGTGCCGGATTGCGACGCCAGGAGGCTTCCGGCTGCGGTGGTGAAGGCACCGGCAACCGTTGCATCAAGGCCCGCCGTCAGCTTCAGCTCGCCCGTGTGGGTCCAGGTGCCGGCATTCAGCGTCAGAAGACCAGAACGGACGGTGACGAGGCTGCCTGCAAGCGTTGCAAGCGGGCCACCGGCCGAAAGGCTGGCGTTGCGCCCGGCGCTGACCGTGCCCGCGTGGGACCAGTTGCCCGATGACAGCAGCAGGTCACCGGCATGGGCCGTCACCGTGCTGCCAGTCAGGGTGGAGAGCGTGCCGGAGAGGCCGGCACTCAGGCTGCCGGAGGCCGCCGCCTCACCGGCATGGGCCCAGTTGCGGGCTGTGAGCGTCAGGCCGCCGCCCTGCGCCACCAGCAGGCTGCCCGCGTCCGTGGAAAGATCCCCCGTCAGCCGGGCGGCAAGGCTGCCGCCGGCTCCGGCCTGGCCGGAATGCGCCCAGCTTGCGGCCGAAACATCCAACGTTCCATCCCGGGCCAGCAGCAGGCTGCCGCCCGCCGCATCAAGGGCTCCCGTCAGCGCCAGCCGCAGATCCGTGCCGCCCGCCGCCCGGCCCGCATGGGTCAGGCTGCCTGCGGACAGGTTCAGCGCCCCGGACTGGGCCGAGATCAGGCTGGCCGCCGACGTTTCCAGCGCGCCGGACAGGCTGGCCGTGATGCTGCCGGAGGCCCCGGCTTCACCGGCATGGGTCCAGCTGGCGGCCGTCAGGGACAGATCGCCTGCCTGTGCCGAGACAAGGCTTCCGGCGAGCGTGACAAGGCCTGCGGTCAGAACCGCAACAATGTTTCCGCCTGCACCGGCAGCGCCGCGATGGGTCCAGCCTGTGGCGGCCACATCCAGATTGCCGCCTGCAGCAGACAGCACGCTGCCGGAAGCCGTTGCGAGGCTTCCCGACAGTTTCGCCGAAATACCGCCGCTTGCACTCACCTCGGCTGCATGGCGCCAGTCTGCGGCTGCAAGATCGAAGCTGCCGCTACGGATCTGAATGAGGCTGCCTGCGTCCGTGTCCAGATCCCCGGAAAGCGTGGCTTTCAGCCCGGTTGCAGCGCCAGCCTGCCCCGCATGGCTCCAGCTCCGGGCTGCCAGGTCAAGGCGGCCGCCGGAGGCAAGGATCACGCTGTCCTGCTGCGTGGCAAGGGCACCGGCAAGATCCACGGTCACCGCGTCCCGGGCGCTGGCCTGGCCCGCATGGGTCCAGGCCCCCGCCGTCAGATGGAGGTTGCCGCCTTCCGCAAGCAGCAGGCTGCCTGCAAGCGTCTCAACCGCGCCGCTGACAGCAGCCGTCACCTGCCCTGCCGCACCGGCCTGCCCGGCATGGGTCCAGCCGTCTGCCGTCAGATCAAGATCGCCGCCCTCGGCAAGCAGAAGGCTACCCGCAAGCGTCTCCACCGCGCCACTGACAACAGCCGTCACGCCGCCTGCAGCGCCCACATGCCCGGCATGGGTCCAGCGCGCCGCCTCAAGCCGCAGGCTGCCGCCCTCGGCCAGAACCGTGCTGCCCGCAGCACTGTCCAGCGCGCCGCGCAGACGCAAGGACAGCGCATCCCCTGCCGCGAGTTCGCCGGCATGGGCGAGATTGGCTGCCTCAAACGTCAGAGAACCGGAATTTGCGGTCAGGCGGCCGCCGGACAGCACGGTTCCGTCTCCGGACAGCATCACGGCGATGGAACCGTCAGCTCCGGCCTGCCCGCCATGGATCAGGCTGCCTGCAGTCAGGATCAGGCCGCCGGCACCGGCAAACAGAAGGCTTTCCGAAGTGGTCTCAACCGCGCCGCCGATGTCAGCCGTCAGCGCGGTATGGGCGCTTGCCTCGCCCGCATGGTCCCAGCTCGCCGCCCGCAGATCGAGCGCGCCGGTCTGCGCCTGCAGCAGGCTGGCGGCATGGGTCTCAAGGGCACCCGAAAGCAGGGCGCTGACGGCCCCCGTGGCCGCTGCCTGTCCCGCGTGGGACCAGCTGGCGGCATTCAGCGTCAGGTTGCCGCCCTGCGCAAGGATGAGGCTGTCTGCCTGCGTGTTGAACGCGCCGGAAAGATCAACGCTGAGGGCACTGCCGGCGGTCGCTTCGCCGCCATGAGTCCAGTTTGCGGCATTCACCCCCATGGCGCCGGAGTGGGCGGCCATCAGGCTGCCGCTGCGGGCGGCAAGGTCTCCGGCGAGGGTCAGCGTCAGGCTGCCGTCTGCCTCCAGCTTGCCCGCGTGGTCCATGGCAGCGGCACTGAGGCCGAGCGCCCCGCCCTGCGCGAGGATCAGGCTTCCGGCGGAAGAGGCCAGCGCACCGGAGAGAGTGATCGTGGCATCGCCAACCGCGCCTGCCGTGCCTGCATGGGTCCAGTCTCCGGCAGAGAGGACCAGCGGGCCGCTGCGCGCCAGCAGCAGGCTGTCCGTGGTGGTGACGAGAGCATTGCGGCCCGCGCCGGGCTGGCCGCCGCCAAGCCCGATCGAAAGGCTGCCGCCGGTGATCGTGCCGCCTGAAGCAAGGCTGCCGCCGCCGGTGAGCGTGAGGGCTTCGCCTGCCGACAGCGTCTGCGAGGCGGCCACATCCACATTGCCGCCCGCCTCGATGCCGAGCTTGCCCGTGCTCTGGCTGACGCTGCCATCACCCGCCAGCCCGGCGGCGAGAACATCGCCTTTCAGGCTGACATCTCCGCCGGATTTCAGCGTTACGTCGCGCTGCGCCCCTGCCACCACATGCTCCAGCACGCGGATGGCGGTTGCGCCCTGCAATTCCAGCGAAGTGCCCGCGTGGAGATTGCCCTTCACGGTCACGTCCGCCGAGCGGGAGCGGGCCTTGATCGCGCCCTGGGACACGGTCTTCTGCATCACCAGCTTGCCATCGGCGGTCAGCACCATGCCGCCGCCACCGGCCGACATGTTTTCCGGCGTGCGCACGCCGACGCCCGCCTCCGTGCCTTCCAGCGCAATGCGCCCGGCATACATGCCGCCAAGCGCCGAGGAATCGATGCTGAACTCCGGCTTTTCGCTGCCGTCATCCGCCTTTACGGCCTTCACCGCGCGGGTGGCGTAATCCACCTCGTTGCGCCCGGTGATGACACTGACATCCTGCCCGTGCAGCACGCCGTTGATGGCAAGGCCGCGGCTGATGATGTCGAAGTAATCCGTCTGCCGCGCATCCAGCCCCATCGCGCCGATGGTCACCATGCCCCGGTCCACGGAAAGGCCCGCGAGGGCGCCGGTGGCCGGATCAAGCACGGGCGCACCCGTCGTCAGCGTTGCCCGCGGCGTGCCGATGAAGCCGCAGCCGTTGCAGGTGATGCCGTTCGGATTGGCGAGGATGTAATCCGCGCGCGCGCCATGCACCTCCGTCGCCCCCTGCAGCAGGGACGGATTGGTGCTGGTCACCTCGTTGAGGATCAGCCGTGCTTCGGGGCTCGCGGCCAGATTGGGGTTTGCCACCACCATGCCGCCGAGCTGCGACTGGCCGATGGTGCGCGAATTGTTCAGGATCAGGCCCTGTGTGCCGACATTGAAGTCGCTGAACTTGTTGTGCGACAGGCCGGAGCCGTTCGGCGTGGCGATATTCACCAGCGGCACGCCGTTGCCCGCCGTGGTCACCTGCGGCAGGTTGGCTGCGGGTGCAGAAGGGTCGGCCACGACCGCCTGGGCATAGACCGCATAGGACGTCTGCAGCAGCAGGCTGGTGGCCGTCAGCAGGGAGACAGAGGCGGAAGCGGCCTTGCGCAGGCGGCGGTTCAAAAGGCTGTGCAGGGAAGAAGACATGCTTTGGGCCCCTCTTAGAAATTGCTGAGTGTCAGCCCGGCGCGCAGGCGCAGCACGGGCTCTCTGGTGAAGGAACGCGGGGCCTGAAGCGCCCGCTCGTAGGAGATTTCGCCGAAGACGATGCCGCCCTGCAGACGCGCGCCAACGGCGGCGCCCAGCAGATGCTCCTGCCCCTCGAAGGCGCCGGGCCCCGGCAGTTGCCAGCCGCTGTCGAGCCCGGCAAAGAGGCTGAGCTGACCGGCATATTTCGTGAGATCCTCAGGGATCAGCGGCGGCGTCACCGACAGTTCGTTGCGGCTGTAAAGCCCGTTGACCGCCGAAAGGGACTGCCCGTCAAACCCGCGCACGGTGGAGCTGCCGCCAAGGCTCAGCTGTTCGGAACTCCACAGCAGATCCGGGCTGTATTGCGCGGCAAGACGGCTGCTGGCCACGACCTGCACACCGCCAATCTGCCAGCCGCGCAGGAAGCTGATTTCACCGTCGCTCTTGAGGAACTGCGCCCTTGGCGCGCCCGTCTCCGCCAGCCTGTCCTTCGCTGCGCCGAACCATGTGGTGCCCTGATCGAGCCCGGCCTGCAGCGTCAGGCTGCCGCCCAGCATCTGGCGGGTGTGCGAAACCTCGCCGCGCAGCACGCTGAGAATGCGGCTGGAGGTGTCGAGCTTCGTATCTTCCAGATAGTTGCGCGCATCCTTCACCGAGACGCTGACACGGGCATGGGTCTTGCTCACCTGATCGCGCCACAACAGCCGCTCGATCTCGCCCTTGTGCGTCCAGTTGGTGCCGGAGGTGCGGAAGCTCTGCAGCTGGCCCTCCACTTGCGAGGAATACTGGAAGAAGGAGGACGACCAGCGCCAGGTCCAGAAGCCGCGCGGCACGGCAATCTGCAGCGAGGTGCTTTCGCTGGCCTTCGGCTCGCCGAGGGAAGGATCGCTGCGCTTGTGCACCAGCGACAGGGTTTCGAACTGGCCGAACAGATCCTCGACGGTGAAGGTGCCTTCGAACTGCACATCGCCCGTGCTTTCCGAGCCGGAGTTATCCACGGCAACGCTCGCCCGCCAGGGGCGCTTGGCGGTGATCTCCACCACGACGATGCTGAAGCCTGCCTCCGCGCCGGGCTTGAGGCTGATCTTCGCGTCTTTCGAGGACAGGCCGTTGATCTGGTCCAGCCCCTGCTCGATGGTGCGGATGTTGAGGATCTGGCCGGTGACGCCGGGCAGCACGCCATGACCGCGCTGGCGCAACTCGCCGTTCTGGCGGATCTCCACCGTCTCGACCCGCCCTTCCAGCACCTCGATGCGCAGCTCGCCGGTGGAAAGATCCTGCTCCGGCAGATACGCGCGTGAGGTCACGTAGCCCGCATCGACATAAAGATTGGTGGCGTCGCGGACGATGGCGGAAATCTGCGCGATGCCGAGACAATCACGGTCCGGCACGAGCGTCTGCAGCCGCTCGTGCGAAAAGACGCTGGCCTTGCTGAAGATGACCCGCTTCACCGGAATGCAGGTGCCGCCTTCGGGCACAATGCCCGCATCCTCGCGCGGAGCCACGGGCCCACCCTGCGGCGGGGCCACCTGCCGGAACAGACGCTCCTGCTGATCGAGAAAATCCTGCTGCCGCCGCTGCAGATCCTCGCTCTGCCGCAAGGCCTCCTCGGGCACGCCCTGCGCAGATGCCACGCTGCCGCCCGCAACCGCAACCGCAGCCAGCATCAGGGCAAGACCCGCGCCGGCCAGCCGGCGGGAGAGGCCACGAAAGGCACTCACAGAGCAAAAAGAGGGCGTTCGCCGCGCACGTGTGGCCACGCGCACTTCGGGCAGGTACTTCTGAAACAAGGCGTCTCTTCCTTGTGATTTCCACTCAGCGGAAGACACCTGCCCAGGCTTCCGCTGCACGTCTTGAGTGTACCGGCCGTCAGTCTCTTACAACCGGAACTTGGACGCCCTCGTACTTTTGCCAAGCACGCCTGTAAAGCAACTTATCGATTGTTTTCCGGTTGTATCTGACGGCGCGGCAAGCTTCACACAAGTTTCAGCGCAGCTCACGCAGCGTCCTCAAACCTGTCCACCACCGGGAAAAACCAGACCCCCGGACAGTTTTCCTGCCGCCCGGAGGATGCCCGCGCCGGTGTTGCTGAACCGGCCAAGGCCGGGAGGGGGCCGGGAGGGGGAAGGGCGGCCCGGCACCGCCGCGGCTCCCCTCCCCCCGGCAATACCCATTTCGGCAGCGGCTGCCTCAGGGCGCAGCTCGTCTGACCAGCCGGGCAATCAGAACGAACAGGACCGGCACAAAGAAGACACCCAGAACCGTCGCAAAGATCATGCCCCCCATGACTCCGATGCCGATGGAGTTCTGCGCAGCAGATCCCGCACCCGAGGCATAAGCCAGCGGCAGCACGCCCAGAACAAAGGCCAGGGACGTCATCACAATCGGGCGCAGGCGCAATTGTGCCGCCTCGGTAACGGCAGCAACGGCGCTCCTGCCCTGCTCCTGCAGGCTCTTGGCAAACTCGACGATCAGGATGGCATTCTTCGCAGTCAGGCCGATGGTCGTCAGCAGCCCGACCTTGAAATACACATCGTTGGCCTGATCGAACAGCCAGGCAAAGCTGAGCGCCCCCAGCACGCCGACCGGGACTGCCAGGATCACCGCGAAGGGGATGGACCAGCTTTCATAAAGCGCCGCCAGACACAGGAAGACGACCACCAGCGACACGGCATAAAGCAGCATCTCCTGCGAACCGGCCAGCCGTTCCTGATAGGAAAGTCCGGACCAGGAGGCCGCGAACCCGTCATCGAGCGAGGCAACCAGCCTTTCCGCCTCGCTCATCGCCGCACCGGAACTTACCCCGGCCGCAGCCGAACCACTGATCGCAATGGCGGCCATGCCATTGAACCGTGCCAGCGTTGGCGCTCCCTGTGACCAGCCGGTGGTGGCAAAGGCGGAAAAAGGCACCATTGCACCACTCTCGTTCCGGATGGACCATCGTTCCACATCCTCAGGCAGCATGCGGAATGGCGCATCGGCCTGAACATAGACCGGCTTGATCTCGCCCCTGTAGACGAAATCATTCACGTTCGTTCCGGAGAAAACCGTGTTGATCAGGCTGTTGATGCCGGAAAGGCTGATCCCGAGGGCGGCAGCCTCTTCCTGATCAATGTTGATCTTGAGCTGCGCCTCGTATGTCCGCTCATTCCCGCGCACATTCATGAGGTAGGCATTGCCCTGAGACAGGCCGGCAAATTCATTGCCTGCAGCCGTCAGCGCATCCCGCCCCCTGTTGCCCACATCCTCCAGATACATGGAAAAGCCGCTCGTCTGGCCAAGGCCCTGGATGGCCGGAGGCTGCAGCACGAAGACATTCGCATCCCGGATCTTGCGAAAGGCGGCGGATGCCCGCTGCTGGACCGCAGAGGCTGATAGCCTGCTGTCCGAACGCAGGTCAAAATCCTTCAACCTGACGAAAGCCATTGCGGCATTCTCACCGCTGCCGCTGAAGCCGAAGCCAAGCGTCATGAAGACACTCTGAACCGCGTCCTTTTCCTCTTCGAGGAAGTACTTCTCGACAATATCGATGACCGCCTGCGTTCTGGCCGCATTCGCACCTGCCGGCAGGCTGATCTGCGTCATCAGAACCCCCTGATCCTCTTCCGGCAGGAAGGAGGATGGCAGCTCCCGGTAAATCCCGTAGGCGCATGCAAGCAGAACCGCAAAAAGCATCATCATCCGGGCGGGACGGACAACCGCCAGGCGCACGAGCCCGGCGTAGCGCCCCGTGAACCGCTCGAAGCCCCTGTCAAACCAGCCCAGCCAGCGGCTTATGAAACCGCCATGCGAAGGTTTCAGCAGCATGGCGCACAAGGCAGGTGTGAGGATGATGGCAACGAGAACCGACAACAGCATGGCGCTGGCGATGGTGACGGAAAACTGCCGGTAGATGACACCAACAGAGCCCGAGAAGAACGCCATCGGAATGAAGACCGCCGTCAGAACCAGAGCAATGCCGATCAGCGCGCCGGTGATCTCGCCCATGGACTTTTCCGTCGCCTCGCGGGCGGTGAGTTTTTCCTCCCGCATGATGCGCTCGACGTTTTCGACCACCACGATCGCGTCATCAACCAGCAGGCCGATGGCCAGGACCATGGCAAACATGGTCAGCATGTTGATCGAGTAGCCAAGCGCAGCCAGAACACCGAATGTGCCCAGCAGCACGACGGGAACCGCGATCATCGGAATCAAGGTTGCCCTGAAGTTCTGCAGGAACAGCAGCAGCACCGCGAAGACCAGAATGATGGCCTCGATCAGCGTATGGACCACTTTCTCGATCGAAAGCTCCACAAAGGGCGTCGTCTCGTAGGAATAGGCAATCTCGACACCGGCAGGCAGCGAGGGCGCAAGGCTCTCCAGTTCCGCGTGAACAAGTTTGGCCGTGTCGATCGCATTGGCTCCCGAAGCCAGTTGCACGCCGAAGCCCGCAGCCGGCATGCCATTGAATGTCGAGCTCTGGCCATAGGTCTCAAGCCCAAGCTCGACACGCGCCACATCCGCAAGGCGCACCACGCCCCCTTGCGTGTCTGTCTTGAGGATGATCCGCTCGAATTCGGCAACGGACGTCATCTGGGTGCGGGCAACGATACTTGCCTTGAGCTGCTGCCCCTTGACGGCCGGTGACGCACCGATTGACCCTGCGGCAACCTGGATGTTCTGGCTGCTGATCGCCGACGTGACGTCGCTTGGAACAAGCTGGTATTTTTCCAGCTTTGCCGGATCCAGCCAGATCCGCATGGCAAAGCCCGAGCCAAAGGACTGAACGGACCCAACGCCGCTCAGACGCTCTATCCGTTCCTCAATCTGGCTCGACATGATGTCGGACAGCTGGTCGGAGGTGTAGCGTCCGTCGCGTGACACGATGTTGCCGATCATGAGAATGCCCGAAGGCGCCCGGCTGACACGCACCCCCTTGTCCCGCACGTCATCGGGAAGCTGTGACTCGACCTGCGACAGCTTGTTCTGGACTTCGACCTGCGCGATCTCAGGATCTGTACCGTTTTCAAAGGTCAGCGAAACCGAGGCGGAGCCGGTGCTGGAGGTGGATTCCATGTAAAGCAGGCCGTCCAGACCCGTCATTGCGCTTTCGATCTTCCGCGTCACGGAGTTCTCGACCGCTTCGGCCGTTGCGCCGGTGTAGGTTGCGTTCACCCGGATCGTAACGGGTGAAATGCTGGGATATTGCGAGATCGAAAGGGAATAGATCCCCATGACGCCCGCCATCATCGTGGCAATTGCCAGCACGATGGCGAAGACGGGGCGGCCGATGAAAAAACTCGCCAGTGCGTTGCGGGCCGGATGGAGTGTCATTTGCTCTCGCTCCCGGCAGGAGCGGCGGAGAGGCTCTGCCTGACGACCCCGTCTTCATCGATCACAGCCTCGACAGGCGTCACCTGCGTGCCGTCGGATATCTTCTGAAACCCGTCAACGATCAGCATGTCACCATCCTTGACGCCGTCCATGACGATCCAGCTATGCCCGGACGTGGTGCTGGCGGTGACCTGTTGCAGTTTGGCCTTTCCTTCGGACACGATGTAGACGGCCGCCGAGCCGTCGGCATTGCGGGTCAGCGCAAGCTGCGGGATCAGAAAGGCCTGCGGCAGCGATCCGATTTCGACGAAAGCCGTCACAAACATGCCCGGCACCAGCACGCGCTGCGGATTCTGGAAAACAGCCCGGACGGTGAATGTCCCGGTCGTTTCGCCCACCACCATGTCCGCCAGTGACACGGTGCCCTCCTGGTCATAGTCGCGGCCCGTTTCCAGCCTGAGGCGGACAGGCAGCGGCTGCCCGGTGGGGCGTGCCAGCCGGCCAGCTTCCGTCTCGCCCCGGATCCGCAGCAGGTTTGCGCTGGTGTCGGCCAGATCCACATAGACGGAATCAACCTGCCGGATCACGGTCAGCGCACTAGTCTGGTTCTCGGTCACCAGCGCTCCGGCGCTGACAGCCGACACGCCGGTCTGTCCGCCGATGGGCGCGCGTATCGTCGCATTGTCGAAATTGATCCTGGCCACTTCCGCATCTGCCAGAGCGGCCTCCTGGGAGGCCTTGGCCTGCAGCAGGGTGGACTGGGCATCTTCAAGCGTCTGGGAACTGACTGCTGCCTTGTCGAACAGCGTCTTGTTCCGGTCATAGGTCATCTGCGCGCTGGCCGTCACCGCCGCTGCCTTGCTGACGGCAGCATTGGCCGACATCAGCGCCGCCTTGAACTTGCGGTCATCGATCTCATAAAGAACATCGCCAGCCTTGACTTCCCGGCCTTCGGAAAACACCACCTTGCGGACAATTCCATCGACCTGCGGCCTCACCTCGGCCGTTGCCAGCGCCACAACGCGGCCGCGCAGTTCGACGTTGTAGGGAACGGATTGCGAATGCAGCGTGATGTAACCTGCTTCAACCGCCCCCTGAACGGGCGGCTGCTGTCCGGTCTCCCCAGGATTGCACCCTGATAACAATGCAGCAGGAAGCAGCAGGCAAAGCCAGCCCAAAGCGTGAAAAGATCTCATCAAAAGTCTGCCTTTCAAACAGGGTGCAGCGTCAGGCCCGTTGGACGCCGATTTACAGTAATTGCTATTACTATTAATATGCGGCGTGGTAAGCGTCAAGGAGCGCGCCTGCCATCACACACTCCGGGAACCGATCTGGAAGGACATCATGACTGGACCTGCCTCTCCCCGCCCCCGCCGCGGCCGCCCCAAGGTCGCGGACGATCAGGAACAGCAGCGCCTCATCGTGGAGGCGGCCACGGCCCTGTTTCTCGCCAAGGGATATGGCAAGACCTCCATGACGGGCATCGCATCCGAAGCCCGCATGTCGCTCAGCACGATCTATCGTTTTTTCCCCGGAAAGGCGGACCTCTTTGCAGCCGTGGTGGCCAGCCACCGGGAAACCATGCTTGCCCTGCCCGGTGACTATGACGGCCTGCCTCTGGATGAGGCACTGGCCCGGATCTTTCATGTGAACCTCGATGCCGGGGCAGACCGGAAGCGGGAGGCCCTGATGACCATGTTTTTGAATGCCACCCGCCAGTTTCCCGAGTTGATGCCCATCCTGCATACGCACGGCCCGGAGCAATCGCACCAGCTTCTGGCCGGCTGGCTGCAGCGCCAGCACGATCTCGGGTTCGCCAAGGTCGATGATGCCGGGACCGCTGCCATGATGATCATGGACACGGCCTTCGGCGCAGTCGCACACAAGGCCCCGGACGCACCGCACTGGCCCGGAAGACAGGACCGGGCCCTGTACCTGCGCCGCTGCTTCAGGATGCTCGCCCGCGGTTTGGCCCCGCGGGAGGGGGAAAAGTAACCAGCCGCCGCACGGGTTTGACCAGCTCCCGAGTACTCAAGCTCACCGGGAGCTTGTCTCAAGTGCAGGCGCTTGCCAACACAACGGCTCATGCTCGCAAACGGGAAAATTCGCCCAAAAAAGAAGCCGCCGCCTCAGCGCATCCTTCAAATTTATTCTTGACAAGCGCAAAGCCGGTGGCACTGTAAAGCGGTTTAGTAAAACGCTTTACTAAACCGCTTTATCTGATCGGCAAAAGGGGTGATGAACGGAATGGCGAAGACGGGAGCGGCAAGCCTGAAGGATGTGGCGGAAGCCGCCGGCGTTTCGGTGGCAACAGTCTCCCGCCTGCTCAACGGCACGCTCCAACTGCCCCCCGAGACCAGGGAGCGGATTGAAACTGCGATCCGCGAACTGCGCTACGAACCCAATCCCCATGCGCGGCGCCTCAGCCGCGGCCGCTCTGATACAATTGGTCTCGTCGTTCCGGATATCGCCAACCCATTCTTCGCAACCCTTGTTGCTGCAGTGGAGCAGGAAGCCGACAAGCGCGGGCTGTCGCTGTCGCTGCATGTCACGCTCAATCGTCCCGGGCGCGAGATCTCCTATGTGACGGCACTCGCCCGCAATCATGTTGACGGACTGATCTTTGTGACCAATCACCCCGACGATGGCGTTCTGGCCGGTCTGATCAATCAGACTGGAAAAGTCGTGATCGTCGACGAAGATGTGCCCGACGCTGTGGTCCCAAAGCTCTTCTGTGACAACGAGGAAGGCGGATATCTGGCGGGGCGTCACCTTGCCGAACATGGTCATCGGCGAATTCACTATATCGGTGGCCCGCAGGACATGATCAGCACCCGCCGCCGCTACCGTGGGCTTCAGAGGGCGCTCGTTGAGACAGGTATGCCTTTCGACGTGACCCGCCACGAAGGGAGTTTCTCTGTCGAATTCGGCCGCGAGGCAGCCTGGCGCTTCATCGAAGAAGGAATGCCGGCGACCGCGATCTTTGCCAGCTCCGACGAGATCGCGATCGGGCTTGTTGAGGTCTTGCGAGCCCAGGGGGTCTCTATCCCGGATGAGATCTCGGTGATCGGCTTCGACGATGTCGGGCCTCTCCATCTTTTTTCACCGCCGCTCACTGCAATACGCCAGCCCGTAAGGGCACTTGGCGAGCGTGCGCTGGCGCTTCTTCTTGAAACGAATTGGCAGACTTCAGAAAGCCTGGCTTCCGAAGAATTGCTGCCTGTCGAAATCGTCGTGCGGCATTCCGTTGCACCGCCGGCGAAACCATAAAAGCAACGAAGCTGAACCTAACCAGAGGACAGGAACATGACACATCTTACACGCAGAGCAGTGACTGCTGCGCTTGCAGCGACGGCGTTTGCCGGCATTTCATTCGGCTCCACTGCCTATTCGGCCGAAAAGACCTTCGCGCTCGTTCAAATCAACCAGCAGGCGTTGTTCTTCAACCAGATGAACGAGGGTGCGCAAAAGGCTGCCGAAGCCGCCGGCGCGAAGCTCGTGATCTTCAACGCCAACAATGACCCTGCGGCACAAAACAGTGCCATTGAGACCTACATCCAGCAGAAGGTCGACGGTCTCGCGGTCGTCGCCATCGATGTCAACGGGATCATGCCGGCCGTCCAGCAGGCGGCAGCCGCCGGAATTCCTGTGGTTGCGATCGATGCTATCCTGCCTGAAGGGCCGCAGATGGCGCAGATCGGTGTCGACAACGCCAAAGCCGGTGCCGATATGGGCAACTTCTTCCTCGATTACGTCAAGAGCAGCATGGGCGGCTCTGTGAAGTATGGCGTCGTCGGCGCCTTGAACTCCGCGATCCAGAATGTCCGTCAGGAAGGGTTCGAGACCACGGTGAAAGCCGCCGAAGGTGTTACGACTGCTGGTGTCGTCGACGGCCAGAACGTTCAGGATACTGCACTCGCCGCAGCCGAGAACCTCATCACCGCAAATCCTGACATGACGGCCGTCTATGCGACCGGTGAGCCTGCATTGATGGGTGCCATCGCTGCTGTGGAGAGCCAGGGCAAGCAGGCTGATGTGAAGGTCTTTGGCTGGGATCTGACCGCACAGGCAATCGCCGGCATCGATGCAGGTTATGTCGCAGCCGTCATCCAGCAAGATCCGGCAGCCATGGGGGCCGCAGCGGTCGATGCGCTCAAGACGATCTCGGATGGCGGCACCGTGGAGAAGACGATCTCCGTCCCCATTGCCATCGTCACCAAGGAAAACGTCGAACCCTACCGGGCCATCTTCAAATGATCTCTGACAGACAGCACCCAACCGCTGTCGCAGGGTCGGGGGGAGGAGAAATCCTCCCCCATCGGTCCGGCGAAAGCGCTGTTCGCCAGCCCCGTATCTCATTGCAGGGCATCCGCAAAAATTTCGGATCGCATCAGGCCTTGCGCGGCGTCGATCTCGATATCTATCCCGGCGAGTGCTTAGGCCTGGTCGGTGACAATGCAGCCGGAAAATCGACCCTGACCAAGGTGATTTCTGGGACCTATATCCCGGATGACGGGACGATCACCGTCGACGGCACAAAGGTTCAATTCAGTGGACCTGCCGATGCGCGTGATCGGAACATCGAGATGGTGTTTCAGGACCTGAGCCTTTGCGATCATATCGATGTCGCCGGCAACCTGTTTCTCGGACGAGAACTGACGAAGGGTCTGTTCCTCGATCGGGCCAGAATGATGAGCCAGGCTCGAGAGATGCTTGATGCGCTGGAAATTCGGATCCCAAGGCTCAACGCTAAGGTAGAGAAGCTGTCGGGCGGCCAGCGCCAGGCAATTGCAATCGCGCGGGCGGCGTCTTTCAACCCCAAGGTCTTGATCATGGATGAGCCGACATCGGCTCTGGCCGTGGCTGAGGTCGAGGCCGTGCTCAATCTCATAAACCGGGTCAAGGCAAAGGGTGTTTCCGTCATTTTGATCACGCACCGTTTGCAGGATCTCTTCCGTGTCTGTGACCGGATCGCCGTCATGTACGAAGGCACCAAGGTTGCTGAACGCAACATCGCCAACACGGACCTCCAGGACCTCGTACAACTGATCGTCGGAGGGCAGAAACATTGACTGCTTACACTGAACGCGCGTCAGGATCGCCGATCGCCGACTTTATATCTGAACACGCGCAGGTGATGTCGATCACCGTATTCTTTGTTGCGTGCTTCGTATTCTTTTCAGCCATGTCAGAGACATTCATGACATTCGGCAACATCTTGAATGTTGTTCGACAAGCTGCGCCCATTCTGATCGTAGCGATTGCCATGACGCTGGTGATCATCACCGGCGGCATTGATCTGTCGGTGGGCTCGCAGGTGGCCCTGGTCAACGCCGTTGCCGCAATCTTGCTTGCCATGGGCTATCCGTGGCCGTTGGTTCTGGCGGGGATGGTCGCCTTCGGAGCCCTGCTCGGCATCGCGCAGGGCTGGTTCATCGCCTATCAGGGCATCCCGGCCTTCATCGTGACACTGGCCGGTCTCTCTATACTGCGAGGTTTTGCACTCTGGCTCACCCAAGGGTATTCAATCCCGATCAAGGACGCGCCAGGCTTCTTCTGGCTTGGTCGTGGCGAACTTTTCAGCATCCCGGTTCCCGCACTGATCGCGGTGCTTGTGGCCGTGATCGGCTATATCATCATCGCTTATACCAAGTATGGCCGGCAGGTGGTCGCTGTCGGCTCCAATCTTGAAGCGGCGCGGCGTGTCGGCATGCCGGCAAAATGGATCGTTGCCTCCGTCTACATGGTCTCCGGCATCGCTTGCGCTCTGGCGGGGCTTTTGATCGCCGCACGGCTTGGCTCAGGGTCATCCAATGCTGCCGTTGGGTTCGAATTGCAGGTTATCGCAGCCGTGGTTCTCGGTGGCACATCCTTGATGGGTGGACGCGGGAGCATTCTGGGCACGGTTCTCGGCACGTTGACCATTGCCGTCATCGGGAACGGCCTGATCCTGATGCATATCTCGCCGTTCTTCACGCAGATTGTTACTGGTGCCATCATTCTCGTGGCCATCTGGCTCAACACCAAGATCTTCACAACCAACTTTCGGTTCGGTGCAAAAGCGAGGTGACGGCAATGAGCGAATTATCTGAAGCGCATACCCGCTCGGCGAAGGTCATGACGGTGACTGGCGCCATTCCGGCCTCAACGCTCGGTGTCACCCTGATGCACGAGCATATCCTCAATGATTGCCGATGCTGGTGGCACGCTCCCAAGACGCCAGAACGCCAATATCTGGCCGACAGCTTTGTCTGCATCGAGATCCTTTCCGAACTGCGGCAGGACCCCTTCGTCAACAAGCACAATATCACACTTGATGACGAGCCTCTGGCGATCGTTGAACTGAAGGACTTTGCCGCACATGGCGGCCGGACCGTCGTCGAGCCGACATGTCAGGGCATTGGGCGGGATCCCCAAGCGCTGCGGCGCATATCCAAGGCGTCGGGTCTCAACATCGTCATGGGTGCTGGCTACTATCTTGACTCGTCACATCCGGCCAAGGTGGCCGGCATGTCGATCGACCAGATCGCCGATGAGATCGTCCATGAGGCAACTGCCGGCGTCTATGGCACCGATATCAAGATCGGACTGATCGGTGAGATCGGCGTTTCCTCGGATTTTACCGCGCAGGAAGAGAAGTCACTGCGGGCAGCAGCGCGCGCGCAAAGGCGCGCGGGACTGCCGTTGATGGTGCATCTTCCTGGCTGGTTCCGCCTTGGGCACAAGGTGCTCGATATCGTCGAAGAGGAGGGGGCAGAGCTCCGTCATACCGTGCTCTGCCACATGAACCCCTCGCATGACGATCTGACCTACCAGCAGGAGCTCGCGATCCGTGGAGCCTTCCTGGAATACGACATGATCGGCATGGATTTCTTTTATGCCGACCAGCAGGTCCAGTGCCCGAGCGACGAGGAAGCTGCTCGCGCGATCGTCAAGCTCATCGAGAAGGGGCTCATCGATCGTATTCTGCTCTCCCACGATGTCTTCGTGAAGATGATGCTCACCCGCTATGGCGGCAATGGATACGCATACATCCTCAAGCATTTCCTGCCGCGGCTCAAACGTCACGGCCTGAGCGATCACCAGCTCCATATCCTCATGCGTGACAATCCGCGATCGGTCTTCGAGGCGGCGGCCTGATCCACAGACGACAAACCATGGAAGAAAATATGACAAAGAAAGTTCTACTCGTCGGCGAGAGCTGGGTCAGTTCGGCCACCCATTACAAGGGGTTTGACCAATTTGGCAGCGTGACGTTTCATCTCGGCGCAGAGCCGCTGGTCAAGGCGCTTGAGGGCAGTGAGTTCGATCTGACCTACATGACTGCCCATGATGCAGTGGAGAAATTTCCCTTCGAGATGGAGGGACTTGACGCCTATGACGTGATCATCCTGTCGGACATCGGCGCCAACTCCTTGTTGCTGCCGCCAGCAGTATGGCTGCATTCCAAGACCGTGCCGAACAGGCTGAAGCTGATCAAAGCATGGGTTGAAAAAGGCGGAGGCCTGTTGATGGCCGGCGGCTATTTTTCCTTCCAGGGTATCGACGGCAAGGCTCGCTGGCGCCGCACGCCGGTCGAAGACGTGCTTCCTGTCACGTGCCTGCCCTATGACGACCGTGTCGAGATCCCGGAGGGAACGGGGGCCATCATCGTCAAGAAAGACCATCCGGCGGTTGCCGGGATGGAGGGGGATTGGCCCCTCCTTCTCGGCGTCAACGAGGTCGAGGTGCGGGACCGCGCCGATGTCGAGGTGATCGCTTGTCTGCCTGACGAGCAAGGCAGCCATCCTCTACTTGTCACGGGCAAGTTCGGCAAGGGAAGAAGCGCTGCCTGGACGTCCGATATCGGTCCCCACTGGCTGTCACCCGAATTTTGCGAATGGGAGGGCTATGGCCGGCTGTGGAAGAACATCCTGGGCTGGCTTACCGAAAAGGGTTGAGAAGGCTGCAGCTCGTGAAGGCGGGCGGGTTTCAGTGCGCCAGGATGGCCCGCATTTCTTCACTGGTCGGGAAGGCCGAACGCGTCCCGCGGCGGCTGACGGTTAACGCCGAAGCCGCTGCAGCATGGCTGATGGCGCGATTGTCGAGTTCGACGCCGCGCAGGGCTGCCGATGCGAGGGCTACCGCCATAAAGGTGTCGCCAGCACCGGTGGTGTCGATGGCCTTGGCAGGAACAGCCGGTATGGCCGCAATCGGTTCATTCTGGCGCGCAAGGAGCGCGCCATCGCCGCCGAGCGTCAATACAACGTGGCGGACGCCCGATCGGAGCAGCCATTCGGTGGCAGCACCATTCGAAGAACCGGTGAGGTTCTCTGCTTCTCCCCGGTTCAAGAACACGATGTCGATCAAGGGCCAGAATGCCGCGAAATACGGTCTGAGCGGCGAGGGGTTGAAGGCGGTGACCAGCTTTCGACGGCGGGCTTCCTGCAGCAGGCCAAGGGTGGTCACCTCGCTGAGGTTCCCCTGCAGGACCACAAGGTCTCCGGCCTTGGCACCTTTGAGGGCAGCGATGGCTTCTTCTGGAGCCAATGAGCCTGCTGAATCGGTGGTGGTCACGATGGCGTTTTCGCCGTCGGGGGTCGTGAAGATGATGGAAAAATCGCTGGAGCGGCCGGCCAAGCTGATGAGCTTGGTCTCGACTGGCTCCAGTGCCAGTTGATTGCGAATGGTCTGGGCGCGGAAATCCTCGCCCACGGCTGAGACCAGGGTGGTTGGCAAGCCCGTGCGGCCCATGACCACTGCCTGGTTTGCACCTTTGCCGCCAAGGTCACGCGTTTCCTCGCGGCCGAGGATAGAAGCCCCGGCTTCCGGCATGGCCGAAACGGATATGGTCTCGTCGACAGCGACGTTACCGATCACATGAGCACGAACATTGGCAGTCATTACTGGCCTTCGGAAGGAAATGAAAATGCAGACGATTTCGGATAACAATTCAAGCGCCATAAGGGAAATATTCGGCACTGACAAGGCGCTGATCGGGATGATCCATTGCGCGCCTTTTCCGGGGGCGCCCCGTTACCGGGGAACGTCAGTCGACGCAATCTACGATGTGGCGATGCGCGATGCCAAAGCGCTGATCGAAGGCGGCTTCCACGGCCTGATCATCGAAAATCACGGCGATATTCCCTTCTCGAAGCCTGAGGATATCGGACCTGAAACATCCGCCTTCATGTCGGTCGTCGCCGATCGCATCGGGCGCGCGACAGGTGTTCCCATGGGCATCAATGTGCTTGCCAACGCCCCGATCCCGGCTTTCGCCATTGCCATGGCCGGTGGCGCACGCTTCATCCGCGTTAATCAATGGGCCAATGCCTATGTCGCCAATGAAGGGTTCATGGAAGGCCGTGCGGCCGAAGCGATGCGGTATCGTTCGGCTTTGCGTGCCGAGCACGTGAAAGTCTTTGCCGACAGCCACGTCAAGCACGGCGCCCACGCCATTACCGCCGATCGCAGTATTGAGGAACTGACCCGTGACCTCGCCTTCTTCGATGCCGACGTCATTATCGCTACAGGTCAGCGGACAGGAAATTCTGCGACTGTCGAGGAGATCGAGACCATCGGTGCGGCAACGCATCTGCCTCTGTTGGTCGGTTCCGGTGTCACCAAGGACAACATCCTGGAGATCCTGAAGCGGACCAATGGGGTGATCGTCGCCTCCTCACTGAAGGAAGGGGGCGTCTGGTGGAACCCGGTTGACCCTGCGCGGGTCAAGGCTTTTGTCGCGGCGGCACGTCCTGGTCTGGAAGCCTGACATGGATGAGACGCTTTCTGAGCAGATCCTGCGTGAAAACGCTGAAGTCCTGGATGCGATGCTTGGCCATCGCTTCGTTGAGGACATCAAGGCTGACCGGCTTCCGGCCGATGTCTTCGATCGCTATCTCGTCTTCGAAGGCGCTTTTGTCGACACCGCAATCTCGATCTTCGCCTTTGCCGCTGCGAAAGCGGACACGATGGTGCAAAAGCGTTGGTTAATCAGCGTTCTCGATGCGCTCGCCAACCAGCAGATTGCCTATTTCGAGAAGACTTTCGAAGCGCGTGGCATCGTTCTTCGAGACTTCAACCATGCGATCCCGGAAGTGGCCGCGTTTCAGGATGGCATGCTGGCGATCGCGAGAGATGGCGGTTACCTCGACACGGTGGCGGCGATGTTTGCAGCCGAGTGGATGTACTGGACATGGTCGAAGGCAGCGGCAGAGCGGCATATCAGCGATGCCTTGCTGAAAGAGTGGGTGGACCTGCATGCCCATCCGGATTTTGCGGCTCAGGCACTCTGGCTGAAAGCTGAGTTGGATAGAGCAGGAGGGGACATGAGTGACGCCGAGCGAACACGGCTGAGTGCCATCTTCGGCCGGGCCCTGTCGCTTGAGATTGCTTTCCACGACGCGCCTTATCTATGAGTCTGGGATAATGCTTCGATGGAGAGCTTCTTCTCGCCGCTGAAAACCGAGCGGACAGCCCGCAAGGTCTACAGGACGAGGGATGACGCCGGGGCCGATGTGTTCGATTACATCGAGCGCTTCTACAATCCCCGGCGACGGCACTCGACACTGGGCTATATGAGCCCCGTCGAGTTCGAGGAGAAAGCTATGTTAGCTTAACCCCCTGTCCGGAAAACCGGCAGAAGACCATTGATCCCAAACACAGCCGTTAGTTGACCGGGCAACTGCATCAGGCAGGGATTCCGGTTTGAGCACTCCCTCATTGGCAAATAATCTGAGCACGCAACCGTCGTTGGCAAGTACCTGCAATCAAGTGTCCGGCTCGACGCAATACCGCCCACGCTGGTGTTGAAGCAGGTCTTTTTTGCAGAACCGCACGTTTTCTGAATGTATCTATAGCCGCCAAACGCCCTGCCTGAGGACGAATTTCTTCTGGACAATCAGATGAGTCACGGCAGAAAGCTCAAGGCTTTTGCCGCGGAAAATTTCAAAAAACATATATAAATCAATTATATAAATAAAATCCGGCGGGCTGTTCCATGCCATCCTGACCGATCATCGCAATTCTTGCTCAATGCTCACAGCATTGCCAGATTTGCCGGACAGATTCTGCAATCGACAAACTGAAAGGGATTGCCACGCATGAGAAAACTTACCCCCTTTATTCTGGCTCTCAGCCTCGTGACCGGCATTCCGGCCGTCCATGCCCAGAACACGACCCAGCAGAAGAAACCACTGCTGCAAGAGGGGAAGATGCCGGAAAAGCCCGCAGCGAAGCAGGGCCAGTCCGTGCAGGGACAAAAGCAGAAGGCCCCGAAATTTGAAGTCAGAAAGGGGGGCAGGCTGGCCTCGCCGGAGCGTCATGCCGAGCTGCGGGACTACCGGAAGCGGGGTCTGAAGGCGCCCAGAAAGGACCAGCGCTGGGTGCTTTATGACGGCCAGTACCTGCTGATCGCGCCCAAAACCGGGTTGATCCTGTCCATCGTGCCCGCCCGCAGGTAATATCAGGCCCGCGCAAGGAACATGTCACCCGGCCTGCGGCGGCAGGCAGCAGGCCGGGTGGTGCAAACCCCTCAGAAGGTTCCCTTGATGCCGATGCCGAACATACGCGGCTCGGTCATGCTGGCTTCGGTGCCGCCGATGCCGCGGTTCTGCTGCATGTAGGTGGGTGAGCGCTCGTCGAAGACGTTCTTGACGTAGCCATAAAGCTGGAAGGCCTCGCGCAGCTGATAGGTTGCCCGCACGTCGGCCACCGTATAGGGGTCGATGGCATAGGCCGCCGTGTTGGCGGTGTCGGAGAAATAGCCATCGAGATGACGCACCTGACCGGAGAGGTTCAGCTTGTCCGTCACGTCCCAGCTCAGGCCGAAGGTCAGCATGTAGCCGGGTGACTTGGCAAACTCGTTGCCCTCATAGGATGCGTTGCTGGAAATCTCGTCGATCCGCGTCTTCAGCAGGCCCGCACTGGCGCGCAGCATCAGGTTGTCGAGAACCTTGTAATCCGCCCCCACTTCCAGACCATAGGAATGGGCCTTTTCGGCGTTGATCGTGTAGGACTGGGTAACGCCGGACGAAATCACAACCGGGATGTTGTACTGGGCGTTCTTCAGGTCGGAGTAGAACACGTTGCCGTTCAGCATCAGCCGGTTGTCCAGCAGGCTGGCGCGGGTGAACAGCTCGTAGTTCCAGGAGGTTTCCTCCTCGAAGGTCATCCACTTCCGGGCGCTGATGTTGAGCGAAACGCCGCCGGGATTGTAGCCCCGGCTGACCATGCCGCCCACGGTCCAGTCCGGCGTGACCGCATAGGCAAGGGTCGCCTTGGGCAAAACGGCCGTAAAGGTCTTGTCGAAATCGACCCGCGTGGGGGCATAGACGGAAAGGCCCTGACGCTGGATGATATCGTTCTGGAAGCGCAGGCCGCCCGTCAGCGTCAGCCGGTCCGTCATGCGGTAGCTGGTCTCACCGAAAATGCCGAGGTTCTGCTTGGTATCATCGAAGGTCGAAATGCCGCTCAGATAGAGGATTTCGTCCTGATCGCTGTGGGAATAGTAGATCCCGGCCATGCCGCTGATCACGTCTTCCTGATCGCCATATGTCACGCGCATCTCGTCGGACACGTTGGTCTGCCAGACGCCGGCATCGCCGTTGTTCACCACGCCCGTCGTGCGGTTGGCATAGGTGTCGGAGACATGGGCCTTGTTGAACACCTGCCAGCCGTTGCCGAAGTCATAGCCAAGGTCGAGCACGCCGTAATGGGTGTACTGATCCCAGGTCGGCATCGTCGTGGTGACGTGGTTCAGGTCCTTGTAAGGCGCTGACGCGGCTTCCTGGCTCGGCCGGTTGCTGAAGGTATAGGCATAGGTGAACTTGGCTGTCAGCCCCGGCAGTTCCTCAGGCTCCCACAACAGCTTGAAGCGCGTGTTGAAGGCCTCGAAGTTCTGGTTTGTGCCGTTGCCCTGGAAGCCGGAGTTCACATAGTCGATGAAGGTATCCCGCCCCGAATAGTCCACGGCAAGGCGCGCGGCGAGCTGATTGGCGATCAGCGGCCCGGACAGGACGGCAGAGGCACGGCGGGTGTTGTAGCTGCCAATCTCGGCCTGATAGGCGCCTTCCGGGGTGAAGGTCGGGTCCTTCGTATTGACGACAATGGCACCGGCAATCGCATTGGCGCCCTGCGACGTGGTCTGGGGCCCGCGGAACACCTCGATCGTGTTCACATCCCAGACCGAAGAGCTGCCGAAATAGAATTCGTTGTAGGTCAGATAGTGGCCGTCCACATTGATCGTCGCCCGGGGGACCGTGCCGGCGAAGAAGGCCGTGGCACCCGTGTTCGGCCCCTGCGTGTCCTGGCCGCGAATCACCGGCGCGCTGACGCTGTCGGGGAAGACGACATTCGGAACATCGGCGATCACTTCCGGCACGGTCGCGTCGCCCACCTTCTCCTTGTTGATTTTCTCGCTGTCCTCGACCGACACAGAGCTGGCCGTGTTCTTCAGGTCACGCTCGACCTTCTCGCCGGTGATGGTGATCTTCTTCAGCTCCGTCACCGCGCCATCGGCCTGAACAGCATCCTGAGCAGCATCTTGCGCGGCATTCTGCGCAACAGCCGGTGCGGCCACTAAAAGCGTCAGCGCAAGCAGGCTCACGCCATTGAGATAAAAACGGCTTCCAGACATCGAACGGCCCCGCCCAATTCTTGAGTTTGATACTCAGGTTGGATTAGCGCAGAAGGACAATGTTCCGCAATAGGGAATATGTTCCACAGTGCGGCATATCAAAGACTCTTGAAACAGAGTCACACTTCTGCAACAGGCATGGCAGGATGCATCGGGGACCCTGTCCCGGCGTAAGACCAGCTTTCGTTGAGCCCGCCTCATCAAGAGTTGGCCAAGCCCGTGCGGCACTTGAGCATTTTCAAGGCGTGATGCGTCAGCATCGAAAGCCCTGGTATAAGATTTCAGAGGTTGCGGCGCGGCACGAACGCAGCCATGAAGGACCGGTGAGGGAGGAGGACCGCATGACAGACGAGATGGAACTGCTGGATGAGGATGGTGGCAGCGCGGGCGCGAAGCGTTCGGGCACGATCCAGTCCGTATCCATCGCCTCCCGTTTTCTGCAGATCCTTGCGCAGTCCGATGGCGCCCTGCCCCTTGGCGAGCTGGCACGCCGCGCCAACACGGGCCGCTCGACGGCCCACCGCTACATGCAGAGCCTCGTGCTGGAAGGGCTGGTGTCACAGGACGCGGAAACCGGCTGCTATGACCTGGGCCCCGCCGCGCTGAACATCGGCGTCAGTGCCCTGCGGCGGATCAGCCCGGTGGATGTTACCGCCCGCCACATGCGGAGCCTGTCATCGCGCATCGCCGCCAGTTGCGGCGTCGCCATCTGGACAGACAGGGGGCCGACCATCGTCCAGTGGTACCGCAGCGCCGCCTTTTCCATCAGCACCGTGTCCCTGGGCGATGTGCTGCCGCTGGACAATTCGGCCTGCGGGCTGGTGTTTCAGGCCTATATGGATCCGGAGCGGATTGAAGCCGTGCGCAAGGTGCAGCCCGCTTCCTTCCGGGGCAAGCCGCCCCGCCCCGGCATTCTGGAGCAGATCCGCCGGGAAGGCGGCGCCGATCTGGACGAGCATCTGTTCTCCGCCCTCACCGGCAAGGCCGCGCCCGTGTTCAACGTGCATGGCGAAATCGCCTGCGTTGCCACCACCGTTTCCTTCGTCGAGCGGGCAGAAGCCGAACACCACCGCGACGCCCTGTTCACCGCCGCCCGGGACGCCACGCGGGACTCGGGCCGGATGTGAGTGAAGGGCCGGGTGCGGCAGCTGGAGACGGTGTTTCTGTACAGGGGTAGATTATTTATTTATCGGCAACGCATAATTTTTCCCAAGACGCTGACCGAGTTATCATAATTTGGATCGAGCACAGCACTGTCATGCATTTAATCTGCCCGGGCTTTTCCTTCTTGAGATCTCCATGATCTCTTCGAGAAGTACGCAATTGCCTTATCATCGAACAGGCAGGCTTCAATATTAAAAGCCGCCAACACGATGTCGTCCATTTCCCTAGCTTGATAGACTGTTGCGTAACGCGCTTCAAGTCTTTGCCGTTGCAAGTCGATAGTGTTCTTCCAATAATGGGTTCCTTGTAGGTCTTCATGTGTCTCAACGAAGCGGGCAAGTGGTCCCCCAACCTCCGATTCAACGAAGCCTGGACATGCGCAGCAAAACTCGTAGAGTTTCTCGTCACGGGTCGCGATCCATACATCATGCTCGACGATTCCAAACCAGAACTGCTCGCGAGAGTTATTCACGATATCAGCAACTGAAATCAGTTTTAGATCGTTAGCCCCGTTCAGTGCGATACGCTGCAGCTCTTGGACATGGGTCAAGCCTTTAGCTCCTCCCTTCTTCAGTTTCGTGAAGTTATTCACGATGGCAGATTTCCGTGTCCTGACTTCGTCAGTCATACCCTTTTCAGGAGCGAACACGTACCGCGCGATCGTCAGCTCCTTCAGACTGATGAGGTTTAGTACTTCCTCGCAGTAGTCGATGTAGAGCGTGAATTTTTCAAAACTGTCCAAACCATCGAGCCGATGAATAATATTCAAAGCCATCAGCGATGCATAAGAGCAGGCGATAATTTTCTGACGCTCCGGTAATAGCGCATTGAAGGTTTCTGGTTCAAAGTTTTCGCTGGCGAAAGGTAACTTGACTGAGTTGGGGTCATCCCGGAACTTGGGAAGGTAGTCTTTGCAAAATCTTTCGAATGCGGCCTCGACCGGAGCCCTTCGCCCGGGTGGGAGCTCCTGGTAGGCAACAGCAGGTGATATGGAAACGCCATATTTTGACGTCCTCACGATTAATCTCGCCAGATCTACAATACCCGCGTCTTTCAAGTCCTTGTGCCGCTGCGATCCATTATAAGCGATTTCAATCGTGAGCAGGATGTTGGTGTCGACCAGAACATTTGTCAGCCGTCGGTGCCGGTGGTTCTCCCGGATTACAGCTTCGTTAATCCTGATGATTTCGGGAGAGCTGGAAGAGGACTTGAAAATGTGTACGGTCATATTCTCTCTTTCGGCATTGGGCACTCACTCATCATGCTGGGTCGCCGTATATTTGCAACCGCTCGGCCACTACAAAACAACCTGAAGTTAATAGAGCGTGTCGTCTCTCTCCCCTTGAGGGCAGAGCTATCGCATATGGCGGAAATCTATTCCGCCTGCGCAAGTATCGAACGCTCAGTCCTTGCGAAGGGGAATTTTGGAAACCGGAAATGCGTTGCGGCGACAGATCCGAACCCAAAAATTCCATATGCGATAGCCCTACCTCAAGGGGGAGGGGAAATGAGAGGCCTCAGCCAGAGAAGCAAAACTCTGAAACTTCTTATCTTTTCCGGCCTCAAAGCAACGTCTGTGGCGTCTTCCTGCACGATATGTGCAGCCAGTAAACCCCTGGCGGACAGGGAGCTGAGACGCCGTGCCGGAATGACCAGATTGCAAGCCCCCACCAATCAGGCCGCCAGATGCTCCCGCAGAGTCTTGCCGGCATAATCCGTGCGGAACAGGCCCTTTGCCGCGAGGGCCGGGACCAGTTCCTCAAGGAACAGGCGGCAGGAGTCCAGTGAGCCGCCGGGAAGCGCGATGACGCCGTCGATCGCCCCGGCCTCGTGCCAGCTGATGATGTCGGCCATCACATCCTCCACCGTGCCGGCGGAAACCCAATGGGCCGAGCCCACCACTTCGGGACGGTCGAGCAGCTGGCCCAGTGTGGGTCGCTCGCGCTCGATGTAGCGGCGCAGCAGATCCGCATGGGTGCGGCTGCGCACCGGCTGATCCGGTTCGGGCAGCAGATCCGGCGTGATGACGGTTTGCAGATGATGGCCGGAGAGATCCGCGCCGAGAATCATCCGCACCGACTCGATCCTGTGCTCATGCGTCAGATGCGCATGGGCACGCCGGTGCATGGCCCAGGCCTCCTCCCGCGTTGGGGCGAGGAAAAAGTAAAGCCCCGGCAGCACCTTGATGGCATCGGGGCTGCGCCCGCAGGCCTCGGCCCGGGCCCTCAGATCAGCCCGCAGATCCAGCGCGGCGGCCATGTCGGGGGCGGCGGCAAAGGTGGCATCGGCGACCGAGGCCGAGAAGGCCCGGCCTGCGTCCGACGCGCCGGCCTGAAACAGCGGCGGGCTTCCGGCGGGATGGCCGGGCACATTGAGCGGCCCGGCGACGGAGAAGAACTCCCCCTCGTGCGCTGCCGGTGTCATCGGTTTTTCCCCGGTCAGCGCCTCATAGGGGAAACTGTCCCACAGCGCCCGCACCGCCTGCGTGCACTCGGCGGCCTTGCGGTAGCGCTCTTCCGGGGAGGGCATCGGGTCCGAGCCGAAGTTTTCCGCCCCCTCGATGGAGGTGACGATGTTCCACCCCGCCCGGCCATTGCTCAGCCAGTGCAGGGTCTGCATCTGGCGGGCAATGACATAGGGCGGGTTGAAGGTGGTGGAGGCGGTGGTGACAAGGCCGACACGGCTCGTCTCCCGCGCCAGTGCCGCCATCACCAGCGTCACGTCCAGACCCGGCATGGGGCGGCTGCGCCCCTTGCGCGGCATCACCCCCAGCGTATCCGGCTTGAAGATGAAATCGAGCTTCGCCCGTTCCGCGGCCTGCGCAAGCTCGATGCTCTGCGCCAGCGGATTGGCCACATGGCGTTCAAGGGCACCGGATTCCGGCTCCTGCCCGTTCATCCAGGTGCCTGTCAGGCAAAGTCCGATATGCATCTGCTTGCGGGTCATGGAGGTTCCTTGGGAAATCAGGGCTTTCAGGCGCCGTGGTGGCGGCCCTTCGGCACGATCAGCGGCGTGGCTGATATGGGGTCGGGAATGATGACGCAGGGCAGGCCGAAGACATCCTCGACCAGCTCGGGCGTCATGATATCGGCAGGCCTGCCTTCGGCGCGGATGCTGCCGCCGCGCATGGCGATCAGGTGGGTGGCATAACGGCAGGCATGGTTGAGGTCATGCAGCACCGCCAGAACCGTCCGGCCCTTGTGGTTGAGATCGGCCAGAAGGTCCATCAATTCGATCTGGTGGGCGATGTCGAGGAAGGTTGTCGGCTCATCGAGCAGGAGAATGGGTGTCTCCTGCGCCAGCACCATGGCAATCCAGACGCGCTGGCGCTGGCCGCCGGAGAGTTCATCGACGAGCGTGTCCGCAAGCGGTGAAACCCGTGTCGCCTCCATGGCCGCACCAACGGCTGCCTCATCCTCCCGCGACCATTGCCGCAGGAAGCTCTGATGCGGATAGCGGCCCCGCGCCACAAGATCGGCAACCGTAATCCCCGCCGGAGCCACCGGGCTCTGCGGCAGCAGGCCAAGGCGGCGGGCCACTTCCTTTGCCGGCAGCGAGGCGATGCTGCGCCCGTCCAGCACCACATCCCCGGCCAGCGGCTTCATCAGCCGCGCCAGAGCCCGCAGCAACGTGGACTTGCCGCAGGCATTCGGGCCGGCAATGACGGTGAAGGACCCGTCCGGCACCGAAACCGTCAGGTCTTTCGATACGGAGCGCTCTTCATAGGCAAGGGTCAGGGAGTTGGCATGCAGCCGGGACGTCATGGCTTTCCTTTCTGGCGGCCCCGCGGATGGGTGCCGAACGTATTGCATTGTGGAATGCGTTCTTCAATATGGACAAATACAAATACGGAGTATATGCCTCATATTTTATTAGGGCCACCTGCGCCAGCAGGCTGTATGGTGGCTGTATAACCCAGCAGACACCGGATGCCATATGACCAGTCTTACCACCCGGTTTGCCGCTCTCGCGGCTCTGGCCATTTCCCTCGCCCTGCCGCTTCAGCCCGCCCGCAGCGCCGGTGACTGGCCGCGCACCATTGCTCATGAAGGCGGGGACCTGGTGCTGGCTTCGGCCCCGCAGCGGATCGTGTCCACCACGCCCAGCCTCACCGGCATCCTGCTGGCGATGAATGCCCCGGTTGCCGCCAGCGCCGCCACCTCGCCCGGTCCCCTCACGGACAGCAAGGGCTTCTTCTCGCAGTGGGCAGCGGAAGCAGACACACGCGGGGTGGAGGTGCTTTACAGCAATCTGGCCTTCGATCTGGAGGCCGTGATTGGCAGCGCGCCGGATCTTGTGGTGGTTTCGGCAACGGGTGCCGACAGCGTGAAGGCCCATCTGGCCGAACTGCAGGCGCAGGACCTGCCGATCATCGTCCTCAACTATTCCAATCAGAGCTGGCAGGCGGTTGCGCGCCAGCTGGGTGAAGCCACCGGGCTGGAGGGGGAAGCGGAAGCAGCCATCCGGCGCTTCGATGCCATGGCGGCGCAAACGGCACAGGCCATCGTGCCGCCCGAAGGCAGCCTCAGCATTGTGGGCTACAACATCGGCGGCAGCTACTCCATCGGCAAGCCGGACAGTCCCCATGCACGGCTGCTTTCCTCCCTCGGCATGACTGTTTCGGGCCTGCCGGACAGCATGCGCGGACAGGTGACGCGCTCGTCCGACTTTGACCTGATCTCGCTGGAAAACCTGCCCGCCGCCATTCAGGGCGAAACCGTCTTCCTGCTGCGCGCAACGGACAAGGATGTAGAGGCTTTCCTCGCCGATCCCATTCTGGCCAACCTGCCTGCGGTGCGCAGCCGCCAGGTCTATCCCCTTGGTCCCTCCTCGCACCGCATCGACTATTATTCCGGGCAGGAGATCATGAGCCTGATCGCGGCCAGATTCGCCCGTCCCAGATTCACCACCCCATGAGTCTCGTGGCAGAGGGGACAGCGCCAGCCGCAGCAAGGCCGGACGCAGGCAGGCGAAGGCGCAGGATGTGGCTTGCGGCCTTGTTTGCCGTGCTTCTGCCGGGGGCCGTGGCCAGCCTGTTTGCCGGTTCGCGCCCGATGCCGCCCGCTGCCGTTCTGGAAGCCCTGCTGCGCTACAATGCGCAGAATGACCCGCACCTGATCATCTGGTCCCTGCGCCTGCCGCGCATGTGCGTTGCGCTCCTCACCGGCCTTGCCCTTGGCACCGCCGGCGCGCTGATGCAGGCGCTGACGCGCAATCCTCTGGCCGAGCCGGGGCTTCTGGGCATCAATGCGGGCGCTGCCCTTGCCGTCATGGCCGGCATCTCCCTCTTCGGGTTTGTCAGCATCTGGGAATATGTCTGGTTCGGCTTTGCCGGTGCGGGGCTCGCGGGCCTGGCCGTGTTCGCGCTGGGGCAGGCCCATGAAACGGGCACCAATCCCGTGCGGCTGGTTCTGGCCGGTGCGGGTCTTTCGGTCATGCTTGGCTCTGCCTCCTCGCTCCTCATCATCAACTCGCCGCCCGAAGTGCTGGACGGCTTCCGCAACTGGGCCGCAGGCTCCTTTGAAGGCCGCAGCCTCTCCGTTGCCACCGTGCTTGCACTGGCCACGCTTTGCGGTTTGCTGATCGCGCAGGTTCTGGCACCCGGCCTCAATGCGCTGGCGCTTGGCCGCGACACGGGCGAGGCGCTCGGGGTCAACACAAGGGCGCTGTTCACCGCCTCCTGCCTTGCCATCATGCTGCTGACAGGCGCGGCCACCGCCGCTGCCGGGCCCATCGGCTTCATCGGGCTCGTCGCGCCGCACATTGCCCGCAGCATCACCGGGCCGGATTACCGCTGGATCCTGCCGTTCTCGGGGCTGATTGCGGCCATCCTTCTCCTCGCTGCCGATGTGGCAGGCCGCCTGATTGCCATGCCTGCCGAAGTCGCCGCCGGCATCATCGCCTCCCTGGCCGGCGGGCCATTCTTCGTTGCCATCGTGCGGCGCCTGCGGCTGCGGCAGATGTGAAGCGCTGATGAAACCATCCACGCAGATCACCTTCCGCACCGGCCCGCTTTCGCTGCGCCTGCGCCCCCGCACCGCCGCCATCTGCGCCCTGCTGGCAGCCGCCGTCCTCGTCCTGATGCTGGCACTGCTGGCCACCGGCTCGCTGAAGATCAGCACGGCAGACATCGCCGCCAGCCTGCTGTCACCCGGCAGTGATCCTGCCGTGGACAGGATCATCCTGCGCCTGCGCCTGCCGCGCGTGCTCACCGCCATGCTTGTGGGCGCCGCGCTCGGCATGGCGGGCGCCATCTTTCAGTCCGTCTCGCGCAATGCGCTTGGCTCGCCGGATGTCATCGGCTTCACCACGGGGGCTGCCACCGGAGCCATCGTCCAGATCATCCTGTTCAACGCCGGGCCGGCTGAAACAGCCCTTGCCGCCGTGCTGTCGGGCATGGCAACGGCGGCGCTGGTCTTCGTCCTGTCGATGCGCGGGCGCAGCACCGGCAGCTACCGCCTCGTGCTCACCGGCATCGGCTGCGGTGCCATGCTCTCCGGCGTCAACACCGTGCTGCTGGTCATGGGGGATCTGGATCAGGCTGCCTCTGCGCAGCTATGGCTCGCCGGCTCCCTCAGCGCCCGCACCTGGGCGCATGTGCTGCCAGCCGCCGCCGGGGTTGCCCTCGCCGCCCCGGTGGCGCTGATCCATGCCCGGAGGCTCTCCCTGCTTGAAATGGGCGACGACACCGCCAGCCAGCTTGGCCTTTCAACGGAGCGGCTGCGCCTGACCATGATTCTGGCTGCCGTGGGACTGACCGCCATTGCAACGGCAGCGGCAGGCCCCATCGCCTTTATCGCCCTCGCCGCCCCGCAACTGGTGCGCCGGCTGACCCGTGCACCGGAAGTGCCGGTATTCTCTGCCGCACTCATGGGGATGGTTCTGCTGATGGCCGCCGACCTGCTGAGCCAGCGCCTGCCCTTCCAGATCAACATGCCCATCGGCCTGACGGCAGGCCTTCTCGGCGGCTTCTATCTGCTCTGGCTGCTCTCACGCAGCCGGACCGTTTGAAGCAGCGCCGCACCGGAAGCTGGACGGCCGCCACCGCGCCGTGGTTTTCTGCCCGCCGGAACAGGAGACCTGGCAATGCATGACATGACCCGCTGCGTGGTGAAGCCGGATGTGCGCGAGGAGGGCTTTGCAAGCCTCACCACGCCGGTGCACCGGGCGGCCACCATCGTCTTTGACACCGCGGAAGCCTTTGCAAGCCGCGGCGAGCGGGGGCTGGATGGCTACAGCTACGGCCTCCATGGCACGCCGACGACGCGGGCGCTGGAAGCACGGATCAACGCGCTGGAGGGCGGCTTCCACACCTTCCTCGCCCCCTCCGGACAGGCGGCCAATGCCTTTGCCATGCTGGCGGTGCTGAAGCCGGGGCAGAAGGTGCTCATCACCGAATCCTGCTATCCGCCGGTGCGGGTCTTCGCCCTGCAGGATCTTGCCCGCCAGTCCATCACCGTGGAATTCTTCGATCCGCTTTCCCTGCAGGATCTGGAAGCGCGGCTGACGCCGGAAACGGGGCTCGTCTGGTGCGAATCCCCCGGCTCCACCACCATGGAGGTGCAGGATATTTCCGCGATTGCCGCGCTCGCCCACCGCTCCGGCGCGCTGGTGGGGTGTGACAACACCTGGGCAACGCCGCTTCTGTTCAAGCCGCTGGCGCATGGCGCCGATATCGTCACCGAGGCGCTGACCAAATATTTCTCCGGCACGTCGGACATTCTCATGGGCTCCATCAGCGTGCGCGAACCGGCGCTGGCGCAGGAGCTGCGCAGCCAGTTCGGCCGTTATGGCGTCGGCGTATCGCCCGATGATGCCAGCCACATCCTGCGCAGCATGGAATCCATGCCCCTGCGCCTTGCCCATGCCGGACGGGTGGCGCAGGAGTTGGCCGCCCGCTTTGCCGCCGACGATCTGGTGGAAGCCGTGCTGCTGCCCTCGCGGCCGGAGTGCCCCGGCCATGACGTCTGGCAGCGGGACTTTGCCGGGGTCAGCGGCCTGTTCTCGGTGCTGTTCCGCCCTGAGGCCGCGGCGCATGTGGCCCCTGCTCTCAACGGCCTCATCACCTTCGCCATCGGCGCCTCCTGGGGCGGCAGCCGCAGTCTGATGGCCCCGCAGCCCATCCGCGAGGACCGGACCAGTCCCCGCTGGCAGCACACCCGCTCCGCCCTGCGCATCAGCACCGGCCTCGAAGACCCGCGTGACCTCATGGCCGACGTGGACGCGCTGCTGGAGAGGATCAGGGAGAAGACGGGTGGGTGAACCCGCCCCTGCCGCAAGTGGGGTGGGGCGGTGTTTCTCTCCGGCTGCCAGTCAGGCACCAACTCCTCTTCCCCCACGAGGGGGAACGGCTCGGACGCCGCACGGGCTTGAGCAAATCCCGATGCTCAAGCCCGTCAATGGCGTGTGTCAGTTCTTGACCGTGTCCTCGAGGAAGAACCGTCCGAGCGGGTTCTGATAGAAGTTCTCGATATTCTTCCGCGCAACATTGATGTAGGGGCTATAGTAAAGATCGATCCAGTGGACATCGTCCTTCGCCATCTTCTGGATCTCGATGTACATCTCTTCGCGCTTCTTCGGGTCAAGCTCAAGACGTGCGGCAGCCACAAGCGCCTTGACCGGATCGCTGGTGTAACGGGTCATGTAGTTCATGTTGGCATCATGCCCCAGAACGAAGGTCGTCTTCTGGTCCGGATCAAGGATATCGTTGGTCCAGTACATGACGGAAATGTCGTAGTCACCGGCAACCAGCATGTCCCAGCTTTGGCTGGGATCGACTTTCTGCAGGTTGACGGTCACTCCGGCCTTGGCCAGCTGCTGTTGCAGCAGAACGGC
This sequence comes from Pannonibacter sp. Q-1, assembly GCF_054073275.1. Classification (NCBI taxonomy): domain Bacteria; kingdom Pseudomonadati; phylum Pseudomonadota; class Alphaproteobacteria; order Hyphomicrobiales; family Stappiaceae; genus Pannonibacter; species Pannonibacter sp. Q-1. The sequence goes on from NZ_JBSXNB010000007.1 coordinate 113,570, forward strand.
GATCTGCTCGTCCACTTCGCTGCCCGCATTGACGATGTAGTCCAGCGTCAGGCCGGAAGCCCCCGCCTCCGCCAGCATCGCACGGGCTTTTTCCGGGTCATACGGATAGCGGTAATTGTCCTCGTAGTGATAGAGTGACCCCCTGGGGATGTAGGAGTTGGCCACACTGCCGATGCCGAAGGTCACCGTATCGACAATCGCCTGCTTGTCGATGGCCATGTCGAGCGCCTGACGCACTTCCTTCTGGCCGAGAGCCCCATGCTCATGGTTGATCAGCAGATGGTCTTCCCGGGTTGAAGTCTCAATCAGAACATCGAGATTGGGATCCTTCTGCAGCTCCTCGACCCGCGAAAAGGGCACGAAGATCGCGGTATCGAGCTGACCGGCCTGCACATTCAGCATCCGGGTATTGTCATCCGGAACGGAAATCCATTCGACCCCATCGAGCTTCACCCGGTCTGCCTCCCAGAAATACGGGTTCTTTTCAAGGATCACCCGGTCACCGCGGCGCCACTCCTTGACAATGAAGGCACCGGAGGCCGCCGTCGGCATTTCACCGAACGCATCCTCGCCGGCCTCGACCGCTTTCTTCGACAGGACCGAGACATTCGGCAATGCAAGCGTCGAGAGGAAAGGCGCTGACGGCGTCTTCAGCTTGACGATGAGCGTCTTCGGGTCCGCCGCCTCGGCCGTATCAACGACCTGGTAGCTGTCACTCCACAGCGAGCCTTCGTTGTCGCGGATGCGCAGCAGGCTGAATGCCGCGTCTTCCGCCGTGACCGGCGAGCCGTCCGAGAATTTCGCATCACGGATCTTGAACGTATAGGTCAGGCCATCGCCGGACACAGTCCAGCTTTCCGCCAGCCCCGGCTCAAGCTTGGTGCCGGTCCTGTCCACCCGGATGAGCACGTCGAAAACGTTCGAGAACACCCAGTTGTCGACATTCTGCGCCGACTTGATCGGATCGAATGTGGTGGAGTCCTCCCGGCGGCCAATCGTCAGAACGCCGGCCGCATCTGCCAGGCTGGTGCTGAGGCTGAGGGCAGCGGCAAAGGCCGCCAGTCCGATGGATTTCCAATTCCTGATCATGGCATCGTTCCCTTCGTGGTTATGGCATGCACCTGGCCATGGGAGCCGTGGCATTGGCAAAGAGCGGTCTGGCCGGATCAATGTCCGGGATGGCGGCGACCAGCGCGGCCGTGTAAGGGTGCTGCGGCCGCGAGAACACCTGCTCCGACGGCCCGTCTTCGACCACCTGTCCCCGGTGCATGACGACCGTGCGGGCGCAGAGGTTGCGGACAATCGCCAGATCATGGGCAATGAACAGCAGCGTCAGGTTCATCCGGGCCGTCAGCTCGCGGAAGAGCTCGATGATCTGCGCCTGAATGGTCACGTCGAGGGCGGCCACGCATTCATCGGCGATGATCAGGCGCGGATCCACGGCAAGCGCCCGCGCAATCCCTGCCCGCTGGCATTGGCCGCCGCTCATCGAGCGCGGCTTGCGGTTGGCAAATTCCCGGTCAAGTCCCGCAAGGCCGAGCAACTCATCCACCCGCGTGGGGATCCCGGCTTTCGGAACCTTGCCCTGCACGGACAGCACCTCGGCCAGGGTCTGACCGATCGTCAGCCGGGGATTGAGGGCATTGAACGGATCCTGGAAGACCATCGCCGCCTCGCGCCGCAGCTTTGCAAGCGCGGCAACTCTCTGCTGGGTAAGGTCTGTGCCATCAAAGCTGACGTGCCCGGAAGACACCGGAGCCAGGCCGAGGATGGAGCGGGCAAGGGTGCTCTTGCCGCTGCCGGACTCGCCGACGATGCCCACCGTTTCGCCCGGCATGACCCGCAGGCTGACGCCCGAGACAGCGCTGACTGTCTTGAGAAGATCGCCCCTGAACAAGCTCCCCCCGACCGGAAACCGCACATGCAGATCATCGATTTCCAGAAGCGGCCTGACCGCCGTGCCGGCTTGCCGCGCCGCAGGTTGCACCGGCCGGGCCGCATCCGGCAGCGAAGGATGGCTGCGGATCAACTGGACCGTATAGGGATCCTGCGGGCTGGACAGGACCTGCGTCTTGGGCCCCTGCTCCAGCAGCCGGCCACCGCGCATGACGGCGATCCGGTCGCAGGTTTGTGCCACGATGCCCAGGTCGTGCGTGATGAGGATGATCGACAGGCCGTGGCTGGCGCGCAGGTCCATCAGAAGCTGCAGGATCTGGGCCTGGATCGTCACATCCAGTGCCGTGGTCGGTTCATCGGCGATCAGAATCCGCGGCTTGCAGGACAATGCCACGCCGATCATCGCCCGTTGCCGCATGCCGCCGGAGAACTCATGCGGATAGCTGTTATACTGGCGCAGCGGATCGGGAAATCCCGTCTGCGCCAGAATGGCCATCGCAGCCTCGCGCGCCTGCCTGCTGCCCAGCCCCTGATGATACCGGATGCCCTCGCAGATCTGGGCGCCGATCGTCATCACCGGATCGAGATGGCTTGAAGGGTCCTGGAAGATCATGCCGATGCCGCGGCCGCGCACTTCACGCATGTCCGCATCACTTAGACCCGCAAGGTCACGCCCGTCGAGCAGGATGGAACCGGCCTCCATCTTCAGCCTCGAGGAGGGAAGCAACCGGATGAGAGAGCGGCAGAACAGGCTCTTGCCGGAGCCGCTTTCACCGACCAGCCCGAGGATCTCGCCCTCGGCAAGATCCAGGGACACATCGTCGAGCAACCGGCGCGGCGCACCGCCGTCATGCGCCGTAACGGTCAGGCCGCGGACAGACAGAAGCGGGGAGGAAGAGGCCGGAGCGGTCATTCATGCACTCCCAGCATTTCGCCAAGCGCATCCCCCAGAATGCTGAAACCGAAGGCGAGCAGGACGATGGAAAGGCCGGGAAAAAGCGTGATCCACCAGGCTGTCGTAATGAAGCTCTGGCCCTCGGCCACCATGACACCCCATTCGGCAGCAGGAGGCTGGACGCCGAGGCCGAGATAGCTGACCGCAGCGCCGCTCAGCAGCACCAGAACCGCATCGGACATGGAAAAGACGATGGAACCGGCAATCGCATTGGGCAGCAGATGGCGGAACATGATGCGCATCCGTCCGAACCCGAGGCTGACGGCCGCAACGGCGTAATCGCTGTTCTTGAGAACCAGTATCTGCGCCCGGATCAGGCGGGCATAGGACACCCATCCCACCAGTGCCATGGCGATATAGAAGCTGAGCAGGCCCGGCCCCAGAATGGCGATGATCGACAGCATCAGCACCAGGAAGGGAAATGCCAGGATGATGTCGATGATCCGCATGAACACCGCATCAACGATACCGCCAAAGAAGCCGGCAACCGTCCCGGCCACCGTGCCCAGCACGAACGGAAAGAACACCCCGATCAGGGCAATCTGCAGGTCGATCCGTGCCCCCCAGATGATCCTGGACAGGATATCGCGGCCGAAGTTGTCGGTGCCAAGCGGATGCAGCAGGGAGGGTGGCTGCAACCGGGCGCTCCCGTCCTGCAGGATCGGGTCATAGGGCGCAATCAGCGGCGCCAGGATGGCCAGCAGGACGAACATGAGAAGGATCGAGATACCGGCAGCAAACATCGTGCGTCTGCGCAGGAAAACACGCCAGCGGGCAGCAGAGTGGAGAAGGGCGGCGGACTTCATAGCTTCACCCTCGGATCGGCCGCAACCGTGGCAATGTCTGCGAGAAAATTGACGAGCACGGTTGCGCAGGCAAAGACCATGGCAACGCCCTGAACAACCATGTAGTCACGCGAGAAAATGGCGCGCACGAGCAGTTGTCCCATGCCCGGCAGGGCGAAGACACTTTCGACCACGACCGTGCCACCGATCAGCCAGCCGGTGTTGACGGCCAGCAGGTTGATCGCCGGAACCAGCGCGTTGGGTACGGCATGGCGCCAGAAGACGATATGTTCCGGCATGCCGCGGGCCCGTGCCGCCGTCGCCAGATCCGATTTCAAGGCCTCGATCATCGCTGCCCTGAGAGAGCGCATAAGAACAGCGGAGAGGGACAGGGCAATGGTGAGGCCTGGCAGGATCAGATGCGCCAGCTTCTCGCCCGCCGTTGTGCCGTAACCGGAGACCGGCAGCAGGTCGAGCTTGACGCTGAACAGGATCATCAGCATCAGGCCGAGCCAGAAAGACGGAAAGCCGATGCCAAAGGTCGAGGCGATGCGGACAATATGATCCGGCGCCCTGCCCGCATTGCGCGCGGCCACCGCTGCCATGGGCACCGCGATGAGAAGTGACAGGATGACGCTGAACACAACCAGAGCCAGCGTTGGCTCGATCCGTGTGGCGATGAGTTTCAGAACATCGATCTTGTACAGGATCGACTTGCCCATCTCGCCATTGGCCAGGTTCTTCAGAAAATAGAGATACTGCAGCCAGAGCGGTTCATCGAGCCCGTACTGCGCACGGATATTGGCGATGGCCGCCGGCGTGGCCCTGGTTCCCAGGAGCACCCGTGCCGGATCACCCGGGATCAGCCGCACCAGCACAAAGGTGATGATGCTGATGCCGAAAAGGACCGGCAGGAACTGCAATGGCCGGAAGAGAACGAACCTATAGCGATGCATGCCGGTCTTGCCGCCTCCCCCGCATGATGCTGTCTGCGCCCCGCCTGTGCATCAGCTCATCCTGTTCCGTTCGAGAAAATCGAGAAGCACCGGATAGTAGTCCGCCGGATTCTCGTAAAAGGGCATGTGGCTCGCATTGGCGATCACCTTGAGTTCGGCATCGGGCAAGGCAAGCTTCATCCGCAAGGCGCAGGCCGGTGTCAGTTCGTCATGCTCCCCGCAGATGACCAAGGCCGGAACCGGCAGGCCGGGCAGATCCGGAATGCGGTTCCAGGTCTTCAGATTGCCCGTATAGAGAAATTCATTCGGCCCCTGCATCGTGCCGTAAGGGCCCATGTTCCAGTCATCCAGCGAGCGCTTCACCGGTGCGGGCCATTCCGGCAGCCGGCAGACATGGCGGTAATTCAGGATGGTGATGGCAGCCAGATATTCCGGATGGTCAAACGTGCCCTGCGCCTCATGCTTCTGCATCATTGCGACGGTCTCGGGCCCCAGGGCTGCGCGCAACCGCTCCAGTTCGCTGATCAGATGCGGCATGTCCGCAACCGTATCGGCCAGGATCAGCGTCTGCAGGTTTTCCGGATACGCCAGCGCATAGTCAATGGCCAGCCAGCCGCCCCAGGAATGACCCAGCAAGTGCACCTTGCCGAGCCCGAGCGCCTTGCGTACCGTCTCCGTCTCCTCGACATAGCGGCCGATCGTCCACAGCGCCGGATCGGACGGGCGGCTGGACGCTCCGGTTCCGAGCTGGTCAAAGGCGACCACACGGTATCCCCTGCCCGACAGGCACGAATGGGCTTCGCGCAGATAGTCACAAGGCAGGCCCGGCCCGCCGTTGAAGCAAAAAACCGTCTCGGCCCCTTCCCCGAAGCTGTAAACCGCAACCTTGTGGCCATCGACCTCGACCATAAGCCGGGCATCTGGCTCCATCTCACGCCACATTCGCAACTCCGGCAAAGATTTTGCTTGCTCAACATTTGAGCACGGCTAAATTTTTACCCGAAACGCCAGCCGGAACCAGCTATAAGAAGTGATAGGGTCACAGCGGCGCGAGCCTGGAGCCAGCAATGATTGACGAGATTGGTGCGATCAGAAGCAAGTTTTCCGCTCAGGACACTCTGGACGGCCGTATAGATCAAATTTTCGAGGCCATGCAGGCCATCGGATTTGAAGCCTTGATCTATGATTATACGCCTGTTCCGTATGATCTCGACGGAAAGATCATGTTTCCCTCGTTGCTCAAGCTGCGCAACATCTCAGATGACATGCACGAGTACTGGTTTGAAAGAGGGTATTTCAGCATAGATCCCGTCCAGCAGGTGGCCTTGCGCACCTCCGCACCCTTCCTCTGGAACTACAGCGCAGATGCGGACACGGTGATCCGCCGCTTCCTGACCGAGGACACGGCGCCCGTCGCCCGCTACCTCCATGAACGGGACATGTCCGCTGGTGTCACCGTGCCTGTGCACATGCCGCGCGGGGACTATGCCACCGTCACCGGCATTCACTTCCGCAGCAGCAAGGCCTTCGAGCGCCATGCCCTGCGTCACATCGCCGACTTCAACCTGCTCGCCCACGTTTTCCATGAAGCCGCCTCAGACCGCTTCGAGGCCGAGACTTTCCGCTCCGGCAAGGTGCGGCTGACGGAACGCGAGCGGGAATGCCTGCGGTATTCGGCCGAGGGATATTCCGCCAAGGAGATTTCGCGCATCATCGACCGCTCGGTCCCGACTGTCGTCATGCATCTGAACGCCGCCGCCCGCAAGCTTGGCGCCAGGAACCGGACGCAGGCGGTGGTGCGCGCCACCCATTACCGGCTTCTCGAAGACCGCCCATCCTATAACTTGTAATAGCTGCCGCAGCCTTTTTGCCGAGGCTATGCTTGTCCATCACCCGGCACAGGATGGAGAAGCACGTGACTGCAATGGCGTCCAGGGAAGCGTTCCTGCCCTTTCGTGAGTACCAGACTTGGTACCGCATCACCGGACCGCTCGGCAACGGCAGGCTGCCGCTCGTCGTCGCCCATGGCGGACCGGGCTGCACCCATGATTATGTTGACAGCTTCAAGGAGATCACGGCAATCGACGGGCGGGCGGTCATTCACTACGACCAGCTGGGCAATGGCAACTCGACACGCCTGCCGGACAAGGGCCCGGACTTCTGGACGCCTGATCTGTTTCTGGAAGAGCTTGATGCCCTGCTGGACCACCTCGGGATCAGCAGCCGCTATGCCTTTCTCGGCCAGTCATGGGGCGGCATGCTTGGGGCCGAGCATGCCGTACGCCAGCCAAAGGGGCTGAAGGCACTCGTCATCGCCAATTCACCTGCCAGCATGCACACCTGGACCGCAGAAGCGAACCGGCTGCGCAAGGATCTGCCGCAGGAGGTGCAGGACACCCTGGAACGGCACGAGAAGGCCGGCACGATCACCGATCCGGACTATATCCGGGCGGCCCGCGTGTTCTACGACCGTCATGTCTGCCGCGTCTCTCCCTGGCCACCCGAGGTTGCCCGCACCTTCGCCATCATGGACGACGACAACACCGTCTATCGCAACATGAATGGCCCGACCGAGTTCCACGTCATCGGCACGATGAAAGACTGGACGATCGAGGACCGCCTGCATCTTGTCGAGGCCCCTACCCTGCTCCTGTCCGGCCGGCATGACGAGGCCACGCCGCTTGTCGTCCAGCCTTACGCCCGCAACATCAGAAACTGTGAGTGGATCATCTTCGAAAACTCCAGCCACATGCCGCATGTCGAAGAAAAAATGCCGTGCCTGACGGCCGTTTCAAACTTCCTCTCCCGCTTCGACTAACCGGCAGGTGAACTGCCTCCCATGCCGCCTGGGGGGCGGTGTTTCTTCCGGCTGAAGCCTCTCATTTCTTCTCCCCCCTTGAAGGGAGGGGGACTGAAACGCCATGCCTTGCGTGAAACCTTGCCAGTTCGCGCTGGTTCGGGGGCTGGCCGGTGAAGATGGTGACATAGGCGGGGATGCGGTGCATGCGGGTGGCGAGGTCTTCTTGGGTCTGCATGGAGATATAGCCGGTCTGGGTGAGATAGACCGTGCGGGCGCGCACGTCCGCTTCGGCGCCGCTGATGCCGAAGCGGGTGAAGAGGCCGGTCAGCGCTTCCAGCCGCAGGCGGTCGGCCTCCTGCACCTCCCGCAGAATGTCCGGCGATTGCAGCGCCCAGCTGCGCAGCGCAAATTCCAGCCGTGAATCGAACAGCGCCGGATCGAGCCAGCAGTCGATGACATTCAGCATCGCCTCGGCCAGCGTCTCCGCATAGGCGCCCGTCTGGCGGAGGATGGCGCCGGTGTTCTTCTCCCGCCAGCGCGCCACCAGCGCGGCGAGAAGCGCCTCCCGGTCCTTGAAGAACCAGTAGAAACTGGTGCGCGACAGATTGAGCTTCTTTGCCAGAGGCTGGATCTTCACCGCCTCCACGCCCGCGTCCAGCAGCGCCTCAAGCGCCGCATCCAGCCACAGATCCGCAGAGCCGCGCCAGCCGGTTTCCGCCGTGATACCGGTTTCCGCCGTGATGCCGGTTTCGCCCGTGATGCCGGTTTCGCCCGTGATGTCAGTGTCCTGTTTCATGCCGCAAATCTAGCAGATGGCGCAGGCCCGTCAAAGAAAACGACACTCATGCACTGAAACTTGACACCAGTGCACATTTCCACTTTGCTGAAGAAAACCGCCCTTCCAGAGAGGCACAAGACCCATGTCCAGCGACCCGCTGCTTCAGCCGTTCCAGCTCAAGCATCTCACCTTGCGCAACCGGATCATCATCACCTCGCATGAGCCGGCCTATCCGGAAGACGGCATGCCCAAGGGCCGTTACCGGGCCTATCACGTGGAGCGGGCGAAGGCCGGGGTGGCCATGACGATGACCGCAGGCTCCGCCGCCGTGTCGCGGGACAGCCCGCCCGTGTTCAACAACATCCTCGCGTGGAAGGACGAGGTGGTGAAATGGACAAGGGAGCTGACGGACGCGGTGCATGAGCAGGGCGCGGCCATCATGATCCAGCTCACCCACCTGGGCCGCCGCACCCGCTGGGACAAGGGCGACTGGCTGCCCGTCGTCTCCCCCTCCCATGCGCGGGAGGCCGCGCACCGGGCCTTCCCCAAGCAGCTGGAGGACTGGGATATCGAGCGCATCATCAAGGACTATGGCGATGCGGCCGAGCGCATGCAGGCCGGCGGCATGGACGGTATCGAGCTGGAAGCCTATGGCCATCTGATGGATCAGTTCTGGTCGCCGCTGACCAACACGCTGGACGACCCCTATGGCGGGCCGCTCGATAACCGGCTGCGCTTTGCCTTCGATGTGCTGCGCGAGATCCGCAAGCGCACTGGGCCGGATTTCATCGTCGGCATCCGCTACACGGGCGATGAGCGGCTCGACGGCGGGCTGACGCCGGAGGACGGGCTGGAAATCTCCCGCCACCTGAAGGACAGCGGCCTTGTCGATTTCCTCAATGTGGTGCGCGGCCATATCGATACGGATGCCGGGCTGACGGATGTGATCCCCATTCAAGGCATGGCCAGCGCCCCGCATCTGGATTTTGCCGGCAGCATCCGGGCGGAAACGCAGCTGCCGACCTTCCATGCGGCGCGCATTCCCGATGTTGCCACTGCCCGCCATGCGGTGGCCAGCGGCAAGGTGGATCTCGTCGGCATGACCCGCGCCCACATGGCCGACCCGCATCTGGTGCGCAAGATCATCGCCGGGCAGGAAGAGCGCATCCGCCCCTGCACCGGCGCCAATTATTGCCTCGACCGGATCTATCAGGGCGGCCTTGCCTTCTGCATCCACAACGCCGCCACCGGGCGCGAGGAGACCATGCCGCATGACATCGCCCCCGCCGCCCGCCGCCGCAAGGTGGTGATCGTGGGCGCCGGCCCCGCCGGACTGGAAGCCGCGCGGGTGGCTGGTGAGCGCGGGCATGAGGTGACCGTGTTCGAGGCCGCCGCCCGGCCCGGCGGGCAGATCCGCCTGACCGCCCAGAGCGAACGGCGGCGGGAAATGCTGTCGATCATCGACTGGCGCATGGCCGAATGCGAGCGGCTCGGCGTCTCCTTCCGCTTCAACACATGGACGGAAAGCGCCGATGTTCTGGCGGACAAGCCCGATGTGGTGATCATCGCCACCGGCGGCCTGCCGGATACGCAGGTGCTGAGCACAGGCAATGATCTGGTGGTCTCCGCCTGGGACATTCTCTCCGGCGATGTGAAGCCCGGACGGCAGGTGCTGGTCTATGACGATGCGGGCGACCACACCGGCCTGCAGGCGGCGGAGCTCATCGCAAGGACGGGCGCCAGCGTCGAGATCATGACCCCCGACCGCAGCTTTGCGCCGGAGGTGATGGCCATGAACCTGGTGCCCTACATGCGCAGCCTGCAGACGCTCGGCACGCGCTTCACCGTCACCTGGCAGCTGCAGGCGGTGGAGCGGCAGGGCAACCTGCTCACCGCCCATCTGGGCAGCGATTACGGCGGGGCCAGCGAGACGCGGACGGTGGATCAGGTGGTCATCAACCACGGCACCCTGCCACTCGCCGATCTCTACTTCGAGCTGAAGCCGCTGTCGTCCAATCTTGGCGAGGTGTCGCACGAGGCGCTGATCGGGGGCCAGCCGCAGGAGATCCACCGCAACCCCGGCGGCACCTTCCAGCTCTTCCGCATCGGCGACGCCGTCGCCTCCCGCAACACCCACGCCGCCATCTACGACGCGCTGCGGCTGGTGAAGGACATGTGAGGGGGGATAGACCTCAGGGGTGGATGGGAGGTGGTGGCAGCCGTTGTTTCAAGGGCACGGCCTATCTGTTCCCCTCCCCCTTGAGGGGAGGGGTGAGGGGTGGGGGTAACAGACTGAAAACAAGGGGTATTTTCATTGAAGACGCCCTGTCTAGAGACGAATGCCAGTCAAGCTGCGCTCCTGGGTGAAGACCCCCACCCCTACCCCCTCCCCTCAAGGGGGAGGGGAAACGAGAGGCCTCATCAGAAAAAGTTTATTTTTCAAAATCTTGCAGGCTCAGAGCCCCCCCACCCCTTACCCCTCCCCACCAGGGAGAGGGGGGCGGAGAGGCGCTGCCACAGATCAGATGCTTCATTGTGGGCTGTGCAGGAAGCTGATGTGTGAACCCAATAGCCCCACCAGGGGGATGGGGCTGAAAGGCGGTGCCATGGACACAACGGCTGCCACTGCAGCCCTCAGGCCTCCCCGCCCCCGTCATTGAACTCCGACAGCCGTTCCAGCCGGTCGAGCAGGTCGGCGATCCAGGCGGCGCCGAAGCGGGCTTCGAGGCTGGCGTAGATCTGGCGGCTTTCCGGGGCCACTTCATCGATGATCCGCAGGCCCTCCTGCGTGAGGCTCAGCATCACGCGGCGGCCGTCGGCCTCGCCGCGCTCCCTGAGGATCAGGCCGCGCTCTTCCAGCGTGCGGATGATGCGCGTCAGCGACGGGGCCAGGATGAAGGCCCGGTCCGCCACTTCGGAGGCATCCAGCGTGCCGCGCTCGCCCAGAACGCGGATCACCCGCCATTGCTGCTCGGTCAGGTCATGCGCTGCCAGCAGGGGCCGGAAATGCGCCATCAGCGCCTCGCGCGCCCGCAGCAGGGCGATGGGCAGCGAGCGGCGGGTGTCACGCGGCAGCAGCGCGCCCTGATCAGGGTCGGACGGGGCAGGATCAGCAGGCTTCATGCCCTCTCTATGCGGCAGAAAACCGGCTTTTGCAAACCGGCAGCCGAGTTGCACCGGCACAGCGTTTCAGCCCCCCTCCGCCTCGTGGGGCTATTGCATGCAGACATCGTGCCTGAGGCAGGAGACGGATTGGAGAAAGACTGTAATCTGTGTGACTGGGCACAGCGTTTCAGCCCCCCTCCCCCTCGTGGGGAGGGGTTAGGGGTGGGGGGAAAGGCCTTTCCGTCTGGCAGTGTATTTATTGATTATGGGCAGCTGCTCCTCCTGATGCCTCATCAGAAAAGGTCGATTTTTCAAATCCTTGCAGACTCAGAGCCCCCCCACCCCTTACCCCTCCCCACGAGGGGGAGGGGAGCGGAAGCGTTCTGCCACAGGTCAGATGCTTCATTGCGGGCGGCGTTCAAACCCGATGTGTGCATGCAGTAGCCTCAAGGGGGGAGAGGGGTACTGCGGCAAGACGAGGGCCCACTCCTCCCTGCTCCCGTTGCAAACACTGCCCTGTTGACAGGCACGCAAAATCATTTAACGTGTTAAGTATCAAGCCGGCCGGGAGGAGACCATGCCGCATCTGTCCTTTGACTATTCGGCCAATCTGGAGGCCGGGGTGGATATGCCTGCCTTTGCGGGCTGCCTGCATGACGCGCTTCTGGAGACGGGGCTGTTCGAGCTGGGGGCCGTGCGTGTGCGCGGGTTCCGCTGCGATGTGCATGTGGTGGCCGACCGGCTGGCACAGAACGGCTTCATCGACATGTCCCTGCGCATGGGCGAGGGCCGCAGCCTGGAAGACCGGCAGCGCGCCGGAGAGGCCATCTTCGCTGCGGCCTGCGCCTTTCTGGCGCCGCAGTTCGCCAGCCCGCATTTCATGCTGTCGCTGGAAATCCGCGAGATCAGCGCACCCCTCAGCTGGAAGCGCAACGCCATCCACCCCCGCATCCGCCAGATGCAGACCGGAACCGGAGAGTGACAATGCCCTCACTGGAAGACAACATCGCCCGGGCCAGCGCCTTTCTGGCGCGCTTTGAAGCGGGCGTGAAGAACCGCATCGGCGGCGAGGACGTGGATGCTTTGGACGGCACGCAGTTCGAGACCATCTCGCCGGTGGACCTCAAGGTGCTTGCCCGCGTCGCCCACGGCAAGGCGGCGGATATCGACAGGGCCGCAAAGGCCGCAAAGGCGGCGTTCCCGGCCTGGGCCGCCCTCTCCGGCGAGGCGCGGCGGGATATCCTCAACCGCATTGCCGGTGCCATCGAGGCGCGGGCGGAGGAAATCGCGCTGGTGGAATGCATGGACACCGGCCAGTCGCTGAAGTTCATGGCCAAGGCCGCCCTGCGCGGGGCGGAGAATTTCCGCTTCTTTGCCGCCCGCGCCCCGGAAGCGCGCGACGGCAAGGCGCTGCAGGCGCCCGGTCAGGTCAACATCACCACCCGCGTGCCGATTGGCCCGGTGGGGGTGATCACGCCCTGGAACACGCCCTTCATGCTCTCCACCTGGAAAATCGCCCCGGCGCTGGCAGCGGGCTGCACCGTGGTGCACAAGCCGGCCGAGCTGTCGCCGCTGACGGCCCGGCTGCTGGTGGAAATCGCCGAGGAAGCGGGCCTTCCTGCCGGTGTGTGGAACCTCGTCAACGGCTTTGGCGAAGATGCCGGGCGGGCGCTGACCGAACATCCGCTGATCAAGGCCATCGGCTTTGTCGGCGAAAGCCGTACCGGCTCGATGATCATGCAGCAGGGCGCGGCGACGCTGAAGCGGGTGCATTTCGAACTGGGCGGCAAGAACCCGGTGATCGTCTTTGCCGATGCGGATCTGGAGCGGGCCGCCGATGCGGCGGTCTTCATGATCTATTCGCTGAACGGCGAGCGCTGCACCTCGTCCTCCCGCCTGCTGGTGGAAGCCTCGATCCACGACGCATTCACCGCGCGCGTTGCGGAAAAGGCGAAACGCATCAAGGTCGGCCATCCGCTGGACCCGGCCACCGTCATCGGCCCGCTGATCCATCCGGTGCACGAGAAGAAGGTGCTGGACTATATCGCCACCGGCAAGGCGGAAGGCGCAACCCTTGCCGCAGGGGGAGAGAAGGCGGAAGGCCCCGGCGGCGGCTGCTATGTGGCGCCCACGCTCTTCACCCATGCCGCCAATTCCATGCGCATCGCGCAGGAGGAGATCTTCGGCCCCGTGCTGACGGCCATTCCCTTCAAGGACGAGGCGGAGGCGCTGGCACTGGCCAATGACGTCGCCTATGGCCTCACCGGCTATCTGTGGACCTCGGACGTGACCCGCGCCTTCCGGTTCACTGAGGCGCTGGAAGCGGGGATGATCTGGGTGAACTCGGAGAACATCCGCCACCTGCCCACCCCCTTCGGCGGGGTGAAAAGCTCCGGCATCGGACGCGACGGCGGCGATTGGTCGTTTGATTTCTACATGGAAACCAAGAACATCGCCTTTGCCACCGGCGCCCATGCCATCCCGAAGCTGGGCGGCTGAACCGCCCGCCGCCGCCGTTTACGCCAGATATCCGCAAGACCGGGAGGAGACCCGTCATGCCCGTTCCCGCACCCAACCTTTATCCGCCCTTCAACATCGTGCGCCTCAGCCACGTGGAATTCGCCGTCACGGATCTTGCCCGCTCCCGCGCCTTCTACGTGGACACGCTGGGGCTTCAGGTCACCGATGAGGACGCGGGCTGCATTTACCTGCGCGCCATGGAAGAGCGCGGCCACCATTGCATCGTGCTGCGCCAGTCGGACGAGGCCTCAGCCCGGGATCTCGGTTTCAAGGTGTTTTCGGAGGAGGATCTGGACCGGGCGGCGCAGTTCTTCAAGGGCAAAGGCCTGCCGGTGGAACGGGTGGAGCGGCCCTTCCAATCCCGCACCTTCCGCACGCGCGATCCCTTCGGCACGCCGCTGGAGTTCTATGCCCGCATGGACCGGCTGCCGCCGATCCACCAGAAATATGCGCTCTACCGGGGCGTGAAGCCGCTGCGCATCGACCATTTCAACTGCTTCTCGCCCGATGTGGACGCCTCCGTCGCCTTCTACAACGAGCTGGGTTTCCGGGTGACGGAATATACCGAGGACGAGGAGACGGGCCGGCTCTGGGCCGCCTGGACCCACCGCAAGGGCGGCGTGCATGACATGGCCTTCACCAATGGCCGCGGCCCGCGCCTGCACCACACCGCCTTCTGGGTGCCGACGCCGCTCAACATCATCGATCTTCTCGACCTCATGTCCACCACCGGCTGGGTGTCCAGCATCGAGCGCGGCCCCGGACGCCATGGCATTTCCAATGCCTTCTTCCTCTATATCCTCGACCCGGACGGCCACCGCATCGAGATCTATTGTTCCGACTATCAGACGGTTGATCCGGATCTGGAGCCGATCAAGTGGGACCTGAAGGACCCGCAGCGCCAGACCCTCTGGGGCGCCCCCGCCCCCCGCTCCTGGTTCGAGCACGGCAGCCTCTTCTCCGGCACCACCCCGCAGGAACCGCTTCTGAAGGCCCAGCCGATCATCGCGCCGTAAAGGCACAGCGCCTCAGCCCCTCTCGTGGGGGCTACTGGATTCACACATCAGGTTCGGACACTGCCCGCAGTGACGCATCTGATCTGTGGCAGGGCCTCTCCGCCCCCCTCCCCCTCGTGGGGAGGGGTAAGGGGTGGGGGGCTCTGAACCGAAAGCTGTATGGAAGACAGATAGATACCTGAAGAGGCATCGGAGGATGCAGCTGTATGAAATCAATGAATACTCTGCCAGCCGGAAAGGCCTTCCCCCCACCCCTAACCCCTCCCCACCAGGGGGAGGGGGGCGGAGGCGCCGTGCCAGAGCGACCAGACTTCAGGCTCTCCCCTCAAATACGATCTGTTCATGCAGTAGCCACCAGGGAGAGGTGCAATGCACTCGCCTTTTGCCGCAGCGCCCCTCTCCCCCTTGAGCGACCGGATTCACATATCGGGCTCAGACAACGCCCGCAGTGATGCATCTGGTTCAGAGCACAGCGTCTCAGCCCCCCTCCCCCTCGTGGGGAGGGGTGAGGGGTGGGGGGCGCGGAGCCGAAAACGATATGGAAAACACATAGATACCTGAAGAGGAATCAAGAGGAGCGGCTGTCAGGAATCAATGAATACTCTGCCAGCCGGAAAGGCCTTCCCCCCACCCCTAACCCCTCCCCACCAAGGGGAGGGGGGCGGAGAGGCCTCAGGTCAGCAGCCAGCCAATGACCAAGACTACGAGGACAAACCAGCCATGACCCAGCCGCGTTTTCTGAGTTTTCGCACCGCAGGCAACCAACAGGGCTTCGGTCTTGTAGCGGGAGATGGAGATGGGGTGATTGATCTGTCCGCGCGGCTGAAGGGCCGGTTTTCCAGCCTGATGGACATCATCGCGCAGGGCAGCCTGACGGAGATTGCCGATGGCTACGGCGGGTTCTCGCCGGACATGAGCCTTGAAGAGATCACCTTCACCATTCCGGTGACCCGGCCGGAGAAGATCATCTGCACCGGCGTCAATTTTCCCGACCGCAACGAGGAATACAAGGACGGCAAGGAGGCCGCCGCCTATCCCTCGCTGTTCGTGCGGTTCGCCGGGTCCTTCACCGGCCACGGCCAGCCGCTGGTGCGGCCGCCGGAGAGCCATCAGCTCGACTATGAGGGCGAGATCGCCGTGGTCATCGGCAAGGCGGGGCGGCGGATTGCGGAGGCGGACGCGCTGGCCCATGTGGCGGCGCTGACCCTGTGCAACGAGGGAACCTTGCGCGACTGGGTGCGCCATGCGCGCTTCAACGTCACGCAGGGCAAGAATTTCGATGCCTCCGGTTCCATGGGCCCCTGGCTGGTGCCCCTCACCTCCCCCGCCCAGATCGAGGACATCAGCCTGCAGACGCGGGTGAACGGCGAGCTGCGGCAGGACGACAGAACGGGGCGGATGCTGTTCCCGGTGCGCCGGCTCATCAGCTACATTTCCACCTTCACCACGCTGGTGCCGGGGGATGTGATCGTGACCGGCACGCCAACGGGCGCAGGGGCGCGGGCCGAACCGCCTGTCTGGCTGAAGCCCGGCGATGTGGTGGAGGTGAGCGCAGACGGGCTCGGCACGCTGCGCAACACCATCGCGGATGAAATGCCGGATGCGGCAAGGGAGGCGTGAGATGCTGAGCGCAACACAGATCGAGGAAGCCGCCGCAAAGCTGGACGAGGCCGAGCGCAGCCGCATCCAGACCGGCTTGCTGTCGCTCGCCCATCCGGGCATGACCATGGATGATGCCTATGCCATTCAGGCCGCCTGGGTGCGGCGCAAGCTGGCGGCGGGGCGGCGTGTCATTGGCTGGAAGATCGGCCTCACCTCCAAGGCCATGCAATATGCGCTGAACATCAACATCCCCGATTCCGGCGTGCTGCTGGATGACATGCTGTTCGAGGATGGGGCGCAGATCCCGCCGGAGCGCTTCATCCAGCCGCGCATCGAGGCGGAAATCGCCTTCATCATGAAGGCGCCGCTGAAGGGGCCGGGCGTCACCGTCTTCGACGTACTCAACGCCACGGATTACGTCACCCCGGCCATCGAGATCCTCGACACCCGCATCCTGAGGATGGACCCGCAAACGAAACAGACGCGCAATGTCTGCGACACCATCGCCGACAATGCGGCGAATGCAGGCATCGTCACCGGCGGGCGGGCGCTGCGGCCGGACCAGACCGACATGCGCTGGATGGGCGCCATCGTCAGCCGCAACGGCGAGGTGGAGGAAACCGGCCTTGGCGCGGGCGTGCTCAACCAGCCAGCGCGCGGCGTCGCCTGGCTTGCCAACCGGCTGGCGCAGTATGGCGAGGGCATCGAGGCCGGGCAGATCGTGCTCGCCGGCTCCTTCATCCGTCCGGTCGAAGCCCGGCCCGGCGACACGGTGAGCGCAGACTTCGGCCCGCATGGCAGCGTCAGCCTGCATTTTGCCAAGGGAGACGCCTGATGCCCGCGCCCGTCAACCCGTTCAAGAAGGCCCTCAGCGAAGGGCAGTTGCAGACCGGCCTGTGGCAGGCGATCGGCAGCGAGGCCGCGGTCGAGATCTGCGCCGGAACCGGCTATGACTGGCTGCTGCTGGATGCCGAACATGCACCCAATGACGTGCCACGGCTTGCCGCACAGCTGCGCGCCATGCGCGGCTCGCCCTCCCATGCGGTCATCCGCCCGCCCATGGGAGAGGCCTGGATGATCAAGCAGATGCTCGACATCGGCGCGCAGACCCTGCTGATCCCCATGGTGCAGGATGGCGATCAGGCCGCTGCCCTCGTGCAGGCTGTGCGCTATCCGCCGGCCGGCATCCGGGGTGTGGGCGCGGCGCTGGCGCGGGCCTCGGATTACAACCGGATCGAGGGCTATCTGGAAACCGCCAATGACGAGATCTGCCTGCTGGTACAGGCCGAGAGCGTGATGGCGCTCAAAAATCTCGAAGCCATCTGCGCGGTCGAAGGGGTGGACGGCGTCTTCATCGGCCCGTCGGATCTGGCCGCAGACATGGGGCTTCTCGGCCGCCCCGGCGCGCCGCAGGTGCAGGCGGCGGTGTCCGATGCCATCGCCCGCATCACCGCCTGCGGCAAGGCAGCCGGCGTGCTGAGCACAGACCTTGCCCTTGCCCGCACCTACCGGCAGATGGGCGCCACCTTCATCGCCATCGGCCACGACGTCGGCCTGCTCGCCACCGGCGCCCGCCAGCTGCTCGGCCGGTTCAAGGAAGAGGCGGAGGGATAAGCCTCCCTCAAACGCAAGGCGCCCCGCTTGTGGCGGGGCGCTCAGGCTGCTGACAAACATTCGGCCTCTCCATCGTCATCCTCGGCCTTGTGCCGAGGATCTAACCAAATCAATGGCTTGCAGATGGCCGGGACAAGCCCGGCCATGACGAAAGAGGAGAACTCTTGTTTTGTCATCGACCTCGGCGCCCCGCTTGTGGCGGGGCGCTGCGTGGTGTTGTGGCCTGATGCCCTGATCAGCCGCCGAAGCCGAAGCCCTCGGGCATGTCGGTCAGGGTGATGCCGAAGGGCTCAAGGCTCTTCACGATCCAGGTCTGGTTGTTGCCGATGCGGCGGTTGTATTCGGCCCAGGCGGAGACGAAGCTCTTGAAGGTTTCGTCGGTGCCATAGTTCAGCGCGATCACGGAAGGGGTCGAGAGCACCGGCACCGGGACCTTCACGGAGCCGACGGCCGGGGCCTTCTTCGAAATCACCAGGCCGTTCAGCATGGTGTTGACGAGGCCATCCGCCTTGCCGGTGGTGACTGCGATGATCGCCTCATCGCGCGTCTTGAAGCGCAGAATATTGGCATTGGGCAGATACTGCTGGGTAATCAGGTCCTGCGCCGATCCCATGTCCACGGCAAAGGTGTATTTGGGGTCGTTGAGATCCTGCCAGGTCTTGCCCGTCAGCTCGTCCTTGGCCGACACGATGATGAAGCTGTTGTAATAGGTCGGGTTCGAGAACGAGACGGACATGGCGCGGACCGGCGTTGCGGTGACGGCGAAAGCCATGTCCACCTTGCCGCTCTGCACGTCCAGAATGGCGTTGGACCAGCTCGATTCCACCACTTCCAGCTTCACGTCCAGCGTCTTGGCAATGTCGCTGGCCATGTCGATGACGAAGCCCTGCCATTCACCCGTGCGCGGGTCCTTGTTGAAATAGGGCACCTCATTGAGGATGGCCGGAATGCGCAGGACACCACGGGCGCGAATATCATCAATCGTACCGGCACTGGCTGCTGCGGTTCCCGCAGCCAGCGCCATGGCGGCGATGCCGCAGAGTTTTGCAAGAAAGTTCATGTTGTCGGGCCTCCGTTGTTCCCCTGGAATTGCTTTTGCCTGCTCCACATCTTCTAGTGGAACGGCAGCACTGCTGGCCGGGTTTCAGCCTAGCTGCGGCGCGGGATTGAACAATGCTAAGGAAGAGGCCGCCCTTATCCTGTTTTTTATATGTGCAGCGCTGCCTGAGCCAGTGCCTCACCATATATTCAGCGTCGTCCCGGACGAAGCGGAGCGGAGATCCGGGAACCACTCGCTTGCAGAGCGGAAAGGCTGAAGCGCAGCGCGGCGGCTTCTCCGGGCCGGGAGCCTGCCGCCGCACTCAGGACAACGGCATCCCTCTGCAAACGAGCAGGCCCCGGCTCGCGCTGCGCTTGGCCGGGGTGACCCAGTGCCAGTTACCCGGTTGTGGGGCTTGCCGCCAAAGCCAGAGCTGCGTCAGTGACCAAGGCGAAGCCAGCGGCAGAAACACTGTCCTCACCCCCCCCCTCGGCGTCGTCCCGGACGAAGCGGAGCGGAGATCCGGGAACCACTCGCTTGCAGAGCGGAAAGGCTGAAGCGCAGCGCGGCGGCTTGCTCCGGGCGGGGAGCCTGTCGCCGCACTCAGGACAACGGCATCCCTCTGCAAATGAGTAGGCCCCGGCTCGCGCTGCGCTTGGCCGGGGTGACTCTGTGCCGTTTACCGGGCACAGTGCCCAACGGAGAGGCTGAAGCGCAGCGCGGAGGGGCGGCGCGGTGGGTGGATCTGCCGCAGCGTGACGCGGGCGCCNGCCGCACTCAGGACAACGGCATCCCTCTGCAAATGAGTAGGCCCCGGCTCGCGCTGCGCTTGGCCGGGGTGACTCTGTGCCGTTTACCGGGCACAGTGCCCAACGGAGAGGCTGAAGCGCAGCGCGGAGGGGCGGCGCGGTGGGTGGATCTGCCGCAGCGTGACGCGGGCGCCCTGAATGCCGGTCCGTCCTACGGCACCGGATAGTTGAGTTCGCTGCCGCGCGGCGCCTCCAGGATCGGGCCGACCAGTTCCTTGCGGCAGTCATCAAACAGCTGCTGCACGGCCTGATGTTTCTGCAGGAAACCGGCCGTGCCGAAATAGACCCGCACCTCCGGCAGGTTGGTGAGGCGCAGGCTGGTGATGCCCTGATCCTCGGGCAGCAGGCACCATTCGGGGATGATCGAAAAGCCCAGCCCCTCCTCCACGCAGCGCTTGACGCTGGAACTGCCGGAGGCGGTGATCGTGGGCTGGACGTTGGCCCCGTCACGGCTGAGAAAATCCATCGTCAGATTGCGCAGGGTCTGGCCCGGCTCAAAGGTGATGAAGGGCTTGTCCCGCGCCCAGCGGGGAATGTCGCGCACCTCGGGCGCCGGTCCCCAGGACTGCGGATAGACCAGGGAGAGCCGGTAGGTGCCAAGCTGCCGCTGCGGCACCACGGGATCGCCGAAGTAGCGTTCGGAGATGCAGATGTCGAGACTGCCGTTCTTCACCAGTTCGGCAAGCACCGTATCGCGCTCGTAGACGGCGAATTCCATGTCGGGGAACTGGGCGCGGAAGCGGCTCAGCACCTTCGGGAACAGGTAGAAGAAGATCGCCTGCGGCATGCCGACCCGCAGCGCGGTCCGCTGGTTCTCGATCAGCTTCGTCAGCCGCTCCAGCATGATGTCGAGTTCCGGATAGAGCAGGTTGTAGAGCATCACCCCCCTTGGCGTGAGGATGATCCGCTTGGCGCCCTGCTCGGTCTCGATCAGCCGTCCGTTCAGCAGCTGCTCCAGCCGCCTCACATGATTGGCGGCGGACTGATAGCTCAGATTGAGCTCCCGCGCCGCGCCCGAAAACGAGCCGTGGCGGGCGACTTCGTAGAATGTCTGAATGAGTGTCAGGCTGATCTTGGCCATGCTGGTCTACCTCTCTCTCTCCGCCAT
Organism: Pannonibacter sp. Q-1; assembly: GCF_054073275.1. Classification (NCBI taxonomy): domain Bacteria; kingdom Pseudomonadati; phylum Pseudomonadota; class Alphaproteobacteria; order Hyphomicrobiales; family Stappiaceae; genus Pannonibacter; species Pannonibacter sp. Q-1. Next base: position 134,553 of record NZ_JBSXNB010000007.1, read on the forward strand.
AATGGCCGGAAATGAGTTAGCCGATACAAAATTCAGGAACAGGGAATGCTGTGTTCTTGTATCGACGCTGCCCCGTCTGCCGCCTCACACTTGGGCGCAAGTCAGAACAAGGGGACCAGACGGTGGACACGCCGCTCGCGCAGACTTCTCCCATCATCATCGCCGGGGCCGGCATTGCCGGGAGTGCGGCTGCCTATTTTCTCGCCCGGCAGGGCCTGAACGTCGAAGTTCTCGACGCGGCAATGCCTGCGGCCGGAGCCTCGGGCGCGTCGGATGGTGCGGTCTCCGTCGCCAGCAAGCGGCCGGGCCCGCTGATGAGCGCGGCCCTGGAAGGCATCGCGCTCTACCGGTCACTGGCGCAGGAAGGGCTGCTGGCCGCCGAATTCCACGAGCGCTCCACCTTCATCGTGGCCTCCACGGCTGAGGAAGAGGCGGTGCTGGAGCGGCACGGGGCCGCCCTTGCCAGCGCCGGGATCAGGGTCACCGCCTTCTCCGGCCCCGCGATCGTCCGCCGGTTCCCCGCGCTTTCGCCCGCTGCCTGCCTTGTGCTGGAAGTGCATGGCGAGGGCCACGCCATCGGCTATCAGGTCGTCCACCGGCTGCTAAGCGCATCGCGGGCCACGGTTCACCGCAATTGCAAGGTGGAAGGCCTCCTGACCTGCGCCGATGGCAGCCGCATCATCGGCGTGCACACCAGCAAGGGCACCCTCAATGCCGGCGCGGTGCTGATCGCCACCGGCAACGGCACCTCCGCCCTGCTCGGCCTTTCCGGCGTGCTGACCCCGCGCAAGGGCCAGCTTCTGGTCACCGAGCGGGACCGGGCTTTGAGTGCCGGCATGCCGGGCTCGATCATGTCGGGCCGCTATCTCCTGTCGAAAGGCAGCCAGAAGGCGGCAGGCGCCAGGGATCAGCGCGGCTTCGGCCTTGTCATCGACCCGCTGCGGACAGGACAGTTTCTCATCGGCGGCACGCGTGAGGACCACGGCGACACACGCCAGACGGACCTTGAGGCCGTGAGCACCATGCTGCGGCAGGCCGCGGATCTGGTGCCGGGCCTTGCGCGCCTGCGGCTGCTGCGCAGCTTTGCCGGAGCGCGCACGGCCGTTGCCGATGCCCTTCCACTTGCCGGGCGCCTGCCCGGCTGCACCAATGGCTATATTCTCACCGGCTTTGAGGGCGACGGCATCTGCCTTGGCCCGGTGGTGGCCAAGGCCATGGCAGCGCTCATCTGCGGCCGGGAGCCGGAGCTGGATCTGGCGCCTTTCGCACCGGACCGCTTCGCCAGCCTGAGGTTTACCGCATGACTGGCCCGAGCTTTTTCTGGTGCGATGAGACCGTCCCCTTCCGGCCGGGCGAAACCATTGCAGCGGCGCTGACAGCGGCCCGCATTCTGCACCTCGGCACAGACGCAAACGGCCAGCCCGCCCGCTATTTCTGCGGCATCGGTGCCTGTCAGGCCTGTGCCGTGCTGGTTGATGGCACCATCCGCGAGGCCTGCCTCACCCCCGCCCGCAGCGGCAGCGAGGTCCGGCCGGTGACGCCGGCCAGCGCAGGAGGCAATGATGCACGCTGACGGCCAGTCCTTTCACGATGTCATCGTCATCGGCAGCGGCCCGGCGGGAATGGCCTGCGCCCTCACCGCAGCGCGCGGCGGCGCCAGCGTGCTGCTGGCGGACCAGCGGCCCGGCCCCGGCGGCGCCATCTTCCGCATGGCCATTCCCGGCGTGCCGCCCCTGTCCCTCGCCAGAGCGCAGAAGCGCCTGCGGGAACGGCTGTTTGCGGGCCTTGAAAACACACCCGCGATCCAGCGCCTGCCGGAACACCTCTATCTTGGCCTCGATGCGGACGGCCTCGTCATGCTGGAGGACCGGAAGGCCGGGCAGGTGAAGACCTTCCGCTGCCGCATCCTGTGCCTTGCCACCGGGGCCGTGGAGCGCGTGCTGCCGCGCCCCGGCTGGACGCTTCCCGGCGTGATGACGGCTGGCGGGTTGCAGGTGATGATGAAGGAAACGGGCAAAGCCCCGGCTGGCCGCACCGTTCTGGCCGGATCCGGCCCGCTGCTGCTGGCCGTGGCCGCCCAGCTTGTCCGCCTCGGCACCCCGCCGCTGGCCGTCATCGAGGCGGGTGATCCCTTGCGGCAACTCAGCGCCGGGCTCGGCCTGCTGCGCTGGCCCGGCCTCTGTCTGGAGGCCGGCGGCTATGTGGCCTCCCTTCTCACCGCCCGTGTGCCCTGGCACCGGGGTGCAAGGCTGACCGGCATCGAAACGGCGGCAGACGGCCTTGCGGCGCAGTGGCAGGACCGGCATGGCCGGGTTCATACGCTGGCCGCAGACCGCGTCGCGCTGCATGACGGCCTTGCCGGAAACAGCTTCGGGCTTGCCCCTTCAGGCAGTTCGCAAGGTGCGCCCGGCCATCCGCTGGTGCTGCAAGCCGGGGATTGCCGTCAGGCGCTCGGCGCCCCTGCCGCCGCGTGCAGCGGAGAGACCGCCGGAGAGATCTGCCTTCACGTGCTCGCAGGGCGGGCAGAGCCTGCGGAGCGCCTGCAGCAGCGGCTGCAGACTGCAACAAGCCGATATGGGAAGATGCAGGATCTCATTGCCCGCGCCTTCTCGCCGCAAGGCGGAGCACAGCACTTCACCGCCCTGCCCGATGACACGGCGCTCTGCCGCTGCGAAGGCAGGACAATGGGCGATCTGCGCAAGCTTTTCACCGCAGACCCCGGCCTCTCCGGCCGTGAGCTGAAGCTGAACGGGCGCTTTGCCATGGGCGCCTGCCAGGGCCGGTTCTGCGCCGCGAACACCGCTGCCGCAGTGGCCGAACTGACCGGCAGCAGCCTGCCCGTTTCCACGATCACCGGCCACCGCTGGCCTGTCCGCCCCGTTCCCATTTCCAGCCTGATCCGGCCCGAGCCCGGCAAGGCTGACCACGCTGAAGAGGCCCCACAATGACACTGCCGGTCCAGACCGCCCCCACCCTCTCCCCAACACTCTCTCCTGCCAGCGCTGCTGCCATCGAGGTGCGCAATCCCTTTGATGGGGCACTCGCAGGGGAAGTGCCGGTCAGCACCGGGGCGGAGGTTCTTGCCGCCCTCGCCCGCGCCCGCAAGGCACAGGCCGACTTCCGGCACTCCACCCCGGCGCTGCGCCGCAGGCTGCTGGAGGCCCTGGCCGCGCAGATTGCCGCCCATGCGGAGGAACTCGCCCGCACCATCTGCAACGAGATGGGCAAGACGATCACCGAAGCCCGCAATGAAGTGCGCCGCGCCCAGAACACCCTGCGGCTCTCGGGCGATGCAGCCACCTTCCTCGATGGTGAGGCCCTGCATTGCGCCATCGTCGAGGGCGGCGCCGACCGGCTCGCCACCATCACCTATCAGCCGGTGGGCGTTGTCGGGGCCATCACGCCCTTCAACTATCCGCTCAACCTCTTGTGCCACAAGCTGGGGCCGGCCATTGCCGCGGGCAATGCGGTGATCGCCAAGCCCTCGCCGAAAGCCCCGCTGGCCGCTGCCATGCTCTGTGATCTCGCCGCAAAGGCGGGCTGGCCGGACGGGCTGTTTCAGGTGGTGCATGGCGGGGCCGCAACGGCCCTGTCGCTGGCCCGCGCGCCCATCGACCTTCTGTCCTTCACCGGCGGCCCGGCGGCCGGCCTTGCGCTGAAGGCAGCCTGCGGGCTGGTGCGCTGCCTGATGGAACTGGGCGGCAATGACCCCTTGTTCGTGCTGCCGGATGCGGATCTCGACCGGGCCGTGGCGACGGCCATCGGCCACCGCTTTGAAATCGCCGGTCAGAGCTGTGCAGCGGTGAAGAAGCTCTACCTGCATGAGGACATCGAGGAAGAGTTCACCGCCCGGCTTCTGGCCGAAGTCACCGGCATACGCACAGGCGATCCCCGGCAGGCGGAGACGGTGATGGGCCCGGTCATCGACGAGGCGGCTGCCGCTCTGGTGGAGAGCCGGATCAGCCAGACCCTTGCGGCCGGCGCAAAGCTGCTGGCCGGTGGCACCCGCGAGGGCACGCTCGTGGCACCCACAGTGCTGCGCAACGTGGCTGCCGATGCCCCGGTCATTGCCGAGGAAACCTTCGGGCCGGTCATCGCCATCCGCAGCTTCAGCGATCCGGCGGCCGCCATCTGCGAGGTGAATGCGGGCGACTATGGCCTGCAGGCCGGGGTCTTCACCAATGACCATGCACTGGTGAAGCTGTTCTCCCGCGAGCTGGCGGTGGGCGGTGTCATGATCAACGAAGGGCCGGATTTCCGCGCCGAACATGTGCCCTTCGGCGGCATCAAGCGCAGCGGGCTGGGCCGCGAGGGCGTGCGCATCACCTTGCGGGAGATGTCCGAAACCAAGGTGGTCATCGACTGACACCAGCCCGCGCAGGGCATGAGCAATGTCAAGGCGTGATGCGCCAGCATCGCAAGACCTGGCAGGAGGAGCAGAAGCAATGCGGATCTCGATCTTCGGAGCATCCGGCCGTGTCGGCACACAGCTGGTGGAACTGGTGCTGGCCAGTCCGGGGCTGGAGCTGGTGGCCGCGCTTGTCTCGCCCACCTCACGCCATGTGGGGCAGCCGGTGGCGGGCGGCGCATTGGAATACCGGCCCGCAGAAGCGGCCATGAACACCCGCTGCGATGTGATCATCGACTTCTCGGCCCCTGCCGCCTCGCTCTGGCTGCAGGAGCAGATCGGCAGCAGCCCGCTGCCCTGCGTCATCGGCACGACGGGCTTTTCCAGGGGGCAGGAGGAGCAGCTGACCGGCTGGTCCGCCCACCGGCCGATGGTGATCAGCGCCAATTTCGCGCTTGGCTTTGAGGCTTTCCGCCAATGCGCGGCACGCTTTGCCAGCACCATGCCGGGCGCCGAAGCCACGGTGCGGGAGGTCTATCACGCCCGCAAGAAAGCCGAACCGTCCGGCACCTCCCGCTGGCTGGCGGAAACCGTGCGAAAGGCGCGGAGTGCGGCCATGGGCTTTGCAGCGAGCGAACCGGGCATCACCGTCAACCGCGAGGGCGATGTCACCGGCATCAACGAGGTGCGCTTTGACCTGGGGTCCGCCGGGCTGACGCTCACCTATCAGGTTCACACACTGGCAGCCTATGCCGAAGGCGCAATGGCTGCCGCCAGCTGGCTCCGTACGGCCAGACCAGACTGCGGGCGTTACACGCTCGCCGACACCCAGACCACATGACGTCCACGGGAGAGCCCCATGACACAGCTTTCTGACCGTTTCCGCGGTGTCTTCACCGCCCTCGTCACCCCGTTCCGCAACGGCGGCATCGACCATGATGCCTATGCCGCCCTGGTGGAACGCCAGCTTGCGGCCGGGGTCACGGGCCTTGTGCCCGTGGGCACCACCGGCGAAGCGGCAACCCTGTCCGATGCGGAAGCCGAAGACCTGATCCGCCGGACGGTGGAACTGGCCCGGGGCCGCGCCTTCATCCTCGCGGGCGCAGGCGCCAATGACACGGCAAAGGCCGTGGACAAGGTGCGCCGGGCGGAAGCTGCCGGGGCCGATGGCGTGCTCGTCGTCACCCCCTATTACAACAAGCCGGGACAGGCCGGGCTCACCGCCCATTACAGCGCCGTGGCCAAGGCAACCTCCCTGCCGGTGGTGCTCTATTCGGTGCCCGGCCGCTGCGGCGTAGAGATTGCCCCGGAAACCTGCGCCCGGCTGATGGACATGCACGCCAATATCGTTGCCATCAAGGAAGCGGGCGGGTCACCGTCACGCGTCACGGAGCTGCGGCAGGCCTGCGGCAGCCGCCTCATCATTCATTCGGGCGACGATGGCCTGACGCTGCCGTTCCTGTCGCTGGGCGCCTGCGGTGTCACCAGCGTCGTCTCCAACATCGCCCCGCGCGAGATGGTGGAACTGGTGAAGGCGTGGGAACAGGGCGACACGGCCCGCGCGCTGGCGGTCCATGAACTGGTCGCGGAGCTTGCCGGCAGCATGTTCATCGAGTCCAATCCCGGTCCGGTGAAGGCGGCTCTCGCCCTCGCCAATCTCGCCGGACCCGAGATGCGCCTGCCGATGGTGCCCGTCTCCGACCGGAGCCGCCAGACCATTGCCGCCGTTCTGAGCCGTTTCGGCTCGGCATCCGGCAGCTTTTCCGGCAGCGCCTGCTGACCCGGCAGAGCGCCTGCCATGCCCGGCGGCGGAAAGACCGCCCGGCGGCCAAGAAACACAAGAACCGGAAGAACCAGAGGGACCAGAATGACTGACACATCACATGCGCCGGCCCCCGGCAGAACAGGAGGCGGATCGTGACCTACACCTGGGATTTTCACTCCGCCTGGCAGTACAGGGATCTGTTCCTGTGGGGGCTCTGGATCAGCGTCCTCTACACGGCAGGCTCCATCCTGTTCGGGGTGCTGATCGGCTTTCTCACCTGCGCCATGCGCCTGTCCGGCTGGAAGGTGCTCGACCTGACCGCCCGCACCTATCAGGAAATCTTCCGCTGCACGCCGCTTCTGGTTCAGCTGCTGTGGTTCTATTACGCCTTCCCGCTGCTGGTGGGCGGAACCATCGACAACCGGGTGGCCGCCATGCTGACCCTGTCGCTCTATGTCGGGGCCTTTTATGCGGAGATCTTCCGGGGCGGCATCGTCTCGATCGACCGGGGCCAGCGCGAGGCGGCCGCCGCCATCGGCATGAGCCCCTGGCAGTCGATGCAGCGCATCATCCTGCCGCAGGCGCTGAAGCGGATGCTGCCGTCCTTCATCAACCAGTCCGTCATCCAGTTCAAGAACACCTCTCTGGTGTCGGTGATCTCGGTGGCCGACCTGGCCTATATGGCGGCCGTCGTCAACGGCCAGACCTACCGCCCGCTCGAATCCTACACGGTCATGGCCGTCCTCTACATCGCGGTGCTGCTGCCCGTGACGCAGATCGCCGACCGGGTGGAAAAGCGGCTGCGCGTGAGCGATTGAAGGAGAAGGGCATGACCAGCGAAACCAGCCGTGACGCCGCAGGCCCGGTGATCGAAGCCTCCGGGCTGCAGAAGAGCTATGGCAATCACCACGTCCTCAAGGGCCTTGATCTCAGCCTCAGCCGGGGCGAAGTGGTGGCCCTGATCGGGCCGTCGGGCTCGGGCAAATCCACCTTCATCCGCTGCCTCAACCGCATGGAGCATCCGACCGGCGGCGAGATCCGTTTCCGTCAGCAGCCGGTGGGCGACAGTTTCCGTGACAGTGCTGGCAAGATCGGCATCGGCACCTTGCGCCGCCATGTCGGCATGGTGTTCCAGCACTTCAACCTGTTTCCGCACATGACCGTGCTGCAGAACGTGACCGAAGGACCGGTCACCGTCTGCCGCAGGCCGCGCCGGGAAGCCGAAGAGCTGGCCATGGACCTGCTGGCAAAGGTCGGCCTTGCCGAAAAACACGCGGCCTACCCCAACCATCTCTCGGGCGGGCAGAAGCAGCGGGTGGCCATTGCCCGGGCCCTGGCCATGGAGCCGGAGGTTCTGCTTTTGGACGAGGTGACCAGCGCCCTTGACCCGGAACTCGTCGGCGAGGTTCTGGCCGTCATCCGCTCGCTCGCCGAACAGGGCATGACCATGGCCATCGTCACCCACGAAATGGCCTTCGCCGCCGAAGTTGCCGGACGGGTGCTGTTTCTCGACCAGGGCGTCATTGCCGAAAGCGGCACGCCGGACAGCGTCATCCTCAACCCGGAAAATCCCCGTCTCCAGGCGTTTGTGGCCCGTTTCCGGCCCTGACAGAAAGGCAAGAAAGCCATGTCCGGCTTCAAGATCTCTATCGTGGGTGCAGGGCGGATGGGCACGGCCCTTGCCGCTCTGCTGGCGCAGGATGCCGGCTTCCGGGTGCGGGTGCTTGACCGCTCCGAGGATGCGCTCGACGGCTTGCGCCACGCAACTGCGCCGCTGGAAACACGCCTCCTGTGCCATGGGGAGGAGCTGCACACGGTTCTGGCGGGTGAGGATCTCGTGGTGGCCGCCGTGCCGGACAGCGCCGTCGCCGCCGTGGCAGAGGCTGCCCGGCGCGCCCGCGTCCACTATCTCGATTTCATCGCCACGCCGGCAGCGGCCCGCCAGCCGCTGGAGGATCTGGCGGCAGCCCGCGCCGTGCTGCCCGGCTGCGGCGTGTCGCCGGGCCTTGCCGGAACCCTCGCCTGCGCCCTGCTGAAACGCTATGCGCCGGTATCGGACCTCATCATCCGCGTCGGCGCCCTGCCCCGCTATCCCGCCAACCGGCTGGGCTATGGCCAGATCTGGCATGTGGACGGGCTGATCGACGAATACACCCGCCCCTGCACCGCCCTGCGCGAGGGCCGCAGCACCGAACTGTCGCCGCTGGAGGATTACGAGCGCCTCAACATCGATGGCGTCGCCTTCGAGGCCTTCACCACGTCGGGCGGGCTGGGGGATCTGGATGCGGTGGCCCGGTTCTCCCCGCGCAGCGTCACCTTCAAGACCCTGCGCTATCCCGGCCATCTGGACTACATGCGCTTTCTGCTCGATGACCTTGGCCTGCGCCAGCGCCGCGACATGCTGAAATCCCTGCTCTGCAACGGGCTGCCGGTGGTGGAGGATGACGTGCTGCATGTGATGCTGACGGTAAAGGCCATGCGCGGCCGCCAGCCGGTGGAGCGGACCCAATGCCTGCGCTTCGGCCTCCCGCATAGCCCCCTGCTTGGCCCCCTGCATGGCCCCGCAGGCTTCGGCACAGGTGGAGGCAACGGCGGAGGCAATGGTGGCGGCGCTGGCAGGGAATCGGTCAACGCCCTCACGGCCACCGCCACCGCCTATGCCGCTACCCTCATCAGCGGCCTTGCCGGCGGCAAACTGGCCGCAACCGGCATGCTCGACCCGGCCTCCCTCGACGTGGACGCCATGCTCACCGGCCCCTACCTCGCCCCGCTGCTCAACGGCAGCGCTGCGGCTCAATATTAACGGTCCAGCGCGACACGGGTGAGAATGGCGCGCTCCCGTCCCGCTCCATGATGCTGCCTGCCAGATGGCGCTCGTAAAAAAGCTGCAAGGCTCAGTTCCTTACAAAGGCGGAAGCGGACTGGGGGAGGTTTGCAGCGGGCCTGCCATCAGGGCGCCGATGCGCAGGCCGAGCGCTTCGGCGGCGGCGAGTGCTGGGCCGAGATGGCTGGTGCCCTTGCCCCGCTCCAGTTCGCTGACGAAACGGCGGTTGGTGCCGATCATGCCGGCAAGATCCGCCTGTGTATACGCCAGCGCCTTGCGCCGCGCCCGGATGGCCGCGCCGAACTCCCGTGCCAGCCGCTCTTCTGCCGGAGACAATGCCATCTGCACCTCGCCAATCTGCTACACATCTGTAGCATCATGAGCTGAGAACCACAAGATGATACCTTTCTGTAGCATTGATGCCGGGCACGCAGAAAAGATACAGAAAGGTATCTTTTCAATGCTCTCAGCTTCCGACGATACCGTTCTGTACCATCGCTCGCGCAGGCGGCCGATTTGACAGCGGCGGGCAAAATTGGCAGCACTGTCGCCAGAGACGGGGAAAGCTTTCATGGCGAAACGTGGCGAAGGGCAGACGAGGCTGGATGATGCGGCAAGGGCCGGCTGGCTCTATTACGTCGCGGGCCGCACCCAGGACGAAATCGCCGCCGCCATGGGCATCTCGCGCCAGAGCGCGCAGCGGCTGGTGTCGCTGTCGGTGGCCGAACGGCTGATCAAGGTGCGCCTCGACCACCCGATCGCCGCCTGCCTGGAACTGGCCGAAGCGGTGAAGGCGCGCTGGGGCCTCAAGGATGTGGAGATCGTGCCCACCGATCCGGCCGCAGAATCGGCCACGGTCGGCGTTGCCGAGGCCGGTGCCGCCCAGCTGGAGCGCTGGCTGAAGCAGAGCGACCCGCTCGTCATTGCCATGGGCACGGGGCGTACCCTGCGGGCCGTGATCGATCAGCTGCCGCCCCTGGACTGCCCGCAGCACAAGATCGTCTCGCTCACCGGCAACATCAGCCCGGATGGCTCGGCCGCCTATTTCAACGTCATCTTCTCCATGGCCGATGCGGTGAAGGCACCGCATTTCCCCATGCCGCTGCCGGTGATCGTCTCCTCTCCGGCAGAACGCAAACTGCTGCACAGCCAGCCGCTCGTCGCCCCCACCATCGCCCTCGGGCACTGCAGCGATGTCACCTTCGTCGGCATCGGCGAGATGAACATGAGCGCGCCGCTGCTGGTGGACGGTTTCCTGAAACCGCAGGAGATGGAAGACATCCTGCGCGCGGGCGCTGCGGGCGAGATCTGCGGCTGGATCTTCGGCGCGGACGGCAAGCTGCTGGATCACCCGGTCAACGAACGGGTCGCCAGCCTCGAAATCCCCTCGCGCCAGACCTCCACCGTCACCGGCATCGCCCGGGGCAAGCGCAAGCATGCGGCGATCCTCGCCGCCGTGCGGGGCGGGCATATCAACAGCCTCATCACCGATGAAGAGGCCGCCCGGCACCTCCTTTCCCGCACGTAAGATTTTTTTCCCAAGCCATATCAATTTCTTACCTGATCCTTGCGGCATCGCAGCATGGAATCCGGATTGACATTTTGCGCGCTCAAAGTGAGTAATTGCCCACGAGCAAGGCGAATGCTCATTTTCTTCTGGGAGGAAGACATGCACTTGAAGACGATTCTGCTGGGCGCGGGCTCGCTGCTGGCCCTTGCCGGCATGGCCTCGGCCGAAACCCTGACGATTGCGACGGTCAACAACGGCGACATGATCCGCATGCAGGGCCTCACCTCCGAATTCACGGCGCAGAATCCGGACATTCAGGTCCAGTGGGTGACGCTGGAGGAGAATGTCCTGCGCGAGCGTGTCACCACCGACATCGCCACCCGGGGCGGCCAGTATGACATCATGACCATCGGCACCTACGAGGTGCCGATCTGGACGAAGCAGGGCTGGCTGCTGCCGCTGGAGAACCTCGGCGCGGACTATGACGTGGACGATCTCTTGCCGGCCATCCGCTCGGGCCTGACCGGCGAGGACGGCAAGCTCTATGCCGCGCCCTTCTATGGCGAGAGCTCTTTCGTCATGTACCGCAAGGATCTGATGGAAAAGGCCGGGCTGACCATGCCGGACGCCCCCACCTGGGACTTCATCGCCGATGCGGCGCGCAAGATGACCGACCGGGCCAATGGCATCAACGGCATCTGCCTGCGCGGCAAGGCGGGCTGGGGCGAGAACATGGCCTTCCTGACGGCCACGTCCAATGCCTTCGGCGCCCGCTGGTTTGACGAGAACTGGCAGCCGCAGTTCGATCAGCCGGAATGGAAGAACACCCTCGACTTCTATGTGAAGCTGATGAATGACGCCGGTCCGCAGGGCGCCTCCTCGAACGGCTTCAACGAGAACCTGGCGCTGTTCCAGCAGGGCAAGTGCGGCATGTGGATCGACGCCACCGTCGCCGCCTCCTTCGTGACGAACCCGCAGGACTCCACCGTTGCCGAACAGGTGGGCTTTGCACTGGCGCCCGACACGGGCCTCGGCAAGCGCGGCAACTGGCTCTGGGCCTGGAACCTCGCCATCCCGGCCGGCACGCAGAAGGCGGAAGCGGCGGAAAAGTTCATCGCCTGGGCAACCGGCAAGGCCTATCTGGAGCTGGTCGCCTCGAAGGACGGCTGGGCCAACGTTCCCCCCGGCACCCGCACCTCGCTTTATGAGAATGCCGAGTACCAGGCCGCAGCGCCCTTTGCGAAGATGACGCTGGACTCCATCAACGCCGCCGACCCGAAGAACCCCACCGTCAAGCCGGTGCCTTATGTGGGCGTGCAGTTCGTGGCCATTCCCGAGTTCCAGAGCCTCGGCACCTCGGTCGGCCAGCTCTTCTCGGCAGCACTCGCCGGCCAGATGTCCACCGATGACGCGCTCGCCCAGGCCCAGACCATGACCGTCCGCGAAATGACCCGCGGCGGCTACATCAAGTAAGCAGCGGGCGGAGGGGGTTCTGCCACGTGACCGCAGCGATGCGTCAGCTTTCCGGCACGGCCTTTCAGTCCCCCTCCCCCTTGAGGGAGGGGTGAGGGGTGGGGGTCTTCACGGCGGAGCGCGGCATGTCTGGCACTCAACTCGGGACAGCAAAACCGCAACTGAAATATCCCGCGTTTTCAGGCTGTTACCCCCACCCCCAGCCCCTCCCCTCAAGGGGGAGGGGAGGCTGAGGGGCCCTGCCGTGGAGAGAAAGCCACCGCCTTTACCCCTGGTGGGGAGCAAGGAAAGAGGCTCTCCGGGGCAGTGTTTTCTCCGGACTGCCAGTCAGGCTCCAACTCCTCTCCCCCCTTGAGGGGGAGATGCCCCCGGCAGGGGGCAGAGGGGGGTAAGGGACTATCCGCTCATATGAGAGGTTCTGCCGTACTGAGGCGCTGCGACCCCCCTCTGTCTGCTGGCGCAGACATCTCCCCCTCAAGGGGGGAGAGGGGTGCTGCGGCAAAAGGAAGGCTCGATCCACCTGCTGGCCGTCTGTTTCAAACACTGCCCCACGAGGGGAAAGGCAGCAGAGGCGTCTCATCAAGAGCGGACTCCGGCTCAATAACTCACACCTCCCCCGTCCGGGCCTCTCATGAGGGGTCCGGGCGGGGCTCCCCGGGTCCTTGCGGCCTCTGGCGCAGCGCTCATCAGGGCAAGATTTCATCATGGCTACTCAGAACACACGCACACTGGCACGTCTGATGATGGCACCCTCCGTCGGGCTGCTGCTGATCTGGATGATCGTGCCGCTCACGATGACGCTGTGGTTCTCGTTCCAGAACTACAATCTGCTGAACCCGGCCAATGTCAGCTTCGCCGGGCTGTTCAACTACCGCTATTTCTACACGGATGCGGCCTTCTTCCAGTCGGTCTGGAACACGCTGCTGATCGTCGGCGGCGCGCTGCTCATCACCATCGTGGGCGGCCTGCTGCTGGCACTACTGCTGGATCAGCCCATGTTCGGACAGGGCATTGTCCGCATTCTGGTGATCTCGCCCTTCTTCGTCATGCCGCCGGTGGCCGCGCTGGTGTGGAAGAACATGATCATGCATCCGGGCTACGGCGTGCTGGCGGATATCAACCGGGCGCTGGGGCTCAATCCGGTGGACTGGTTTGCACAATATCCGCTGCTGTCGATCATCATCATCGTCGCCTGGCAGTGGCTGCCCTTTGCAACGCTGATCCTGCTCACCGCGCTGCAGTCGCTGGATGTGGAGCAGAAGGAAGCGGCGGAGATGGACGGGGCGAATGCCTTCAACCAGTTCATCTATCTGACGCTGCCGCATCTGGCCCGCGCCATCACCGTGGTGATCCTGATCGAGACGATCTTCCTGCTCGGCGTCTATGCCGAGATCCTCGTCACCACCAATGGCGGGCCGGGCTATGCCTCGACCAACCTTGCCTTCCTGATCTACCGCACGGCGCTGCTTGGCTATGACGTGGGCGGTGCATCAGCGGGAGGCATCACCGCCGTCATCCTCGCCAATATCGTCGCCATCTTCCTGATGCGCGCCGCCGGCAAGAACCTGGACCGGTAAGGAGACACGCACATGGCCCGCGCCACCAGCACCCGCCGCAAGATCACGGTCACGCTCATCGCCTGGACGGTGGCACTCGTGATCTTCTTCCCCATCCTCTACACGCTGATCACCAGCCTGAAGACCGAGACCGAGGCCATCCGCGGCTTCAGCCTGATCCCCAGCTTCACGCTGGAGAACTATGTCACGGTGCAGACCCAGCGCGACTACATCAAGCCCTTCCTCAATTCGGTGGTGCTGGCCGTGGGCTCGACGGTGCTGGCGCTTCTCGTCGGCATTCCCGCCGCATGGGCCATGGCGTTTTCGCCGACGAAGCGCACCAAGGACATCCTGATGTGGATGCTCTCCACCAAGATGATGCCGGCCGTCGCCGTGCTGGTGCCGATCTACCTGATATTCCGTGACTTCGGCCTGCTCGACACGCGCACCGGCCTCACCGTGATGCTGACGCTGATCAACCTGCCGATCGTCATCTGGATGCTCTACACCTATTTCCGCGAGATCCCGGGCGAAATCCTGGAAGCAGCGCGCATGGACGGAGCCTCGCTCTTCAACGAGATCGTCCATGTGCTCACGCCCATGGCCCTGCCGGGCATCGCCTCGACGCTGCTGCTCAACATCATCCTGGCCTGGAACGAAGCCTTCTGGACGATCCGGCTGACCACGGCCAATGCGGCGCCGCTCACGGCCTTCATCGCCTCCTTCTCCAGTCCGCAAGGCCTGTTCTGGGCAAAGCTTTCCGCCGCCTCGACCATGGCCATCGCGCCGATCGTGATCCTCGGCTGGTTCAGCCAGAAGCAGCTCGTGCGCGGTCTCACCTTTGGCGCCGTCAAGTAAGGAACCCCGCTGATGGGCAGCATCAAACTCGAACAGCTTTCCAAGTCCTTCGGCGAACACGCCGTCATTCCGGGGATCGACCTTGAGATCAACGATGGCGAGTTCGTGGTCTTCGTCGGCCCCTCCGGCTGCGGCAAGTCCACGCTGCTGCGGCTGATCGCAGGGCTCGAGGATGCCTCCGGCGGGCGCATCCTCATCGACGGCAAGGACCAGACCCGCACTCCGCCCGCACAGCGCGGCCTGGCGATGGTGTTCCAGTCCTACGCGCTCTATCCGCACATGAGCGTGCGCTCCAACATTGGCTTTCCGCTGAAAATGGCGAAAGCCGATCCGGCGGAAATCAAGCGCAAGGTGGAGGAAGCCGCGCGCATCCTCAATCTCACCGATTATCTGGAGCGCCGTCCCGGTCAGCTCTCCGGCGGCCAGCGCCAGCGCGTCGCCATTGGCCGCGCCATCGTGCGCAATCCGCGCTGCTTCCTGTTTGACGAGCCGCTGTCGAACCTCGATGCGGCGCTGCGCGTTGCCATGCGGCTGGAAATCACCGAGCTGCATCAGAAGCTGAAGGCCACCTCGATCTATGTCACCCACGACCAGGTGGAAGCCATGACCATGGCCGACAAGATCGTGGTGCTGAACAAGGGCCGCATCGAACAGGTGGGCTCGCCGCTGGAGCTGTACCGCTCCCCCGCCAATCTCTTCGTCGCCGGCTTCATCGGCTCGCCGAAGATGAACCTGATCAGCGGCCCCACCGCCGCTGAGCATGGGGCACACACCATCGGCATCCGGCCCGAGCATGTCACCCTCTCGCTCGACAGCGGGCTGTGGCAGGGCAAGGTCACCGTGGCCGAGCATCTGGGCTCCGACACCTTCCTGCATGTGGAGGTGGAGGGCGCGGGCACCATCACCACCCGCACCGGCGGCGAATTTCCCGTCCGCCATGGCGACACCGTCTACGTGACGCCGGATCTCACACGCCTGCACAGGTTCAACGGCGAGGGACAGGCGCAATGAGCGGCAGACTGGAGGGCAAGTCCGCCCTGATCACCGGATCGGCGCGGGGCATCGGCCGGGCCTTTGCCGAAGCCTATGTGCGCGAGGGCGCAACCGTCGCCATTGCCGACATCGACTTTCTCCGCGCCACCGAAACCGCAGCGGAAATCGGCAGCGCCGCCTATGCGGTGAAGCTCGATGTCACCGATCAGGCCTCGATCGATGCCGCCGTGCGCACAGTCGAGGAGCGGCAGGGCGGGCTGGATATCCTCATCAACAACGCCGCCCTGTTCGATCTTGCCCCCATCACGGAGATCACGCGGGAAAGCTATGACCGGCTTTTCGCAATCAACGTGGCCGGCACGCTGTTCATACTGCAGGCGGCGGCGAAGTCGATGATTGCACGCGGCAAAGGCGGCAGGATCATCAACATGGCCAGCCAGGCCGGGCGGCGCGGCGAGCCGCTGGTCGCCGTCTATTGCGCCACCAAGGCTGCGATCATCTCGCTCACCCAGTCCGCCGGACTCGACCTCATCAAGCATGGCATCAACGTCAATGCCATTGCCCCCGGTGTCGTCGATGGCGAGCACTGGGACGGGGTGGATGCCCTGTTTGCGAAATACGAGAACCGGCCGCTTGGCGAGAAGAAGAAGCTGGTGGGCGAGGCCGTGCCCTTCGGCCGCATGGGCCGGGCGGAAGACCTGACCGGCATGGCGGTGTTCCTCGCCTCGGCCGAGGCCGCCTACATCCTCGCCCAGACCTACAATGTGGACGGCGGCAACTGGATGAGCTGAGGGCCGCATGGCCCTCCCGCCCCTCCCCCGCCAGTCAAGGACTGCACTCATGACGACGAAGCTCTCGCTCGCAACGCTCGCCAGCCTCAAGGGCCGGGCCGTCCTGCCCGCCTACCGCCGCGAAGACCTCACGCCCGGTATCCTGCATTTCGGCACCGGCAACTTTCACCGCGCCCATATGGCGGTCTATCTGCACGAGCTGTTCAACACCGGACGGGATCTCGGCTGGGGCATCATCGGCGCCGGGGTCATGCCCTCCGACCGGCGCATGCACGAGGTGCTGAAGGGGCAGGATTTCCTCACCACCGTGGTCGAGCAGGATGCGGACCGCTCCGGCGCCACCGTCACCGGACCGATGCTGGACATGATCACCGCGCCGGATTTTGCCCGCATCATGGACACACTCGCCTCCCCGCAGATCCGCATCGTCTCCATGACGATCACCGAAGGGGGCTATTTCATCGACCCGGCCACGGGGACGTTCGATGCCGCCCATCCGGCCATCATCGCCGACGCTAAGGACCCGGAGCATCCGCAGACCGTGTTCGGGCTGATCATCGCCGGGCTGAAGGCGCGGCGGGCGGCGGGCATTCCCCCGTTCACCGTCATGTGCTGCGACAACATCCCCGGCAATGGCGAGGTGACGGAGGCCACCGTCTGCGGGCTGGCGCGCCTCTCCGATCCGGCTTTCGCGGACTGGATCCACGCCAATGTCGCCTTCCCCAATTCGATGGTGGACCGCATCACCCCGGCCACGGGCGAGCGGGAGATCCGCATGACGGCGGAGGCCTATGGCATCGAAGACGGCTGGCCGGTGTTCTGCGAGGGCTTCAAGCAATGGGTGCTGGAGGACCGGTTCCCGCTGGGCCGCCCGGCGCTGGAGCTGGCGGGCGTCACCTTCGTGCCCGATGTGGCGCCTTACGAGCTGATGAAACTCAGGATCCTCAACGGCGGCCACGCGGCGATTGCCTATCCGGCGGCGCTGATGGACATCCACTTCGTCCATGAGGCGATGGAAAACCCGCTGATCCGCAGCTTCCTTGCCAAGCTGGAGCATGAGGAAATCATCCCCGTGGTGCCGCCCGTGCCGGACACCCGCCTTGAGGACTATTTCGCGCTGATCGAGAGCCGCTTCTCGAACCCGAAGATCGGCGACACCATCCCGCGCCTGGCGCAGGACGGATCGAACCGGCAGCCGAAATTTATCCTGCCCTCCACCGCGGACCGTCTGGCAGCAGGGCTCGACGTGCAGGGCCTTGCCCTCGTCTCCGCCCTGTGGTGCCGCTATTTCGAGGGCGTCAGTGATGGCGGCAAGCCGATCGCCTTCAATGATCCGGCCGCAGAGCGGCTGCATGCCGCAGCCCTTGCCGCGCGCGCCGATCCGGACGCCTTCACCGGCCTGGCCGATATCTTCGGGCCTGTGGGTCTTGATCCGCGCTTCCGCCAGCGCTTCGGCGAGGCGCTGGCCAGCTTGCGGGCGCATGGCACGGCAGATACGTTGCGGCGCTATCTGAATGGAACCCTTGCGAGCTGACTATCCATGACCACGCAGCAGATCCGGCTGGTGATTTTCGATTGTGACGGCGTGCTTGTCGACAGCGAGGCCATTGCGCTCGACGTGCTGATCGGGGCCCTTGCGGAAAAGGGCATCCGCCTTGATGCGGATGGCGCCGCCCGCCGGTTTCTGGGCCGCAGCCTTGGCTCGCTGAGCGAAACGGTTGCGGCCGAATTCGGCGTGGAGATCGATCCGCCGTTTCTCAGCCGCATGCGCGAGGTGCTGTATGACCGCTTCCGGCAGGAGCTTCAGCCCATCACCGGGGTGGCGGCGCTGATCGGCGCGCTGAAGGACAATGGCATCGCCTGCTGTGTCGCCTCCTCCAGCCAGCGCGAGCGCATCGAGTTCTCGCTCTCCCTCACCGGCCTCCTCGGCGGGCTCGCGCCGCATATCTTCAGCGCCACCATGGTTGAGAATGGCAAGCCCGCGCCGGATCTCTTCCTGCATGCGGCGGCGGCCATGGGCGTGGAGCCCTCGGCCTGCCTTGTCATCGAGGACAGCCCCGCCGGGATCATGGCCGCGCAGGCCGCAGGCATGGGCGTGATTGCCTTCACTGGCGGCGCGCACACCCGCCACGCCTCCTACACCGCCGCGCTGAAGGACCTTGAGCCCGATGCACGGTTTGACGGCATGCCGGAATTGCTTCAGTTTGTGCTCCCAGCGAGGAGACCGGAAGACATAACGGATGCCTGACCACATCTTGGCCGTGGACGTTGGTACGGGGAGCGCGCGTGCCGGTGTGTTCGATCTTCGCGGCCAGCAACTCGCCCGCTGCGTTGTGCCGGTGTCGCTGCACAGCCCCCAGGCCCGGCACATGGAGCAGGACAGCGGAGAGATCTGGTCCGCCGTCTGCCGCGCGGTCCGCGCAGCCCTCGGCGAGGCCGGTCTTGCGGGCGCAGATATTCTCGCCATCGGCTTTGACGCCACCTGCTCGCTGGTGGTGCGCGACACACAGGGCCAGCCGCTTTCCATCTCCACCACGGGCGCTGCAACCCGCGACACCATTCTCTGGATGGACCACCGCGCCATCGCGGAGACGGACCAGTGCAACGCCATCGAAGATCCGCTGCTGGCCCGGTTCGGCGGCAGGCTTTCGGTGGAAATGCAGATCCCGAAGTTGCTCTGGCTGAAGCGGCACCTGCCGGAGATATGGCGCCGGGCCGGTCTCATCTTCGATCTTGCCGATTACCTGACCTGGCGGGCCACAGGCGCCACCACCCGCAGCCATTCGCCCATGGCCTCCAAATGGGGCTATACGCCGGAAGCGCCCGGCGCGCCGCCGCAGGATTTTCTGGCAAAGGCGGGCCTTGAGGATCTGATGGAGCGCGCGGGCCTGCCGCCGCAGTCGCAGCCCATCCACCAGCCGGTGGGCCATCTCTCGGCGGAAGCGGCGGAAGCCCTCGGGCTCACCACCGCCTGCCTCGTGGCGCCGGGGCTGATCGATGCCTATGCCGGCGCCCTCGGCCTTTTTGCCGCCGGGGAGCGCGAGCCAGCGCCGCTTGCGCAGGAAGCGGCCTTCGTCGCGGGCACGTCCAGCTGCATCATCCGGCTGACGCAAACGCCCGTTTCCGGCCCCGGCTGCTGGGGCGGCTTCGAGGGCGCGGCCATTCCGGGGCTGTATCTGCTGGAAGCGGGACAGTCCGCCTCCGGTGCCTTTCTCGACCATGTGCTGAAGACACACCCCGGCGGCGGCGAGCCATCGCAGGCGCGGCACCGGGCCATTCTGGATGCCATCGGCGCGCGGCTGCAAAGCGAAGGCCGGGATTTCGGCCTGCCCATCACCGTGCTGCCGGATATCCACGGCACCCGCTCGCCCGTCTCCGATCCGCGCCTGACGGCCAGCCTCGCCGGGCTGGATCTGGACTCCTCGGAAGAGGGGCTGCTGCGGCTTTACTGGCGCAGCTGCGTCGCGCTGGCCTGCGGCATCAGCCATATTCTCGACCATCAACCCACTGACGCTGGCAGGCCGGAGCGGCTTCTGCTCGGCGGCGGCTTTGCCGGGCACGCGCTGCTGGCCCAGCTCCATGCCGATGCCACGGGCGCAAGCGTGCATGTTCCGGCGAACTGCGATGCGGTGCTGCTCGGCACCGCCCTGCATGCCGCTGTAGCCGCCGGGGCCTTCCCCTCTGTCCATGAGGCGGGCGAGGCGATGCGCTTTGCCATGCGGATCTTCACCCCGCAGCCGGAAGCCGCCGCCGCCCTCCACCGCGACAAAGCCCTCCACACCACCATGATGCGCCACCGCGCAGAACTCACCGCGATCATGCTGCAGCAACCTGACGGAACCAGCGCAACCTCTTCCAGCTTCACTCCCGCCGCGCGCTGAAGGCCGGGCGGGGGACGGGGCCGGAGACGGCGGGCCAGAAGGCGCAGGTGAAGCAGGCCCAGCCAAGGACCCAGGCGAGCGCAGCCGCTTTCACCGCCCCGTCAAACGCGATGCCCGCAGCCAGAACCCGCAGCAGCGCCGAGATCTGCACCAGCATCAGGGCGGTGGTCATCAGCGGTGTCATGAGCAGGCGCCGGTCATGCCGCCGCATCGCCGGGCGCAGCATCACCGCCATCATCATGCCGCCCATGGCGCCTATCGTCAGGGCATGGCGGGCGGAGGCCGGATCACTCAGCTCCGGCCGCCAGATGGCCAAAGCTTGGAGCAGGAAGGCGGCCGGGAGCCAAGCATAGGCAATGTGCAGCCAGAAGAGCGCCGGATAGCGGACGGTTCTGAAGGTCTTCCAGGACGGCAGGCGCACCAGCACGAGCCCCGCCGCGGCGAGCCACAGCCAGCCGGACGCCACCCGCCAGCCGGACCATTCGAGCAGGCTTGCGGCGGCGATGACCGGCAGCAGGGGAACCGGGGCAAGGAGTTGAGGCGGGGCGGCTGCGGCGGATATCCGCGCCAGCCAGACGCCCGTGAAGGCAGGAACCGCCCTGCCGCCCACATGGGCCAGCAGCAGGGTGAAGGGCAGCATCAGGACGGCGGCAGGCCCGTGCCCGAAGCCGGACAGGCCCGCACCTGCCGCAGCCGCCAGCATCAGCCCCGCCGCAATCCAGCCCCGGCCCGCCACTCCGGCACGGGCCAGCGTTCCGGCGCGGGCCAGCGGCACCGCCAGGACCATGGCGACGAACAGAAAATACAGGGCATTGGCAAGGCCCGCGATGCAGCCGCCTGCGGGCAGCACGGCCATCAGCTCCAGGCCCGCCGCCCCCCGCGCCAGGCCCCACAGAAGCACGGCCCCCGCTGTCACGCGGAGCGGGGCAAGCTGCCCCTGTGTCCAGGCGGGCAGGGATGTCAGCAGATAGCCGCCGGCCGCTGCCCCTGCCATGCCCAGCAGAAGCTCGCGCGCATGCCAGATCCCGCGCTCCGGCAGCCATCCGGCCGGAAGCAGCCAGACCAGCGGCACGAGCGATGCCCAGAGACCGGCCAGCAGAAACAGTGGCTGGCACGGCAGCAGGCGGCCAGCAGCGGGCGTGATGGCGGGCGTGAGTTCGGGAGAAGGCGGCGCAACGTCACGGGACATGCGCCGGACATTAGCGGCGCCTGCGCCTGCCGAGTTTGTGCCCGCACAAAGAAGCAGCGCCCCCGCCCTGTCAGGATCCGGCTGATCCTGCAAGACAATGCCCGGAGGCCCGCATGACCGTTCCGCAGTTCGAGACCATCCCCGCCATCGATGTCTGCGGCCTGCCCTGCGTCATCCGCCGGGCGCTTGTGTGCGAAACCTTCGACGCCCTGCAGCCCGGCGGGTTCTTCGATCTCGTCAACGACCGCGACCCCTCGCCCCTCAAGGCGCAATTCGCCCAGCGGTCCGTCGCGGGCTTCACCTGGGACACTCTGGAAAGCGGCCCGCAGATCTGGCGGGTGCGGATCGGCAGGCCATGACCTATCAGATCATTCCCCCTATAACGGGCAAACCCATCTCTGCAAAGCCAATCGCTGCAAGGCCGCCCCGGCCGCAGGGCCTGCCCGCCGCAAATGGCACCCGCGTCATTCCGCAGGCGGTGACGGGCAAGTTCCGCACGCTGAAATGGCGGCTGCTGGTGCTGTGCCTTGCGGTCTATTACGTGCTGCCCTTCCTGCGCTGGGGGCGCGGGGCCGGTCAGCCGGATCAGGCGGTTCTGTTTGATCTCGCCAATCTGCGCTTCTACGTGTTCTTCATCGAAATCCGGGCGCAGGAGCTTTATTACCTCACCGGCCTTCTGGTGCTCGCGACCCTCATTCTCGTGCTGATGAATGCGCTGGCCGGGCGCGTCTGGTGCGGCTTCTTCTGCCCGCAGACCATCTGGACGGATCTCTTCCTGCTGGTCGAACGCAAGTTCGAGGGCGGCCGCCGCCAGCAGATGCAGGCGCTGAAGCAGCCGCTCACCCTTTCGAAGCTTTGGCGCAAGACGGCCAAGCACGTGGTCTGGCTGGGCATTGCGGCGGCCACGGGCGGCGCCTTCGTGCTCTATTTCGCCGATGCGCCGACCCTGCTGCGCAGTCTTGCTTCGGGCGACGCACCGCTGCTCGCCTACAGCATGGTGCTGACGCTCACCTTCACCACCTATTGCCTCGCGGGCCTTGCGCGGGAAAAGGTCTGCACCTTCATGTGCCCCTGGCCCCGCCTGCAAGGGGCGATCTGGGATGCGCAGGCGCTGACCGTGAACTACCGCCCGCAGCGGGGCGAGCCGCGCATGTCGGCCAAGAAGGCCGTCACCGCCCGGGACATGGGCCTTCCGGCGGGCGATTGCGTCGATTGCAATGCCTGCGTCGCCGTCTGCCCCATGGGCATCGACATCCGCCAGGGGCCGAGCATTGCCTGCATCAACTGCGGCCTGTGCGTGGATGCCTGCGACAGCACCATGTTCCGCCTCGACCGGCTGCGCGGGCTGATCGACTACGAGAGCTGGACCAACATCGAGCGCGAGATGCAGGGCCAGCAACGTTTGCCCGTGCGCTTGCTGCGGCCCAAGGTGCTGGCCATTGCGCTCGCCGCGCTGGCATTGGCCGCCGGCATGGCCATCCACCTGTCAGAGCGTGCCACGCTGGCCCTTGCCGTCATCCACGAGCGCAGCCCCGCCGCCGTGCAGCTCAGCGATGGCCAGATCCGCAATGCCTATGAGGTGCGGATCACCAACACCACGGGCGAGGCAGCACTCATCCGCCTGTCGGCCACGGGCACTGCCCCGCTCACCCTCGCCTCCCCCGGACTTGAGCCGGATGAAGATGGCAGCCTCGCCGTGGACCTTGCCGCCGATGGCAGCCGCAAGCTGCGGGTGACGCTGACAGGCAGCCGTAAACTCGCCGGAGACATCCGCTTCACCCTGCAGAACCCGGCAAACGGCGGGGAAGCGGCAACGCAGAGCCGGTTCTTCCTGCCATGAGCTGGGTTTGCATTGGAGGCAGTGAGGCATTTGATCCGTGGCAGGGCCTCTCGTTTCCCATCCCCCTTGAGGGGCAGTGTTCACAACGGACTGCCAGTCAGGCTCCCCGGTTATGGTTTGAGGAAAGCCTGCGTTCTGGTCATTCCGGTACGGCGCCTCCGCCCCCCTCCCCCTGGTGGGGAGGGGTTAGGGGTGGGGGGAAGGCCTATCCGGCTGGCAGAGTATCCATTGATTACAGCCCGTTTCTCCTCTCCAGCTTCTTCAGGAAAAGTCCGCCTTCTCAAACCCTTGCAGGCTCGGAGCCCCCCACCCCTCACCCCTCCCCACCAGGGGGAGGGGGGCGGAGGGGCCCTGCCATCATGCCTGTGCACTCCTCCTCCGTGCATCCAATGTAAACACTGCCCCTCAAGGGGGCTGGAAGCTGAAACGCCGTGCCGGGTCAACACCAACTGCCGCCGTGAGCGCGAACATGAAAGCCCATCCGATGCCCCACCCGTCGACCGCTGCCCCGCTGGAACATGAAGAACTCGAAGGCCTGCCCGGCAATGTGCTGATGTGGATCTTCATCCTCGGTGATGTTGCGGTGTTTGCCCTGCTGCTGGGCGGCTTTGGTGTGGCAAAGCTGCTGAACCGGGAGGCCTTTCTCGCCGGGCAGGCGCAGCTTTCCGGCACTGCGGCGCTGATGGAGACCTTTGCGCTCATCCTCAGCGGCTGGCTGGCGGCCATTGCGGTGGAGCGCCAGCGCCTTGGCCGCAGCATCCGGCCGTTTCTCGCCGGGGCAACAGGGTTCGGCAGCCTGTTTCTGGTGTTCAAGGCGGGCGAATATGCGCAGAGCCTTGAGGCCTTCAGCTATGAGGAAAGTTTCGCGCAGATCTATTACCTGCTGACCGGCTTCCACGCCCTGCATGTCATCCTCGGGCTGGTGCTGCTGCTGGTGTCCTTTGCCCGGTCACAGGCGCAGAACCTGCCGGATTTTGTCCGCTACTGGCATTTCACCGACATCGTGTGGCTGCTGATCTTCCCCACGGTCTATATCCTGAGGTGATGCGATGAGAGCCCTGCACATCAGCGCGGCCGCACTTCTGGTGCTGACCGCCCTGTCACTCCCCATCATTGCCCTCCCCGCAAGCGCCCTGCCCGCCAGCCTCGCACCACTGCTCTTCGCGCTCACCTTCGTCAAGGTCATGACCGTGCTGCTGGTCTTCGCCGAGCTGCGCCACGCCGGGCGCGGCTGGCAGGTGGGGCTGGGCGGCAGCTTCGCCCTCCTCCTCTGCCTCCTCCTCGCCCTGCATGTTCTGGCCGGTCAGGCAGGGTGAACCCTCACACCTCCTCCGGATCAAGGCAGAAGAGCGCATGGGCGATGCCCGCAGCGGGCGGGGCTGCATCAAGATGGGGCAGCAGGACTTGCGTGCCGGTGATGCCAAGGTCCGCCAGCTGGGCGGGGGTGCCGTGGCCGAATTCCAGATGTCCGCGCCCGATGATGCCGATCACCAGCGGCGCCTCCGGCTGGTTGCGTAATGCGGCGATGCGGCAGGCGAAGGATCTGTCCCACACCTGCTGGGCGCGGACGAAGCGGTCGAAGGCCGGATCTTCGGGGCCCGCCGCCTTGCGGTTGGGCGCGCCGCCGCCGGTGATTGAAAACAGATACTGCCGGTAGGCCGGGGTGGCGGGCACGGCGGGGGTGAGCCCGTCGCGGTTCTCTTCCGCGATGGCCTCCCAGCCCTCCTTGCCCACCTCGCTGACCAGCGCGCGGCGGCAGTTGAACCCGTGCATGGGGATGGCGAACTGGCGGCAGAAGCGGAACAGCGGCAGGTAAAGCTCTGCCGGAAAGCCCCAGACCGTGCCCCATTCCGCCTGTTCCAGAAACTCCGCCTCGCTCAGCTCCCCGGCCACCCAGCGGGCCAGAACCGGATCGAGCCTTGCGGGAAACATCTCGAAGCCCATGACGATGCCGGGCCGCAGCGCCAGAAGCCCGGCGGCCACATGCAATTGCCAGCGGTGCTGGGCCACCTTGTCATGCTGCTCGCCCAAAAGGACGGCGGGCGCGGCAGCCGCCCGGCGCAGCACCTCCTGATGGCTGACGTGCACCGCGCCTTCTGGCCCGCCTTCCGGCCCATCCGCTGGCGCCAGCCAGATGCCGGGACGGACGGGGGAGGAGTGCCCGCTCATGCGGCGGCTGCCGGGTGGCGGATCGCAAGGGCACCTGCTTCGCCGCCCGCGCCAAGCGCATGCTGCCAGCCGTCCGCCTCTCTCCAGCCACTGACGCTGCCGGCCTGCAGATGCAGATGGAAGTGGCTGGTGATGATGTTGAAATAGCCGCTCATCGGGCGGATGGTCTCCACCGGGCCGGTCCATTGCTGGGTGATGGCAGGCGTCTCGAAGCGGATCGCCGCCTCACCCTTGCCCGTCAGCCCCGCCAGAAAGGCCCCGCCTGCATCGCCCTCTTCTGCCGCTTCCGGCCCCGCCGGTGTGCCGGGGTGTTCCGGGCGCAGGGACGGCAGGCGCGGGAAGGCCGCAAGGGCGGCGGCAAAGGGTGCCTCGCCCTCCATGCCGGTCACGGAGAACAGCACGCCGCCGTCAGAGCCCAGAAAATCAAGGCGCGGATAGACCTTGTCCTTCATCACGGAAGACGTGTCGAAATCGACCGCCTTGATCAGGGGAAGGCGGATCTCGCTGCCATGGCAGGCGCCTTCGATGCGCAGCAGATCCCTTTCGCGCACCACCCGCTCCACCGGCCCGATCCGCTCGTGCAGACTGCCGCCAGACCGCACAATCACCATCAGCCGGTCCATCTCCGGCAGCAGCGCCAAAACGGAGGCGGGTGCCGCATCCAGGCGGTGGCGTTTGATCTCTTCACTCATGCAAGGGCTCCTGTGGCGGATAATTCAGGCTCCGGGCGGTTTGCCGCGTCCGAGGCGGTCAGATGCAGGGTCACGTAGTCCCCCAGCGCTTCGGGGGGACGGTGGGCGGCGCAGATGATCGTGGCACCGGGCAGCGCCGCCCGCAGCCGGGCCAGCAGATCCACCTCGCTGCGGGCATCGAGCGCGCTGGTCGCCTCGTCCAGAATGAGCACGGCTGGCCGGTGGATGAAGACCCGCGCCAGGGCAAGGCGCTGGCGCTCGCCCATGGACAGGCCCGCAAAGCCCTCCGCCCCCGGCAGATCCAGCGCGGCGAGCTTGTGACCGAGGCCGGCTGCCCTCAGTGCCGTCTCGATGGCCTCGCGCCCCACCTCCTCCGGCTCCAGCGGATAGGTTGCGGCATGGGCAAGGCCCTCGGGGAAGACGCGCGGGGCCTGCGGCAGCACAAGGCGCGGCCCCTCGGGCATGGAAATGCGGCCCTCGCCAAAGGGCCAGAGGCCGGAAAGCGCCGCCAGCAGCGTGCTCTTGCCCACCCCCGATGGCCCGGCCACCCAGAGGCACTGGCCGGGGCGCAGCGCCACATCGGGAACCGGCGCCAGCCGCATGCCCTGCGGGGTGGAGAGCGCCACACCGCGCAGCGCCAGGCCGCCGCCGGGGGCAGGCCCGCGTGTGACCGCCTGCGGCACGCCCTCAGGCGTCTGCGGATGGCGCGCCAGCGCCAGCAGGCCATCCAGACGCTCCGACACGGCGACGAATTCCGCCAGATCCCGGTAGGAGAAGATGAACCAGCTGAGCGTCGTTGCGGTGGTGGAGAAGGCCTGTGCCAGCTGCATCAGCCCGCCGAGGGTCAGGTTCCCGGCGAAATAGACGGGCAGCGCCAGAAAGGTGGGAATGCGCAGGATGGTCTGCACATAGGGCCGGACGAACAGGCCGAGGATGACTTCGGCGCGGATGAGCCGGTGCCAGTTGCGGCGGACTTCACCGAACCTGCGCTCAAGGCGGCGGCGTTCGGCTTCTTCGCCGGAGGACTGGGCGATTTCATCGGTGCCTTCGCGCAGCTGCATCAACGCATGGCGGAAATCCGCCTCGCGCCGCTCCTGCTGGAACACCAGCCCCTTCACCGGACGGCCCAGCAGGTGGGTCATCAGGCTCGACACCGCCACATAGAGGAAGGCTGCCCAGACCATGTAGCGCGCGATCTCCACATCATGGCCGAACAGGGTGAAGCTGAGCGGAACAGCCGAGAGCGACCAGAGCACCGCCACATAGGAGACGAGCGCCACCACATTGGAGATCACGTCCAGCGTTTCGATGAGCAGCCGCTCAATGAACTTGCGGCAGTCTTCGGCAATGCGCTGGTCCGGATTGTCCACCGGCTGCGCCGAAAAGCCGGGGCGCAGATGCCAGTAGGCCTTGTTGGCGAGCCAGGCCTCCAGCACGCAAGTCGTCAGCCGCTCGCGCAGGCGCATCTGCAGCCGCTTGCGCAGCCAGTCGCCGGTGATGAAGCAGGCGGCAGAGGCGGCTGTCAGCAGGGCAAAGTGGCCGACCTGAAGCAGCGCCTCCGCTGCATCCCGCTGTTCCAGCGCGTCATAGAAGACCTTGAACCAGTTGATGAGCTGCACCGACACCCAGACGGCGGCAAATTGCAGGCTGAGAACAACAGCATAAAGGATAAGCGCCACCGGCGCGCCGGGGCCCGACGCGGCAAGCCGCGTCAGGCGGAAGATACGGGCGAGAACTGTGCGCATGGGCTCAGAACTTCACGTTGAAGGCGGCGGAGAAGGTCCGCCCGGCGCCGGTCTGCAGCTCCAGCGGGTTCTGGCTGGCAACGGACGTGGAGGGGCGCAGGGTCATGCCCGCGGCGGAGGCCTCGAAATAACGGGTGTCGAAGACGTTCTTCACCCCCACATCGAAGGACGCCATCTCGCTGACCTTCCAGCTGGCGAAGAAATCCAGCAGGGCATAGCCGCCCGGCTTGAAGCCGTTGACCTCGCCCACCTTGTAGACGGGGCTTGCCAAGGTCGTCACCGCATCCAGCGTCAGGTTGTAGTCGGGAATCGCGTAGCTGAGACCCAGCACCGCCGTCAGCGGCGGCAGCGTGTGCGCCGTGGTGTCCGCATCCGCCGAGACATTCTGGATGCCCTTCTGCCAGGACAGGCTGGCGGTGGCCGTCAGATCCCGCGTCAGGCTGTAGGCCCCTTCCACCTCGATGCCCCAGACCTGCACCTTGGAGAGGTTGCGGTAGGTGTAGATGCTGGTGCCCGGCGGGTTGTAGAAGTTCTGGATGAAGTCCGTGTAGCGGGCATGGAACGCGGTGACGGCGACATAGCCGTTGTCGATCTCTGCCCTTGCGCCAGCTTCCAGCGAGCGCACATATTCGGGCTTCAGGTCCATTGCCGGGACAAGATCAAAGAAGCTGCCGGGAACGGAAGTGTAGAGCTGCTGGGCGGTCGGCATCTTGAAGCCCTCGCCATACTTGCCCCAGACGGACCAGGTCTGGTCCACCCGGTAGAGCGCGCCGAGGCTTTTCAGAAGCTCGTTGTCCTGCCGCACGAACGGCGGGGAGCCTGCCACCAGCTTGTAGTCGGCATCGGGCTTGGGCTCGATGCGGTAGGTGGCAAAGCGCAGGCCCGGCGTCAGCTCCAGCTTGCCGTCAAACAGGCCGATCTTGTCCTGCGCATACACGTCCGCCCGGCGGGTCTGCGCATTGGCGAAGTTGAAGCCCCCTGCCCGCGCCTCGGTCACCGCGCCGGTGACGAGGTTGGTGGTGCGGTCGCGGCGGACATAGTCCTGCGTGGAATAATCCCCGTCGAAGCCGAAGGTCAGTTCGTGCGACAGAGCCCCGGTGTTGAAGCTCTTGGTGGCCTGAACGTCGAGTTCGTAGAAATCTTCCGAATAGCCAAGCAGGTCCTCGGTCCGGTAGGCCTGCAGGGCGGCCGTTGTGCCGCGCAGAAGACCGCTGCGGTCATATTTGTGCGGGGCAAAGGCGAAGGAGGTCTTCAGCGAATCCAGCAGGCCGTTTTCCGGCGTCCACTGATGCTCGGCGCCGAAGCGGTGGCGCGTCAGCTCCAGCTTGCGGTCATAGGAGGTGACCGTGTTGCCATTGGTCTGGCGGCCGAGGGTGCGGGTGTAGTCCACATCCGTATCCCGGCGCATCATGTCGGCGGAGAGCTCCAGCCGGTGTTCGGTGGTGGGCGTCCAGACGAACTTCAGCAGGCCGCGGTAGCTGTCCGTGCCCATCCTGTCGAGCTTGTTGCAGGGCAACTGTCCGGCAGTCAGATTGCGCGGGCAGCCATAGATGCCGCCATCGGCGCGGGCGTTGGAGAGCCGTGCCTCATGCCCCGACTGGCGGGAAACCGCCGCCAGAACGGCAAATGTGTCCGACCAGCGCTGCGCAAACACGCCTGATACCGTGCCCGAGCCGTTAAGGCTGTCATAGGCCACCCGGCCCTGCCCGCCCATGCTGCGGCCCTTGAGCACGTCTTCCGGATCGAGCGTTTCCACCGCGACGATGCCGCCAAGGGCATCCGCCCCCCACAGCACGGAGGCCGGGCCGCGCACCACCTCGACCTGACGGACGAAATTGAGGTCCAGATAGTCGCGGGTGCCATCGGTGATGCGCTCGGCGACGCGCGAGCCATCCACCAGCATCTGCACCCGGTTGCCGCCGACGCCGCGCACGGTGAAGCCGCCGAAAGTGTTGAACGGATCGGTGGCGCTGGTCTGCCGGGCCACGGTGACACCGGGCAGATAGCGCGTCAGCTGCTGCATGTCGGAAATGCCCAGCCGCTCGATATCCGCGCCCGTGACGACGGACACATGCGCGGGAACATCCAGAACCGCCGTTTCCTGCCGGTCTGCGAACAGGGTGACGCGGCTGAGCTGGGTAATCAGCCCCTGCGCATCAGCCCTTGCCTGCGCATCAGTGGCCGCAGCGTCCGGCTGGGTGGCGGTTTGGGCGGCAGTTTGAGCAAGGGCCTGGCCTTGCTGCGCGCACAGGAGGGCGAGGCCGGCGCAACCCGCCAGCCAGAGGGCTTTGCGCCCTTCGTATCTCGACATGAAAATAGCTCCCCGGCAGCTCCCCGCTGTGCGGATGGAGCCGGTCTACAGTGTGACTGCTTGCTTTGGGCTGGCTGGGAGAACGGCAAGGATGACGGCCGTTCATACAAACCGGGAAATATAAAACCTGATATTAAGAGTCAAGTATTAAATATGGCGCGACGATGACACCCGCCGGACCGGGCTTTCCACCAGCGCAAAGAAAAACCGCCCGGATGGCGGGCATCCGGGCGGTTCTGGATATCGGGCTTGCGGAAGGCTCAGAAGCGCAGGCGGAAGCTGCCCTTGACGCTGTGGTCGGTGGCTTTGGCCGCCAGTTCGCCCTGATAGGCGAGCGTGAGGTCCAGTTTTTCCGTCATCGTCATCGAAACGCCCGTACCGATCAGCAGCGCATCCCGGTCCAGCGCCCGGCCACGGATGGCGAACGGGTTGCCACCGGCCAGAACCATGGTCTGGGTTGCCGCAACATCGCCGAAGGCATGGCGCCAGACGAACTCACCCGTCAGCTTGACCGGAATGCCCTGAACCCCGGTCTGCACCGCACCGCGCACACCCACGGTGGAGAAGGCGGTTTCCATCGCCTTGCCGCGCACGGTCAGCGCCGCACTGCCGCCGGCTTCCGTGAACTTGGCCCCGTCCTGATGCACCAACGCAAGGCCGGTGAAGCCTTCCACGAAGGCGCCCTCCATCACGCCGCTGAACATGTGGCCATAGGCCAGCTCGCCGAAGCCCTGCACCTGCGACACGCCGTAATCCGCCTTCAACTGCTGCGAGATGCTGGCGAAGTTGACGTTGCGCCGGGTGGAGACATCCTGCCAGCTGTAGCTGGCACCACCACGCAGCGACACAGCGCCCCAGTCCGTGGCGGCAAAGTCATAGCTGCCGTAAACGCCTGCATGATAGGCCGTCACGGTTGCGCTGGAGCCAAGCGGCTTGCTGTCCAGATAACTGCCCGTGTAACCGGCCATGATGCCGGCCATCACGTTGTCCGTTGGCCGCGCCTCGATGCCCGCAACCAGACCACCCATGTTGCGGCTGAAGCCGAAGGCCGTGTCCGCCGCCCGCGCCCGGCCGAAGCTGCCGAGCGCCTCACCCCAGATGCGCGTGCCTTCGAAGGCAAGGTCGCCGCCCTCGAACCGCCGGTCGAACGCTTCCTGCGTCAGGCGCTTGAGGGCTGTGCCGCGCAGGATGGCGCTGTCTTCCAGCATCTGCCCGGCGGCGGAAGCATGCGCTTCGCCCGAGACCTGATTGAAGGCAGTGCGGGCGCCGTCTGCCGACAGGCCGGTCACTGCATCTTTCAGCTCAGACGCATTGGACAGGCTCTCAAGCCCCGAGGCCGCAGCGATCTCGTTGGGCGTGAGGCCCAGTTCGGCAAAGCTGATGTCGTTGCGGGTCAGCGTCAGCAGCACATCCGTCGCCGAATAGCTGAGCGCTGCGTCAAGGAAGGCGAAGTTGGTGCTGACCAGCGGATCGAAGCTGCCCGACACGCTGGAACCACTCAGGATGGTGTAGGTGGTGGAGGCGGAATAGCTGCCGCTTTCGGCCAGCACGCGCACGGATGCGCCGCTGTCGATGGTCACCGTGCCCGTGGCGATTACACGGTCGGACGTGCCATTGGCATTCACCTCCACCTCATAGACGGAGCCTGCCGCGAAGGACACGGGCCCGGCCACGTTGATGGTGCCGATGGAATTGCCCGGTGCAACAATGCCCCCGGACAGGACGGTCAGGCTGGCGATGGTGCCATTGCCCCCGAGAATACCGGTCTGCCCGGTGCCACCGCCCACGGACACCTGTGTGCCCGTCAGACCTGTACCGTCCAGCACTAGCTGCGCGTCGATGACGGAGGTGGAGCCTGCGAAACTGCCCTCGAACTGCGCCTGGCCGCCGCCCGTGAAGTCGATGCTGCCCGAACCGCTGACAGTGCTGGACACCGTGTAGCTATCGGACCGGTTGAAGATCAGCTGGCCGTTGTTGACGATGGCGCCGGTGACTTCACCACTGGTGCCGCCATCGCCGATCTGCAGCGTGCCGGACGAAATGAGGGTTGCGCCCGAGAGATCCACCCGGCCGGTGATCACCAGCGTGCCGCTGCCCGCCTGTTCCAGCGTGCCGGTACCGCTTATGTCCCCGGCGAAGGTCACCACATCCGCGCGGTTGAACACCAGCGCGCCATTGTTCGTGACATTGCCAGCCCCGAGCGAGCCGGAGCTGTGGCCGTCGCCCACCTGCAGCGTGCCGGCGGAAATGGTGGTGCCGCCGGAATAGCTGCTGGTGCCGGTCAGATAGAGCGCGCCGCTGCCCGACTTCACAAGTCCGCCGGAACCGGTGAGCGTACCGGTCAACTGCAGATCCTCCCCGGTTGCCACATCAAACCGGCCGGCACTGTTGAAGACCATCGTGCGGCTGGAAGACATGTTGGCCGTCGTGGCCAGCGTGCCGCCATTGAAGGTGAGGCTGCCATTCGTGCCGCCGAGGTTCTGATCGCCAGAGACCGACAGCGTGCCCGCATTCAGCAACGTGCCGCCGGTGTAGCTGTTGCTGCCCGACAGGACGATGGTGCCCACACCCGTCTTGCTGACGGCGCCGGAGCCGCTGATGCCGGTTGCGATGGTGGCCGTCAGGCCAGTGTCGATGCGCAGCTCCAGGCCGCCGGAGCCTGCCTCAAGCTGGCCCGTGCCTGACAGCGTGTAGCCATCCGTGGCGAATTGCAGGCCTGCCACGGTCTGGGTGCCCGACACGGTGACCGTGCCGCCCGTGGCGCCGGCAAAGACCGCCGTCAGGCCGGCCCAGCTCGTGGCGACATTGCCAGCCTGGCTGGTCCAGTTGGTGGTGCTGCTGTCCCATGTGCCGGAGCCGCCGTTGACGGCGTTGTTCGCCGTAGTCTGCCCGCCGTTCCAGAACTGCAGGCCGGTGTAATCGGCGACGAGGTTCACCTCTCCCGGCGTGGCCAGAGAGAAGGTGAGTTCGTAGCCCGCAGGCACATCGCCGAACACCAGCCCGTTGTCCGCCGTCAGCGTGCCGTAGTCGAACAGCCGGTAGGTGCCCGTGCCGAAGTTGCTGCCCGTGATGATGTTGAGAATGCCGTCGAGCGTCAGGCCATTGGTGACGGACACCAGATCGTTGACGCCGCTTCCCACGACGCCCGGCGTGTCCAGCTCGAAATTGAGCAGGCTGGAGTCATTCAGCACAAGGCTGCCAACCGTCAGCGTGCCGGGGCTGCTGCCGGGGTTGAGGTTGCCGCCATTCAGCACCGTCACCGTGCCGCCAATGCTGCCGCTGCCGCCAAGCGTGGCACCGGATGCGATGCTCACAGCCGTGTTGCCGAGCGAGCCTTCAACCTGAAGCGTGCCGCCGGAGACGGCCGTCGCACCGGTGTAGGTGTTCGCGCCGGACAAGGTCAGCGTCCCGGCCTCGCTCTTGGCCAGAGTGCCGGTACCGCTGATGGGCATGTCGAGGCTGAGGCTGCCGGTGAAGTTTGCCTCAATGGATCCTGCGCTGTCGATGAATGCTGCCGTCAGCGTGCCGGTCTGCCCGCCGGTGCCAAGCCGGATGGCGCTGTACTCGTCCACGGAAATGCCGTTGGTGACCGCCACCGTGCCGCCATCCACAACGGTCAGGTTGTTCGTGCCGCCCTGCCCGATGCCGATGGTCAGCTTGTCGGCAATGGTCCAGCTGCCGGTACTGCCGGACACGGTGACAGAGCTGCCGGACAGCCCGAGAATCTGGGCCTGGCCCTTGCTCTCCATCTGCCCGCCGGCAATCGTCAGGGTCGAATTTCCGGTCACGCCAATCTGCGTGTAGTCATTGGCGGTGACGGTCGAACCGCCGGAGACTTCCATGACGCCTTCAACAACGAACATCTGTGAGGTCAGGCTGCCGCCATTTTTGATGTGGAATTGTCCGGCGTTCATGATGAAGTCACCGCCTGCGGTGAAGGTGCCGCCGTCAAACTCCAGGATGCCGCCTGACATCCTCAGATCAGCATCTACCGCGTTGCTGGCCCCGGTCAGAACGAGGATGCCAAGACCACCCTTTGCAAAAGTTCCGGTGCCCGAGATGGTACCCGAGAAGGTGTTGGTGACGGTATCCGCAACGGCAACCGTCAGAGTGCCATTGCCCAGAACGACATCGCCGGTACCGGAGAGGCCACGGATCTGATTGGTGACGCCGTCAGCCGTCTGCAACGTTGCACCGGAGGCAACCTCATAGGTGGAGTCATTGGCCAGCGCACCGCTTGCCGCAACGAGAAGCGTACCCGCAGCAATGGTTGTCGTGCCGGTGTAGCTGCTGGTGCCGGACAGGGTCAGCGTCCCGGCGCCGGTCTTGGTGAGGGAGCCGCCGCCGCTGATGGTGCCGCTGAACGTCACCGCATTGCTGACGGTATCAACGGTGCCGGAACTGGCCCCGAGGGTGACGGCATTGTCGATCGCCGTGGCGCCGGTGACGGCCAGCGTGCCACCGTTCAGAACCAGCGCCCCGGCCCCAAGGTTGCCGTCCGATGCAACGGACAGGGTGCCGCCGGAGACTGTCGTCGTCCCGCCGTAGGTGTTGCTGCCGGACAGCGTCAGCGTGCCTGTGCCGCTCTTGACCAGCGCGCCGCTGCCCGAAATGACGCCGGAATAGGCCGAAACGCCGGTGCCGCCGACCGTCAGGGTGTTGGCGTTGAGATTGAGGTTGCTCGTCCCCGACAGGGAACCAACCGTTTCGCTGCTCTGCAATTCGGCCGTGCCGCCAATCAGGGTCAGCGCCGCAGTATCAGCCACCGCATTGCCGCCGGAGAGGATAACATGGCCGGCGTCGACCGAGATGCCGCCGCCATTGGTGTTGGTTCCGGATAATGTAAGTGTACCAGTACCGCGCTTGATCAGTGTTGAAGGTCCGGACAGGTTGCCGGAGAACGATGTGGAATCGTTATTGTTAGTGGCCAGAGCACCATTGAGAACGACGCTGCCGCTTCCCGAAAGCGATCCTACATTCTCGCCAGTGTCGACCTGAAGCGTCGCCCCGCCACTTACGATCACTTGGCCATGGTCATAAATGGCAAGGCCATTAGAGATTACCAGCGTTCCGCCGCTGACCGTCGTAGTGCCGGTGTAGGTGTTCGTGCCGGAGAAAGTCAGCGTGCCGGTGCCGGCCTTTTCAAAGTTCCCTGCGCCCTGAAGGGTGCCGCTCCAGACGGTGCTGCTATTGTCAGCATTGCTGACCCACGTCTGTCCGGCGGAAACATCGGCTGTGCCGGTCCCGGAAAGGTTCTGCGCCTGGGCCGGAAACACGCCCAATACCAGCGTCAGCGAGGCTGCAGACCATGCCTGCTTCGAGCGCAGGAGAAAAAATCGATGCTGCATGGTCCACCTGATCCGGATACGTTGCCCGTTCAGGTAGCATCACTGGAGTGGACAGTGCTTGATATTTCTTGCGGTATCAACGCAGCGGCACAAGCCTGGGAACAGCCATGACTGCACTGTGATCAGAAGACCATTCCTGCCGTCTATTTTCAGCAATTGCTGTATCCCTTCCGGTGTTGGGCAGAGCGGCACCAACGGCTTGAGGCGAAAGTGAACCCATTGAAAACACTGGAAGAGGCAATCCGCGACGAGCAGCTCCTCACGGCGGGCTGGCCGACAGAGAAGGGGCAGAAGCGCACCGTATTCCCCCCTGTGATGCTGGAGGACCCGCGCATTGCCCGTGCCGTCCGCTTTCTCGAGCGCACGCCCGCCGGACGGATCGTGCTGGAGGATGTGGCCGCCGACGCGGGCCTCAGCCCCTTCCATTTTCAGCGCGTCTTTCAGGATGTGATGGGGGAGAGCCCTTCGGCCTATATGCGCCGTATCCGGCTGGACCGGGCTGCGATGAACCTGCAGATGAGCCAGCTTCCCATCACCCGCATTGCCTTTGATGCGGGCTACTCCAGCCATGAAGCCTTTGTCCGCGGCTTTTTCACCCAGTTCGGATCCGTGCCTTCGGAGTTCCGCCAGAAGGCACAGAAGCTGCTGCCGGCGGCCTCGGGCATAGCTGCTCCGCCTGCCGTGCCTGTGGTGACCCAGCGGCGCCAGCCGGTCAGGCTGCTGGCCATGCGGTTTCATGGCCCCATGCCGCAGTTTCAAGAGCATTGGCAGCAGTTCAAGGCCTATCTGCGGGACAAGGGGCTGTTCCGCGAGGACCTGCAGCCCGTCAGCATCTTTTTCGACTCCCCCATGATCACGCCCCCCGGCCTTTACCGGCATGACTGCGCGGTGATCGACACGGGGCAGGACTGGTCCGGCACCGGCCTTTACCCGCATGTCTTTCCGGAAGGGCGCTACGTCAACATCCGCCATACCGGGAGCTATGACCTCGTTCTGGCCACCTATGCCTGGATCAGCATCGACTGGATCAACCAGACCGGCGAAGCCTTCGCACCCGACAGCAACGGCGGCTACGAGTTCTACCGCACGGCCCCGTGGGATCCCGCCGGCGGCAGTCAGGATCTCGATATCGTCCTGCCCCTTGAATTCTAGCCCTGCGGCAAACCTTCGCATTTTGACGGACTTGCTTTTATTTTCGATATTTTGAAAATATGAGTTCGCCTTGTGCTGACACCATTCAGCTTGAGGCACAGAGGGGCCGGATATGGACGAGACTGCCGTTGCCAGCGTGAAGCATTCACGGCTGGAGCATTTTCCCATCACCTTTTTCGCCACGGGCATGGGCATGATGGGCCTGACGCTGGCCTGGCGTGCCGCAGAGGCCGCCTTTGGCTGGCCGCATCAGGTCTCCGGCATGCTGCTGGCGCTGTCCATTGCAGGGCTTGCGGTTGTCAGCCTGTTCTATGGGGCAAAGCTGCTGCGCCATAGCGCCGATGTGGCCGCCGAATGGCGCCACCCGGTGCGCATCGCCTTCTTTCCGGCCATTCCCATCTCGCTGCTGCTGCTCGCCGCTGCCCTTGCCGAGCCGGCCCCCCTCATCGCCACGGCCATCTGGCTGCCCGCCACGGCCCTGCAGGGCGTGCTGGCGCTGTCGGTCGTCTCCGCCTGGATCGGCCACCGCCCCTTCCAGCACCAGACCCTGACGCCCGCCTGGTTCATTCCGGCGGTGGGCAATGTGGTGGTGCCGCTGGCCGGAGCCCGGCTTGGCTACATGGAACTGTCCTGGCTGTTCTTTTCCGGCGGGCTGATCTTCTGGATCGTGCTGCTGACGCTGGTGATGAACCGGCTGATGTTCCACGATCCCCTGCCCGGCAAGATGGTGCCGACGCTGATGATCCTCGTCGCGCCGCCCGCCGTTGCCTTCACCGCCTGGCTGCGGCTGACAGGTGAGCCGGGCCATTTCGGCCACTTCCTGCTGAGCTCTGCCTATGTCTTTGCGCTGGTGGTCACCACGCAGGCCGGCAGGCTGCGTAACATGCCATTTGCCCTGTCCTGGTGGGCGCTTTCCTTTCCGCTGGCCGCCCTTGCGATTGCCAGCTTCGGCTATGCGGGCGCAGTTGCTTCGCTGGCTCATAAAATCATCGGTGCCGGGCTTCTGGCCCTGCTCACCATGGTGGTCATTGGCCTTGTCTGGAGGACGGCAGGGGCAATCAGAAGCGGCACCATCTGCGTGCCTGAGTGAGGTTCATACCGGGCGGAAGTCCGGACTGAACAAGCCCGTGCGGCGTATGAGCAGTTTCAAGGCGTGATGCGCCTGCATCTCAGACGCCTTGGTAAAAAGGGGGGAACATGAGCAAAAACAAGCATTTCACACTGAGCCGCCGCAGCTTCATGGGGCTGGCGGGTGCCGCCGGGGCCACAGCCGTTCTGGCCGCGCCCGGCAGGGCACAGCCGGTCAGCACCAAGGCCCGCATCGTCATCATCGGTGCAGGGGCTGCGGGCACGGCCCTCGCCAACCGGCTGGTGGAGCGGCTGAACGGCGCCAGCATCACCATCATCGACGCCCGCGCCGAGCACATCTACCAGCCGGGCCTGTCGCTCGTCGCCGCCGGGCTGAAGCCCGCCTCCTACACGGTTTCGCGCACCAGCGACTGGCTGCCGAAGGGCATCACCCTGATCACGGACACGGCCGCTGCCGTTGATCCGCTGTCGAAGGTGGTCTCCACCACCGGCGGGCAGACGGTTGCCTATGACTTCCTCGTGCTCGCCCCCGGCCTGATGCTGGATCACGACGCCATCGAGGGCTTTTCGCTGGATCTGGTCGGCAAGGACGGCATCGGCGCCCTTTATGCCGGGCCGGACTATGCGGCGCGCACATGGGCGGCAGCCTCCACCTTTACTGAAAAGGGCGGCATCGGCCTCTTCACCCGCCCGGCGACGGAAATGAAATGCGCAGGCGCACCGCTGAAGCACACGTTCCTGATCGACGACATCGCCAGCCGCGGTGCGGGCCGCGGCAAGTATGAAATCCACTATGCCGCCCATAACAACGCGCTTTTCTCCGTGCCCATCGTCTCGGAAAAGGTGCGCATGCTCTTTGGCGAGCGGGGCATCAAGACCCATCACAGCCATGTGCTGAAGAAGGTGGACCCGGGCCGCAAGCTGGCCACCTTTGCCGTCACCGCGAAGGACCCGGCAACGGGGGAAAATGTCACCTCGCAGCATGAGATGCCCTACGACTACCTGCATGTGATCCCGCCGCAGCGGGCGCCGCAGTTCATCCGCTCTTCCGGCCTGTCCTGGCCCGACAAGTGGACGGATCAGGGCTGGGTGGAATGCGACCAGAAGACCCTGCGCCACCTGCGTTTTCCCGAGATCTTCGCCCTTGGCGACGTCGCCGGCGTGCCGAAAGGCAAGACGGCGGCTTCCGTGAAATGGCAGACGCCCGTGGTGGAGGACCATCTCGTCGCCGCCATTTCCGGCAAGGAAGGCACCGCCACCTACGACGGCTACACCTCCTGCCCGCTGATCACCCGTGTTGGCCGGGCCATGCTGGTGGAATTCGACTACCGCGACAATCTGGTTCCCTCCTTCCCCGGCCTGATCGCGCCGCTGGAGGAACTGTGGATCAGCTGGCTGATGAAGGAAGTGGCGCTGAAGGCAACCTATAACGCCATGCTGCGCGGCAAGGCCTGAGGGAGGAGACATCATGAAGGAACTGACGTTTGGAACTCTCCTCGCCGTTTTCGAGGAAATCTTCGGCCGCGGCCTGTTCTGGGTGATGGTCATCGTGGCCGGCCTCATCACCGCCGCCTATCTCTATGTGCTGATCCGGGACCGGGCGCTCTCCATGCGCAAGTTCCTCTGGGCACAGGTTTCCATGCCCTTCGGCGCGGTGGCGGCGGTCTGGTTCGTGCTGGGCGTCACCAGCTCGCACATGCGCGACATGGGCGGCCCGGTGGATATCATCGTCCTGCTCGGCGTTGCCGTGCTCGGCGCCGTCGGCGCGGCCATTCTCGTCTACACCGCCCAGTCGCTGATCCGGGGCGAAGGCGCGCGGTGAGGGAAAGCGGTTTGGAATCGCTCCAGAATTGACCGAGGTCAAACAGGTCTGCGTGGCGTCAACGTAGCTTGTTTCTGGAGGGGTTCCAAACTGCGGAGAATAACGATGACGCGTAGTTTACCCGCCGCCATGCTCGCCATGGTGCTGCTGTCCGGCGCTGCTTATGCCGATGACTTGCGGCAGACGGCACTCGAAATCTTCAAGCCCCTGCCCTCCACCATTCCGGCGCTGAAAGACAATATCGTCACGCCGGAGAAGATCGAACTCGGCAAGGCGCTGTTCTTTGATCCGCGCCTGTCGGCTTCGGGGGTCTTCTCCTGCTACTCCTGCCACAATCTGGCAACGGGCGGCGATGACAACATGGAGACCTCGGTCGGCCACGGCTGGCAGAAGGGCCCGCGCAACTCCCCCACCGTACTGAATGCGGTGCTCAACGAGGCCCAGTTCTGGGATGGCCGCGCGGAAGACCTGGCCGCACAGGCCAAGGGGCCGATCCAGGCCGGTGTCGAAATGGCCAACACCCCCGATCAGGTGGTGGCGACGCTGAACTCCATGCCCGCCTATGTCAGCCAGTTCAAGGCTGCCTTCCCCGGCGACGCGGATGCTGTCAGCTTCGACAATATGGCCAAGGCCATCGAGGCCTTTGAAGCGACGCTGATCACCCCTGCCCCCTTTGATGCCTGGCTGAACGGCGATGACAACGCCCTGACGCAGGAAGCCAGGGCCGGGCTGGAGCTCTTCATCGACAAGGGCTGCTCGGCCTGCCATTCGGGGGTCAATGTGGGCGGACACGGCTACTATCCCTTCGGCCTGATCGAGAAGCCGGGTTCGGAAATCCTGCCCCCCGGCGACAAGGGCCGCTTTGCCGTGACCGAGACGGTGGGCGATGAATATGTCTTCCGCGCCTCGCCGCTGCGCAACATTGCCCTGACCGCGCCCTACTTCCATTCGGGCAAGGTCTGGGATCTGTCGGTGGCGGTCGAGATCATGGCCGAAAGCCAGCTCGGCGAAGCGCTAAAGCCGGAAGAAACGGCGCAGCTCGTCGCCTTCCTCGACAGCCTGACCGGCAAGCAGCCCGTGATAACGGTCCCGATCCTTCCGGCAGAAACGGCAGCAACGCCGCGGCCGGTGACCGAGATCCGCTGATTAACGGTTGATTAACCATCCTCTTGCGAACAGAAGGCGCCCGGCCCGCCGGGCGCCTCGAGGCGATGACAAAGCAAGAGTTCTCCTCTTTCGTCATGGCCGGGCGAGTCCCGGCCATCTACAAGCCTTTGATTTGTATAGATCCTCGGCACAAGGCCGAGGATGACGATGGAGAGGCTGAAGATTTGTCAGCAGTCTGAGGTGCCAGGCCCGCCGGACGCCTTGAGTTTTTTCCCTGCAGGGCTCCGGATGGCACGGCACGGTCCACGGCATCGTGAAGGCCCGAGTGCTGGACTTTGCCCCCGCCCCTGCCCTATCGTGCTGTCATGCTGCGCTTGGTGATGAACCTGCTTCTTGCTGCCGCACTGGTGCTTTCGCCGCTGGTGGCGCTGGCCCATGGCATGGCGCAGGATGGGAAACCCTCCGGACAGCATCACCGGATGGCCATGGCCGCCATGGACCATGCGCAGGCAGGGCACGCGGGTGGCCATGAAGACAGAGCCGCCGTTGATGATCCGGCCAGCCTTGCCGCCTGCGCCAGCATTTGCCTTCTGCTCGCCCCCTTCGCCCTTCCGGCCCAGCCTGCCGCCCTGCCCTCTGTGCCCATGCAAACGCATGAGGGCACCTCCGTGCGTCTCCCCTCCCCCACCGGCGCCGCGCCGCCGCTACAGCCGCCCCGCGCTCTCTCCGCCTGAACCGGCCGGAACTGCTGGCCATTCAACATAAGGGATGCCTCATCCCGTGGAGAGATACTCATGATCACGACAAGACGCGCCCTGCTGCAGGGCGGCGCCGCCCTTGCGGCCTATGCAATGCTGCCTGCCAGCCCGATCCTTGCGGCCACACAAACCGGCACAAGCCCCCTGCCCTTGCGCGCGGTCAAACGCACGCTGGAGGTGAAGGGCCGTGCCGCCACGGTGCTCGGGCTGGAGGGGCCGTCCGGCCCCGGCCTGACGCTGGACGCCGGCCAGCGGTTTCAGGTGAACCTGACCAACGGGCTGGACGAGCCAACCCTGATCCACTGGCACGGCCAAATCCCGCCCAACGAACAGGACGGCGTGCCGGACATGCCACTGCCCGCGCTGCGGCCGGGCGAGAGCCGCGCCTATGACTTTGCCCCGCGCACGGGCACCTTCTGGATGCACAGCCACATTCCCTTTCAGGAGATGCAGCTTCTGGCCGCCCCGCTGATCGTGCGCAGCGCGGCTGAGATGCAGGAGGACCGGCAGGACGTGGTGATGCTGCTGCATGACTTTTCCTTCCAGAGCCCGGAAGAAGTGATGGCCGCCATCGGCGCGGGACACGGCGGCGGGCATGGTGATGCGCATGGGCATGGGCACGGGCACGGGCACGGGCACGGCAGCCATGGCGCGGCCGCAGCGGGCCACGCAGCGCACGGCGCCCACGCCGGGCACGCTGCTGCAAACGGGCAGGGCGGAATGGACATGTCCGGCGCGCAGATGGCGGGCATGGACCTCAACGACCATGACTGGGACGCCTATCTCGCCAATGACCGGACGCTGGACGACCCGCAGGTGGTGCAGGTGGAAAAGGGCGGACGGATACGCCTGCGCATCATCAATGCCGCAGCCGCCACCGTGTTCTGGATCGAAACCGGCGCGCTGGCCGGGCGGCTCACCGCCGTGGACGGCGATCCGGTGGCGCCGCTGGCGGGCAGCCGCTTCGGCCTTGCCATGGGTCAGCGCCTCGACATCGAGCTGGATCTGCCCGCCGCATCAGGCAGCTGGCCCATTCTGGCCCGGCGGGAGGGCGCGCGCGAACAGACGGGGCTGATCCTTGCCACCGCAGGCGCCCGCATCAGCAAGCTGCCGGATATGACGGAGGCACCGGCACCCGCCTTCGACACGGACCTTTCGCAGGAAAGCCGGTTGCGCGCCGCCAGCCCCTTGCCGCAGCGCCCGGCGGACCGGCAGATGATGGTGATGCTGGGCGGCACCATGCAGCCCTATGTCTGGACCCTCAATGGCGCCGTCTGGGGCCAGCATCAGCCGCTGGAGGCCTTCAGCGGGGAGAGGGTGGAAATCACCTTCCACAACATGTCGATGATGGGCCACCCGATGCATCTGCACGGGCACGTGTTCCAGGTGGTGGCCATCAACGGCCAGCCCCTTGCGGGCGCGCTGCGCGACACGGTCTATGTGCCGCCCATGGCGATGGTGACGGTGGCGCTGGATGCAGGCGAGGCGGCCAGCTGGATGCTCCACTGCCACCACATGCCGCATCTGGTGACCGGCATGATGACGGAGTTTCAGGTCCGCGCCTGAAGCGGCAAGGGCAGGGGGAGGGGCATCCTCTCCCCCAAAACTTCGCAATTGCGAAGCTGCACTCAGGCGGCGGCAGATCTCCGCGCCCGAGACCGTCAAAGACTAACGGGGACCGCACATCTGGGCGATGAGAGCCTCGGCCTTTGCGTCACGCGGCGGCAGCGGCTTCAAATCCCCCGGCTTGCTGCGGGCGTTCCCCGTCTTTGCCGCCGCATCTGCCCGCGCCTTGTCATCTGCCGGTTTCAGTTTGCAGACAATCTCGCTCAGAACGGAATCCTTGGCCTTCTCGAACTTGATCCGGTCGCTGATCGCGGGGTAGCGCCTGCGCACTCTGGCCTTTTCCTCCTCCGTCAGATCACGGATGGCCATGCGGTAGCGGCTGCCGCCTTTGAACCAGTTGTAGGCCGCCGGGACCTCGACCACTTCGATGAAGCCGATATGCTTGATTTCGCCAGCCTCTACAGTAAATCGCGACGCATTAAGCGTTTGCTTCAGCTTGTCCAGATCACGGGTGAAGAAACCCGAGTGAAAATGATAGGAAGTGCCGCCCGGATATCCATACCCAACAATGCCGTACCTGCCGGAATCGAGGACATAAACGGGATCAAAGTCATACCCCGCGCTATTGCCCCCTCCATGTATTTTCGTAGACACGAGTTCACCCTCCTCCATCCGCCTGACGTACAAGTTCCCACCGGGGGACGGCAGACTGGCGATGATCATGCCGCGGTTGTCCTTTATCTCCGCAAGCTTTGCGCTGATGTCGGCCGGCGCATCCGGGTTCGGGGCAGAGATACACCCGGCAACAAGCAGAGCGGCGGCAAGGGGGAAGAAGCGGAATAACATTGAGGGCCTCGC
This sequence comes from Pannonibacter sp. Q-1, assembly GCF_054073275.1. NCBI lineage: Bacteria > Pseudomonadati > Pseudomonadota > Alphaproteobacteria > Hyphomicrobiales > Stappiaceae > Pannonibacter > Pannonibacter sp. Q-1. Next base: position 178,198 of record NZ_JBSXNB010000007.1, read on the forward strand.
ATTTGGGCATATCGAAGAGATCTGCCGCTGAATGCTCCGGCAACCCTGCGCGAGGCTTGTGAAGGGTGCAGATTGCGCCAGAAACAATCTGTGATGGATGCGCGAACAATGTTTGAAACGGACCGGGGTGATGCATTTGCTTTCCGGCAGAACGCCTCCGCCCCTCCCCACGAGTGGGGCAGTGTTTGCATTGGACTGCCGGTCAGGCACCAATTCCTCTCCCCCCTTGAGGGGGAGATGCCCCCGGCAGGGGGCAGAGGGGGGTAACGGACTATCCGCTCATATGAGAGGGGGTGCTGTGATGAAGCGCCGCTCCCCCCCTCTGTCTGCAGACGCAGACATCTCCCCCTCAAGAGGGGCTACCGGATTCACATATCGTGCTTGAAGCCGGCGACGGCTTGGGGAAAGCCCGCAGTCTGGTCATTCCGGCACGGCGTTTCAGCCCCCCTCCCCCTCGTGGGGAGGGGTTAGGGGTGGGGGGAAGGCCTTTCCGGCTGGCAGAGTATCCATTGATTACAGATAGATTCCCCTCGTAATGCCTCTTCAGGAAAATATCTGTCTTTCATTAGTTGCGGGCTCAGATCCCCCCACCCCTTACCCCTCCCCACCAGGGGGAGGGGAGCGGAGAGTCCTCGCCACAGATCAGATGCATCACGCGGTCGGTGTCCGCAACGGATGGGTGCATGCCGTAGCTCAAAGGGGGAGAGGAACTGGAGCCTCACTGACAGTCCGCTGCAAACACCGCCCAATTCCAAAGCCTGAAGCGCCCGTATTGAAAGCCGCGCAACAGAGACTTCGCAATTGCGAAAGTCCGGGCGGCGGCTGAGCTGGAAAACCAGAGTTTTCACCCTATCATATTGCTATCATTCAATAAAAAAGGCGGCACCTTTCGATGCCGCCGCTCTGATCCCTATACCCGGGCCGCCCTTACCAGGTGGTGTGGAGCCGCAGTTTCAGGGTCCGGCCCTCGCCGTAATAGCAATAAGCGGCGGTGTTGCAGGCGGACACGTAGCGCTTGTCGAAGAGGTTGGTGGCGTTGAGATCCAGCCCCCAGTTGTCGCGCTTGTAGCCGATGCGGGCATCCGCGAGGGTGACGGCAGGGACCTTGTAGAGATTGGCATTGTCGGCGAAGGTCTCGCCCACATAGCGCAGGCCGCCGCCGATGGACAGGCCATCCAGCGCGCCGTTGAAGAAACGCTCGTCAAAGCCGTAATCAAGCCAGAACGAGCCCTGCACCTCGGGCGCGGCCAGCGGCACCTTGCCCACATTGGCGGCGGTGTTGTCCTTCGTGATCTCCAGATCATAGGCCGTGAAGGCGAGGGTGGCCCTGAGGTTCCGGGCGATCTCGCCCTTGGCTTCCAGCTCGATGCCGCGCGAGCGCACTTCGCCGGTCTGGACATATTGCCAGGCGTTCACCGGGTCGGCGGTCTGCACGTTCTGACGCGTCAGATCGAAGATGGAGGCGGTGAAGAGCACATTCATGAAGCCAGGCTGATATTTGAGGCCCGCCTCATATTGGGTGCCGGTTTCGGGCTTGAAGGCCTCACCGCCGAAGGTGGTGCCGAGCTGCGGATTGAAGAAGGTGGCAACGCTGATATAGGGTGTCAGGCCAAAGCCGGTTTCATAGGCAATGCCCGCCCGGCCCGATGCCGCGCCGTCCCGGCTCTGCGTGCCCTTGTTGTCCGTCCACAGCTTGTCATAGCGGCCATTCAGCGTGACGATCCAGCCGCCGCCGAAGCGGATCTGGTCCTGCAGGTAGAAACCGGCCTGCTGCTGTTCCAGCGTGCTTTCCGCCGGCAGCGTGGCGCTGGGGGCGGCGAGGCCATAGACCGGATTGAGCACGCTGATGGAGCCGGCCGATCCGAAGGCGACAGCGGAACGGCTGGTGTAGATGCGGTAGTCGGTGCCAAGCAGCATCTTGTGCGCCAACGGGCCGGTGCCGAACGCGCCCGTCACGCTGGTATCGGCCACGAACTGATCCATGCTGGTGTTCTGCTTGAAGGCCCCGCGGCCAAGATAGCCCGGCGTAGCGTAATAGCCATACCCCAGCACCTGCTGCTCGCCCACGTTCACATGAGTGTAGCGGGCCTTCTGGCTGAAGCTCCAGCCGGAGCCGAAATCATGCTCCAGCTCATAGCCCACATAGCCCTGCGTGCGGGTGTAATAGTCGTAGTCCGGTTCACTGGCGTTGAAGTCCCGGCTGATCCGGCCGAAGGCGGCTTCGGTGACGGTGCCCTCATAGGGCAGCCAGGTGCCGGGGATGTGGCGCTCGTCAACGGCGGTGTAATTGGCCAGGATCGTCAGCCGCGTTGCATCGGTCATGTTGATGCGCAGGCTCGGCGCAATCACGCCCTTGAAATCCGGGTCGAACTTGTCCGAGTCCTTGCCGCCTTCAAACCGGGCCACGAGGCGGTAGTCGAACCGGTCGTTGAAGGCATCGCCGATATCAAAGGCCGAATAGCCCGAGCCCTTGCCTGAGCTGCTGTAGCCCGCCTCGGCCCGGCGGATGCGCTCGCCCGTGGGCAGTTTCGACACGTAATTGACGAGGCCGCCGGGGTTGGAGCCGCCATAGAGCACGGAGGCTGCGCCCTTCAGCACCTCGATCCGCTCCAGCGTGTAGGGGTCCACCAGGGTGGAGCCATAGCCTTCGAAGAACAGCGGCATGCCGTCGAGATAAGCGCCGGTCTGGGTGGCATCGAAACCGCGGATGAAGATCCAGTCCGTGTCGCTGTCCGCGCCATAGGGCTGGGCGAAGACACCGGCCGTGTAGCGCAGGGCCTCATCCGTCTTCTGCGCGCCGCGCACCTCGATCTCCTCCCGGCCCACCACCGAGACGGACTGCGGCACTTCGGTCAGCGGCGTATCCGTCTTGGTGCCGGCGGAAACCGAGCGGGCAACGTAGTCTTTGATGTCCTGATCCGTGCCCGCTTCGCCTTCGATCACCACCGGCGCCAGCTGCGTCGCCCTGGCGTCCGCCTCCTGGGCAGCCAGCTGGGAAGGGGAAAGTGCAGTCACAGCAACGCCAGCAAGCAGACTGGCCCGGAAAACGCCCCGCATCATATTATCTTTTCCTAACGGCAAACTCACCGCCGCGCAGGACATCCGCCCCCGCAGCCCACTAAACATGAGTTTCTAGACCATGTTTTCGGGCGGCGATTGTCCGATCTTGTGATCGCTTGAACGAAATTCCGGCAAAGATGGATTATCCCAGCCGCTGACGCAGCCAGGCGCCCGGCGTCGTGCCTTCAAAGCGGCGGAAGGCGCGGGTCAGATGCGACTGGTCGGCAAAGCCTGCTGCCAGTGCCGCGTCCGTCACGCTGACATGCCCCTCTTCCAGCAGCGCCTTCACCCGTTCGATCCGCTGCGCCATCTGCCAGCGGTGCGGCGGCATGCCCATGGACACCTTGAAGGCCTGCGCAAAATGCGAGGTGGAAAGCCCCGCCACGGCGGCCAGTTCGGCAAGGGGAAGATTGCGGCTGCAATTGCGGGACATATGGTCCAGCACCCGGTTGAGGCGGCGGGGGGCAAGGCCGGAGGCGGGATTTTCCGGCTCACGGCTGACCTTGCCAAGGGCGGTCAGAAGCGCCGCCGCCAGACTGTCCGCATAAAGCGCGTCCAGATCCCCCGGCTCGCAGCATTCCAGCGCGATGAGGCGGGCCAGCGCCAGCACGCGCTCGTCACGGAAGGAAAAGCTGGCGGCGTTGAGGGCAGCAAGGTCAAACCGGCTGCCAAAGCGGCTGGCAAGGGCCGGCACATCGAGGTGAATGTCGAGATGGCGCAGGTGCCCGAGCGTGCCCATGGAGGACCAGACCGGCAGTCCGGCGGGGATGAAACACATGGGATTGCGCCGGTCGAAGGTCATGCGCTGCGGCGCCTGCGGATGCACCATCAGGTCGATGGCCGCATCACTCTCCGTCTCCAGCATGACGAACAGGCGCGGGGCAGGGGAGACATACTGCCCATGCGCCCCGGCCCGGCACTCCACATCCCACACATCGGCCAGCATGCCGGACCAGGCCCGCCAGCGCAGGCCATCCACGGGCGAAACGCCCTCCACATGGCTTTCCATGTTCGGATGAAAGGTCATGTCCGCAGCCTTGCGATGAAAATACAGCCTTCTCCTTATAAAAGCTGAATATAAAAGTCAAGATTCTGTGGATTTCACTGCGCCAGACGCAGCTGGGCGTAGCGGCTGCCTTCGCGGGCCAGCAGCTCGGCTTCGCTGCCTTCCTCGACAATGCGGCCCTGTTCCACCACGAACACCCGGTCTGCGCCTGCGATGGTGGCCAGCCGGTGGGCGATGATCAGCGTGGTGCGGCCGGTGGACAGCTCGGCCAGCGACTGCTGGATCGCCTTTTCCGTCTCCGTGTCGAGGGCGGAGGTCGCCTCGTCGAGGATGAGGATGGGCGGGTTCTTGAGGAAGATCCGGGCAATGGCGAGCCGTTGCTTCTGCCCGCCGGACAGTTTCACCCCGCGCTCGCCGATCACCGTATCAAGGCCATCGGGCAGGCTTTCCACCAGCTCGTCCAGCCTTGCCCGGCGCACCGCCTCGCGGATATCCGCTTCGCTGGCGCCAAGGCGGCCATAGGCGATGTTCTCGCGGATGGTTCCGGCAAAGAGGAACACATCCTGCTGCACGATGCCGATGTTGGAGCGCAGGGACTTCAGCGTCAGATCGCGGATATCGGTGCCGTCGATGGAAATGGCACCGCCGGTCACGTCATAAAAGCGCGGCAGCAGGGAGCAGATGGTCGTCTTGCCGGCGCCGGACGAGCCGACAAAGGCCACCGTTTCACCGGCCCTGATCGAGAAGGACACCCCGTTGAGCAACGGCGCATCCGCCTTGTAACCAAAACGCACATCCGTGTAGCTGATGTCCCCGTCCAGCCGCCCCACGGCGCGGGCGCCGGGGCGGTCGGCAATGTCCGGCTTCACCGCCAGGAAGGAGAGATAGCGCTGAAAGCCGGCGATGCCCTTCGGATAGGTCTCAATGACGGAGTTGATCTTGTCCACCGGACGGAAGAACACGTTGACCAGCAGCAGGAAGCCGACAAAGCCGCCCGCGCTCAGATCCCCGCGCACCACGTACCAGGAGCCCGCCAGCATCACCACCACCTGCACGAAGCGCATGGACAGGTAGGACAGCGACATGGAGGCGGCCATCACCTTGTAGGCGGCCAGCTTCGTGTCGCGGTAGCGGATGTTGCTGTCGGCAAAGAGGGCGCGCTCGTGGTCCTCATTGGCAAAGGCCTGCACCACGCGGATGCCGCCGACATTCTCCTCGATCCGGGCGTTGAAATCCGCCACCCGGCCATAGAGCGCGTGCCAGGTGGAGGTCATGCGGCTGCCGTAGTGGGTCGTCACCCAGGCGGTGACCGGCACGACAACGCCGGTGATCAGCGCCAGTTCGGTGTGCACATGCAGCATCAGGAAGAAGGCGCCGATCAGCGTCATCAGGGCGATGAACAAGTCTTCCGGGCCATGGTGCGCCACCTCACCGATTTCCTCCAGATCCTTGGTCAGCCGGGCGACGAGATGGCCGGTCTTCTGATTGTCGAAATAGCCGAAGGAGAGTTTCTGCAGGTGATCAAAGGCCTTGCGCCGCATCTCCGTCTCGATGGCGATGCCCAGCATGTGGCCCCAGTAGGTGACGATGACCTGAAGCCCCGCGTTGAAGAAATAGATCGCCATCAGCCCCAGAACCGCCAGCGCGATGAGGCCGAGCTGGCCTGTCGGCAGCAGCTGATCGATGAACAGCGTCACGGCCAGCGGGAAGGCCAGCTCCAGCATTCCGGAAGCAACGGCGCTGCCGAAATCCAGCGCGAAAAGGCCCTTGTGCGGCTTGTAATAGGCGGCAAAGCGCCGGATCAGCTCGGTCTTGGTCATGGAAGCTCTTCAGGAAGGGAAGACGCCGTGAAAGGACAGGCGGGGGAAGGGCAGGGCCATCGGGCGTCTCATGTCTTTCGGGCCATCAGCCAGATCAGATACGGGGTTCCGGCCATGGATGCAAACAGCCCTAACGGCAGTTCATAGGGAAAGGCAGCAGTGCGGGCGCCAAAATCGGCCATGGCCATGAGCGCAGCGCCCAGCAGAGCCGATCCGGCGAGAAAGCCGGGCGTGCGGCGGATGCCCGCCCGGCTGACGATCTGCGGGGCGATGAGCCCGGCAAAACTCAACGGCCCCACCAGCAGCGAGGCCGCCGCCGTTGCCAGCGCCGCCACAAGGATCAGCACGCCCCGGCAGGCGCGCAGCGAAAGGCCCAGCGACAGGGGCACCGCCTGCCCGAGCGGCAGGATGGTGAGCCAGCGCGAGGCCAGCAGGCTGGCACCGAGGGCAAGCCCGAGGCACAGGATGAGCGCCGCCGCCGTTTCCGGCGTGGCGGAAGCCGCCGTGCCGCCGAGCCAGGCGAGGATCTGCCAGGCCTTGGGGTTTCCCGTGGCAACAAGGGCGGCCAGCAGCGCCGAACAGAAGGCGCTGACGGCAATTCCGGCCAGCAGCAGGCGCTCCGGCGCCAGATTGCGCCGCAGGGCAAAGGCCAGCACCATCAGCAAGGCTGCCATTGCCCCGGCCAGAGACCCGCCCAGAAGCTGCCAAGGCCCCGCCGCAGGCAGCAGCAGGAGCGACAGCGCATAGCCGGTGCCCGCACCGCCGCTGACGCCCAGCACCTCCGGACTTGCCATGGGATTGCCCGTCATCCGTTGCAGGATCGCCCCGCTCAGCGCCAGCAGCCCGCCCGCCGCCGCAGCCGCCGTCATGCGCGGCAGGCGGAAGGGGAGGAGTTCGGCAAAACTGGCGGGATCGAGCCAGATCCAGGCTTGTCCGGTCCAGTTTGGCCCCGTCCAGTTTTGACCCGTTCTGGCAAGGAACAGGGACAGGACCGCAAAGGCGATCAGCCCGCCGCAGACCAGCAGGAAGGCCAAAGGAGAGCGAAGGGTGCTGGCCGCAGGTGCGTGACCGGCCGTCATGCCGCTGGCAAGGCTGGTGTGGCGCATGCGGACCAGCAGAAACAGGATCAGCGGCCCGCCGAGCAGGGCCACAACCGAGCCCGTGGGGAACGTGTCGCCGCCCGTCACCGCCAGCGTCTGCACCATGCCGTCGCACAGCCACAGCAGCAGCGCGCCCATCAGCGGCGAGGCCGCCAGCACGGCAGCACGGCGGCGGACGCCGGCAGCGCGGACGAGGGCAGGGGCCGCAAGCCCGACAAAGCCGACGAGACCCACCGCCGCCGCCACCATGGCCGACAGGCCAACCGCAATCAGCGCCACCAGCAGGCGGACAAGGCCCAGATTGACGCCGAGCGACCGGGCGGACGTATCCCCCAGATCCAGCATCCCCAGCGGACGGATGGCCAGCGTGGCCAGCGCGCCATAAAGGGCAAGCTGCCCCGCCAGCCAGAGGGCAGGGCTCCAGTCCTGCTGGCTGAGCGAGCCGCCGTTCCAGATGGCCAGCGACATCAGATATTCGCCCCGCGACAGGGTGAGCGCCGCCGCAAGCCCGCTGCACAGGATGGCGATCAGCATGCCTGCCACCACCATGGTCACCGGCTCGAACCGCTGGCGCGCGCCGAGCCCGAAGACCATTGCAGCCGCTAGACCCGCCCCGAGGAAGGCGGTCAGCTGACGGTTGCCATCGAGAAAAGCGGGAAACAGCAGCGTTGCCGCGACAATGGCCAACTGCGCCCCGGCGGCAATGCCGAGGGTGGAGGCATCCGCGATGGGGTTGCGCAGGACGGCTTGCAGCAGAGCCCCCGCCAGCCCCAGCGCCGCCCCGGCCAGCAGGGCCACAGCCGCACGCGGCAGCAGCGCATGAACGAAGATCAGCTGATCCATGCTCATGGATTGCGGGGCGCTGAAGGGATCGGGCCACCCGGCCAGCGGCAGGCGCGAGAGCGTGCCCGTGGCGAAGAACAGACAGGCCGCAGCCGCGAGCCCCAGCCAGAGCAAAAGGCCGGGCAGGGCAGGGCGGCGGAGGGTGCTTGCCGGAGAAGGGGAGGGGACATGCATCGCGCTCATGCTGGCTCTCCCCCCGCTTCAAGAGCCTGCGTCAGCAGCCGGGCAAAGCGCAGGCCTGCGGTGATGCCGCCATAAGGGTTGATGTTCGCCAGCCGGATTACCCGGTCCTCGCGCACCGGTTCCAGCATCTTCCAGATCATGCTGCCCTCAAAGCCGCCGCGCGCCTCGACCGGCACTTCCGAGACGATGACGATGCGCGCCTGCGGACGGGCCGCCAGCATTTCCAGCGGCACGGGCGCGGCAAAGCTGAAACGGGACTGGTCCGTCCAGGCGTTCTCAAGGCCGAGGCGTTGCAGCACATCGCCGAACATGCTGTCCGCCCCGAAGGCCCGGAAGTGGCGCGCATCGCCGATGTTGATGAGATGGAACGGGCGGTCTGCAAAGCGGGCAAGACGCTGCCGGTACCCCTCAAGCCGGGCATCAGCCTCCGCCAGCACCGCACGCCCCTGGTCCGGCACGCCCAGCCGGGCGGCCACTTGCTCCACCGCCGCCAGCGCCTTTGCGAAAGGCGGCTCGCCCGGCAGATAGAACGGCAGCGGCAGCACCGGCGCAATGGCCTCCAGCGCCGCCTGCTGGCTGGCATAGAAGGGGGAGGAGAGGATCAGCTCCGGCCTTTGCAGATACAGCAGCTCAAGATTGGGCGCACCGCGCAGGCCAAGGTCCGCCACCTTCTCCGGGATCACCGGCTCCACGGCCGATCTGCGGAACTGCAGCAGCTCCGTTGCCGCCACAGGCGTCACCCCCAGTGCCATGGCGGTTTCCAGCATGGCCCAGTCCACGCAAGCCACGCGCGGCACTGCCGCCGCCGCAAGGGCATGGAGCGGACGGGCAGCCAGAAGCCACGCAGCGCCCGCCAGGACGCTGCGCCGGCTGCAAAGCCTCGTAGCCGTTCTTTTCATGGGACAAACCAGTATCAGACAGCGTGATGGCAGGCGGGTGGAGCGCAGCAGCAGGCGCCGCCGCTTGACCTTTCCGCCCCGATCCGCGAAACATGAAAACATAACTCCAGTTTGACCAGTAACGGAATCCGGGTTTCATGTCCATGTCCGCCAGCGCCCTCCGGGCTGACGCCGCGCCGTCCTTCGATCTTTCGCTGGCCCTCGCCTTTTCTCTGGAAAAGGTCAGCTTCCGCCTTGGGGACAAGGTGCTGCTGCAGCCGCTGGATCTGGACCTGCCGGCGGGCAAATCCATCGCGCTCATCGGCCACAACGGCTCGGGCAAATCCACGCTGCTGAAGCTGCTCGGCCGCCAGCAGGAGGCTGCCGGCGGCACCATCCGCTTTCAGGGCGAGGCCTTGAGCCGCTGGAACGCCCGCGCCTTTGCCCGCAAGCTCGCCTATCTGCCGCAGCACACGCCCGTGGCCCCCGGCATGCTGGTGCGCGAGCTGGTGGCCCTTGGCCGCTATCCCTGGCATGGCGCCCTGGGCCGCTTTGGCGCCGCCGACAAGGCCAAGGTGGAGGAGGCGCTGGCCCGCACCGGCATGGAGCCTTTCGCCGGCCGGCTGGTGGACACGCTGTCCGGCGGCGAGCGTCAGCGCGCGTGGCTCGCCATGATGGTGGCGCAGGATGCGGACTGCCTGCTGCTGGACGAGCCGATCTCCGCCCTCGACATCGGCCACCAGCTGGAAGTGCTGGGCCTGATCCGCGATCTGGTGCGCGACAAGGGGCTGACGGCCATCACCGTGCTGCATGACATCAACATGGCCGCCCGCTTCTGCGATCACATCGTGGCGCTGCACTCCGGGCAGAAGATCCTTGAAGGCAGCCCGGCGGACATCATGACCAGCGACGCGCTGCGGCGCATCTACAACGTCGACATGGACGTCCTGCCCGCCACCACCTCCGGCCACCCGGTGGCCCTGGTGCGCTGAGCCTGCGGGCAGGCACGCAGATGTTGCTTTGATGCCGGAAAAGACGAGCCGTTTCAGAGACTTACCGCTTTGGCTGAGGCTTCTCGTTTCCCCTCCCCCTTGAGGGGAGGGGGTAGGGGTGGGGGTCTTCACGCAGGAGCGCAGCTTGACTGGCACTCGTCTCTATCCAGCGCATTTTCAATGAAAATACCCCGTGTTTTCAGTCTGTTACCCCCACCCCTCACCCCTCCCCTCAAGGGGGAGGGGGACAGATAGGCCCCGCCGTTGAAACAACGGCTATCACCTGTTGCAAAAGCCCTGAACGTCTTTCTGCACGACGTGTGCATGCAGTAGCTCAAGGGGAAGGGGGACTGAAAACCGCCCTAGCCACGCTTGCGCGCTTCTGCTCTCAGTTCGTTCAGAAGCCCGCCGGCATCCAGCTGGCGGCCTTCACCACTCGCCATGCCTTCATCATAGGCCTGTTTCAGGCGGGCCAGCTCCAGCTGGCGAACCTCTTCCCGCTGCTCCCACAACCGCAGGGCCTCGCGGACGATTTCGCTGTTTGAAGCATAGCCGCCGCTGTCAACGGCCGCCTGCATCATCGCAGCCTGGTGCGGGGTGAGGGATACGGTCAGGGTGCGCATGGGTGTAGCCTTCCTTTGCAGCCATTTTACCACGCATAACAAGATCCAACAATTCTTGTTAGAGGCACCTCATGCCACATCTGGAAGGGCCTGCCCTCTCGCGAGCGGCTCAAGCGCTTGCGCAAATCCACCACCACACACCGTCTCTCCTCTGGACAGCGGGCAGGGGAGGGGCCTACTGTGCGTTTGTGCACAGGCTGGTTTTCTCCAGTTTCTTCAGTGCCTAAGCCTTCTCAAGACGGGGTGCCGCCGCGCCCTGAGCTCATGGGTTGCCCCGCATGACCGACGGACCTGAAAAGACCGCCTTTCTCTCCGCCCGCGTGCCGGTGAGCCTGAGGAACAGGTTCAAGGCCGTCGCGGCGCAGCGGGGGTTGAAGGTGCAGGACCTTCTCAACGAGCTGCTCACCAGCTACATGGACGGGCTGAACCGGCGCGAGCCTTCGGCGACGGAGGTCATCCACATCCTGCGCGCCCAGAAGGAGCGGCTGATGCGCCTCGGCCTCCTGCATCTTTATCTCACCGGCCCGCTCGCCCGGGGCGAGCCTTCCACCGGGCAGGAGGTGAACCTCTCCTATGAGCTGGACCCGCAGGCGGGCTTGTCCCTGCTCAGCATCGGCCGCATCGGCGACATCATCACCGCCTCCCTGCCGGATGATCTGAGGGTCACCCTCGTCCCCCGCAAGAAAGCCGCCTCCTCTGCCACCTATGCCAGCAGCGCGGACGACGAGATCCGCGTGTTCTGAGGGCCGCCGCCACATAGTCCGCCCCGCTCCGCCACATGGAGGCCCGCATGCGCATTGCCGTCATTTCCGATGTTCATGGCAACCTGATTGCCCTCGATGCGGTGCTGGACCACATCGCCCGGCAGCAGCCGGACGCGATCGTCAATCTCGGCGATCTTGTCTCCGGCCCTTATGATCCCCACGGCAGTGCCGAGCGCCAGATGCGCCTTGCGGCCATGACCCTTGCGGGCAACCACGAGCGCCAGCTGCTGGAGGGCGGAACGGGGTTCTCCGACAGTTTCGCCGGAGCCCGGATCACGCAGGCGCACATGGACTGGATCGCCAGCCTGCCGCAGACGCTGACGCTTGCCGATGGCGAGGTCTTCGCCTGCCATGGCAGCCCGGCGGGCGGTGACCTTGACTATCTGCTAGAAGATATCAGCCGGGGCTTTCCGGTGCTGGACACGCAAGGAGCCATCGCCAGCCGCATTGCCGGCATTGGCGGCGCCCGCGTCGTGCTCTGCGGCCACACCCACATTCCGCGCCTTGCCTGGGTGGAGGGGGTGCTGATCGTCAATCCCGGCAGTGTGGGCATGCCCGCCTATGAGGATGACACCCCCGTGCTGCATGTGATGGAAGCCGGCACCCCGCATGCCCGCTACGCCATGGTGGAGCGCATGGCGGGCGGCTGGGCAGCCACCTTCCACGCCATCCCCTATGACTTTGCCGCCGCCGCAGACCAGGCAAGGCAGGCAGGCCGTGAAGCCACCGCAACAGCCACCCTGAGCGGGCGCATGAGGTAGGGCACCGGCTCAAGGCCGCTTCTTTGACCCCGTCCACCCGGCTTGGGAAAAGCCTGTGATCTGGCTACTCCGGCACGGCCTTCCCGCCCCCCTCCCCCTCGTGGGGAGGGGTGAGGGGTGGGGGGAATGACCTTTCCGGCTGGCAGAGAATCCATTGCTTCCGGACGATCGCTTCTCTTGATGTATCTTCAGGAAAATAGATATTTTTCATATAGTTGCAACCTCAAAGCCCCCCACCCCTTACCCCTCCCCACGAGGGGGAGGGGGGCGGAGGCACCCTGCCACAGGGCAAATGCATCACTGCGGTCCAGCGTCGGCCCCTTACTCCCGGTCCACCCGGCTTGGGCATGCGCACATCGTGTTTGAAGTCAGAGACGGCTTGGGGAAAGCCTGAAGTCTGGCTACTCCGGCACGGCCTTTCAGCCCCCCTCCCCCTCGTGGGGAGGGGTGAGGGGTGGGGGGAATGGCCTTTCCGTCTGGCAGAGCACCCATTGCTTCCGGAAGATCGCTTCTCTTGATGTATCATCAGAAAAATAGATATTTTTCATATAGTTGCAGGCTCAGAGCCCCCCACCCCTTACCCCTCCCCACGAGGGGGAGGGGCGGAGGCACCCTGCCATCATGCCGGTTCTCACCTTTCCCGGTCCCTTGCTCCCCCGTCCACCCCCTCCGCCGGTGACCCGCCCCTTGCCAGAAAGCTCTGGGGCGGGGTGCCGAAGTAGCTGCGGAAGGCGGCGGAGAAGGCGCTGGCGCTGCCATAGCCCAGCCGGTGGGCGATTTCCGTGCTGCTGTGGCCATGGTTGAGCAGTTCCAGCGCCGAAAGCAGCCGTAACCGGCTGCGCCATTGCCGGAAGGTGAGGCCGGTTTCCCCATGGAACAGGCGCTCCAGCGTGCGGATGCTGGCCCCCGCCATGGTGCCCAGCTCTGCCAGAGACCGGCCATCCCCCGGATTCGCCACCAGATGCCGCGTCACCCGCAGCAGGCGCGGATCATGGCCGCCGGGCAGATGCAGGGGGGCTTCGGCCAGCACCGTGATCTCATCCAGCGCAAGGGCGCAAAGATACCGGTGATGACTGGAGCGGCCAGCCGCCTCGTTTCCTGCCGCCTCGTTGCCCATCTCGTTGCCCGCCATGCTGCACAGCCGCAGGATGATCTCGCGCATCAGCCCCGTCATCAGCCGCACGCTGCAGGCGCTGCCCGAGAGGGCAGGGCGGCCCTCAAGCGCGCTGGGGTCCACATAGAGATTGCGGATCTCCACTTCCGTTTCCGAGACGGTGTGATGCGGCACGCCGCCGGGGATCCAGACCGTGTGCGACGGCGGCACGATCCACACCCCGTCCGCGCTGAACACGCGCAGCACGCCCCGCACCGCCCACAAAAGCTGGCTGCGGGGGTGGCTGTGCGGGGCAACGGCCCAGCCGGGCGCCAGCCTTTCGCTGCGGGCCAGCACCGGCCGCTCCGGGTCGATCACGAAGGCCGTGGGGGAGGGGGCGGCATTTGGCGTGTCAGCGACATCAATTGGCATGATGATGGTCTAACGCATTGCGGCCGCAGAAGCTAGTTTGGCGTCCCCGCACCAGACCAGGATGTTCCGCCGTGACCAGCCCCATTCCCCTGCGCAAGGCGCTCGCCTTTGGCCTCATCGCCGTTTCGCTGCTGATTGCCCTGTTTCCGCCCGCGCCCTTGAGCCCGGTTCAGGGGCAGACGCTGGCCATCATTCTCCTCACGCTCGGGCTCTGGGCGACGAGCCTCGTGCCCAACTATCTGGCGGCGCTGATCTTCTTCGCCGCGGCGCTGATCCTGAAACTCGCCCCCGCGCCGCTGGTGTTCTCCGGCTTTTCCTCGGCGGCCATCTGGCTGATCGTTTCCGGCTTCGTCATCGGCAGTGCCATCAGCCTGTCGGGACTGGGCGACAAGCTGGCCGCCGCCCTCGCGCCGATGCTGACCGGCAGCTATCTGCGCCTCATCGGCGGGTTGATGCTGATCGCCATGTTCCTCGGTTTCCTGATGCCGTCCTCCGTCGGCCGCGCCGTGGCGCTCATTCCAGCGGGGATGGCGCTGGCCACCCGCTGCGGCTTTGAGCCGGGCTCCAATGGCCGCATCGGCATTGCCGTGGTGCTGGCCATTGGCTGCAACATGCCGAGCTTTGCCATCCTGCCGTCCAACATTCCCAACATGGTGCTGTCCGGCGCGGCCGAAACCATCTACGGCACGCATTTCAGCTATGTCGATTATCTGCTGCTGCATTATCCGGTGCTGGGCATCGTCAAATCTGCGCTGATCGTGTTTCTGGTGCTGCGGTTCTTCCCCGCAAGGATCAGCCGCGCCCGCGGCCAGATGCCCGATGCCGCCCCGCAGAAGCCTAAGGCCGGAAATGCCGCCACCGCGCGGCTGAAAACCTCGATCATTCTGATGATGACGCTTGGCTTCTGGGCGACGGACAGCCTGCACGGCATCAACCCGGCCTGGATCGGCCTGGCGGCAGCCATCATTCTGATGCTGCCGGGCATCGGCATCGTGCCGCCGCAGTCCTTCAAGACCTCCGCCGATTTCGGCACGCTGCTGTTTGTGGCAGGCGCGCTGGCCGTGGGCACGCTGGTCAACCAGTCGGGCCTCGGCACGCTGATCGGGCAGGGGCTGCAGGCGGTGCTGCCTCTGGCACCGGCGGAAACAGGGGCACAGGGCCTCGTCAACTTCCTGTCGCTGACGCTGATGAGCTTCGGCACCAGTCTTGTGGCCACGGTTCCCAGCGCTCCGGCGGTGCTGACGCCCATGGCGCAGGACCTTGCAACGGCCAGCGGCTTCAGCCTCGATGCGGTGCTGATGACGCAGGTGCCCGGCTTCTCCACCGTGCTGCTGCCCTATCAGGTGGCGCCGCTGATCATCGCCATGCAGATGTCGGGCGAGCGGCTGACCCATCTCACCCGGCTGCTTCTGCCGCTGACCGCCATCACCCTGCTGCTGCTTCTGCCGCTCGACTATCTGTGGTGGCGGCTGCTGGGCTGGGTGTAGGCCAAAGCCCGCAGCGCCGGAGCCTCTTCAAGGCGTGATGCGCAACGCTGGATCAGAGCAGCAGCCCGAGGCGGGACAGGGTGAGGCGGCATTGGCGGCACAGCGGCTCGTTCCGGCCGCCCCGGTAATAGCTGAGGGCAATGACGGCGCCATAAAGCGCCCAGGCCTTGCCGCGCAGCCAGGCGCCCTCGTCCAGCTCCAGCGTCTGGCGGAAGGCATCGCGCGCGGCAGGATCCACCCAGGACCAGGCGGTGGCATAATCGGCTGCCGGGTCGCCCACGGCCGAAAGGCCCCAGTCGATCACGCCGGAGAGCTGTCCCTTGAGGGTCAGCAGGTTGTCAGCCTTCAGGTCCCCATGCAGCCACACACCCGGCCCCTCGAAAGGCACCGCCAGCGCGCTGCCCCACAGCGCCACTGCCGCCGTGACATCCACCTCGTCCCGCACCATCTCGATTGCCGGAAAGGTCTGCGCGGACATATCCGCAAGCGGGATGCCCCGCAGCTTGTTCACCGGCCCGGCCAGCGGCGCGCCCTCCACGGGCTTGCGGTGCAGCGCCTTCAGGAATCCGGCCAGCGCAACCGCCGCGTCCGTCACGCTGGCAATGTTCTGCGGCGTGGCAACCTCGCCTTCCATCCAGTCAAATATGCCGAATTCGCAGCCCATCTCAGGCCCGGCATGCCCGCGGGTGCGCAGCCGGGGAATGGTGAGGGGCAGGGGGGCGAGATGCGGCAGCCAGTCAAGCTCCTTCGTCACCAGTTCCACCGCGGACCGGCGCCGGGGAATGCGCAGCACCAGACCGTCCCCGACCCGGTACAGCGCATTGTCCGTGCCCGCGGAGGCCACCCGGGAGACCGGCAGATGCGCCCATTGCGGGGCCTGTTGGGCCAGCAGCGCATGGATCAGGGCATCCGTGACGGGAAGATCATCTGCATGCATCGGCTTATCCTTTTTCTCATGCCAAGGCGTGCGATGCTGACGCATCACGCCTTGAAAAGGCTCAGACGCCGCCCGGGCTTGCCCAGACCGCCAGCACCGCTCCGCCTGCGGCGGCCAGCACAACGGCGGCGAAGGGCGGGGCCCTGAAGGCCACGAGCAGCACGAAACAGGCCAGCGCAAGTGTGAAATCCGGCAGGCCGCCGATGGCGCTGGTGAAGACGGGCGTATAGAGCGCGGCGCCTAGAATGCCCACCACGGCGGCATTGGCCCCCTGCATCAGCGATTGCGCCGGGGCGAGGGTGCGGAACCGGTCCCAGAAGGGCAGGGCGCCCACCAAGAGCAGGAAGCCGGGCAGAAACACGAAGACAAGCGCCAGCGCCGCCCCCGCAAGGCCATTGGGCGCAGGCCCCAGCACCGCGCCGAGATAGGCGGCAAAGGTGAAAAGCGGCCCCGGCATCGCCTGCACCGCGCCATAACCGGCGAGGAAGGCGTCCGGCGTCACCCAGCCGGGCTGCACCACTTCCGCTTCCAGCAGCGGCAGCACCACATGGCCGCCGCCGAAGACCAGCGACCCGGCGCGGTAGAAACTGTCCATCACCGCAAGGCTCTGGCTTTGCCCGGCCAGCAGCGGCAGCAGCACCAGGAGCGCCGCAAAGACGGCCAGCGCGGCAAGGGCCACGCCCCGCGTCACGGGCAGGGGGGCAGGCGGGGCGGCAGCTGCCCCTTGCCCCCGGCCCAGCACCAGACCGGCGCTGGCGCCCAGCAGGATCGCCGCCACCATGCCAAAAGCGCCGGGCAAAA
The DNA here is from genome assembly GCF_054073275.1 of Pannonibacter sp. Q-1. Taxonomy (NCBI): domain Bacteria; kingdom Pseudomonadati; phylum Pseudomonadota; class Alphaproteobacteria; order Hyphomicrobiales; family Stappiaceae; genus Pannonibacter; species Pannonibacter sp. Q-1. The sequence continues at coordinate 194,978 of NZ_JBSXNB010000007.1, forward strand.
GAGCGAGCATGGCGACGGCGCCAACGGCAATGGCCGCGCGCTCCTTGTCCGGGCAGAGGTTTTTCGCCATGCCCCAGACCGCCTGCGCCACGATGGCAACCGCAACGATCTTCAGCCCGTGCAGCGCGCCGGTGCCCAAGGGGCCGGAGATGCGCGCCGCCGTCATGGCAAAGAGGAAGAGCACCAGCGCCGAGGGCAAAGTGAAGGCGGTGAAGGCGGCGAGCGCCCCCAGCCAGCCGGCCCGCATCATCCCCAGCGCAAAACCCACCTGACTGGAGGCAGGCCCCGGCAGAAACTGGCACAGCGCCACCAGATCCGCATAGGCCCTGTCCGTCAGCCAGCCGCGCCGCGTCACCAACTCATCGCGGAAATAGCCAAGATGGGCAATCGGCCCGCCGAAGGACGTGAGCCCCAGCTTCAGGAAAACCCCGAACACCTCCCTGGCCGTTCCCACCGGCCCTGCGGCCTCTTCCGTTCCCGCTTCGCTGCTCATCGCCCGCCGGTGTCTCCTCAAGAGTGTCAGATGCCCACTAACCGTAGCCGTGTGACGGCTGCATGACGACAGGGGAATTCATGGCTGATCTTGCGGAGAGGGGTAAATGCGCTTGCAATTAACGCTAGCACCTCCTACCTTTTCTCAATGAACAGCAAGCACCGCAAGACTCTTGCCGCCGTCTTTAGCGAACCGGTGCCGGGAACCATCGAATGGGCGGCGATCGAAGGCCTGCTGCTGGCCGCAGGGGCACGGCTGATCGAAGGGCGCGGGTCACGGGTGCGGTTCGAGAAGGATGGCGAGGTGGCGGCGTTTCACCGCCCGCATCCCGCGAAGGAAGCAAAGCGGTACCAGGTGCGCGATGCACGCGATTTTCTGGACCGGATCGGGGTCAGGCCATGAGCAACACCATGACTTACAAGGGCTATGCTGCCCGGATCGAATATGACGACGAGGACGGCATCCTGACCGGCCGCATTGCCGGCATCCGCGATACGGTGGGCTTTCATGCTGACACGGTGGAAGGCCTGCGCGAAGCCTTCCATGAGGCTGTCGAGGACTATATCGAAACCTGCGCCAGGATCGGCAAGGAGCCGCAGAAATCCTATTCGGGGCAGGTCATGTTCCGCATCAGCCCCGAGGTTCACCGCAAGGCCGCACAGGCCGCCGAACTGTCCGGCAAGAGCCTGAACCAGTGGGCCGAAGAAGTGCTCGACCGGGCTGCGGGGTGATAGAGCGGGCAGAGGTTGCGGGCAGGCACCAGACCTCAGCTTTCATCCACGATGCTGATGATCTTTCCGCCTTCGACACGGAAGGCGGATGCGCCTGAGAACGCGAGCTTCTGGCCAGCCTTCCATCCGTTCGGCAGGTCGGTTGCCACAACCGCCGTATAGTCGATCTCGGCCAGTGTGGTGCCCGCCACGGTAATCGCGTTCACAACCTTCTGCTGCCGGGTCTCGAATGCGGATGCGCCGAACCTCGCCATCTGCGCAAAGCTCTGCTTGTCCAGCGCCTCCGCCGTCACCTCGCCGCCGGAGATGTTCTGAAAGACCACGTTCCCGGCGAGGCACATCAGCATCCCCTCGACGTCCTTGCGGTTATAGGCATCAATATAGGTTTCGATCGGATCAGGCAGACGTCCCATCAATCGCACTCCGGCAAGAGTCATCCCCTTGATCATCTACCATAGCCGCTTGACGGCTGCATGGCCGCACCGTCCGTATAGCCGCCCTGTCAAGGCGCCCCGGAACGGGCGGTTTTCCCGCAACAGATATTTTTGCCGGGCCCTGCCGGAGGCGGTGATGATAAGGCCGGATCTGTGGTTCCCCTCAGCCGGGAAGGACGCGCCCCAGGAAATTGCGGATCAGAACCGCGATTTCATCTGCGTGGGTCTCAAGGGCGAAGTGGCCGGCATCCAGCAGATGGATCTCCGCATCCGGAAGGTCGCGCCTGTAGGCCTCGGCACCGGCGGGAATGAAGGCCGGATCATGGCGCCCCCAGGCCGCCAGAAGGGGCGGGCGGTGTTCGCGGAAATAGGACTGAAAGTCCGGATAGAGGGCCACGTTGCTGCGGTAGTCCCGGATCAGATCAAGCTGAATCTCTTCGGCACCCGGCCGCGCCATATAGGCGATGTCGAGTTCATAGCCATCGGGGGAGAGGCGTTCCGGGTCTGCTCCGGTTCCGTACTGCCAGATCCGGATGGTGTCCGGTGACAGGGACGGACGGCAGGCCTCCCGGTTCGCTTCGCTGTCAACGCGCCAATAGTCTTCCCACGGGCCCCATTCGCTGCTGAAGCCATCAGTATAGGCATTGCCATTCTGGCTGATGATCGCCGTCACTCTCTCAGGATGACGCAGGGCCAGCCGCAGGCCAACCGGCGCACCATAGTCGAAGACATAGAGCGCATAGCGGTCGAGCGACAGGGCCTCGGTGAAAGCCTCGATGACACCGGCAAGCCGGTCGAACGTGTAGCCGAACGTCCCGCGCGGCGGGGATTTGGTCTGGCCGAAGCCGGGCAGATCAGGCGCGACAAGCCTGTACCGGTCCGCCAGCAGCGGGATCAGATCGCGGAACATGTGGCTGGACGTGGGAAAACCATGCAGCAACAGGATGACCGGCGCATCGGCGGGGCCCGCCTCGCGGTAGAAAACCTCCACGCCACCGGCCATCTGGAACTTGTATCTCGTGGACATCACCAACTCCATTTTGTGTTCCCGGAGAAGGTAATGTGTTTCAAGTTCCGGCATAATATGGCCAATCTGAAAGTCTTGATTGCAGAATTGGAAACTCTGATGGACCGTCTTGAAGCCATGTCGATCTTTGTTGCGGCCGTGGAGGCAGGCTCTCTGGCGGCGGCGGCGCGCAGGCTGGGCCGCTCTCCGGCCTCCGTGACCCGCGCGGTTGCACAGCTGGAGGCAACGGCCGGTGAACGGCTGCTCGACCGCACGACGCGCCGCTTCGCCGTGACGGAGGCAGGAGCCCGTCATGCCACGGCCTATATGGCGGTTCTGGATGAACTCGGGCGCCTGGACCATCCGGCGCAAGAGGCCGAAATCCATGGCAGCATCGTGATCACCGCGCCGGAACTGTTTGGCCGGCTGCACGTGATGCCGGTGGTCGAAAGCTTTCTGGAGGCCCACCCCCATGTGCAGGTGCGTGTGCTGCTGCTCAACCGGATGGTGGACCTGACCGGGGAGGGCGTGGACGTGGCCGTCCGCCTGGCAGAGCTGCCGGATTCTTCGCTGAGCGCGGTGAAACTGGGCGAAGTGCGCCCGCTGATCTGCGCCGCACCGGCCTATCTGGAGAGACATCCGGCGCCGGATCATCCCTCCGGTCTGCAGCACCATGTGTGCATCGGCCTGAACGAGGCCGGCACGCATGAACTCTGGCGCTACCGTGAAAGCCCCTCGTCCCGCCGCGTCCGTTCGGTCCGGGTCGCATGCCGGCTTTCCCTCAACAGCGCGGCAGCCGCAATCACGGCGGCAGAGCGCGGTCTGGGTCTCGTCCGGCCCCTGTCTTATCAGGTGGCGCGGCAGATCGCGGACGGGTCTCTTGTTGCCGTTCTCCAGCGCTACGAAACCGAACCGGTGCCGGTGCACATGGTGTTTCAGCCCCGCAAGACCGCCAGCAGAGCCACCCGTGCCTTCATTGACCACGCCCTGCCGCTGCTGAAGCGCAAATCCTTCGGCGGCCCCTGACAGAAGGACGCCGCCAGCCCCATTGTCATCCCGCCGCCTGCGGCAGAACCCCGATCCGCTACAGACCTCGCCTCCGCCATCTCCCACGCCGCTGGAACCGCGGGCAGGGGGGCAACGTCAGCACGCTTCTAGTCAGTTTCGCACTCATGGTCAGCGGGGGCTGTCAGAAATAACCGCTTCAGTGCAGCGGCCGCCTGAGCGGCCCCTTTCCAGCGCTTGCGATGGCCAGTCAGAGACCGGCGAATGCCGCGTCTCTCTCATAAACCGGCCCCATTAACCTTACCTCCACGCGATTTATCGCGTAATCTATCTTATGGAACTTATATCCATGCGATGCCGTCGCCGGCTCGGATACGGTGTTCCGCATTATCATTCCCCGGCACCGCAGTTTTGCCGATACATGCAAAGTTTGGACATGCAAGTCAGGGCTGTTTCCGGCAATTTCGGTGAACAGGCGTCAGACATGGTCTGGCTGGCCGGTCCGGGACGGGGATCATCTGCTTGTGACGATTTGGGGAACACTGACGGAACGGTGCGCCGGGCGGCGGGGTGTGGCGCGGCCTCTGGCGGCGGCGGCGCTGGTGGCTGCGATGGGCGGCGCGGGCATGCCTGCTGCCGCGCAGGATGCGGGCAGCCTGTTGCGGGAGCAGCAGAGGCGGCTGGACATGCAGCGGCCCCTGCCGGGCATGGAGGTGGACGCGGCGGCGCAGAGCCCGCAAGGGCGGCCGGTCACCGCTTCGGACGAAGGCCAGACCATCACCATCACCGGCCTGCGCTTTACGGGCCGGGCGGATCTTCTGCCGCCCGCCAGTCAGGCGGGCATCATCGCGGCCGGAAAGGGCAAGCGGCTTGGCATCGGCGGCATTCAGGCGCTGGCGAGCCAGACGACGGCGGCATTGCAGGCGCAAGGCCATCTGCTGGCCAGCGCCATCCTGCCGCCGCAGGACATCACCGAAGGGGTGATCACCATCGAGATCCGGCAAGGCCGGCTGGAAGAGGCAAGCTTCGGGCGGGCGGAAGGCATGCGGGCCTCCGAAGCGCGGCTGCGCGCCATTCTGGAACAGGAAACGGCGGGCGAGGATCTGACGCAGGCGCAGCTGGAAAGCGCCCTGCTGCGCATGAATGCCCACCCCGGCGTCACCGCAAGGGCAAGGCTGATGCCCGGCACGGCCCCCGGCACCACGCGGCTTGTGATCGATACCACGCAGGACCAGCTGCTTTCCGGCAGCCTGTCCGCCGACAATTTCGGCTCCTGGTCCACGGGGCGGATACAGGGCACCGGCACGGCGCTCTTGACCGACGCCACCGGCTACGGCGACCTCAGCCGCGTCACGCTGTCGGGCTCGGAAGGCCAGCGCTTCGGCTCGCTGTCAGCCAGCGTGCCGCTGTGGGCCTCACCCTTCACGCTCAGCGCCAGCTATGGCCACCTGACCTATCGCAACGTGGATGACACGGGCCGCCTGCTGGGTCTGAAGGGCAAGGCGGATTTTGCCGGGGCGACGCTGGATTATGCGCTCATGACCACCCGCAGGCTTTCCGTCTCCACCTCGGCCGGGGTGAACTGGAAGTCTCTGGTGGATGACAGCCGCGCCGGACGGCTTTCGGACAAGCAGTCCGTCTCCGGCACTTTCGGTGTCTCGGGCGAAGCGCGCGATGCCTTTCTGGGCGGCGGCCTGACGGCCCTGTCGCTGAGCTGGACCACGGGCACGCTGGATCTCTCCGGCGAGCCTTCGGCGGAGGCGGCAGACCGGGCGGGCCTGCGCACCGCCGGGGCCTTCAACAAGCTCAATGCCAGCGCGGCGCGGGTGCAGAAGCTGCCAGGGGCCTTTTCGCTCTTTGCCCGCGGCTATGGCCAGCTGGCCGATGGCAATCTGGACTCGTCCGAGGAATTTTCGCTCGGTGGGCCCTATGCGGTGCGCGCCTATCCGGTGGGTGAAGGGCGCGGCGACATGGGCGTGCTGGGCAGTGTGGAACTGCGTTACGACCTGCCGGTGAACGCCAGATATGGGCAGGTGCAACTGGCCGCCTTTGCCGATGCCGGACAAGTGGTGGTGAACCGCTTCGAGCGGGGCATACCGCTCGCCAATGCCTGCGCCTGCAACAGCTATGGCCTTGGCGGCGCAGGGCTTTATGCCCGCTGGACGCGCGAGAACCTGAATATCTCGGCCACCTGGGCCCATGCCATCGGGGACAACCCCGGCCGCAGCCCGGCGGACGGCAGCAATACGGACGGAAAGTCCCTGAACAATCAGTTCTGGCTGACGGGGGCCATCCGCTTCTGAGGCGGTTGAACCCATCGCACGCCAGTGCGGCAAAAGAAGTTTCTGGGCGGGAGGCATGATCCTCCCGAAGCCCCAGCATGAGGACTGGTGCCATGCAGCTTTCCCGGCAGTTTTCCCGTCACAGCGTCTCTCCGGCTGGCCGTCTCTCCACGCGCAGGCGTCATCTGACCCTGCTCCTGTCCACCTGCGCGCTTGGCGCCGGGCTGATCCTGCCCCCCTCCCTGCTGCAGGCGCAGGAGCTGCCCACCGGCGGCACCATCGCGGCAGGCACCGGCAGCATCGGCACCTCGGGCAACACCATGACGGTGACGCAGACCAGCCACCAGCTCATCACCAACTGGAACAGCTTTTCCATCGGCAGCGGCGCGACGGTCAATTTCGTGCAGCCGGGCGCCTCGTCCATGGCGCTCAACCGCGTCACGGGTCAGGACCCGTCGCAGATCCTCGGCAATCTCAATGCCAATGGTCAGGTGTTCCTGATCAACCCCAATGGCATCGCCATCGGCGCCAGCGGGCGGGTGCAGACGGGGGCCTTCCTCGCCTCCACGCTCGGCATCACCGACAGCAAATTTCTGGCCCATGACTTCACTTTCACCGGCAGCGGCGGCTCCGTCACCAATGCGGGCGAGGTGTCCGGCGCGGTTGTGGCCCTCATCGCCCCCACCGTGCGCAACAGCGGCAGCATCACCGGCGACACCGCCCTTGCCGCCGGAACGGATGTGCTGCTGGATTTTGACGGCGACGGCCTGATCTCGGTGGAGGTGAAGGCCTCCACCATGGAGGCGCTGGCGGAAAACAGCGGCCTGATCAAGGCCGATGGCGGCACCGCCATTCTCACCGCCAGGGGCGCCTCGGAAGCAAAGAAGGGCATCGTCAACAACACCGGCACGGTGGAGGCCAAGGCCATCGGATCGCGCAATGGCCGCATCCTGCTGCTGGGCAGCGACGAGACGAACGCCAGCGGGTCGCTGAAGGCCAAATTCGTCGAGACTTCCGCCAAGAAGGTGAAGCTCGACAAGACGCTGAAGGTCGAGACGGATGGCGGCGACTGGCTGATCGACCCCACGGACATCAACATCGACGCGGATATGGCCGCCGCCATCGAGGCGGGGCTTGCCAGCGGCAATGTGGAAGTCTCAACCGCCGCCGCCGGAGGGGATGCGGGCGATATCACCGTGTCCTCAGGGATCAACTGGGCCGCCAATGTCCTCACCCTCAGGGCCGACCGGAACATTGCCATCAACGCCACGCTCAACGGCACGGCCACGGCGGGGCTGGCGCTGCATTACGGCCAGGGCGCGGTGGCGGCAGGCAACACGGCCGCCTACACCGTCAGCGCCCCCGTCAATCTTGCTTCCACCGGCAGCTTTGCCACGAAGCTGGGCAGCGACGGCGCGGTCGAGAACTATACGATCATCACCAGCCTCGGCGCGGCAGGCAGCACCACGGGCACGGACCTGCAGGGCATCAACGGCAACCTCGCCGGGCGCTATGTGCTCGGCAGCAATATCGACGCCTCGGCCACCTCCGGCTGGAACAGCGGCGCGGGATTTGATCCGCTGGGCAACTTCACCACCGCTTTCTCGGGCTCCTTTGAAGGTCTCGGGCATACGGTTTCCGGTCTTTACATCGACCGGCCCTCGACACAGACCATCGGCCTGTTCGGGGTTACGGCGGGCGCAAGCCTGAGCAATTTCGGCGTGACGGGATCTGTCGCCGGCGGTTCTTCCGTTGGCGGTGCCGTGGGCTGGGCGGCAAATTCCACGCTCTCCGGCCTCTGGTCTTCCGCAACGGTGGCCGGCAGCACGGGCGCGACGGGCGGACTGGTGGGCACCATGTTTCAGACCACCCTCACCCGCTCCTTTGCCCGCGGAGACGTCAGCGGCGGCGCCGTTCTCGGCGGGGGAGTGCTGGGGGCCTTCGGCGGGCTGGTGGGCTTTCTCAACAGCGGCACCATCAGCCAGTCCTATGCAACCGGCAATGCCTCCACCGTCAGGTTCCAGGTGGGCGGGTTGGTCGGGGCAACCAGCGCCAATGGCGTGATCATCAACTCCTATGCCACCGGCAACGTCTCGGGAACGGAGGGCGGCGCGCTCGTTGGCAACAACGGCGGCACGATCAGCTACAGCTACGCCACAGGCAGCGTTTCCGGAAACCAGGGCCTGTTCGGCAGCAATAGCAGCAGCAACGTGTCCACCGTCTTCTACAACGCCGACGCGGCAGGCACGGAGCCCTCTTTCGCCAGCCGGGGCAAGACAGCCGCCGAGCTTCTCGATCCCTTCCTCTACATCGAGGACGGCTGGGACTTTGCCAGCATCTGGGGCTCGCCCAAGGCAGGCGGACTGCCGGAGCTGCGGGCGCTGTCCACGCAGGCGCTCTACGACAATTACATCAAGGTGTCCGGAGATCTCTCCCGCGCCTATGGCGACACGGGCAGCTTTCAGGGCAGCCTGACCACCAGCATCACCGGCACCTCCGTCTCCGTCGATGTGGGCAGCGCCATCACCGGCACGACGAATGCGGGCACCTACGCCTGGTCGGAGCCCAACATGGTCACCCTCGGCCTGACCGGCGGCCTGACGATGGCCGACTTCTACCTCGCCTTCGGCACGGGCGGCGTCACGGTGACGCCGCGTGCCGTCAGCCTCACCGGCTCGCGGACCTACAACGGCAGCACCAGCTTCTCGGCCTCGGATATCGTTCTGGGCAACCTTGCCAATGGCGAGACACTGAGCCTCAGTGGCGCGGCCACCCTCGCCAGCAGGAATGCGGACCAGTATTTCACCGCTGACACAAACGGGCTTACGCTTGGCAACGGGACGGGCCTTGCCTCCAATTACACCTTCACGGACGCAGTGGTGGATCTCGAGGTCACCCGCGCAGTGATCACGGCCGTCAGTGGTCTTGCCGTGGACAGCAAGGTCTATGACGCAACCACCACGGCAACGCTGGACACCTCCGGCATGATCCTCACCGGCATGGTCAGCGGGGATGACCTCACGTTCAACGGCACCGCCGCCTTCCTCACCGCCTCTGCCGGCACGGGCAAGACGGTCGAAGTCACGCTCTCGACCCTCACCGGTGCCGATGCTGCCAACTATGAATATGACGCCAGCATCGGCAACACGATCCTGCTCACGTCCGCCGCAGATATTTCGCAAAAGGCGCTCACGGTCACGGGCCTTGCCGGTCTCACCCGAGAGTATGACGGAACCACGGCGGTCATCATTGACCAGAGCTTTGCCGGGCTGAACGGCGTGATCCTGGGCGATGACGTGAGCCTTGCCACCGCCCTTGGCGCCTATGCGGACAAGAACGCGGGCAACGGCAAGATCATCACCATCACGGGCCTGACGCTTGGCGGCGCGGAAGCAGGCAACTACAGCGTCAGCGTCACGCCCGGCACCGTCACGGGCGATGTGGAAAAGGCGGTCATCTCCGCCGTCAGCGGGCTGTCGGCACAAAGCAAGGTCTATGACGGGGGCGATGCCGCCACGCTGGATGCGAGCGGGGCCGTGCTGACGGGCTTTGTCAGCGGCGATGACCTGACCCTGTCCGGCTCGGCCGCCTTCCTCGACCCGTCGGCGGGCACGAACAAGGATATCTCGGTCTTTGGCCTGGCTCTGGCCGGTGCAGACGCTGGCAATTACGAGCTGGCCAATGCGCTGGGGAACAGCTTCAATGTTTCCACGACGGCCGCCATCACACCGAAGGCGCTCACCCTCACCGGCGTTTCGGGCATCACGCGCATCTATGATGGCACCACGGCGGTGGCGCTGGATCTGACCGGCGCGCAGCTGAGCGGCATCATCCTTGGCGATGACGTCAGCCTTGCCACCGCCCTTGGCCTCTATGCGGACAAGAATGCGGGCACCGGCAAGCTGATCATCGTCTCGGGCCTGACCCTCGGCGGCATGGCGGCCGGAAACTACACGGTCAGCATCACGCCCGGCACCGTCACGGGGGATGTGACCCAGGCCGTCATCTCCAGCATCGGCGGCATTGCCGCCCTCAACAAGACGGCAGACGGCACGGTGACTGCCGCGCTCGACACCTCCGGTGCCCTGTTCGACGGCATGATCACCGGCGACATGCTGAGCGTGGCCACCGCAACCGGCCTGTTCGAGGATGCAGAACCGGGCACGGGCAAGACGGTGCTGATCAGCGGCCTCAGCCTCGGCGGCGCGGACGCCATGAACTACACCCTCGTCTCCACCACGGCCACGGCGCTGGCAGACATCACGCCCCGGCCTGTCACGCCGGACCCGCAGGTCCCCGGCGTTCCGGGGCAGCCGGGCACCGTGTCGCGCGTGGTCAGCAGCTGGTCCCTCTTCGGCGGGCTCTTCTCGCCCGCAGATCAGGCCGGCTTCCTGCGCCTCGCCTCCCTCGGCAGCAATCCGCAGGACATGACCGGCATGGATCTGATCGAGGATGAAAGGAGCGAATAATACCAAGGCTTTCGATGCTGACGCATCACGCCTTGAAAATGCTCAAGCGCCGCACGGGCTTAACCAATGCTCGATAAGTCAAGCTCATCGAGCATTGGTATACCCCCCCTCCCTCACCGGAAATAGACGGCAATCCGGTTGCCGTTGATTTCCTGGACGGTGAAGGGGCAGCCGAAGATGGCGGTGAGGACTTCGGGGCGGATGATCCCGGATGGGGTGCCCTGAAGCGCGGCGCGGCCGTTCTGCATGACGACGATATGGTCGGAGTAGCAGGAGGCGAAATTGATGTCGTGCAGCACCACCACCGCCGTCTTGCCGAAGTCGTCCGCCGCCTGCCGAAGCAGCTTCATCATGGCGACGGAATGGCTGATGTCGAGGTTGTTCAGCGGCTCGTCGAACAGCATGTAGCCGGTGTCCTGTGCCAGCACCATGGCGACAAACGCCCGCTGGCGCTGGCCGCCGGAGAGTTCATCCAGAAAGCGGTCGCGGAGGTCCGTGAGGCCGAGATAGGCGAGCGCCTTGTCCACCTCGGCCCTGTCTTCCGCCGTCAGCCGCCCCTTGGAATAGGGGTAGCGGCCGAAGGAGACGAGATCGGTGACCGTCAGCCGCGCCGTCATCTGGTTGTCCTGCCGCAGCATGGACAGGCGCCGCGCCAGCACCTCGCCGGAGGTGTGGGCCACATCGAGCCCATCGACCAGCACGCTGCCCTGATCCATCGTGGTGAGCCGGGCGATCATGGACAGCAGCGTCGATTTGCCCGCGCCATTGGGGCCGATGATGGAGGTGAGCCCGCCCTTCGGCAGGTCGAGGGACACCCCGTCCACCACCAGCGTGTTGCCATAGCTCTTGCTGACCTGATCGATCCGGATCACCGCCGCGCCCCCTTGAGCAGAAAGAAGATGAAGAACAGCCCGCCGGCAAATTCAATGACGATGGCAAGTGCCGTGCTGAAATCAAGCAGCCGCTCCAGCACCGTCTGGCCCGCCACAAGGCAGATGACGGCAATGAGCACCGCTGCAGGCAGCACATGCCGGTGGCGGCCGGAAGGCATCAGCAGATAGGCAAGGTTCGCCGTCAGCAGGCCGAAGAAGGTGACGGGCCCGACAAGCGCCGTGGAGACGGAGACAAGCACGGTGATGATCATCAGCACCTGCCGCGTCACCCGCCTGTGGTCCACCCCCAGCATGATGGCACTGTCCCGCCCCAGCGCCATCACGTCGAAGGTATGCCCCAGCCGCCAGGCGGCAAGGCTCGCTCCGGCAATCATCAGCGCGGAGACGCCCAGCAGCGTGCCATCCACCGAATTGAAGCTGGCAAAGAACCGGTCCTGCAGCACGACAAACTCGTTCGGATCAATGACCCGCTGCAGGAAGCCGGCAAGGCTGCGGAACAGGGCGCCGAGCAGGATGCCGACCAGCATCATCAGATGCAGGCCCTTGATGGCGCCGGAGAACAGCAGCTGGAACAGGATCAGCGAGAAGCCCGCCATGATGGCGACCTCGCCGACGAACAGCAGGCGCGGGTCCATGGCCGTCACGAAGGCCGAGCCGAGGGTGAAGACCAGCACCGTCTGCAGCAGCACATAAAGCGCATCGAAGCCCATGATCGAGGGCGTCAGGATGCGGTTGTTGGTCAGCGTCTGGAACAGCACCGTGGACACGGCCACCGCATAGGCCACCAGCACCAGCGACGCGAGCTTCTGCCCCCGGAAGGGCAGGATGAAGGACCAGCCGGCCTTGACGCCAAGCGTCATGAAGGCGGTGGCGGCGGCGAGCGTCAGGACGCCCAGCAGCAGCAGCACACCGGCAGGGGTCAGCCGCCGCTCCGACGGGAGGAACAGGCGCTCAAGCCGCATGGGAGCGCCTCCGCAGCAGCAGGAACAGGAAGAACACGCTGCCCACCACGCCCAGAACCGAGCCTGCCGGGATCTCGAACGGCGCATTCACCGTGCGGCCGATCAGATCACACAGCAGAACCAGCAGCGCGCCGGTGACGGCGATCAGCGGCAGGGTGCGGCGCAGCCGGTCGCCCAGAGCCATGGCGACGAGATTGGGCACGATCAGCCCGACGAAAGGCACCACGCCCGCCGTCACCACCACCGCAGCGGTGACCATGGCGACGATGAAGAGCCCCAGCAGCAGCACCTGCCGGTACTTGAGGCCAAGGCTGACGGCGAAATCCTCGCCCATTCCGGCGAGGGTGAAGCGGTCGGCGGCCACATAGGCGGCGATGGTGAGCGCAAGGCTGAGCCAAAGCACTTCATAACGCCCGCGCAGCACGGCGGAAAAATCACCGCTGGTCCAGGCACCGAGGGTTTGCAGCAGGTCGAACCGGTAGGCAAGGAAAGCGGTGACGGCGCTGATCACCCCGCCCAGCATCAGCCCCACCAGCGGCACCATCAGGGCCGAGCGCAGGGGGATGCGCTCCAGAATGGCGATGAAGAGGAAAGTGCCCGCCAGCGCGAAACCGCCGGAAACGAGCATCTTGGCCATGACCGGCAGGTCCGGCGCGAAGAACAGCACCAGCAGCATGCCCAGCGAGGCCGATTCCACCGTGCCTGCGGTGGAGGGCTCGACAAAGCGGTTGCGCGCCAGCATCTGCATCAGGGTTCCGGCCACGGCCATGCCTGCGCCCGCCAGAATGAGGGAAATGGTGCGCGGAATGCGGCTTTCGGCCAGCAGCATCAAGGCCCGCTCATCGCCCGCACCACTGACCACACTCCAGAAGGAGACGGGGCTGGCACCGGTGAACAGGCTGGCTATCGCAAGACCGAGGGTCAGGAGAGAGGCTGGCAGCAGGAATTTCAAGGCAGGGTCCTGAAAGGATTGCGGCGGCTGCGCCCCGGAGGAGACGCAGCCGCCTGACACGCTGGCAATCAGAGGAAATTACTTGCCGCTGAAGGCAGCGTTCAGCTGGTCTACCGTATCCTGCATGGCGGTGATGCCACCCCCAATCAGATACCAGTTGGCCGCATTGAGGTAGACCACCTGTTCCTTCTGCCAGGCCGTGGTCTGGCGGACGATCTCGTTGTCGAGAAGCTGGCGGGCGGCATCGCCTTCCCGGCCGATGGCCGCATCCCGGTCCAGCACGAACAGCCAGTCCGGATTGCGCTCGAGGATATATTCAAAGGACGCCGGCTGGCCGTGGATGCCGATCTTGATGTTGTCATCGGCCTGTTCCAGCCCGAATTCGCCGAAGATCTGGCCGAAGCGGGAGCCCTTGCCATAGGTGGCCATCTTGCCGCCGGTGGTGAGGATGAACAGGCCCTTGCCGGCGCCCGCCGTCTTGCCCTTCAGCTCTTCGACGGAGGCCTGATATTTCGCGGTCAGCTCGTCCGCCTTGTCCGTCTTGCCGAAGAGGGCGGCCAGCGTCTGGACGTTCTTCAGGGCCGAGCCGGTGAAATCCTCGAAGTCCACCGACAGATCGATGGTGGGGGCAATCTTCGCCAGATCCTCGTACTTCGCGGCAGAGCGCCCGCCGACGATGATCAGATCCGGCTGCGCGGCTGCAACGGCTTCAAAGTCCGGCTCGAACAGGGAGCCGATCTTCTGGTACTTGTCACCGGCATATTGCGCCAGATGGCCCGGCTTGTTGCCGCCCGGCACCCCGGCCACTTCAACGCCAAGCGCCGTCAGCGTGTCCAGCGCGGCCATGTCATAGACGAACACCTTGGCCGGGACCGCAGGCAGCGTCAGCTCGCCCTTGGCGTGGGTCACCTTGACCTCGGCAGCGGCACCGCCCGTCAGCGCGGCGGAGAGAACCAGAGCGCTGGCAAGGCCCGCAGCCAGCCGCTTCATGGAGAACATATGCGTCATTTCCTGAACCTCGCAGCAGCAGCGCTCACGCCGGTGTGACGGCGGCAGCGCCTTGCCTGAACAACATAAGTTGAGTTTCTAAATCCACTTATGTAGACACTGCTGCCAAGGGTCAACGCGCATCATTTTGAGCAATTCCAATTTGCGAAAAACGCAAATCCCCCTCCTCAATCAGGCGCTCGGGCAGAAGGCAGCACACAGGTGGACATTGGCCGGATGAAATTGCTGATCGCGCTGGATGCGCTGCTGCGGGAGGGCAGTGTGTCGGCAGCGGCGGCCAGCATGGGGATGCAGGTTTCGGCCATGAGCCGGATGCTGGCACAGCTGCGCGAGTTCTACGGCGACCCGCTGCTGGAGCGCACAGGCCAGGGCATGCGCCCGACGCCCTTTGCCGAAGCCCTGCGGCTGGAGGTGCGCGGGCTGGCCAATGATGCCGAACTGCTGCTGGCCCGCACGCCGGACAGTGCATCCGCCCTGCCCTGGGGCAGCCACCATGGGCCGGGGTCCAACTCCGCCCGGGCGTTTTCCCAGCCTCAGAACCAGCCTCAGACCCAGCCTCAGGCAACCCCGCTGGCGCCGGGCTCCAGCGCAGCGGACCGGCTGGCAGGCGAGCCCTCGCCGCAGATGATTGCCGAGCGGATGGCGCTGATCGGCCATGCTTCGGCCCCCAGCCAGCGGCTGGCCAAATACATCGCCAGCATTGCCGCCGGGCCGGGCCGCACCCGGCCACTGACGCAGGAAGAGGCCCGCGATGCCCTCGGCATCGTGCTGCGGGCCGAGGCGGACCCGTTCCAGACCGGGGCGCTGCTCGCCACCATGCAGTTCCGCGGCATGACGGCGGTGGAGCTGGCCGGCTTTGCGCAGGCGGTCCAGCTGCATGCGGCAGGCCCCGGCACGGGAGAGGCGGCGGAAGCAGCAGAGACGGCGATGGCCGATCTCAACTGGCCGGCCTATCTCTCGCCCCGGCTGCGCACCGTGCCGTGGTTCCTCCATGCCGCCCGTCTGGTGGCCCTGGCCGGGCACAGGGTGCTGGTGCATGGCTTCGGCAGCAACATCGCCTCCGGCATCCTGCTGCAACAGGCGGCGGAGGCCGCTGCCATTCCCGTGGCGGACAGTCTGGAGGACGCAAGGCAGGCGCTGGCGCGGGAGGGCATCGCCTATCTGCCCGTCACCGCCTATTGCCCGCAGCTGGCGGGCCTGCTTGCCCTTTATCCGGCCTTTGAAATGCGCACGCCGGTCAACACCGCCGTGCATGTGCTCAATCCGGGCGGCGCCCCCGCCGCGATGCTGGGCGCCGCGCAAACCTCCGACCGGGAGCTGTTCCGCACCGCCGCCGCCCTCACCGGCTGTCTGGACGCAGCCGTCACCGGCGCCAACCGCGACTTTGCACAGGTAACACCGGACCGGCCGACGCCGGTGTTCCGCCTGACCGGCGGCGAGGAGGCCCGCTTCACCCTGCCCTCGACGCCCGCGAGCCGGATGCCGATCCCCGCCGCCCTCACCCAGCAGGAATACTGGCTGGCCGTGTGGACGGGCGCGGCGCGCGATGAGCTGGCGGAAGCGGCCATCGTGAAGACCGCAGCGCTCGCCCTGATGACCCTGCACCGGGCGCCTGAGGCGGAATTTTCCGCCTGCCTCGAGCACGCCGCCACCCTCTGGCGCAACCGCCCGCGCCAGCTCCGCCCCGCCGGTGCCGATGGAACCCGTTTGCGAAAACCGTAGAGTGGGGGCAGTGTTTACAACGGACTGCCAGTCAGGCTCACCGGTCATGGTTTGAGGAAAGCCTGCGTTCTGGTCATTCCGGCACGGCCTATCTGCTCCCCTCCCCCTTGAGGGGCTACCGGATTCACACATCAGGTTCGGAAACTGCCCGCAATGAGGCGTTTGCTTTTCAGGAGGACGCCTGCCGCCCCCCTCCCCCTGGTGGGGCTACCAGATTCACATATCAGGTGCGAGCACCGCCCGCAGTGATGCATTAGATTTGTGACAGGACCTCTCCGCCCCCCTCCCCCTCGTGGGGAGGGGTAAGGGGTGGGGGGGCTCAGAGCCGAAAACTATATGAAAGACAGATAGATACCTGAAGAGGCATCACGAGGAGCAGCCATCTGATATCAATGAACACCCTGCCAGACGGAAAGGCCTTCCCCCCACCCCTAACCCCTCCCCACGAGGGGGAGGGGAGCTGAAAGACCGTGCCCAAGTGACCAAGCTGCAAGCCATTGATTTGTATAGATCCTCGGCACAAGGCCGAGGATGACGATGGAGAGCCCTCAGGATCGTCAAAGGTCTGCAGCGGCAAATTTTCAAAGGCAAAGCCTGCTTCCGGAATAAATCCCGATATATCTTGACTTTCGATATATCGAGAATATATCTGGAGCCATGAGACACAGACACCCCCACCGTCATCGCGGCCATGGCCCTCATGGCGGCCCCCACGGCGGCCCGCATGACGGCACACACGACACCCTGCACGACGGCCATCCCGGCGGGCACCGCCGGGGCGGCGGACACCGGCGGCTGTTCGACTATGGCGAGCTGCGGCTGCTGGTTCTGGCGCTGATCGCCGAGGAGCCGAGGCACGGCTATGAGCTGATCAAGGCCATCGAGGACCGGTTTGCCGGCAGCTACAGCCCCAGCCCCGGCGTCATCTACCCGACGCTGAGCTGGCTGGAGGACATGGGCTACAGCGCCATCACCGTGGAAGCGGGCGGGCGCAAGCGCCACAGCGTCACCCCCGAAGGCGAGGCCTTCCTCACCGCCAACAAGTCCCTGACCAGCGAACTCATGACCCGTGCCCGCAGCGGCATGACGCGGGGCTTTGCCCCGGCGCCTGTTGTGCGGGCCATGGAAAACCTCAAGACCGCCCTGCGCCTGCGGATGCGCGGCGGCGCAATTGATCCTGAAACAGCCCAGAAGATTGCCGCTGCCATCGATGCAGCCGCCCTTGCCGTGGAGCAAAGCTGATGACGACTGAAACCACCACCCTCTCCACCCGCCGCTGCGTCGTGGAAACCGACAAGGCGAGCCGCTACCTGCAGCAGCTGTGCAAGCACTTCCAGCACAAGATCCCGGCCGAGTTCGACGCCGGACAGGGCAAGATCACCTTTCCGATGGGCGTGTGCACGCTGAAGGCCGAGGGCAGCACTCTGACCATGGACGTAACCGCCGCAGACAGCGCCGCCCTCGACCGGCTGCAGGACGTGGTCGGCAGCCACTTCATCCGCTTCGCCTTCCGCGAGCCGCAGGAGCTTTCCTGGCAGGCGGTGTAAGGCAGCAGAGACGATGCCGGCTCCCCGGCACAGCGTTTCAGCCCCCCTCGTGGGGCAGTGTTTACAACGGACAGCCAGTCAGGCTCCCCGGTTGCGGTTTGAGGAAAGCCTGCGTTCTGGTCTCCCCGGCACGGCGTTTCAGCCCCCCTCCCCCTCGTGGGGAGGGGAGCGGAGAGGCCCTGCCACCGTGCAGACACGTCACTGCGGTCCGCTTATGTGCACTCAGTAGCCTCAAGAGGACAAAGGGGCGCTGCGGCGAAACGAGAGCCTAAACCTCCTCCTTGCGCCAGCAGCCAGCACCGCCCCCTGCACAGGCGTGATGACGCAGTTCATTGACAAGACAGGCGGGGCAGTGGATCAGGGTGTCATCAGATCCGGCCTCCGGTTCCCGTGCGGACGGCAGGCCTGTGCCCCGGCGCTTGCAGGAAAAGACAGACCGATGACCACGCCCGTCCAGCCGCAGCATGACACGACGCCTTCCGTGAGCCCGCTCGCCCGGGAAAAGCTCGCAGCCCTGGGGGAGCGGCGGTTCAACGTGGCCATCATCGGGCTTGGCTATGTCGGCCTGCCGCTGGTGCGGGCCTTCTGGCGGGCGGGGTTCGAGGTCACCGGCTTCGACATCGATCCGCCCAAGATCACCTCGCTGATGGCGGGCAAGTCCTATATCCGGCATTTTTCCGATGCGGACGTTGCGGCCATTGCGCAGAGCGGGCGCTTTCATGCCACCTCGGACATCGCGGATCTGGCCCGCGCCGATGCCATCCTGATCTGCGTGCCGACACCGCTGACCCGGCACCGGGAGCCGGACATGTCCTATATCGTCAGCACGGCGGAGCATCTGCTGCCGCATCTCAAGGCCGGGCAGACGGTGATCCTGGAATCCACCACCTATCCCGGCACCACGCATGAGGTGCTGAAGCCCATTCTGGAGCGCTCGGGGCTTACGGCTGGCCGCGATTTCTTCCTCGCCTTCTCGCCGGAGCGCGAAGATCCCGGCAACCCGAACTATGAGACCTCGACCATTCCGAAGGTTGTCGGCGCCGATGACCCGGACAGCCGGGCGATTGCGATTGCGCTCTATCAGGCCATCGTCCAGTCCGTCGTGCCGGTGAGTTCGGCGGCAACGGCGGAGGCGGTGAAGCTGAGCGAGAATATTTTCCGCTCGGTCAACATCGCCCTCGTCAACGAGCTGAAGGTGATCTACGACCGCATGGGCATCGACATCTGGGAAGTGATCGACGCGGCCAAGACCAAGCCCTTCGGCTACATGCCCTTCTATCCCGGCCCCGGCCTTGGCGGCCACTGCATCCCGATCGACCCGTTCTACCTCACCTGGAAGGCACGGGAATTTGCCATCACCACCAAGTTCGTGGAGCTGGCGGGCGAGATCAACACCGCCATGCCCGATTACGTGATCACCCGCACGGCCGAAGCCCTCGACGAACGCTTTGCCAAGGGCCTCAACGGCTCCCACGTGCTGATCATCGGCGCGGCCTACAAGAAGAACGTCGATGACATGCGCGAGAGCCCGGCGCTGGTGCTGATCGAGCGGCTGAAGCTGCGCAAGGCAACCGTCGAGTATCACGACCCTTACGTCCCTGCCCTGCCCAGCACCCGCAAGCACAAGCCGCTGATGGGCATGAAGTCGCTGGATCTGAGCGCGGAAACCCTTGGGCAGTTCGACGCGGTGATCATCGCCACCGACCACGACTGCATCGACTATCAGGCCCTCGTCAGCGCCAGCAAGCTTGTCATCGACACCCGCAACGCCACGAAAGCCGTGACGGAGCACCGGGACAGGATCGTCAAGGCGTGAAGAGGGCTAACGTATATTGGCCTTGATCCAGCCCGGCCAGTTTACAAGACCGTGATCGGCGGCGATTTCCATCGCGCCGGGGGGCACACGATCGCAAAACAGGATGACGTTCATGCAGTCCCACCGCGCGCTTGGAACGATGAGGCCATCGAATTCCAGAAAATGCGCAGCTTCGGCAATATCCTGCGAGCGGGGGTATTCGTCAGAGGCCCGGTCATAGGACAATTGCCCGTAACGGGACGTATCAAGGCCAAGACGCTGCAATGCGCCGAGGTCCACCAGTTGAAGTGCGTTATCGAGCTTCACATCCAGCTCATGCACCCCGTATTCCACCTTCGACGGAAAGACAGGCTGCCCGCGCCCGAGATGGAAGTACATTTCCGCGATCGCCCCATCGCGCTGCTGCGACGTATAGAGCACATCGAAGGTTCCGTCGTCCCACCGGCCGCCGGAACGCGCACAATCGGCCGGTGACCGTCCCTTGCGGACCACCCGCCATACCGTCCCCTCGAACCGGACAGGCGGAAGCGCTTCGATCGCATCAATGAGTGCACTGTCCCTGCTTCTGCGCGTGTGAGCCATGCTTTATACCAAGGCTTTCGATGTTGACGCATCACGCCTTGAAAAGGCTCAAGCGCCGCATGGGCTTGACCAGCTCCCGATGAGGCAAGCTCATCGGGAGCTGGCATTACAGGAACACCTCGTTATCCAGCCGGTCGATGACCTTCAGCACTTCGATGGCACGGTCCTGATGGATAAGGTCAATCGCCCGCTCGCCATTCAACTGGGAATGGCGGGCATAGAGCCAGGTCCGGATTTCATCAGCCGAGTAATAGTCCGTCAGACGGGTCACGATATAGTGCAGATCGGAGAGTATCAGCTCGTTGCGCGGCTGCGGCTTGATATCACCGGCACGCCAGCGTGAGACGGTGGCTTTCGACACGTCCATGATATTGGCAATGTCGGTGCCCTTCAAGCCACCGGCTTCGCCAATTTCAGTTAGAAATCTAGGTACTGCTCCCTGCCTGATCATTATCGCATCTGCTGAATTTTACCGGAATAACCTGAAATTCGTGGACCGGACTTGCTGGACCGCAGAAGGCGGTGACGTTGCCTCCGGTCAAGGCCATGTTCCAGATCGGTTTCGCAAAATAAAAATATGAAACCCTAATGATAAAGTCAATGAGCTGTTCGCGTAGGCCGTGGGGCTTTGCCGCACGGGCCATGGTTCAGATTGAACGGCACATGGAGTGGCGGAGCTTCGGCGGACTTTTCTCCATTTTGCCATTTCAGCAATTTGGAAGGCTTCTAATTCTGCAGGATTGACCCGGACCGCCCCATCGAAAATATGACAACAATGTTCATATATTGGGGTGAAGCATGCGTATGATCAAAAAGGGCGCCTTCGGGCGGACGGCACCGGCAGCCGGGGCAGAAGGGTTGAAGTTCCACCTGCTGCGGGCAAGTGCGCTGGGTCTGGTGCTGATGCAGGCGCCTTTCGCGCAGGCGCAGGAAACCGCAGACACCACCTCTCTCGACAAGATCGTCCTCTCCGCCGAAGAGCAGCTGAAGCAGGCGCCGGGCGTGTCCGTGATCAGCGCCGCCGATCTGGAACGCACGCCGGTTGCCAATGACATTTCGGAAATCCTGCGAAAAATGCCGGGTGCAAACCTGACCGGCACCACCTCCTCCGGCCAGCGCGGCAACCAGCGCCAGATCGAGCTGCGTGGCATGGGCCCGGAAAACACGCTGATCCTCATCGATGGCAAGCCGGTTCTGTCGCGCAATTCCGTGCGCATGGGCCGTGCGGGCGAGCGCGACACGCGCGGCGACACCAACTGGGTGCCGGCCGAGATGATCGAGCGCATCGAGGTGATCCGCGGACCGGCAGCTGCGCGCTATGGCTCGGGCGCGGCGGGCGGCGTGGTGAACATCATCACCAAGCGGCCCGAGAAGATGAGCGGCTCCGTCACCACCTATTTCGCCCTGCCGCAGCATTCCGAAGAAGGCGGCACGGTGCGCACCAACGTGACCCTTGGCGGCCCGATCCTCGACTGGCTCTCCTTCCGCCTCAATGCAGGCTATGCGCGGACGGAGCCTGATGATGAGAACATCAACGCGAGGGCAACGGTTCCCGGCGGCACCTTGGCGGCAGGGCGTGAAGGGGTGATCAACAAGGACGTGCGGGGGCTTTTGTCCTTCACCCCGCGGGATGATCACCGCTTCGATCTGGAAGGTTCCTACAGCCGGCAGGGCAATCTCTTTGCCGGAGACAGCCAGCTTGGCACCATCACGCCGGCAGTCCGCGACAGCCTGTTCGGCACCGAGACCAATTCGATGACCCGCCGCACCGTGTCGCTGACCCATTTCGGCGACTATGACTTCGGCAAGTCCAACAGCTATGTCCAGTGGGAGCGCACGCTCAACCGGCGCCTGTCGGAGGCGCTGGCGGGCGGACCGGAAGGCTCGATCCAGGCCAATTCCACCTGGGGCACGATCACCCTCGACAATGTGACGGCCAAGAGCGAGTGGAACCTGCCGCTGCATATCGGCTTCGAGCAGATGCTGACGGTGGGGGCCGAATTCCGCGGCGAATGGATGAACGATCCTGTGTCGATCCTGCAAGGGTTGAACGGCGCCACCGTTCCCGGCACGGTGACCAATCCGGCGCTGCGTGACCCGAATGTGAGCGCACAGATGTTCGGCGTGATGCTGGAAGACAACATCGAGATCACGGACAACTGGACCCTGACGCCCGGCATCCGCTTCGATCATCACAGCTCCTTCGGCGGCAACTGGAGCCCCAGCCTCAACACCACCTACAGGCTGACGGAGACCATCTCGCTGAAGGCCGGTATCGCCCGCGCCTTCAAGGCCCCGAACCTCTATCAGCTCAACCCGAATTACGTGTACCGCACCAATGGCAACGGCTGCCCCATCGACTACCCGAGCCTCGGAAATGGTTGCCTCGTGCTGGGCAATCCGGACCTGAACCCGGAAATCGCCATCAACAAGGAAATCGGCATCAACTACACTGATGACAACGGCTGGAACGCCGGCATCACCTATTTCCACAATGACTACAAGGACCGCATCGCCTCCGGCATGGTGCCTGAGGGCACGTCCGGCACGACCCGGTATTTCCGCTGGTACAATGTGCCCGAAGCCGTGGTGCAGGGGCTTGAAGGCAACCTCGCCGTGCCGGTGATGGAGGGCCTGACCTGGAGCACCAACGCCACCTACATGATCGAGTCCAAGGACAAGCGGAACAACCAGCCCCTGTCGCTCATCCCGGAATACACGATCAACACCTCGCTGGACTGGGCCGCAACGGAAAAGCTGACGCTGATCCTCTCCGCCACCCACTATGGCAAGACGGAGTCCCCGACGCTGACCGCCACCACCGGCGGCGTGGTGACCAACCCGGAAGCGCGGCGCCTATACGCTGGTCAATGCCGGCATGAAATATGATCTCAACGACCACTTCCGCATGAACGCCGGGGTGAACAACATCTTCGACAAGCGTCAGTTCCGCGAAGGCAACAGCAACCAGGCCGGTGCCAACACCTACAACGAAGCCGGCCGCACCTTCTACCTGTCGCTCTCCGCCACATTCTGAGGCTGAGCGCAAACAACCGGCACGATCAGACGGCAGGCCTCACCACGGGCCTGCCGTTTTTGTATATGCCTCGCAGTCCACGAGGTCTTGCGAGGCAAAGACCACACCCTGTTCAGTCCGGTTTCCTGCCGTCCGCCACACACCGCGCCGCCCCGGCCTCCGGGCCGGGGCCTGTTAGGGACGCAGTGCGGACAAGAGGGTGATCACTATGTCCAGTAGCGTTTCTTTTCT
This sequence comes from Pannonibacter sp. Q-1, assembly GCF_054073275.1. NCBI lineage: Bacteria > Pseudomonadati > Pseudomonadota > Alphaproteobacteria > Hyphomicrobiales > Stappiaceae > Pannonibacter > Pannonibacter sp. Q-1. Next base: position 218,148 of record NZ_JBSXNB010000007.1, read on the forward strand.
TTGGGGAGGGTGGCGAGCATAAAACTTAAAATCGAATAATGTATAACGCCATATTTTAGATCTTTTGAATAAAACTCCTCTCATGTAGATTAATATAGTAAATTATCTCTGCTCGCACGTCCCTTGAAAAAATAACCTATCACTAAACTGTATTCTTAATTCATTGAACGAAGAGCGATACAAACCAACTATCATACCGTTTTTGTCTCGTCTAAATTGATATATAGTCATCGTTTCTTGCCCAACGCGCTGCCCGTAACCTGCATACATGACCACCGGCACATTACGAGATTCTGCCCGCAAATTGCCGTGGCTTTCACCCCACCAGATCCAAGGGCGATATTCTTCGATAACTGCGACAACCGATTCCGGCTGGTTCATGTCTTGTCCCCAAGAGCCGGAGCAGATGAGATCTATTTCTTTCACAGAGTGGTTGACCAATACGTAAAAGGCCACACCAAGTAAGCTAATGCTCAACACCCCAATCGACCGGAGCCCCCCTAGACCGCGCATTCTCTCCCCTTGATAGCTTTCCATCCCCTTCACTTTTCTTCTGCTTCGCCGATCACCGCATAGAGCTCAGCCATGGCCTGCTCATGCGGGACGACGCGGCCAGAGGCTGCATCGCCGATACTCTGCTTGATGCCATCGATGATCTTAAGCTCGCGCTCAGCAGAGACGGCACCTGTATCGGCTTGTGTACGAACGAACATACCGTTCTCCAATCTCTCAGACATCACCATCTTCGGCACCTGACGACCGCGCATCACGACCGCCTGTCCGCCGCAAGTCCGCCGCAAGTCCGAACAGCGAGCGGGCCAGATGCAGGCGGCCTTCGCCGGCGCGCTCGATCATGGCACGGAAATAGCCGCCGGGACGGGAAATCTGTTCCGGATCGCGCAGCGCCTTTTCTGCCACCACCGCAAGGCAGGCCGCAGCCACATAACGGCCCTGCTGCTCCACCGCTTGCGCATAGGCCGAGGGGCTGACACCGATCAGCACCCTAATCTCCTCTGCCGCCTCGCAGATCGCAGGCCAGGAGGTAAGCCTGTGACGGATAACCGCCTGAAGCTCGGAGCAGGCGCTTTCAACGAGACCCGCCGACACATCATCGAGCAAACCATGATGGGAGGCCCCTTGCGCCCTGCCCTGCTGCCTGTCCCGCTGGGTTTCCCGGCCCGCCCCCCGAGCCCTTGCCGCTTGCCGCAGTTTCGGTTGCTCACGGGCAGGATCGCCGCAAGGCTCTTTTTCAAGAGCCATTTCAACGGCGGAGCCGTTGTCAGTCTTCGTGTTTATGTCTCGCCCGTTAGGGCGAGTCCGATTGATGTTACTTTTTGAAGAGTCGGGACGGTTTGTAATAGATAAGGAGGTGACGGGAATGTCACCCGTGGATGACATATTTTCAGAAAAAGCTGCATGATCAGAAGCGGCTGAGTCCAGAGCGTCCTGATAAAGGGCGCGCATCCGCTCCAGCCTGAAGCCCAGCAGCGTGTGCCGTTCCTCAAGGACGGTCTGGGCGCAGGCCCTGAAGCCTTCCAGGCCCTCGCAGGCCTCATCCAGATCGGCAATGGCACGGGCAAGACGGGTCAATTCCCGGCGGGCGGCCTGATCGGCCTTGATCTGCGCCTGAAACGCATCGGCTGCGGCGCGGAAGCTCTCCAGGTTGACGCAGGCCGGTGTGAAATCGAGCCCATAGGCCTCGATATGGCCGGAAGCATTGTCCTTCTGCACATAGCGCCGGCCCGTGGGGCTGTCGCGGTAGGCAAGGATCCCGGCTTCCACCAGCCGCTTCAGGCAGCGGATCACCGTGCGCGGATGGCGGCTCGTGTATTCGGACAGGCGCTGGTTGGAGATGGCAACCACGGGCCGCCGGCCGGCCTTGAAATCCTCCGCCTGGACAAGGCCCAGCAGAATGTCGAGCACGTGATAGGACGTGCCATCAATGCCCAGAGCGGGAGCGACTCGCTTGAGAACGAGGGATAGATCCTGCTTCGTGACAACCGGACGCTCTTCCTGCTGCGACAGAACGGCGGACGCAAGAATGCCTGGCGTCACCTTGCGGAAGGTGGCGATCGAAGTGGTGGACATGAAATCCTCCATCCGCCGCGAGCGTGACGCCCGGACGGTGAACAAGATGGAGGTCAGAACGGGGGAAACGGGCACAAAAGTGCTTGTGCGCTCAAGACCGGGTCTTGAACGTGATTCGCTTTTCGCCTACAAGAAAAGGGTGCAAGGTTTCGTGTGGGCGAAATCCCATTCGACCGTGAAATCGGGGATCATCTGGTTGCCGCCAGATGGTCCCTTTTCATTTGGCCTGTTGCGTCATTCCTGCTCCTTTCGGTGTTTCGGGTCGCTGTCATGGTCCGGTGCTGCGGGCCTGCTGGCGTGATCTTACCCCCACCTTGCCGGGTGAGGGATAGATTTGCCCTCAGATTTTATCGCTGCTGCCGCCGGCGTCCTTTTCAAACTCCGCGTAAAGCTGCTCCAGCTGCCCGCCCAGCCAGGCGCCAAAGGCGGCCTCCTGCTTCGGGATGGTCAGCGTCACGCCGGATGATCCCGTCTTCAGCTTGCCCAGAAGGCGCTTGCCGGAGCGGATTTCCCGTTCGCCCGTCTGGCCGGACGCCCTCTCTGCGCCCTTGCCGCGCGCGGCCTTCGCCGCAAGGGCCATGCGCGCAGGCGCATCGCCCGCCAGGAAGGCCTTGGCCTCCAGAATGGCACGGATGCGCGGGGCAGCTTTGGCATCGTCGAACAGCTTGGCAAAGGCGGTCCAGGCCGGCCGGCCGACATTGCGCGCCCGGCCGATGGCCAGAACAATGTCCTCCGGCACGCTGGCTGCCACCTTCAGCAGGGTGGAAACGGTCGATTCCGTCACCCCCAGCACAGGCTGCATGTCGCGCTGCTTGAAGCCCGCTTCCTTCAGCTGCTGCGCCCACAGCGCCTGCTCGATCCAGGTCAGGTTCTCGCGGACGCCGTTTTCCAGCGACTGCTCGCGGATCAGATCCATGTCGGACAGCGGGCGCACATAGGCGCGGATCTTCACCGTCTCCGGACGGCCGCTCTCCAGCATCAGCGCCAGCACGGCCGCAAGGCGGCGGTGGCCATAGGCCAGCTGATAGCGCCCCTCCGCCGCCGGGTGCGGGCGCACCAGAACCGGGATCTTCTGCCCTTCGGAAGAGATCGACAGCTTCAGCTCCTCCAGCGCCTCGGCGGCCTCCTCATCGGCGGCAAAGCGGTCGCGGAAGGGGGAAGGATCGATCTTGCCCGGGTCCAGCGCAACGATGCTGTCTTCCTTCAGCTGCGACAGGGCGCGGCCCATGGAGCTGACGACAGGCGCCACCAACCGCGCGCCCTCCGCTGCGGGCGCGGCCGGGGGAGACGACTGGGGCGCGGATTGGGGTGCAGATGCAGGCTGGGCGGCAGGCGCGGATGCCTCCGCCGTTTTCTGGGCTTCAGCCGCCTTGGCCGCTTCCGCCATCATCTTGACGATGGATTTCTTCATCCCTGCCGCCTCCATACGGACTTGACCAGGTCCAGAATTTCGCCGTTCACCTGATCGGCGCTCTCCAGTGCGCGCTTCAGCGGCTCGCGCCCGACTTCGCCGGGCTCGACCTCATAGAGCGACTTCTTGGCAACGCCGGCCGAGGCCACGGCGGTGGATTCCACGGCTTCGGCCACCAGCACATCCTTGCCGAACAGGCTGCGCATGGTGCCGGCCATGATCTTCTGCGGGGCGTCGTTCGGGTTCACCCGCGTCATCAGGAACTTGACGAAATCATGCTCGAACCGCGCGCCCCCTTCCGAGAGGGTCGCCGTCACATCGGCAATCATCTTCAGGAACTGGGCGCAGGAGGAGATGTCCAGCATGGCCGGATGCACGGTGATGATCAGCCCCGTAGCCGCATAGAGCGAGGCAAGCGTGGTGTAGCCAAGCGAGGGCGGCGTATCGAGGATGACCAGATCGTAATCGTCCTCCACCGTGCGGATGGCCGCATCGAGGCGCTGGAAGAACAGGCCGAGCTCGTCCGTGGTGCGGTTCACCAGCGCGTTCGGCGTGTCATATTCGAAGTCCATCAGACGCAGATTGCCCGGCACCAGATCGATGCCGGGGAAATAGGTCTTGCGGATCACGTCCTTCAGCGGCACCCGGTTGTTGTCATAGCGCAGCGCGTCATAGGCCGTGTCGGTGCGCTCGTCCTCGTCCTCGCCGGAGCGCAGGTCCCGGTCCGGCTGGATGCCGAAGGTGGTGGTCAGCGAGGCCTGCGGGTCCAGGTCGATGCACAGCACCCGGTAGCCCTGCAGCGCCAGATAATGCGCCAGATGCACGGAGGTGGTGGTCTTGGACGAGCCGCCCTTGAAATTGGCGCAGGCGATGACCTGCAGATGCTCGCCGGCCCGCCGGTGCGGCAACAGGCGCAAGGCATCATCCGGCCGCTGTTCGGCCAGATACTTGCGCAGCTCCCACACCTGCTCGATGGTGTAGATGCGGCGGTTGTTGTCGGCGCGCAGCGGCTGCGGCCCCTTGCCGTCCAGCGTCAGGGCGCGCAAGGTGCTTTCCGGAATGCCGAGCAGGCGCACCAGATCCAGCGTCGAAAACGTGCGGCCATAGGACTTGCGCGCCTCGGGGGGATAGGTCATCTCGCGCATGGACTGGAGCTTGTCCGACAGGCGCTGGGTGAAGTCCCCGATCTTGGCGGTTGTGTCCTTGGCGCTATCCATCTCGCCTGCGAGCATCTCGATCTCCTGACGGTTTCGCATTCGAGCGCGACCTCAATACCGTCAGAAATGCCCCAGCCCCGCCGATTCTGCAAGAAATATTAGGTTAACGGAAGCTTAAGCCCAATTCCGCCGCGCGGTTGCCGCTTGCACAAAGGCAAAAGGCGGCCCCGGATGCCGGGGCCGCCTGTCTTTTAGCGTGGGTCTTGCGTGCTTATTCCGCCGGGGCGGGCATGCCCTGCGGCAGCTTGCCCTTTTTGTAGGAGACGGAGGCCTCCACGAACTCGTCCGCAGTCTTCATGTTGGGCTTGGTCACGAGGCTGACGGCGATGAACAGGAGCGTCGAGACCGGCAGGGCCAGCACACCGGCATTGAGGCCGAAGAGCTTGTTGCCCGTCAGGTACATCCACACCACGAAGGCAACGCCGCCGAGGATGGAGACCAGCGCACCGGCCGCCGTGCCGCGCCGCCAGAAGAAGGCGCCGATGATGGCCGGAACCGTGACCAGCAGGCCGACGGAAGCTGCCACCGACAGGATGGCGATCATCGAGAATTCCATCGCGGCAAAGACCAGCGAGACGATGGAGATGAACGGGATGATCAGCTTGCCGATGAAGAGCTGGCGCGCGTCGCTGGCCCCGCCCGTCACGTTGCTCCACACATCGCGGGCAAAGACCGACGACAGGGTGAGAAGGATCGAGTCGATGGTGGAAACGGCAGCGGCCAGAATGCCGACCATGACCATGACGCCCAGAACCGGCGGCACCAGATCCGAGGCCAGCAGGGTGGAGGTGGCAAGGTCGCCCTTTTCCAGCTCCGGGAAGGCGACGAAGGCGGAGAAGCCCCAGAGCACCGACACGACCGTATAGACGAAGCCGAAGCACAGGAAGATCACCAGCATGCGGCGCAGCGCCTTGAGGGAAGCCGGCATATAGAGGCGCTGGCTCACCTGCGGGTTGGAGATGGCGAAGAAGAACCACGGAATGGTCAGCCCAAGGAAGGTGGTGAAGCTGAAGAGGCCCGGTCCTGGCACCTGCAGCAGTTCCGGCTTGGTGGCCTGAATGGCACCGAAGAGGCCGGAGAAGCCGCCCAGCTCGATCAGCACCAGACCGCAGACCAGCACCGAGGCAATGATCATCATCAGCGCCTGCAGGCTGTCCGTCCACATCACCGAGCGGATGCCGGCCACATAGGAGAAGATGATGGCCAGCACCGTGGAAATGACCACGCCCCACAGGAAGGGAATGCCGCCGCCGGTCATGCCCGACAGGAGGTAGCCCACGCCCGACAGCTGCACCGCCGAATAGGGGATGAGGAACACGAGGCTGACGAGACCGGCGGCCACGGCCACCCAGCGGCTGCCGTAACGCGTGCCCAGCATTTCATAGGGCGTGACGAAGCCGTATTTCTTGCCCACCGCCCAGAAGCGCGGGCCGAAGATGGCGACGAGCGACACACCGGCGAAATAGATGATCTCGAAGCCGAGAGCACCGACGCCGCCCTTGAAGGTGAGACCGGCAAGGCCGATCATCATGAAGGCCGAATAGGTGGTGGCCGAGTAGCTCAGCGCCGACAGCACGCCGCCCATGGAGCGCCCGCCGATGAAATATTCGGACATGCTGGCGGACTCGCCCGAGCGCGAGATATAGGCCACCACGAAGGAGGCGAGGACGTAGATCACCAGTCCCCAGACGACAAGGGTCACACTCATGCCTCGTCCTCCTCGAAGCTGGACGTCGCCAGAATGTTGAGGACGATGACGGCAACACCCGCCACGCACCAGAACAGGAACGAGCCATACCATTCCGCCACATTGGTGAGCAGCGTATAGGGTATGGCGTAGCAGGCGAGGACGACCACGCCTATCAAGTATAGAGCAGCTTTCGACATGTGGTGACTTCCCTCTAGAGTTTGGTGGGTTGTTTTCTCCGCCTTGTACCCGGCGGTTTGAACGGGCGTTGCACGGCGCCCGCGCGTTCCCCGGCCGTCCGCCGGAGCACATCAGGTGACAGGCTCAGCGCCCGGAAGGGGCAAGACCTGTGAGCCAGTTTTCAATGTCCGCCGCATCGGTCACGTCGGCATATTTCTGGCCCATGTCATAAAGGTTGGCGACATGCGGGGCCGCAGCGCGGTCAGCGCAGCAATCGGCCGGAACCAGCACGTTGAAGCCGCTCTGCACCGCATCCACCACGGAAGCACGCACGCAGCCCGATGTGGTGGCACCGGTGACGACCAGCGTGTCCACGCCCGCGCCCGTAAGCAAACCAGCAAGCGCCGTGCCATGAAAGGCGGAAGCGCCCTTCTTGGTGATCACCGGGTCCTGCGGCTGAATGCCCGTTGCCGCGTCAATCTCCACCAGCCGGCTGCCTTCCAGAAGGGCAGCCATGCCGGCCGCCTTGCGCAGCCAGGGCAGCAGGGCAATCTCGCCGGGGTGATAGGCAATCGTGGTGTAGATGACCGGAAAGCCCCTGGCACGGGCGATATCCGTCAGCCGCCGTGTGGCAGCCATCTGCGCGCTCATGTCCGCCGCCGTCGGATAGGCGGTGTCGGTGAAGCCATAGGTGAAATCGACCACCAGAACGGCAGGCCTCGTGCCACGCGGCACCGGCTGGCCAAACCCGGCAGCCTGATATGTTTCTTCCTGCTGTGTCATGTCCTTGCCCCCCTTCGGCTGGACAGTGGTTACATCAGACCGCAAGAGGCCGAACGCCCCCTGCCCTTGCACGCATCGTTCCTGCTGCCGGTGACGGCTTTGCCAAAGCCTGAAATCTGCTCACCCCGGCACGGCGTTTCAGCCCCCCTCCCCCTCGTGGGGAGGGGTGAGGGGTGGGGGGAAAGGCCTTTCCGTCTGACAGAGAGACGATTGATTTCATACCGATGCCTCTTCAGGAAAAATTCCATTTTCCAAACCCTTGCAGGCTCTGAGCCCCCCCACCCCTTACCCCTCCCCACGAGGGGGAGGGGGGCGGAGAGACTTTGCCACAGTTCAGATGCATCACTGCGGTTCGGCTCATGCCCCTGCCCTGACCTCAGCCCAATCAGCCCCGCGCCATCTGGATGTCCTTGACCACGATGTCGCCATCGATCACCACCGGCTCGCCGTCGAGGAACAGCGAGCAGCCGCGCATCGGGATGTCGAGGTGGCAGGCGGTGTCGTTCGGGCCGCCCAGCTCGTTGTTCGGGCCGGTGGAGAACATGACGTTGCCGTAGAAGCTGCGCGGCTCCATGCCCATGCCTCCGGGGAAGGCGCCCGGCACCATGTTGTGCCACCTGGCATGGGGGTTCATGCCCCAGCCCACATGGCTCATGCCCATGCCGCGCGGATCGTTGAAGGCGTCCATGTAGGACTTCACCAGCTCCGCATCGAGGCCGCCGCGAATGTCGCGCACGAAGCCCTTTTCGATGGTGTAGATGATGGGCTCGCGCACATAGATGTTCTGCGGCAGCAGGATATCGCCCGGCGCCACCACGATCTGCCCGTCCACGCCGTCATCATCCCCGCCGGTGAAGACAAAGCCGGAGGGCCAGTGGTCCCAGCGGCCCGGCTCGTCGGTGCAGGCATATTCCGTCACCGTGGGATAGGTGTTCAGCTTGTAGGTCACATCCGTGCCATGGCGCGAGGTGATGCGCATGACCTTCGCCTTGGCCAGCATTTCCCCGGCGATTTCCACCTTTTCGCGGATTTCCCTGGTCGGCAGCATGCGCGCCAGCAGTTCCGGCGGCTCCACGGCGGTGAGAACGCGCGTGCCGGCGGCCTGAATGGCCATCTGCTCGGGCGAGAACAGCAGGAACACACAGTCGATCAGCATGTCGCAGGCCTTCAGCGCTTCCACCGCATCGGGCATGGCGGCCAGGCCGGTGACGCCGACGTTCCAGCCGCTCATGGGCAGCGGTGCGGGCAGGCGCATGTGATACATCAGCGCGCCAAGACGCTGGCCTGCGGCCATGAAGGCATCGGCATAGTCGAGCCGGTCGCTGCCCTGCGTCAGGACGATGAGCTTCTCGCCCTCATGCACGCCCGACATCTTCAGCTGATGCAGGCAGATCTCGGTAAAGCTGGCGTGGTCCATGTGCTGTGTCCTCTTCTTATCTCTTGGGCGCTGGCTCATCTCAAGGCCTTGCGATGCTGGCGCATCCGGCGTTGAAACTGCTCAAACGCCGCACGGGCTTATCAAGCCCGGAAATCCATAACAGCGGAGAGGAAGCCCTCCAGATCGTCCCAGGGGATCATGTGCCCGGCCTTTTCGACGATCATCACCTCGATGCCCGGCGAAAGCTGGCAGATCTCCGCGATATCCTCCTTGCCGATCACCGTGGCCCCGCCCGCCACCACAAGGCGCATGGGAAGGCGCAGATGCGGCAGGTCGGCGTGGATGTCGTCCGTGTGGAAGCCGTCATAGGCGGTGCGGATTGCGTCGAGCTGGCAGGTGTGCAGCCACTCGGCGCGGATCGCGTTCTGCTCGTCCGTCCAGGTGGGGCAGAAGCGGCGCATGTCCTCGCCCGAACAGCCCTTCTGCGCCATGAGGATGGAATCCTCATACCAGTTCCAGGCCGAAGGATAGGCCCGCCGTCCGGGGCCGGAGACCGGCGGATCCACCAGCACGAGGCCGGAGAAGGCTTCCGGCGCCTTGCGGGCGGCGCGGATGGCGGTGCGGGCGCCCATGGAATGGCCCAGCACCACCGGCTTGCCGAGACCGGCAGCTTCCGCCACCGCAATGGCATCTTCCGCCATGGCATCGAGCGAATAGTCGAGCGCCCCTGCTTCACTCAGGCCGCGGCCGCGCACGTCCAGCACATGCACGTCGAAAGCCTCGGTCAGGCGCTCGGCGACAAAGCCCCAGGTCACCGCCGGCGAGGTGATGCCCGGAATGAGCAAGAGCGTAGGCCCGTTGCCGGCGTGATGCACCAGATGCTGGCGGATGCCATTGGCGTGAACGTTGTAGCCGCGTGCCATCACCCGCCCCCTCAATATGCGCCGGACAGCAGCGTGCCGCCGCCGGGAACGCGGGTGTCGAGATCCAGCGCTTTCAGCATCTGCCATGTGGTGGCAATCGCCGCCGTCAGCACCGGCTTGCCGGTGATGGCTTCCGCCATGGGCACGGCCGGCAGCGAGGGCATCTGCACGCAGGCGGACAGAACCACCGCGTCCACGTCATCGGTCTTCATGCCCTTGACGATGCCCGGCAGGTTCATCGGGTCATGGGCGGCAACGGCCAGATTGTCCGGGATTTCCAGCGCCCGCCAGTCGCTCACCTCGATGCCCTCATTGCGGATATAGGCAACGACCAGCTCCGTCAGCGGCTTCATGTAGGGAGCGACCAGCGCAATTTTCTTCGCGCCGATGACCCGCAGACCCTCGACCAGCGCCCCGGCAGAGGTGACAACCGGCGCGGCATTGCCGTTCTCGACCGTCACGCCATGCAGGCGGGTCTGGCTCTGGCAGTGATAGCCAAGGCCCATGGCCATGATCGCCACGAGGCAGGCGTACCCCATCACGTCAACGCGGGCGTCGGAAAGCTCCAGCGCGCAACGGTCGCTGTCCGCATCCATCGCCGCCAGCTCTTCCTTGGTCACGTGCTTCATGCGCATGCGGGAGGAGTGGAAGGTAAACCGCTCCGGCGCAATCTGCTCGCGCATGCGCAGCAGCGCCGGGATCTCCGTTTCCATCGTCACATTCGAGCTCGGGACGATCTGTCCGATCCGGTAGGTCTTCATGCCTGTGGCTCCCTCCATTCACTGGAAGCCACGTTAATTATTCATTTGAATAATAACAAGCCCATTTTTTCACCGTGCCGCCATATCGCGCTGCACCATCATTCAGCAGAGGTCAAAAAAGCCACAGCGGCGCACGCAATTTGGTCACAGCGGCGGAGCGTTTCAGCTCCCCTCCCCCCTGGTGGGGCCGTGTTTAGATTGGACGCACAGATCGCGCCTTCTACCGGAGACGGTTTGGGAGAGCCTGAAGTTTGATCACGCTGGCACAGCGTTTCAGCCCCCCTCCCCCTCGTGGGGAGGGGTGAGGGGGGGGGGCTCTGAGCCTGCAAGGGTTTGGAAAATGGATTTTTTCCTGAAGAGGCATCAGGAGGAAAAGCTGCCTGAAATCAATGAATACTCTGCCAGCCGGAAAGGCTTCCCCCCACCCCTAACCCCTCCCCACCAGGGGGAGGGGGGCGGAAAGGCCGCGCCACAGAACAGATGCATCACTGCGGGCAGTTCCGAGCCTGATGCGTGAATCCGGAAGCCCCCCCCCCGCGGGAAGGCTCTCCCCACCCAATCACAACGGCGCGCGCAGTCCTGCCGAGAGGAAGCGGACCAGATGGTCCAGCATCTCGTCCTTGCCGAAGGCGGTGAGGTGGCCCTCCGTCAGGTCGCCGATGCGGCCGAGGTCATTGAGCATGAAGAGATAGGCGCCGACGAGGAAGGCCATGCGCACGCTGATGATATCCTTCGGCACATGCGGCAGGATACGGGAAAGAACCGCGATGTAGCGCTTGACCGAAGCGTCATAGACCTCGCGGCGCAGGCGCAGCGCGTGCTCTTCCGGCTCGGCATGGAGCCGGGCCTGCATGGCGACAAAAGCGGCACCGTTGGGCCCGGAATATTTCATGTCCCACTGGGGCTTCAGATAGGCAAAGACCACATCCTCCACCGTGGGCGTTTCGCTGAACTCCAGCAGCCGGTCGAGATTGACATGCCGGTGCCCGGCCAGCACCCCGCCCCGGCGGCGGAAGCACTCATCGAAGAGATCCACCTTGGAGCCGAAATAGTAGCGGATCAGCCCCTGATTGACCCCGGCGCGGGCCGCGATATCGCGCAGGTTCGCGCCCTCGAAGCCCGCCTCGGCAAAGGCCAGCTCCGCATGGTCGAGGATCTGGTCCTTCAGATCCGGCGCCGCACCCGCCTGCTCATCCCGCGCCGGACGCCCCGGCCCGCGCGGCTTTGCCCGCTTGCCTGCACTGGACTTGGCCTTTGCATCTGCCGGAGATGTCTTGCTGGTTTCCGCCACGCGGATTTCCTCATGTCTCGTGTCTGGCCCCAACCGGAGGGCAGTGTTTACAACGGACTGCCAGTCAGGCTCCAACCCCTCTCCCCCCTTGAGGGGGAGATGCCCCCGGCAGGGGGCAGAGGGGGGTGGCTGACTGTCCGCTTGTCAGAGAGGTTCTGCTTTTTTGAAATGCTGCATACCCCCCTCTGTCTGCTGCCGCAGACATCTCCCCCTCAAGGGGGGAGAGGGGCGCTGCGGCAAAACGAAAGCCCGATCCTCCTTCATGCGTCCAATGTAATCACCGCCCCGCCGCAGGGCATCGGATTGCTGACTCACACCCTCATATTATTCATACGAATAATTAAATCAGTCGCTTCAGCAAGGCAAGGAAGGTTGCCTGCTCCTCCGGCGAAAGCGGTGAAAGCGTTGCCTCGGTGATGGCGCGCATTTGCGGCACGAGTTCGTCCAGCAGATCGCGGCCTGCCTGCGTGGTGGAAAGAAGGTGGCGGCGCTTGTCCTCGCCGTCCTTTTCCAGCCGGATCAGCCCGCGCGCGATCAGCCGCGTGACGACCCCCTTCGTCGTCGCCGCATCCATGCCGGCCATGCGCCCCAGCGCATTCTGCGACACCGGCCCGCGCACCTCACGCAGGCGGAACAGCGTGGAGAACTGCGTTGCCGTCAGGCCTCCGCTCATCCGCTCGGAGAAAATCGCCATGTGCCGCTGATAGGCAAGGCGCAGCAGGAATCCCGCCTGCTCGTCCAGCACATAGGCCTTCTCGCTGGCCCTGTCATGTCCGGATGCTGTCATCGGCCCGATGTCTCCCCCGCCGGTCCTTTTTGGTTGAATCTGCCTTATCACGAGTTCTGCAGCAAAGGTTGCAGTTTCGCATGAGCATCAGTCCGGATGCCGCTCCGCCCAGGGGCGCGGCCTGGGCAAAATTTCCGCCTGCACAGCATTTGCGCAGAAATAAGTATCATCCCGTAAAAATTCGTTTGCACACATACAAGTTTTTTGCTCAACTCATGGCAACGCTCCCCCGAGAGAGCGATCCAGAGGGTACCATGACCGACACGTTCTGCCTGACCGTGAACGGGGCACGCCATGTGCTGCCGCATCCGGAAGACCGCACGCTTCTCGACATCCTGCGCAGCGAGCTGAAGCTGACGGGGGCGAAATATGGCTGCGGCATGGCCCAGTGCGGGGCTTGTACCGTGCTGGTGGACGGCAGGCCAGCCCGGTCCTGCGTGCTGCGCGCCTCCCGCGCCGCAGATTGTCAGATCACCACGCTGGAAGGCCTCGCCGATACGGATACCGGCGCGCTGTCCCCCGTGCAGCAGGGCTTTCTGGACTGTGAGGGCGCACAGTGCGGCTATTGCCTCAATGGCATGGTGATGACCGCCACCGCGCTGCTGGCAGACAATCCTTCCCCCTCACGCGAGGAAATCCGCGCCGCCCTGCGCCATAACCTGTGCCGCTGCGGCACCCATCTGGAAATCATCGCCTCCGTTGAGCGCGCCGCCGAACTCCTGCGGGGAGAGGCGTCATGAGCCCGCGCACCCCTGCCCTTACCATCCACGAGGACCGGCCCAATGGCCGCGCCGTCTATCTGCATCTTGCGGCAGACGGCAGCGCCACCGGCTTCAACGGCCATGTGGACCTTGGCACCGGCATTGAAACGGCGCTGGCGCAGATCGTGGCCGAAGAGCTGGATCTGCCGCTCGGCTCCGTGCGCATGGTGCTGGGCGACACGGCGCTGACGCCGGATCAGGGGCCGACGATTGCCTCCGAAACCATTCAGGTGGCCGCCATCCCGCTGCGCCTTGCCGCCGCGCAGGCCCGCGCGGTGCTGGCTGCCGAGGCCGCCCGCCGCTTCAACGCCCCGGCGGAGGAACTGCAGCTTGAGGCCGGCCGCGCCCACTGGCAGGACAAGGCCCTCACCTATGCCCAGCTGCTGGAGGGCCTGAGCCTCGATCTGCCGCTGGACCGTACCGTCCCGGTCAAGGCCCCGGCGGAATACCGCATCGTCGGCCAGAAGACCGGGCGGCGCGACCTGCCGGAGAAGCTGCGCGGCCAGCATCCCTATATCCACGATGTGGACGTGCCCGGCATGGTGCATGGCCATGTCATCCGCCCGCCCTATGCCGGGCGCGACAGCGGCAGTTTCATCGGCCACAGCCTGATCAGCTTTGACGAAGCCGCCGTGCGGGGCATGCCGGGCTTCATCGCCGTCGTGCGGCAGGCGGATTTTCTGGCGGTGGTGGCGCAGCGCGCCGATCAGGCGGAGGCCATCGCTCAGGCCCTGCCCGTGCACTGGCGCATGCCGCCGGAGCTGCCGGACATGGCCAGCCTGCGCCAGACGCTGAAGGACCATCCCTCGACGCCCCGCCCGCTGGACCAGACCGGCAACTTCGCCCGTGGCATTGGCGAGTGCGATGTGGCGCGAGAGCGCACTTACATCTGGCCCTATCACGAGCACGGCTCCATCGGCCCCTCCTGCGCCATTGCCGACTGGGCGGAGGGGCAGCCCATCGTCTGGTCCGGCACGCAGAACCCGCACATGCTGCGCGGCGATCTGGCGGTGCTGGTGGATCTGCCGCCGGAGACCATCGAGATCCGCCGCTATCAGGCGGCCGGCTGCTATGGCCGCAACTGCGCCGATGATGTGTGCGGCGATGCGCTGCTGCTCTCCCGCGCCATCGGCCAGCCGGTGCGCGTGCAGCTGACGAGGGCGCAGGAGCACCTGTGGGAACCCAAGGGCGCGGCGCAGCTGATGGAAGTGCACGGCGGGATGAAGGCGGGCAGCCTGCATGCCTATGCCATCGACACCTGGTATCCGTCCAACCGCGGGCCCAATCTGGCGCTGCTGCTGACCGGGCGCGTCAGCCCGGAGCCGCGCCCCTCGGACATGGGCGACCGCACCATCATTCCGCCCTACCGGGTGCCGCACAAGCGCATCACCGTACATGACATGGCGCCCATGGTGCGCGCCGCCTGGATGCGCGGCGTCTCGGCCCTGCCGAACACCTTCGCCCATGAAAGCTTCATCGACGAAATGGCTTTCGAGGCGGGGGAAGATCCGGTCGATTTCCGCCTGCGGCATCTCGATGATCCCCGGCAGGCCGATCTGGTGCGGCGCACGGCGGCAGAGGCCGGCTGGTCCGCCCGCAGCGGCCCGCGCCTGCGGCGCGAGGGGCGCATGGCCTATGGGCAGGGCTTTGCCTTTGCCACCTATGTGCATGGCACCTTCCCCGGCGTTGCCGCCGCCTCCGCCGCCTGGGTGGTGGATGTGGCGGTGGACACGCAAACGGGCGAAGTCACCCTGACGCGCATCTTCATCGGGCAGGATCAGGGCCTTGTCATCAACCCGGACGGGGTGCGCCAGCAGATCCACGGCAACGCGGTGCAGACCGCCAGCCGCGTGATGCTGGAAGAAGTCACCTTCGATGAGATTTCCCCAACGCCGCAAAGCTGGGCGGCCTATCCGATCCAGACCTTCCCCGCCGTGCCGGACATCAGCACCATGCTGATCGCCCGGCCGGAAGACCCGCCGCTGGGTGTGGGCGAAAGCGCCGCCGTGCCGAGCGCTGCGGCCATCGCCAATGCCATTTTCGATGCCACGGGCGTGCGCATGCGCGAGGTGCCCTTCACGCCGGAAAAGATGCGCAGCGCCCTCGCCGCCCATGGCTTTGACGCTGCCCTGCCCGCCCCTGCTTCTGCACCGGGCAAGAAGAACCACAGCCTGCGCCGCAAGCTGCTGGGCCTTGGCACGGTGCTGGGCGGCGCGCTCACCTTCGGCGCGGTGGCCCTGCCGCTCAACCGGCCCATTGCCCCGGTGGCTCCTTCCGCTCCCGCGTCCTTCTCGGCGGAAACGCTGGAGCGCGGACGGCAGGTCTTTGCCCTTGGCAACTGCGCCAGCTGCCACACGGCGGAAGGCGGCATCGCCAATGCGGGCGGGCGGCCCGTGGTCACGCCCTTTGGCACCATCTACAGCACCAACCTGACGCCGGACGCAGAAACCGGCTTTGGCCGCTGGAGCTTCGAGGCCTTCGACCGGGCCATGCGCCGGGGCATCAGCCGCGACGGGCACAATCTCTATCCGGCCTTCCCCTACACCTCTTTTGCGAAGATGTCGGGCGAGGACATGCTGGCGCTCTACGCCTTCCTGCAGACGCTTGCGCCCGTCAGTCAGGTAACGCCGCAGGCGCAGATGATCGCCCCGGCCAACCTGCGCCCGGCACTGTCCGTGTGGAACCTGCTCTATCACGATGCCAGGCCCTTCATGCCCGAGCCAGCGAAAGGCGAGGTGTGGAACCGGGGCAAGTATCTGGTGGAAGCCGCCGGCCATTGCTCCGCCTGCCACGCGCCGCGCAATGCCGCCGGGGCCGAGATGCCGGAGCTGACGGGCGCCATGATCAAGGGCTGGTACGCACCCGCGCTCGCCGGGGCAGAGGCCACCGCCAGAGGCTGGGACGAGGACACGCTCTTTGCCTACCTGCGGACCGGCCATTCGGAAGCGGCCACCGCCTCCGGCCCCATGGCCGAGGTGACCGCCAGCCTCACCGCCCTGCCGGACAGCGACATCCGCGCCATGGCCACCTATCTCGCCTCTCTGGGTGAAGGCGACCCGGAGGCGGCGATGAGTCCCGTAACGGAAGCTTCTCCCGCACCCGGACCGGGCAGCCGCATCTATGACAGCGCCTGCGCCGTCTGCCATGAGCCCGCCATTTCCGGAACCGTCACAGCGGCGCTCTCACCCCTCAGCCGCTCAGCCGCCCTGCGCGCGCCAAAGCCGGACGCGCTCTACTCGGTTCTGGACGAAGGCGTGCGCGCCCCCGATGGCCTTGCCTTGCGCGACATGCCCTCCTTCCACGGCGAGCTGACCGCCAGCAACCGCGAGGCCCTCGCCACCTACCTCCGCCACCGCTTCGCCCCGGACCTGCCGCCATGGTGAGAGGGGAGAGATTCCAATGGACTCTCCGCCCCCCTCCCCCTTGAGGGGAGGGGTAGGGGGTGGGGGTAACGGGCTGAAAACACGGGGAACTTTCATTGCAGGTTCGCTATGCAGACCAGAGTGCAAGTCATCCAACGCCTCGGCGTGAAGACCCCCACCCCTAACCCCTCCCCTCAAGGGGGAGGGGAAACGAGAGGCCATGCACTGACGATGAGAGGGAAGCGTTTCCAATGGCCGCAGCGCCCCTCTCCCCCCTTGAGGGGGAGATGTCAGCGCAAGCTGACAGAGGGGGGTGGCAGCGCCCCGGCACGGTACAGGCTTTCGGGTCTTTCGAGAGGCTGCATACCCCCCTCTGCCCCCTGCCGGGGGCATCTCCCCCTCAAGGGGGGAGAGGAGTTGGAGCCTGACTTGGCCACAAGGCCCTGTAACCAATCCTGACCCCCAAACACACGGGACCAAGGTCAACGCATACCCATATTGTTAGTATACAAACAAATATCTGACAGAGAGAGGACAGAGCCATGACAGACGCAATTGAAAGGGTAGAAATCGCCGTCATCGGTGCAGGGCTCGGCGGGGCGGCAGCGGCGGCGCTGCTGGCCGGGGCCGGGTTTTCCGTGCACACGTTCGAGCAGGCCCCGGTCTTCACCCGGCTGGGTGCGGGCATCCACATCGGCCCCAACGTGATGAAAATCTTCCGCCGCATCGGCATCGAGAAGACGCTGGAGTCCATCGGCTCGCATCCCGATTTCTGGTTCTCCCGCGATGGCAACACGGGTGACTATCTCTCCCGCATTCCGCTGGGCGATTATGGCCGCCGCGAATATGGCGCGTCCTATATCACCATCCACCGGGGCGACATGCACGCCGTGCAGATTGATGCCCTGCCGCAGGACCGGGTGCATTTCGGCCACAAGCTGATTGCCATCGAGGAGCGCGGCAGCGACGTTCTGCTGACCTTCGAGAACGGCCGCAAGATTGCCGCCGGTCTGGTGGTGGGTGCCGATGGCATCAACTCCATGATCCGCGAAATGCTGCTCGGGCCGGAAAAGCCGCGCTTCTCCGGCTGGGTCGGGCACCGGGCGCTGGTCAACATGGACAAGCTGCGCGCCTCGGGCCTTCAGTTCGAGGCCTGCGTCAAGTGGTGGTGGGAGGCCTCGCGCCACATCATGGCCTATGCCACCAAGGGCGATGGCAGCGAATATTACTATGTCACCGGCGTTCCCGTGGATGGCTGGGAGCATGAGACGAGCTTCGTCGACAGTTCGCGCGAGGAGATGGAAGCCATCTTCGGCGGCTCCCACCCGGTGGTGCAGGCGCTGATCGATGCCACGGAGACCGTGACCAAGTGGCCGTTCTGGAACCGTGATCCGCTGAACCTGTGGAGCCGTGGCCGCCTCGTCATGCTGGGCGATGCCTGCCACCCGATGCGCCCCCACATGGCGCAGGGCGCCTGCATGGCCATCGAGGATGCCGCCGTGCTGACCCGGTGCCTTGAGGAAACCGGCACCAGCGGCTACCGCGAGGCCTTCGCCCTTTACGAAGCCACCCGCCGTGACCGCGCCACCAAGGTGCAGACCATCTCCAACGCCAACACCTGGCTGAAGGAGCCGGAGGACCCGGCCTGGGTCTATGCCTACGACCCGCTGACCGCCCAGCTCGGCTGACACAAAACCCCGCCGCAGGCTCTCAGGCCTGCGGCGGGGTCTCTGTTTTTCCAGCTTGCCGCCATCCTGCCTCAGAAGGCGTGCGAAATGCGGAAGGACAGGTTGTAGCCTTCCGGCCGGTTCCGCGTGCCGAACTCCTTGTAGGCATGGAAGTTGACCGCCGGGAGCCCCGGCTCGAACCAGGCGATGGCAGGGCCTGCGGCAAAGGCGCGGCTGCGGTTGCCCTTGACGATGCCCTGCCCCTTGTCATCGGTCAGCTGCTGATAGGCATAGCCGCCGGCGCCAATCGTCCAGGCCCCCAGCGACTTGCCCACGGCGAATTCCTGCTTGTACTCGATGCCGCTGGTGTAATTGGTGGCCCGGTTGACCGTGTTGAAGGAAATCTCGATGCGCGAGGAGACTTCCCAGCCGCTGTCCGACAGGTAGGTCACACCGGCAGTGGGTGCGAAAGTCCAGTGATTGACACCGGCCGAGAACGGATTGTTCACGTCATAGTGGCCGGTCGGCGCCTGAATCTGGAAGGCGGTGTTCACATACCAGTTCTTCGTCAGATCCCACTGCAGGATCAGCGGGATGAACCCGGCATCGCCAATGTTGAAATCCTTGTCCGCAATCTTCTGCCCCACATCGAAGGAGCCGTTCAGGTTCATGAGCGGCACTGCGACACCGAAGCCATAGGCGGCGCCCAGCAGCTTGAATTCGGTCATCTTGATGTAGGACAGGGTGACGGAGGTGACGTCCAGCTGCAGGTCAACACCATTGTCCTTGCCGAAAACGTCATTGCCCTTGTTGGCCGTGTAATGCATCACCTGCAGGCCAAAAGCGCCGTAAGGTGTCGGCGGCGGCGACATGCCCGCGCCGAAGTCGAACAGGCCGAAGGGCGTAATGGTGGCTCCACCTTCCACCGCCGATGCATCCTGAGCCCCGGACAGAACGGCCAGCAGAGCTGCACCCGCCAGAACCGTCTTTCCTGCGATATCTTTAACCTTCATTGTTCCCCACTGTGTTTTTCCGGTTAAGTAGGAAAACCTAGACACAGTGGGCTGAACGCCGTTATCCGAGATCGGCACTCCCGTTGCCGTCCTCGTCAAAAACCGCAGTATTTCCGGAAGTGATGCCGGAATTCCCCAGCGTTTCGGAGGGCAATTCGCCAAACTGGGCCTTGTAGTCCCGGCTGAAGTGGCTCCAGTGCCAGAAGCCCCAGCGGGCGGCGATATCGCCGATGGTCTCACGCCGGACCTCTTTCCGGGCGGCCACCAGCGCCTCGCGCACCTTCCCAAGGCGCACCGACTTCAGCACCTGCACGGCGCTCTTGCCGTAGACCTTCGTGAAGCAAAGCTGCATGTAGCGGCGGCTGACCCCGAGGCGCTGGCACAGTTCCAGCACCGAGCAGGCTTCAAGCCCGCCGTCCAGCACCAGCTCCAGCGCCGCATCGGTGACCTGCACATGCGCCCGGCTGGCCGGTCCGGGCTGAAATCCGGAGAGGGTGACAAGGTCGAGAACGGAGAGGAGAAGATCCTCCCCGGCGCGGATGCAGGCCGCACCGGGCAGCGCGTGACCCAAGCCCATGACCGCCCCGAACATCGCCCGCACCCCGGTCAGCTTTTCGGGCGCGATGAACAGGGTCTTGTGGCGGGACAGCGCCTCGGCCAGTTCCCCGCCGCCCGCCAGCAGGCAGGCCTGGCCGAACCATTCCTCGTCAAAGGCAAGGCAGGCGAGATCCACATAGCCTGACGTCACCACATCCGGGTGGCCGCTCCCGTCCGCCAGCATCCCGGCCATGGCCGGAATGTCGCGCCCGCCCGCCTTGGCGATGCCTTCGGCGGCAAGGGGAAAGGCGAAAACCAGCGGCGAACGGCAGGAGGCCAGCCCCCGTTTCAGCAGCGACTTGTCCACGGTTTCGCGCAGAAGCTGGACATGGCTGAGGTTCAGCACCTGAACCGAAGCGGACAGCCGCCCGGGCGAGAGCTGGACATATTCCGCTGGCCACCCAGGCGTAAGCTGGGCAAATTGAACCGGATCATCCGCCGTCAGAACGGCAGGTGGACACACCTGTGGCGTGGCAGATCGTTCCAGCAGCATGCAGCCCCCCTCCAAGCTGATACCCGCAGATAAAATCCAGGCACTTTCTGTCTGTTTGTTCTGGTGCGCAGTTTCCCTCTGGCTTTATTCACCAAGACAAGACAAAATAGAAAATCCCGGAAACAAGATCCACCTATTCATTATCTTGTCTCACACATTTTGCAATAGGCCGGAAAAGTATCGCTTGAAACCCTCGGCGGCATCTAAGCTCAAATAGCCTGGGCTGGCAGAGATTGCCTGCCTGCCGTTACTTGAACCACCGCTTTTTCAGAAGTCTTGCGAGGTTGCCAACAAGGCGGGCCATATGGTCTAGGTGGCAGCCGGTGGGGGACAGGTGGAGGCCCGCTCCACGAGATGGCAGGCGAGTTCGATCCGCCGGACGGGATTGATCCGGCCTGCGATACTGTCGCTCAGGAGGTCAAGGGCCGCGGCCCCGATTTCGCGCATCGGCAGGTGCATGGTGGTGAGCGGCGGGTTGATGAAAGCCGCCTGCGGCAGGTCGTCCATGCCGACCACCGAGATATCTGCGGGCACCGAGAACCCCGCCTTCTGCATCGCCATGATGGCACCGGCGGCAAGACTGTCGCCAGCCGTCACAACGGCGGTAAAGTCCTGTCCATTCTCAGCCAGCCTCTGCCCGATGGCCTGCGCCGCCAATTCCGGCAGCCAGTCGTCCACCGTCACGACCATCCGTTCCGAATGATCGAGCCCCTTCAGCCGCAGCGCATCCTGCCAGCCTTCCTTGCGGTGCTCGATCGTGCGCCGCCCCGGCCGCATGAGAAACAGGATGCGCCTGTGGCCAAGCTGGATGAGATGATCGGTGGCGAGCCGCGCCGCGGACCGGTTGCAGGGCGTGACGCTGGAGAGCCGCATCAGCGGATCATGGCCATTCAGCAGCACGACGGGTTTCGGGAAATCGCGCGTGGCCGCCAGCATGGCCTCGTCATCGACCGTGAGGAACAGCAGGCCGGCGGTCTCCGGATCTTCGCGCGCGTCTTGCAGCAGCTGCTTCTCGTCCGCCCGGTCTGTCACGGCTCGCGTGACGATCTCAAGGCCGAGAGCCGAAGCGCGTTCCTTCAGTCCTTCCAGCACATAGAGCGTGAACTGGTTGCGGACGTAATCGATCATCGCCGCACTGGAGGCCGCCAGGATGACCTTCCGCCCGGCAAGAGCGGCAGGAACGGCATAGTTCACCTGCTTGGCCGCGGCGAGCACCTTCTCCCGGATATCCGGCCGGACACCCTTCTCCCCGGCCAGCGCACGCGAGGCTGTGCTGAGCGACACGCCGCAGGCGCCCGCCACATCTTCCAGCGTGATGCGCCGGTTCTTTTTGGCCCGTTTTCCCGGCAGAGGCTTGAGGTTCATGGCAATCTCCCTCGCGCAAACTGCAAAAAATTTTCAGCTTGCGCAATCTTTTTTCTCAGTGTTCTGCTTGGGCCTCAAGACATGACCGCCTTGGGAGAGGCGGAAGGCGGGAGGACTTCATGGCTCTGAATGGCGCAACCATTCTCACCAATCTTGACCGGCTGGTGGCCGGCATGACCGGCTTGAAACACGACGGCCGTTTTCACGAGCCCAATCTCGATGGTACCGCCGGGGACTACATTTCCTTCGACAGCTGGGAATGGCCGCAGGGTGTCGGCCTCTACGGTCTGATCCGGCTCTGGCAGTTCACTGGCCGGGACGATCTCAAGGCGCTGATCGAGGGCTGGTACGAGACGCGGCTCGCCGCAGGCCTGCCGCCGCTGAACGTCAACACCACCGCGCCGATGCTCGGTCTCTCTGTTCTCTGGCGCGAAACGCAGGACGCCCGCTGGAAAGCGCCACTCGATGCCTGGGCGGACCGGGTGATCGCGGAGATGGGCCGCACGGAGGAAGGCGCCTTCGAGCACCACGTCTCCGACAAGGTGAATGACGGCGAACTCTGGGACGATACCCTCTACATGGTCGCGCTGTTCCTGGCCTCCTACGGTCAGGCAAGCGGCCGGCAGGAACTGGTGGACGAGGCGGCACGCCAATTCCTCGTCCACACCCGCTACCTGTCCGACGTGGAAACCGGTCTGTGGTTCCACGGCTGGACCTTCCGGGGCCGGCACAATTTCGCCCGCGCCCGCTGGGCCCGCGGCAATGCCTGGATCACCGCCGGCATTCTCGACCTCTTCGACCTTGCGGACCTGCCGCGCCCGGTCAAGGATTTCCTGCTGGGCGTGCTGACGGCGCAGGTCAATGCGCTTCTGCCGCTGCAGACGGAAAGCGGCGCCTGGCGCACGCTGCTCGACGACCCGGCCTCCTACGAAGAAACATCGGCGACCGCCGGCATCGGCTACGGCCTGCTGAAAGGCTATCGTCTCGGCCTCGGCACGCCGGCCTGGCGCGAAGCCGGACTGAGAGCCGTCGGGTTCGTGGTGGACAATATCGATGCGAGCGGCACGGTGCAGAACGTCTCCTACGGCACGCGCATGGGCCACGACCTGCAGTTCTACAAGGACATCCCCATCCAGCCGACCGGCTATGGCCAGGCGCTGTCGATCCTCTGCCTGTCGGAGGCGCTGAGCCACGTGGATGCTGAGGAGAAGGCCGCATGAGCATGCGCGTTCTCTACGGGGCCTCCCCCGATGACATCAAGACCTACGATACGGACCGCCTGCGTCAGGCCTTCCTGATCGAGGATCTGTTCCGCGAGGGCCAGGTCAACTTCGTCTACACCCACGTCGACCGCCTGATCCTCGGCGGTGCCGTGCCAGTCACGTCGCCGCTCGGCTTCGGGTCCGGCGAGGATATCGGCACACCCTGCCTCCTGTCCGCGCGCGAGATGGGCATTGCCAATCTCGGCGGCGCAGGCTCCGTGACGGTCGATGGTGAGACCTTTGATCTCGGCAATCGCGACGTCCTCTATGTGGGGCGCGGCGCGCAGGCGCTCGAGGTCCGGTCCGCCGATCCGGAACAACCGGCGCGCTTCTACATGAATTCGGTCCCCGCGGGCGCAGATCATCCGCATCGCCTGATCACGCGGGCGGAATCGAAGCTTCTGGAACTCGGCGAGGAGAAACGCTCCAACAAGCGCAAGCTGCGCATGTACATCCACCCGCAGGTGGCGCCCTCATGCCTGCTGCTGATGGGCATTACCGATCTCGCCGAAGGCAGTGTCTGGAACACCATGCCGCCGCATCTGCATGAGCGGCGGATGGAGGCCTATTGCTACTTCGGTATGGGCGCGGAAGACCGTGTCATCCATCTGATGGGACGGCCGGACCAGACACGCAACCTGATCGTTGCCAATGACGATGCGGTGCTTTCACCGGCCTGGTCGATCCACATGGGAGCCGGCACCGGCCCTTACGCCTTCGTCTGGGGCATGACCGGCGAAAACCAGGAATACAACGATGTAACCCCGGTGGCCGTGGCGGATCTGAAATGACGGCTGAACAGACCTACATGCGAAAGCCCCTCAGCGCCGGTGAGCCGGTGCGCTACTGGCAGCTGGGGCCGGTGATGGAAGAGCGTTTCGACACGCCTGACCAGCCGATGCAGGGTGAGATGGACCCCTTCTTTTTCCTCACCAAGCACAAGAACTTCATTCCGCACGAATACCCCTGCCGGACGATCTTTGCTGAAACCTATCGCGGCAAACGCCCGGATGTCCGCGGTGCATTTCAGCCCGTCCGCTGGTGGCTGCCCTTCGGTTCGCCGCGCGTCGATCTCTCCGGTTTCTGGTTCCGCCCGACACGGCTCGCCACCTGGGCCCGCACCCTCATCGAGGTGCCCGAAGCAGGCCCGGCCAGGATCCGGCTCGGCACCTGCGGCGGCGCGGTCCTGTTCCTCAACGGCCAGGAAACCGGCTGGATGGCGCCCTATGGCCGCAATCTCGAAACGCGGCAGGAGTTCGAGCTGCCGCTGAAGGCCGGGCTCAACGAGGTGACGCTGTTCTTCGACGACCTGGCAGAGCGCGACGCCCGCTATTTCTTCCAGTTCGACTATCTGGCGGGACCGGCCGCCCAGGTCGCGATGCCGGTGCCGGTCGAAGGCTCCGTGGCCGAAAGCATCGAGGCTGCCCTGGAGGGCATGCATCTCGACCGCCCCGCATATTTCTCCGGCGATATCACGCTGCTCTTCGCCAAGCCGCTGCCGGTGGCCGCCGGCGTCAATGTCACCATCGAGGGCGATTTTATCTCCCGCGAACGCTTCGACCTTGATTTCAAGCTGGAGGCCGGTGCCACCCGCCTCAATCTGGGTCCCGCCGAACAGGTACCCGCCGATTTCCGCCATTTCCGCATTGCGCTCGATGCCGGCAGCTTCGTGGCCGCACGTCCGCTCGGCGTCGAAATCTGCCATGCGGAGCGTCAGGGTCCGGCGCCCGCCACCCTTGCCGGCCGGATCCGCGAAACGCTGGATACGGTCTCCTGCCATTCCGAGCGTGATACCGTGTGCGCCTTTGCCCGCCTCGCGAGCGGCCGGGCCGGTGCCGATACGGACGCGATGATCGAGGAGATCCTGCCCTCGATCGAGGACTGCCACGACTGCGCCGATTTCTCGCTGGTGCCGCTCATCTGGTCGCGCACCGTGTGGGGCAACGATATCAACAGCAAGACCCGCGACCGCATCGACCGTGCCATCCTCAACTTCCGCTACTGGATGGATGAGCCGGGCAATGACGTGCAGTGGTATTTTTCCGAAAACCACGCCCTGCTGTTCCATACCGCCAGCTATCTCGCCGGCCATCTCCTGCCCGGGGCGGCCTTCGTCCGCTCCGGCCGCAAGGGCGCCGAGCAGTCACAGACCGGTGCCGCGCGGGTTCGCGCCTGGCTCGATCACTTCGAGCACTGGGAAATGGCAGAGTTCAACTCCGCCCCCTATTTCCCGATCGATCTGAAGGGCCTGACAGCACTCGCAGCTCTCGCCCCGGACGAGGATATCGCCGCGCGGGCCAGGGCCGGCATCATCCGGCTCTGCGAGATCATCGCCCGCTCCGCCCATCATGGCATGATGACGGCGGCGCAGGGGCGCTCCTACGAACACACGCTGTGTGCCGGCCGCTCGCTGGAACTCTCGGGGGTGACGCGCCTGCTCTGGGGCAAGGGCTGGTACGGGCGCCGCGTCCATGCCCTGCCGCAGCTCGCCGTCTGCCTGCGCGACCACGGCCTCGAGGTGCCCGGCGAACTGCTGGCGGTTGCCAGCCACCGCGGGCCTTCCCACCAGGAATGGCGTTTTGCCCAGGGCCAGGACGGGTTTGCCGCGCTCTACCACTACAAGGGTGAGCATTATGCCATGGGCTCCGCCGTGCATTACCGCTGGAAGGACTGGGGCTATCAGGAGACGGTCCTGCACCTGCGCATCGGCGAAAAGCCGGAAGCGGCGATCTGGATCAACCATCCGGGCGAGGTCATCCAGCTCGGTTACGGGCGCCCGTCCTACTGGGGCGGTTGTGGCACGGTGCCGAGAGTGCAACAGTATCGCGGGCTGGCGATCGCCGGCTTCGACGTGCACGAGGACCAGCCGGAATTTTCACACGCCTGGTTCCCGCGTGCAGAATTCGAGGAAAGCCGTGTGTCTGCAAACCGGGCCTTGGCCCGCAGCGGCAAGGGCGTCGCGGTTCTGATCGGCAGTGGCGAGCTTCTGCCGGTCGGGGAGGGACCGTCAGCCGGCACGGAACTGAGGCTTGCGGGGCGCAAGACACGCTGGATCGTGCGGCTGGCGGAAACCGGTGATCTCGCGGCAGCGGAGGCGCGTTATGCTGGCTTGAAGGCAGAGATGTCGGAGGATGGAACAATTAGCGTCAACGATCCGGACTATGGTCCCGTCAGGTTCCTGGCCGATGGATCGGTGAATGCGGAAGGCCGCACCCTGCGCCGTGAAGACTATACCGTGAAGGGTGAGGCCATCATGCTTTGAGCAACCGGGGTGGATGGAGGATCTGCCCCACAAGGAGGAGGAAAGAGCATGGCATTGAAATCACTTCTTGCTGCATCGGCCCTGGCGCTGATGGCAACCACCGCCCATGCTGGCGATGTGCGCATCATGTGGTATTCGGACGGCATCGAAGGGGAAGTGTTCCAGGACCTGATCAACCGGTTCATGAAGGAAAACCCGGGCATCAACGTCATCGTGGACAATGTCGCCTACAGCGTCATCAAGGAACAGCTGCCGGTGCAGCTGGAAGCCGGCAACGGCCCCGATATCGCCCGCGTCACCTCGATCAAGGATCTTTCCAAGCACTGGCTCGACCTTCGTCCGCTGGTGGCCGACGCCAAGTATTGGGACGAAAACTTCGGCGCCAATGCCGACTGGATGCGCCCGGACGGATCGGACCAGATCTCCGGCTTCATGACGCAGCTGACGCTGACCGGCGGTTTTGCCAACAAGACGCTGTTCGAGCAGGCGGGCGTGCCGCTGCCGGGCCCGGAAGCCACCTGGGATGACTGGGCGGACGCTGCAAGGAAGGTCGCAGCCAGCCAGCAGATCCCCTACCCGATGGCGATGGACCGTTCCGGCCACCGCATCACCGGGCCGGCCATATCCTATGGTGCCAACTACATCGGCGCCGATGGCAAGCCGCAGCCGCTGGACGAAGGTGCCAAGGCCTATCTCGGCAAGTTCATCGACTGGTCGAAAGACGGCACCATGTCGAAGGACATCTGGGTGTCAGCCGCCGGCCAGTCGTACCGCGCCGGCGCCGACGACTTCATCAACGGCCAGGTCGCCTTCTACTATGCCGGCTCCTGGCAGGTGCCGAACTTCGCCAACAAGATCGGCGACAATTTCGACTGGGTGGCGACCGGCAGCCCCTGCGGCCCCGCCGCCTGCACCGGGCTTCCGGGCGGCGCGGCGCTCGTGGCGGTGAAATACACCAAGAATCCGCAGGAAGTCGCCCAGGTGATGGATTACCTGGCCCGCAAGGACATCGTGAAGGAGTTCTCCGAGCGCACGCTGTTCCTGCCGGCGCACCAGGGCGTCATCGCCGAAGGCGTCAACTTCAATTCGGACAGCCAGCTGGTCAAGGACGCATTGAACACCTTCGTCAACGCCACGAAGACCACCTCTGACCTGGCGTTGAAGATGCCCGGCTGGCGCTGGTCGGACACGATGTACGGCGCAGTCGTCACCCGCATCGCGCAGGCGGTGGCCGGTGAAATGACGGCGGAGGATGCCTTCGCGCGCATCGACAGCGATGTCGCCGAAAAGGTGAAAGCCTCCGGCCTCTGAGTCAAACCCGACCGTGAAGCACCCGCCTGCCCCTGTTCAAAAGGGGTGGGCGGCCCCTGCCCGCGTCTGGCCGCGCCTGGCCGCGCGGCGCCTGATGCATGAGGAAATGCCGCCATGGCGCAGCCACCACCCCCATCCAAGCGGCCGGCCCCGCCGCAGACAACCGACTGGCTTTCTATGATGCTTCAGCCCGTGCATCTGCTGATGGGGCTTGCCGACCGGCCGCTCCGCTATCTGCAGAAAAAGACCGGCACCGGCGGCATGGCGGTCTTCTTCATCGCCCCGAACATGCTGATCTTCGGCCTTTTCGTGCTTTTGCCGCTGGTCATCAACCTTGTCTACTCGCTCACCGGCGGGACGGCGCTGTTCCTTGATGAACGCACCTTCGTCGGCGCCGGCCAGTACAGGCAGATCTTCAACTGCACGAACTATCTCGATCCGATGTCCTGCCAGGAGGACGCCTTCTGGACTGCCGCCGGCAACACGTTCTGGTTCGTCGTGCTGCAGGTCAGCCTGATGATCCTCGCCTCGCTGATCACGGCGCTGATCCTCAACCGTGAACTGATCGGCCGCTCCTTCTGGCGTGCCGTCTTCTTCTTTCCGGTCCTGCTGTCGCCCGTCGTCGTCGGCCTGATCTGGCGGTGGATCCTGCAGCGGCAAGGCCTGCTGAACTCGATGCTCTACCCCTTCGGCTTCGAGCCATACACCTGGCTTTCGGACCGCACCTTTGCCTTTGGCGCTGTCGTCGGCGTTTCCATCTGGGCGCATATGGGTTTCTACACGCTGATCCTGCTTGCCGGCCTGCAGGCGATCCCGAAGGATCTCTACGAGGCCGCCGAGATGGACGGCACCAAACCCGCGCGCGTCTTCCGGCGCATCACCCTGCCGCTGCTGATGCCGAACCTGCTGGTGGTGATCGTGCTCGCTCTCATCAAGGCCGTGCAGGTGTTCGACGAGGTCTTCGTCCTGACCGGCGGCGGCCCCGGCACCAGCACGCTGTTCATCACGCAATACATCTACGAAACCGGCTTCGTCTCGCTGCCCCGCAATGCCGGTCTTGCCGCAGCCGCCTCCATCCTGATGGGTCTGGTGCTGGTGGTGCTCACGCTGATCCAGCTGGGTGCCGCCCGCAAGAACGAGAACAAGGGGAAACGCTGATGAGCACCGCAATCGCCTTCCTCACGCGCCGCAAGGGCGGCAAGGGCTGGCACTGGACGGACATTGCCACCTGGATCTGGCTGATCGGCGGCCTGCTCGTGATGTTCGGCCCTGCCGTCTGGCTGACCCTCTCCTCCTTCAAGACACCCGCAGCGCTTGCCGAGTTTCCGCCGAGCCTCCTGCCCTATGTCACCCGGCAGGTGCAGGTGGAGGGTTACGATAAACCGCTGCCGCTGTTCAACGCAAAGCTTCCCGACGGCTCGGCGCGGGTGCTGGCGGAAGTCCGGCGTGTCGGCATCGTCAGCCAGATGGTCGATCCGCAGGCGCCGGGCGAAATCATCAAGGTCAATATCGGCGACCGCGAGCCGGTGCGCGAAGTCTCCTTTGCCACGGAGAACTACACCCAACCTTTCATGCAGTTCGATTTCTTCCGGTATCTGTGGAACTCGGTCTTCGTGACGGTGATGGCAACGCTGATCACGCTGATCGTCAACTCCATGGCAGCCTTCGCCCTGTCGAAATACGAGTTCAAGGGCCGCAATACGGCGATGCTGGTGATCCTTGCAACGCTGATGGTGCCGCTCTCGGTCATTCTGGTGCCGCTCTATTCGATCATCTCCTCGGTCGGCCTGTTCAACAGCCTGTGGGGCGTGATCCTGCCGACGGTGGCGACACCGACCGGCGTCTTCATCCTGCGCCAGTACATGCTGACGATCCCGGACGAGTTGATCGATGCGGCACGCATGGACAAGGCGTCCGAATGGCAGATCTACTGGCGCATCATGCTGCCGCTGACGGCGCCGGCGCTCGCCGTGCTTGCCATCTTCTCCGTCGTCTGGCGCTGGAACGATTTTCTCTGGCCTCTCATCGTGCTCTCACGGCGGGAACTCTACACGCTGCAGGTCGGCCTCTCGATCTATTCCGGCGAGCTGAACGTGCAGTGGCACTACATTCTGGCAATGACGGTCGTCACCATGATCCCGGTCGTGCTGGTCTTCATCTTCCTCCAGCGCTTCATCACCAGCGGCATTGCCGGCTCCGGGCTGAAATAGGATAGACCCATGGGTAGCATCACACTTTCCAACATCCAGAAGTCCTACGGCGCGGTGCATGTGCTGCACGACATCAACCTTGCCATAGAAGAAGGCGAATTCGTCGTCTTCGTCGGCCCCTCCGGCTGCGGCAAGTCCACGCTGCTGCGCGTCATCGCGGGCCTGGAAAAGGTGACCGGTGGCGATCTCAAGATCAACGGCACGCGGGTCAACGAGGTGTCGGCCGCCGACCGCGGACTGGCCATGGTCTTCCAGTCCTATGCGCTCTATCCGCACATGACGGTGCGCCAGAACCTCGCCTTCGGGCTGGAGAATTCCGGCATGCCGAAGCCGGAGATCGCGACCCGCATCGCAGAGGCCGCGCGCATGCTGGAAATCGACAATTACATGGACCGCCGCCCCGGCCAGCTCTCCGGCGGCCAGCGCCAGCGCGTGGCGATCGGCCGGGCCATCGTGCGCCGCCCAACCGCCTTCCTCCTCGACGAACCGCTGTCCAACCTCGATGCGGAACTGCGTGTCTCCACCCGTGCGGAAATCGCGGCGCTCCATGCCCGGCTGAAGTCCACGATGATCTACGTCACCCATGACCAGGTGGAGGCGATGACGCTCGCCAACCGCATCGTCGTGATGCGCGCCGGGCGCATCGAACAGGTCGGCACACCGCTCGATCTCTACAATCAGCCGGCGAACCGGTTCGTGGCGGGCTTCATCGGCGCGCCGCATATGAACTTCATCGAGGCGGAGGTGGCGGGCAGCACGCCGGATGGCCTGACGGTCAGGGCCGCAGACGGCACGATGATCGCCATCCCGCTGGCAAGGACCGCTCTCAAGGCCGGGGAAACCGTGTCGCTCGGCATCCGGCCGCAGCATATCGAGGTTGCAGCTGGCGGCACGGCATCCGGCCTTGCAGCAAGCGTTCGCATGGTCGAGGCGCTCGGGTCGGAAACCGTCATCCATGCCGAGGCCCTGGGACAGAAGCTTCTGGCGATCGTACCCGGTCAGCACCGTTTCGCGGCAGGAGACGTCATCACGCTCCTCTGGCAAAACGCTCCGCTGCATCTCTTCGGGGCCGATGGCTCCCGGATCGGGACGGCCCAGCCTGCCTGAAAGCCCCGCTTCACAACGCCGCAAGCCATTGATCTGCATGGCCTCCGGCAAGGGCCGGCAGTGTTTGCAATGGACGCAAGAGGAAGAATGCACCAGCATGATGGCAGGACGCCTCCGCCCCCTCCCCACGAGGGGGCAGGGTTTACAACGGACTTCCAGTGAGGCTCCCCGGTTATGGTTTGAGGAAAGCCTGCGTTCTGGTCATTCCGGCACGGCGTTTCAGCCCCCCTCCCCCTCGTGGCTACCGGATTCACACATCGTATAACAAGACGCTGCAAACATTGCCTTGATGCCAGAAAGGCGAACAGTTTCAGAGTCTTGCCTCTTTGTCTGAGGCCTCTCGTTTCCCCTCCCCCTTGAGGGGAGGGGGTAGGGGTGGGGGTCTTCACGCCGGAGCGCAGCTTGACTGGCACTCGTCTCGGCACAGCGCTCCCGCAATGAAAATACCCCGTGTTTTCAGTCTGCTACCCCCACCCCTCACCCCTCCCCTCAAGGGGGAGGGGAGCAGATAGGCCGTGCCGTTGAAACTACGGCTGAACCCCCGTGCCAAAGCCCTGAAACGTCTTTCTGCACGATGAATGCATACAGTAGCCCACCAGGGGGAGAGGGGCGCTGCGGCAAAAGGAGAGTGCCTGCCTCCTTATTGCCTCCGGTGTAGACATTGCCGCGCGGGCCGGAGACCGCGATGGAGAAACCGCAGGGTTGTACCCTGCCCGCGGGCCCCGTCAGCGGGCGGCGCGCAGGGCTTCGGTCATCAGGCACAGTTCCAGGAACAGGATCTGCGCCGCAATCTGTGCGGTGTTCGTGGTCGCGTCATACTGCGGCGCCACTTCCACCACATCCGCCCCCACCACATTGAGGCCCTTCAGCCCGCGCAGCAGTTCCATCACCTCACGCGGCTGCAAGCCGCCCACTTCCGGCGTGCCGGTGCCCGGCGCAAAGCCGGGATCGATGCTGTCGATGTCGAAGGACACATAGACCGGGCCGTCCCCCACCACGGCCCGCGCCTGCGCGATGATGGCCTCCATGCCCCGCCGGGGCACGTCTTCGGCGTGGATCACGGTCATGCCGCTTTCCTGCGAGAACTCCCAGAGATATTCCGCGCCGCCGCGGATGCCGATCTGGATCGTGCGGGCCGGATCGAGCACGCCGTCCAGTACCGCCAGCCGGAACGGCCCGCCATGCTGGAACTTGGCGCCCTCGTAGGGTCCGGCCGTGTCGCAATGGGCGTCGATATGGATCATGCCCACCGGCTGGTCCGCGCCAACGGCCTTGAGGATCGAGGCCGAAATCGAATGATCGCCGCCGACGCTGAGTGGGCGCACTCCGGCCTGAACCAGCTTGCGGTAAAAGGCCTCGATGTCGGCATGGCAGGCGGCCAGATCATAGCGGCTGCGCATCGGCACGTCGCCAATGTCGGCAATGCGCGCATTCGAGAAGGGCGTCACATCCATCACATGGTCGTAGGGGCCGATGCGCTCGATCGTCCGCAGCGCCCTCGGGCCGAAGCGGCTGCCGTTGCGGTTGGTGACGCCCAGATCCATCGGCACGCCGATGAGGGCCACATCCAGGAGAGCCTGCCCCGCCGCATCCAGCGCTTCTTCCACATAGGGCGCATCCAGAAAGGTCGGCACGCCGGCGAAGGGCCACTTGCGCGTGTCGGAGCCGGTGAACTGCGCCTGCGCGACTTCGCGGAAACGCGGATTGAAGATGTCGCCACCGGCGGCATTTGCGTATTTGGACCTGAGCGCTGCGAGCTTATCCTGATCGACCATTCCAGCCTGCTCCTTGAAAACACTGGCCAGAAGGCTAGGCAGGAAAGCAGATTTAGTACTTCGGGATTGTCCGAAGTGATGCCCGTTCTTTTCTGATGTTCCCCCGCCGCCGCTTCCGCCAGCGTGACAGGACAAACGTGTAAAAGCACGGCGGGAACAGACAGATGACCAGCAGACCAGACGCCCTTGCGGCGCATTTCACCCGTTGCGGCCTCCCCGGCCTCCTGCGCGCAGGCCAGTTGATTGGCCGTCTGCCCGGTTGAGCGCTGCGCTTCCCCGCCCCGCCCTTCCTCGCGATGACATGCCCGGTGCGCCTGATCCGGGCATGAACAGGAGAATGTACATGCCGGGTTTAACGATCCGAAACATCAGCAAGACCTACGGCTCCGCCTACGCCCTGCGGGACGTCAGCCTCGATGTGGACCAGGGGCAGTTTGTCTGCCTGCTGGGGCCCTCGGGCTGCGGCAAGTCCACGCTCTTGCGCATTCTCGCCGGGCTGGAGACGCCGGACAGCGGCACGATCGGGCTGGGTGGCCAGAACATCACCGCCATGCCCGCCCACAAGCGCGACTTCGGCATGGTGTTCCAGTCCCTCGCCCTGTTCCCCCATCTCACGGTTGGCGAAAACATCGCCTATCCGCTGAAGCTGCGGGGCGCCTCCCGCGCGCAGTGTGATGCGGAGGTCGAGCGGCTGCTGGATCTGGTGCATCTTCCGGGCGTTGCCGGGCGCGCCATTTCGCAGCTCTCCGGCGGCCAGCGCCAGCGCATCGCCATCGCCCGTGCGCTTGCCCTCAAGCCCCGGCTCTTCCTGCTGGACGAGCCCATGTCCGCCCTCGATGCCAAGCTGCGCGAGGCCATGCAGGTGGAGCTGAAGCGCCTGCAGCGGGAACTGGGCATCACCACATTCCTCGTCACCCATGACCAGCGCGAGGCGCTGACCACGGCCGATCAGGTGGTGCTCATGTCCGGCGGCGTCATCCAGCAGGTTGCCCCGCCGGTGGAGATCTACAAGGCGCCGGTCAATGCCTTCGTCGCCGACTTCATCGGCGTCACCAATCTCCTTCAGGGCGAGGCGCAAGGGGCAGGTCAGGCAGTGGTGGCGGGCACGCCCCTCCACATCAGCGGGGCTCCGGCCAGCGGCACCTTCACCTTCTCCATCCGCCCGGAGGAGATCGACCTGCGGGATGCGGGAGCGCCCAACACGCTGCCCGGCACGGTCAGCTTCGTACGCCATCTGGGCGCTTCGGTGGAGATCAGCGTCAGCGTGCCGGGCCTTGCCTCCGACCTCACCGTCAGCCCGCCGCTGAAGCACATGCCGCAGCTTTCCGTCGGGGATCCGCTGCACCTGCATATCCCGCCTGCGGCCTGTGTGATCCTGGGGTAAGATGATGAGCACCGCCAAACCCGCAAGTCCCCTGGGCTATCTTCCCGCCGCCGCGCCGGGCCTCGTGCTCGTGCTGCTGTTCGTGCTGCCCTTCGGCTCCATGGTTCTGATCTCCTTCTACAAGAACCTCGGCGGCGGCACCTATGAGGCGGTCTTCACACTCGCCAATTACGAGCGGCTGCTCAGCGCCTTCTTTGCCCGGCTGCTGATATCCTCCTTCAGCCTTGCGGCCATTGTGGCGGCCATCGCGCTGGTGATCGCCTTTCCCTTCGCCTGGCTTCTGGCAAATGCGCCGCGCAAGACGCAGGTGCTGTGGCTGATCTTCCTGCTGTCGGTCCTGTCCCTGTCGGAATCGATCATCGGCTTTGCCTGGTCCACCCTGCTGTCGCGCACGGCCGGCATTTCCAACCTCTTCGTGGCGCTGGGGCTTCTGGCCAAGCCGGAATCCTACACGCCGGGGCTCGGCGCCCTGATCGCGGGTGTCGTCTACATCGCCTTTCCCTATGCGGTGCTGCTGCTCTACCCGATCCTTGCCCGGGTGGACCCGCATATCGAGGAAGCGGCCCGCACGCTCGGCACCTCGCCGCTGCGCACCTTCTTCACGGTGATCGTGCCGATGCAGCGCAACCTGCTGCTGACCACGTTCCTGATGATCTTCGTCTTCACGCTCGGCTCCTACCTGATGCCGCAGATCCTCGGCCGCCCGGCCAACTGGACGCTGTCCGTGGCCATCTCCGATCAGGCGCTGCTGCAGTCGAACATTCCCTTTGCCGCGGCGCTCGCCATCTTCCTCGTGCTCGTCACGCTGCTGATTGCCGGTGCTGTCGCACTCTTCGGACGCAAGGAGAACAGCTGATGAGCCAGGTCCTGTTCCGCCGCCTCTTCTTCTGCCTTCTGGGCCTCGTCATGGTGGCGCCGCTCGCCGTGGTGCTCGGGGTCTCGGTCAACGAGAAGAGGTCGCTGACCTTCCCGCCGCAGGGCTTCAACATGGGCTGGTACAGCGAGCTTTTCCTCGACCCGGCCTGGTTCGGCGCCTTGGTCAACAGCCTCACCATCGCGCTGATCTCGGCAGCGGTTTCGGT
Source organism: Pannonibacter sp. Q-1 (assembly GCF_054073275.1). Lineage (NCBI taxonomy): Bacteria > Pseudomonadati > Pseudomonadota > Alphaproteobacteria > Hyphomicrobiales > Stappiaceae > Pannonibacter > Pannonibacter sp. Q-1. Next base: position 253,305 of record NZ_JBSXNB010000007.1, read on the forward strand.
TGCCATCGCCCTGCCGCTGGCCTGGTTCAGCTGGCGCTACCGGCTGTGGTGGGTGAAGGTGTTTGTCGCTCTGGGCCTGCTGCCCTTCCTGCTGCCGCCGGTCATCTCGGCCCTCGGCTTCCTGTCCTTCTGGACCCAGACCGGCCTCTACGGCCAAAGCTGGACGGTGGTGGTCAGCCACGGCGTCTTCCTGGTGTCGCTGCCGCTGGTGTCGATTTCCCTCGGCTTTGCCTCGCTGGACAGCGCCCTGCCGGAAGCCGCCGCCACCATGGGCGCGGATGACTGGAAGATCCTCAGGACCGTGCTGCTGCCGCTGGTCCGGCCCTACATCATCTCGGGCTTTGCCTTTGCCTTCGTTATCTCGCTCAACGAATACATCATCTCCTACATGACCATCGGCGCGGTTCTGGAAACACTGCCGATGAAAATTTTCAACTCCCTGCGTTACGGCTATACGCCGGTGATCGCTGCGGCATCCGTGTTCTTCGTTGTGGTGACGGTCGGGATCCTGTCCCTCGTTGCCCGGTTCTCGGACCTGCCAAAACTTCTCGGGGCTCCCGCAAGATGACAAGAAACCGCAAGGCCCTGGCCGATGCCACGATCTACCCCTTCTGGCTCGACAATCCCGCCGCGCCCGAAACCTGCGGCCACCTGATCGGCGCAACGGATGCGGATCTGGCCATTGTCGGCGGCGGCTTCACCGGTCTGTGGACCGCCATTCTGGCCAAGCAGCGCAATCGCGGGCGGGATGTGGTGCTGATCGAGGCGGGCAAGATTGCCCACGGCGCATCGGGCCGCCCCGGCGGCATCGTCTCCACCTCCGTCATGCACGGGCTGATCAACGCCGCCCGCGTGTTCCCGAAGGACCTTGCCGCGCTGGAGCGCATGGGCAAGGACAATCTCGACGGCTGGCGCAAGACCATCGAGGACTACGGCATCGATGCCGATCTGGAATGGACCGGCGAGATGACGGTGGCCGTCGACAAGCGCCATCTGGCCGAGATCGACGAGGAATATGCCCTTGCCAGCGCGCATGGCCACACGGTGGTCAAGCTGAACCGGGAAGAAACGCAGGCCGAGGTGAATTCCCCGCTCTATCAGGGGGCCATGTGGTCGCGCGAGCGCAGCGGCACGGTGCATCCGGCCAAGCTGGCCTGGGGTCTGCGCCGCGTGGCGCTGGAGCTGGGCGTGCGCATCTGCGAGCACACGCCCATGACCGGCGTGGAGGACAACGGCGGCACGCTGACCATCCTCACCCATGACGGGCGCATCAAGGCGCCGCGCGTTCTGTTTGCCACCAATGCCTGGGCCGCCGGCCATCCGCATATCCGCCGCCGCATCGTCGCGGTCCGCGACCGGGTTCTGGCGACGGAGCCTCTGACGGACGAGCAGCTGTCGCGCCTCGGCTGGAAGCACCGGCAGGGCGTCTATGACACCCGCACCCAGCTCAACTACACGCGCCTCACCCGTGACAACCGCATCATCTTCGGCGGCCGTGTCGGCTATTACTTCAATGACCAGACCGACCCGGAGGCCGACCGGCGCATCGGCACCTATGACCAGCTTGCGGGCTATTTCTTCAAGACATTCCCGCAGCTGGAAGACGTGCGTTTCACCCATGCCTGGTCCGGCCCGATCGACCTGTCCATGCGCCTTGCGGTGCATTTCCAGCGCTATTATGGCGGCAAGGGCGTCTGGGCGGGCGGCTACTCGGGCTTCGGCGTCACCACCACGCGCTTCGGCGCGGGCATCGGCCTCGACATTCTGGACGGCCACGAAGGGCCGGACCTCGACCTCGACTTTGCCCGCACCCTGCCCCGGCCCATTCCGCCGGAGCCGCTGCGCTGGATCGGCGCAAAGCTGACCATGTATGCCCTGGACGAAGTGGACGAAAAGGGCGGCTGGCGGAAGGCATGGGTCAATCTGGTTCACAAGATGGGTTTCCCGCTATGAGCAGCAGCACGTTCACCGGTCCCGCACCGGCCTATTTCACCCGCTCCCGCACCGTTTTCCTCAATGGCGCCTGGCACACCGGCACGGCGGGGGCAACGCTGACCGCCGTCAGCCCGTCCACGGCAGAAGTCTTTGCCGAATTCGTGCCCGCCTCCCCGGCGCAGGCACAGGCGGCGGCAGAGGCGGCGAGCCTTGCCTTCCCCCACTGGCGGCGCACCAGCGGCGCCGAGCGGGCGGAATATCTCGCCGCCTTCGCCGAAGGCCTGCGCGCCCGCAAGCCGGACCTCGTGGCGCTTCAGATGCTGAACAGCGGCAAGCCCCGCTTCGAGGCGGAGATCGACGTGGAGGATGCCGCCGCCACCTTCGACTATTACGCAGGCCTTGCCCGCGAGATGGATGCCGGACAAGGCAGGCCGCTGGCGCTGGCCGATCCCGCGCTCGGCGGGCGCAGCTTCCTGGAGCCGCTGGGGCCGGTGGCGCTGATCGTGCCCTGGAACTTCCCGATGGTCACCACCGCGTGGAAGCTCGCCCCTGCGCTGGCCGCAGGCTGCACCGCCGTGCTCAAGCCGTCCGAATTCACCACCCTCGCCGAACTCGTCTATGGCGACATCGCGCTCGCCTGCGGCCTTCCGGCGGGTGTGCTGAACATCGTGCCCGGCGGCGCGGCCATCGGCGGGGCGCTCTGCACCAATCCGGTGTTCCGCAAGATTTCCTTCACCGGCTCCAATGCAACGGGTGCCCGCGTCATGGCCGCAGCTGCCGAACGCACTGTGCCCGTTTCGCTGGAGCTGGGCGGCAAGTCGCCGCTGGTGGTGCTTGAAGGCAGCGATCCGGCAACGGCAGCGGACATCATCGCTGCGGGCATTTTCTTCAATGCCGGCCAGATGTGTTCGGCCACCTCCCGCGTCATCCTCCCCGCCGCCTCAAGCGCCAGCATCGAGGAGGCCCTGCTGGCCAAGGTCCGCTCCCTGCGGCTCGGCGGTCCGGGCCTGGCGGAGGCGGACATGGGGCCGCTGACCACGCGGCCGCAGTTCGGCAAGGTGCAGGGCTATCTGCGGCAGGCCGCAGCCGCCGGGCTCACCTGCCTGCATGGCGGCAAGGCGGCCGACATCGACGGCGGTTTCTTCATCGAGCCGACCGTGTTCCGCGATGTGCCCGCGAGCCACCCCGTCTGGCGCGAGGAGATCTTCGGACCGGTCGTGGCCCTCACCACCGCCTCCTCCCCCGATGAGGCCATGGCCCTTGCCAATGACACGGACTACGGCCTTGCGGCCACTGTCGTCGGCCCGGACGCGGACGAGGCGCAAGCCTTTGCCGCGCGCATCGATGCCGGCCATGTCTGGATCAACACGCCGCAGATCATCTTCCCCAACACCGCATGGGGCGGGTTCAAGGGCAGCGGCATTGGCCGCGAGCTGGGGCCATGGGGCCTTTCCGCCTATTGCGCCGTCAAGTTCATCACCCGGCCGTCCTGACCGCTCATGCCACTGCCCGGCGAGCCTGACTCATCGGGCAGTGGTCAACTCCTTGCGGCGCCTGAGCATTTCCAAGGCGCGATGCGTCAGCATCGAAAGCCCTGGCATCAGGGACAGCCGCGCAGCAACTCTCCGGGGAAGTTCCAATGACCAAACTCACCGCGATGACTGCAGATGGCCCGGCGGGCCTCGAACCTTGCCAGGTGGTGCCTGCAGAAAGCCTGCTCAGCGCAGCTCCCGCCGAACAGGGCGCCGTCGTCTTTGATCAGGACGGCAAGACCTGCGGGCTCTGGGAGGCAACGCCCTATGCGGAGCGCATGGAAGACTATCCCTTTTTCGAGCTGGCCCACATCCTGTCCGGCGCTGTCGTGATCACGCCGGAGGGCGGCACTCCGCAGCGGTTCTCGGCGGGGCAGAGCTACTTCATGGAAAAGGGCTTCACCGGCCGCTTCGAGGTCGTCGAGACCTGCCGCAAGGCCTATTTCGTCACCGGCTGACGCAATCGGAACCTGATCCCGGCGCCGCACCTGCCCGGTGTGCGGCGTTGGCTTCGCGCTGAAGGAGGACTAAGCTGACATGCATGTGCCACTGGCAGCTGGAGCTAGCGTGAACCGGGAGCTTATTCCCCACGGACAGATCAGTCTCGACACGGCGGATATCCGCCTCATCCGCATCTTCATCCGCGTGGTGGAGGCCGGTGGCCTCAGTGCTGCGCAGCCGGAGCTGAATCTCTCCCTCTCCAGCATTTCGGAAAAGATCTCCGCCCTGGAGCAGCGCCTCGGGGTGAAGCTGTGCAACCGCGGGCGCTCGGGCTTTTCGCTGACGGAGCATGGCCGCCAGGTCTTTGACGAGGCAACCCGGATGCTTGTGTCGCTGGAGCAGTTCAGCAAGCGCGTCTCGGGGCTGAAATCACGGCTCACCGGCACCCTGTCGATCGGCATCGTCGACAATACGATCACCGATCCCAACTCCCCTTTCGCCGCCGCCGTGGCCGCGATGGTGGAGACGGCGCCCAATATCAGCTTTTCCGTGGAAACCCGCCCGCCGGGCGAGCTGCTGCGCGATGTGGTGGGGCAGAAGCTGGATCTGGCCATCAGCAGCTTCCCGCGCGTGTCGCTGGGCCTTGCCTATATCGACCTTTATGACGAGACCCAGAATTTCTACTGCGGCAAGAACCATCCGCTGTTTGCCGTGCCGGACAGCGAGATCGAGATCGAGACCGTGCGCAGACACCGGATCATCGGCCGCAGCTACTGGGCCGCGCGGGACATCAAGATTTTCGCCATCACGGCCCCGCATGCCACCGTTTCCAACATGGAGGCCGAGGCCCATCTGATCCTGTCCGGCGCCTATCTCGGCTACCTGCCGGATCATTTCGCCGCCCAGTTCGTCGGTCAGGGCCTGATGCGGTCCATCCGCCCCGACCTCTTCTCCTACCGCGCCCGGTTTCAGGTGGCCACCCACGAGGACTGGAAGAAAAAGCCGCGCGTGCGCGCCTTCATCGAGATCCTCGAACAGATCTGCCAGAAAGGCTGACCCGCCCGTTTGTTCTGGGCGGGTCAGGTTTTGCTTATCGGAATGGCCAGGGCAGGTCCATTGCGTCCTGCAGCATGCCTGACGGGAAGTTGAGGGAGAGGGCCCATGCGAGGGTGAGGATGACGCCGGCGGCCCCTGCGGTCATCAGGAGGGTTGCGAGCAGTCCGGCCCTTGCCCTGACGATGAGGAAGACGGGGAAGAACAGCAGCAGCGCGCCATAGAAGCCGATGAGGGCGGTGAGGCCGACGAGGCCCGCGATCCAGGCAAGGCCGCCCCACAGGTTGCCGATGCCCGGCTGGCCGACGTGATCGCCCGTCAGTTCCGCATCGAAATGCGAGTGATGCCCGGTCTTGCCCCGCACCAGCTGCGGGATCAGGATGGCCAGCATCACCAGCCCGATGATGGAAACGGACAGGGGGAAGACCTGGGCGAGGAAGTCATGGCGGAGCGCGTCGTTGAGGGCGATCAGCAAGGCCCCTGCCATGGCCACGGCGAAGGTGATCTGGGGCAGATGCGCGCGCAGGGACGGCACGTCGGGCGCATCATCCACGTTGGGCACCACATGGCCGTGCTCGTCGATGCGGTTGCGCAGGCCGAACCAGATGGAGGCCAGCGTCATCAGGGCGATGGCGATGACGCCCGGGCGGAAGACGAAGTCCCAGCCGTTGAACTGCAGCGCCTGATAGAGATAGGTCTCGGCCTGGGGGGCGAGCACATAGCCGATCAGCAGCGCCGGGCGCGGCCAGCCGAAGCGCTTCATCAGCACGCCGAGGACGCCGAGGCACAGCAGCGCCACGAGATCGGCGAGCGAGCGGGTGGCCTGGAAGGCGGCAAAGCAGATCAGCACGATCATGAAGGGCGCAAGGCGCTGGAACGGGATCTGGGTCAGCTTGGCGATGGGAATGGCCAGGGCCAGACAGATGCCCGCGCCCATGACATTGGCGAGCGCCAGCGACCAGATCACCGAATAGGTGATGTTGAGGTCCGCGCCCACCATGGAGGGGCCGGGCTGGATGCCGAGCAGGACCATGCCGCCGAGGAAGACGGCCATGGCGCCGGAGCCGGGGATGCCGAACAGCATGGTGGGCAGCAGGGCGCCGCCCTGCATGGCGTTGTTGGAGCTTTCCGGGGCGATGACGCCGCGGATGTCGCCCTTGCCGAACTGCGGGTCCTTCTTGACGGTCTGGACCGCATGGCCATAGGCGATCCAGTCGACGACCGAGCCGCCGAGGCCGGGAATGGCGCCGATGATGCAGCCGAAGCCGGAGCAGCGGGCGGACAGCCAGATATTGGCCCACCAGTCGCGGAGGCCCTGGAACCAGCCCGAGCCAAGGGCATTGCCCGAGGCGATGGCGGAATTCTTGCGCAGGAGATCGGCGATCTCGGGAATGGCGAAGAAGCCGAGGCCGACAATGACCAGCGGGATGCCGTCATACAGATAGTCGAAGCCGAAGATCATGCGGAACTCGCCGGTGGCCGGCGCCCCGCCGATGGAGCCGATGATCAGGCCGATGCAGCAGGCCGCCAGCCCCTTGGCAAGGCTGCGCCCGGCCAGCACCGCCACCATGGACAGGCCGAAGAGCGCCAGCATGAACAGCTCCGCCGAGCCGAAGGAGAGGATCAGCGGCCGGGCGATGACGACAAAGCCGGTCAGGATGATGGCACCGAAGATGCCCCCCGCCATGGAGGAGATGAAGGCGGCCGACAGGGCCCGCGCCGCCTGCCCCTGCCGGGCCAGCGGAAAGCCGTCGAGCACGGTCGCCTGGCTGGCGGAGGAGCCGGGAATGCCCATCAGCACCGAGGAGAACGTGTCCGAGGTCGGGATCACGGCGACAAGCCCGATCAGCATCGCCAGCGCGCTGATCTCGTTCATGCCATAGAGAAAGGGGATCAGCAGCGACAGCCCGGCGATGCCGCCAAGGCCGGGGATCACCCCGATCACAAGCCCAACCGACACGCCGATGAGCATGTAGAACAGGTGCTGGAAAGACAAAAGCGTGCCAAGCGCAGACAGTAACGTGTCAATCACGGTCATAACTCCGTGAACACCGCGGCGATCCGCAGGTTCTCAAGATGTTTGATGAGATCTGGAAGGCGCATGGCAAGGCGTGACAGCACGCATCGCCGCACCGGACGGGCAGGAAATCAGGATCCCGGCTCTAGTGGAGGTTTTCTCTGGAGGCCCGGGCCGCATCCGCGCCCGGGGCCAGGTCACATCCCGCCGGGGCCTGCAGTCCCGCTGTAAACAGCGTTGCAGCCGGATCCCTCGCGCCCTGGCGCGTCAGTGCAAACAAAGTCAATGGATCATTCCTCCCCCGGCCCCTGAACAGCATCAGGATGCAGCCAATTCTTATCTTCTGATGGAAGCGGACTTGATTTCTCCTCGTCAAGTCTGCTTGATCGCACATTACGAAAGTTTGCTGTCCGTAACCTGTCTGACAACAGAAGGCACGAAGGTGCGAATAATCCTCGTCGAAGATAACATGAGCCTGGCACAGGGCATCGAGAATGCGCTGAAGGATCAGGGTCATGCGGTCGACCATCTCGACGACGGGCTGGCCGCGGAAGAATTTCTCAGAACAGAGACCTGCGACGTCATCATCATTGACGTCAACCTGCCGGGACTGACCGGCATAGAGCTCACCCGCCGCCTGCGCCAGCGCGGGGATGCAACGCCCGTGCTGATGCTGACCGCCATGGGCAAGACCTCCGACCGGGTCAACGGACTGGATGCGGGGGCCGATGACTATCTGGTCAAGCCCTTCGAAATGGCAGAGCTTTTCGCCCGCCTCCGGGCCCTGTCCCGCCGCCGCCCGCAGGTTGCGCCGCAGATCGAAACGGCCGGCAGCCTGACCTATGACCGGCAGCAGCGGACGGTCTACCGGGATGGCGAAAGGCTGGACCTGCCCCGCCGCGAACTGACCCTGTTCGAGCTGCTGCTCGACCAGAGGGGGCGGCTTCTGGCCAAGGAGCATATCACCGCATCGCTCTATGGCACCGGGGCGGAAGTCGAGGCCAATGCCGTCGAACTGCTGATTTCCCGCCTGCGCCGCAAGCTTGAGGGCAGCGGCGTCCAGATCCGGACCGCGCGCGGCCTCGGCTACATGCTGGACACGGACCCCGCATGAACCGGCTCTCCCTGCGCGCGCGGCTGTTCCTGCTGCTGATCGTGCCGCTGGTCATCATTGCCGCCTTCGGCGCCTATGCCCGTTATGAAGCGGCGCAGAACCTGTCGCGCCAGCTTTATGACAAGACGCTGCTGGCGGTCGCCCTGACGATCTCCCGCGATGTGATCATTTCCGAAGGCGACATGCTGACCGAGCCGCTCCTCGAAGAGCTGACCACCGCCCTGGGGGACCCGGTCTATTACCGCATCACCGGCCCGGGCGGCAGCTTCGTCACCGGCTATTCCCACTCCCCCCGGATTCCGGAGGACATCAGCCTGCAGAGCGGCCAGCCCAGCTTCTTTGACAGCATTTATCTCGGCAGCGAGGTCCGTTCGGTCGTGCTGCGGGAGTTCATTGCCCATCCCCGCTTCAATGGCTGGGTCACCGTTGAAGTGTGGCAGACCACCACGCAGCGCAGCGCGCTGAGCCAGGAACTCTTGACGGAATCCCTGCTGCTGCTTGGCACCGTCATCCTGTCGGCGGCGCTGATCCTGTGGTTCGGCATCCAGCTGGGCCTCAAGCCGCTTCTGGACCTGCGCAATGCCATCAGCCTGCGCACGCCGGACGACCTGCGCCCCATCCGGCGCTGGGTGCCGAAGGAGCTGCGGCCGCTGGTGGAGACGACAAACTCGCTCTTCTCGCGGCTCGCCAAGGCCTTCGAGATCCGGGCCGCCTTCATCTCCGACGCCGCCCATCAGGTGCGCAATCCCATTGCCTCCATCGTCAGCCAGGCGGAAGCCGCCCTGTCTGCACCGGATGAGGAAACGCTGCGCAAGCGGGTGAGCGCCATCGCCGTTTCGGCAAGGGCCACCGGCCGGCTGACCAACCAGCTTCTGTCGATGGAGCGGGTGCGCGGCCGCAGCCTGCGCTCGCTGTTCACGCAGGCCGATCTCGCCGCCCTCGTGGCCGAGCGCGTGCGTGCCTTTGCCGAGATCCAGATGCGCCGCGATGTTGCGGTCAGTTTTGCCATGGAGGGCGAGGCAAGGCCCGTCACCTGCGATCCGGTGATGGTTGAGGAAATGCTGGCCAATCTTCTCGACAATGCCGTCCGCTACGCCCTGAAGCCCGGCGGTGAGCTGACCGTGACGCTGGACTTCCAGCCGGAAACCGTGCGGCTGAGCGTGCAGGACGACGGGCCGGGCGTGCCGGAAGACCTGCGCGAGCGGGTGTTCGACCGCTTCTTCCGGCGCAGCCTCGACATGGACAACGGCTGCGGCCTGGGTCTGGCCATCGTTGCGGACATCGCCGCCGCCCACGGCGGCCACGCCTGCTGCCTCCCGTCCGGCCGCGGCGCGCTGTTCGAGGTGGAGATCAAAGGCTGAGACCGGAGAGCCGGGCCGTCAGAAAACTTACCGGACGGGAAGCCTGCCGCTGGAAAAGCAGCTTTCATCCCGAACGGGAAGATTGACATTGAACCACCGGCTTTCTTCCTGTACGGTAAGACAAGCAGGGAGAAGCCGCTTGTTCAGAACCGCTGGGGATTTCGGCGCCGCGATCCGCAAACAGCGCAAGGCGCTTGGCTGGACACAGGCGGGACTTGCCGCCCGCTCCGGCACGGGCGAGCGCTTCATCGTCGAGCTGGAGTCCGGCAAGCCGGGCTGCCATCTGGAAAAGGCGCTGACCGTTGCCCGCACCGTGGGCCTTGAAATCGGCGACCTGCGGCAGGCACGCCCTGCCCCTTCCCCCGCAATGCCCCCGGAGGACGGCGATCTGGCCTTCCTGCCCGACTTCGGGGAAGGCCGATGACCGCGATCTTCTACGAGAACCTCCCCGTCGCGCAGCTGCGCTTCGATGGAGAATGGCGGCTGGACTACGAGCCGGGCTGGGAGGCGCGCCGGGCGGCCTTTCCCGTTTCGCTGACCATGCCGCTGCGCTCCGGCCCTGTGGAGGCCGGACGGCTGCTGCCCTGGCTGGCCAACCTTCTGCCCGAAACGCATCTGGCGGAAATCGGCCAGAAGCTGAAGGTCTCGCCGCAGGATATCGTCGGCCTGCTCAGCCACATCGGCCGGGATACGGCAGGCGCCCTTTCCATCGGCGCGCCGCGCAAATCCGGCATCCACCTGATGCCGGTTCCCGGTGACGCCGCGCTGGAGCGCATTCTGGACGAGCTTCCGGCACGGCCCTTTCTCGCCGGCGAGCGCGGCGTTTCCATGTCTCTGGCCGGCGTGCAGGAGAAGCTGCCGGTCTTCGTGACGCCGGAGGGCACCCTGGCCATTCCCGTGGATGGCACGCCCTCGACCCACATCCTCAAGCCGGACACGCGCCATCTGGCGGGCAGTGTCGAGAATGAGGCCTTCTGCCTTGCGCTGGCACGCGCCTGCGGGCTGGAGGCCGCCCGCGCATCCATCGGCACGGCCGGAAAGCGGCGCTATCTGCTGGTGGAGCGCTACGACCGCTTCACCGACGGGCAAGGGGAATTGCGGCGGCTGCATCAGGAAGACTTGTGCCAGCTCACCGGCCAGTTTCCGGCACAGAAATACGAGCGCATGACCGGCGGGCAGGGCGTGACGCTGAAGATGATGTTTGCCGCGATCCATACGCTGGTCAGCCCGGCCGAGCGGCTGAAGCTGCTGGATGCGGTCATCTTCAACGTGCTGATCTGCAACTCGGATTCCCATGCCAAGAACCATTCCGTGCTAATCGGTGCGGGCGGGTCGGCGAGGCTTGCCCCGCTCTATGACCTGATGTGCGCTGCCGTCTACCGCCATGTGGACCAGAGCCTGCCGCAGGCCATCGGCGGCCGCTACAAGGCAGCGGACCTCAGGGCCGATGACTGGAAGGCACTGGCAGAGGACAACGGCCTCAGCCCCGCTACCACGATACGGCGCGTGAAGGATCTGGCGGAGCAGGTCTCAAGCCGCAGCGAAGGCACCGCCACTGCCATCGTGGAGGCGGCAGGCGATCCCTCCCGCATTCTGGAGCGCGCCGTGCATGAGATTGGCAAACGCTGCCGCAGGATATTGGGCCAGCTCTGACAGCCCCCCTTGAGCTGCCGGTTCATACATCAGGTCCGGAAACTGCCCGCAATGAGGCGTTTGTTTTTCGAAAGGACGCCTGCCGCCCCCCTCCCCCTGGTGGGGAGGGGTAAGGGGTGGGGGGCTCGGGGTCCGCAACCAACTGAAAAATAGATATTTTCTTCAGTAAATAACACGAAGAGCAGCTGTCTGAAATCAATGGACACTGTGCCAGCCGGAAAGGCCTTCCACCCCACCCCTAACCCCTCCCCACCAGGGGGAGGGGGGCGGAGAGGCCTTGCACTGAAGATGAGAAGGAAGCGCTTCCTCAAGCCGCAGCGCCCCTCTCCCCCCTTGAGGGGGAGATGTCAGCGCAAGCTGACAGAGGGGGGTGGCAGCGCCTCAGGACGGCATCACCTTTCGTATGAACGGACGGGCCGTTACCCCCCTCTGCCCCCTGACGGGGGCATCTCCCCCTCAAGGGGGGAGAGGAAGTGGTGCCTGACTGGCAGTCCGATGCAAACACGGCCCCCGCGTCGGGAGGGGGGCGGAGAAGCTGTGCGCTGAAGATAAGAGGGAAGCGTCTCCACTGGCCGCAGCGCTCCCCTCAAATCCCCAGATAGGCCTCGCGGATGCGCGGGTCGGCGATGAGGTCCTGGGCGGGGCCTTGCATGGTGATCTTGCCGGTTTCCATCACATAGCCCCGGTCGGCGATCTTCAGGGCGCCGAAGGCGTTCTGCTCCACCAGAAGCACGGTCACATCCAGCGCCTTGAGGCTTTTCACCACGTCGAAGATCTGGGCGACGATGATCGGTGCCAGCCCCATCGACGGCTCGTCCAGCAGGAGGCACGAGGGCCGGCCCATCAGCGCGCGGGCCATGGCCAGCATCTGCTGCTGCCCGCCGGACAGGCCGCCCGCCGCCAGATTGCGCTTTTCCCGCAGCACCGGGAACATGTGGAAGGCATCGTCCATGTCCTTTGCCACCCGGTCATCATCGAAGAGATAGGCCCCGAGCCGCAGGTTCTCCTCCACCGTCAGGTTGGTGAAGATCTGCCGCCCTTCGGGAGACTGGGCGAGCCCGCGCGCCAGACGCCGGTGCGAGGGCACCTTTGTCAGCGTCTCGCCCCGGAAGGTGATGGAGCCGGCCGCAAGGGGATGCACGCCGGACAGGCAGCGCAGCAGCGTCGTCTTGCCCGCGCCATTGGCGCCGATCACGGCGACGGTCTCGCCCGAATTGACGGAAAGGTCGAGGCCATGCAGCACCTCGATCCGGCCATAACGGGCACGCAGGCCCTCAACCAGCAGCATGATCAGCTCCCAGATAGGCGGCAATGACAGCCGGGTTGCGGCTGATGCCGGCCGGGTCCCCTTCGGCGATCTTCTCGCCATGGTCCAGCACGACGATATGGTTCGAAATGCGCATGACCATCTTCATGTCATGCTCCACCAGCAGGATGGCGGTGCCTGCGGCGGCGATTTCGGCGATCAGGTGGTCGATCTCTTCCGTCTCCACCGCATTGCAGCCCGCCGCCGGCTCATCCAGCAGCAGCACCTTCGGGGACAGCGCCAGCGCCCGGGCAATTTCCAGCCGCTTCAGCGAGCCATAGGAGAGGCTGGCCGCCTCGCGCTCTGCCGCCCGCTCCAGCCCGGCCCGTTTCAGCAGCGCCCGTGCCCCCTCCTCTGCCGCCTTGCTGCGGCGGCGGGAGGCGGGAAGGGCAAAGAGGTCAGCCAGCACGGAGCCGCGCTCCTTCAGGTGAAACCCGGCGGTGACATTCTCCAGCACGCTCATCTGCTGGAAGATCTGCAGGTTCTGGAAGGTGCGCGACATGCCGCGCCGGGCCAGAAGATGCGGCGGCATGCCGGTCACATCCTCGCCGTTCAGCTTCACCTTGCCCGCACCCGGCTGGTAGATGCCGGAGATCATGTTGAACAGCGTCGTCTTGCCCGCCCCGTTCGGCCCGATGACGGAGACGATCTCGCCGGGCTTCAGCGCAAAGGACACATCATGCACTGCCTTCAGCCCGCCGAAGCTGATGCCAAGGCCCTCGATCGACAACAGGCTCATCCCTCGCCTCCCCTGATCTTGCGCAGAATGGACGGGATCACCCCCTGCCGCAGGAAGATCATCACCAGGATCATCACCAGACCCAGAACCAGCTGCTCATATTCGGCAAAGACGGTCAGCACCTGCGGCAGCAGGGTCAGAACCGCCGCGCCGAAGATGCCGCCCATCACCGAGCCCACACCGCCCAGCACGGCCATGGTCACCATCTCGACCGAATGCATGAAGCCCGCCACATCCGGCGTGATGAACTTGTTCTGCAGCGCCAGCAGCGAGCCGGAGACGGAGGCATAGACGGCGGAAATCACGAAGGCCTGCAGCTTTGCCGCCGCCACATCGACGCCCACCGTTCCGGCCGCCACTTCCGAGCCATGCAGCGCCCGCAGCGCCCGGCCCGTGGGGCTGTTGTAGAGATTGAGCGCAAGCCACGCCCCGAGGATGAGGCAAAGCCCGCAGAAAAAATACCAGAACTGGCCGTTCGTCAGGTCCAGCCCGATGCCTTTCAGCACGGCGCGCAGGCCGAATTCCGGCACGTCGATGCCGTCCGGCCCGCGTGTCAGCGCCCGCTCGTTGTTCAGCACCATGGAAATCAGGATGCCCATGCCGAGCGTGGCGATGGCGAGGTAATAGCCCTTGAGCCGCAGGATCGGCCGGCCGACCAGATAGGCCAGCAGCCCGGACACCACCGCGCCCAGCACCACGGCGAACACCGGCGGCAGGCCGAGGTGAACGGGGGCGAGCGCGCAGGCATAGGCGCCGATCCCGGCAAAGCCCGCATGGCCCAGACTGACCTGCCCGGCCCAGCCGGTCAGGATGACGATGCCCGTGACGGCGAGGCCGTTGACGAAGATGAGCGCGCCCACCCGGTAATAGAAGCCGGAGGGGAACAGGAGCGGCGCCAGCGCCACCAGCAGCGCCAGAACGAGAAGTGCCGTTGCTTTGGAAGACAGTCGCATCGCTTACACCCGCTCCGTGGCCTTGCGGCCAAACAGACCCTGCGGCAGGAAGAAGAGAACCGCGAGAATGACGAGGAAGGCGGCGGCATCCTTGTATTGCGAGGAGATGTAGCCCGCCGTCAGCGCCTCCAGCAGGCCCAGCGTCAAGCCGCCCACCAGCGCGCCTTTCGGGTTGCCCATGCCGCCCAGCATCGCCGCCGCAAAGCCCTTCAGCGCAAGGCCGAGGCCAACGTCATAGGAGGTGAGCGTGATCGGCGTCACCAGCACGCCCGCCAGCGCGCCGATGCCCGCCGACAGGGCGAAGGACAGCGTCATGACGAAGCCGGTGTTGATGCCGACCAGCTGCGCCGCCAGCGGATTGTTGGACGTGGCCAGCACCGCGCGGCCCAGCAGGGTGCGGGTGAAGAACAGCCACAGGCCGATGAACACGGCCACCGCCCCGCCAATCACCCACAGGCTCTGCGGCAGGATCGTCGCCCCGCCGATATGGAACGGCGCATCGCCGGAAAAGGCCGGGAAACTGTGGATCTGCTTGCCGAAAATCAGCTGCGCCGCGCCCCGGATGAAAATCGACGCACCGATGGTGATGATGACCAGCGACACCACGGGCGCCCCGCGCGCGGGCTCGATCGCCAGCTTGTTCATGGCGACGCCCAGGCTCGCGGTGATGACGATGGCGAGCAGCGCCGCCAGCGGCAGCGGCGCCCCGGCGAGATGGGCAAAGACGGTGATCATCCCGCCCAGCATCACGAACTCGCCCTGCGCAAAGTTCACCACATCCGACGCGTTGTAGATGATGGTGAAGCCAAGCGCCGCAAGCGCATAGACCGCCCCGACCGTCACCCCCGAAAAAAGAAATTGCAGCAGTTCCGGCATGTCAGTCTCCGGCTGGATATGCAGTGGTCATTGCAGCAGGTGCAGATGGCATGTGTTTCTTGTTGCAGCGCGTCTCTGTTTCCCTCCCCCTTGAGGGGAGGGGTGGGGGTACTCCACGGAAGGCCCCGAATAGCCGCTCCTCATCTCCGGACAGCGCATCTGCAACGAAAATACCCCGTGTTCTCAGTCCGTTACCCCCACCCCCGGCCCCTCCCCTCAAGGGGGAGGGGGCGGAGAGGCCGAGGCAGGAACCAATCCTCGCAAGGAGGAGAAAGGTGCAGTCTGTTCCCTGCGGCTGGGCCTCTCCATTCCCCTCCCCCTCGTGGGGAGGGGTGAGGGGTGGGGGGAACAGCCTCTCCGGCGGGCAGAGAAAAAACGATCCCGGTCAACAGTTCCTCACGATACGTTCTTCAGGAAACCATCAAGCCTTCTGCCCCTTGCAGGCTCACAGCCCCCCACCCCTTACCCCTCCCCACCAGGGGGAGGGGGGCTGAAACGCTGTGCCACGAACCCGTTTGTTCAAGATTCAGAAGGGATTACCCGTTCCCTGCGGCTGGGCCCCTCCGCACCCCTCCCCCTCGTGGGGAGGGGTGAGGGGTGGGGGGAACAGCCTCTCCGGCGGGCAGAGCCCCCCTCGTCACCTCACTCCACCAGCGTCCACTTGCCGCCCTTGATTTCCAGCATGCGGAAGGCGGAGAGGTCGAGGCCGAGGTGGTCTTCCGGCGACATGGTGTAGATGCCCGTGGTGCCGGCAAGGCCGGAGGTTGCCTCGATGGCATCGCGGATCGCCTTCGGCTCGGCAGAGCCGGCCCGCGTCAGCGCATCCACGAGGATGAGGAAGGCATCATTGGCATAGCCGCCGAAGGTGCTGACCGGCGTGCCGGTGCGCGCTTCAAATGCGGCCTTGTAGGCCTCCACCGCAGGCTTCTGCGGGTCGCCTTCCGGCAGCAGGTCCGCCACCAGCAGCGCCGTGCCCGGCAGGCGCACGCCTTCGGCCGCATCCTCGCCCGCCAGCTTGATGAAGCCATCGGAGGCAACACCATGAGACTGGTAGAACGGCAGGCCAACGGCCAGCTGCTTGTAGTTGCGCGTCACGATGGACGGGCCCTGGCCGAAGCCGGGGTTCAGCACCGCCTGCACGCCGGCCGTGGCCTTGATCTTGGTCAGCTGCGCCGTCATGTCGGCGTCCTTGGGATCATAGGTCTCGTCGGCAAGGATCTCGATGCCATAGTCACCGGCCACCGACTTGCACTGCGCCTGCATGGAGGCACCGAAGCCATCCGTGCCGGAAATCATGCCGATCTTGGTCAGGCTGCGCGTCTTCATGTCCTCGAAGATCTTCTGGCAGGCCATGCGGTCGGTATGCGGGGTCTTGAAGGTGTGCGGCTTCACCGGGCTGATGATGTCGATGGCACCGGCCAGCGAGATGAACGGCACTTCCGCATCTTCCGCCACCGACAGGATCGACATGGTGGTGCCGGTGGTGGTGCCGCCGATGATGGCCACCACCTCGTCATCCTCCACAAGGCGGGAGGCGAAGGTGCGGGCCTTGTTGGGGTCGCCGCCGTCGTCATAGGAAATGAGGGTGATCTTCTCGCCGTTGACGCCGCCCTTGGCGTTGATTTCCTCGACCAGCATTTCCAGCGTCCTGGCTTCCGGATCGCCCAGGAAGGCCGCCGGGCCGGTTGCGGAAATAGATGCGCCAATGCGGATTTCGGCGAGTGCGCCAGTGACAAGGCTGGTGGCAAGGCCAAGCCCGGCCGCCACTGCCAGCGCAGTTGTCGTCAAATAGGTCTTCATGCTCTCCTCCCACGGAAACCGGACCGGTCTATCTCTCTCTTCGGGATGCGGCCCATCCGAACGGCCACTCCTCTGGCCTGCCCGAACGGGGGTATAACGGCAGGGACACAGATCAGCGCTGCCTGCGGGCAATGCCCGGCGAGCAGCCGTCCAACAGGTCCTTGCGAAGTCCTCCCGCCGGCCCATCCCTGACCGGCGAGGATTATCATTGACCGGCCGGTCGGTTTATGCAAGAGCTTTTTATGTCCGGTCCCATGGCCCGGACGGGAGGAGAAAAGACCATGCCCCAACCTGCAACCAGCACCGTTCTGGTGGCGCTGGACAACGGCGTGCTGCGCCTGACGCTGAACCGGCCGGAAAAGCTCAATTCGTTCAACGAAGAGATGCACCTTGCCCTGCGCGAGGGCCTGACCCGCGCCCATGAGGATGCCGCCGTGCGCGCCGTGCTGCTGACGGGTTCAGGCCGCGGTTTTTGTGCCGGGCAGGATCTGGGCGACCGCGACCCGCGCAAGGGCGGCCCGGCGCCGGACCTCGGCCACACGCTGGAAACCTTCTACAACCCCACGCTCCGCCTGATCCGCAGCCTCGAAAAGCCCGTTGTCTGCGCCGTCAACGGCGTGGCCGCAGGGGCTGGCGCCAATATCGCGCTGGCCTGCGACATCGTTCTGGCGGCAAAATCCGCCCGCTTCATTCAGGCTTTTGCCAAGATCGGCCTCATTCCGGATGCCGGTGGCAGCTGGAGCCTTGCCCGCATCCTGGGCGAGCCCCGCGCCAAGGCTTTGGCGCTGACCGCCGAGCCCCTGCCCGCCGAAACCGCCGCCAGCTGGGGCCTGATCTGGAAGGCCGTGGAAGATGACGCGCTGATGGGCGAAGCCGAGGCGCTGGCCGCCTCGCTCGCCGCCGGTCCTACGCTGGGTCTGGGCCTCACCAAGCGGCTCATTCAGGCGGCGGCCACCAACTCGCTGGACGAACAGCTCGACATGGAGCGCGACCTGCAGCGCCAGGCCGGGCGCAGCGCCGACTATGCCGAAGGCGTCACCGCCTTTCTTGAGAAGCGCAAGCCGGAGTTCAAGGGCCAATGAAACCGCTCAGCGCCATGACCCCGCAGGACATCGCCGAAGCCTCCGCCCGCTCCCTGTGGGAAGGCGACACCGCCACGCAAGAGCTTGGCATGCGCCTTGAAGCGGTCGGCCCCGGCACCGCAACGATCAGCATGACCATCACCGCCGCCATGTCCAACGGGCACGGCACCTGCCACGGCGGCTATCTGTTCACGCTGGCCGACAGCGCCTTCGCCTTTGCCTGCAACAGCCGCAACCAGCACGCCGTCGCGCAGCACTGTTCCATCACCTACCTCCTGCCCGGCCGCATCGGCGACCAGTTGACGGCACAGGCCGTGGAAGTGTCGCGGCAGGGCCGCTCGGGCATCTACGACGTGCGCATCACCAATCAGGACGGCCAGCACCTCGCCGAATTCCGCGGCCACTGCCGCACGATCAAGGGCACGCATATTCCCGAGGAGTGAGGGTCACGGCACAGCTTCTCAGCCCCCTCCCCCTGGTGGGGAGGGGTGAGGGGTGGGGGGCGCGGAGCCTGAGATGAACTGAAGGACGGAAGATTTATTGGGAGGGACCAGAGGAAGGAACTGACGGTCGCCAGCCTTTGTTGCCCTGCCAGCCGGAGAGGCAGCCCCCCACCCCTACCCCCTCCCCACGAGGGGGAGGGGAGCGGAAAGGCCGTGCCAGCAGGAACAGATTGAGCCCCTGCCCCCCTCGCTGGAACCGGCTCACGGCACAGCCTCTCAGCCCCCCTCCCCCTCGTGGGGAGGGGTGAGGGGTGGGGGGCTCGGAGCCAGAAATGGACGGGAACTGACAGCAAGACTCACATGCGCCCCGTGAGCGCACGAAACCAAGCATGAGACTGGATATCCTGGGGAGGAGACCATGAAAGACCTGACGCCGGACCGCAAGTCGCTCGACCCGATCGAGACCGCGTCGCGTGACGAGATCGAGGCGCTGCAGTTTCACCGCATGAAGCGGTCGCTGAAGCACGCCTATGAGAATTCGCCCTTCTACCGCAAGCGCTTCATCGAGCATGACGTGCACCCGGAAGAGCTGAAGAGCCTGAAGGACATCGCCCGCTTCCCCTTCACCACCAAGCAGGACCTGCGCGACACCTACCCCTTCGGCATGTTCGCCGTGCCGCGCAACAAGCTGACGCGGGTGCATGGCTCTTCCGGCACCACGGGCAAGCCCACGGTTGTCGGCTATACCGCCAATGACATTGACGTCTGGGCCAATCTGGTGGCCCGATCCATCCGCGCCGCCGGCGGGCGGCCGGGGGACATGCTGCACAATGCCTATGGCTATGGCCTGTTCACCGGCGGCCTTGGCGCCCATTTCGGCGCGGAGCGGCTGGGCTGCACCGTGGTGCCGATTTCCGGCGGCCAGACCGAGCGGCAGGTGACGCTGATCAGCGATTTCCAGCCGGACATCATCATGGTCACCCCGTCCTACATGCTGGCAATCCTCGATGAGTTCCGCCGTCAGGGGCTTGATCCGCGCCAGTCCTCGCTGAAAACCGGCATCTTCGGCGCCGAGCCCTGGACCAACGCCATGCGCGAGGAAATCGAGCAGGCCTTCGACATGCACGCGGTTGATATCTACGGCCTGTCGGAAATCATGGGGCCGGGCGTGGCGCAGGAATGCGTGGAGACCAAGGACGGCCTGCATGTGTGGGAAGACCATTTCTACCCGGAAATCATCGATCCAGTGACGGGCGAGGTGCTCCCCGATGGTCAGATGGGCGAGCTGGTGTTCACCACCCTCACCAAGGAAGGCCTGCCGATGGTGCGCTACCGCACCCGCGACCTGACGCGGCTTCTGCCCGGCACCGCCCGGTCCATGCGGCGCATCGAAAAGATCACCGGCCGCAGCGACGACATGATCATCCTGCGCGGCGTCAACGTGTTCCCGACGCAGATCGAGGAGCAGATCCTCAAGTGCAAGGGCCTTGCCCCGCATTTCCAGATCGAGCTGAACCGCGACGGGCGCATGGACACCATGACCGTGCATGTGGAATGCACGCCGGAGATGGCGGGCGATGACACCCGCAAGGCCTCCGCCGGAGAACTTGCGCATCACATCAAGGCCGTGGTCGGCGTCTCGACCCGCATCAACATCACGCCCCCCGGCGGCGTTGCCCGCTCGGAAGGCAAGGCCAAGCGGGTGGTGGACAACAGGCCGAAGGAATGAAGCCCGTGCGGCGCTTGAGCGGTCCAAGGCGTGATGCGCCAGCATCTCAGCGCCTTGGCTTAAACAGCCCGTGCGGCGCTTGAGCGGCCAATCATCAAGCCCGTGCGGCGTCTGAGCGGCAATATATCAAGCCCCTGCGGCATCACAGCCCTGGGGCGAACCCCTGACAAGCGGGGCCGGATCGGCTAAACAACGCGCAATCCGCCCGTTTGTCATGAACAGGAACAGCAAGATGGCTCGCACGCGGGCAGCAGACTTTGAAGAGAAGCAGCGCAGCATTCTGGACAAGGCTGCGCAGGTCTTCGCCGAGCAGGGCATGGAAAAAGCCTCCATGTCCCAGATCGCCAGCGTTGCGCAGGTGTCCAAAGCCTTGCTCTACCACTATTATCCGAGCAAGGACGCGCTGATCTACGCCATCATCGTCACACATCTTGAAGCGCTGGACGAGGCCATCGAGGCCGCCGATGACCCGGCCCTGCCGCCGGGCGACAGGCTGCGGCGGCTGGTCGGCGCGGTTCTGGAGAACTACCGGGGCGCGGACAACCAGCACAAGGTCCAGCTCAACGCCACCTCCGCCCTCTCGGACGAGCAGAAGGCCGGCATCACCGCGCTGGAGCGCCGGATCGTGCGGCGCTTTTCCACCGTACTCGAACTGATCAACCCGGACCTCAACAGCCCCGAACGCCCGCTGCTCATGCCCGTCACCATGTCGCTCTTCGGCATGATGAACTGGGTCTACATGTGGTTCCGCGACGGCGGCCGCATCAGCCGCGAAGACTACGCCGGCGTCGCCACGACGCTGATCCTGGAGGGGATCAAGGCGGTCAGGTGAGGGAATGGGAAGGGCTCAGCCCGGCTGCGGTCTGAAATTCTCACGCAAAGCGGCAGATCCTTGTCACGGAAACACACTGGTTTCCTTGACCACGCCATAGACAAGGCTCGTGTTGATGGAGGCAATGCCGGGGATATGGTGCAACTGATCGCGGACGAAGGCCTCATAGGCCTTCAGGTCGGCGACGACGACGCGCAGCAGATAGTCGGCCTCGCCGGTCATCAGATAGCAGGCGAGGATTTCCGGGATGCGGCGGACACGCGCCTCGAAGTCCGAGACATTCGCCCCTTCGTGCCGCTGCAGGGAAATGCGGATGAAGGCGGTGATCTCCAGTCCGCAGGCCGCCGGATCGACCTTGGCCGCATAACCCTTAATGACGCCGCGCTCTTCCAGAAGCCGTACCCGGCGCAGGCAAGGCGACGGCGACAGGTTCACCTTCCCGGCAAGCTCCTGATTGGTCAGGCGGCCATCCTCCTGCAAGGCGCGGATGATCTGGCGGTCCTTGAGGTCCAATTGTGGCATCAGCGATCGCGGCTCCGGCTCGTGTTGGCAATATCTGCCAAATCATACGCATAAAGTGGCATATCTTGAAA
This sequence comes from Pannonibacter sp. Q-1, assembly GCF_054073275.1. NCBI lineage: Bacteria > Pseudomonadati > Pseudomonadota > Alphaproteobacteria > Hyphomicrobiales > Stappiaceae > Pannonibacter > Pannonibacter sp. Q-1. Next base: position 274,764 of record NZ_JBSXNB010000007.1, read on the forward strand.
GCACCTGCCAGCCTGTCAGCAGTATTCTCCTTGCACGATCTGATCTGGAGGAACAGCCCATGACCCTGAAGTCCAACGCCGGCTTTGCAACGCGCGCCATCCATCACGGCTATGACCCGATGGAGAACGAGGGTGCGCTGACGCCGCCGATGCATCTCACCTCCACCTTCGCCTTTGACAGCGCCGAACAGGGCGCGGCGATCTTCGCCGGCCGCGAGGGGGGCTATTTCTACTCGCGCATTTCCAACCCGACGCTGGATCTGCTGGAGCGGCGCTGCGCCGTGCTCGAGGGGGCGGAGGCCGGGCTCGCGCTGGCCTCGGGCATGGGCGCGATCACCTCGGTGCTCTGGACCTTCCTGCAGCCGGGGGATGAAGTCATCACCGACAAGACGCTCTACGGCTGCACCTTCGCCTTCCTGCGCCACGGCCTCGCCCGCTTCGGCATCACGATCACCCATGTCGACCTGACCAGCCCGGCCGATCTGGAAGCGGCGATCAGCAGCAAGACGAAGATCGTCTATTTCGAAACGCCGGCGAACCCGAACATGCGGCTGGTCGATATTGCTGCCATCTCCGCGATTGCCCGCAAGGCCGGTGCGCGCACCGTGGTCGACAACACCTACGCGACCCCGGTCCTGACCCGCCCGGTCGAGCTGGGAGCCGACATCGTCGTGCATTCGGCAACCAAGTACATGGGCGGCCATGGCGATCTGGTCGGCGGCATTGCGGTGGGTCCGGGCGCGGACATCCAGCAGATCCGTCTGGTCGGGATGAAGGACATGACAGGAGCCGTGATGGCGCCGTTCAATGCCCATCTGGTGCTCAGGGGCCTGAAGACGCTGAAGCTGCGCATGGAGCGCCACTGCGCCTCCGCGATGGAGGTTGCCCGCTTCCTCGCGGCCCATCCCTCAGTGGCCAAGGTATACTATCCGGGCCTGGAAAGCTTCGCCCAGCATGATCTCGCCCGCCGTCAGATGCCGGGCTTCGGCGGCATGATCGCCTTTGAGCTGAAGGGCGGCTTTGAGGCCGGGGCCACGCTGATGAACCGCCTGATGATGATCCGGCGTGCCGTGTCGCTCGGCGACTGCGAAAGCCTGATCCAGCACCCGGCCTCGATGACTCATTCCACCTACACGCCGGAAGAACGGGCCGCGCATGGCATCTCCGAAGGTCTGATCCGCCTGTCCGTGGGCCTTGAAGAAACCGCCGATATCATTGGCGATCTGGACGGCTCGCTGAACCGTTCCGGCGCAGCGGCAGCCTGATCCTGCCTGGGCGGTGGCAGCGAGAAGCTGCCGCCTGCGGCCTGCCGGGTCCTCGCACGCACGCCAGGCAGTGGACCCGAATGAGGCCTGAGCCAATGTGCTCTGGCGCCTTACTCCCTCAGCAAGCTCTCGTAGTCACGGCCACCATAGAAGACATTGGTGATCTCGACCGTGCCGTCCTTGATCACATATGCAATGACCGCCCGCTTCTCGAAGGGAACCATGCGCAGTCCGGGCAGCAGATCATCTCTCGGCCGTCCGCCGGACGGAACATCGCCTATGCGCAGACAAGCCTGCACCAGCCGGGAGGTAAAACGCTGCGCTGTCTCAGGGTCGAGGCTGACCTCATAAACCCAGCGGTACACATCCTGAATATCGCTGATGGCGGCTTCCCGGAAGGTGACCTCAACGGCCTTCACCGTCATGCCCTTTCACCGTTTCCGCGTGAAGGGCTTGCAGGCGCGTCATGACTTCATCCGCGCTGACGGAGGGCCGGGGATCATCGGCAGAGGCCTTCACCCGCTGGCGGATGGCCGCCATGCGTTCGGCATGCTCCTGCCGCTCGCGCTGCCAGATACGCACTGCATCCCGAAGCGCCTCACTTGTCGACGCATATTCGCCTGAAGCGACACTGGCACGGATGACCTGCATCATCTCGGGCGTCATTGTCACGCTGATCTTCTCGGCATTCTGCATGGCGGATCTCCTTGCCTTCAGGAAAAGTAGCATAATATCCTACCAGAAAGCAAGAAAGTTCCTTTTTTGTTCTATTCCCTGCCCCGGTGACGCCGCAAAGCCTCACACCCTCTCCGCCGTCACCCCGGGCGGAGCGAAGCGAAGACCCGGGGACCACTCGCTTGCAGAGCGGTGAAAAGGCAACGGAAGGCACATGAGACACACTTCGTGTCATCTGCGGTGGTGTTCGGCATCTCTCTGGGAGCGAGTAGGCCCCGGCTCGCGCTGCGCTTGGCCGGGGTGACTCAGTGCCTGATGCGGGGCTGAGCGCACTCGCGCCCCCCTACTCCGCCGCCTTCACCGCCTCCGCCACCGGCGGCCATGTCTTGGCGACCATGGTGAGCACGTCGTATTGCGCCACGACCTCTCCGGACTGGTTGGTGACCTGGCAGTCCCAGCGCACTTCGCCGTGTTCGGCATTGGCGCGGGGGTTGATTTCCTTGCAGGTCAGGCGCACCTGCAGCGTGTCGCCGAAATAGACCGGCGTCAGGAAGCGCAGGTTGTCGACGCCGTAATTGGCCAGCACCGGGCCCGGTGCCGGATCGACGAACAGCCCGGCGGCGAAGGAGGCGATGAGGTAGCCGTGGGCGACCCGGTCGTCGAAGAAGGGATTTGCCCTGGCCGCCTCGCTATCCATGTGGGCATAGAAAGTGTCGCCGGTGAAATGGGCGAAATGCTCCACGTCCTCCTGCGTCACCGCACGGGCGGCGGTGACGATCTGGTCGCCGATGGCAAGTTCTGCGAGGGACTTGCGGAAGGGATGGACGCCCTGCTGTGCCTCTGCGCCCTCGATCCAGCGGCCCGTGACGGCGGAGAGCAGCCGGGGCGCGCCCTGCACGGCGGTGCGCTGCATGTAGTGCTTGACGCCGCGCATGCCGCCCATTTCCTCGCCGCCCCCTGCCCGGCCCGGCCCACCATGCACCAGCGGTGCCAGCGGTGAGCCATGGCCGGTGGAGGACTTGGCGGAAGCGCGGTTGCCGATCAGCACGCGGCCATGGAAGGGCGCGAGGCCCAGCACCATCTCCTCCGCCACATGCGGATCATCGGTGAACACCGAGGACACCAGCGAGCCCTTGCCCATCTGGGCCAGTTCCACGGCTTCTTCCAGATCATCATAAGGCATGACGGTGGACACCGGCCCGAAGGCCTCCACATCATGCACGGCGCCCGCCTCGAAGGGCCTCGCGCAATACATCAGCACCGGGTTGAGGAAGGCACCGGCCTCCGCATCGCCCGAGGCAAGGCGCACGTCATCCGGGTTGCCCGCAACGATCTCGGCGTCCGCCTTCAGTCCGGCGATGCGCTCGCGCACTTCCTGCCGCTGGTCGAGGCTGGCGAGCGCACCCATGCGCGTTGCCTCCTCGCCCGGCAGGCCCGGCAGCACCTTGGCCAGCCGCTCGCGCAGGGCGTCAATCAGCGGCTCCACATGGGCACGCGGGGCCATGACGCGGCGGATGGCGGTGCATTTCTGCCCGGCCTTGGCGGTCATCTCGCGGGCCACTTCCTTGACGAAGAGGTCAAATTCCGGCGTGCCCGGCGCAGCGTCAGGGCCGAGGATCGCCGCGTTGAGGCTGTCGGCCTCCATGGTGAAGCGCACCGCATTGGCCACCACGGCCGGATGCGCCTTCAGCTTGCGGCCCGTTGCGGCAGAGCCGGTGAAGGTCACCGCGTCCTGCCCGGTCACATGATCGAGAAGATCACCGACGCTGCCGCAGATCAGTTGCAGCGCGCCTTCCGGCAGAATGCCCGAAGCGATGATCTGGCGCACGCACAGTTCTGTCAGATAGGCGGTCTGGCTTGCCGGCTTGACGATGCAGGGCACGCCCGCCAGCAGGGTGGGCGCGATCTTTTCCAGCATGCCCCAGACGGGGAAGTTGAAGGCGTTGATGTGCACGGCCACACCGCGCAGCGGCGTCAGGATATGCTGGGCGCTGAAGCTGTTGTCGCGGGACAGGGGCTCCACATCGCCATCGGTCAAGACGCGGGTGTTGGGCAGCTCGCGCCGGCCCTTGGAGGCAAAGGTCAGCATGGTGCCGATGCCGCCCTCGATGTCGATCCAGCCATCGGCGCGGGTCGCGCCCGTGTGCAGGCTCTCGGCGTAGAGCGCTTCCTTCTGCTCCATCAGATGGAGGCCAAGCGCCTTCAGCATCGCCGCCCGGTCGTGGAAGGACATGGCGCGCAGCTTCGCCCCGCCGGTCCGCCGCCCGTAGTCGAGCGCGGCGGCAAAGTCGAGGCCGGTGGCATCCACTTCCGCCACCGGCGCTCCGGTGGCCGCATCGCGCAGAAGCTGGCCCTCGCCGGTTCCGGCAATCCAGCGTCCGCAAACATGGCTTTCAAGACGGCGCGGGGCGGCAGTCATGGGCATTTCCTTCTTTCAATAATCCTGCCCGCCAGAGGCGGGTTGAGGGCAATGACAAAGCAGGACTTTTTCTCTTTCGTCATGGCCGGGCTTGTCCCGGCCATCTGCAAGCCATTGATTTGGTTAGATCCTCGGCACAAGGCCGAGGATGACGGTGGAGAGGTCGCAGGTTGTCAAAAGTCTTGTCATTCCAAGGTTCCGGGTGGCCTCATTCGTCGTAGGTCACCACCACCTTGTCCGTCAGCGGGCGGGCCTGACAGGAGAGCGCGTAACCGGCGCGCACCTCATAGTCTTCCAGCGCGTGGTTGACGGCCATTTCCACCTCGCCTTCCAGCACCTTGCAGCGGCAGGTGGAGCAGACGCCCGCCCGGCAGGAATAAGGCGCGTCGAGGCTGGCAGCGAGCGCGGCTTCCAGAATGGTCTGACCGTCGCGGCCCATCTCGAAGCTGCGGGTCAGGCCATCGAGCGTCACCGAGGCCTGCGTGCCCGTGCCCGGCGCAACGGCAGAGCGGGAGACGGCAGGCGCCTTCGCCCGGCCTGGCTGGCCGGAAGCGAACAGCTCGAAGCGGATCTGGCTGTCATCCAGCCCATGCTCGCGCAGGCTGGCGGCGATGGTCAGCATCATCGGCTCCGGCCCGCAGATGAAGGCCGTGTCCACAGCACTGGCGTCGATCCAGTGGGTGAAAAGCGCCTTCATCTTCTCCGCGTCGATCCGCCCGGTGAAGAGGTCGATCTCCTGCCCCTCCTGCTCCAGCACGTGGATGACGGAGAAGCGTCCGAGATAAAGGTTCTTCAGGTCCTCCAGCTCCTCGCGGAACATGATGGAGCTGATCTGCCGGTTGGCATAGACGAGGGTGAATTTCGAGCGCGGCTCGCGGGCCAGCACCGTCTTGATGATCGACAGCACCGGCGTGATGCCCGAGCCCCCGGCAAAGCCGAGATACTGGCGCCCCGCCTCCGGGTCGAGCGGCGTGAAGAAGCGGCCCATGGGCGGCATGGCCTCCAGCACGTCGCCGGGGTGCAGCGCCTCGTTGGCCCAGGTGGAAAAGGCCCCGCCATCCACCCGCTTGATGCCCACCTTCAGCACGCCCTCATCGAGCCCTGCGCAGATGGAATAGCTGCGGCGCAGCTCCTCGCCGTCAAACTCGCGGCGGAAGGTCAGATACTGGCCTTGCGTGAAGCCGAAAAGCGGAAGGTCCTCCTCACGCGGGGCAAGGGTGACGACCACCGCATCGCGGGTTTCGCGGCGCACACCGGTGACGGTCAGCGGATGAAAACGGGCCATGGCTTGCGTCCTCAGATGCACTTGAAATAGTCGAAGGGTTCAAGACAGTCCGTGCAGCGGTAGCTGGCCTTGCAGGGGGTCGAGCCGAACTGGCTGACCTTCTGCGTGGCTGCCGAGCCGCAGCGCGGACAGGTGATCGCAAGGTTGCTGCCGGAGACGAGCCGCGCCACACGGCCCGCAATCTGCTCAGCAACACGGCCATCGGGCGCCGTGCCGTCGATGGGCGGGGCGATGCCATACTGGCGCAGCTTTTCGCGCCCCTCCGGCGTCAGCCAGTCCGTCGTCCAGGGCGGCGACAGGCGCCGCTCCAGCCGCAGATCGGCAATGCCCTTTGCCCGCAGCGCCGCCTCGATGTCGAGGTTGATGATGCTGGTTGCCGGGCAGCCGGAATAGGTGGGCGTCACCGTCACCACCAGCGTTTCATCCTGCCAGGCCACATCCCGGATGATGCCGAGATCGGTGAGGCTGATCACCGGAATTTCCGGGTCCGGCACTTCGGCGAGCCAGGACCAGACTTCCGCCACATCAGGATGACGCACGCTGGCCATGGCACTCACCACGTTGCGCCGGGATAGGCGCGCTGCAGGAACTGCATTTCGGCCAGGATATAGCCCAGATGCTCCGTGTGGGTGCCGCGCTTGCCGCCCTTGTGCTGCCAGGCCTCGCCCGGATGGGCAAGCCCTGCTTCCGCCAGCACCGCGCCCACCGTTGCATCCCAGCCCGCCTTGAGGCTGGAGGGCAGCGGCACAGTGCCGGAAGCGGCCAGCGCTGCATCCGTCTCGTCATCCATGAACATTTCGCCGGTATAGGCCCACAGCGCCTTCAGCGCCTTGGCCATGCGGGCGTGGCTTTCCTCCGTGCCATCACCAAGGGCGATCACCAGCGCGGCGGAACGGTCGAGGTGATAGGCCGCTTCCTTGGCCGCTTTCGCGGCAATCTCCGCCACACGCGGCTCACTGGAGGATTTCAGCGCCTCCAGCAGCTCCACATGGAAGGCATCGAACAGGAACTGGCGCATCACCGTGTGGCCGAAATCGCCGTTCGGGCGCTCCACCAGCAGCAGATTGCGGAAGGCGCCGGCATCGCGCAGATAGGCGAGCGCATCGGCACTGCGGCCCTTGCCCTCCACCTCGCCCGCCAGCCCCAGCCACAGCTGGCACTGGCCGATGAGATCCAGCGCCTGATTGGCAAGCGCGATATCCTCTTCCAGCGCAGGCCCGTGGCCGCACCATTCGGACACCCGGTGCCCGAGGATCAGCGCATTGTCGCCCATGCGCAGCAGCCACTCGAACAGCGCTGCCTGATGTGTCGCGCTGGCCATCACATGTGCCCCACTTCTTCGGGAATGTCGTAGAAGCTCGGGTGGCGGTAGACCTTGCTGTTCGACGGCTCGAACAGAGGTCCCTTTTCCGAAGGCACGGAGGCGGTGATGTTTTCCGACTTCACCACCCAGATGGAAACGCCCTCATTGCGGCGCGTATAGACATCGCGCGCATGGCGGATGGCCATGTCCGCGTCCGGCGCATGCAGGCTGCCCACATGGCGGTGATTGAGGCCATGCTGGCCACGGATGAAGATTTCCCAAAGGGGCCATTCGCTGGACATGTTCCGCGTCCTCCCGCAAACACGTTGAAATCAGACTGTCTTTTGCCGGGCGCCTGAAAGGCTCAGGCGCAGCACCGGCCGAGGTCTATTCGGCCGCAACCCGCGCTGCCGCACGGCGCGCGTCCTGCTTGGCGGCATGGGCCATCAGCCCCTCACGCACCCAGGCGCCATCTTCCCAGGCCTTGACGCGGGCGCCGAGGCGCTCCTCGTTGCAGGGGCCATTGCCGGAAATGACGGCAAAGAACTCGCTCCAGTCCGGCTCGCTGAAATCATAGCCGCCCTTTTCCTCATTCCACTTCAGCTCGGGATCGGGAACGGTGAGGCCGAGATATTCGGCCTGCGGCACGGTCTGGTCGACGAACTTCTGGCGCAGCTCGTCGTTGGTGTTCATCTTGATCTTCCAGGCCATGGACTGGGCGGAATGCACCGAGTCCTTGTCCGAGGGGCCGAACATCATCAGCGAGGGGAACCAGAAGCGGTTCAGCGCATCCTGCGCCATCGCCTTCTGCTCCGGCGTGCCCTTGGCCATCTTCATCATGATGTCGTAGCCCTGCCGCTGGTGGAAGCTCTCTTCCTTGCAGATGCGGATCATGGCGCGGGAATAAGGGCCGTAGCTGGTGCGCTGAAGCGGCACCTGATTCATGATCGCCGCCCCGTCCACCAGCCAGCCGACAGCGCCCATGTCGGCCCAGGTCAGCGTCGGATAGTTGAAGATGGAGGAATATTTCATCTTGCCCGCATGCAGCAGGTCAATCAGCTCATCGCGGGAGACACCCAGCGTCTCGGCGGCGGAATAAAGATAGAGCCCGTGGCCCGCCTCGTCCTGCACCTTGGCCAAGAGGATCTGCTTGCGCTCCAGCGTCGGTGCACGGGTGATCCAGTTGCCTTCGGGAAGCTGGCCGACAATCTCGCTGTGCGCGTGCTGGCCGATCTGGCGGATCAGCGTCTTGCGGTAGCCCTCCGGCATCCACTCCTTGGGCTCGATCTTCTCGCCCCGGTCGATGCGGTCCTGAAAGGCTGCCTCTTCCGGCGTCATCGCCTCACGGGCCTTGCCGCCTTCGGATGTCACAAGCTGCGCATACATGATCCGGCCTCCTCCCTCATCAAACGCCCTGCTCCGCGCTTCAATCCAGCGCCTTGCAGCCGCGTGACAGCCAGCTCACTCCTCATATCGCTGACCGACCGGTCGATTTATACGCTCAAAAACATCACAAGAAAAGTCACTTTTTCATGATTCTTGTGATGCTTTTGGGTGTAAGGATTTTATCTGTTATGTTTCAGGGGGTTATTGAGTTTCAGAGAGAGCGGAAGTTCTTCCCGGCAGGCTCCACATTGGGCAGCCAGTGAGCCACCAATTTCTCCCCCACCTCTTGAGGGGCAGTGTTTGCAACGGACAGCTAGTCAGGCACCAACCCCTCTCCCCCCTTGAGGGGGAGATGCCCCCGGCAGGGGGCAGAGGGGGGTAACGGACGATCCGTTGAAGAGAGATCCTGCCGTCTTGAAGCGCAGCCCCCCCCTCTGTCTGCTGGCGCAGACATCTCCCCCTCAAGGGGGTAGAGGGGCGCTGCGGTGAGTGGCAAAAGCCTGCAGTCTGGTTACTCTGGCAGAGCCTCTCCGCCCCCCTCCCCCTGGTGGGGAGGGGTAAGGGGTGGGGGGATAAGCCTTTCCGGCTGGCAGAGAATTCATTGGTTCCGGACAGCCGTTCTTCTTGATGTCGCTCCAGGCATCTATTTGTCTTTCATACCGTTTCCGGCTCAGAGCCCCCCACCCCTTACCCCTCCCCACCAGGGGGAGGGGGGGCGGCAGGCGTCCTCTCGAAAAGCAAACGCCTCATTGCGGGCAGTTTCCGGACCTGATGTGTGAATCCAGTAGCCCACGCGGGAAAGACAAGCGCTGCGGCAGCAGGAAGGCACGGCCTCTCGTTTCCCCTCCCCTCAAGGGAGAGGGGAGCTGAAACGCCATGCCGAAATGACCAAATCGCAGGCCCTCTCCCCATTCAGACAACCACCGGAATCCGGCTGGTGCTCTCCGCTGTGCGCGCGGGCAGGAAGCCGTCCGTGCCTTCGAGATGGGCGGCCACATGCCGTTCCGTGGCCGGTGTCAGCGCCAGATAGAGCCGGCGGAACAGGCCGCGCGCTTCCCCGCCGTTCCAGCCCGCTGGAAGGGCCGCCTGCGGCAGGCGCGGGTCGCGCAGCAGCACGTGGCGGTAGGCATGCACCAGCAGCAGCCGGGCGGTCAGCGCGTCCCCATCGGCAAGACGGCAGCCGCCCTCATCCGCCACCGCCAGCAGCGGCGAAAAACTGGCGATGAACTCCGCATAGCCCTCCTGCAGGGCCGAAAGGTCCCAGAAACCGGCGAGCCTTGCCGGGTCCGCAACCTCGCCCGCATGCAGCACCAGCGCCCCCGGCGGTGGGGTCTGGCCCCGATCCGGGCGGATGAACACCGCCCCCCCCATATGCCCCAGCCGCAGGCGGCGGGCGTCGTCCGGCGTCAAATCCGGCGCATGAAGCACCTGCCAGCCCCGGCCCGGCTGATCCGGCCCGTAGAGCAGATCCGCAGCCTGCTGAAACTCCGCCCTTGCCGCCTCCGCCAGCCGGTAATAGCTGCGCCGCCCGATGCGCTCGCCCGCCAGCCGCTCGGCCGCCACGAGACGGGAGACAGCCGTGCGCACCAGCGATTCATTGATGCCTGCCCTTGCGCAAAGCTCGATCAGCGTTCCCGTCCACAGCACACCGCCGCGCGGCACGGCGATGTCGCCATAAACCGTGACGATAAACGCCGCCGCATTCAGCCGCATGCGGCTGACAATCTGCGCAATCTCTTCGCCCGCCACGTCCAAACTCAAGGCCCCGTTATCCTTTCCAAAGCGCCAGTCCGCTCCCCTGCCCCTTGCCGGAACAAGGGACGCTCAGAAGCAGGCTTGTCAACATGATCGAGGGACAACGCCGCGTCCAGCGCGCAGGAGAACGACGGGCCACAAGGCCGGACATTGACTGTAATACTTTTTGGTATAAGCTGAGAACGCCCATTATCATGAGGAAATGGCCATGGCACGGAACACCTCCATCACCATTGGTGACCATTTCACCGCTTTCATTCAGGAGCAGGTCCGTGCGGGGCGCTATGGCTCCACCAGCGAAGTGGTCCGCGCAGGATTGCGCCTGCTGGAAGAGCATGAGGCCCGCGTCAAGGCACTGGAAGCCGCCCTCATCGCCGGAGAACAATCCGGCGAGCCGGAACCCTTCGACTTCGAGGCCTTCAAGACCCGCATGCGGTCTGGAGGTTGATGACAAAGGAGACCTGCTTCTCCTTCGTTATGGCCGGGCCTATCCCGGCCATCTGCAAGCCATTGATTTATATAGATCCTCGGCACAAGGCCGAGGATGACGGCGGAGAGGACCAAGGCCCCCGTTACCACACACGCCCGCGCCAGCCCGGTTCTGTGTCCAGTCCATCAAATGCCGTATCTGCCGACACAAGGACCATGCCGCGTGTCATTGCAACTGCGGCAATGAACTGGTCAAAGGGGTCACGATGCGGCCATTCGAGCGTTGCCGCCAGAAGGCAGGTTTCGGCGCAGACATCCAGCAGGCGCGCGCCCTGCTCCCCGGCGAGGCTGGGCAACTGGTGCAGGAACGGCGCCATTTCGGGCCACTTTCCAAGCCGGACCTTCTGACCGATTTCAAACAGGCTGATGGCGCTGATCGATACGGTTTCTGCCGCCTCAAGCGCGGCAATGACCGGTTGCGGCAGGCGCGGGTCCGCCGTCAGCGACCATGCCCAGGCGTGGGTATCAAGCAGCAGATGCTTCACTCACGCCCCTCCCAGAGCGCAAGCTCGTCCTCTGCCAACGGCTCGAAGAAATCTGGGCCAGCTCCCGTCAGCTTGCCCTTCAGCAGACCCGTCCTGAACGTGGTCTGGGGGATCGGCACAAGGCGCGCAACAGGGCGCTTGCCCTTGGCAATGATAACCTCTTCACCTGCCTGCGCCGCCTCGATCAGCTTCGACAGGTTGGTTTTGGCGGCATGAACGGTCACCTGCATTTCCCTGCCTCCTTGGCCAGTTTTAAAACATGACTAATTTAGCTAATATATGTCAGGCACTGGCTTCCGTCCAGTTCGGACCGCAGGCTTCCAGGACTTCAAGACCTGCTCAAGGCGGCCCGCCACCCATCACCCTTCAAGCATCCGCCGGATGTCCTTGATGAGGCGGTAGAGGACCAGAGGCTGGTCTTCAAAGGGAATGAAACCGAATGTCTCATAGAAGGCACGGGCTTCACCGTCCTTGGCATGCACCGCAAGCGCCCGTAGTCCGGCAATATCCGCCGCCTGCAGCGTGCGCAGGATTGCATCTTTCAGCAGGCCGGAGCCCAACCGTTGTCCCTGCCAGCCACGGTCCACCGCAAGACGCGCCAGCAGCATCACCGGAACCGGATGACGGGGCAAGCCCTTGCGCAGCCGGTCAGGCGCTCCGGCATATTCGACCTGGCCAAAGGTCAGGCTGTAGAATCCGGCGACTGCCTCCCCTGCCATTGCAAGATAGGTCTGTGCACTGCCGGATTTCTGGCTCGCCAGAGCATGTCTTTGCAGGAAAGCATTCAGCGCCTGCGTTCCGCAATCGAAGGCGGACAGGTCATGGTGTGCGCTGAGCTTTTCGATCCGGAGCTTCGGCCCGCCGCCCATGCTTCAGTCGAATACGCCGGGAGAAGTCAGCAATTGTTCCATGCGCGCGTGCCGAAGGGGCGGGGCGTCGAGAGCTTCAACGAACGCTTGCCACTCTGCCTCGCCAAGCCGCAGGATGCGGCGCTGGAGAACAGTTTCCTCAGCCGCAGCAAGGGCACTGTCGAGCACGAATTCGGACATGGTCTTGTGGCGCAGCTCCGCCGCTTCCCGCAGCAGCCGCTTGGCCTCGGGCGATACCCGCATTTCCAGTTTTTCCGAACGGACAGGCGCTGTCATGGTGCCGGGCTCTCCGCAGATCGTCTCTGTCGCATATCCTATCAGACTGCCGGGACAATGTCATGACCGGCTACACCGTCCCCCGTTCCACCAAACTGACCGGAATGGCCACGCGCCGGGGGCCCGCATCCTCGTCGTCTTCGGCCAGAAGCGTCAGCACGGCGGCCACCACGTCCGGGGCGGATTGGCGGATGGTGGTGAGGTTGTGAGAGGACCAGGCGGCTTCCGGGATGTCGTCGAAGCCGATCACGGCCACATCCTGCGGCACGGATATGCCCATTTCAAACCGCGCCGTATTGAGAAAGCCGAGCGCCGTGCGGTCGGTCGCGGCAAAGACGCCATCAATAGCAGGACCTGAACCGCGCAGCAGGCTGCGGGCGGCCTCGCAGCCGGCTTCATAGTTGCCGCGCCCGGCCACCCAGCGTTCGCAGGCGATCCCTTCTTCGTCCAGCCGCTCCAGAAAGCCCGCCGCCCGCCGCCGCTGGCTGGGCGTGTCCGCCCCGGAGCGCACCACGCAGAGCTTCCGCCGCCCTGCCGCCAGCAGGTGCTCTGCCGCCAGCCGCCCGCCCATGCGGTCGTCGGTCTCAATCGAGCCTGCCTCCACGTCTTCCATGTGGCGGTTGATGAGGATCATGCGCTGGCGCGCGCGCAGGCACTGGTCGATCAGCTCACGCGGGGGCGCGCCGGAGAGCACGATCACCGCCCGCACCCTGTATTCCAGCACCAGATTGAGCAGCGCCGTCATGTCCTGCGACGAGGCATTGAGCAGCAGCGCATGCAGGCCCTTGCCGATCAGCGCGGCGCTCAGGTCATCCAGCAGCCCGGCCACATAGGGCTCGTAAAAGCGGGCGCCGACAATCGCCACCATGCTGGAGCGCGAGGTCTGCAGGTCCTTGGCCAGCCGGTTGACCCGGTAGCCCAGCTCATCCGCCGCCCGCAGCACCTTTTCACGCACCGCCGGGGAAACATAGGCATCGGGCGTGAAAGTGCGTGAAACGGCCGAGCGCGACACGCCGGCAAGCTTCGCCACATCGGCTGCGGTCACAAAACCGGCCTTGCTCATTCACCTCTCCCCGCTGTTTGCGCACTGGCATCCCTGCCGGATTGCAACCTCTGGCCCCGTCATAAAACCGAAGCATAACACCTGTAATGTGCACACGTGTGCAGATCAAGTTTTATCTGTGATCAAGCGCATCAAATCACTGAGATTGCTCATTTTTCAGGATCGGCACGTGGCTGGAATCGAACTGACGGATATTGCCAGGAGCTATGGCGGCAAGCGCGTGGTGGACGGGGTGTCCCTGACGGTCAACGACGGGGAATTCGTCGCCATTCTCGGCCCCTCCGGCTGCGGCAAGACGACGATGCTGCGGCTGATCGCGGGCTTCGAGACGCTGGAAGCCGGCTCCATCCGCCTGGGCGGGCGCGAGGTGGCCTCCCCTGCCGCCAGCCTGCCGCCGGAAAAGCGAAACATCGGCATCGTTTTCCAGAACTACGCCCTGTGGCCGCACATGAGCGTGGAAGAGAATGTCGGCTATGCGCTGAAGGTGGCCGGTGTCAGCTCTGTGGAGCGGGCGCGCCGCTGCCGCGAGGCGCTGGCAACCGTGGGCATGGAAGCCCTTGGCAGCCGCGCGCCCTCTGATCTGTCCGGCGGCCAGCGCCAGCGCGTTGCCCTTGCCCGCTGCCTTGCGGCCAACCCGTCCGTGATGCTGCTGGATGAGCCGCTGGCCAATCTCGATGTGCATCTGCGCGCTTCCATGGAGCGCGAGTTCCTCGACTTTCACCGCCGCACCGGCGCCAGCATGATCTACATCACCCATGACCAGTCCGAGGCCATGGCCCTTGCCAGCCGCATTGCGGTGATGGAGGCGGGCCGGGTGATGCAGTTCGGCAAGCCGCGCGAGCTGTACCGCGAGCCGCAGAACGAAATGGTCGCCCGTTTCATCGGCGGCGGCCTGATCCTGCCGGGCACGGATGCCACCCCTTCGGGCCGCGCAGGCCATGCCATGGTGGATATTTTCGGCCACCGGCACGAGGTGCGCGCCCGCTCCGGCCAGCAGCAGCAGGCAGTGGTGAGCATCTGCGTGCATCCGGGCGAGTTGGCGATTGCCGCCGGTTCTGAAGGCGGTTTTGCCGCCACCATCACCCAGGTGATCTTCCGCGGCTCCCACACACAGGTGGATTTCCACCCCCACGCCATGCCGGACCTTCAGCTGACGCTGCAGGCTCCCGGTGACTTCGCGCTGCCGTCCGGCAGCGTCATCCATGTCCGGGCCGAAGACGGCTGGATCATTCCGGATGCGGGCTGACATGCCCCGCCGGCTTTCTACCCTCAAAGACGACAGGATCTGACCATGCGCCTTCTTTCTGCACTTGCTCTCATGCTGATGGCCGGCACGGCTCACGCCGGAACGCTGGTGCTCTACACCTCCCAGTCGCCGGAAATTGCCCAGCAGACGGTTGACGCCTTCAAGGCGAAGAACCCGGGCATCGAGGTGGAATGGACCCGCAACGGCACCAGCCAGCTGATGAACGTGCTGCGCGCCGAAATCACCGCAGGCGACGTGAAGCCGGACGTGCTGCTGGTGGCCGACACCATCAACCTGGGCCAGCTCAAGGCCGAAGGCCTGCTGATGGCCTATCCGGAAGCCAAGGTGGACGGCTATGACGCCAGCACCTATGACAAGGACAAGATGTTCTTCGGCACGAAGATCATGTCCACCGGCATTGCCTACAACACCCAGAATGCCAAGCCGGTGGAGACCTGGGCAGAGCTGCTGAGCGAAGACAACAAGGGCCAGATCGCCGTGCCGAGCCCGCTCTATTCGGGTGCTGCGCTCAACCACATGCACAGCGTCGTCAACGTGCCGGGCATCGGCTGGGAGTTCTATGAAGGCCTCGCCAAGCTCGGCATCGCCCCGGAAGGCGGCAACGGCCCGGCGTTGAAGGCTGTCGCCGGCGGCATGGCCAAATATGCCATCGTCGTCGATGCCGACGTGATGCGCGCCAAGGCCAGCGGCTCGCCGGTGGACTTCATCTTCCCGAAGGATGGCGTCTCCTTCATCACCGAGCCGGCCGCCATCATGTCCACGGCGAAGAACGTGGATGCCGCCAAGGCCTTCATCGACTTCCTGCTGTCGAAGGAAGGCCAGGAACTGGTGGTGTCGCAGGGCAACCTGCCGATCGACCCGGCGATGACCCCGCCGGCCGGCTTCCCCAAGCTGGACACCATCAAGCTGCTGCCGGTGGATGCGGACAAGGCCGTCGAGACCGACACTGCCGCCCGCGCCAAGTTCACCGAGATCTTCGGCGGCTGAGGCATGTCCGATATCACCCTGTCCGCATCGGGGGGGCGCCGTCTGGCGCTCCCCTTGCGCACCGACTGGCTGGTCCTTGGCGGGCTGGCCATTCTCGTGGGGCTGCTCTCCTTCGCCCCTCTCGCCCGCCTCGCCATGGCCGGTCTTGCGCCGGACGGGGTGATCGACCTTGACCGCCTGTCCTCGCTCTATCTCAAGGGCCGGGTGATCACGGCGGCGCTCAATTCGCTGCAGGTCGCGGTTCTGTCCTCGGTGATCGCGGTTGCCATCGGCACGCTCGCGGCCATCCTCACCGTGCACACCAACATGCGCGGCAAGACGGCCTGGATCTTCTGCTTCGTGCTGCCGCTGATGATCCCGCCGCAGGTCACCGCCCTTGCCTGGGTGCAGGCCTTCTCGCCATCGAGCCCGCTTCTGGGCGCGCTCGGCCTTGCCCTGCCTGCGGGGGCGCGGCACCCGATGTTTTCCGCCACCGGCATCATCCTGCTGCTGGGGCTCTATAATGCACCGCTGGTGTTCCTCACCGTGCGCGCCACCTTGCGCCGCATTCCGCAGAACCTGGCGGAGGCTGCCCGCGCTGCCGGGGCCGGAAACCGGCGCATGCTCTTCACCATCCTCCTGCCGCTCGCCCGATCCGGCATCATGGCCGGGGCCGCGCTCGCCTTCGTCTCGGCCATCGGCAATTTCGGCATTCAGGCGATGCTGGGCATCCCGGCCCGCTTCCCGACGCTGATCACCCTCATCTACCAGCAGCTCAACAGCTACGGCCCCTCGGCCCTGTCCGATATGGCCGCGCTCGCCCTGCTGCTCTCCGCCCTCACCGTGGCAGGTCTCGGCCTTGCCGGATGGATGGCCCGGCGCGGGGATCTCAGGGTCGATGGCCTCGGCCAGCCGGTCACCTTCTCCCTCGGCAGGGGCCGCATTCTGGCGGAAGCCGGGGCGTGGATCTTCCTCGTCCTCACCCTGCTGCTGCCGCTCTCGGCTCTTGTCACCACGTCGCTGGTCAGCGGCTTCGGGCAGGAGCTGACATTCGCCAGCCTGACGCTGAAGAACTACGCCAACGCGCTGGTGCATCATGCCTCGATCCGGCAAGCGTTTCTCACCAGCTTCGGCCTGACGCTGACCGCCACCCTGCTGCTGGTGGTGATGGCGGTGTTCCTCGCCTATTTCCTCAGCTGGCACAAAGGCCCTGTCGTGCGGCTGGTGCAGCTGGCGGCGGAGCTGGCCTATGCGCTGCCGGGCATCGTGCTGGGCGTTGCCATGATCCTCTTCTTCCTGAAGCCCCTGCCCTTCATCAACGTCAGCATCTATGGCACGGTCTGGATCATTCTCGCGGCCTATCTCTCCAACTTCCTCGCCCTCGCCCTGCGGCCCGTGCTGGGCGGCTTTGCCCAGATCGAGCGGTCGCTGGAGGAAGCGGGCCGTGTTGCCGGTGCCGGGTTCCTCGCCCGGATGAAGGACATCATCCTGCCCATGCTCGCCCCTTCCGCCATTGCCGGCGGCATCATCGTCTTCATGACGGCGCTGAACGAAATCCAGGTCTCCATCCTGCTCGTCTCCTCCAGCGCCCGCACCATCGGCCCGATGATCGTCTTCCTCGAGGAAGGCGGCGCTTCAACGCTGGCAGCCGCCGTCGGCTGCCTGATGGTGGTGGCCGTACTGCTGCTCATGGGCACCGCATCGCTGTTCTCCTCCCGCCTGCCCAAGGGAGCCCTGCCTTGGCAGAACTGAAGATCATCAGCGGCGCGGGCGGCAAGCTGCCCGCAGCCTTTCTGCTGGAAACCTGCGGCCGCCGCATTCTCTTTGACCTTGGCGAGGGGCCCGAACCCGGCGTCCTGCCGGATGTGAGCCGTGTCGGCCCTGTGGATGCCCTGTGCCTCTCCCATGCCCATCAGGACCATGCCGGCGCCCTGCAACTGCGGGCAAGGCTGGGGCGTCCGCCCGTCTATGCCACGGCGGAAACCTTCGCCCAGATCCCGGAAACGGTGCTGCCGCAGGCCGCGCGCAACCCGCTGCCGCTCGCCGGAACTGCGGAAGTGGCGGGGCTGACCCTCACCACCGGCCGCAGCGGCCATGCGCCGGGCGGCATCTGGCTGCATGTGGCGGCGGACTGCGGCTTTCTCTACATGGGCGACTGGACGCCGGAGTCCGGCCTTCTCGCCTTTGATCCGCCGCCCCGCGCCGCCTGCCTCGTCACCGACGCTTCCTATGGCGACCGGGATACCAGCCTTGCGGACCAGATTGGCCAGATGGCCGGTGCTGTGCGCGGCGGCGCGGTGCTGTCCGTGCCTTCCGCCGGGCGCGGCCCGGAAGTGGTGCTGGCGCTGGCCCGTGAAGGATTGAAGCCACGCGCCTGCCCGGTGGTTCTGAAAGAGATGATGGCCCTAGCCCGGACACCCTCGCGTCTCTGCCATCCCGGCACACGGGAGGAACTGGCTGCGCTTCTCGCCAGCGCCGGGCGCAGCGGGGCCTATCAGCCCAAGGATGTGATCGTCAGCACTGAGGCCAATGCGGAATCCGGCCTTGCCGCCAGCCTGCTGGCGCGGGCGGACGAGGGCTTCCGTTTCGTCTTTTCCAGCCACGTGCCCCCCGGCACGCCGGCCGCCGATCTGCTGGCACAAGGAAAGGCCGAATGGCTTGGCTGGAATGTGCATCCCCGCCTCAAGGACACGCTCTGGCTTGCGGACCACACCCGCGCCTGCCATGTGGTGCCTGCCTTTGCCGCGCCGGAAGTAATGCCAAAACTCACCGCCGCCCTCGGCAAGCGGCTGCACACTGGCCGCAGCCTTGTCTTCGGGCCGGAACTTGACCTGCAATTGGGACCGGTGCAGCCGGTCAGGAGATGGATATGACCCGCATGCCCCCCGCCAGCGCCCTTCTGCCCGAAGAAGAAGAGGACCGCCTGCCGGTGCTCTGTGAAGTGGCGGGCGGCCTCGGCCCCCACGGCGCCAGCCTGTTCATCGGCAACAAGGTGGCGGCGGATGATCCCGCCCTGCTGCTCACTGAGGGCGTCACCTCCACCATGAACCTTGCGGTCAATGTGGAGATGGCCCCCCTCGCTCTCACCGATGGCACCACCATCCGCCGCACCCACATCGGCCTCATCGACGGGCCGGGCAACGCGCCGCAGCATCTGCTGGCCGGCGTCATGGCCCTGCATGGCATGCTGGCGCAGGACAGCCCCGGCAAACCGCATTACCCGCCCCACCGGCGCGGCCATGTGCTGGTGCACTGCCGGGGCGGGCGCAGCCGCTCGGCCACCGTCATCGCGCTCTATCTGCACCTCGCCCTGCCGGAGCGGTTCCCGGATTTCGACAGCGCCATCGACCACGTGCGGCAGGTGCGGGGCCTTGGCACCAACCAGCCGCAACCCGCCATGCTCGCCCTCGCCCGCGACGCCCTCACCCGCCTCTCCACCGGACTTCGCATCTTCGCACCTGCGAAGTTTTGAGGTGGGGGGAAGGATTTGCGGGATGGGATGGGCGTTCACCCCTTGAACGAGCAGTGTTTATTCCGGACTGACAGGCAGGCAGAAACTCCTCTCCTCCCTTTGAGCTACTGCATGCACACATCGTACAGAAAGATAGTCAGGGATCTGGCACAAGGTGGCAGCCGTTGTTTATCCGGCACGGCCTATCTGTTCCCCTCCCCCTTGAGGGGAGGGGTGAGGGGTGGGGGTAACGGACTGAAAAAACGGGGTACTTTTATTGAAGACGCGCTGGGTAGAGACGAGTGCCAGTCAAGCAGCGCTCCTGTGTGAAGACCCCCACCCCTACCCCCTCCCCTCAAGGGGGAGGGGAAACGAGAGGCTTCAGCCAGAGAAGGAAGGCTCTAAAACTGCTTACCTTTTCCAGCATCAAAGCAGCGTTTGCAGCCTTTTCTTATACGATGTGTGAATCCGGTAGCTCAAGGGGGGAGAGGGGCGCTGCGGCAAAACGCAGGCCTGATCTTTCTCCGTGCGTCAGGTGTAAACACTGCCCCTCAAGGAATGAGACTGAAGCGTCGGCCTTCCCATCAGAATTGCCGGTACTGATCCAGCGGCAGCCCATTCTCTTCCACCCAGGCGTTCGAGCTTTCGAGCGCGGCGGCATTTTCCCGGAGCCAGTCTTCAGCGCGCTCCGGGGCCTGAGCTTTCGCCTCTGGCTTGCCGCGCCCGGCATCTTTGTGCCCGCCTGACTTGATCGCCTCAGTCATCAGATATTCCTCACGCCGTGATCCTGCGGGATTCACATATCATGTTTGAAGCCACCCGCGGCTTTCGGGCAAGGTGACAATTTAGCCATCCCGGCACCGCCCTTCAGCCCTCATAAACTTGACTATTAAATACAAGTATTATACCCGTGCGTCAGGTTCTGCCGGACATCTGCAGACACAGTCCATATTTTCCCGCCGCGCCTGCGGCATGGGGTTGTTGAAGCGCATGCCGTCAGATCAGGATCAACTTGCCGCGCTGTACCTGTCCGAGCGGGACCGGCTGCAACGGCAGATCAACCGCAGGGTTGGCTGCCCGGCGGCGGCCTGCGACCTGGTGCAGGACATCTTCATGCGCCTGTGGGAGCGCATGCCCCTGCGCTGCTGCGGCGACCCGGCCTATCTCACCCGCTGCGCCCGCAATGCGGCGGTGGATCATCTGCGCGCCGAAAAGACCCGCCGCAGCTTCGTGGACGGCCTGCTGCCGGACCAGTATGCCGCCGCCCCCGCCACGCCTCAGGACATTTTGCAGGCGCGTCAGGGGCTGACGGGCGTTGATGCGGCGCTGGCCGCCCTGCCGGAGCGCACACGCCACGTCTTCCTGCTCAACCGCATTCATGGCAGAACCTTTGCCGAGATCGCCGCAGTGATGGAGATTTCCGAGCGCATGGTGGCAAAGCACATGGCCCGCGCCATGGCCGCCTGCCAGAGCTGCCTTGCTGCCGAGTGAGCGGACGCGAAAGAACGCCGATGAGCCCTGCCCCTTCCACTCCGCCCGGCGAAGGCCCGGCCCATCGCACGGCACGGGAGATCGAGGCCGAGGCCCGCGCCTGGTTCGTCGATCTATTACAGACGCCGACTGCCCGCAAGCGCGCCGAGTTTGAAGCCTGGCGGCAGGCCGACAGCGCCCATGCCGAGGCCTTCCGCACCATCGCGCTGGCCTGGGAAGCCGCCGAAGCGCCGGGGCGGCGGCTGGCAGAGGCCGAAGGCGAGGCGCTGGAGCGCTATCTGCAGGCGATGGATGCCCGCAAGGCGCGGCGCCGTACAACCCGGCGCCTGACGGGGCTGGCGCTGGCCCTGCTGGCGGTTCTGGGCGGGGCCATCTGGCTGGAGCGGCCGGAGCTGTTCGAGGACATGCGCGCCGATTACGTCAGCCCGCGCGGCAGCCGCACCACCATCACGCTGGCCGATGGCTCTTCCGTGCTGCTGGATGCCGGCAGCGCGCTGGCCGAGGATTTCACGCCCGGCGAAAGGCACGTGCGGCTGCTGCGCGGCACGGCCTTTTTTGATGTGGTCCGGAACGAAACCCGCCCCTTCACGGTGGCCGCAGCAGGCGGCAGCATCACGGTTCTGGGCACCCGTTTCGATGTGCGCCTGCAGGAGGACGGCGGCACCGTCACGCTGGATCATGGCAGCGTTTCCGTCACCGCAGAAGGTGCGCAGGCCCTGCTGAAGCCGGGCGAGCAGGTGGATTTCGGCGGCAAGGGCGTCTCCGCCCCCCGGCCGGTGGACCTTGACGAAACGCTGGCCTGGAGGAACGGCCGTTTCGTCTTCTACCGCGCCAGCCTCGGATCGGTGCTGCAGGAAATCGGCCGCTACCGCAAGGGCCGCATTCTCGTCACCTCCGATGCGCTGGCCAGCGAAATGGTCAGCGGCAGCTTCTCGCTGGACGACACGGACGCCGCCCTCGCCGCCCTGCAATCCTCCGTCGGCTTCCGCATCACTTCAGTCGCGGGCCGGCTGACAGTGATCTCGCGGTAGAACGGTTTCGTTGAGAACAGAACCGCGGGCACAGCGCTGCCAACCGGCACTGAGTCACCCCGGCCAAGCGCAGCGCGAGCTGGCTTTCGATACACAGAGGGCTACTAGCATGCAGAGAAATGCCTTTGGCCTCTGTGCGGCGGCAGATGCCCACCCGCTGCAGAAGCTCCACACCCTCCGCGCCGTCCCGGCCTTGTGCCGGGACCTGTCAGGGACGCAGTGTGGCGCGCCGCCGTTGCAAGTGCTCGAGGAGAGAGGCCGCACCAGCCTTACAGGCCCCGGCGCAGGGCCGGGGCGGCGCGGTGGGTGTAACTGACGAAACGGCAAACGGCCGGCGAGAGCAAACCTCTCTGCCGCGAACACATATCACCGCTCTGGAAACTAGTGGTTCCCGGATCTCCGCTTCGCTCCGTCCGGGACGACGCGGAGTGTGTGGCACGGCGTTTCAGCCCCCCTCCCCCTCGTGGGGAGGGGTTAGGGGTGGGGGGACAGGCCTTTCCGTCTGGCAGAGTATCCATTGATTGCGGGCAGCTGCTCCTCGTGAGGCCTCAACAGGAAAAGTTTATTTTTCAAATCCTTGCAGGCGCAGAGCCCCCCACCCCTTACCCCTCCCCACGAGGGGGAGGGGGGTGGAGATGCACCGCCACAAATCCGATGCATCACTGCGGGGCAGCGCCCTCTCATCTGCCGCTGATCCGCCCCAACACCCCCTCAAAAAAAATCAAAAGAACCGCATCCCACCGGTTCATGAAGCGCAGCTCTCATCCGTGAAGAGGATAGAGACACGGCAGGAAGGGGGCTTCCGCCGTGCAAAAGCCTTGCGAAAGAGGACAGGTAACATGGCGTTGAACGGGTTGGGCAAATCGGGCGGACTGCGGCGGGCGGGACTTCTTCTGGCGGCAACGCTGCTGACGCCGGTGGCCATCATGACGGCGGGAGCCGGTGAAGCCAGGGCGCAGGCGGCAAGCCAGCAGTTCAGCTTCAACATCGCCGCCAAGCCGGTGCCGCAGGCCGTCAATGACATTGGCCGCATTACCGGCCTTGCCGTTGTGGTGCGCGAGAACCAGGCCATCACCCGCGCGGGCAACCCGGTGCAAGGCTCGATGACGGCGGCCGAAGCCCTGTCGCGCCTGTTGCAGGGCACCGGCCTTGCCTACCGCTTCAGCAACCCCGGCACGGTGCAGGTCTATGATCCCGCCGCAGCAGACGCGGGCACCAGCGCCACGGCCACCAGCGGCACCACGCTGGACAAGATCCAGTTGCAGGGCGACACCAACGGCGCCACCACCTTCGTTGCCACCAACGTGACCGGCGCCACCAAGATGGATGCCCCGCTCATCGAGGTGCCGCAGTCCGTGTCCGTCGTCGGCCGCAAGCAGATGGAAACCCAGAACGCCCAGAGCGTCACCGAGGTCCTGCGCTATGTGCCGGGCGTCGCCATCGAAACCTATGGTCCGGACCCCAAGGGCTATGACTGGATCATGATGCGCGGCTTCAATGCGCAGGCCACCAGCTCCTACATGGACGGGCTGCGGCAGGTCTCCAGCAGCTACAGCTTCTTCCGCACCGATCCCTACCAGCTCGACTCCGTTGAAGTGCTGCGCGGCCCCTCCTCCGCGCTCTTCGGCCAGAGCGATGCGGGCGGCGTGGTCAACAAGACCAGCAAGAAGCCGACGGAAGAAGTCATCCGCCAGATCGCCTTCGACTATGGCAGCCATGACCGCAAACAGGCGCAGTTCGACCTGAGCGGCCCGCTCAACGAAGACAAGACGGTGCTTTACCGCGTCATCGGCACGGCGCGCGATGCCAACACCCAGTTCAAATATTCCGACGGCTCGAAGATCGGCGATGACCGGCTGATGATCGCCCCGGCGATCACGTGGAAGCCCAGCACGGACACCAGCCTGACCCTGAGCGGGCAGGTGCTGCGGGACGAGAGCGGCGGCACCATCATGCTGTTCACGCCCACGAACATCCTGCTGGGCGACCCGAACTTCAACCAGAGCGAACAGCAGCAGCAGACCATCGGCTACGAATTCGCGCATCGCTTCAACGACACATGGTCGGTGAAGCAGAACGTGCGCTATGGCCACACGGACTTCCTGCTCGACAACCTGTTCCTCTCGGGCATGAATTCCTCGGGCGTCACCCGCATCGCCCGCCGCTTTGACGAAAGCTTCGATGCCTTCACCGCCGACAATCAGGTGCTGGCGAAGTTCGACACCGGCCCTGCCTCCCATCAGGCCCTTTTCGGCATCGACTACAGCTGGTCCGATGCGGATGTGAAGCGTTATCAGGGGCTTGCACCCACGCTCAATCCGTTCACGCCGGTCTATGGCGTGAATGTGCCGGTGCCCACCGCGGCCTTCATCAACTATTCCGAGCGCTACCACCAGACCGGCCTTTACGTGCAGGACCAGATCAAGTTCGGCAACGGCTTCATCGCCACGCTGGGCGGGCGCTATGACTGGCTGAGCATGGACACGCACAACCGGCTGACCAGCACCACAACGAAGCTGGATGTGGGCCAGTTCTCGGGCCGGGCGGGCCTCAGCTATGTCACCGCCTTTGGTCTGGTGCCCTATGTCAGCTTCTCGCAGTCCTTCGTGCCCAATGGCGGCGTCGATGCGCGCGGCAACACCTTCGATCCCTCGCAGGGCAACCAGTGGGAAGCAGGCATCAAGTACCAGCCGCAGGGCTTTGACGGGCTCTTCACCGCCGCCTATTTCGACATCACCAAGAACAACGTGCTGAACTATCTCTCCAATGGCACGGCGGTGGCGACCGGCGAGATCCAGTCGCGCGGCGTCGAGCTGGAAGCGCGGTTCAACGTCACCCGCAACTGGGATTTCACCGCCTCCTACACCTACACCAAGGCGGAAATCACCAAGGATGCCGCCTCCGGCAATGTCGGCAAGCGGCCCATGCTGGTGCCCGAACATCAGGCCTCCGGCTGGCTGAACTACACCTTCACCTCCGGCGTGCTGGAAGGGGCGTCGCTGGGCGCGGGCATCCGCCACGTGGGCGATGTGTTCGGCAACAATGCCAACACCTTCAGCGTGCCGAGCCGCACCCTGTTTGATGCCGGGGCCAGCTACCGCGTCAACGAGCACGCCAAGCTGCAGATCAACGCCACCAACCTGTTCGACAAGAAGTACTACACCACCTGCGACGCCAGCTACTCCTGCTATCAGGGCGACCGGCGCACGGTGATGGGCCGTCTGACCGTCGATTTCTGAGAAAGGCGCCCCTGCCGGATCACCTTCCGGCGGGGGCTCATTGCATGACGGACAGACGCACGCTCCTTGCCGCCGCCCTGAAGGGCACCCTCGCCGCTGCCCTGCTGCCCCTTGGCGGAGCGCCCTTGCGCGCAGACGGAAGGCGGCGGATTGCGGCCATCGACTGGGCGGCAGCGGAATCCCTCATGGCCCTTGGCCTGCCGCCGCTGGCGGTGGCCGACACCGGCTATTTCAACCAGCGCATGCCGCAGGCCCTGCCGCCGGTAACGCAGGACATCGGGCCCTTCTGGGCCGTCAATCTGGAACTCCTCGACCGGCTGCGCCCGGATCTGATTTTTCTGGGCGCGCCGAGCCTGTTCATGACGCCGCTTCTCAAGGACATTGCGCCGATGGAGGTGGTGGCCGAAGGCGGCAGCGGCGGGCGCTCCGCCGCCATCCTGCTCCAATGCGCCGCAGCCGCCGGCCTGCCGGACACCGCCGCAACCGCCCTGCTGGCCGGGATTGCCAAAGAAACCGCCGCCCTTGCCGCCCGCCTTGCGCAGAGCCTTGCCGAGGCCCCGCCGGTCTGCATCCTCCTGCCGGACCAGAGCGGCGGGCGCGCCACGATCTACGGCAAGGGCAGCATGCCGGACACGGTGCTGACGCGCCTCGGGCTCAGCAACGGCTGGACCGGGCCGGTCAATGCCAGCGGCTTCACGCAGGCCGGGATGGACCGGCTGATGCCGCTGGAAGACGCCATCCTCATCCAGATCACCATTCCCTCGCTGGAGGCCCAGACCGAACGGGCGCTCGGCAACAGCCAGATCTGGCAGCAGCTTCCCGCCGTGCGGCAGGGGCGGCTGGCGCGGATCAGCCAGTTCTATCCCTTCGGCGGCTGCCTGTCGGAGCTGCATCTCGCCCGCTCCGTTGCCAAAGCCGTTCTGGACCTGACGCGGGAGAGGAAATCCTGATGCCCGCCGCCGGTCTTCCCGCTGATCTACCGCAGCGCCCAGCCCTTCGCCCAGTCCTTCGCACAGCTCTTCTCACCGGCCTGCTGGCGGTGCCCGCGCTGGCGCTGGCGGGACTGGCCATCGCCGGCACGCCAGATCCGCTGATCCTCACCTACAGCCTGCTGCCGCGCATTCTGGCAGCGCTGGTGGCCGGGGCGCTGCTGGGGCTGGGCGGGGCCGTGTTCCAGCGCGTCTTCAACAATCCCCTGGCCGAGCCGTCGCTGCTGGGCATCACCGGCGGGGCGGCGCTGTGCATGGCCGCAACGCTGGTGCTGGCGCCCGTCCTGTGGTCGCAGGGCTATCAGATCGTGGCGCTGACCGGGGCTGGCCTTGCCCTTGCCGCCGTGCTCGCCATCGCCTGGGGGCCGCATCTCAATTCGCAGAAGCTAGTGCTCGCCGGGGTGATGGTGAACCTGCTGTGCAATGCCGCCTATTCGCTGCTGGTGCTGTTCAACCACGACTTTCTCAGCAACCTGCTGACCTGGCAGGCCGGATCGCTGCAACAGAACGGCTGGGCCGCGCCGCTGCGGCTCACGGTTCTGGCGCTCATTGCCATCATCCCCCTGTGGCTGCTGGAACGGCCGCTACGCCTGCTGGCTCTGGGCGATGCAGGGGCCACAAGCCTTGGCCTGCCGGTGCGCATGGTCAAGCTGCTGATGCTGGGCCTCGTTTCCTGCCTTGCCGCCTGCGTGACGGCGGAATTCGGCCAGATCGGCCTCATCGGTCTGGCCGCCCCGGCCCTTGCCCGGGCCATCGGCCAGCGGGCAAGCCCCGGCCTTGCCACTGCCGCCCTCACCGGTGCGCTGCTGCTGCTCACCGCCGACCAGTGCATGCGGCTGCTGGCGCCCCTTGCCGGGGATCTGCCAGTGGGTGCGGCAACCGGGCTTTTCGCAGGCCCCCTGCTCATCCTTCTCGCCCGCCGCGCCGCGGGCAGCGCGCCGCTGAATTTTCAGCTGCAGGCACCGCAGCGCAAGGCCGGAGCGCGCCTCCTGCTGCTGCTGGGCCTTGCGCTGACACTGGCCTTTGCCGCAGCCCTCATCGTGGGCCGCGTGCCCGGCGGCTGGTCCCTTGCGCTGGACGGCGGGGATCTCGCCCGCATCTGGCAATGGCGCCTGCCCCCGCTGCTCGGCTCGGCCAGTGCGGGCCTCTGCCTTGCCCTTGCGGGCCTTCTGCTGCAACGCCTGCTGCGCAATCCGCTGGCCAGCCCGGACCTGCTCGGCATCGGCCATGGCGCAGGCCTTGCGCTGGCGCTGGCGCTCGTCATTCTGCCCGCCGCCAGCGCCCCGGCGAAGCTGGCCGTGACGCTGACCGGCGCCGGGCTCGCCATGCTGGCGGTGACGCTGCTTGCCCTGCGCAGCCGCTTTGATCCGGCGCGCATGCTGCTGATCGGTGCCGGCATCGCCAGCACCGCCAATGCCCTGCTGGTGCTGGTGATGGCCGGCGGCGGTCAGCGGGGCGCAGCGCTGCTCGGCTGGTTCTCCGGCATCACCTCCTCCACCAGCCTGCCGGTGGCCGTGGCTGCCGCCCTCACCGGCAGCGCCTGCCTTGGCGGAAGCCTGCTGCTGAGCCGCAGGGTCGATCTGGTGGCACTGGGAGAGCCTGCCGCCATCAGCCTCGGTGTGCCGGTGCGCCGCACCCGCATTCTGGGCCTGACGCTCGCGGCCCTTGCCACCGCCGCCGGAACGCTCGTCACCGGCCCCGTCAGCTTCATCGGCATCCTCGTGCCGCATCTCGTCACGCGCCTCGGCTTCCGGGGCACGGCCAGCGCCAGCATCGCCTGCGGCCTCACCGGCGCGCTGCTGATGACGCTGGCCGAATGGGCGAGCCAGACCCTCGCCTGGCCCTGGCCCCTCTCCCCCGGCCTCCTCGCCGCCCTCCTCGGCGGCCCCTGTTTCCTGTGGCTCCTGCGGCGGCAGACGGCGCAGGGGTGAGGGGCTTCACCCCCGCCACACCGGCTCCGCCAGCCCCTGAAACGGCAGGTGCACGGCGTAGATATCGCCGCCGGAGGTGCCGTTGTTGAGGGAGGTGATGACGGCGGTGCGCAGGTCCGGGCCGGCGAAGCACAGGTTCGTCAGGTTGGGCACATCCGCATGAATTTCCGCATCAATCCGCCCCTCCGGCGTCAGCCGCAGAATGCGGGCGCTGTCGCTGGCGGCAATCCAGTAGCAGCCGTCCACATCCATGGCCGCCCCGTCCGGCCTGCCGCCCAGCAGGGCATGGCTGGCGAAAGGCTGCGGGTTGGAGCGGTCTCCCGTCTCCGGGTCAAAGTCGAAGCGGGTCACGTGGACGTTGGAAACATGCGAGTCCGAGACATACATGCGCCGCCCGTCCGGGCTCCAGGCAAGGCCGTTCTGCACCCGGAACCGCCCGCCGCGCACGCTGACCTTACCCCCGGTATCCAGACTGAAAAGCCCGCCCCACTGGCCCTCCTCCGCCGGGCGCGGTGACAGAGACCCGGCCCAGAACCGGCCCTGCCGGTCGCAGGCCCCGTCATTCATGCGCCAGCCGTCCGGCAAGTCGGGCCCCATGCCGAAGCGGAAGACGGGACCGGTCTCTTCCAATGCCAGATGCGCAAAGCCGCGCGAGGTTGCGGCCATGAAGCCGCCTTCTGCGGCCAGCACCATCGCGCTGACCTTGACCGGCAGATCCCACTGCATCAGCCTCTGCCCGTCCGGCAGCATCCGGAACAGCCGCTGATTGGGAATATCCACCCAGTAAACCCGCCCGCCGCGGACATCCCACACGGGACTTTCGGCAATGTGACAGCCGGGGCTGGCGATCCTTTCGGCCTGAAAACGGGCCGGTGCAAGGCGGGATGTCATAACGGCAAGCCTTCCGGTTGGTGGCGGCGGTGGAAACGCGAGAGGCAGAACGTCTCCGCTCCCTCCCGCTGGTGACTGGTGGATTCACACATCAGGTCCGGAAACTGCCCGCAATGAGGCGTTTGTTTTTCGGGAGGACGCCAGCCGCCCCCCTCCCCCTGGTGGGGAGGGGTAAGGGGTGGGGGGCTCTGAGCCTGCAACTCTCTGAAAGACAGATGTTTTTCTGAAGAGACAACAAGAAGAACGGCTGCGCAGAACCAATGGATGCTCTGCGAGCCGGAAAGGCTTTCCCCCCACCCCTAACCCCTCCCCACCAGGGGGAGGGGGGCTGAGAAGCTGTGCCGAAATAACCAGACGCAGGCTTTTCCCAAGGCCTCACCAGCTCCAAACACGATATGTGTACCCGGCAGCCCCTCAAAGGGGAAAGGAACGGGTCCCTCACCTGCCATCCAACCCAAACACGCCATCACTGACGGGGGATACGCCGCTGGCTGGTCTTGTCAAACAGCAGGATGCGGGCCGGATCGGCGCGAAGGCCGATGGTCTCCCCTGCGGCCAGCGCACTGCGCTGCTTGGAGGAGACGAGAACCTTGCCAGCCTGCGTGTCGCAGAACACGGTTGTGTCCGAGCCGGTCGTCTCCACCGTCCGCACCACTGCAGGCAGAATGCCGGGCGTACCGGTTTCGGTGATTTCCAGATGCTCGGGCCGGATGCCGGCCAGCACCCCGGCCCCATCCTCCACCGCATGCGCCCCTGCCAGCGGCAGGTCCACGGCGCAGCCGGACAGGCTCAGTTGCCGGCCCTGATCCCCCACGCTGGCCGTCAGCATGTTGATGGCGGGCGAGCCGATGAAACCGGCCACGAAGACGCTGTCCGGCTGGTCATAAAGCGCCAGCGGCGTGCCCACCTGCTCCACCCGGCCATCGCGCAGCACGACGATCTTCTGGCCCATGGTCATGGCTTCCACCTGGTCATGGGTGACGTAGATCGAGGTGGTGCCGAGGCGCTGGTGCAGCTCGCGGATCTCGCCGCGCACCTGATTGCGCAGCTTGGCATCAAGGTTCGACAGCGGCTCGTCGAAGAGGAAGACGGAAGGGTCCCGCACGATGGCCCGGCCCATGGCGACACGCTGGCGCTGGCCGCCGGAAAGTTCCTTCGGCAGGCGGTCGAGCAGCGGCTCCAGATCGAGCATCTTCGCCACCGCATCGATCTTGGTGCGGATTTCCTCCTTCGAGGCCCGGCGCAGGCGCAGGGCAAAGCTCATGTTCTCGCGCACGCTCATCTGCGGGTAGAGCGCATAGGACTGGAACACCATGGCGATGTCGCGGTTCTTGGCCTCCAGATCCGTCACATCCCGGCCGGCAATGTGGATTTCTCCACCGCTCACCTCTTCCAGCCCCGCAATGATGCGCAGCAGCGTCGACTTGCCGGATCCGCTCGGCCCGATGAGGACGCAGAACTCGCCCTCCTCGATATCGATCGACACGTCCTTGATGACGCTCACCGCCCCGAACGACTTGGAGACGCCTTTCAGCGATACAGCTCCCATCTCATTCCTCTCCAGTTTCCGGTCCAGTTTCCGGTTTTCCGGGGCGTCAGCCCTTGACGGCGCCGGCCATGATGCCGCGGTTGAACTGCTTCTGCAGCAGCAGGTAGACGATGATCGGCGGCGCCATGGCAATCAGCGTGGCAGCGACGAAGATGTTCGGCGTGATGGTTTCATCGACCCGCAGCGCGCCCAGGATGACCGGTACCGTGAACAGGTGCTTGTCATTCACCACGATCAGCGGCAGCAGATACTGATCCCAGATCATGATGAAGCCGAAGATGAGCACGGACCCCAGCGCCGGGCGCACCAGCGGCAGCACGACACGGCTGAAGATCTGCCACTCGTTGGCCCCGTCGATGCGGGCTGCTTCCTCAAGCTCCTTCGGGATGGCGCGCATGAACTCGGTCAGCATGAAGATCGAGAAGGCCCAGCCCACCACCGGCAGCACCATGGCCGCATAGGTGTTGTAGATCGAGGCATCGATCAGCGGCAGCCGGGCCTGCACCACCAGATAGAGCGGGATCGAGATGATCTCCTCCGGCAGCATCATGGTGCTGAGGATCAGCAGGCTGACAACCGCCGCCCCCCGGAATTTCTTGCGGGCCAGCGCATAAGCGGCCAGCGCGCTGACACCGGCCTGGAGGAACGTGCCGGTCAGCGCGACGATCATCGAGTTCAGCAGATAGCGCCAGACTTCCATGTTGATGAGGGCGGCGCGGAAATTCTCCAGCGTCGGCTCCACCGGCAGCAGCAGCAACTGGCCGGGCTTGAGGATCAGGCCGCTGAAGGCGGTGATGACAATGCCCCAGAACGGGCCGACGAAAATGGCGATCACAGCCACATACATCAGCAATCTGCCGAGGCGGGAGAGAAGGGACGGACGCATCGGAAAACCTCCCTTACTTGACCAGCCTGGACTTGATCAGCGTGTGCAGCACCGTCAGCAGGATCGTGAACAGCAGCAGCAGCAGCGACACCGCCGAGGCATAGCCATATTCAAGGTTCTGGAAGCCGGTCTTGTAGATATGGGTCATGATCGTTTCCGTCGATCCGGCCGGCCCGCCGCCCGTGGTCGCATAGACCTCGGCAAAGACGCGGATGCCACGGATGAAGGACAGCATGATGACCACGGAAATCGCCGGGATGAGGCCGGGCAGCGTCACATGCCACAGCACGCGCAGGCGGCTGGCGCCATCCACATTGGCCGCGTCGTAAAGCTCGCGGTTGATGCCGGCAAGGCCCGCGACGAAAATCAGCATGTCATAGGGCGTGCTCTTCCAGATCTGCATCAGGATCAGCACCCAAAGCGCCTGATTGGGATCGCTCAGAAAGCCCTGCGGCGCGATGCCGACAAGGCCGATCAACTCGTTGGCAAGGCCATAGTGGGCCGGATTGAACAGCAGCCGCCAGATTTCGGCGATGATCGCGGCGCTGGTGATGGCCGGCAGGAAGATGGCCGTGCGGATGATGCGCAGGTGCCGGGCCTGCCCCTCCAGCGCCAGCGCCAGGAAGAGCCCCAGCGTGGAGGCGCAGAGCGTGGCGGCCACCACATAGATCAGCGTGTTGACGACAGCCGAGCGCAGGTCCGGATTGGTGAAGGCGGCAATGAAGTTGTCGAAGCCAACCCACTCGCTGTCGCCGTAGAACTGCACCTCATAGAAGGACATGTTCAGCCCCGAGAGCATCGGGTAGAACTTGAACCAGGTGAAGATGACCAGTGCCGGCAGCACGAAGAGCCATGGCACCGCAGCCCGGCGCAGGCCCGGACGGCGGCGTCTGGCGCGCTTGCTGCCCCGGTCCAGGGCAAGCCCGTTTGCTGCTGACATGAGAACCTCTTTGTTGCGCAAGGATCAGGACTGATGCCGGACTTGCAATGAGAAGGCCGGTTCCGGGTACACTACCCGGAACCGGCCGTGACACCTTACTCGGCCAGAGCCTTCTGCTTGCGCAGTTCGGTGGCAATTTCCTCATCGATCTTCGCCAGCTCTGCCGGAATGTCGGCATTGCAGTTGGAGAGGATCTTGTTGAAGCCTTCAGCCGTCAGCATGCGGATCGGGATCCATATGTGGACGGCCCCGTGGTCGCAAGGTTTAAGTTCGCAGGTGCTCCGGATCGCTTGCGGTCATA
>NZ_JBSXNB010000008.1:0-171277 GCF_054073275.1 Pannonibacter sp. Q-1
CTTCTTAGCAAAACCATCGCTGGTCTCGCCGAAGCGCAAAGTCAACGCCGGCCGCGTTTCCCTTCCTTCAAATCCAAATTGTCAAAGAACTGAACACTTGCGCGTTCACCCCGTTTCCGGGAACCGCAGACAACTAAACCGTTCGCTCTTGCGAGCTCCTCGCGGCTCAGTCGTTTTCGGCTGACCCGACAGCGCTTGGCGCCGTGTTTCCGTGGCGCCGCCGTCGATGGAGCGGTTTATAGCCAGACCCCTCAGAGGAGTCAACACAGATTGTCAAAAAAGATTCACAAGGCAGGAACCCCGCAGAAACGCTCAGGTTCACGCGGGCTGCCCCTGTGATTTGCGCCCCTTTTCCCCACAAGCCGGCTTAAAAAAATGCGGGCCGCCTGAAAAAGATATTCCCGTCCGCCTGCCAGCCCCGCCATCCGGCCACAGGAGACCCGGGAAAGGCGCCTTCACACTGGCTCTGTCCCCCATCTATATATGGGCCAGCCATATTCATGCCTGAAACCGCGCTTATCGACCGCTTCACCCTCAGGTACGGGAACAACAGTGATATGGCAAAGCGCCTGCGCCGTTGACCTTTGCGGCGGCAGGCTGCATTTTCCGTCAGGTTCCGGATGGTTCCGGCCGGCGGAGGTTTCCGTGCAGTGCGTGGCCTTGCAAGGACAATGCGGGGCAGGACGACATGAACAGACAAGGCAACTGATGCATCTGGGCCCCTTTCAGTCTCACGCTCTTCCAGCGGTTGAACTTGGCACCATGCCGCCGCTCGTTGTCTATGACGAGCGGAACGCCTTGCCGGACCGCCGCAAGGTGAGCCTGCGCTGGCTGACCGGGACTGTTCTGACGGGCGTGACGTCGATCGTGTTGATGGGCGGCGCATTGGTAGCAGCCCTTGATGGGCAATACCGCGTTGCCGCCGCGACCGCCCACACGCCCAGCCCTGAAATTCTGAACACCGCTGGCGCCGGGACGAAAGGGGACCGGATCAGCAAGGCCGCAGCCCAGTTCACCAGCAAGCGCATCATTCCGTTGAATGTCGTGACGCGCAGCGGTGATCAGGAACACATCAAGGCCAGACCATATACCTTTGTGAACACCACCCTGACCACCCGGCGCCTCACCGATGTGGAGGGCCGCATCCCGGCCTTCAATCCGCTGCAGATGTTCGCCGATCAGAAGCCGCTGGATGAGCGGACGGTCAGCGATGCGGTCTATTCCGCCAAATCGGAAGGTGAATTCACGCTGGCCCAGAGTGACTTTCCGGTCAACAGCCCGCTGATCGACACGGCCCTCACGCCTTCGGAGACGGAAGTGGAGCGGCAGGTCCGGGTTTCAGCCCAGTTTCTGAGCGAAAGCGGCATCCAGATCGCCTCGCGGACCATCGTTGACCCGGACCGTTTCGACTTCAACCTCGCCCGCCAGCCCGACTTTGCCCGGCTGTCCGTCCGGATCACCCAGGAAAACGTCTCCTTCGTTTCCAAGCAGGCGGGCACAGCCCCGGTGGCCGGCTTTGACGAGCGGATCATTCCGGTCGAGCAGGACATGGCCTTCAAGGACATTCTCCTCGACAATCAGGCATCTGATCCGGAGGCCGAGGCCATTCTGGCCGCCTTCCGCTTTGGCGCAGGCATTGTGGACCTGGCGCCGGGCGACAGGCTGCGTCTGGCGCTTGGCGCCGATCCGGCGGATCCAACAATCCCGCGCGTGGAGCGGGTCAGCATCTATAGCGAGAACCGGCACAAGGCGACCGTCGCCCGCTCCGACAACGGCATCTATGTGACCGCCAATGAGCCGGCCGGAGACCTGCTGGACGCCTTTGCCGAGGCTGACCGCAGCGCCTTCAGCGGCAGCACCGGCGGCCCTTCGGTGTCGCTCTATGAAAGTGTCTATCAGACCGCGCTTGAGCAGCAGATCCCGGAAGACCTGATCAAGGAACTGATCGGCGCCTTCTCCTACGATGTGGATTTCAACGGCCGCGTCCAGCCGGGCGACTCGCTGGAAGTGTTCTATGGCGGCGGCGATGACGAGACTGGCGGGAACGGCGAGATCCTTTATGCCTCGCTGCACACCGGCTCCGCCGAGCGGCGGCTGTACCGCTTCCGCGCCCCGGACGACGGTTCGGTTGACTACTATGACGAGGAAGGCCGCAGCGCGAAGAAATTCCTGATGCGCAAGCCGCTCTCCGGCGGCACCTTCCGCTCGGGCTTCGGCATGCGCCAGCATCCGGTTTACGGCTTTGGCAAGATGCACACGGGCGTTGACTGGTCCGCCCCGCGCGGCACGCCGATCATGGCCTCCGGCAACGGCACCATCATCAAGGCCGGCTGGGAATCCGGCTACGGCAAGCGGGTGGAGCTGCGCCACGCCAATGGCTATGTCACCACCTACAATCACATGAACGACTTCGGCCCCGGCATCAAGGAAGGCGGGCGCGTCACACAGGGCCAGATCATCGGCTATGTGGGCTCCACCGGCCTCTCCACTGGACCGCACCTTCACTATGAGGTGCTGGTGAACAACAACTTCGTCGATCCGATGCGTATCCGCCTGCCGCGCGGCCGGGTGCTGGATGGCGACATGCTGGCGAATTTCGAGCAGGAGCGCACCCGTATCGACGCCCTGCTGGATCGCGGGCAGAAGCCCTCGCGCTTTGCTTCGGCTGCCGCATCACCGGCGGCACGCTGACGCAACAGTCTCGCACAGCCGGACAGCAAGATACAAAGACCCGCCGGAGCGATCCGGCGGGTCCTTTTTTCATGACCTGGCGTTTTCAAGACTGGCGGCGCATCAGGCCGCCGCAGATTCGCCGGACGCCGGACCCGTGGTGAAGATCAGCCGGTCCGTTCCGGCGCTGACCGCCACGTGGTCGCCGTCCTTGACCGTGCCGGAGAGGATTTTCTCTGCCAGCGGGTCCTGCACATCCTTCTGGATCACCCGCTTCAGCGGCCGGGCGCCATAGGCGGCGTCATAGCCCTTCTGCGACAGCCAGCCGATGGCGCTGTCGTCCAGATCCAGCGTGATCTTGCGGTCGGCAAGCAAGGCCCGCAGCCGCTCCAGCTGGATCGAAACGATGGAAGCCATCTGGTTGCGCTGCAGCCGGTGGAAGAGCACGATCTCGTCCAGGCGGTTGAGGAATTCGGGCCGGAAATGGCTGCGCACCACACCCATCACCTCATCGCGTACCTTGTCCGTATCCTCGCCCTCCGGCTGGTTGACCAGATATTCGGCGCCCAGATTCGAGGTCATGATGATCAGCGTGTTGCGGAAGTCCACGGTGCGGCCCTGACCATCGGTCAGGCGGCCGTCATCGAGCACCTGCAGAAGCACGTTGAACACATCCGTATGGGCCTTCTCGATCTCGTCGAAGAGCACGACCTGATAGGGCCGGCGGCGCACCGCCTCCGTCAGGGCCCCGCCCTCCTCATAGCCGACATAGCCCGGAGGCGCGCCGATGAGGCGGGAGACCGAGTGCTTCTCCATGTATTCCGACATGTCGAGGCGGACCATCGCCGTGTCGTCATCGAAGAGGAACGAAGCCAGCGCCTTGGTCAGCTCCGTCTTGCCCACGCCCGTGGGTCCGAGGAACATGAACGAGCCGATCGGCCGGTTCGGATCCTGCAACCCGGCGCGGGCGCGGCGGACGGCGGTGGAAACCGCATGGATCGCCTCGGCCTGGCCGATCACCCGGCCCGCCAGCACGTCTTCCATGCGCAAGAGCTTGTCACGCTCGCCTTCCAGCATCTTGTCGACCGGAATGCCCGTCCACTTGGAGACGACCTGCGCGATGTGGCTGGAGGTCACCGCCTCATCCAGCATCGCTCCCTTGGCACTGGCACCGGCCATATCGGCGAGCTTGCGCTCCAGCTCCGGAATGACGCCATAGGCCAGCTCGCCGGCCCGGGCAAGATTGCCCTGCCGCTGTGCCTTTTCCAGCTCGCTGCGGGCGCCGTCCAGCTGTTCCTTCAGCTTCTGCTCAAGGTTCAGCTTGTCCTTCTCACCCTGCCAGCGCTGGGTCAGCGCATCGGATTCTTCCTCAAGCGACGTCAGTTCCTTCTCGAGCCGGACCAGACGGTCCTGCGCGGCCGGATCGCTCTCCTTCTTCAGCGCCTCACGCTCGATCTTGAGCTGGATGATGCGCCGGTCGAGCTCGTCAAGCTCTTCGGGCTTGGAATCCACCTGCATCCTGAGGCGGCTGGCCGCTTCATCCATCAGGTCGATGGCCTTGTCCGGCAGGAACCGGTCGGTGATGTAGCGGTTCGACAGGGTCGCGGCGGAGACGATGGCCGAATCGGTGATTCGCACACCGTGATGCAGCTCGTATTTCTCCTTGATGCCGCGCAGGATGGAGATGGTGTCCTCCACCGTCGGCTCGCTGACGAAAACCGGCTGGAACCGGCGGGCCAGTGCCGCGTCCTTTTCCACGTGCTTGCGGTACTCGTCGAGCGTGGTCGCACCAACGCAATGCAGCTCGCCACGGGCAAGGGCCGGCTTCAGCAGGTTGGAGGCGTCCATCGCCCCGTCCGCCTTGCCTGCACCGACCAGCGTGTGCATTTCGTCGATGAACAGAATGATGCCCCCCGCCGCCGTCTCGACTTCGGAGAGAACTGCCTTCAGGCGCTCCTCGAACTCGCCGCGGTATTTGGCACCGGCAATCAGCGATCCCATGTCGAGGGCGAGAAGCTGCTTGTCCTTCAGGCTTTCCGGCACATCGCCGTTGACGATGCGCAGGGCAAGGCCCTCGGCAATGGCCGTCTTGCCGACGCCCGGCTCACCGATCAGAACCGGATTGTTCTTGGTGCGGCGGGAGAGAACCTGAATGGTACGGCGGATTTCCTCGTCGCGGCCGATCACCGGATCAAGCTTGCCGTCACGGGCGGCCTGCGTCAGGTCACGGGCATATTTCTTCAGCGCATCATACTGGCTTTCGGCACTGGCAGAGGTGGCCGTGCGGCCCTTGCGCAGGGCATTGATCGCCTGGTTGAGATTGGCCGGGGACACGCCCGCCTTGGCCAGAAGCTTGCCGGCCTCGCTGTCATTGTCCATGGCCAGAGCCAGCAGCATGCGCTCGACGGTGACGAAGCTGTCGCCCGCCTTGTCGGCCACCTTCTCGGCCTGCTCGAAGAAACGCGCCATGGCGGGAGACAGATAAAGCTGCCCCGAACCGCCGGAGACTTTCGGCAGACGGGAAATCGCCTGCTCGACGGCGATGCGGACATCCTGGGACGAGCCGCCCGCGCGGTCGATCAGACCGGCGGCCATGCCTTCCGGATCGTCGATCAGCACCTTGAGCAGATGTTCGGGGAGGAACTGCTGATGCCCCTGCCCCAGCGCAAAGGTCTGCGCAGACTGGATGAAGCCGCGCGCTCGTTCGGTGTATTTTTCCATATTCATTCGCAAAACTCCTTTCCGCCTGACCACCCGTAGCATGGCCGGCGTGCTGGACTGCGGGCCCCATTCGGCAGGCAGCCCCGGCCTTGCGGCCGCAAGCTGCCCCAGCGGGCACCCGCGCCATCACTCGGATGGCAAGGCTCATATAGTGTTGCAAATTGACAACAAAAGGGGGTGTCCGGCAACTCCGGAAGGATCCTGATCCCCGGAGCTTTCGCGGGGCTCACCCGGCGCCGGTAGGCGCAAAGAGAAGATGGGCCGGTAGGCGCAAGAAGAAGATGGGCAGCGGCAAGCGCAAAGAGAAAGGGCGCCCCGGAGACCGGAGCGCCCTTTCGTATCTTTCTGTACCCTGCGGCCTGATCAGGCGTCGCTGGAAGTGGTTTCTTCCACATCCTTGGTGCGGCGCGGACGCGGCGTGCGCCGGGCGCGAGGCTTGGGCTCCTCACCGGCTTCCACCGGAGCGGCAACCTCGGCCGGAGCAGCAGCCTCGGCCGGAGCCGGGGCAGGAGCGGCGGCGGCTTCTTCAGCCGGAGCTTCCTCGCCCTCACGGCGCTGGCCACGGCCACGGGTACCGCGCAGGCGGCGGCGCGGGCGGCCATCCTCACCGTCTTCACCTTCGGCTCCGGGATAAACCGCAGCTTCCGTCTGAACCGGCTCGTCATGGACCGGACGGCTGATATGGCCCCCGTTCAGGCCCGGAACCGGCATGTGCTCGATGAAGGGCTGCGGCTCGTCGGCCGCAACATATTCAACCGGGCGCGGTGCGCGTTCCTGGCGGTCGTCGCGGTCGCGGCGCTCATACCGGTCCTGCCGGTTGTTGCGTTCGGAACGCTCCTGACGCATCGGGCGGTCACCCCGTTCGGGGCGCTCACCACGCTCCTGACGGTCACCCCGGTCCTGACGGTCCCTGTCCTGGCGTTCGCCACGGTCCTGACGCCCGGGACGGTCCTGCCGCTCCATGCGCTCAGGACGCTCGGGCCGCTCCGGCTGGTCTTGACGGTCGGAACGCTCGTTGATCTCGGCGCCGTCGGCACCCTGATCCTCGCCATCCTCCTCGTCATAGCCGTTGTCGAACCGCAGGCCGCCGCTTGCCGCCATGTTGGGCTGAGCCGCCGCAACGATGCGGTAATAGTGCTCGGCATGCTGGAAATAGTTTTCCGACATGATCCGGTCACCGGCTGCCTGTGCGTCGCGGGCCAGCTGCTGGTACTTCTCGGCGATGTGCAGAGCCGTACCCCTGATCTTCACGTCCGGGCCGTTCGATTCAAACGTCCGGGTCAGCGGATTCGGTCCCTTACGGCCCCGGTTGTTCCGCATACGCTGCTTGTTTTGATTTCCTGGTCTCATCCTGCCGTTAACTCTTAAGGAACGGCGGCCGGCAAGGCCGGCCAATCAAAAGCGCGTCTGTATTCCCTGCGCTGGGGTTCCGGCTTTACCCGGCTCCAGTGAAGGGAGCATGACCGGCTGTGAACAATGAACCGCCACGACAGCCTCACCCGGCGAAGGGCAACGCAATCGTCATATTCTGCGACAGACCGACAGTCCGATTAATCAGAAAATGTTCGGTTTCCAAAACGCGTTGCGATCGTTCGGCCCATAATCCCTGCGTGGGCTGGATCGCCGATATGGCGAGAAACTCGCCCCGACCGCGTTATCCCGGCTTCGGCAAAGTGAAACTAGCCGGTTCGCGTCAGATTTCCAAGCCTTTTTTCGAGGATGTCCGCAGTCAACCCGATGCCGGCTTAATGCCCGTCACCACACGGTCATTTCCGCCGAGATCCTGAATGATTTCAAGATCCTGAAATCCGGCCTCGGCCATCAGGCCGCAAACGGCCCCGCCCTGGTCGAAGCCAATCTCGAAGCCGAGCCGCCCGCCGGGGCGCAGCGCAGCGAAGGCTTGCGGCACGATTGCACGGTAAGCAACAAGCCCGTCAGGCCCGCCATCAAGCGCCAGAACCGGGTCATGCTTGCGCACATCTTCATCGAGCCCGGCGATCACATCCGAGGCGATATAGGGCGGATTGCTGACGATCCAGTCGAAGACAGGCGCAAGACTTTCCGCATAACTTGCCTGCGCAAAGC
The DNA here is from genome assembly GCF_054073275.1 of Pannonibacter sp. Q-1. Classification (NCBI taxonomy): domain Bacteria; kingdom Pseudomonadati; phylum Pseudomonadota; class Alphaproteobacteria; order Hyphomicrobiales; family Stappiaceae; genus Pannonibacter; species Pannonibacter sp. Q-1. Next base: position 7,477 of record NZ_JBSXNB010000008.1, read on the forward strand.
AAAGCCTGTCTTCCAGCCCATGGCGCCTCGCATTGGCCCGTGCCGTCTCCAATGCACCGCGTGACAGATCAATGGCCAGGCCACGTGCCTGCGGCAGCTCGTTGAGCAGGGCCAGAATGATGGCGCCCGTACCCGTGCCGATGTCAGCAATCAGCGGATTGATGAGGCCGCCCGCCCGCGCCAGCATCGCCTCCACCAGAGTTTCAGTGTCGGGACGCGGCTCCAGAGTGTCCGGGGAGAGGGCGAGATCCAGGCCGAAGAACTGCCGCTCGCCCAGAATGCGGCCCACAGGCTCCCGCGCCTCGCGCCGCTGCGCATAGTGGCGGGCCAGCGCAGCCACGGTATCATTCACCGGATCATCACTGCGCAGCACCACATCACCGGGAGACATGCCGGCAGCAGCGGCTACCAGCAAACGGGCATCCAGCTCCGGCGAGGCAAGGCCCGCCTTGCGGAACCTGTCGCGCAGCGCGCGGTAAAGCGCCCCGGGAGTTGGCACATCCCCTGCCTCAGACATGGGGTCAGCCCTCCTCGGCCGCCATCAGCGTTGCCTGATGATCAACGGTCAGCGCTTCCACCAGCTCGTTCAGCGCTTCGCCCGCCAGCACCTGCTCCAGCTTGTAGAGCGTCAGGCCGATGCGGTGATCGGTGACACGGCCTTGCGGGAAATTATAGGTGCGGATGCGCTCCGACCGGTCGCCGGAGCCCACCTGCAGGCGCCGCGCCTCGGAACGCTCGTTCGCTGCCTTGTCGCGCTGCGCATCATAAATGCGGGCGCGCAGCAGCTGCAGGGCTCTCGCCCGGTTCTTGTGCTGGGAGCGTTCGTCCTGCACCGCCACCACAATCCCGGTGGGAAGATGGGTGATGCGCACGGCCGAATCGGTGGTGTTGACATGCTGGCCGCCCGCACCCGAGGCCCGGTAGGTGTCGATCTTCAGGTCCGATTCCTGCACATCCACATCCACCTCTTCGGCCTGCGGCAGCACGGCAACCGTGGCGGCAGAAGTATGAATGCGCCCGCCCGATTCGGTTTCCGGAACGCGCTGCACCCGGTGCACGCCTGATTCGAACTTGAGCCGGGCAAACACATTCTCGCCCGTGACGGAGGCGATCACTTCCTTGAAGCCGCCCGCCTCGCCTTCGCTGGCCGACAGCACCTCCACCTTCCAGCCCTGCAGCGCGGCATAGCGCTGGTACATGCGGAACAGGTCACCGGCAAAAAGCGCCGCTTCATCCCCGCCCGTTCCGGCCCGCACTTCCAGAATGGCGTCATTCTTGTCGGCGCTGTCCTTGGGCAGAAGGCCGATGCGCACGGCCTGCGTCAGCTCCTCCACCTTCTGCGTCAGCTCATCGCGCTCCAGCTCGGCGAGGTCCCGCATCTCGCGGTCGCTGCCCGCCTCGGCGATCAGCACCTCGGCCCCGGCCAGATCTTCTTCCGCCTTGCGCAGGGCCTGCACGGCGCGCACCAGCGGCTCCAGCTCGGCATATTCGCGCGACAAACGCACATATTCCCCCGCATCCGGACCGCAGGACATGCGGTGTTCGAGTTCGGCAAAGCGGTTCAGCAGTGTGTCGAGTTTTGCTTGCGCCAGCATGAGCGCATGTCTCCAGAGCCACGGGAGAAAGGGCCCTCCCGGCAGTAAACAGGATGAACGGCAGGCGCGGCGCTACAGCGCCACGTCCTGCTCTTCGGCAAAGCGCCGCAGGAAGGCACGGATTTCGTGATCCGGATGGCCATGATCAAGGCGCGGCAGCAAGCGTGCCGACAGGCGGCCCGCATCAAGGCTGCGCAGCATCGCCTTCACCGGGCCCAGCGAGGCCGGCGACATGGACAGGGACCGGTAGCCGATCCCGATCAGGGCCATGGCCTCCAGTGGCTTGCCGGCGATCTCCCCGCAGAGCGTCACCGGCACATGGTGCCGCCCGGCCACATCCACGATCTGCTTCAGCGCCCGCAGGAAGCCGGGGCCGAGCGTGTCATAGCGGTCGGCAACGCGCGTGTTCCCCCGGTCGACGGCGCAGAAGAACTGGAACAGGTCGTTGGAGCCAATGGAGGCAAAGTCCACCGCCTGGAACAGTTCTTCCAGCTGGAACAGCAGCGACGGCACCTCGATCATCACGCCGAGGCGGATGGAATCGGGCACGTCATGGCCATGGCGGCGGGCGTGTTTCAGCTCGCGCTCCACCAGTTCCTTCGCCCGGTGGAACTCGGAGACTTCCGAGACCATCGGGAACATGAGCTTCAGCTCGCGGCCTGCAGCTGCGCGCAGCAGCGCACGCACCTGGGTGCGCAACAGGCCCGGCCGGTCAAGGCCAAGGCGCAAGGCCCGCCAGCCCATGGCCGGGTTCTCTTCCTGGATCGAGCGCAGATAGGGCAGCACCTTGTCGCCGCCGATATCGAGCGAGCGGAAAGTGACAGGCTTGCCATCCGCCGCATCCAGCACCTGCGTGTACTGGGCCTGCTGATCGGACAGGCGCGGGAAGGACGAAGCCACCATGAACTGCAGTTCGGTGCGGAACAGGCCAACCCCCACCGCCCCCGATTCGGTCAGATGCGGCAGATCGACCAAGAGGCCAGCATTCATCTGCAGCGCGATTTCCACCCCGTCCTTGGTGACGGAGGGCTTGTTGCGCAACCGGCGGAACTGAGCCTGACGGCGGGCGCGGAAGCGCACCTTTTCCGCATAGGCATCCTGCACGTCCGACGCGGGGCGCAGATGCACCTCGCCGGTGCCGCCATCAACGATGATGGCATCGCCCGCATCCGCAAGGCTGACGATATCCTGCACCTGGCCGACAGCGGGAATGCCGAGGGCCCTCGCCACGATGGTGACGTGGCTGGTCGGACCGCCCTCCTCCAGCACCACACCGCGAATCCGGTCGCGGTCATAGTCGAGAAGTTCGGCGGCGCCCATGTTGCGGGCAACGATGATGGCATCCTGCGGCAGGCTGCCGGTGCCGCCGCCATGCTGGCGGCCCATGAGTTCTCGGATCAGCCGGTGTGCCAGATCGTCGAGATCATGCAGGCGCTCGCGCAGATAAGGATCGGTCTGGCGCAGCATGCGGGCGCGCATGTCGCTCTGCACCTTTTCCACGGCGGCTTCCGCCGTCAGGCCGTTGCGGATCGCCTCTTCGATCTTGCGGATCCAGCCCCGGTCATAGGCGAACATACGATAGGCTTCGAGCACATCCCTGTGCTCACCCGTCTGCGCAAAGTCACCGGAGGCCAGCAGGCTGTCGATGGACAGGCGCAACCGGTCGATCGCGCCTTCAAGGCGGCCCGTCTCGTGGTCGGTATCCTCGGCAATGAGGTTGGTGACGACGACGCGCGGCTCGTGCAGTACCACGTGGCCGAGCCCCACACCCTCCGCCAGCCCGACGGCCGAAAAGCGGAAGGGACGGGAGAGATCCAGCCCCGTGCCCGGCTTGGCGATGGCTTCCAGTTCGCCGGCGGCGACCATTTCCGCGATGACCATCGCGGTGGTCTGCAGCGCCTCGACCTCGTCCTCGTAATAGGTGCGGTGCGACTTGTTCTGCACCACCAGAACGCCGAGCGTGCGCCCGGCGCGCAGGACCGGCACACCCAGGAAGGAGTTATAGGCCTCTTCACCGGTCTCCGGCAGATAGGCGAAGGCGGGATGCGCCCGCGCATTGGGAAGATTGAGCGGCCGCGCTTCGGCAGCGATCAGGCCGACAAGGCCCTGCCCGACGCGCAGCGACGCCTGGTGCACGGCCTCGCGGTTGAGGCCTTCGGTGGCATAAAGCTCCAGAACGCCGTCAGCGCGCAGAATATAGACGGAGCAGACCTCGGCGACCACATTCGCCGCGATCAGGACCACGATCTTGTCGAGCCGCTCCTGCGCGTTGATCGGCTCCGCCATGACTTCGCGAAGCCTGCGGAGCAACAGGCGCGGACCGGCCAGGTTGCTGCGCATGGGTCAGCTCCGTTCCTGTCGGCGCGGGCAGGCAGACACGTTCATCGCATCTGCCCGGCCCAGGCTGGTTATTACCCGTCCAAACCGTATAGCGAATGGAGAGTCCGGACCGCAAGTTCCGTGTAGGCGGAATCGATCAGCACCGAGATCTTGATTTCGGAGGTGGTGATCGCACGGATGTTGATGCCCTTCTCCGCAAGGCCGCGGAAACACTCGGCTGCAACGCCCGCGTGCGAGCGCATGCCGATGCCGATCACCGACACCTTCACCACATCGCGGGCGCCTTCCAGAGCACCGAAACCGAGTTCGGCGCGCCTGGCTTCCAGCGTGCTCATGGCCCGGTCGTATTCTGATTCGGGCACGGTGAAGGTGATGTCCGTCGTCTTGCCGTCCGGCGAGATGTTCTGGACGATCATGTCCACGTTGATGTTGGCGTCGGCCAGCGGGCCGAACACGGCACCGGCAACACCCGGCTTGTCGGGCACGTTGCGGATGGAGATCTGGGCTTCGTCCTTGGCAAAGGCGATGCCGGTCACGACTTGCTGTTCCACGAGTTCGTCCTCGTCGCAGATGAGAGTTCCGGGGGGAAGACCGTCCTTGCCCTCCTGCGGGGCATCGGGATCGTCAAAGCTTGAACGCACGAAGGTGCGCACGCCATGCACCATGGCCATTTCGACTGAGCGCACCTGCAGCACCTTGGCGCCGAGCGAAGCCATTTCGAGCATTTCCTCGAAGGCGACGCGGTCAAGGCGGCGGGCTTTCGGCACGATGCGCGGATCGGTGGTGTAGACCCCGTCCACGTCCGTGTAGATGTCGCAGCGGTCGGCCTGAATGGCAGCGGCAATGGCCACGGCCGAAGTGTCGGAGCCGCCGCGGCCGAGCGTGGAGATGCGGTTGTCCGGGGCAATGCCCTGGAAACCGGCAACCACGGCCACCTGGCCCTGTTTCAGCCGCTCCACCATGAAGGCGCCGTCAATGCCCGCAATGCGGGCCGCGCCATGCGAGCCATCGGTCCGGATCGGGATCTGCCAGCCCTGCCAGGACCGGGCATTGACGCCCATTTCCTGCAGCACGATGGCCAGAAGCCCCGAGGTAACCTGCTCGCCGGAGGCGACAACGGCATCATATTCGCGCGCGTCATGCATGGGAGCGGCTTCACGGCACCAGGCGACCAGCTGATTGGTCTGCCCGGCCATCGCCGATACGACGACGGCAACTTCATGGCCGGCGTCAACTTCCCGTTTCACATGGCGGGCAACATTGCGAATGCGTTCGATATTCGCGACGGACGTGCCGCCGAACTTCATAACCAGTCGGGCCATCGTGGTTTTTGTCTTCCCGTCGAGAGCCATATGGGCGCGAGCGCGCCCGGCGGATCGGCCGCAATCCATACAGCCACAACGCCGCATCTGCAACAGGGAGCCTTGACAAAGCGGCCCTGACGCGAAAGGTCACACCTCAGAGCGCAAGCCCCGCGCAAGACCTCATCCGGGAAGGACAGTCATGAGCACCGAGACCACGAGGGACCAGGCCGCAACCGGCAGCACCGTCGATGAGCGGGAAGTGGCCCGTTTTTCCGCCATGGCCGCCGAATGGTGGGACCCGGCCGGCAAGTTCAAGCCGCTGCACAAGTTCAATCCGGTGCGCCTCGCCTATATCAAGGAACAGGTCTGCGCCCGCTTCGGCCGCGACCCGAAGGCCAGTGACGCCTTCAAGGGCCTGCGCTTCCTCGACATCGGCTGCGGCGGCGGGCTCTTGAGCGAGCCCATGGCCCGTCTTGGCGCCGAAGTGGTCGGCGCCGACCCCTCGACGGTCAATATCGAGATTGCGAAGCTCCACGCAGCCCAGTCCGGCCTTGCCATCGACTACCGCGCCTCGACCGCCGAGGAACTGGCGGCAGCGGGCGAGACCTTTGACGTGGTGCTGAACATGGAAGTGGTGGAGCACGTCGCCGATGTGCCGCTGTTCCTCACCGAAGTGTCGCGCATGGTCCGCCCCGGCGGGCTGATGTTCGTGGCCACCATCAACCGCACCCTCAAGGCCTATGCGCTGGCCATCGTCGGCGCCGAATATGTGCTGCGCTGGCTGCCGAAAGGCACCCACTCCTACGAAAAGCTGGTCCGCCCGGAGGAAATCGAGCGCCCGGTGACCGCCGCTGGCCTCACGGTGACCGACCGCTGCGGCGTCACCTTCAACCCGCTCACCGACAGCTGGAACCGCTCGCGCGACATGGACGTGAACTACATGCTGCTCGCCAGCCGCTGAAGCAGCCACCCGGGACAGAGAAACGGCCAGATCAGGAAAACGGAATAGTGTCACGTGACGCTATTCCGTTTTCACCAAAAGCGTCACGCCTCTATTCTGCAGGCCATTCAGACATTTACCCGAGCACAGCCTGTCATGACGCCGGACCTGATCGCCGCCTTTATTCTTTACGCCTTCGTCTCCTCCATCACGCCGGGGCCGAACAACACCATGCTGCTGGCCTCGGGTGTAAACTTCGGCCTCAGGGCCTCCCTGCCGCATATTCTGGGCATCAATATCGGCTTCTCGATTCTGGTGCTGTCCTGCGGGTTGGGCATAGGCGCACTCTTCGAACTGTGGCCCGCCCTCCATGACGTGCTGAAATATGCCGGTGCGCTTTACATGGCCTGGCTCGCCTGGAAGATCGCCCGCTCCGGCGCGCCGCAGACTGCGGGCGCCAAGCCGAAGCCTTTCACATTCCTGCAGGCGGCGGCCTTCCAGTGGGTCAACCCGAAGGCCTGGATCATGGCCATCGGCGCCATCGCTGCCTACACACCCGCAGATGGCTTCTTCACCAACGTGCTGATCATCACCCTGCTCTACAGCCTCACTGGCGGCCCCAGTTCTCTCGCCTGGGCGGCGGCGGGCACGCTGCTGCGCGGTTTCCTGGCGAACCCGAAGCGGCTGCAGGTCTTCAACATCGCCATGGCGCTGCTGCTTCTGGCATCGCTTTATCCGGTCATGATCGATGCCGCGCAGGGCATTGGCCTGATGCTGCACTGACATCCTGCCTGTCTCCGAAACAGTCTTCCCAAGCAGGAATTTTTCCGGCACGAGAAAGCCTTACGTTTCAGGAACACAGGGATACGCACGCATGACCGAGGCTGTCGTCTTCATTCCGGGCCTGCTCTGCACCGAGCTGCTGTTTGCCGCACAGATCGCCGCCTTCTCGGACCGGCCGATCCTCATCGGCGATCACCGGGAAGCGGACAGTGTCAGCGCCATCGCGGAGGGCATTCTGGCAGCAGCACCTGAGCGCTTTGCCCTCGCCGGGCTTTCCATGGGCGGCTACATCGCCATGGAGATCATGCGCAAGGCGCCGGAGAAGGTGACGCGCCTGGCCCTGCTGGACACCAGCGCCCGGCCCGACATGCCGGAGCAGGGCGAGCGCCGCCGCGTTCTGATGCAGATGGCGCAGTCCGGCAAATTCGCCAAGGTGCCGCATCTGCTCTATCCGGGGCTGGTGGATGCCTCGCGCGCCGAAGATGAAACGCTGAAGGCCGTGGTGGTGGAAATGGCGGAAGACACGGGGCCCGAGGCTTTCGTGCGCCAGCAGACTGCCATCATGGCCCGGATCGACTCCCGCCCCTTCCTCGGCCAGATCGCCTGCCCCACGCTGGTTCTGGCAGGGGAAGGCGACACGCTGACGCCGCCCGCAATCGCCCGTGAGATCCACGAGGCCATCCCCGGCAGCCGCCTCAGCCTGATTGCCGGGGCCGGGCACCTCTCCACGCTGGAGGCCCCCGGCGCCGTCACCGCAGAGCTGCAGGCCTGGATGCGTGCCTGAGAGGTCAGGCCGGCCGCGTCACACTGCCGCAGGATTTGAGGGCCAATGCCGCAATCCCGCCGCAGACCGGGCATTTTCTTATGAGGCAGATCAAAACGGTTGTCACATTCCCTTGCTAACCTAGCGGCACGTGTGCATGCTGAGGTCTCACCCGCGGTAATTGCCAGCAGCATGCAGGCTACGGCCTGACAGACCGCAAGCAGCGGCAAGGCAGGCGTCTATCCTCTGAAGACGCGCAATCGACATCTGTGGGAGGTCGACATGACAAAAAACCGGATTGAACATGACACCGCCGGAAACGGCACCATGGGGCTCACCGCACCGTGGATGAATGTGGCATCCAGCAATTGGGCCAATAACTGGTCATGGGCCGAACGCTCTGACAAGCTGGGCGAACACACGCTCAGCGCCCTGGAAACCGCCAGCCGTCAGATGCTGGAAGGCAGCGAGAAGGCCTTCACCGGCCACATGGACTTCGTGAACCAGCGGCTCAAGGCAGATCTCGCCTGCTTCCGCTCGCTCGTGGCCTGCAAGGAACCGGCAGAAACCGCCAAGACCCTGCAGGGCTTCTTCCGTGACATGTGGCACGACTACGAGGCCCAGGCGCAGAAGACGCTGGAGCTGTTGCAGACCAGCCTCGCCGAAACCTCGAAGGCCGGGGATCTGGTCGTCGATACGGCGGCAGAGGTGGTCGAAGACATGGCCCAGCAGACCATGGAAGCGGCCTCCAAGGCCATGGAACCGGCCAACAGCAACGGCAGTGGCGAAACGGCAGCCCGCAAGGCCGCCCCGCGCGCAAAGCCGGCTGCCAGCGCCTGATCAGGCTCCATCCAACAACAGCCGGGCCACCCGTTCAAGCTGGCCCGGCTGCTGGCCCGGTTTCCAGTCTGGACTGACAGGAGGCAGAACTCAGTTGCGGTCTTCCGGCAGCACCGGAAGCGGGAGGATGCTGATGCCCTCTTCCAGCAGGGCCTGGGCATCATCCGGGCTGGTCTCGCCGTAAATGCTGCGATGATCCGCCTCGCCATAGTGCATCTTGCGGGCCTCATCGGCAAAGGACTGGCCCACATAATCGGCATTCGAGACGATCTGCTGGCGCAGCTCCCTGATCTTCTCAAGAAGCTCGGCGTGGCGCGAATCCGACGCAATCATGGCCGAAGTCGCCCCTGCACCGGTGGCCGGAGCAGCCGCTTCAACGGGTCCGGCAGCTGCCGCATCAGCACCGGCGGGCGCAAGGCTCTCCCTGCGCTCCGAAGTGCTGACGGCAGGCGCCATCAAAGCCTTGGTAACGTCATCAGACCCGCAGGCCGGACAGCTCATCAGTCCCTGCGCCGTCTGGCGCTCGAAATCTCCGGAATTGCGGAACCAGCCCTCGAACTCATGGGCATTGTCGCAGCGGAGCGTGTAACGGATCACGCCTCAATCTCCTTGCCGGTCTGCGTCAGGGTGAAATCCCGCTCGTTGGCGATGGCGGGAATGCGCTGACGCGCCTTCAGCGTTTCTTCTGTGTCGATACGGGCGGTCACGAAGCCCGGTTCATCATGGTCAAGTTCCGCGATCACCGCACCCCAGGGGTTGACGATCAGACTGTGGCCATAGGTCTCGCGCCCGTCCTCATGCTTGCCGCCCTGCGCGCTGGAGATGACGAAGGCGCCATTCTCGATCGCCCGCGCCCGCTGCAGCACATGCCAGTGCGCTTCGCCGGTCTGGCGGGTGAAGGCGGCCGGCATGGTCAGCACCTCGGCCCCGGCGCGCGCCTGTGCCCGGAACAGGGCCGGAAAGCGCACATCATAGCACACGGCCATGCCGAGCCGTGCAAAGGGCAGGTCGGCCACAAGGCTCTCGCAGCCGGGCCGGTAGGTGGCAGATTCCCGCCAGCTTTCGCCGTTGGGCAGATCCACGTCGAACATGTGGATCTTGTCGTATCTCGCCTTCAGGCTGCCATCGGGGCCAATGAGAAAGCCACGGTTTGCCGCCTTGCCCGGCTCCAGCAGAATGGCGAGCGAGCCAATATGCAGCCAGATGCCAAGCTCTGCGGCCAGCGCCCGGAACAGGGCCAGCGACGGATCGTCCGCCTCCACCCGGATCTTGGCCATCAGTTCCTCGCGGCTGCGCTCCAGCAGATTGGTCATCTCCGGCGTTTGCACATAGTCCGCCCCCGCTGCGGCCGCCTCGCGGATCAGCGCTTCGGCAGCGGCACTATTGGCAGCAACGTCCCGGCTGGAGCGAAGCTGAACGCAGGCGGCGGTAAAGATGGCCATCTGTCACAAGCTCCGGATCAGGCGGCGAGCATGGGATCGAGCTTGCCCGCCCGGTCCAGATCATGCAGGTCGTCACAGCCGCCCACATGCACCCCGCCGATGAAAATCTGCGGGAAGGTGCTGCGGCCATTGGCCTTGGCAATCATCTCGGCCCTGAGACCCGGATCAAAACTGGCGTCATGCTCGGTATAGGCAACGCCCTTGCTGTCCAGAAGGCGCTTGGCCGCAGAACAGTAGCCGCACATCTGCCGGGTGTAGATGATGACTTCAACCACGTTTCAACTCCTTATGGGCAGCTCACCGCCCCTCAGGCCACTGACAGCCCTCACAATCGTCATCCCGGACGCAGCGAAGCGGAGATCCGGGACCGGAGAGCCAAGGCCTTCCGGCTGCAGCTCCCTGAAACAGCATATGCCCCGGCTCACCAGTCCCGGCTCAAGGCCGGGATGACGATGGAGGGGCATCAGCCTGTCAAGAATGCTCACAGACAGTCAAACTGCGCTTACCGGCTTATATCTGCCGGAACTTGCGCCGGACAAGCCCCGAAAATGGCCGTGGCCGGAGGGAAACCAGTCAGTCTGCAGTGAGCGAGGGATCGGCGATGGCGAAGGTGAGCACGTCCACCTGCCGCGCACCGGCCCGCAGCAGCACCCGCGTGCAGGCCTCAACCGTTGATCCCGTTGTCAGAACATCATCCACCAGCACCACCGGCCGCCCGCTGATCTTCATGGCCGCCTCCGGCCGGAGCGCAAAGGCACCGCGCACATTGCGGCTGCGCTCATCCGCATGCAGGCCCACCTGCTGGCGGGTACGGCGCCGCCGCTCCAGCATCAGCGGTTCAAAGCCCACACCCTTGATGCGCGCCACCTCCTGCCCCAGCAAGGCTGCCTGATTGAACCGCCGCTGCCACAGGCGCGTGCGGTGCAGGGGCACGGGCAGAACCAGCGTGTCAGGCTGGAACAACTCACGCCCGGCAGCTGCCATCAGCCGCCCCATGGGGGCTGCCACCTCGCGCCGCCCGCCGAATTTGAGCGCCAGCACCAAGTCCCGCGCCGGGCCGCCATAGAGGGTGGCTGCACGGGCCCGGTTGAAGAGGGGCGGCGAGGCGATGGCGCGGGCACTCAGCCCTTCAGGCCCCAGATCAAACGAGAGCGGCGTACCATAACGGGCGCACCAGGGCGCCTCGATGAAGGGCATCAGCCCCCAGCAGGAGGGGCAGACTGCATCGGGCTCGGCAGCAGGGGCATCGCAAGTGAGGCAGCGCGGCGGCAGCAGAAAATCGAGCCCGGCACGCCAGATCCGGCGCAATCCGCCCAGGGGGCGGCGGCGCCAGTCAAGGCTGTGAAGACCTGCATCCGGTTCCTGAAGCATCTGCCGCCTCTTGCAACCCGTGGTTCACGTCACCCTAGCAGCTTTTGACGGAAGCGGAAGGCTGGGCCTATAAGGCAGCATGCCCGGCACCCGGAAGGCACCCACATGACCCGCATCGACCTCATCGACCGTTCCCTCTTCGCCCAGCGGCGCAGCCGTGCCCTTGAGTGCCGCACGGAAGGTGCCGATTTCCTGCTGGCCGCTGTCGCCGAAGATCTGGCGGACAGGATTGCGGCGGTGACGCGCGAATTCGGCACGGCGGTGGATCTGGGCGGCCACACCGGGCGGATTGCTGAAATCCTGCGCCAAAGCGGCAAGGCGGAGACGGTGCTGCGTGGTGACCTGTTCCTGCCCGACCCTGCCCTGCCCGCCCCGGACTTTGTCTGCGATGACGCGTTGTTGCCCTTGAGGGATGCGTCCGTTGGGCTGATCGTCTCGGCGCTCAGCCTGCAACTCGTCAACGACCTGCCGGGTGCGCTGATCCAGATCCGCCGGGCCTTGCGCCCGGACGGGCTGTTTCTGGGGGCGCTGCTGGGCGGGGATACCTTGAGCGAGTTGCGCGACTGCCTGATGCGGGCGGAGCTGGACGTGACCGGCGGCGCCGCCCCCCGCGTCGTGCCCTTTGCCGACACGCGGGATCTTGGCGCCCTGCTGCAGCGCGCAGGCTTTGCCCTGCCTGTGACAGACACGGACAAGCTGACGGTGCGCTACGACAATATCTTCGCGCTGATGCGGGATCTGAAGATGATGGGCGCCACATCGGCGCTGAACGAGCGCAGCCGCAAGCCCCTGTCACGGGCCGTGTTTCTGAAGGCGGCAGAACTCTATGCAGCAGATTACAGCGACCCGGACGGGCGCATCCGCGCAACATTTCAGGTGATGTATCTGTCCGGCTGGGCGCCGCATGAAAGCCAGCAGAAGCCGCGGAAGCCGGGGTCCGCGAAGGCACGGCTGGCCGATGCACTGAAAGTGCCGGAAGATAAAAGCGGGGCCTGATCAGCCGCCGCGCAGGGCCGTGCTGATGATGGAGAAGGCGGTACCGATATCCTGACCAATGGACAGGAGTGTCGCCATGATCGCTGCGGAGATGAAAGCCACCATCAGGCCGTATTCCACGGCCGTTGCGCCTTTCACGTCGTCCCGGAAGCGGGCCGCCAGATCAAGGCCGATCTGAACGCGCTTCCTGGCGGGGGCACCAAACATGCCTGCCGGATTTTCGTCCAGTCGCATTGCAACTCCTAACCAGCCAGATACGCGGCTGTTTGCCTGTCGGTCTACATCAGGCGCCGACCAACCCGATCAGATGGGGGATCAGCGGCTCATCGGCCGGTGGCATGGGGAATTCCCTGAGCTTGCCTGCCCGCACCCATTTCAGGGTCTGCCCTTCCTGGGCTGCGGGAGTTCCTTGCCATCGCCGACAGACATACAATGGCATGAGGAGGTGAAAATCTTCATAAGCGTGGCTGGCGAAGGTCAGAGGGGCTAGGCACTCTTCCTTAACGCTGATTCCAAGTTCCTCGGAAAGCTCGCGGATCAGGCAGGCTTCCGGCCTTTCTCCAGCTTCCACCTTGCCTCCGGGGAATTCCCAGAGCCCTGCCATGGACTTCCCCTCGGGCCGCTGCGCGATCAGGATACGCCCGTCCGCGTCAATGAGAGCACAGGCAACGACAAGAACCATCCGCATGGCATGTTCCAATTTTAGACAGTTTTGAGCGGGCTCTTAAAAATCTCAGAGCCCGCCCCGAAGAAAGTTTGACGGTTCAGCTGCGGTAATCGCCGTTGATCTCGACATAGGCCTTGGTCAGATCGCAAGTCCACACGGTGGCGGAGCCCTCGCCCAGACCAATCTCCGTGCGGATGACGATATGCTCGCGCTCCATCACGGCAGAAGCTGCCGCCTCCGAGTAATCCGGATCCCGCTCGCCATTGGCGGCCACACGCACATCGCCGAACCAGATGGCCAGACGGTCACGGTCCGCCGGCTCACCTGCCTTGCCGACAGCCATGACAACACGGCCCCAGTTGGCATCCTCACCGGCAATGGCGGTCTTCACCAGCGGCGAGTTGGCGATGGACAGGGCAATGCGCTTGGCCGACGCATCGGACGAGGCACCCTCGACGCGCACTTCCACGAACTTGCGGGCGCCTTCGCCATCCCGGACGATCTGGTGGGCCAGATCCTGCATCACCTCGCCCAGCGCCTGACGGAAAGGCTCCAGACGCGGATCGGAGGCTTCGATGACGCGCACAGCACCGCGTTCGGCCGCCTTGCCGGTGGCAAACAGCAGGGCCGTGTCGGAGGTGGAGGTGTCGCTGTCCACGGTGATGGCATTGAAGCTGCCGCCGACGGCGCCGGAGATCAGCTCCTGCAGCACGGGAGCTGCAATAGGGGCATCGGTGAAGAGGAAGGACAGCATGGTCGCCATGTCCGGGGCAATCATGCCCGCACCCTTGGCAATGCCGTTCAGCGTCACCGGCACACCGCCCAGATCCACCGTGCGGGTGGACACCTTCGGATAGGTGTCGGTGGTCATGATCGCCTTGGCCGTATCGAGCCAGGAACCGGCAACGGCATCAGACACCAGCCCGTCAACGACACCGGAGAACTTGTCCGCAGGCAGCGGTTCGCCGATCACGCCGGTGGAGGCGAGATAGATCTCGCCCTGGGCACAGCCGACCGCCTTGCTGACGATGTCCGCCGAAAGCTCGACCGCTGCCTTGCCCTTCTTGCCGGTGAAGGCATTGGCATTGCCGGAGTTGACCAGCAGCGCCCGGGCCTTGCCGGAGGGCAGATTGGCGCGGCACCAGTCCACCGGGGCGGAGGGGCAGAGCGAGCGGGTGAAGACACCGGCCACTTCCGTGCCCTCATCCATCAGCACAAGAAGCACATCCGTGCGGCCCTTGTACTTGATGCCGGCAGCCGCCGTGGCAAAACGCACGCCTTCGATGACGGGCATCTCAGGGTAGGACTTGGGGGCAAGCGGGGAAACTTCTGTCGACATGACGGCCTCTGGCACTCAAATGCAATGAGCCGCAGCCTTGCCCGATGGAAGGGGGGTGCGCAAGACCCATGACACCCCCTGAAACAGGAAATCCCCCGGCGGGGTGCCGGGGGATCCCTGTCAGATTGGAAGCGCTTTGCCTTCCGAACCGTCCGTCTTACTGCGCAGCAGGCTTTGCAGCCTCGCCAGCCGGGGCATCGGCAGCAGCATCCTGCTTGATGATTTCCACCGGATTTGCGGCCTTCAGCTCTTCGATCAGCGTTGCATAACGCTCACGCATCAGCATCTGGCGCAGGCCGTCGGAAACCTCTTCCAGCGACGGGGCGCTCTGGATGCGCTTGTCTTCGGATTTGATGATGTGCCAGCCGAACTGGCTCTCAACCGGCTCCTTGGTGTATTCGCCCGGCTGCAGGGCAAAGGCAGCCGCCTCGAACTCCGGCACCATGCGGCCCTTGGTGAAATAGTCGAGGTCACCGCCATTGGCAGCCGAACCGTCGCTGGAATTGGCCTTGGCCAGCTCGGCAAAGTCGGCGCCGCCGTCCAGCTCCTTGATCAGCGTTTCGGCGTCTTCCTTGGAGGAAACGAGGATATGACGGGCGCGGACTTCTTCTTCGCCCTGGAAATCCTTGAATTCCTTGTCATAGGCCGCCTTGAGGTCATCCTCGGTGATGGCGGCATCCAGCTTCTGCGCCACATAGGCATTGCGCAGGGCCTGCGTGGTCATGAAGCGGACCTGGCGCTGGAAGTCCTCATCCTTCTCAAGGCCTTCCTTCTTCGCCGCATCGGACAGAAGCGTCATGTCGATCATCACGTCCGTGAGAATCTGGCGCCACTGGGCCGGCGGGAAGCGCTGCAGCTGCGGGCCAAGGTCACGGGCGGCAAAGGCGATATCGGCTTCGGTGATTTCCGTGCTGCCGACCTTGGCAACAACGTCACCCGGTTCGGCCGCAGACAGGGCCGTGGCACCGAGGCTGAGCGCCGTTGCGGCGATCAGGACCGGGCGCAGGGGGCGGCTCATGAAAGAACGGAACATGTGGAGTCCTTAGGGTCAGAATTTGAACAGCTCTGCACCGCATGAGCGCGAGCTGCCGCAACCTTGCTGAAAGCGGCGGCGTTGACAAGCATCCTACCCCCTCTTATCTGTCGAACGTCCCGCGCCACCTTCAAGGGCGGGGCATCCATGGAACGGCAGCTTCGCAGCCCGCACGCGGGCAGGCAGGCGGACCGTGTACCGGAAATGAGATTTTTTTGAGGGCCGGCGACAGGGGCCTTGCACCTGATGCCGCCCGTCACTTGGAAGGACCGCCACATGGCCGGCCTTGGCGCATTAGCACGTAAGATTTTTGGCTCCCCGAGCGACCGCAAGATCAAGGCCATGAAGGCGAAGGTTGCGGCCATCAATGCTCTCGAAGCCGAAGTACAGGCATTGTCGGATGACGCGCTGCGCGCGCGCACCCAGACCTTCCGCGAGCAGCTGGCCAAAGGCGCCACGCTGGACGACATTCTGGCCCCTGCCTTCGCCACCGTGCGCGAGGCGGCCCGCCGCGCCCTCGGGCAGCGGCACTATGACGTCCAGCTGATCGGCGGCCTTGTCCTCAACTCCGGACAGATCTCCGAGATGCGCACCGGTGAAGGCAAGACGCTGGTCGCCACCGCGCCGGTCTATCTCAACGCCCTCGCAGGCAAGGGCGTCCACGTGGTGACCGTGAACGATTATCTGGCCCAGCGCGACGCCCAGATGATGGGCAAGGTCTACGGCTTCCTTGGCCTCAGCACCGGCGTCATCGTGCATGGCCTGTCCGACGAGGAGCGCCGCGCCGCCTATGCCGCCGACGTGACCTACGGCACCAACAACGAATTCGGCTTCGACTATCTGCGCGACAACATGAAGTATGAGCGTGCTTCGATGGTTCAGCGCGGCCACAACTTCGCTATCGTCGATGAAGTGGACTCGATCCTCATCGACGAGGCGCGCACGCCGCTGATCATCTCCGGCCCGCTAGAGGACCGCTCGGACTTCTACAACACGGTCGATGCCTTCATTCCGGCCCTGACGCCGGAAGATTACGAGATCGACGAGAAGCAGCGTTCGGCCACCTTCACCGAAAGCGGCAACGAAAAGCTGGAGAGCCTGCTGGGTGCAGCCAACCTGCTGCGCAGCGAGTCGCTTTATGACGTGGAAAACGTCAGCGCCGTGCATCACCTGCAGCAGGCGCTGAAGGCCCACAAGCTGTTCCAGCGCGACAAGGACTACATCGTCCGCAACGGCGAAGTCGTGATCATCGACGAATTCACCGGCCGCATGATGCCGGGCCGCCGCTATTCGGAAGGCCTGCATCAGGCACTGGAAGCGAAGGAAAAGGTCCGCATCCAGCCGGAGAACCAGACCCTCGCCTCGATCACCTTCCAGAACTATTTCCGCATGTATGACAAGCTGGCCGGCATGACCGGTACGGCTGCGACCGAGGCGGACGAGTTCCAGGACATCTACGGGCTGGAAGTGGTCGAGATCCCGACCAACATGCCGGTCAAGCGCGTCGATGACGACGACGAGGTCTACCGGACCGCGGACGAGAAGTTCAACGCCATCGTGGCGCTGATCGACGACTGCAAGTCCCGCCAGCAGCCGGTTCTGGTCGGCACCACCTCGATCGAAAAATCGGAAATGCTGGCCGAGCGCCTGCGCCAGCACGGCTACCGTCAGGTGGATGTGACCGATCCCAACGCCTTTGCGCCGCTGCAGAACGGCGATCAGGGCGGCAAGGAAGACAAGGTCTTCGCGGTGCTGAACGCCCGCTACCACGAGCAGGAAGCCTTCATCATCTCCCAGGCCGGTCTGCCCGGTGCCGTGACCATCGCCACCAACATGGCCGGCCGCGGCACGGACATCCAGCTTGGCGGCAACCCGGACATGCGCATCGAGCGCGAACTGGCGGACATGGAAGCCGGCCCCGAGCGTGATGCGCGCGTGGCCGCGATCCGCGCCGAAATCGAAGTCCTGAAGCAGAAGGCACTGACGGCCGGCGGTCTTTACGTCATCGGCACCGAGCGCCACGAGAGCCGGCGCATCGACAACCAGCTGCGCGGCCGTTCGGGCCGTCAGGGCGACCCCGGCCATTCCAAGTTCTTCCTGTCGCTGCAGGACGACCTGATGCGCATCTTCGGTTCCGACCGGATGGATTCCATGCTGCAGAAGCTGGGCCTGAAGGACGGCGAGGCCATCATCCACCCCTGGATCAACCGGGCGCTGGCCAAGGCCCAGCAGAAGGTGGAAGCGCGCAACTTCGACATCCGCAAGAACCTGCTGAAGTTCGATGACGTGATGAACGACCAGCGCAAGGTGGTGTTCGAGCAGCGCATCGACCTGATGGATGGCGAGGACCTCGGCCAGACCGTGACCGACATGCGTCACGAGATGATCGACAATCTCGTCTCACGGCATATCCCCGAACGCGCCTATCCCGAACAGTGGGATACGGAAGGCCTGACTAAGGAAGTGCAGACCCTCCTCAACCTTGACCTGCCGATCGTCGACTGGGCCAAGGAAGAGGGCATTGCCGATGAGGAAGTGCGCGAGCGCCTCATGAAGGCCGCCGACGCCGTCATGGAAGATAAGCTTGGCCGTTTCGGCCAGCAGATCATGAGCCAGGTGGAAAAGGCCATCCTGCTGCAGACGCTGGACAATCTCTGGCGCGAGCATCTGGCGAACCTCGATCATCTGCGTTCGGTCATCGGCTTCCGCGGCTATGCCCAGCGTGACCCGCTGCAGGAATACAAGACCGAAGCCTTCAACCTGTTCGAGACCATGCTGACCCAGCTGCGCCAGATCACCACCTCCCAGCTGATGCGGGTGGAACTGGTGACCCAGCAGGCGCCGCAGATGCCGGAAGAGCCGCGCGAGATGCATCCCCATCACCTCAACCCGGTGACGGGCGAGGACGAGATGGCCGATGAGCGGTCGTCGGGCGGTTTTGCTGCCACCGGCATTGCCCGCGACCCGAATGATCCCGCGACCTGGGGCAAGGTCGGCCGCAACGAGGTCTGCCCCTGCGGCTCGGGCAAGAAGTACAAGCACTGCCACGGCGTGCTGAGCTGACAAGAAGCAGATGCCTCCGGCCCGGCCGGGGGCATTTTTCCTGACGGGCCGGCCAGCGGCGTGACCCGTCCAGAATCCGAATGTGGGATGCCTTCACCATGGACTTCCCGCCCTCAGCGGCCAGCCAGTCCGTCTATCTGGAGCGGCGCGCCGCCCGGCGCCCCTCCCGCCCGCTCTTGTCCATCGTTGTACCCGTCTACAACGAAGCCGAAGTGCTGGATATTTTCCTCACCGAAACTCAGGCAGCCCTTGCCGGCCTTCCCGCGGAGAGCGAATTCATCTTCATTGATGATGGCAGCAGCGACGATACGGCCCGCATCATCTGCCGCCATCTGTCGGAGGGCCTTCCCGGGAAGCTGATCGGCCTGTCGCGCAATTTCGGCAAGGAAGCTGCCCTCACCGCAGGTCTTGACCACGCCAAGGGTGACATTCTCGTCATTCTCGACGCTGACTTGCAGGATCCGCCCGGCCTCATCCCCGAAATGCTGGAACTCTGGAAGCAAGGCTATGACGTGATCTATGGCCTCAGGGTGGACAGGTCGCAGGACACCCTGATGAAGCGCAGCACGGCCAGCATGTTCTACCGGCTCTTCGACCGGCTGACGAATATCCACATGCCGGCCAATGCGGGAGACTTCCGCCTGATCGACCGCAGTGTAGCAGAGTCCCTCGGGCGCCTGCCGGAGCGCAGCCGCTTCATGAAAGGCCTTTTTGCCTGGGTTGGCCATCCCACCACCTTCCTGCCCTACGAACGCCCGCCGCGGCGGGCCGGGGAAGGCAAGTGGAACTACTGGAAGCTCTGGAACTTCGCCCTTGACGGCCTTGCCAGCTTCACCAGCGTGCCCCTGCGGGTCTGGCTGTACTGCGGCGGCCTCATCGCAACAGCGGCATTTGCCTATGCAATGGTTCTGGTGGCACGGGTGATCCTCTATGGCATCGATGTGCCGGGTTATGCCTCGCTGATGGTGAGTGTCCTGTTCTTCTCCGGGTTGCAACTGCTGTCCATCGGCATCATTGGCGAATACATCGGACGGCTCTTCATCGAAACGAAGCAGCGGCCGGTCTATCTGGTGCAGGACATCATTGAATCGTCCGCAACACCAGCGGGTGCAAATCCCTCCGGCGGGGAGAGCGCATGATGACCCGGGAACGGCAGCAGCGGCTTCTGCGGGAGTTCGCCACCATCGCCCGTTTCGGCATCGTCGGCGTATCGGCCGCCGTGGTGCACGCCTGTGTGGCCGTTGGCCTGCTGGAACTCGCCCATGTGCCGCCGATACTCTCCAACATCGGCGGGTTTCTGGTGGCCTTCATCGTCTCGTTCACCGGCCATCACGCCTGGAGCTTCCGCTCTGCGGATGAGGTACAGACCGGCCAGCGCATGCGCCGCTTCTTCGTGCTGGCTGCCGCCGGCTTCGTGCTGAACAACGGCGCCCTGGCGGCCCTGCTGAAATTCACCCAGCTGCCCGGCGCGGTGGGCATCATCATTGCGATCTTCGTGGTTCCGCCGCTCACCTTCCTCGGCGCCCGGCTCTGGGCCTTTGCCGAACCGTCAAACTCCGCCTCCCGATGACCGGACGACCGATGATGTCAGCCGCCCGCGCAACCCTTCTCTACTGCCTTGCCATCTGCCTGCTCTGGGCCCTGGTGCCGAGTGTGCTGTTTCCCAATCCGCCGCTGGATGTGGTGGAGGGCTTTGCCTGGGGCCGGGATCTGGCGCTCGGCTACACCAAGCACCCGCCGCTGCAGGCCTGGCTGCTGGAGGGGAGCTATCATCTGACCGGCGGCCATGCCTTCGGCGCCTACTGGCTGAGCCAGATCTGCTACGCCCTCACCTATCTGGCGATCTGGCTGCTGGGCCGGGACATGGGCCTTGCGCCCGGGCAGCGGTTCTGGGCCATTGCGGCCACCAGCTGCGCCTTCTACTTCACCCTGCCCGCGCCGGAGTTCAACCCGAACATCCTGCAGATCCCCGTCTGGGCCGGCATGCTGCTGTTCTTCCACAGAGGCCTTTCCAGGGGGCGGCTGGCGGACTGGCTGCTGCTCGGTCTCACCGCCGCACTCGGGCTCTATGCCAAGTATTTTACCGGCCTGCTCATCGGCTGCATCGGGCTCTATGCGCTGACCTTCCGCGATGCGCGCCGCTGCCTTGCAACGCCCGGCCCCTATCTGGCCATGGCGCTGGCGCTGGTGCTTTTTGCGCCGCATGTCTGGTGGCTGCTGGAGACGGATTTTCTGACCTTCACCTATGCCGCAAGCCGCAGTGTTCCGGCAGAAGGCATCGCAGACCACATTCTCAACCCGGTCAACTTCCTGCTCGGCCAGTTTGGCAGCATGGCGCCGGTGCTGATCCCCATTTTCGCCGGGCTCGGTCTGGCGGGCCTGCGCGGCACGGCGCCACAAGGTGAGCCGCCCCGTGGCAGTTCGGCGGATCTGCGTTTCCTGCTGTGGTTCACCCTGCTGCCTGCTCTTGTCGTGATGCTGGTCTCCGGCATGACCGGCAATGCCTTTAAGCAGATGTGGGGCGCGTCCATGTTCACGCTGGCGGGGCTCTTGCTGGTGCGCTTCGCCTCAGCCCGCAACGGCAACTGGTCCATCCGCCGCGCGCTGACAGCAGCCGCTGCAGTGCAGGTGATCTTTCTCAGCGTTGCCGCCGGGCAGGCGCTGGTGGAGCCGCTGATCAAGAAAAAGCCGACGCGCATTCACTTCCCCGGTGCAGCCGTCGCAGAGCAGGCGGACAGGGCTTGGCGCGAGGCAACCGGCACGCCGCTCACCTATGTGGCGGGCGACATGTGGCCGGCGGCCCATGTCACCCTGTTCTCTGCGGACAGGCCGCATCTCTTCACCGATCACATCCCCGCCATTGCCCCGTGGATCAGCATGGAGCACGTGAAGAGGACCGGCGTTCTGGTGATCTGGACGGGTGACAGCGAAACGCCCACAGGCTCGCTGGCCGCGCTCTATCCGGGCCGCCTGCGCGATGGCTTTGCCGACATCCCTTATGCCGCCCCCGCCAAATGGCCGCCGCTGCGCCTCAACTGGCTGATCGTCCGGCCCGGGGAGGCCGCCGGCGGGTAAGACCGCCTGTTGTTCGCCCCGGCCATCTCCTTCTCTCCGTCATGCCATGACTTGATCATGGCATCCATGCCGTTTCGCCCCGGCAAGCGGAGAAGCCAGACATGGATGCAGAGAGATGCCCCGAACGCGCGGAAAGGACACGGGGTGGATGCCATGGTCAAAGCCATGGCAGGACGAAGCCTATTGAGTTTTCTCGTATTTTTCTCGCAAGACGCCGGCTGTTGTTCGCTCCGGCCATCGCCCTTCTCTCCGTCATGCCATGACTTGATCATGGCATCCATACCGTTTCGCCCTGGCAAGGAGAGAAGCCAGACATGGGTGCAGGGAGATGCCCCACACCCGGAGACGACACGGGGTGGATGCCATGATCAAAGCCATGGCATGACGAAACCTATTGAGTTTTCTCGTATTTTTCTCGCAAGACGCCGGCTGTTGTTCGCTCCGGCCATCTCCCTTCTCTCCCTCATGCCATGACTTGATCATGGCATCCATGCCGTTTCGCCCCGGCAAGCGGAGAAGCCAGACATGGGTGCAGAGAGATGCCCCGAACGCGCGGAAAGGACACGGAGTGGATGCCATGGTCAAGCCATGGCATGACGAAGCCTATTGAGTTTTCTCGTATTTTCCCCTCGAGCGCCTCAGCGGATCACCACCTTGGCGCCCACGGAAACCTCGCTGTAGAGGTGTTCCACGTCATCGTTCCACATGCGGAAGCAGCCGGAGGAGACGGCCTGGCCGATGCTCCAGTCCTCGTTGGTGCCGTGGATGCGGTAGACCGTGTTGCCCAGATACAGCGCACGGGCGCCCATCGGGTTCTGCGGGCCGCCAGCCATGAAGGCAGGCAGCTTGCGGCCCTTCTTGCGCTCGCGGGCGATCATTTCCGGCGGCGGCGTCCAGCCCGGCCACTCGGCCTTGCGGGTGACCTTTTCCTCGCCCTTCCAGGTGAAGCCGTCCCGGCCGACGCCGATGCCGTAGCGCATGGCCTTGCCGTTCCCCAGCACGTGGTAAAGGCGGCGCTCCGTGGTGTCGACGATGATCGTGCCGGGCGCCTCCGGGCCGCGGTAATCCACTGTCTTGCGCTTGTATTCCCGGCGGGCGATCTTGGCCGCCACTTCCGGGGTCAGCTTCATTTCCTGCCACTGGCGCGTGACCGGATCATAATAGGTGTTGTCATAGGCCGATGCGGGCACGGCAGAAAATGCGCTCAAGGCGATGCCGGCAGCAGCAGCCATGAAGGTCAGGCGGGACAGACGGTGCATGGGAAGGCTCGCTGGAAGGTTTCGGTTGGATCAAACACAGGAACGCAACGGGAGTGCCCGCACGGTGACGGGCTGAAACTCCAGTATTTCTAGCGTTTTCGTGGTGAAGAAACCGTTACATGTCCAGGCGGAAAGCCTCAGCCTGCTTTTCCGGCCAGAAATGCTTCCACATCCGCCCGGCGCGGCAGCGGCGCAACCGCGCCATAGCCGGTAACGGAGAGCGCTGCCGCCGCATTGGCATGGGCAGCTGCCGCAAATGCATCGCCGCTGCGCAGGTATTCGGCCAGGAACGCACCGTCGAAGGCGTCGCCTGCGCCCGTCGCATCCACAGCCTTCACCTTGTGGGCCGCCAGCGTCTCGCGGCGCTCTGCCGTAGCAACCAGCACGCCATCGCCGCCCATGGTCAGCGCCACCACCTTGGCACCGAGGCCAAGCAGTTCATCGGCGATGCCATCAGCATCCTGCGCATGGCAGATCTGGCGGGCGTCATCGAGGCCCGGCAGGATGATATCCGTCATGCCGATGGTGGAGCGGATCACCGCACGGGCGCGGGCCAGTGGCCACAAAGCAAGGCGCAGGTTGGTGTCGTAAGAGATCAGGCCGCCCGCAGCCCGCACCTGCTCGACGGCTGCAAAGCAGGCGTCGCAGGCAGACGCCGAAATCGCCTGGCTGATGGCGGAAAAATGCAGCACGCGGGTGCTGGCCAGCATGTCCTTCGGCAGGTCGCGCGGCTGGTAGAGGCTGGCGGCGGAGCCTGCCCGGCGGTAGGAGAAGCGGTGGCCATCGGCGCCGTGGGTGACGAAATAGATGCCGGTCGGCGCATCCGGGTTGGCCTTGACCTCGCTATCGTCCACGCCTTCGGCTTTCCACATGGCGCGCAGGCTGTCGCCGAACACATCGGTGCCCAGAGCCGTCGCCAGCGCCACACGGGCACCCTGACGGGCCGCAGCCACGGCGGCGTTGGACACATCACCGCCAAAACCGGGGTGATAGGCACCACCGGCCTCATGCTGGTTCAGCTCAACCATGGGCTCGCCAAGGCAAACGATATCCACCGCGCTCGTCATCTGAAAATCACCCTGAAACAAAGAGGTTTGCCGCTTCTAGACCAGCCGGAGAGCGATGAGAAGCATCTTTCAATCGATTTAATGCCCCGGCAGGTGCAAAGTCCATCCTCTTAAGCGGCCACCTCCGCCCGCCATTCGGGCGGCTAGGCAGAGCGGAACCGGGACGTTATCTAGAGGCAAACTTATCCAGCGCCGGAAAGCCGCCATGTCCATCAGCCTGAAGCCCGATGTCCCCTCCCATTTGCCCTATGCCGAGCAGGGCACGGACCAGACCGGTACACCCCTGGTGCTGCTGCACGGCTTTGGCGGCGACCGGCAGGGCTGGCTGAACATCCAGACGGGTCTTTCCACCCGCCTGCGCAGCATCGCCTTTGATCTGCCGGGTCACGGCACGGCCGTGGGCTGGCCGCGCATCGGCAATGCCGGCATCTCGGCCAAGGCGGTCAGCCAGTCTCTCGACGCGCTGGAACTGGAAAAGGTGCATCTGGCGGGCCACTCCATGGGCGGAGCCGTTGCCGCGCTCATCGCGCTGCGCATGCCGGAGCGCATCGCCAGCCTGACGCTGGTCGGCCCCGGCGGTTTCGGGCCGCAGATCAATGCGGACCTGCTGCGCCGCTACGCCTCGGCGGCGGAGGAAGAGGAGCTTGCCGCCCTGTTGCCGGAATTCTTCGCCCCCTCCTTCCGCGTGCCGCGCCAGCTCGCCCGCCACGCCTCGGAAGCAAGGTCACGGCCGGGTGCTGTCGAAGCGCTGCAGGAGATCGTGGAAGAGATCCTTGACGGTGACGGGCAGAAGACCCTGCCGCTTGGAGATGTCGCCGCGCTGCCCCTGCCGGTTCAGGTGATCTGGGGCCTTGAGGACGGCGTGCTGCCCGTGAGCCAGAGCGCGGGCCTGCCGGACAGCATCGCCGTGCACCGCCTCGCCGGCACCGGCCACATGCCGCATCTGGAGCAACCGCGCGAGGTTATCCGTCTTCTCGCGGAGATCACCAGCGGGCGTTGACGCCCGCTGGCGGGACACACAGAAGGCGCCTCAAGCAGGGGGCAGAAGATCTTCGCGCCAGGCTTCACCGATGGTCCGGCGGGCCATCATGTGCGAGCGGGGCGCGTTGACGCTGTCCACGGCAATCAGGCGGCCGTCCTTCAGATAGGCAACGTAGAACTTTGCTTCCGCAGGCTCGCCCACCGTAATGGTCTGGTCATAGCCTTCGGACAGGCCCGCGATCTGCAGCTTGACGTGATACTGATCCGACCAGAACCAGGGCAGCGGATCATAGTCCACCGGCTGGCCCAGAATGGCCTGTGCCACCGCCTTGGCCTGATCGATGGCGTTCTGCACGCTTTCCAGCCGCACATCGCGGCCATAGCGGGCGGAGCGGAAGCGGGTGCAGTCGCCGCAGGCATAGACGTCCGGATCGCTGGTGCGGCCGGAAGCATCCACGAGAATGCCGCCCTCCACATCCAGCCCGGCATCTGCCGCAAGCTCCGTATTCGGCAGGGCGCCAACGGCAATCAGCACCAGATCCGCCTCGACAAGGCTGCCATCGGCCAGCCGCACCCCTGTCACCGCCGCGTCGCCCTCGATCCCGGCAACACCTGCATTGAGGTGCAGATCGACGCCCTGCTCCCGGTGAAGCCCCTCGTAAAAAGCTGAGATAACCGGCGACACGACGCGCTTCAGCACCCGGTCCTGCGCCTCGATCACCGTCACCGTCTTGCCCATGGCGCGGGCAACGGCAGCCACTTCAAGGCCGATGTAACCGGCACCGATGACAGCCAGACGGGAATGGGCGGAGAGCGCCTTGCGGATATGGTCCACATCGGCAATCGAGCGCAGGCTCAGAACACCCGGCAGATTGCTGCCCGGCAGCGGCACAGCGCGGGCGCGGGTGCCGGTGGCAATGATCAGCTTGCTGTAGGCCAGCTCGTCACCGCTCGACAGAACCACGGTCTTGCCTGTGCGGTCGATGGCGGTCGCCTGGACGCCGGTCCTCAGGCCGATGTCCTGCGTTTCGTAGAAGGCCGCCGGGCGCAGCCACAGGCCTTCTGCATCGGTCTCGCCGGAGAGAAATTTCTTGGACAGCGGCGGCCGCTGATACGGGGGATGCGGCTCGTCACCCAGAAGATGGATGGCGCCTGCAAATCCGCCCTGGCGAAGGGACTGCGCCACCTGCGCGCCAGCCTGGCCCGCACCGATGATGACGATACTCTCCTGCATGACAACTCCCGGCCCGCGGCCCGATATATTCTTTGGGGCCTATCGATAGCGGGAAAAGCCGGGCAAGGCAAAGGCCCTTGCCGGACAAGCTTCACACAAGGTTCACGTGGAAGGATTTGTCCGCAAAAAGAAAAACATGGGCGGGAAACCCCACCCATGTTGAAAAGACCGGCTCAGGCCCCATCGCCCTGGTTCAATCAATCCGGACGCATCGTTAGGGCCGTCTCGTTCAGGCCGCGCGCACGCCTTCAAGGAAGCTGCGGATTTCCTTGCGCAAAACACCGGCCTGCTCGGACAGAAGCTGCGACAGGCGGTCAACCTCGTCTCCGCTGGAACGTGCGTGCTGCGTGGCATTGACAACGGCAGACATACGCTCGGCCCCTTCTTCCGACCGGCTGGACGCATCGGCAACATTCGCCGCAATACCGCTGACGGCCGCTTCCTGCTGCTCGACGGCAGCAGCGACGGCAACAGCCAGATTGTCCATGTCGGAAATGATGTCCCGCACTTCCGAGATGGCCGTCACGGCGCCGGCAGACGCATTCTGGATCGCCTCCACCTGCGCGGCGATATCCTCGGTTGCCTTGGATGTCTGGTTGGCAAGCTGTTTCACTTCTGCGGCGACCACCGCAAACCCCTTGCCCGCCTCTCCGGCGCGGGCCGCTTCGATGGTGGCATTGAGGGCGAGGAGGTTGGTCTGGTTGGCGATATCCCGAATGAGGCTCATCACGGCGCCGATCCGGTCCGCCGCGCTCGAAAGCGCCTGCATGGTGGAGAAGGTGGATTCTGCCCCGGCCACAGCCTGCTTGGCGACCTTCGTCGACCGGTCAGCCTGATTGGCAATTTCCTTGATGGAGGCTGCCAGTTCTTCCGTAGCCCCGGCTGCGGACGTCACATTCTGGGCCGCGACGCGCACGCTCTGGCCGGCATTGCCGGCCTGTGCCGCCACCTCATCGGAGGCATGTTCCACGGCGGACGAAGCCTGGCCGAGATCCTTTGATGCGGCATCGAGACTGTCGAGCGCGCGCTGAACGGTCTGCTCGAAAGTGCCGATGATGGCTTCCAGGCGGCGCACACGCTCATCACGTGCCGCATTCTCCTCGGCCTGCGCAGCTTCGAGGCGGATACGCTCGGCCGCATTGTCACGGAACACACGGACAGTGCGCACCATGGCTGCAATCTCATCGCGGGAATTGCTCTGCGGCAGCTCCACATCCGTCTGGCCGCTGGCAAGACGCTCCATGGATGTCTGCAGCCGCGTCAGGGGGCCGGATACGGAGCGCCCGATGGCAAAGGCAAGCGCCGGCAGGCCAACCAGCATGGCCAGAATGATGCCGTAGACCACAAGCGAGGACAGCTGACGCACATCAGCCAGCTGCGCAGCCGCTTCAGCATCGCCTGCCCGTGCCGCACTGATCAGCGCCTCGATATGCGGCGGCAGCAGCATGAACAGGTCTTCAACCAGGGTGATCTTGTCCGAGCGCACCACCAGCGCATCCGCATAGGCATCGAAGGCGGACTTGTAACCCGTCATGCTGGTCTCGATCTCGGCTTTCACCTCATTGGGAATATAGGCCCGGCCCAGCATCTTGGTGTACATGGCAAAGGCCTCATCGAACTCCTCGCGCGGCCCACCTCCCGAAAGGGTGAACTTGCGCTCGGCGAGCTGCACTTCCATGACCGTACGCACGAGCTTTTCAAAATCGGAAGCACCACCGAACTTGAGCTCGTCATTGATCCGGTTCTTCGCCTTGTCAGCAAGGACGGTCAGATCCGCCCTGAGGCCCGAGCTGCCGTCAAAGCCGATCTTTTCCTGAATGGCATGCAGCTCCGCGAAAGCACCGCCAATGGCCGAGACCGTATCCTGCACATCCGCCGTTTCGTTCGCCAAAGGCTTGGCGGCGGGCATGGCGGCAATCCCGGCAATACCGGCTTCGGCCTTCGCTGCCTCGGCCTTGAACCTGTCAAAGACGGCAGTGGACGGAGCAGAGAGATAGAGTTTTTCCTCGATCTGCATCTGTTTGGCGATACCGGCAAAATCATAGGCCGCGCGCGCCAGGTTGGTGTTCGCCTCGGAGGCCCGGAAAGCATCCTCCACCTTGGACTGGCTCCACCAGAAGGCAGCCCCCACCACCAGCAGGCCCACGGCCGTGATAAGACTGATGGACAAGATCCGCGCACGTACTGTAAGCCCGTTCGCGGACCGGCCTCCGCCACCGGTTTGTGCAGAAAGGGCCTGTTCTGGAATGGTGTGTGTGTTCCGGATCATTCAGACGTTTCCCATCAGGTGACAGCCACTACACGCTGGCTCGGTATTCTTAACAGCAAGAGCCGTTAATGCGGGCTGAATACACCTCTAGGAATAGGCGCCTTTGCTGATTAAATTTTCACCACGCATGCACTTCTTGACACCACAAACCGCAACCCGGCAGACATATGTCTATACAAACACAGAAACTCGCCCCAATTGCGTTCATTTCACTTTGGTCGACCGGGTTTATCGGCTCCAAACTTGGAGCACCGTTCATTGAACCTTTTATTTTTCTGGCTCTGAGATACGCTTTCGCCGTTCCGTTGCTGATTGGCCTTGGCGTTTTGCTGGGCTCCGGCCGGCGCCTGCCGGTGAAAACCGCGATTCACTGCATGGTCACCGGCATTCTTGTGCATGGCATCTATCTGGGCGGTGTGTTCTGGGCCATCCGGCAGGGGCTGCCCGCAGGTGCAGCCGCGCTGATGGTCGGCGTGCAGCCGGTTGTGACCGCACTCGCGGCCGGCTGGCTTTTGAAAGAGCAGATCACCTGGCGCCACTGGCTGGGCTTTGCCGGTGGCTCTGCCGGCCTTCTCCTGGTGCTGCTGCCCAAGCTTGGCGAAGCGGCCTCCGGCATCACCTCCGTGACCGTCTCCGTCATGCTGGTGTCCGTCATCGCCATCAGCCTGGGCACGGTCTACCAGAAGCGCTTCGTGCAAGGCGCAGACCACGTGACCGGCACCACCTGGCAATATGCCGGCGCATTGCTCTTCACGGTGCCGCTGACCTTCACCGAAACCTGGGAGATCACTTGGTCGCCCCAGCTCATTTTTGCAATGGCCTGGCTTGTGCTGGTGCTGTCCATCGGCGCCATCCTGTTGCTGATGTACATGATCCGCACCGGATCGGCTGCAGAAGTCGGATCCCTGTTCTATCTGGTGCCCGCCGCCACGACGCTGGAAAGCTATTTCCTGTTTGGCGAAACGCTTACCCTTGTCCAGATCGCAGGCATGGTGCTGATCATGGCGGCGATCCTGTTCATCCGCCGGAAGCCCCGTCCGGCGTGACCCGGCGCGCCGCCCTGCGCTGCGCCAGCGTCCTCTGGCGCAGGATGGCGGCATTCAGCTCACCCCCGATCAGCAGCAGCACGGCAAGAATGTAGAGAAAGACCAGCGCCGACATGACGCCGGCCAGACCGGCATAGGTGGAGACGTAATCCGCGTAGCCCGCCAGATACCAGCCGAAGACCGTGCCGGACGCCACCCAGAGCACCAGCGTCAGCACCACCCCCGGCAGCGCATCCATCATGCTGCGGTGCCCGGCCGGAAGCAGCCAGTGAATGGCATAAAGGCCGGCAAAGCCGAGGAAACCTGCGATGACATAGCGGGTCAGGTGCAGTTCCTGGAAGACTTCCGCCAGCCCCGGAAACCACTTGAGGGCCGCCGACAGGACCAGCGGCGCCAGCACCACGAGAAAGGTGAAGGCAATCAGCGCCACCGAACCAAGGATCACGATCAGGATCGCCTGCAGCCGCAGCCAGATGAAGGACCGCGTCTCCCGCACCCGGTAGGCCCGGTTGAGCGCCAGCCGCACTGCACTGACGCCGTTGGAGGCAAACCACAGGGCCGCCACGGCGCCAAAGGTCAACAGGTCACCACGGCGGACCGTCAGCACCTTGTTGATCTCATCGGCGACAGGGGCAGCAACCACCGGAGGCCAGGCATCGAAAATCAGCGCCGAGACCTGATCGGCCACGCCCGAGAGCCCCAGAAAACCCGTGAGGGCGGCGATGAAGATCAGGAACGGGAACAGCGCCAGCAGCGTCGACAGCGCCACATGGCTGGCCATGGCCCAGCCATCATCCGTATTGAAGTGGCTGACCGCATCCCACAGGACGCGGAAGCTGGCGGGCAGAGACTTTATCAGTTTCATATCCCCGATGTGGCCCGTTTGGCGTGCAGGCGTCAAGCCCATGTTGCCTTTGCGGCACTGTCTGCTTGGCCGAAAGGCGTAGAGCTGTGGCCTCGACAAAGCCGCAGGTGCAGCGCAACATGCTTTCCAGAATGCGGCGCAACAAACAACAAATGCAAAGGGACGGACGGATGGGCATGGCTCTGGGACAAAAGACAGCCAGTGGGGCAGCCGGTGAGGACAGTGCAGTGGAACATCTGTTTGCGCAAACGGGAGAGGCCGTAGCCGCGCTGGACACCTTGCTGGATGCCGCCACCCGTGCCGTGTGGGCGAAGGTGACGGACGGCAAGGGCCTGTCTGCCGAGGCCATGGACCGGCACCAGCACGCCACCCACGGGCTCGCCTGGCTTGCGACCTATGTGGAAGCCCTGCGGCAGATGGATGCCTATGGCCAGCGCCTGCGGACGGAAGGGCGCCTCGGACGCCTTGAGGAACTGACCCTCCGCCTCGGCTTCAGCGAATATCTGGCACAGATTCTGGGCGGCATTCCGATGAACCAGGGCGAGTTCATCCGCCTTGCCAGCCTCGGCCTCGGAGAGGCGGACACCGCCGCCCTGCGGTCCTGTTCTGCTGACCTGATTGCACAGGGCTCCAGTCCGGAGCTGCGGGCAGAACTTGCAGAGCTCATCCGTCATCAGGAAGGTCATTCGATCTTCGGCGACAGCGGACTTGATGAAACGCTGGAGCAGATCCGCACCGAAATGCGCCGCTTTGCCGATGACAAGGTGAGCCCCCATGCGCATCAGTGGCACCTCGACAACGACTATATCCCGCTCGGCGTCATCACCCAGATGGCGGAACTCGGCGTCTTCGGCCTGACCATTCCGGAGGAATACGGCGGGATGGGCCTTGGCAAGCAGAGCATGGTTGTCGTCTCGGAGGAGCTCTCCCGCGCCTATATCGGCGTCGGCTCGCTCGGCACCCGCTCGGAAATTGCGGCAGAGCTGATCCTGTGCGGCGGCACCGAAGAGCAGAAGGCGCACTGGCTGCCGAAGATCGCCTCGGGCGAGATCCTGCCCACCGCCGTCTTCACCGAACCCAACACCGGCTCCGACCTTGCCTCGCTGCGCACCCGCGCCGTGAAAGAGGGGGACGTGTGGAAGGTTTCCGGCAACAAGACCTGGATCACCCATCCGGTGCGTGCCGACATCATGACGCTGCTGGCCCGCACCAACCCGGACGAGCCGGGCTACAAGGGCCTGTCCATGTTCATCGCCGAAAAGCCGCGCGGCACGGATGAGGAGCCCTTCCCTGCGCCCGGCATGTCCGGCGGCGAAATCGAGGTGCTCGGCTACCGGGGCATGAAGGAATACGAGATCGCCTTTGACGGCTTCGAGGTGAAGGCGGAAAATCTGCTTGGCGGCGAGACCGGTCAGGGCTTCAAGCAGCTGATGCAGACCTTCGAGGGCGCCCGCATCCAGACCGCCGCCCGCGCCCTTGGCGTTGCGCAAGCCGCACTCGACCTCGGACTTCGCTATGCGCAGGAGCGCATCCAGTTCGGCAAGCCGCTGATCAGCTTCCCGCGCGTTTCCGACAAGCTGGCGCTGATGGCGGCCGAGCTGATGCTGGCCCGCCAGTTGACCTATTTCTCCGCCGCCGAGAAGGACTCCGGCCGCCGCTGCGATCTGGAGGCGGGCATGGCCAAGCTGCTCGGCGCGCGTGTTGCCTGGTCCGCGGCGGACAATGCCCTGCAGATCCACGGCGGCAATGGCTTTGCGCTGGAGTATCAGATTTCCCGCGTGCTCTGCGACGCCCGTATTCTCAACATCTTCGAAGGTGCGGCGGAAATTCAGGCTCAGGTCATCGCCCGGCGCGTGCTGGAAACCCGGGCGCTCTGACGGGCGTCCGGCCGCCATCCCTTGAGGCTGCAGCGCGGCGCCACCATATTCTGTCCGTAGCCGGCAAGCACAAGAAGCACCGGTTGCGGAGAGGATGGCCATGACGCATCACACCGAAGCACCCGGCTTTGATCCGGAAATCCTTGGGCCTGAGCTGGGCACGGACGAGCAGAAGTCCCGCCGTATCCGGGAGAAGCTGCTGGAAACGCTGCGCAAGGCGGCACGGCAGGTGCCCTTCATGGAAGATGTGGTGGCCGCCTATTTCTGTGCGCTTGATCCGGCAACCCCGCGCAAGGTACGCGCCACGCTGCTGGCGGCGCTGGCCTATTTCGTGCTGCCGCTGGACGTGGTGCCGGATTTCATTCTCGGCATCGGCTTTGGCGATGATGCCACCGTGCTGATGGGCGCCATCGCCATGGTGCGTGCCCATATGCGGCCGGAACATACCGAGGCTGCGAAAGACGTTCTCGCCGGCAACAGGCCGCTCTGATCCGGAGCTACCGGATTTACACAACAGGTTCGGGCTCCGCCCGCAGTGATGCATCTGATCTGTGGCAGGGGCTCTCCGCTCCCCTCCCCCTCGTGGGGAGGGGGGCTGAAAGACCACGCCAAAATAACGAGACTTCAGGCTCCACCCAAGCTGCCTTCGGCTTCAGGCACGATATGTGCGTGTAGAAAGATCCCGAGGGGAAGAAAGCCTCAGTCCGGCCTGTTTGCCGAAAGTCTCCAGCAGCCGGATGTACGCCCGGCAATCACCCAGTAGATGATCCCGCCGGTAAAGCCGGAGGCCAGTGCCACCGTGGTGCCCGGCAGCCATCCGCCGCTGCCATTGGCGGCGGCGGCACCGTCTCCCATGATCCAGATTCCTGCCGCAATCAGCCCCGCCAGCCCGACGTGATAGACGATGCTGCGCAGCCGCAGCACTTCGGCAAGAGCGATGGCGATGAAGGAGGGCGCAAAGGCAAGGGCCCCCAGAAAAGCTGCCGAAACGAGCGCCGTGCCGGTAACCGCACCAGCCATCACAGGGTCCTGTTGCGCAAACACGTCCCGGAAAAAGCCGAAGGCCAGAAAGCCCGCGGCCCCCAGCAGTCCAAGCATGAAACCTATGGCCGCCCGGACCAGCTGCAGAACCAGCAAACCACCGTCTATCATGCTCATTTTCCTTGCCTGAGACAGATGTAACCTGTCGCGGCGGCTTGCCTGTTTCAAGGTGCTGGCAGTCCATGCCCCTTACGCGGCCAGCGGAAAAGCTTCTTCCACCAGATAGGGTCCGCCGCCGATGCTGGCACGTGAGGAGAACAGGACAAAGCGCCCGGCAAGGAAAGTTGGCGCCTGAAAACTGCCGCGCTCCGTCAGCCAGCGGGCAACGTCGGCGTTGCTGGCCGTCTTGCAGCGGGCGATCGTGACATGCGGCATGTATTTGCGCCGCTCCGGCGGCAGCCCCAGCCGCTGCAGGATGCGCTCCTGCTCGGCCTGAAGTTCGGCCAGCTGGGCGGATGGCTCCACCCGCGCCCAGATGGAATGCGGCTTGCCATTGCCGAAGGAGCCAAGGCCGTTGAGCCGGATTTCGATCGGGTCCCGCCGGATGCGCGACAGGGCATCAGTCACCTCGTCGGCCGTGCGGTCATCGATGTCACCGATGAAGCGCAGGGTGATGTGGTAGTTTTCGGGATCAATCCAGCGGGCGCCCCGGAGGCCTCCGCGGAGCATGGACAGGTGCAGGCCGGTTTGGGCCGGAATTTCGAGACCTGTAAACAATCGCGGCATCGGGCAACCCTCCGCTGTCGCTGGTCTCTCCATCAGGGGGCATCTTGCCGCACTGCGCAAGGAAATTCGCAAAGGCCTTGAAAAGACGTGGCTTTGCGCCCCCGAAATGAAGCGCGGCGCAAAACGCGCCGCACAAATTGTTGATTCGCAGGCTATCCTGCCCTAACGGCACCCACCGCACCGATCAGGGCGACGTGTTGCCATGCATCTGGTGCAGCAGGTCAATCTTGTCGATCAGCTCCGGCGAAAGCTTCACATCCGCCGCGCCGATGGCCACCTGCAACTGCGCCATGGAGGTGGCACCGATGATCACCGAGGTCATGAAGCTGCGGGTCAGCGGGAAGGCGATGGCCAGCTGCGCCGGATCCATGTCGGCCGACCGGGCCAGTTCCACATAGGCGCGGATGGCTTCTTCGGCGCCCGGCTTCTCATAGCGCTGCAGGCGGTTGTAGAGCTGCTTGCGCGATCCGGCCGGCAGCGCGCCATCCAGATACTTGCCCGTCAGCGCGCCTTGCGCCAGCGGCGAATAGCCGAGCAGGCCGACGTCCTCGCGCAAGGAGACTTCCGCCAGCCCCGTCTCGAAGGTGCGGTTCAGCATGTTATAGGCGTTCTGGATCGACACCGGCCGGGCAAGACCTTCGGTCTCGGCCAGCTTCAGATAGGTCATCGTGCCCCAGGCGCTTTCGTTCGACAGGCCGATGTGGCGCACCTTGCCTTCCTTGACGAGTTCACTCAGGGCCGCCAGCGTTTCGGCAATCGGCGTCTCGTCCGCAGCGGGCGCCGGATCGTTCCAGCGGGTGGGGTTGGAGCCGAAGCCGGGGACCGTGCGGTCCGGCCAGTGCACCTGATAGAGATCGACGTAATCGGTCTGCAGGTTGTTCAGGCTGCGCTCGATCGCCTCACGGATCTGCGGGCGGGTGAGGCGCACCTCTTCACCGGACTTGCGGTAATAGGTGCTGTCCGAACGGCCCGCCACCTTGGTGGCCAGAACAATCTTGTCCCGGTTGCCGCGCGCCTTCAGCCAGGTGCCGATGATGCGCTCGGTCCGCCCCTGCGTCTCGCCGCTGGGCGGGATCGGATACATCTCGGCGGTGTCGAAGAAGTTGACGCCATGGTCCAGCGCATAGTTGAGCTGGGCATGACCTTCAGCTTCCGTGTTCTGCTCGCCAAAGGTCATGGTGCCAAGGCAGATCGAGCTGACCATGATATCCGTGCGGCCAAGACGGCGTTGATCCATCGGAACATCCCTCGTGTTTCGAAAGGTCTTTGTTCAAGACGTTGTTCAAGACAATGTGGCAGGCGCGGCAAGCCGCGAAAGGCAGGACCCGGCGGGGCAGAAGATTATTTCTGCCGGGCGCGGGCAACGAGATCCTGCACGAGAGGTAGCACATTGGCAACGATGACCGAAACCCCTTCCCCCGTGGGGTGCATGCCGTCAGCCAGATTGAGTTCCGGCCTCATCGCCACACCTTCGAGGAAAAACGGATAGAGCAGCGCATCATGCGCCCCGGCCACATCCGCGAAGATCGGGTCGAAGGCGGCGGCATAGTCCTCACCCAGATTGCGCGGCGCCATCATGCCGGCCACCAGCACCTCGACACCCCGCTCCCGCAGGCGGGAGACGATGGCCTCGATGTTCTTGCGGGTGGCGGCCGGATCAATGCCGCGCAGGGCGTCGTTGGCGCCCAGTTCCACGATCACCGCATCCGCATCCGGCGGCACCGACCAGTCAAGCCGCGACAGGCCACCGGAAGAAGTATCACCGGAGACACCCGCGTTGATCACGGTGACGTTCTCACCCTTCTCCTTCAGCGCCTTTTCCAGCTGCACCGGAAAGGCCTCATCGGGGGCGAGCTGATAGCCGGCCGACAGGCTGTCCCCGAGGACAACAATCTTCACAGCTGCGTCATTGGCAAGCGCATGGCCGGAAGAAAGGCTTGCAGACACCGCAATTGCGACAAACAGATACACAAACTTGAACATGGCGGTCTGGATCACTCCGTGACAGGGCCCCATATGCACCCGAAACCCGCAGGCTGCGGGACCATACTTTTTGTTGCCCGATGGGCTGGCACCGCAGTGAAACGGCAGCGGCACCGCTCAGATCCCATCCAGGCACCCAACCTATATAGGGTCACACATGACGACTGGACCAGCCATTGCGCTCAAGGGAGTTCACCTCAGCCTCGGAGACGGCGCAGGCCGGGTTCACATTCTCAAAGGTGTCGATCTGGAAATCGAGGCCGGCAGCTCGACCGGTCTGGTTGGCCCATCGGGTTCCGGCAAGTCCACCCTGCTGATGGTGATGGCCGGGCTGGAGCGGGCCGACAAGGGCTCGGTCATCGTTGCAGGCTCCGAGCTGACGCCGCTGAACGAAGATCAGCTGGCCCGCTTCCGCGGCCGCAATGTCGGCATCATCTTCCAGTCCTTCCATCTGGTGCCCAACATGACGGCGCTCGAAAATGTCGCCGTGCCGCTGGAGCTTGCCGGCGACCCCAAGGCCTTCGACAAGGCCCGCGCGGAGCTTGAAGCCGTGGGCCTCGGCCACCGCCTCTCCCACTATCCGGCGCAGATGTCCGGCGGCGAGCAGCAGCGCGTGGCCGTTGCACGGGCGCTGGTGGTGGAGCCGGAAATCCTCATCGCCGACGAGCCGACCGGCAACCTCGACGCTGCAACCGGCGAGCAGATCGTCGAGCTGATGTTCTCGGCCATTGCCCGCCGCCGCACCACGCTGGTGCTGGTGACCCATGACCCGGCGCTGGCCGAACGCTGCGACCGGGTGGTGCGCATGCGCTCCGGCCAGGTGGAGGAGGAGCATCACGCCTCCCCGGCGGAGGCCCGCGCATGACGGCCTTTGCCCCGGCCCCGTCAGGCGGCAACAGTTCGCTCGCCCTCGCCTTCCGCTTTGCCCTGCGCGAGCTGCGCGGCGGCTTGAAGGGCTTTTACATCTTCATCGCCTGCATTGCCCTTGGCGTTGCCGCCATCGCGGGCGTTGCCTCCGTATCGCGGGCGCTGACGGAAGGCATTTCCAACGAGGGACAGGCGATCCTCGGCGGCGACATGTCCTTCCGCCTCGTCCACCGCGAGGCCGATGCCGCCGAATATGCCTATGTGCAGAGCCTTGGCGAAATCACCCGCACCGCGACCCTGCGCGCCATGGCCCGCAAGACCGACGGCAGCGATCAGGCGCTTGTCGAGCTGAAGTCCGTTGATGGCGCCTATCCGCTCTACGGTACTCTTTCACTTGCAGGCGGCACCAATCCTGCCGAGGCCATGGGCCGCCAGCCGGATGGCAATTTTGGTGCCGTCGCCGATGCTTCGCTGCTCGCCCGCCTCGGGCTTGAACCCGGAGACAAGCTCTCCATCGGCCGCGCCACCGTCACCCTCACCGGCGTGATCGCCACCGAACCGGACAAGCTCTCCGGCGGGCTGGAATTCGGCCCGCGCCTGATGCTGAGCGAAGCGGCACTGCCGGAAACGGCGCTCGTCCAGCCCGGCAGCCTCGTCACCTGGTCCTACATGGTGACGCTGCCCCCCGGCACCACGGACGAAAGCATCATCCGCCTCATCGAGCAATCACGTGAACAGTTTCCTCAAGCCGGCTGGCGCATCCAGTCCCGCGCCAGCGCCTCGCCGGGGCTGGAGAACAACATCCAGCGCTTCACCCAGTTCCTGACGCTGGTGGGCCTTACCGCACTGGTCGTCGGCGGCGTCGGTGTTGCCAATGCGGTGCGGGCATTCCTTGAAAGCAAGCGCGAGGTGATCGCCAGCTTCAAGTGCCTCGGCGCCAGCAATGATCTCGTCTTCCGCATCTATCTGATCCAGATGATGATCATCGCAGCCATCGGCATCGCCATCGGTCTTGTCGCCGGAGCGGCCATACCCTTCGCCGCGGCGGGCGCCATCTCCGGCCTGCTGCCGGTCAAGCTGGCGGTGTCCATCTATCCCTCGGAACTTGGCCTCGGGCTTCTCTACGGCCTGCTGACGGCGCTTGCCTTCGCCATCTGGCCGCTGGGCCGCGCCCATGACGTGCCGCCGACAGCCCTCTTCCGCGATCAGGTGACGGGCGCCAAGGTCTGGCCGCGCAAGCGCTATCTGGCCGCAACGCTGATTGCCGCCGTGTCGCTGGCAGGCATCGCCATCTTCCTCGCCGAAGACCGGCGCATTGCCTCGATCTATGTGGTGGCCTCCACCGCCTCCTTCCTGCTGCTGGGCGGGGTGGCACGGCTGATGATGCTTGCCGCGCGCAAGGCGCCGCAGGTGCGCTCCACCGGCCTCAGGCTCGCCATCGCCAACATCCACCGGCCGGGCGCGCTCACCTCTTCCGTGGTGCTGTCGCTCGGCCTTGGCCTCACCCTGCTGGTGTCGCTGGCCCTCATCGACGGCAACCTGCGCCGGGAGCTGACGGCGACGATTGCCGAAAAAGCCCCGAGCTTCTTCTTCATCGACATCCAGAGCACCGAGCGCGATGCCTTCGCCACCTTGCTGCAGCAGGACGCCGGGGACGCGAAGATCCAGAGCGTGCCCATGCTGCGCGGCCGCCTCGTCAGCCTCAAGGATGTGCCGGTCAACCAGATCACCCCGCCGGCCAGTGCCGCCTGGGTGCTGCGCGGCGACAGGGGCATCACCTATCAGGACAGCCTGCCGGCCAATTCCACCCTGATGAAGGGCGAATGGTGGCCGGAGGGCTACAGCGGCGAGCCGCTGGTCTCCTTCGATGATGAACTGGCCACCGAACTTGGCCTTGCGGTCGGCGACCGGATCACCGTCAACGTGCTGGGCCGGGAAATCACCGCGAAGATCGCCAACACCCGCAAGGTGGAATGGGAATCGCTCGCCATCAATTTCGTGATGGTCTTCTCCTCCAACACCTTCGCCGGTGCCCCGCACGCCTTCCTGATGACCGTGACCTGGGACCCGGATGCGCCGGCCGAGCGTGAGCTGGGCCTTTTGAAGACCGTCTCCTCCGCCTTCCCCACCGTGACGGCCATCCGCGTCAAGGATGCGCTGGCGCAGGTGAATGATCTTGTCGCCCAGCTTGCCGTCGCCATCCGGGCGGCCTCCGCCATCACGCTCATCTCCAGCATTCTGGTGCTGGCCGGAGCGCTGGCGGCCGGAAACCGCAGCCGCATCTATGACGCGGTGATCCTGAAGACGCTGGGTGCCACCCGCGCCCGGCTGACCGGCGCCTATGCGATGGAATATGCGATGCTCGGCCTCGGCACGGCGGTTTTTGCAGTGCTGGCCGGGTCCATTGCCGCGTGGTTCGTGATCACGCAGGTGATGAACGGGTCCTTCACGCTGCTCCCGGGCACCGCAGTCACGGCGGCCCTTGCCGCTCTGGTGCTGACCGTCGGCTTCGGTCTCATCGGCACATGGCGCGTGCTGGGCAAGAAACCTGCGCCGGTGCTGCGCAATCTGTGACCATAACAGACGGTCTTCCGGCGCCTTTTCACCGGCGCCGGGCGCCTCAGATGGAGATTTTGTAATCTTCCCGGAAGCGTTTTTTGGCCATTTGCCCTTGTGCGATGGCAGAACCCCGCCCATATTCTTCTGCAAACGGACTTGCTCCGTCGAGGCGGTTTGGGAGTGTCCCTCCCGCGTAACCTAATGAAGGGGAAACACTATATGTCGACGTTCGACCGGAAAAATGAAGCACCGTACGCGGTCGCCGGCCGCTACGCCGATGCCGGCATTGACCAGGGCCTGCGCTCTTACATGCTGGGCGTCTACAACTACATGACCATCGGTCTTGCCATCACGGGTTTCATTGCCCTGGGCCTTGCCCAGTTTGCGACGACCACTGATCCGGCAGCCGCCGCTGCCGTTCTCGGCAATGGCACGATGCTCTCGCAGCTTGGCTATGCGCTCTATGCCTCACCGCTGAAGTGGCTGATCATGCTGGCTCCGCTGGGGATGGTGTTCTTCCTCTCCATGCGCATCCAGTCCATGAGTGCCTCGACCGCGCAGGTCAGCTTCTGGGTCTATGCCGCCCTCATGGGTGCGTCCCTGTCCTCGATCTTCCTCGTCTATACGGGCGGATCGATCGCACGCGTGTTCTTCATCACCGCAGCTTCCTTCGGTGCGCTGAGCCTCTATGGCTACACCACCAAGAAGGACCTGTCGGGCTGGGGCTCGTTCCTGCTGATGGGCCTGATCGGCATCATCATCGCCTCGGTGGTCAACATCTTCCTGGCGTCTTCCGCCCTGCAGTTCGCTGTCTCGGTGATCGGCGTGCTGGTGTTCGCAGGCCTCACCGCCTATGACACCCAGCAGATCAAGGAAATGTACTACGAGGGTGACACCGGCGAAGTGGCCACGAAGAAGTCGATCATGGGTGCCCTGCGCCTCTACCTCGACTTCATCAACCTCTTCCTCATGCTGCTGCAGCTCTTCGGCAACCGCGAATAACCGCGGCACACAGCAGAAAAATTCAAGGGCGCGGATTACCTCCGCGCCCTTTCCATTTTCTAAAGCACCCGGAAATCGCCATCACCGGCCATTGATTGAACACAAATCAGTTTTGGACGATACGGAAAGTCTGTTTCTGTTTTTTTCCAGGGCTGACATGCGTAAACACACCCATTTTCTGCGCTCCGCGCTTCTCGGCGCCACGGCGGTTACCACTTTCTCGCTGTCCATCGCGGCATCGCATGCAGCCCCGCTGCTGCCTGTCAACGAATATGATGCCCAGTGGGGTCTGCTGATGACCGGCGCCCCGATTGCCCATTCCCGTGGCTACACCGGAGCCGGTGTCACAATCGGCGTCCTCGACAGCGGCATCCTGGCCAGCCATCCGGATCTCATCGCCAACCTCAGCGCCCTGAACTATAACGGCGCCGAGGAGATGGCGACCTTCACCGACGCCAATGGCCACGGCACCCATGTGGCCGGCATCATCGGCGCATCGGCCAATGGCACCGGCATGATGGGCGTTGCGCCGGGTGTGAGGCTCGCCAATCTTGCCATCATGGACAGCGCCGGTGACATCGAAAACGAATATGTCGCCCGTGTGCTTGACTATGCTCTGGACAATGGCATCCGCATTTTCAACAATTCCTGGGGCAGCTATGTCTACACCCCGACCGGCGATCTGGCGATGGACCGGACAACCTTCGAAGCCGACAACGCGGTGCTGCTGGCCGCTGTGCGGGATGCAGCCAGCCGCGGCGCGGTGATGGTCTGGGCGACAGGCAACGACGGCGCGACGGATGCAGGCATTGAATCTGCCCTGCCCTATCTCTATCCGGAACTGAAGGCCAGCTGGATCTCGGTAACCGCCGTCGGCCAGAACGGCATCACCCCCGCCTATTCCAACCACTGTGGCGTGACCATGATGTGGTGCATGGCCGCACCGGGCGGCGATGACGACGAGACAACGGGCGGCATCTACTCCACCGCCAACACCGGTGGTTACGTGCGCATGTCGGGCACCTCGATGGCCACGCCGCATGTCACGGGTGCGCTGGCGATCGCCCAGCAGATGTATCCCAACGCCACGCCGCAGGAATTGGCACGCCTCGTCCTGATGACTGCCACGGACATTGGTGCAGCCGGCATCGACAGCCAGTATGGCTGGGGCCTGCTGAGCCTCGACAGGCTGACCAGCACCAATGACGTGAAAAAGGTTGCCGCCTTCTCCCAGACCGCACAGGTGCAGACGCAGGCGGTCAACACGGTGATGGGCATCACCGAACAGCGCGCCAGCTCGCTGCTGGATCCCGCCGGTCCGGCCGTCGCCGTCTCCACCAATGGCGCAGCACCCAGTGAGGCGAACCGCCGCTTCTGGGCCCAGTCGCTGGCCGGCATCAGCCTGATGGACGGTACCTCCACCTCCGCCTCCTCCACCAGCCGCAGCGCAGGCCTGCTGGTGGGCGGTGAATTCATCGCAACAGAGAATCTGCGCCTTGGCGCCGCCGGCGGCTTCAGCACCTCCTCGATGCGCAGCGCCGGTGACCGCGCCCGGATCAACGGCCTGCATGCTCTGATCTATGGCGGCTACACCTACGACCGGTATTTCCTGGAAGCCGCTTCCAGCTTCTCGCGCTTCGAGAACACCCTCGACCGCAAGAACATCACCGGCTCGGGCACCAGCGTGACCGTCAACGGCCAGACCAAGACCACGGACCTCGGCCTCTCCGCCTCCGCCCGTATCGGCATGACCTTCGAGACCGAAGGCCTGCTGGCCCGGCCCTATGTCCATGGCCGTGTGCGCCACCAGTGGCTCGGGTCCGGCAGCGAAACGGGCGCCGACGTGTTCAACGTCAGCCTGCGCAGCTCCACCTCCACCGGTTCGGAAACCGGTGTTGGCCTGCGCCTGTCGGCCATGCCGATCGCCTTCGGCAGCTACAGCGTGACGCCGATGATGGATCTCGCCTATGCCCGCGCCCTGGGTCCGGTTGCCGCGGGCCGCAAGGTTCAGCTGCTCGGCAGTTCCGTCAACAGCGCAGGCCCGGATCTTGGCCGCGATATCGGACGGCTCAACCTTGGCGTTGCCGCCACCAATGCCAGCCAGAAGCTGACCGGCAAGCTCTCCTACGGCGGCGAACTGCGCCGCAACGCCCAGTCCCATTCGGTCAATGCCGAGTTGAGCCTGCGCTTCTGAGACTTAAAGAAAAAGCTGGAAGAAAAGCCCCCGGATCAGACGGTCCGGGGGCTTCGTATCCGTCACGGGCAATCTGCCTGCGCTCAGGCATCCACCAGCCGCAGATGGCGTTTCTTTTCGAAGACCTTGAGAACAGATGCCAGCTCGTGCCCGCGCTTGAGCACCATGCCGCCCGTGGCCACCACGCTGTAGGCGCCCTGTCGGCGGGCAAGCTTCGGATCCTTCTCGATCCGGTAAAGCGGCATTTCGCTGCTGCGGCGGAAAACGGAGAACACGGCCCGGTCCTTCATCAGATCGATGGCATAGTCCCGCCACTCTCCATCCGCGACCATGCGGCCATAGATGCGCAGGATCTGGTCCAGCTCACGCCGGTCAAAGGCAACGACGGGTTTCGCCGGGATCTGCGGGACGGTGGGCTGGGCAGCACCGTGCTGGGGAGCATTGATCTGGGAACTGGAACCGGGCGGACTGTCCGGCCGGACGGGCATCTCAGAGGGAAAGCCTTGCGGCTGTCCGGCTGCATCTCCTTCGCTCTCGCTCATGCCACCTCCCGTCAACCTTGCTGCGGAATCAGACCTGCTGATGCCTGCCGGCGAGGATATGTCATTGACTTGTCATGATGCCCCTTGCGGACCTCACTGGCAAGCCTGCGTGTGGCAGGGTTTTTAGGCCGCAGGAATGCTGAAAAGATACCTTGCTTTTGCCTCAATTGAGCCCTTCACACGCCACGTTGGCCCACCATCTTATGATCATACCCGTTCGGCCTGAACGGTTCTGGTTCCGGTACGCATTAGCCCCCCAGCCCCCCGGAACGGAGCTGATCAGGTTGAGTGCTGAAGTACATTCGAACGGGCACCTGAAGGGCCAGCACTCGTGCTGGCCCTTTTCATTTGCCGTTGCGGAAGACGGCGCACTTCCCTCTTCATTGCCTGCTTCCTGTTTGCCTCCCGCCCGGCTATCATCTGCCCATGACGACGAGCCTCGTGGAACTGCGCCCCGCACGACATGATGACGCGGCCAGCCTTGCGGCCGTGCATGCGCAGGCGTGGCGCCTTGCCTACCGGGGCATGCTCGACGGGCTGGACCTGGAGCGCTTTGTCGCCCGCCGCAGCGGCGGCTGGTGGCATGATGCCATCGACAAGGGTGTCGAGATCGAAGTGCTGGAAGTGGCAGGCGAGGTGGCAGGCTA
Organism: Pannonibacter sp. Q-1; assembly: GCF_054073275.1. Lineage (NCBI taxonomy): Bacteria > Pseudomonadati > Pseudomonadota > Alphaproteobacteria > Hyphomicrobiales > Stappiaceae > Pannonibacter > Pannonibacter sp. Q-1. The sequence continues at coordinate 51,187 of NZ_JBSXNB010000008.1, forward strand.
TGCCAGCTATGGGCCCTGCCGCATGCGGGGCACCGGCTGCGCCGGGGAGCTGTACGAGCTTTATCTCAAGCCGGAATATCAGGGCCTCGGCTTTGGCCGCAGATTGTTTGCCAGCGTCAGAACCTGCCTTGAGCGGCGCGGCCTCAAGGGCCTTGCGGTGCGCGTGCTGACGGACAATGAACCGGCCTGCGGCTTCTATGCCGCCCTTGGCGGCGTACTGACCGGCCGCTCCTGGCACCAGACGGGCGGCAAGCGGCTGGAGCTGTCCATCTATTGCTGGCACGAGGCGGAGCGCTGAACCGCGCCTGCCGGATCTGTCACCCAGCGGCACCGGAAAGCCCGGATTTCAACGCTTTACCACACTTGCCCCTTGCTTCGCGGCGCGGTCCCTGCAATAGACCTGCGCAGCAACTCAAGGAGCAAGCTCATGCGTATTGATGCGGTGCCGATCGGCAAGAACCCGCCGGAAGACATCAACGTCATCATCGAAGTTCCGGTCGGCGGCGAGCCGATCAAGTACGAGATGGACAAGGCAGCAGGTGCCATGTACGTGGACCGCTTCCTCTACACCCCGATGCGCTATCCGGGGAACTATGGCTTCGTGCCCCACACCCTGTGCGGCGATGGCGACCCCATCGACGTGATGGTGATCAACCAGCGCCCGATCGTGCCCGGCGCCATCATGAGCTGCCGTCCCATCGGCGTGCTGCTGATGGAAGACGAGAGCGGCCAGGATGAGAAGATCATCGCCGTTCCCAGCACCAAGCTGACCCGCCGCTACGAGAACGTGAAGTCGGTCGACGATCTGCCGGCGATCACCATGGAGCAGGTGAAGCACTTCTTCGAGCACTACAAGGATCTGGAGCCCGGCAAGTGGGTGAAGATCACCGGCATCGAAGGCCCGGAAAGGGCGCGTCAGCTGATCATCGAGTCGATCGAGCGCGCCAAGGCCGAAGAGAAGTAAGACACTGCTGCCGGGAGCAACGCCCCGCGCAGACAGTCAACAACGAGGCCGCGCGGGTCAGCCCGCTGCGGCCTCGATTGCTTCCATGTCCTCATCCGACAGGCCGAAGTGATGGCCGATCTCATGCACCAGAACATGGGTCACCACATCACCCAGCTGTTCCTCATGCTCGGCCCAGTAGTCGAGAATGGGACGGCGGAACAGCCAGACCCGGTTCGGATGCTGCCCGGTGTGAAAGAAGTCGCCGCCCTGGGCGAGGCCAATGCCCTGAAACAGGCCCAACAGTTCAAACGGGTCCTCAAGGCCGACGCTTTCCAGCATCTCCTCATCGGCGAAATCGGCGACCGTGATCACCACGCCTTCGCAAAGCGCCTGAAACTCTTCGGGAAGCTGCGCATAGGCCTGACGGGCAATGATCTCGAAAGCATCCAGCCCCGGGGCCACCATGGCCGCGGTGGCTGCAATCTGCGGGTCTGGCGCCTCTGTCCGGTCACTCATCAAATCGCCCCTTGTGAACCTGCGGTTCACATCAGATAGGCGCTGACCAGATAGATGACCAGCCCGACCGCGAACAGCAGCCCCGCCATGCGGCCGATGCGCGTGCCCCAGACCTCGATCCGGTCGTTCTGGTTCTTGTCGGCGGCACCGAAATGACGCTGGGCATGGCTGGCCATGCGGCTGGTGGCGGAGCCCAGGATGGTTTCGCTCTCGGCCTGGACCCGCGACAGGGCCCGTCTGGCTTCGTCTTCCTTGGCTTTAGCCCGCCGTTCCCGCTCACCCATGGCCGTGTCCCCTCTCAGCCCTTGCGGGCCTGATAGCCTGCAAACAGCGCCAGAACGGCCACTGCGGCGGAAGCCACCATGTTCCAGCCCGCAAAGGACAGGCCGAACATGCGCCAGCTGGCTTCCGTGCAGGAGACGACACGGGTGTTCTGCAGCGCCTGCAGCATGTTGGCCGCAGACCTGGGCGTGGCACCGCCGCCGCCGCAGTCGGATGGCCCCATCCAGAAACCCCACTCAGCCCCGGCCTGATAGGCGCCAAGTCCGGCCCCATAGGCAAAGACCGCCGCCACGAGAAGCAGCAGCACCGTGGCAATGCCGGTGCGGCGGGTCAGGAGAGCAAGCAGCGCCAGCACACCCAGCGGCAGCCCCACATAATAGGGGACGCGCTGCTCAAGACACAGCTTGCAGGGCAGATACCCGCCAATGAGCTGGAAGCCCCAGGCCGCCGCAATGGAAGCCGTGCCCCCCAGAAGCAGAAGCAGATTGGCCGCTCTGGCCCGCTGAAGCGACGTCATTTCAGATCCTCACGCGATATCACAGCAGCTTGATAGCAGCGAAGCCGCCAACAAGCAGAATCACAAATACCGTGAAGACGAGGCCAAGGCGCTTTTCGATGAAGTTGCGGATCGGCTCACCGAACAGATACAGCAGCCCGGCGACCGCAAAGAAGCGCAGCCCGCGTGACACGATGCTGGCGATGACAAAGACCGGCATGGAAAGGCCCGTGACGCCCGCGGCGATGGTGATCACCTTGTAGGGAAACGGCGTCAGCCCGGCGATGAACACAAACCACCAGCCCCAGGCATTGAAGATCTCGCTGAAGCGGTCGAACTTGTCCATGTAGCCATAGAAGGTCAGGATCGGCTCTGCGATCTGATGGAACAGGAAAGCGCCGATCAGATAGCCGAAAATGCCGCCCAGCACCGACATGACCGTGGCGATGGCCGCGTAGAACCAGGCCTTGCGCCGGTTCGCGACCACCATTGGGATCAACAGCAGATCCGGTGGAATCGGAAAGAACGAGCTTTCAATGAATGAAACCGCCCCCAGCGCGTGCGGTGCGCGCGGGCCAGAGGCGAGGGACAAGGTCCAGTCGTAAAGTTTTCTCAGCATAATGGCATTCTGCATAGCCGCCGCCGGAGCTTTTGTCATCGGGAGAACGGTGGCAGCAGCCGGATATTTTCGCAGTGCAGCAGACAATTGCCAATTGGAGCGGGGAAAGCCCCGGGCAGTGGATTGACGGCAAAGCCAGTCTGGCTATAGTCGCGGCTCCAAGGACGCTGCCCCTGTGGCGGAACTGGTAGACGCGACGGATTCAAAATCCGTTTCCCGTGAGGGAGTGCCCGTTCGATTCGGGCCAGGGGCACCATACTTTCCAGCGCCATTTCCAGGCACGCTGCATCAGTTCAGCGCCCCCGCTTCAGCGCCCCCCTTCAGCGCGTTGCCCTGCGCCCCTCCCCTTCATTTGCATCGCCGGTCTTGAGCTTCAGGGATAAGTCTTTAATCTGCCGCTCGATTTACAGTCTGAAGCGAGAGGGAGACGCCGCGTGGGGCAGGCAAAACGCAAGAAGGACGCTGGCGCCCGCATATCCTGGTGCCGCACCTGCACCTATTGCTGCGAGCTCCCCGAAATCGGCCCGCTGGACAAGCCGATGTACCGGCCCTGCGCCAGCATCAAGGACCATGGCTGTGCCATCTTCGGCCAGCCGGAGCGCCCCTCTGCCTGCCTTGCCTATCAATGCGCCTATCTCTCCGCCCGGCTGACGAACAGCCCGGACCGCAACCGCATCCCCCATCCGCTGGATGCCGGCGCCTATTTCCACCGCGATCCGATCGAGCGCATCTATGTGATGTTCGTTGATCCGGCCCGCCCGCTCGCCTGGAAGACAAGCGATCTCGTGCCCTATCTGCGCGACCGCCTGCAGGAAGGCTTCGAGCTGCTGATCCTTGACCGGGGCCGGCGGATGGCCGTAACGTCAGTGCTTCTGTTTGACGCGATCCTCGCCCGTGACATGGTGGCCTTTGCCGATCAGGAAGGCCGCCCGCATGACATCGAGAGCTGGCCCGCCGAAGCGGCACGCTATTCGCGCGAAACCTAATCAATCCGGTGACCGGCGGTTAACTGCATTTGCAACTTCGGGATCTTGCAGCGCTGCGGTTAAACCACGCGGCAACGGGCGCTATGGCATAAGCTCAACAACCGCAGGCGCCCGCAGACAAAGAGGCGCCGCCGGACAGGAGAAGGCTGGGCATCATGGCACTGATCGAGAATGGCAGCATCGGCAAACCGCAGGACGGGGGCTCTGCAACGCAGGAAAACCGGTCCGGCAGCGCAACCCCGGCCTTCCGTTATGCGACCCTCAACACCGCCGCCATGCGCAGCGCGCCGATCCGCCCGGAGTGGATCATCGAGGGCACGCCGCAGGCCCGGCTCGCCAGCCTGTCCACCGGCACCAACGGCTGGTCTTCGACCGACCATTGGGAGTGCACCGCCGGCACGTTCCACTGGCACTTCTTCTGGGACGAAACGGTGCTCTTCCTTGAAGGCGAGGTGCATATCACCGACGAGGCCGGCAACACCTATGAAGGCCGCCCCGGCGTCAGCATGCTGTTCCCCGCAGGTACACGCGCGGTCTGGCATGTGCCGGTCTATGTGCGCAAGATCGCCTTCAACCGCCGCCCCATGCCCTGGACCGTTTCCTTCCTGATGAAGGTGAGCGCCCGCCTCGGCCGCCTGTTCGGGCGCGGCTGACCGCGCAGGTCTCCCGAAATCATTCGACACCGCACCGGCGGCAGGCTAGTACTTCTGCCATGAGCACGCCGGACAAGGAAGTCGAACTCAAGCTGGAGCTTGAACCTGGCGCAGCGGAGAGCCTCAAGATCTCCGGGGCCGTCACAGGATTTTTCTCCGGCAAAGCCTCAACGAAGCAACTCACGTCGATCTATTTCGACACGGCAGATCTCAGGCTGCACAAGGCCAGGATCGCCGCACGGGTGCGCAAGTCCGGGCGGCGCTGGATCCAGACGGTCAAGCTCGGCAAGCCGCTTTCCGGGGGCCTGTCCTCTCCCATCGAGATCGAGACGGATGTCAGCGGCCCGCAGTTCCAGCTGGATCAGGTCTCCGATGAGAACATCCGCCGCCAGATCGCAGACTGCACCGGCGGTGACGAACTCGTTCCCTGTTTCGAGACCGTGATGCAGCGCACCCAGCGCGACCTCACCCGGGAAGATGGCACCGTCATCGAAGCCGCGCTGGATATCGGCGAGATTGTTGCGGGAGACAAGCGCCTGCCCCTGTGCGAACTGGAGCTGGAGCTGAAATCCGGCAGCATCGCGCCGCTTTATGAAGCCGCACTGGCGCTGGCGGGCAACAACGCCTTCCGCTTTTCGCCTATGAGCAAAGCCGAGCGCGGCTACCGGCTGTTTCTCGGGCAGGACGAAGCCCCGTGCAACGCCGGCAGCATCGACCTCGACGCGACGATGCGCGTGGAAGAAGCCTATCAGCACATCCTGCGCTCCTGCATCGATCAGATTTCCGCCGCCCGCATGGTCTGCCTGACCAGTGCGGACAACGAAGGCCCGCATCAGTTGCGCATTGGTTTCCGGCGGCTGCGCACCGCGTTCAAGCTGTTCCGCCCGGTGCTCGACCCGCGCCGCACCGGCGCGCTGGACCAGCAGGCCAGCCGCTATGCCGCCGCCGCCGGAGCGCTGCGGGATCTCGACGTGCTGAGCGATGAAATCACCGCCCCTCTTGCATCTCACGCGCCGGAAGGCATCAATATTCCGCTGCTGCTGGAGCAGCTTGGCAAGGACCGGCAGGCAACGCGGCTGGAGCTGACGGCAGAACTCGCCAGCGCAGCCTTCAACGGCTTCCTGCTGGATCTTGCCAGCTACTGCGAGACAGCGGGCTGGCGCAAGGAAGAGGATGCACGTCAGGCGGACCGGCTCGCCGAAGCCGTCACCGCCTTTGCCAGCGAGGCCATTGGCAAACGCTGGCGCAAGGTGCAGAGCTATGGCCGGCGGCTCGACACCCTGTCGCGGACCGAGCGCCATGACATGCGCAAGGCTCTGAAGAAGTTCCGTTACGGGCTGGAGTTCTTCGCCTGCCTGTTCCCCGGCGAAAGCCGCAAGACGTTTCTGAAGCACCTCAAGAATCTGCAGGATGTCTTCGGCTACCTCAATGACGTGGCCATGGCGGAAAGACTGGCCACGCTGTCTCCTGGTCCCGTAAAGACGGCAGGTAAAGCGGCGGGCAAGACGGTTCGTGCCACCTCTCTGGCCGCCGCGTCCGGCTTCGTCCTGGGATGGCATGAAGCACAGGCCCGGACAGCCTGGCCGGAAGCCCGCAGCGGCTGGAAGGAAGCCAGCAAGGCAAAGCCCTGCTGGACCCGCAAGAAGAGCTGATCAGCTGCGCACCACCAGTTCCATCCGGTCTGCCGCAACGCGGCTGCGGGCATATTGCACCGGACGGCCATCCGGGTCCTCGTTGACTATTTCCATGACCATCACCGGCGACCCCAGCTCGATATCCAGCAACCGGGCATCGGCCTGCGTCGCCCGTTCGGCATAGATCCGCGTCTCCCGGCGGTAATAGCCGCCAAGGCCGGCACGCGTGAAGCACTGTGTGAAGGAACCCGTCTCGGCGAAATCCGCCGCAAGACCCGGAAAGCGGATCAACTCACACCAGCTTGTTCCAGCCAGAACCGGTGTTTCTCCGGAAACCCGCAAGGTCTCTATCCGCTGCAGCGGCGTTCCCGCCGGCAGCTCGAGCTTGCCGGCAAGGAACTCGCTCGCCCCCTCGACCCCGGCTCCCGTCAGGCGCCCGCCCGGCGCATGGCCTTGTCCGGCCAGAATTTCAGAAAACCGTGTCTGCCGCGAGATCGGATAGCTGACAGAACGGTCGGCAAAAAATGTTCCCCGCCCCTGGTCCGCCCGCAGCAGGCCCTCGTGTGTCAGCACGGAGATGGCCCGCCGGACCGTGTGCCGGTTCACGCCGAAGCGGGCCGCAAGCTCCATTTCCGGCGGCAGCTGCATTCCGGGCACAAACCGGCCGGTGGCTGCTTCGGTGCGGATCCACTCGGCTATCTGGCGCCAGACGGCAATCCCGGTTCCCCGGTCCAGCGGTCCAAACCCGGTCATTCAGCGCCCCCTTGCCACGGCGTTGCTTTGCCACTCACTTCAATGTATACAAGTAGACAAATTTAACGAACACTCATCACCCCTCACCTGCGCGGCAGGGCATTGCAGTAATTACCTATGCCGCCGCGAAAAGCAAGTTGATCTAAGACAACCACCGGCACAATTTCGCGAATATCTACGCGCATTGGCTGCAAATGCAAACAGGGATATGATTCATGCCGATTCACGGCCTTTCCCACATGACTTTCATCTGCCGTGACATCACGCGAATGGCCAGAATTCTCACGGAGGTCCTTGGCCTCCGCGAGGTTTACTGCAGCCGCGGGGCCGGATTTTCGTTATCTCCGGAGAAATTCTTTGTATCTGGGGATATTTGGATCGCCGTCATGCAGGGCGAAAGCCTGCCTGAGCGCAGCTACAATCACATCGCCTTCAAGGTGGATGACGCGGAGATCGAGCCTGCGATGGAGCGTATCCGCAGCCTTGGCCTTGAGGTAAGGCCGCCCCGGCCCCGCATTGCCGGTGAGGGCCGGTCGGTGTACTTCTACGACGAAGACAACCACCTGTTCGAGCTTCACTCCGGCACATTGGAGGAGCGGCTCGCCGCCTACGTGCGCCACACCGGAGCTGAGGACAGCGGCGTCTCTGTCACATAGCCTACATGCGCCAGCCTTAGTTCTGGCCATTGCTTCTTATATCCAGCCTTACGATTCTTGAGACAAGACGGCTCCCCTTCCGATGCGCTACGCTATTTATTACACCGCTCCCGCAGACAGTTCCCTGACCCGGCTCGGTGCCACGTGGCTTGGACGCGACGCGGTGGACGGCACGGCCCTGCCCCAGCCGCATGTACCGGGCCTCACAGCCGAAGACCTTGCCACCCTGACCACGGACCCGCGCCGCTATGGCTTTCACGGCACATTGAAGGCGCCGTTTTCCCTCGCAGGCGGACTTGATGAACGGGCGCTGCGCGATGCCTTCCGTGTCTTTTGCAGCCATGCGGCCCCCTTCACCATTCCCGGTCTGTCGGTCACCCGGCTTGGCCGCTTTCTGGCGCTGACCCCGCAGCCGGTGAGCGGGGATCTGAATGGCTTTGCCGCTGCCTGCGTCGAGGCTTTCGAGCCCTTCCGCGCGCCTTTGAGCGAAGCCGACATGGCGCGCCGTCTGGCTGCGAACCTCTCGCCCCGCCAGCAGGACCTCCTGCGGGCCTGGGGCTATCCTTATGTCTTCGAGGAATTCCGCTTCCACATGACCCTTTCGGTAAAGCTGGAGGAGGACAGCACCATGTCAGCCCTTGAAGCGGCCGCCATGGATCATTTTGCTACGGTGACAGACCGCCCGCATCAGATTGCCAGCCTCGGCCTTTTTGCCGAGCCGGAACGCGGCGCGCCGTTCCGCGCCGTCGACATCCTGCCCCTCACGGGATCCACCGGCCCGCAGGACCCTGCCCTGCGCCTGATCCCCGTTTCTGCCGAAAGCCAGAGCCAATGACCCACATGACGCACAGCTTCACCAATGCCCGCCTCGTCCTGCCGGAGAGTGTCATCACCGGCAGCCTGGAGGTGAAGGGCGGCACGATCAGCGCCATCGATGAAGGCGGCATCCCGGCCCATGGCCATGATTGCGAGGGCGATTTCCTGATTCCGGGACTGGTCGAACTGCATACCGACCATCTGGAAATCCACTATTCCCCGCGCCCAAAGGTGCGCTGGAACCCGGTTTCCGCCGTTCAGGCCCATGATGCGCAGATCGCCTGTGCCGGCATCACCACCGTGTTTGACGCCCTGCGCGTCGGCATGGATGCGGAAGCGGAACTGAATGTGGACGACATGCGCGCGCTCGCCGGCGCCATCGAAAGCGCACAGGCCGAAAAGCGGCTGCGCGCCGAGCATTTCATCCATCTGCGTTGTGAGGTTTCCGCCCCGGACGTGATGAGCGCCTACGAGCATTTCAAGAACGATGCCCATGTGCGCCTGATGTCGCTGATGGACCACACCCCCGGCCAGCGGCAGTTCGTCTCCATCGAGATGTACCGCGTCTATTACCAGACCAAGAAGAACTTCACCGACGAGCAGATGGAAGCCTATATCGCCATGCGGCAGGCTGTTGCGGACAAGAACGCCCCGCAGCACCGCAAGCTGCTGGCAGATTCGGCCCGTGAGCGCGGCATTCTTCTGGCCAGCCATGACGATGCAACCGTGGCCCATGTGGACGAGGCGATCAGCCTCGGCACCGGCATTGCCGAATTCCCGACCACGCTGGAAGCAGCCCGCGCCTCGCATGCGGCCGGCATGGGCGTGCTGATGGGTGGGCCGAATGTGGTGCGCGGCGGCTCCCACTCCGGCAACATTTCCGCAAAGGCACTGGCGGAAGACGGCTGCCTCGACATCATCTCCTCCGACTATGTGCCGGTGTCCATGCTGCAGGCCGCGTTCCATCTCGCCGGTGACGTCGAGGGCGTTTCCCTGCCGCAAGCCATGGCAATGGTGACGGCCACCCCGGCGAAGATGGCAGGCCTTGCCGACCGCGGCCGCCTGGAAACGGGCCTCAGGGCCGATCTGGTGCAGGTGCGGCTGGTGGGCAATGTCCCGGTCGTGCGCGGTGTCTGGCGCGAGGGACGGCGCGTCGCGTGAGACTGACAGGACCGAACCGGATGACGTGACCAGAACAGAGCCGCAGCGTCCCTCTCCCCCCCACGATGGGGAGATGTCTGCGTCAGCAGACAGAGGGGGGGGCAGCGCCTCAGCACGGCACATCTTCCGAATGATCTGACAGTCAGTTACCCCCCTCGCCCCCCTTCCGGGGGCATCTCCCCCTCAAGGGGGGAGAGGGGTTTGAGCCTGACAGACAGTCCGCAATGAACACTGCCCACAGAAACAGCCGTTTGAAACGGCTTGTCACGGAGAGTGCAATGAACGGCGGGATAGAGGAACGCCAGACAAGCGGCGGCACGGCCCTGCTCGGGCCGGGCAGGCTGGTGCTGGTGGTTGGCCCCAGCGGGGCGGGCAAGGACACGCTGATGAATGCCCTGCGTGACAGCCTTGCGGGCGATCCGGCCTATATCTTCGCTCGCCGCCTCATCACCCGGACAACGGACGGGGCGACGGAGGACCATGATGCCATCGGCCGGGCCGAATTCGACGGGCTTTGCCGCGAGGGCCGCGTGGCCCTTGCCTGGGAGGCGCACGGCCTTGGCTACATCCTGCCGGAGAGCATCGATGACGGCATCCGCGCCGGTCACACGGTGATCGCCAATGGCTCACGCCAGATCCTCAATCAGGCCCGGCAGAAATATGCCTCCCTGATCATCCTGCTGGTGACCGCCCCCATTGATGTGCTGGCCGGACGGCTGGCAGCGCGCGGACGCGAAAGCCGGGAAGAAATCAGCCGCCGCCTCAGCCGGGCCGATATCGATATGCCCGACGTGCCCGGCGTCATCCGCATCGACAATTCCGGCAAGCTGGATGACAGCCTTGCCTGCATGCGCAAGGCCCTTGGCCTGCCTGACGCTGCAAGCTGACGCCGGTTTCACCTCAAGGCTGGGGCTGGGATTCCGAACCCGGCTCCTCGGGCAGAACCTCCCGTCCCTCCGGCACGCCGGGGCCTGAAGAACCGAGGAAGCCGGACGGCAGGCCAAAGCCCTGCTCCAGCGCCTTCAGCACGCTTTGGTCGCTGACCTCGCCGCTCAGAACCTTCTGCACATCGATCTGCACCTTGCCACCGGTGGTCTGGCTGATCAGGTCATTGGCCACGGTCCCGAGCGCCTCATCCGGCTTGACCTTGAGAAGTTGCACCAGCTCGCCGCCCACCTGCTGCAGCTGTTCATAAGCTGCCTGCGGGTTTTCCAGAATGCCCTGAATATCGGGATAGATCTGCGGCCGGTCCCAGGAGCCCCGGATGACGACCGGCACGCCGAGGGCCGCCATCGTCTTGGATTCGCCCTTGGCCCGCGGCGTCGGAGCAATGCCCTGCAGGCTGGGTACGATCTGCGGCTCCACCCGCCAGTCCAGCGTCCGGCCCGGCATGTCGGTGGTGCCGCTGCCCGTCATGCGGATCAGCGGACCGGCCAGCGCCAGATCCTGGTTGAGGGCAACACCATTGCTGATCTGGAAGGATGCACTCAAGGTGGTGAAATCCGTCCGCGCCTCGCTGGACTGCTGCCAGCCCAGCAGTGTGCGGGCCGCAACATTGCGCACCATATCCGGCAGGTTGACCCCGAGAATGGCGCCGTTGAGGACCTCAAGCTTCGCTTCACCACCGAGATTGCCGATCAGCTCCGCTTCACTGCTGCCACGCGTATTGACGTCATAGGAGAGCGAGCCCACACCATCGAGCCAGGAAATGCCCGTGGCATCGCGCAAGAGATCCCGGGCTCCGACTTTGGACAGGGTGAAGGCCGAGCGGATCTGCGGCTGGCGGTTGCCGCCTTCCACCGTCAGCGTGCCCTTGCCCTCGCCGCCATACAGCGAGACCTGCTGCAGATCTGCGGTCAGAACCCCATCGGCAATCGCCACCTTGAGCGCGCTGTTGCCAAGCTTGATCCTGTCCCAGTTGATAGACTTGGCCGTGAGGGTCAGGTCCGCATCAAAAGCCGCAAGGCCGCCGAAATCGACCGGGGCATTGCTCCAGCCCTTCGCAGCTCTGGCGCCGCCGGAGGGGGCCGCAGCACCTGCGGCGGGCTTGGCACCGGAAGGCGCCTGCGCCGGGCCGGTACCCAGATAGGGATCAAGCGGCAGGCTTTCGAGCACGAGCGAAGCCGTCAGCTTCGGCACCCGTCCGAAAGCCAGCCGGCCCTCGCCGCTGCCGCTGATGCCATCCAGCGTGAAGGCCGTGTTGCGGAAGGAGACCGCATTGTCCCCGGCGGCAAACACACCCGCCACCCGGAACGGGCCAAGACCGGCGCCAGGCGCAAGCGGGCGGCCCAGCCAGGACAGCAGATTGCGCAGGCTCTTCGTCTCCACGAAGACCGAGCCATCCACCCCGCCGGACAAGGAGGCAGAACCTTCAAACCCGGCGGCCCCCTTGGCACCTTCAAGGCGGATATCGACGGGTGCTGGAAGACCGGCCAGAAGAATGGCCGGAGTGGCGGTTCCCTTCAGGGCGAAGGCTTCGCCGCGCCAGCTCAGCCCGCCGGAGACGGTGACCGGCTTGTCCAGCCCGTCGAAACTCATCTTGGCATTGATGCCGCTGATCTGGTTAGCGCTTTCATCGCCGCCGGTGGCAGCGGCCAGATCAAGGCCTGTCACCGTGCCGCCCGAGACCGAGACAAGGCCGGAGAGCTCCAGCGAGCCCAGCAGCGAAGGCGTATCCGCTCCTGCGGCCGCAAAGCGCAGATCCGTACCGAACTCACCCGTGGCCGGGAAGGACAGGTTTGCCAGCCTCAGCGCATCCTGCAAGCTGCCACCCGACGACTGGACACGGCCTTCAACCCGCGGCGCCTTGCCAGTGAGGTCCGCATCGAGAGACAGCGCCAGCTTGAGCGCGCCAAGGGCCGCTGTTCCATCCTGCAGGACAATCTGGCGCGTATCGCCGGCAACACGGCCCGCGAGGGACACTTCACCGCTGTCCTGCGCGCCGTCAGCTCCGGCAAGCGCCATGATGGCAGCCAGAGAAGCGGCCTTGCCATCCACGGCCAGATCCACAGCCAGCGGCGACAGGCCAAGCCCGCCTTCCACATTGACGGTCACCCCGCCCGCCTTAACCATCAGATCAATGGCTGCCGTCTCTCCGGCGGCAAGCTTCAGAAGGCTCGTCACCTCCACATCCAGCACGACGGACTGGCCATTCCACACGGCACTAGCGTCAAGATCGGCCGTGCGGTCCAGAGCAGGGACGGTGAAGCGGCCGTTGATATCGCTCAGCTCCTGCCGGGAACCGCTGCGCGCATCCGCAAAGGCGATGCGGCCGCCGCGAATCTGCACATCATCAAAGCCGATCCGCGTCAGGGCGGTCAGATCACGCGCTTCCTGCGGTGCCTCGGCCGGGAGCGCCGGCGCCGGTGATCCGGCAGATGCGGGCTGCGGGCTGCCCTTACCGTCAAACTGGGTGAAAACGCCCTCAATCCGCTTCATCGGCTTGCGCGGCGCCCAGGAGGTGCGGCCTTCCGCGTCGATGAGCAGATCGAACTCCGGCTTGTCGAGGCCGATCCCCGTCACCTGAATGGCCCCACCGAAAAGGGCACCCCAGGCAAGCTCAAAAGAAATGGTGCCGGCGCGTGCAAACTCGACACCCCGCGCCCCGGCCTCGCCCGACAGGCCCACATCCGTGGCGCTGAGCTGAAACTGGGGGAGAAGAGAGATGGCGACGGGCCCGTCGATCCGCAGCCGCCAGCCGGTGGCCGCTTCCACTTCCTGCACGACGCGCGCCTTGATGGCGTCCTTCGGCAGCACCATGGGCACGATGACCACAGCAGAGGCCACGAGCACAGCCACAATGCCCGCCCCGATCACAAGCCGCTTCATCCCAGTCTCCCCGAATACCGAATCGGACCGAGTTTAGGACAAAGCGTGTCAACAGCGTGACCTTGAAACGCAGAACTGCGTAATTCTTATGCGGCCTCTTGCGCATTCGAGCGTCCGCAAGCCGTCCCCGGCTCCCGGGCACCCGGGCTCAGACCGTCAGATGGCGGCGGACTTCCGTCTCATCCAGCTCCGTCCGGAGCCCCGCCATCACCACCTCGCCCCGGTCCATCACGGCAAAACGGTCGGCGAGATCGCGGGCGAATTCGAAATACTGCTCCACCAGAATGATCGCCATGGTGCCCTGATCGCGCAGCCACTCGATGGCCCGGCCAATGTCCTTGATGATGGACGGCTGGATGCCTTCCGTCGGCTCGTCCAGCACCAGAAGCTTTGGTCGCATGACGAGGGCGCGGGCAATGGCCAGCTGCTGCTGCTGGCCGCCGGACAGATCACCGCCCCGGCGTGACAGCATGTCCTTCAGCACCGGGAACAACTCGAAGATCGTGTCCGGAATGGTCCGGTCGCGGCGGGCGAGCGGGGCATAGCCGGTCTCCAGATTTTCCTTCACGCTCAGGAGCGGAAAGATCTCGCGGCCCTGGGGCACGACGGCAATGCCAAGCCGGGCCCGGGCATGGGGCGCAAGGCGCGAGATATCCTGTCCCTGCCACAGGATGCGCCCACCGCTGACCGGCTGCTGGCCCGCGATGGCACGCAAGGTCGAGGTCTTGCCCACACCGTTGCGGCCCATCAGGCACGTCACCTTGCCCGCCTCCGCCTCAATGGACACGCCCTTGAGCGCCTGAGCCGCGCCGTAGTGAAGATCGATCTTTTCAACGCTCAGCATGATCTGCTCCATTTCACCCGGCACAAGGTGCCGGACTTTCATCGGGCTCAAGCCCCTCTGCCCTCGCGAGGAGAAGGAACGCACTTTCCTTTTGCCGCAGTGCCCCTCTCCCCCCTTGAGGGGGAGATGTCAGCGCAAGCTGACAGAGGGGGGTGCAGCGCTTCAATACAGCAGGATCTCTCTCATAAACGGACAGTCCGTTACCCCCCTCTGCCCCCTGCCGGGGGCATCTCCCCCTCAAGGGGGGAGAGGAACGGGAGCCTTGGTCAGGCCGGAGGAAACACGCCCCCCTCACCGCCCCAGATAAACCTCCACCACCCGCTCATTCGAGGACACGTGGTCGATCGAGCCTTCGGCCAGAACGGAGCCTTCGTGCAGCACCGTGACCTTGACGCCCAGCGCACGGATGAAGCTCATGTCGTGCTCCACCACCACCACGGAACGGGTCTTGTTGATGTCCTTCAGCAGCTCCGCCGTTTCCGCCGTTTCGGCATCGGTCATGCCGGCGGCGGGCTCATCGACCAGGAGAAGCTGCGGCTCCTGTGCCAGCAGCATGCCGATTTCCAGCCACTGCTTCTGGCCATGGCTGAGATTGGCCGCCAGCTCGTTGCGCCGCCCGGCCAGCCGGATCAGCTCCAGCAGCTCCTCGATCCGCGCCTTTTCCTTGCGCGACAGCACATGAAACAGCGTCGAGAACGGCCCGCGCGGGGCTTTCAGCGCCAGTTCCAGGTTGTCCTGGACCGTATGGCTCTCGAAAACCGTCGGCTTCTGGAACTTCCGGCCGATGCCAAGCTCGGCGATATCGGCCTCGTCCAGCTGGGTGAGGTCGGTCTCGCCGCCGAAGAACACCTCGCCCGTATCGGGCCGGGTCTTGCCGGTGATCACGTCCATCATCGTGGTCTTGCCCGCACCATTGGGGCCGATGATGGCGCGCATCTCGCCCGGTGCGATGACGAAGGACAGGGAGTTGAGGGCGCGGAAGCCATCGAAGGAGACGCTGACGCCATCCAGATAGAGAAGGCTCGACTGAAGGGTCATGGCTTCACTCCGCCGGTTGCGGCGCTTTGGCGCCAGAAGATTGGGGACCGGATTGGGGGCCCAATGAAGACGTGTCCTGCGGCTTGCTGCGGCCCGCGGTCTTCGTCCGGACCTTCTCCCGGATCTGCGCGGCAAGGCCGGTGATGCCCTTGGGCAGGAACAGCGTCACCACCACGAACAGCGCACCCAGCGCAAAGAGCCAGATTTCCGGCAGAACGGCGGTGAACCAGGTCTTGCCGTAGTTGACCAGCACCGCTCCGATAATGGGGCCATAGAGCGTGCCGCGCCCGCCGACCGCCACCCAGATCACCACCTCGATGGAATTGGCCGGTGCAAATTCACCCGGATTGATGATGCCGACCTGTGGCACGTAGAGCGCACCGGCAAGGCCCGCCATCATGGCTGAAACGGTCCAGACGAACAGCTTGTAACGCTCCACCTTGTAACCGAGAAAACGGGTGCGGCTTTCCGCATCGCGCACGGCCACCAGCACCTTGCCGAGCTTGGAGCGGGTGATGGAGCGGGCCAGCAGGAAAGAGACGAGCAGCGCAATACCGGAGGCGAGGAACAGCCCCGCGCGGGTGGCATCGGCCTGAACCGAGAAGCCGAGGATATCCTTGAAGTCGGTCAGGCCGTTGTTGCCGCCAAAGCCCATGTCATTGCGGAAGAAGGCGAGCAGCAGCGCATAGGTCAGCGCCTGCGTGATGATCGACAGATAGACCCCCGACACCCGCGAGCGGAAGGCGAACCAGCCGAAGACAAAGGCGAGCACGCCCGGCACCAGGAGCACCATCAGCATGGCAAAGGGAAAGCTGTCGAAGCCGTACCAGTACCAGGGCAGTTCCTTCCAGTTGAGGAACACCATGAAGTCCGGCAGCACCGGATCGCCATAGACCCCGCGCGGACCGATCTGGCGCATCAGATACATGCCCATGGCATAGCCGCCAAGGGCGAAGAAAGCCCCGTGCCCCAGCGAGAGAATGCCGCAATAGCCCCAGACCAGATCCACCGACAGCGCCAGCAGCGCATAGGTCAGATACTTGCCCATCAGGCTCACCGCATAGGTGGGCACATGCAGCGGATGATCCGGCGGCAGCAGCAGGTTGAGCGCGGGCACCGCCAGGATGATGCCGCCTGCGATGAGGAGGAAAAGCGTGGCCTGCCGGTCGAAGGCGCGGAGAAGGAAATGGGTGATCATGCGTCAACTGCCCGGCCCTTGAGGGCGAACAGCCCCCGTGGACGCTTCTGGATGAAGAGGATGATGAAGACGAGCACGAGGATCTTGCCGAGCACCGCCCCGGCATAGGGCTCCAGGAACTTGTTGACAACGCCCAGCGTCAGCGCGCCCACCAGCGTGCCCCACAGGTTGCCCACCCCGCCGAAGACGACGACCATGAAGCTGTCGATGATGTAGCCCTGCCCGAGGTTGGGCGACACATTGTCGATCTGCGACAGGGCGACACCGGCGATCCCGGCAATGCCGGAGCCAAGGCCGAAAGTGAGCGCGTCGATCCAGGGCGTGCGGATGCCCATGGAGGCGGCCATGCGGCGGTTCTGCGTGACAGCGCGGGTATAGAGGCCGAAGGGCGTTTTCTTCAGCACCAGCATCAGCCCGGCAAAGACCAGCATGGCGAAGACGACGATCCAGAGCCGGTTATAGGTGATGGTCATCTCACCCAGCTGGAAGGCGCCGGACATCCAGTCCGGATTGCCCACTTCCCGGTTGGTCGGCCCGAAGATCGAGCGCACCGCCTGCTGCAGCATCAGCGACAGGCCCCAGGTGGCCAGCAGCGTTTCCAGCGGCCGCCCGTAAAGGAAACGGATGATGCCGCGCTCGATCGCCATGCCGATCAGCCCCGTCACCAGAAAGGCAAGCGGCAGCGCGATGAAGAGCGACGCGCCGAACAGGCCGGGGAAACTGGTGCGGATCACCTCCTGCACCATGAAGGTGACATAGGCGCCGATCATCACCATTTCGCCATGGGCCATGTTGATGACGCCCATCACGCCGAAGGTGATGGCAAGGCCGATGGCGGCCAGCAGCAGCACCGAGCCCAGCGACAGGCCGTACCAGATGTTCTGCGCGCCATCCCAGAGGACCAGGGATTTTTCGATGCGGGTGAGGCCGGTCTGCGCCGCATCGCGCAGGGCCTGAGGCGCCTTGGCATCGCTGGCGATCGACGTCAGCACGGACAGGGCATCACGCCCACCCGCCGAGGCGATCAGATCCACCGCCGCCAGCTTGTCTGCCTCCGGTGCATCTCCGGCCAGCACAGTGGCCGCCCGGGCGCGCTCCATCGCAGTCTTCACCCCCGCATCCGTCTCCCTGGCAATCGCGTCCTCCAGTTGAGGCAGCGTTTCCACATCGCGGGAGCGGAACATGGAATTGGCCGCAGCCAGACGCACGGCGGCATCGGACGAGCCCAGCGTCAGGCTGCCGACGGCCGCACGGATCGACCGGCGCAACCCGTTGTTGACCTTGATCTTGATCACTTCGCCCGTGGAAACGGTGCCCAGCGCCTCACCGGTCAGCGGATCGGTCAGCGCAAGGCCGGAGCCCGCCTTCACCCCGATGACGGCCATGGCGTCGCTCTTGCGCACGTAGAGATCGCCGGACGACAAAGCCTCCAGCGCCGGAGCCACGGCGGGATCCCCGGTTGCCGCCAGCGCCCCCACCTGCGCCTCGGTTTCCTTGAACCCGCCCTCACCCAGCTTGTTCACCAAGGGGCGCAGCGCATCCGTGTCCTGCGCAAGGGCATGCTGCTGCACGGCAACGGACATCACCAGCATCAGCAGACAGATCATGAGGCGTTTCAGAGACATGGGCGTCACCTGGCTGGAAAAAATCATGGCAGCGGGAGGCTGTAGCCCCCGCCGCGACCCCACCCCACAAGGAAGAGGGAGCGTTGGCGTTTTGCGAAACATGCGGACCGTGCTGCGTGAGAAGTGGCTTCCGGGGCGTTTCAACCCTCGCCTTTTGCCGCAGCGCCCCTCTCCCCCCTTGAGGGGGAGATGTCTGCGTGAGCAGACAGAGGGGGGTAGCAGCGCTTCAGCACGGCAGAACTTCTCTCACGAGAGGACAGTCCGTTACCCCCCTCTGCCCCCTGCCGGGGGCATCTCCCCCTCAAGGGGGGAGAGGAGTTGGAACCTGACTGGCGTTCCGTTGGAAATGCTGCCCCTCGCAGGGAGGGGTGAGGGGCGGCACCGCCCCTCACTGGAAGCCGTCTCACATCAGCTGCCGGAGCCGCCGCACTTGCCGGTCTTCACGTTGAAGTTTCCGCAGGAGAGCGGGGCGCGCCAGTCGGCGATCAGGTCCATGGAGCCTTCCAGATAATCGGACCACTCGTCACCCACCACGAGACCGGGGGTTTCCCAGACGGTCTCGAACTGGCCATCGGCCTGGATTTCGCCGATGAGCACCGGCTTGGTGATGTGGTGGTTCGGCATCATGGCCGAGTAGCCGCCGGAGAGGTTCGGCACGGAGACGCCGATCAGCGCGTCGATGACTGCATCCGTGTCGGTGGTGCCGGCCTTCTCGACGGCCTTCACCCACATGTTGAAGCCGATGTAATGGGCTTCCATCGGATCGTTGGTCACGCGCTTGTCGTTGCCGATGAAGGCGCGCCAGCTTTCGATGAACTCGGCATTGGCCGGGGTATCGACGGACTGGAAATAGTTCCAGGCAGCCAGATGGCCGACAAGCGGGGCGGTGTCGAGACCGGCAAGCTCTTCCTCACCCACGGAGAAGGCGACGACCGGAATGTCTTCGGCCTTGATGCCGGCGTTGCCGAGTTCCTTGTAGAAGGGCACGTTGGCATCGCCGTTGATGGTGGAGACCACGGCGGTCTTCTTGCCGGTGGAGCCGAAGGCCTTGATGTCGGACACGATCGTCTGCCAGTCGGAATGACCGAACGGCGTGTAGTTGATCATGATGTCCTCTTCCTTGACGCCCTTGGACTTCAGATAGGCTTCAAGGATCTTGTTCGTCGTGCGCGGATAGACATAGTCGGTGCCCGCCAGCACCCAGCGCTCCACGCCTTCCTCGTTCATGAGGTAGTCAACCGCCGGAATGGCCTGCTGGTTGGGGGCAGCCCCGGTGTAGAACACGTTGCGCTGGCTTTCCTCACCCTCGTACTGGACGGGGTAGAACAGGATCGAGTTCAGCTCCTCGAACACCGGCAGCACGGACTTGCGCGACACGGAGGTCCAGCAGCCGAAGACGGCCGAAACCTTGTTGACCGCGACAAGCTCGCGGGCCTTTTCGGCAAAAAGCGGCCAGTCGGATGCAGGATCAACGACGACGGCTTCCAGCTTCTTGCCCAGCACGCCGCCCTTCTTGTTCTGCTCCTCGATGAGGAACAGCATGGTGTCCTTCAGCGTCGTTTCAGAAATCGCCATCGTGCCCGACAGCGAATGCAGGATGCCGATCTTGATCGTCTCCTCGGCCAGCGCGCCGCCGATCATGGTCGATGTCATCAGGCCCGCCACCACGAACCCTGCCATGCGGGAAGTCATCTTGGTCATCATGTCAGTCTATCCCCTCACTGAGGGAGCCCCTGCGCCTTCGTGCAACGGCTGCAGTGAGCCGGGCCGAGGGCAGCGCCCCAGATGCGGACAGTTGTTACTGCCGTCATTGATCAGTGTGGTCCGGGATTGCTGCACTGCCATATACGTCGATTGACGTAATGCCTTCAAAGCCGTGTCAGACAGAGCGTCAAACGATACAAAAAAGACAAAAAAGCTTCACGAAACAACAATAAGGCAGGGCCATTCATCCTCCCCCCCTCCCAGGAATCAACCGATGAAACCCCTGCCCTATCTCGCTTCAGTCAGCGCACTCGTTCTCGGTCTCATGATCCCGGCTGCAACGGCCGCGCTTGCCATCGACCTGCCGCAACCACCCGCAGGCCTTGGCCGTGAGGACACCGCACAGCCAGTTTCCGGCTTGACGGCATATATCGACGCAGGTGCAACCAACCAACGCGGGAAGGCGTGCATGTCCACGCTGGAAGGCAATGCCGGCGTGCGCGTGCTGGCCGGATTCCTGAAGGTCTGGACACCGTCGTCGCTTCTGGTCGATGCAGATGTTGAAGCCGAAGCCGAGGGCAATTGTCCTGCCGTGGCCAAATCCACCTGGGATGGCATTCCCGGCAGTGTGACCGATGGCAGCCCCGTGAACCTGGACCTGCATGCTGCCAACATCGCCTATGTAGAGGCCCTCACACGCAGCCGCACTCCCGTGCAGGCCGTTCAGGCCTATCTCGATGACCGCCGCGGCAAGAACGCCAGTCTTGTCGACGGTCTCGGGCCGCTCGCGGATGCATGGCGCGAAGGCACGAAGCAGCACACCACCATTACAGATGTTCCAGCCGACGCCTCTCTCGTCAAATACGAAGACGAAGGCAACAACCGGGGCATCGGCAGCACCGGCGATGCGGAAAAGAAGATCGCCCCCAACGCCGATCTCGGCCTTGCCGTTGACCTGATCGAGGCCGCCAGCAAGGATGGCTCGACCGAGCCGTCAAAGCGCTTCTACAAATACGCCCGCCCCTGGCGCTGGAGCCAGGACGTGAGCGTTCTGCCGTCCCTGCTGCCGGCCCGCAGTTCCAAGCCGCAAAATGACGGCGGCTTCCCAAGCGGCCACACCGCCGAAGCCTGGCGCGATGGTCTGGTGATGGCCTATCTCGTGCCCGAGCGTTTCCAGGAAATGCTCACCAGAGCAACCGAACTCGGCGACAGCCGCATTGTGGCCGGCATGCATTCGCCGTTCGATGTGATCGGCGGGCGGATTCTCGGCACGGCCGTTGTGATCTACAACCTCAACAAGCCTGACAATACCGGCCTGAAGGCCGACGCCTTCTCCCAGACCCAATCCTGGTTGATGAAAAAGACCGGCTCGGAAACACAGGCGGAGTTGATGCGTGTGGCTCACTCGCATCCTTCCGTGCGCGACCGTTTCGCCGATCATAGTGCAAATGCCGCCTTCGTCGCCTTCCGGATGGACTACGGCCTTCCGGCGGCCGGAGCCACAGACCTGCCTGCAAACGTGCCGGCAGGCGCTGAAGTCCTGCTGGAAACCCGTCAGCCATACCTCACAGCCGAACAGCGCCGGGTGGTGCTGAAAACGACCGCCTTCGCCTCCGGTAACCCGGTGATGGATGATCCGGAAGGCTTTGGCCGCCTGAACTATTTCAAGGCTGCCGATGGCTATGGAGCCTTCGATGGCGATGTTACCGTCACCATGGACGCCAGCCTCGGCGGCTTCAACGCCTTTGACGTCTGGTCCAACAGCATCTCCGGCGCAGGCATGCTGACCAAGCGCGGCAGCGGCAGCCTGGCTCTTGCCGGCGAGAATGGCTACACGGGCGGCACCCTCATTGAGGCCGGCAACCTGATTGCCCGCAGCGAAACAGCGCTGGGCGCAGGGGACGTCTTTGCCGCTGGCGGCAAGCTTGTGGTGGAGAACACCGCACTTGAGCTGAAAGGCAACATCAGTTTCACCGGTGCGTCCGGCCTGATCGTGACGTCGACCGCGGGCCGGAAGGCAAGCGTCTCCATCGGCGGTGCGCTCGCTGTGGACGGCGCCGAACTGACCGTCACGGCCGATGATGAGGCTGCGGCCAAGTCCAGTGAAGGCCTGCCGGTCCTGACCGCTGCAAAAATTGATGGCAAGTTTGCCTCCGTCACGCTGAACGGCAAGCAGGCTGAAGCGGTTTACAGCGGCACGGGCGTCGCCATCCGCCTCGTCAACTGACACGCTGACATCCGGCACAAAACCAGGGCGGGGACGGCCAGAAAGCCGTCCCCGCCCTGAACATTTCCATCCAGTGGCCGCATCTTGGGCAGAACTCAGGAACGGCATGATTCCTGCTTTCCTGATATCAAGTATTGAGTGACAGGGGGCTGCACCTAACTGACCGGTGCAGCCGCGGAGGGCGGATGCTTATTTCTTGGGCAGATAGCGGGCACAGACTGGCCAGAAACGGGCAGAGATGACAGCGCGTCAGCGCATCCTGCCGGTGCGCCGGCATTACAATCAATGGGTCAACAACCAGACCCTGGAAGACTATGCGCTGCGCTTCACGGCCAAGAGCGCCCGGCGCTTTTCCAGCCGCGCCATCTCGCACACGGCCAGCGGTGCGATTTCCTTTCTGGCGCTGGAGGCAATTGGCGGGGCCATCACCCTGTCCTACGGCACCGCCAATGCCTTTGCCGCCATTCTGGCAGGCTGTGCCGTGCTGCTTTTCGTCGGCCTGCCCATCGCCCGCTATGCCACGCGCCACGGAGTGGACATCGACCTGCTGACGCGCGGCGCCGGTTTCGGTTACATCGGCTCCACCCTGACATCGCTGATCTACGCCAGCTTCACCTTCATCCTCTTCGCCATTGAGGCCTCGATCATGTCGAGCGCCCTCGAATATGCCTTCGGTATACCCCTGTGGATCGGCTACATCCTCAGCGCCGTGGCGGTGATCCCGCTGGTCACCCATGGCATCACCCTGATCAGCCGCTTCCAGCTTCTGACCCAGCCCTTCTGGATCGTTCTCAACATCCTGCCCTTCATTTTCATTGCGCTGACGGACTGGCAGGCGGTGGGCGTCTGGCTCGGCTTTGCCGGCATTGACCCGGCCTCCGGCGCGCCCCGGGAAGCCTATTCCAATCCGGTGGACCTCTTGCAATTCGGGGCCGCCGCTGCCGTGGTGCTGGCGCTGATGGCGCAGATCGGCGAGCAGGTGGACTTCCTGCGCTTTCTGCCGGCGAAGGAAAACCTGTCGCCGCTGCGCCGCTTTGCCCTGTTTCTGGCCGGCCCCGGCTGGGTGGTCATCGGCCTGCCGAAGCTGCTGGCCGGCTCCTTCCTTGCCGTTCTGGTGCTCTCCTCCGGCATTCCGGCAAGCGAGGCGGACCAGCCGTCACGCATGTATGCGGTCGCCTTCGGCTACATGCTGCCGTCCGAACAGGCCGCCATTCTGCTGATGGCCGCCTTCGTGGTGGTGGCGCAGCTCAAGATCAACGTGATGAATGCCTATGCCGGGTCGCTGGCCTGGTCGAATTTCTTCTCCCGCCTGACCCACAGCCATCCGGGCCGGGTGGTCTGGCTGGTGTTCAATGTCGGCATTGCGCTCCTGCTGATGGAACTGGGCATCTATGCCCTGCTGGAGGAGACGCTGGGCGTCTTCTCCATCATCGCCATGGCCTGGCTGTCGGCGATTTCCGCCGATCTCTTCATCAACAAGCCGCTGGGCCTTGCCCCGCCGGGCATCGAGTTCAAGCGTGCCCATCTCTATGACATCAATCCGGTCGGCACAGGGGCCATGGGCGGGGCGGCGCTGATTGCGCTTCTCGCCCATTACGGCATTTTCGGCGTCACGGCGGCGGCGCTGGCCACCTTCATCGCCTTTGTCCTGCCTTTCGTCTTCGCCCCGCTCATCGCCTGGGGCACGAAGGGCAAATATTATCTGGCCCGCAAGCCGCGCCGCCACTGGCAGTCCCGCACCGCCATCACCTGCTCGGTCTGCGAGAACCCGTTCGAGCCGGAGGACATGGCCTATTGCCCGGCCTATCAGGTGCCGATCTGCTCGCTCTGCTGCACGCTGGATGCCCGCTGCGGCGACAGCTGCAAGCCGAAGGCGCGGCTGGCCTATCAGACGAAAACGGTCGCAGCAGCCGCCCTGCCCGCCTGGGTGATGGAAAAGCTCGGCACCCGCCTTGGCCGCTATCTCACCACATCGGTGCTGGTCATCGCCGGCATCGGCCTCATCCTCACCATCATCTACAATCAGTCCATGGTGCACAGCCCGCAGGAAAACCTGGCGCCGGGGCAGATCATCGCGCTGATCTTCGTGGTCTTCGCCATTGCCGCCGGCATCGGCGTCTGGTTTCTGGTGCTCGCCCATGACACACGCCGGGTGGCGGAAGAAGAATCCGCCCGCCAGAACACCCTGCTGCTGCAGGAAATCGAGGCGCACCGCAAGACGGACGCCGCCCTGCAGCGCGCCAAGGAGGCGGCGGAAGCGGCGAACCACGCCAAGAGCCGCTATGTCATCGGCCTCAGCCACGAATTGCGCACCCCGCTCAATGCGGTGCTCGGCTATGCGCAGGTGCTGGAGCGGGACGAGGCCATCCCGCGCGAACGCAAGGCCAGCATTCAGGTCATCCGCCGCAGCGCCGAGCATCTGTCCGGCCTCATCGACGGCCTGCTTGACATTTCCCGCATCGAAGCCGGGCGCCTGCAGGTCAGCACGGATACGGTCAACATCCACGAGTTTCTGGACCAGATTGTCGCCATGGTGCGGCTGCAGGCGCAAGCCGCCGGGCTCGGCTTCGAGTTCTCCCGCGCGCCGAACCTGCCCGCGCTGGTCCGCACCGACGAAAAGCGCCTGCGCCAGATCCTCGTCAATCTCCTGTCCAATGCCATCAAGTTCACGGACAAGGGCCAGATCCGGCTGGACGTTGCCTACCGCTCGCAGGTCGCCACCTTCCGCATCACCGATACGGGCCGCGGCATTGCGCCGGAAGATCTGGAGCGCATCTTCGAGCCCTTTGGCCGCGGCAGCAGTGAAGCCGTACACCGCACGCCGGGGCTCGGCCTCGGGCTGACCATCACCAAGCTTCTGGCACAGACGCTGGGCGGCTCCATTGACGTCACGAGTGAACAGGGCAAGGGCAGCACCTTCACCGTGCGGCTGATGCTGGCAGCCCTCAATGGCCCCGCGCCCGCGCTTGCCGCCGACCGGCTGGTGCGCGGCTATGAGGGGCCGCGCCGGTCCATCCTCGTCATCGACGACAATGGCGACCACCGTGCCCTCATGCGCGAAATGCTGGCGCCACTCGGCTTCATCGTGCTGACGGCGGAAAACGGGCAGGAGGGCATAGACCTCACGCTGGAACTGGCCCCGGATCTGGTGCTGGCCGATATTTCCATGCCCGGCCTCAACGGCTGGGAAGTGGCAGCCGCCCTGCGCCATCGCGGCTACAAGGGGCGCATCGTCATGCTTTCGGCCAATATCGGCGACACGGCCCTGCGCCCCACCGGCGAGCCTGCCCATGACGACACACTGGCCAAGCCCGTGGACATGGCCCAGCTTCTCGACCGTCTCGGCCGCCTGCCCGGCCTCGTCTGGCGTTATGGCGCACCGGCCGCACCTGCCCCGGAGCCGCAGGCCGCCCTTTCCCTGCCCATCATCCTGCCTCAGGCAGACCCGCAGCGGGAGACGGCGCCCGCAATTTACACCAGTCCCGGCCCTGGCCACTTGCGCGACCTGATGGATCTTGGCGATATCGGCTATGTGCATGGCATCGAGGCGAAACTGAGCGAGTTGGGCCGGGAGGCGGGCAATGCGCCCCTCGTCGCCGCCCTGCGCGAGCGGCTGGAGCAGTTCGATTTTGCCGGCTACAGAACAATTCTGGAAGAGGTCCAGCCCCATGACTGAAACAAGCTGCGTGAGGCCGTATGACTGAAGCCCCTGCCCAGCGCGACATCGTTCTTGTGGTGGATGATTCCCCCGAAACCCTCGGCTTTCTGACGAAGGCGCTGGAGGCCTCGGGCGTGACTGTTCTGGTTGCGACCTCCGGCACGGCAGCCCTCACCATTGCCGGGCGCATCACACCCGACATGGTGCTGATGGACGCGGTGATGCCGCAACCGGACGGCTTCGAAACCTGCCGGCAGCTGAAGGCCATGCCGGAGCTGGCGCATGTGCCGGTGATCTTCATGACCGGCCTCAGCGAAACCGAGCATGTGGTGCATGCACTGGAAAGCGGCGGCGTGGATTTTCTCACAAAGCCAATCAATCTCGATGAGCTGCAGGCCCGTATCCGCGTGCATCTGGCCAATGCCCGGCAGGTGCAAAGCGCCCGCATCGCGCTGGATGCCGCCGGGCGGCACCTGATGGCGGTCACCTCAACCGGCAGCGTGAAATGGGCCACCCCGCAGGCCCGCACCGCGCTGAGCCATTTCGCCGGCCGTGTGGGCAGCGATGTGCTCCCCCTCATCAGCCAGCATCTGGGCGCCTGGCTTGGCAGCCCCAGTCAGATGGCAGGCCAGATGGGCGGCAGCCGCTCCACCTCCTTCATGGGGGCGCCGGGGCAGAAGCTTGATTTCACCTATCTGGGCGCCGTCGGCCCGGATGAATATCTCTTCCGCCTGACGGGCGGCGACGAGGCAGGCCAGACCGATGGCCTGCGCACCCGCTTCGGCCTCACCGCCCGCGAGGCGGAGGTGCTGCTGTGGATCGCCCGTGGCAAGGCCAACAAGGACATCGGCGAAATTCTCGGCCTGTCACCGCGCACGGTGAACAAGCATCTGGAGCAGATCTACGTGAAGCTCGGCGTCGAAAACCGCGCCTCCGCCGCCGTAAAGGCCGCCGAAGCCATGAGCGAGCTGTAGCAGCGCGATTGCACGCAAGCACCGATCTGGACTAGAGAAGCTTCGATTGCAGGCGGCTTTTCGCCCCGGCAAGAAGAAGGTGACCGGCTCATGATGTTCGACAAGGCCCCCGAAACGCTGCTCAACGTGCTGATGGTGCTCGATTATGTGGGCGTTGCCGTCTTTGCCGTGACCGGCGCCATCGTCGCCTCGCGCAAGGGCATGGACTTCATCGCCTTCCTGTTTTTCGCCACCATGACCGGCGTCGGCGGCGGCACCTTGCGTGACCTGATCCTCGGCGTGCCCGTGTTCTGGACCAAATCGGAAGGCTACCTGCTGGTCTGCTTTGGCGTCAGCGTGCTGATGTGGTTCGGCGCGCATATCGTCGAAAGCTGGGGCAAACCGCTGCGCTGGGCCGATGCCATCGGCCTTGCCGCCTATTGCGTGATGGGGGCGGCCAAATCCATGGCGGTCGATCACATGCCGCTCGTCGCCATCCTGCTGGGGGCCTCCACCGCCACGTTCGGCGGCATCCTGCGTGACGTTGTCGCCGGCGACCCGACCGCCATTGCCAAGCCGGAGATCTATGTCACCGCTGCCTTTACCGGCGCGGCCGTCTTCGTGGTGCTGACGCTGGTCGGCTTCTCGCTCTGGCCCGCGGCCATCATCGGTGCGCTCGCAGCCTTCATCATCCGGGGCGGCGCCATTCTCAGGGGCTGGACGCTGCCGGGCTATTCCGCACCGAAATCCTGATTTTTGCGCCGGTCTCAGGCAGCGCGGCTGCCCGGACCGGGAAGGGCGCGGGACGGCGAGGACTGCTCGGCCTCGGCCCGCAGCTTGTCGGCTTCCTTGTGCCACTTGTCGGCCTCGGAGCGCTTGACGCGCGCCTCGCGGCGCCAGCGGCCCTGCTTTGCCCAGGCCCCAAGCCCGCCGATGACGATGCCCACCAGAATGGCGGCAAAAATCACCCAGAACAGCGGCACGCCGGTCAGCGTCAGGCGCGGATCCTGCGGATCAAAGGGGTTCAGCGAAAGATCGACCCCGTGCCGGTTGGCCACAGACAGCGGCACCACCACAAGGGCGATGGCAACAAGGATCAGGTTCTTGAGAAACCGGGTCACGGGCCCTGCCTTTTTCTAGAGCATGTCCGGCGCAAACGGCTCCGCCTGCAATGCTCTTGGGTCTTTGTCTTCACGCAAGTGCGGACACAAAACCGGTCTCCGCCTTTGCTGGAACTGCCTTGGCTGCGCGGCGGTCAGTCTTCGTCGTCGCTATCTTCGCCGTGATCGACGCCATCATTCAGGCGTTCACGCATTTCCTTGCCGGTCTTGAAGAAGGGAACGTATTTCTCGTCCACCTCGACCTTCTGCCCCGTGCGCGGATTGCGGCCGACACGGGCCGGGCGGTTCTTGACGGAAAAGGCGCCAAAGCCGCGCAATTCCACACGGTCACCGCGCATCAGCGCCTCGGTGATCTCGTCAAGGATCGCGTTGACGATGTTCTCGACGTCGCGCTGATAGAGATGCGGGTTCTGTTCCGCGATGCGCTGCACAAGCTCGGACTTGATCATTCCCCGCTCCCTTGTTCCTGACCACCCGGCACACCCCCGGGAGCCTGCCAAACAGACACGAGCCCGTCAAGCGTAAGGCTTGGAGAAATCAATCCCTTAGCCTCTGAAACGCCCTCAATCAGCGCCTTGGCGGCCCCTTCACCGATACCTTGCGACATCCGTGCCGCAAACGGCAGGCGGCTGCGCTCATCGGGCACCTTCCAGGTGACGACCGGAAGATCCCTGGCGACACCCTTTTCCTTCTCCAGCCAGGCGATGGCTGCCGCCTCGCCGCCGATCGCATCTACCAGCTTGCGCTCCTGCGCCCGGAAGCCGGTGACGATGCTGCCATCGGCCACGGCACGGGCCGCCTCCGGGCTCAGCTTGCGCCGCTCAGCCACCAGCTTGACGAACCAGTCGTAGCTGTCGCCCACCAGAAGCGCCAGCATGTCACGGGTTTCGGGCGAGGGATCGGAATAGAAATCGGGCTCGGCCTTCATCGGCGCGCTTTTCACCGCATCCATCTTCACCCCGACCATATCCAGCAGTTTCTCTGCATTGCCGAACTGGAACAGCACGCCGATGGAACCGGTAATGGAATTGTGCCGCGCGACGATGTGATCGCTGGCCAGAGCCACCATGTATCCGGCCGAGGCGCCAACCGTGCGGATTTCCGCGACCACCGGCTTCTTCTTGGACAGCTCATGGAGCGCCTGATAAAGCGCCTCGCCGCCCGTGGTGCTGCCGCCGGGCGAATTGATGGAAATGATCACACCGGCGACTCTCTTGTTCTCGCCGATTTCCCGGATCAGCTTGAGCTGGTCGCGGTCCTCCATGATCACGCCTTCGATGGGAATGCGCGCAATGTGCGGCTTGCTGCGCTCCGCATTGAAACCGCCGCCAAGAGCAATGAGGCCTGAGATGAGGGCGGCCGCCAGGATGAGAAAGGCTGCAACGCGCCAGAACACGAGCTTGCGGCGGAGCCTCCGGCGGTCGGTTATGGCTTCGGCATCCAGGGACATCTGTCACGCTCCACGGTCAACGGCCTTCATGGCTACACAGCCTGCGCTGCGATGAAAAGCCCAAATAGGCTGCAAGGTCAAATCATTGGCAGCGGAAGAGACATTCTGCCTGCCTGACTCTCTGCCCCGGAGCGCCGATGCGGAAGGCCGGGGACAGCCGGACCCCGGCCTTGAGTTAAGATTTCTGCCTTGCTTGAGGCTGACGGCGCGGCGCCTCAACCGGCCGCATGAGCCGCAATCCGGCGCAGGCGGCGCAGGATCATGACGAAAGGCACCATGGAGAGGGCCATGACGGCCGAGCCTGTCATCGCCAGCAAGAGGTTGCCATCCTCGATGGCAATCGCAACGCCGGGGATCATCAGCCACATGCCGATGGTTGCTGCGACAAAATGCAGCCGCGCCAGCCGGGAATGGGCCGCCTGCGGCACGGCGTTGTAGTAGAGCCCGAAGAGCGTCATCGTCAGAAAGCCGAGCAGGGTCAGCTGCACATTGGCGGTGGCAAAGCCTGCCCCCTGACCTGCGGACATCTGAATGCCGAAGATGATGCTGCCCACGCCATAGAACATGGCGGAAATGAAGAACCAGAAGGAAATGCCTCGCATGGGTCTGTTCCTTGATCCAAAGCCGCTCCAGCGCCTTCACGGCCCTGCAGCCCGCCCCCATGGAGATGGCATGCGCCTGTTGCCGGACCAAAACCGTGGTCTGCATCACATTCCGGCCGATTGGCTTGCGCTATCACATCCTGCCGCCTGAAGCCTCTGAAGGTTCACGTCCGGTCACAACCGCGTGGGACCGCCGGCTGAAACGGCATTTAACGCCCGCTTTCCCTTGACGAACCGGGGGAAACGAAGGCAAGCCAGCTAACTCGAAGGGCAGGAGTCATCACGAATCATCCACCCTTCGGTTTTACCCATCACACATGCCCGGCTTCTGTGCCGCCGGGTCATCCGGGAGTGCCCGCCATGCGCAAGCTGCTTTGCGCTCTTGCCCTTTCCCTGACTGCATCCTTCGCCCCTGCCCTGACGGCGACGCCCGCCCGGGCGGCCGCCTGCGGCAATGATGCCTCCGGTTTCAATGCCTGGATTGCAGCCTTCAAGCAGGAAGCCCCGGCCCGTCATGGGCTGAAGGCCTACACGGTGGCAAACGCCCTTGAGGGCGTGACCTATGATCCGCAGGTGATCAAACTCGACCGGGGGCAGCGGTCCTTCAAGCTCAGCTTCGAGGAATTCTACCAGCGCCGCGTCAACAAGGCGCTGATCAACCGGGGCCGGCAGCTGCATGCCCAATATGCCGGGCTGTTCGAGCGCATCCAGCAGGACTTCGGCGTGCCGCCGCAGATCATCATCGCCATCTGGGGCCTCGAAACGGGCTATGGTGCCAACTCGGGCAAGATGGATGTGGTGCGCTCGCTGGCGACCCTATCCTATGACTGCCGCCGTTCGGAATTCTTCACCCGCGAGCTGGTCTCGGCCCTCAAGATCATCGAAAACGGCGACAAGGTGCGCGAGGACATGCGCGGCGCCTGGGCGGGAGAACTCGGCCAGACCCAGTTCCTCGCCAGCTCCTATCTCAACTACGCCGTCGACTATGACCGGGACGGCAAGCGCGACCTGATCCGCTCCATCCCGGACGTGCTGGCCTCCACCGCCAACTATCTCAAGCAGAAGGGCTGGCGCGCCGGTGAAAGCTGGGCTCCCGGCACGCCGAACCACGAAGTTCTGCGGGAATGGAACAAGGCCGAGGTCTATGTCCAGACCATCGGCGTGATGGCTGAACAGCTCGTCGAATAAAAAGCCAAAGGGCGCGCCGGATGGGGGCGCCCTGAGGTCGATGACAAAGCAAGTGTTCTCCTCTTTCGTCATGGCCGGGCTTGTCCCAGCCATCTACAAGACATTGATTTGTATAGATCCTCGGCACAAGGCCGAGGATGACGATGGAGAGGCCGAAGGTTTGTCAGCAGTCTGAGGGCGTGCCGGATGGGCACGCCCTTTGGGTTTCACATGCCCTCTTCCATCATGCCATGACTTGACCATGGCATCCATACCCTTGCATCTCCAGACACCGGAGCAGTGAAAGGACGCGAGCATTCAGAGCGGCTGCACGGTCACGGAATGGATGCCATGGCCGGGCCATGGCAAGACGAAACTCGAAGGACTGAGCCCTTTGCAGTACAGGACCCAGTCCTTAAATCGGCCCAGTCTATGAACCATCCAAATTCATGGGTTCAGTTCACTCCTGCCGTGACTTTTGAGTTCAGGGCATAGTCTTACCGGAAGACGCCCGTCTTCACCGAGACGTCGGAATCGGTCATCGAATAGCGGCGGACGATGTTCTTGCTGTTGAACAGGACGACAAGCTGCTTGCGCTTGCCCGAGTGGGACGTACCCAGCGCACCGACCACGGGGATGAAGTTCACCGCATCAGCCTGCAGGTTGTCGAGCTGGTAGGTCCAGATCTCTTCGCCCTCGGAGGTGAAGCTCGTCTGATAGGGCGAGCCGAACATCTGCTGCACCTCGCTGCGCGTCGTCTTGCCTTCGGTCAGCTTGGCGGAGACGCTCGCCTCCGTCTCGTTCCTGAGACTTTGATTGCCGGAAGATGCGCAGCCGGCAAGGGTCAGGCCTACAACAAGCGCAGTCAGTATCTTCTTCAAGGTTCGCCTCCGTTATCGCGGCAAGTCTGCACGCATGGCTTGTGAAAACGGCCACGGCCTAGCGGCAATCGGCAAAACGGACAAGGGCAACCGGACCAAAATAAGTCCTCCCGCAGCAACCTGAGATTATACACGCGGTTGCGTGTCCGGATTTTTAATTGAATTTCAATGCATTAAGCGCACGCAGAAAAATTGCAACACCTGCGGAAAACTACGGAGAACCCTGTCTTATACCAAGTTTCACGCCCCCATCATTTCCTGCAGACGCCATGGTCGTGCCCTCCATCAGCTGCACTTGCAAATGAATGATCGTTCATTTATTTTAAAGGAGGGAGGAAACAGGCATGGCACGCACGGTGGGAGCCAGGGGCGAGGAAACGGCAGAGCGCGTGCGCGAGGCTGCGCTGCGGCTGTTTGCGCGCGAGGGCTACGCCGCCGTTTCCATGCGCCAGATCGCGGCTGCCGTCGGCGTCCAGCCCGGTGCGCTCTACAATCATTTCCCCACCAAGCAGGACATCCTGCGCGACCTGATGGTCAGCCACATGCAGGCACTGCTTGAAGCCTGGGACGAAAATTGCGCCGCAGCAGAGCCCGGCGAAAGTCCGGATGCGGCGCTGGAGCGCTTCACCCGCTTTCACATCCGCTACCATCTGGCGCGCACCGATGCGGTGTTTGTCTCCTACATGGAGCTCCGCAATCTGGAGCCGGATAACTTTCAGGCCGTCGAGCATCTGCGCCAGCGGTACGAGGCGATCCTGACGGACATTCTGAAGCGCGGTGCGCAGGCGGGCAGCTTTGCCGTCAGCGAGCCGCAGGTGGCCACCCGCGCCATCATCGCCATGCTGACCGGCCTTGGCACCTGGTACCGGGAGGGCGGCAGGCTCTCCAAGGCCGACATCGAAACCATCTATCTGGACATGGTGACCGCAAGCGTCACCGGAGGGAGAGGAGCCGGGAGACAATGGGCATCCTGAAATCGAACGCGGCCACACGCGGCGAGGTTTTCGAGAAGAACCGCAAGGCGCATGAAGCGGCCCTTGAAGAGGTGCGCCGGGCAGCGGAAGCGGCCTTTGAAGGCGGCGGCTCGGAAGCCCGCGCCCGCCATGCCTCACGTGGCAAGATCCTGCCGCGCGAGCGCGTCTCGCGCCTGCTCGATCCCGGCTCGCCCTTTCTGGAAGTCGGCCTTTTCGCCGCCCATGGGCTCTATGACAACGCCTCCCCTTCGGCGGGCGTCATCGCCGGCATTGGCCGTGTCGAGGGCCGGGAAGTGATGATCGTCGCCAATGACGCGACGGTGAAGGGCGGCACCTACTATCCCATGACGGTGAAGAAGCACCTGCGGGCGCAGGAGATTGCCGCCGAGAACAACCTGCCGTGCGTCTATCTGGTGGATTCGGGCGGCGCCAACCTGCCGAACCAGGACGAAGTGTTCCCCGACCGCGACCATTTCGGCCGCATCTTCTTCAATCAGGCCAACATGTCCGCACGCGGCATTGCCCAGATCGCCGTGGTGATGGGCTCCTGCACCGCTGGCGGGGCCTATGTCCCGGCCATGAGCGATGAAACCATCATCGTGCGCAATCAGGGCACCATCTTCCTCGCAGGCCCCCCGCTGGTGAAGGCGGCGACGGGTGAGGAGGTGAGCGCGGAAGACCTTGGCGGGGGCGACGTGCACACGCGCCTCTCCGGTGTGGCCGATCACCTCGCCCGGGACGACGCCCATGCGCTGGCCCTGGCCCGCCGGGCGGTGGCCAATCTCAACCGCACCAAACGGGTGCACCTCGACCTGCAGAGCCCGGAAGATCCGCTTTATGATCCGGAGGAAATCTTCGGCGTGGTTCCGGCGGATCTGAAGACGCCCTATGACATCCGCGAGGTGATCGCCCGCATCACCGACGGCTCGCGCTTCGATGAATTCAAGGCCCGCTACGGCACGACGCTGGTCTGCGGCTTTGCCCATATCTACGGCATGCCCGTGGGCATCATTGCCAACAACGGCGTGCTCTTCTCCGAAAGCGCGGTCAAGGGCGCGCATTTCGTCGAGCTTTGCTCCCAGCGCAAGATCCCGCTCGTGTTCCTGCAGAACATCACCGGCTTCATGGTTGGCCGGAAGTATGAAAGCGGCGGCATCGCCAAGGATGGCGCCAAGCTGGTGACGGCTGTGGCCACCACCTCCGTGCCGAAGATCACCATGCTGGTCGGCGGCTCCTTCGGGGCGGGCAATTACGGCATGTGCGGCCGCGCCTATTCGCCCCGCTTCCTGTGGACCTGGCCCAACTCCCGCATTTCGGTGATGGGCGGTGAGCAGGCTGCCGGCGTGCTGGCCACCGTCCGGCGCGAGGGCATCGAGCGCAAGGGCGGCAGCTGGTCCGCAGACGAGGAAAAGGCCTTCAAGCAGCCGGTCATCGACCAGTTCGAGGCGCAGGGCCACCCGCTCTATGCCTCGGCGCGGCTGTGGGACGACGGCATCATCGATCCGCGCAAGACCCGCGAGATCCTCGCCCTCTCCCTCTCCGCCGCCCTCAACGCCCCGATCGAAGACACCCGCTTCGGCCTGTTCCGGATGTGATGCCATGACCCAGACACTGGATGATCTGCAAGCCAAGTATCCCGGCGCCGTGACATTCAAGTTCGGCGACAGTGAGCGCCTGTCGGCGGAGCTGATCGCCCTGGTGCGCAGCGGCCGCAAGACAGGCACCTGCGCTGCATTGCGGGACTTCACGGAAGGCGGAGAGCCGTTGCCGGTGGCCGGACGCCGCGACATTGTCCTCAACTGGGACGGCACGCCTGCCATCGTCATCGAAACCAGCTCCGTCACGATCCGGCGCTTCTGCGATGTTGAGGCCGAATTCGCCCTCAGCGAGGGGGAAAATGATGATCTGGCCGGCTGGCAGCGGGATCATGGGGCCTATTTCGAGCGCAACGGCGGCTTTTCGCCAGAGATGGAACTCGTCTGCGAGCGGTTCCGTGTCGTTGAAGATCTCGCCGGGGAGGCACAGTGATGTTCAGAAAAATCCTCATTGCCAACCGTGGCGAAATTGCCTGCCGGGTGATCAAGACGGCGCGCAGGCTTGGTGTCCGCACTATCGCGGTCTATTCGGATGCGGATGCGGGCGCGCAGCATGTGGCCATGGCGGACGAGGCCTGGCGGCTGGGTCCGGCACCGGTGGCGGAAAGCTATCTCAAGGCGGAGCGCATCATCGAGATCTGCCGCCAGTCGGGCGCAGAAGCGGTGCATCCGGGCTATGGTTTCCTGTCGGAGAACCCGGATTTCGTCGAGGCGCTGGAAGCGGCCGGCATTGCCTTCATCGGCCCCAGCGCCAGCGCCATCCGTGCCATGGGGCTGAAGGATGCCGCAAAGGCACTGATGGAAAAGGCCGGGGTGCCGGTGGTGCCTGGCTATCACGGCGACAATCAGGACGCGGATTTCCTTCAGGAGCGCGCTGACGGGATCGGCTATCCCGTGCTGATCAAGGCGCGCGCAGGCGGCGGTGGCAAGGGCATGCGCCGGGTGGACCGGCGCGAGGATTTCCGCGCGGCTCTGGAGGGCGCGCAGCGCGAGGGCGCGGCGAGCTTCGGCGATCCGCGGGTGCTGATCGAGAAATATCTGACCAAGCCCCGCCACATCGAAATTCAGGTCTTCGGCGACAGCCTGGGCAATGTGGTGCATCTGTTCGAGCGCGACTGCTCGCTGCAGCGCCGCCACCAGAAGGTGATCGAAGAAGCCCCTGCCCCCGGCATGCCGGAGGACATGCGCGCCGCCATGGGCGCTGCCGCCGTCAAGGCCGCGCAGGCCATCGGCTATTGCGGGGCAGGCACGATCGAATTCATCGCCGATGTGTCGGAAGGCCTGTCGCAGGACCGGTTCTACTTCATGGAGATGAACACCCGCCTGCAGGTGGAACATCCGGTGACGGAACTGATTACCGGGCAGGATCTGGTGGAATGGCAGCTGAAGGTGGCGAATGGCGAGCCCCTGCCCCTGACGCAGGACCAGCTGGCCATCCACGGCTGGGCCTTCGAAGCGCGGCTTTATGCGGAGGATGCGGAACGCGGCTTCCTGCCGGCCACCGGCACGCTGACCCATCTGCGCCTGCCGGAAGACATGGCCCGCGTTGATTCCGGCGTGCGGCAGGGCGACACGATCACCCCCTGGTATGATCCGATGATCGCCAAGATCATCGTCCACGGCCCGGACCGCAAGACGGCGCTGGCGCGGCTGCTGGCAGCCCTTGAGGCAACGGAAGTGGCGGGCTCCGTCACCAATGCCGCCTTCCTCGCCGCCCTGTGCCGCCACGAGGGCTTTGCCGCCGGAGACGTGGACACCGGCCTCATTGGCCGCGATCAGGAAGCGCTGACCGCAAGGCCCGGCACACCACCCGTGGTTCTGGCGCTTGCCGCCCTCACCAGCCTTGGCCTGACGCGCCCAGCCACCGGGCAGGACCCGTGGGAGCGGCTGAGCGGCTGGCGGGCCTGGAGCGCAGCGCGCCAGTTTGCCGTGCTCGATCACAAGGGCACGCGGCTTGAAGTCGAGGTGCACAGCCTTGGCCGCAGCCGCTTTGCCGCCCATGTGGCGGACAGCGTTCTGGAGATCGAGATCACCCATGTGGAAGACGGCACCATCCGCTTTGATGCGGGCGGCCACCGGGACAAGGCGCGCATTGCCGATATGGGCGCGGCCATCTCCGTCTTCCACGGCGGCGAGGCCTTCGAATTCACCCGCGCCGACATGCTGTCCGGCGAGGATGAGGGCGATGCCGCCGGTGACCGGCTGATTGCCCCGATGCCGGGGCTGGTGAAGGTGCTGACCGCCGCCAAAGGGCAGGCCGTGACACGCGGCGAGCCGCTGCTGATCCTGGAAGCCATGAAGATGGAGCACACGCTCACCGCCCCGCGTGACGGGGTGATTGGCGATGTCTTCGTCAGCGAAGGCGAACAGGTGACTGATGGCACGCTGCTGCTGGCCCTTGCTCAGGAGAGCGCCGATGCTGCCTGAAGCTGACAGCTATGACGCCATGCGGGCGGCCTTCCGCTGGCAGATCCCCGATCGCTTCAACATCGGCACCGCCATCTGCGACCGCTGGGCGGATGCAGAACCGGACCGCGAGGCCATCACCTATGTGGCCGAAGACGGCACCGCCACCCGCGTCAGCTATGGCGAGCTGAAAGCCCTGTCCAACCGCATGGCCAACCTGTTCCGCGCCCGGGGCCTTGAGCGCGGTGACCGGGTGGGCGTGCTGCTGCCGCAGAGCGTTGAAACCGCCGCTGCCCATATCGCCGCGCTGAAATGCGGGGCGATCACCATTCCGCTCTTCACCCTCTTCGGCGAAGAGGCGCTGGAATACCGGCTGGGCAATGCGGGGGTGAAGATCCTCGTCACCGATGCGGGCGGCGCGGCGAAGCTGGAGCATCTGCGGGACAGGCTTCCCGCCCTCACCACCGTGTTCTGCATCGACGGCGCCCATCACGGCGCGGAGGATCTGGCACGGTCCCTGACCGGGCACGAGACGGCTTTCACCCCGGTGGACACCGCCGCCGAAGATCCGGCCATCATCATCTACACCTCCGGCACCACCGGCCAGCCCAAGGGCGCGCTGCATGGGCACCGGGTGCTGCTGGGCCATCTGCCCGGCGTGGAAATGAGCCACGATTTCCTGCCCCGCCCCGGTGACCGGTTCTGGACCCCGGCGGACTGGGCCTGGATCGGCGGCCTTCTCGATGTGCTGATGCCCGCGCTCTATCACGGCATCCCCGTGGTCGCCTGCCGCTTCCGCAAGTTCACCGGGGAAGCGGCCTTCGAGCTGATGGAAAAACAGAACATCCGCAACGCCTTCCTGCCGCCCACCGCGCTGAAGATGATGCGGCAGGTGGAAAGCCCGCAGACCCGCTACAAACTGGCTCTGCGCTCCGTCGCCTCGGGCGGCGAGACGCTGGGGGCCGAGCTGATCGCCTGGGGCCGCAAGGTCTTCGGCCTCACCATCAACGAGTTCTACGGCCAGACCGAGTGCAACATGATCGTGTCGAGCTGCGCCGCCGTCATGGAGGCCCGCCCCGGCATCATGGGCCGCGCCGTGCCCGGCCATGACGTGGACGTGGTGACGGAGACAGGCGAACTTGCCGCCGATGGCGAACAGGGGCTGATCGCCGTGCGCGGACCTGACCCGGTGATGTTCCTCGGCTACTGGAACAACGAGGCCGCCACCCGCGCCAAGTTCATCAACGGCTGGATGCTGACCGGCGACACGGGCGTGCGTGATGCGGACGGCTGGCTGCGCTTCGTCGGCCGGGATGATGACGTGATCACCTCCTCCGGCTACCGCATCGGACCGGGCGAGATCGAGGATTGCCTGCTGCGCCATCCCGCCGTCGCCATGGCCGGCGTTGTCGGCAAGCCGGACGCCCAG
Organism: Pannonibacter sp. Q-1; assembly: GCF_054073275.1. NCBI lineage: Bacteria > Pseudomonadati > Pseudomonadota > Alphaproteobacteria > Hyphomicrobiales > Stappiaceae > Pannonibacter > Pannonibacter sp. Q-1. The sequence goes on from NZ_JBSXNB010000008.1 coordinate 89,405, forward strand.
CGCACGGAAATCGTCAAGGCCTATGTGGTGCTGAAGGCCGGGGTGGAGCCTTCGGACAGCCTCGCCGGTGACATCGCCCAATTCGTCAAGACCCGCCTTGCCGCCCACGAATACCCCCGCGAGGTGGAGTTTGTGGACGCCCTGCCGATGACCACCACCGGCAAGGTGATCCGCCGGGAGCTGCGCCAGCGCGCAAGCAACGAAAACTCCGGAGAAGCGTCATGACCGGTTTCGTCACCCTGTTCGAAATGGGGCCCCGCGACGGGCTGCAGAACGAGAAGGCGCTGATTGCCACCGCAGACAAGATCCGCCTTGTCGACATGCTGAGCGCCTGCGGCTTTGCCAAGATCGAGGTGACCAGCTTCGTCAGCCCCAAATGGGTGCCGCAGATGGCCGATGCCGCCGATGTGCTGGCGGGCATCCACCGCCGGCCGCAGACCGCCTATACGGCCCTCACCCCCAACGTGAAGGGCTACGAGGCCGCCCGCGCGGCCGGGGCGGATGAGGTGGCCGTGTTCGGCTCGGCCTCGGAAGGCTTTTCGCGCAAGAACATCAACTGCTCCATTGCAGAGAGTCTGGAGCGCTTCCGCCCGCTGGTGGACAAGGCGCTGGAGGACGGCATCCCGGTGCGCGGCTATATCTCTTGCGTCACAGACTGCCCCTATGACGGCCCCACCCCGCCGGAAAACGTGGCTGATGTCGCAGCCAAGCTGCTGGCCATGGGCTGCTACGAGATTTCCCTCGGCGACACCATCGGCGCAGGCACACCGGACACCATCGGCCGGATGCTGGACGCGGTGCTGGCACAGGTACCCGCGCAGAAGCTCGCCGGGCATTACCACGACACCAAGGGGCTGGCCCTCGCCAATATCGAGGTGAGCCTTGAGAAAGGCCTGCGCGTGTTCGATGCCGCCGTCGGCGGGCTCGGCGGCTGCCCCTATGCCCCCGGCGCGAAGGGCAATGTGGCGACGGAAGCAGTTGCGGCCCTGCTGGCAGACAAGGGCTTCGAGACCGGCCTCGACAGGGAGAAGCTGGCAGAAGCCGCCGCCTTTGCCCGCACGCTCAGAAAGGACGCATAGAATGAGCGGCACTTACGAGACCATCCGCCTTGAGACGGACGCCCGCGGCGTTGCCACGCTGACGCTCGCCCGTCCGGACAAGCACAACGCCCTGTCAGCGCAGATGATTGCCGAACTCACGGAAGCTGCCGCGCAGCTTGCCGCAGACAGCGCCGTGCGGGTGGTGATCCTCACCGGCGCGGGCGCCAGCTTCTGCGCGGGCGGTGATCTCGACTGGATGCGCGAGCAGTTTACCGCTGACCGCGCCACCCGCATGGCCGAGGCACGCAAGCTGGCGCTGATGCTGAAGGCGCTGAACGAATTGCCCAAGCCCCTCATTGGCCGTGTGCAGGGCCAGGCCTTCGGCGGCGGCATCGGCATGATGAGCGTCTGCGACGTGGCAATCGCGGCAGAAGGCGCGAAATTCGGCCTGACCGAGACCCGCCTCGGCCTGATCCCGGCGACCATCAGCCCCTATGTGCTGGCCCGCATGGGCGAGGGCAAGGCGCGCCGCGTGTTCATGTCCGCCCGGCTGTTCGATGCACAGGAGGCCGTGGCGCTGGATCTCGCCGGCCGGGCCGTTGCGCCGGAGGATCTGGACGCAGCCATCGAGCGCGAGGTGAAGCCCTACCTCTCCGCCGCGCCCGGCGCGGTTGCCCGCGCCAAACGCCTCGCCCGCTCGCTCGGCACGCCCATCACCGGTGCGGTGATCGAAGACACGATCCGCCAGCTGGCCGACTGCTGGGAAGACCCCGAAGCCCACGAGGGCATCTCCGCCTTCTTCGAAAAGCGCAAACCGGCGTGGGCCTGACCTTTACGGAAGCTCCATAGGCCGCACCGCAGCTGCATAGCCGTTCATATGAACGGCTATGCAGCCAGCCATTTCCGCCAAAGACTGACGGCAAGCCTCGCCAAAAGAGGCAAGCAGTCAGATTGGGGAACAAGATGGCAGACAAGAACCGGGGCAGTGTCCCTGCGGCGGCAGAGGTGTGTCCATGACAAGCGCCTCCGCCCACGCCGAAAGCAGCTTTCCAAGGATCACGCTCTTTGCCCTTGTGGCCTTTGCCGCCATCACGCCACTGGCGCTGCTGGTGGCACCGGCCCTTGCAGCTCAGCTTGCCAGAGAGCTCAACGCCAGCCCCTCACAGATCGGCACCTATTTCTTTGTCGAAAACGGCGCCTTCAGTGCAGCATCGCTCCTGTCGCTGATCTGGCTTGGCCGCATCAACGTGCATCATGCCGCGCTTGCCGCTCTTGCCGTCTTCATCGCAGGCAATCTCCTGACGCCACTGGTGCTGCCGGACTACACCAGCCTGCTGCTGATCCGCGCGATGACCGGCTTCGGCGGCGGCACCTTGATGGTCCTGTCCATGATCAGCGCCCAGGATGCGCAGAACCCTGACCGGATCTACGGCTACTGGGTCGCAGGCCAGCTCGTGGCCGGAGCCGTAGGACTGGCCGCGCTGCCGCATGTGTTTGCAAGCTTTGGCCTGCAGTCCTTCTACATCCTCCTCGGCCTGCTTACCCTTGCTCTGGTGCCCCTCTACAAAGGTTTTCTCGCGCCCGCCGCAGCACCGGGGTCAAAGAAGACTGGCGCGGCCATGGACAAGCCATTCCTCGTCCTTGCAGCTTTCACGCTCGCAGCGGTGCTGATTTTCTACATTGCCATCGGTGGCGCCTGGACCTTTGCCAGCCATGCCGCCGCAGAGGCCGGTATCGTGGAACCGCAGACGGGAACGCTGCTTGCCATTGCATCGCTGTTCGGCATCGCCGGTGCATTGATCACCGCCGTCACCGGCGGCCGCCTTTACCGCCGCTCCATGCTGCTCGCAGGTTACGCCATCCTTGTGGCTTCACTGGCGGGGCTGGCGATCCTGAAGGGAGCGGCAGGTTTCGCGGCAGCCATCTTCGCCTTCAAGTTTGCATGGACCTTCGCCCTGCCCTTCATCATTGCCGAAGTGGCCCAGCGCGACCCATCGGGCCGTCTCGTCGCCTCCACGACCATGATCATCGGCACCGGGCTGTCTCTCGGTCCGCTGTTTGCAGGGGAACTGCTCGGCGCAGGCTGGAGCCTCAGCGCCGTCTTCCTCGCCGCAGCAGCCTGCGGGGCGCTGTCCTTCGCCTGTCTGGCATTTTCGCCCCGCGCCGCTTCCAGCCTGAAATGAGTGACATCCATGAAAACAACCGGCTTCTTCACTGACGAACGAACCTTCTGGCACACGGGCGGCATCCAGTCGCTGGTGCTGCCGGTGGGCGGCTGGGTGCAGCCGCCATCAGCTGCAGGCTTTGCCGAATCTCCTGAATCCAAGCGCCGTTTCCTGTCGCTGCTGCAGGTCTCGGGTCTTGCGGCAAAGCTTGACCTGCGCAGCGCCGAACCGGCGAGCCGGGAAGACCTGCTGCGCATCCACCCCGCCCAGTATCTCGACACCTTCCAGCAGGTCAGCAACGCCGGGGGCGGCGATCTGGGCGTCAGCGCTCCCTTTGGTGCGGGCAGCTACGAGATCGCTGCTTTGTCGGCCGGTCTGGCAAAAGAAGCCGTGCAAGCGGTGGTCTCCGGCAGCTTGAAGAACGCCTTCGCCCTGTCCCGTCCGCCAGGTCATCACTGCCTTCCCGGCACGCCGATGGGGTTTTGTTTGCTGGCTAATATTCCAATTGCCGTTGAAGCAGCCCGGTCGCGCTACGGGCTTGAACGCGTTGCCGTAGTGGACTGGGACGTGCATCACGGCAACGGCACGCAGGCGATCTATTACGAAGACCCGGACACACTGACGATCTCGCTGCATCAGGATGGCTGTTTTCCCCCCGGCTACAACGGCGCGGAAGATCGCGGTGCGGGGGCAGGGCTGGGCGCCAACATCAACATCCCCCTGCTGCCGGGCGGCGGCCATGCGGTTTACATGCGCGCCTTCGAGCAGATCGTCATTCCGGCGCTGGAGGCCTTCAAGCCGGATCTGATCGTGGTCGCCAGCGGCCTTGACGCCTCCGCAGTCGATCCTCTGGCGCGCATGCAACTGCACAGCGGCAGCTACCGCAGCATGACAGCCGCCATCCGCGAGGCTGCGGACCGGCTCTGCGGCGGGCGGCTGGTGATCGTGCACGAAGGCGGCTATTCGGAAACCTATGTCCCCTTCTGCGGTCACGCCTTGGTCGAGGCGCTGTCGGGCGAGACCACCAGCGTCACCGATCCACTGCTGGAGATGGCCCAGCTCTGGCAGCCCTCCAGCCGCTTTGATGCGCTGCAGTTCCAGCTTCTCGACGAGCTTGCGCAAAGCCTCGGACTTTAGCGGCGGACAGAACACAGGCCGGGGTGCACATCACAAGGCACCTCCGGCTTGTGCGGCAAGGTAAGCTTGGACAAACTCGGCCGGGCTTTCCGGCGCTGCCAGCTCACCGGGTGCCGGTATCGGGCCAGTTTCGGAAGGCAAAGTTTCGGACGGCCGGGCTTCGAGAGGATGGGGATCGAAGTGGCAGAAGGCACAAGTGACAAGTCTGACGCGGGCCCACCTGTGAAAGGGCACAGCAGGATAAAAGCCCCTGGTCAGCCGGAAAAGCTGCAGGAGCCGGTCAGGCTTGACCTCGTCTCCGGTCTTCTGCGGCCGCCCCGCCGTCTTGACTTTGCCGAGACCCTGGCCCATGCGGAGGCGCAGGGGCGCAAGCTGAGCATTTTCCTGCTGGACCTTTATGCCGCCGCGGTCCGCGAGCCCGTCGGCCGTTTCGAGCGCTCCGTCTTTCTGCTGCTGGAGGAACTGATCCCTCTGGACGCAGGCTGGACAGGCGTTGCGGGCGCAGGCGGCAACCGTCCGGTCATACACAACAGCTTCACCCATCGCCTGCCGGAGACATTCTTCCGCGAATGGCTGGCGGTGATGCACAGTGATCCACTGGCCGACCTCTCACGGCTGATCATCGGACGCGCCAATGTCATCAACATGACCACCGCCACGGTGGATCCGGTTTTCAGCGCCTGGGCCAGCCGGTTCGGCCTCGCACAACTGATGCATATCTGTGCCGTCGATGGGCAATTCGGCCTGTTCGGCTTCCTGTCAGTCTACCGCTTTGACCCGGCGCAGCCCTTCACCGCCGCAGAAGCGGAGATCATCGAGACCGTGATCCCGCATCTAGCCGCTGCCATGCGGATCAACCGCACGGTTCAGCTCTTCCATCTGGGCAGGGACGGAACCGGGCCCGTCACCCGCGCCATCTGTGATGCCTATGGTGTCATCCACCGGGCAGATACCGGATTTCCCGAAAGCATCAAGGCCGAGTGGCCCGATTGGGAGGGGCCTGCTCTGCCCGCAGCGCTTTGCCGTCACCTGCAGACAACCCCGGATGCGGCGCTCACCGGCACCACATGCCGGATCGGCATAAGCAGTGTTGCCGGGCTCTTCGTTCTTGAGCTGCGGCCCCGGACCCTGATTGACCGGTTGGGCGCCCGGGAGTTGGAGACGATCCGGCATTTCGCCAGCGGGGCCTCCTACAAGGAGGTGGCACGGCAGCTGAACATTTCCCCCGCCACGGTCCGCCACCATCTGCGCTCCGCCTACAAGAAGCTCGGCGTGCACGACAAGGCGCAGATCTCGCGCCTTATCGGAGGACAGGACGAAAGCACCCGCCCGGGCCGCTAATACCAATGCTCGATGAGCTTGACTCATCGAGCATTGGTTAAGCCCGTGCGGCGCTTGAGCATTTTCAAGGCGTGATGCATCAGCATCGAAAGCCTTGGTATAACGCCTCAGAACGGGAAGAACAGGGGGATGGCCACCATGGCCACAAAGACAAAGATGATGTTCAGCGGCAGGCCGACGGTGATGAAGTCGCGGAACTTGTAGCCGCCGGCGCTGTAGACGAAGGTGTTCGTCTGATAGCCGATGGGTGTGGCGAAGCTGGCGCTGGCGGCAAACATCACCGCCATGATGAAGGGCCGGGGGTCAAGCCCCAGTTGCTGCGCCAGCGAAATGGCCAGTGGCCCGACCAGCACCGCCACCGCATTGTTGCTGACCATCTCCGTCAGCGCCGAGGTCAGCACATAGACCATGGCCAGAATGACGATCGGATTGGCATGGCCCAGCACATGCATCACCCCATCCACCACCAGCTGCACTGCGCCGGTCTTTTCCATGCCGATACTGAAGCCAAGCATGCCGTAGATGAGAAAAAGGATGTTCCAGTCGATGGAATCAAAGGCATCCTGCGGCTCGATGCAGCGTGTCATCATCACGAGGACCGCCCCGATCAGCGCCAGCCCCTCGATGGGCATAACATTGAGCGCGGCCAGAACCATGACACCCAGAATGGACGCAATGGCGATGGGGGCCTTCTGACGGCGGATCGGGCTTTCCTGCGGGGCAGAGAGGTTGATCAGCCCTTCGCTCTGGGCCAGCCGCTGCAGGCCTTCGGCCGGGCCTTCCAGCAGCAGCGTATCGGCGAAATGCAGGCGGAGCGTGTTGATCTCCTTGGAGATATTGCGGTCCTGCCGGTGCACCGCCATCACATAGACGCCATAGGTGCGGCGCAGGTCCAGCGAGTTGAGCAGCCGCCCGATCAGGCGCGAATTGGGACCGACACTGGCCTCCAGCGTGATGCTCTGATCGGCGGCGACCGGCTCGAAGCCCTGGTCGGACACATCGCGGAACTCGATCTGCCCGTCCTCCTTCAAGGCCAGAATCTCGCCCGTGCCGGTCTTCACCACGATCCGGTCACCGGCCTGCAGGGTGATGCCGTCCAGCCTGTTGCGCAGCGACTGTTCGCCGCGCAGAACGTCCACCACCCGGCTCTGGCTGTTGGTGAAAGGCAGTTCACTCAGCGTCTTGCCCACATAACGTGAGCCCGCCGGCACCAGCAGCCGCGCCATGAAGCGGCGCGAGCCGCCCTGCCCCAGGACGCCTGCCATGGACTGGCGCTCGGGCAGGAGATAGCGCACGGCAAAGAGCATGTAGAGAAGGCCGACAGCGGCGAAGACAAGGCCGATGCCCGTCATCTCGAACATGCCGATGGCCGGCAGCCCGGCCTTTGTCGTGATGCCGCTCATCAGAATGTTGGTGGAGGTGCCCACCAGCGTCAGCGTGCCGCCGAGAATGGCCGCATAGGACAGCGGAATGAGAAACTTCGACGGGGCAGAGCCCAGCTGCGCCGAAACCGCGATCATCACCGGCGCCAGCAGAATGACCACGGGCGTGTTGTTCATGAAGGCCGAGGCGATGATGGCCATCACCATCATGATGAACACGGCCCTGAGATAGGAGCCCTTGGCCGATGCGCCGAGCCAGTCGCCCATCACCTGCAGAACGCCGGTTCGCTCCAGAGCTGCACTGAGGATGAACATCATGGCGATGGTGATCGGTGCGCCGGAACTGAAGACCGACAGAAACTCCTTGGTGTCGATGATGCCGACCGCCAGAAGCACGGCCGTGCCTGCCAGGGCGGTCACCTCCGGCGGATATATTTCCTTGAAAAAACTGAAAAAAACGAGGCCAAGAAGGGCGAAGACGATAAACTGGTCAAGTGTCATGTTCGGACAACGCGCCTTTCAGAGCCGCAGGTTCGACGGCGGAGCCTAGCACCGGCAGCGCTTGCGATGAAGCAACCGCCGGACAACTGTTTCACAGGAATAGCAATGCCATGCCACGGCGGGCGGTTCCCGGAGAATGCGGTTCTCCGCTGGTGCAAGGAAAACGCCGCCCGCTTCAAAGGCCCGCCCGCGAACGGGTCTGCCCCTGCGCCCCGGAGGCACCGGCCTGCTGCAAGGCGTGCTGTCCGGAGAGCTGCCCAGAACGTTGACGGGCCAGAAGCTCCAGCCCCTCGCGCACGGTGCGCGGCATCTCCGGCGGCAGCGGCATGAAGCTTTCCTTCGGGGCAACCTTGCCATACAGCTTTTCGCGCACCCGCCGGATGCGCCGCTTGCCGCGCTCGGACAGGCCTGAAGGCAGGTCAATGCCGGCACGGTCCATGTCGATGAAGATGCGCTCCAGATCCGGGATTGCCTCGGTGGAGATGATGAAGGTGGACCCATCCTTGCGGCGGAAGGTCAGCGCCGTGGATGCGCCGGAGCCGCCCAGCAGCACCACGGCCTTTTCGGCTCCCAGCATGGCCGCCGCCCAGTCCAGCGTGCCGCGCACGTTGCGCAGCTTCAGCTCGACACGGGCAAGATCCGTGTAACGCACCCGGATGACACGGCCGAGTTCCGTCACCTCGAAGCCATTGCCGAAGAAGCGGATCCAGGAAGTTTCCTGCCGCACCGCAATCATGAAGACCGGGATCGACAGACCGGCGGGCAGAAGCAGCAGCAGAAACCACAGCCCGGCGCTGCCGGGCATCAGCCCCGCACCGGCAAAAGCCGCCGTGAACAGGGGAATGCCGACAGAAAACCCAATGAGATCAGAGGTGAAGATCGAAGGGCGCCAGCGCGGCTGCACCGCCCCCGTGGGCGGCTTGCGGCGCGGCAGCGACGTGTAGAGCCCGACTGCCCCGCCAAGACAGACAAGCACCGTGAAGGCACTGAACACGGTCAGCCCCCCGGCAAGCCCCAGAACCGCCAGCCCCATGGCCCCCGCACGCCGCGCAAGCTCAATGGTTCCCGTCTCGCCCAAACACCCCTCCGCCCGGCAGCCCTGAAAGCCCTGCCGAATCACACCCCGCACACTGGCGTTAACCATGGCCTTGTCAAGGCAGCAAGGTCAAGATTGCGGCGCAAATGGGCGGTGGTGTTTGGCGGGATAGGGGGTGACGCTTCCCCCAAAAGTCAATCAGATATCCCGGCCCGGAGCAGGAGGAAGCGTCAGCTCCGCCTTCTCCCGCATCGGTGATCCCTTCCTTTACGGAGCCCTGTTGTTTCCGTCATGCCATGGCTCGACCATGGCATCCATACCCTTGCCTATCCCCATGCCGGAGCGGTAGCGGGGTGCGTGTTTTCAGAGAGACTGAGCGTGCAGCGCGGTCACGGAATGGATGCCATGATCAAGTCATGGCATGACGGAAGGAGGCTTGTGAAACACGAAGCGGCTACTATCCGGCTTGCCTTTGGCTTTTTTGAAGAACTGGCGTCACCGGCACCGGCCGTAAACGCGGCCGCGTATTTGCCTGCAGCGCTTACCTCGGCGAGAGGGCCGGACTTTAAGAAGAGCGGGACTTCGTTCGAACTTGTGAGAGCTCCTTACAAGTTGCCGCTTTCTCCAGATCACCCGCTTCAAAGAAGCCGCGAATCTGCTGTGTGACCGCCTGCCTGCAAACCGCAAAACAAGAACGAACTCACATTCACAATACGATCAAACTGGAAAGAAGTGGTGCCGCTTGCAGGACTCGAACCTGCGACCCCATCATTACGAATGATGTGCTCTACCAACTGAGCTAAAGCGGCTTATCCGACGGGAGCGGTTGAAGCTCTTGCGGATGGTGTCCGGCGCAAGGCGCGGAGACCGGCACCGCTTGGTGCGGTGGTGCGCGCTTGATAGCGGAGGCGGGGCGGGGATGCAAGAGGGTTTCTTGCAAGATTGTCACCGCCCTTCCCGCCTGTGGATGCTTCAGCATCCGCGCGGCTCCGGGCGGCGTTTGACGGCCTGCGGCAGAACAAGCATCCAGAAGATCCGGCGGGTTGCTGCCGCGACGGCCGGGAGCACGGCGGCCTCACTGGCACTGCCCCGGCAAACGCAGCGCGGGCCGGGCAGCAGCCATGAAACGGCACAGCAGAGCGTCCCTCACAGGTCCCGGCAGGGAGGTCAGCACGGAGGCCGGGACGGTGCATGGGGAGGCGTTGCGCGGCTTCCGGCTGTCCGGGGCGGTGCTGCTGCCCCAGGGAATGCTCCCTGCCTCAGTTCACGAACTTCGGCTTGGGCAGAGGCACGTCGTCAGCGGCATCCGGGCCCGGATCGTCCGGCAGGCGGGGGAAAGGATAGGCGGCGGCGTGGCGGACGGGGCTGCCCGCATTGTCCGGCGCCGGTGCATCCACCGGCTGGCTTGCCGCCGGGTTGATCACATCAACCGGTGCCACGGCTGCAGCAGAAGCCGGGGCGGCGGCAGGCTTGCCCGGCTGGGGGACAGCAGCGCCGTTCACGCTTGCCGCAGCAGCCCCGGCCGGCTTGACGGCAGGCTTCTCGCCGGGCGCTTCCGCCAGCGTTGTGGCAGGTGTTGTGGCAGGTGTTGCGGCAGGCGTTGCAGCAGGTTCCGGCGTCAGGTCCATCACCGGCTCGCCTCCGGCTTCCGGCTTGGGCGAACGCACGGGCATATCGAAGGGGCCAGCCGGGCGGGCCGCCTCTTTGGCAGCCTCTGCGGCTGCCTCCTGCGGCGCGGCAAGGCCGGGGCGGTCGAACAGGGCCTCATCGGGCAGGTCCAGCGCCAGCGCACCGGACGGCGCAGGCGGCGTCTCCCAGACGAAGGCGTCAAGACGCCCCGTGACCGGCGAAACCGGTGACCAGACGGAGGACACCATGCCATCGGCAATCCATGCCTTGTCGAGCGGCGCGCGCACGGCGCGGGCGAGCCACTCGCGCATGCGGCCCTTGTCGCCGCTTTCGGCTTCTTCCAGATCCGCCATCAGCAGGAAAGCGTTGCGGGTGGGCTCGGAGCGCAGCACCTTTTTCAGCTGGGTGCGGGCCTCGGCGAATTCGCGGGCATCCAGCGCCACACGGGCAATGGCGAGCGCGCCTTCCGCCGTGTTGGGGCGCAGGGCTGCCAGCGTCTTCACCCGCTTCAGCCGGTCGGCAGCAGCATCACCAATGCGAGCATGGGCATAGGCCTCGGCCAGATCGGGATGCGGCGACAGGCGCCAGGTGGCTTCCAGCACCTTGGCCGCCTTGCGCACATCGCCCTTGCGGGTGGCAAGACGGGCGGTGACGGCCGCAGCTGGCACCAGATCTCCGGCCAGCCCATGGGCCTCGCGGGCGAGTTGCATGGCCTGATCGGGATCGCTGTCCTCCAGTTCCAGCGCCCTTGCCGTCAGCAGCACGGCGCGCTGACGGCGGTAGGCCGGCTTGTCGATGAGGCGGGCGGTGTAGTTCTTTTCCAGCGTGGCGATGGCGGCTTCCCAGTCAGAAGCAACCGCCTGATAGCCCAGCACGGCCTTGCCGGCCCAGTCGAGGCCGGGCTGCGCCCGCAGCGCCTCCTCGGCATAGTGGCGGGCCGCGGCGGGGGCGCCCTCACGCTCGGCCTCGATGAAGAGGCCATGCAGGCCGAGAACGCGGGTGCGCGGATCTTCCAGCATGGTCTCGAAGCGGCGGCGTGCCTCGTCCCGGTCCCCGGACATCTGCGCGGCCTGCGCGATCAGCAACTGGGCGGCAGGCTCGCCGGGCAGCAGCTTGCCGGCCTCAAGGCCATGCTTGCGGGCAAGCTTTGCGTTGCCCGTGCCCAGCGCCAGCAGGCCGGAGGACAGGGCCTGATAACCCCTGTCGCGGCGGCGGCGGCGGAAGAAGCGGCTGGCGATCTTCGGCGAGCGCAGCACGGTGAGCACGAGCCAGACGGCACCGAGGAACAGCGCAAGGCCCACAATCACGACCAGCGCCACGGTGGCGGGCGGCTGTTCCCAGATGTAGCCATTCCAGGTGACGGCAACCATGCCCGGCAGATCGGCGAGCCAGGCGAACCCGAGCGCGGCGGCGAACAGGGCGGCGAAGAAGACAAAAACGCGGATCATGCCAGTCCTCCGGGCTGCGGGTCGGATCAGCTGCCCTTGCGGGCGAGGCTGGAGAGAACGTCCTTCGAAGTCTTTTCCGTAAGCTCATCAACGGCCACACGGGCGCGGGCCGAAGCGGCCCAGTCCGCACCGGCCGCCTTGCCCGCTTCCGGCAGTTCGTCATAAGCGGCCAGCGCGGCAGGCAAGTCCCCGGCAGCAACGGCATTTTCCATGCGCCGCAGAGCAGCCTCAGGCCCCTGCCCGCTGGCATCGCCCGGTCCGCGCACGGTGAAGATGGAGGCAGCACTGGAGGTCAGGCTGCCCAGGATCGACCCGTCTTCCGCAGGCTTGGCGAAGGTGGCGTGGATGGCGCGGGCCACGGGAGCAAATTCCGCCATCAGCTTCTGCTGCGGGGCAATGCCCTGTGCCGCATGGCTTTCCAGCAGGGCAATGTCCGCGCCCTCAGGCAGGCTGGCGCGCAGGGCGGCCAGTTCCGTCTCGAAGGGCTTGCCCGCATCCACCGCCGTCCTGAGTGCGGAGACGGCAACGGCGCGCGCCGCCATTTCGCGGGCGGTGGCATCGCCCATGGTGCTTTCCACGGCAGCAAGGCGCTGGGTCAGCTCCCCGGCCTCAGCCTTCAGCGCGTCCAGGGACTTACGGCTCTCTTCCGTAGCGGCAGTCAGCTCCGCCGAAAGGCTGGTCAGCGTGCCGGCATTGCGCCCCTGCGCGTCGGAGACCATGCGGATGGCCGCTTCCGTGCTGGTGGCAGCCGATTGCAGCGCGGCCAGAGAGGCTGACAGAGCGTCGATCGCCTGCTGCATGCTGTCGAGCCGTGCGGTCAGCTCCGCATTGCCTGCCGGAGCGGCTGCAGCCGGGGCAGCGCCATCCCCTTCCGCAGGTGCGGTGGCGGCCATGCCATCCACCCTGCCGCGCAGGGCATCCAACTGGCCGGTCAGATCGGCAAGGCGCGAGGACGTATCACCGCGCAGGGCGTCAATGGTCTGGGTCAGGCGTGTATCGAGGCCCGCCAGTTCCTCCGGGACGGGAGGCTGGGCATCGCCCTGTGCCTGACCTTCAGCCGGAGCCGCAGCCTGTAATTCGGCAAGACGGCGCTCCAGCGTGTCGAGACGGGTGGCGTCCAGCGCCGCCTGTTCGGCAACCTCTGCACTGAGCCCGGCGCGCAGCGGCAGATATCCGGCCAGATTGAGCCCGTAACCGGCGCCAAACACGGCGGCACTGACAAGCAGCGAAGCCGCCAGCGCACCACCGAAGCCGATGGAGGCAGCCGCCGGGCGGCGCGGCTGCGATGAGGACGGCGCCCGCTCGGCCTGAGCCGTGGCAGAAGACGAGGCGGATGCAGCGGCCGGCTCAGCGCCTTGCCCGGAAGCGCTGGGGCCAGCAGGCTTCTGGCCTGCCGGGCTCTGGCCTGCCTGGCTCTGCGAAGCTGCGGAAGCGGTCGACGGCTTGGCGGCACCGGCCGCGCTCTGGCTGGCAGCAGCCGGGCCCGCCTGTGCGGCAGAGGCTGCGGATGCAGCGGCTGGCTTGGCCGGAGAGGTGTCCTTGCCCGCCCCGGATTTGCCTGTGCCTGCGGGCTCATTGGCAGAACCGGCAGCAGCTTCAGCGGCAGGCTTCTCTGCGGCAGCCGGGGAAGACCGGATTTCCGGTGTGGGCCCGGCCGCCTTTGCAGGCGCCTTGGGCGTTTCCGGTGCATCTGTCTTGGGCGTTTCCGGTGCATCTGTCTTGGGCGTTTCGGGTGTGGTTCCGGATTTTGCCCCGGTCCTGGCAGATTCGGTCCTGGCAGATTCGGCCTTGGCTGCTTCCGCCTTCGCCTCGCCCTTGGCCTCCACCTTCTCCGGCACCAGATCGATGGTCACCGGGCGGCGGGAGCCGCCTGCCGCGCCGGATGAAGATGCGCTGGTTGCAGATTCGGAGCCTTTGGCGCCCTGACCGGGCTTGTCCTTTTCGGAAACCATGACCTCTTCCTCCTGTGGCATGACCGGCTTCAGGGCCATCAACTATACACAATACCGGCAGGGCAGGAACCGCTGACCCGGCGTGACATGATGTCTAACCGGCGCGAGCAGGCCACCCAGCCGGTTAACAGCGATTTAAGGCGCGCAGGAACAGAGCCTCCTCGTCCGGCGTCTCCGCCCATTCCACAGGCCCCAGCGCCGTCAGCGGCGCCCCGGCCTTGGCCGACAGCGCCACCATGCGCGGCAGCATGGCAGGCGCAAGGCCGCGCAGCAGATTCGCGCAAACCTCGGCAGAACGGGTGGAATAGGCGAGCAGAATGTCGATCTCGCCCTTCACCAGCGCCTCGTTGACCTCATGCGGCCAGCTGGCGACCGGATCGGCCTGATAGACCTCGATCAGGCGGCAGCCGATGCCCGCGGCGGCCAGGTGCTTTTCCAGATCGCCCGAGCGGTCCCGCGCGCCGAAATAGAGAATATCGCCGCTGCCGTGGCAGGCCTCGATCAGGCGCGACAGATCCTTGGCATCGCCGTCGGCGCTCAGCACCGAGGTGAAGCCGAGCTCCCGCGCCGCTGCCGCCGTGCGTGCTCCCACCGTATAGACGGCAAGGCGCGCCAGTTCCGGCAGCTGGCGGTGACCCACCAGCGCGCCGATGGCCTGCGAACTGGTGATGGCCAGCGCATCGACACCGCCGAGATCAATCTCGTCCGGCGCACGGCGCACGATGTCCAGCGCGGGCGCCTCGATCACCTCATGCCCCATGTCGCGCAGACGCGCGGCGGTTCGGGCACAATGGGGATAGGGCCGGGTGACGAGAATGCGCATGAGGAACCTCAGTACCGGAAGAAGGCAGGACCACCGAGAGACTGCAGAATCTGACCTGCCTCGCAGCCAAGCTCGAAGGCATCGTCAAGTCCGCCCTCGCGGGTGACTGCATGGTGCTCGCTTCCATCCGGGCGCAGGATAATGCCCCGGAAGCGCAGGCGGTTCCCGTCAACTTCCGCCAGCCCACCGATCGGCGTGCGGCAGGAGCCATCCAGCACCGCCAGGAAAGCGCGTTCGGCAGTGAGCCGGATTTCCGTGTCACGGTCATGAATGGGTGCGAGCAGCTTCAGCGTCGCCTCGTCATCGATGCGGCTTTCGATGCCGATGGCGCCCTGCCCCACTGCGGGGAGGAAGTCATCCGTATCGAGCAGGCTGGTGATGATATGCGCAAGGCCAAGGCGGCGCAGGCCGGCATGGGCCAGAAGCGTGGCATCCACCTGCCCCTCCTCCAGGCGCTTCAGCCGCGTCTGCACGTTGCCCCGGTACATCACCACCTCGATATCCGGGCGCAGGCGCTTGATCATCGCCTGGCGGCGCAGGGAGGACGAGCCCACCACCGCGCCCTGCGGCAGATCCATGAGGTGCTTGGCCTTGGGCGAGATGAAGGCATCGCGCACGTCCTCGCGCGGCAGAAAGGCCGTCAACGCCAGCCCCTGCGGCAGCACGGTCGGCATGTCCTTGGAGGAATGCACGGCCAGATCGATGCGCCGCTCGATCAGGGCCTCTTCGATTTCCTTGGTGAACAGGCCCTTGCCGCCCGCTTCCGAAAGAGGCCGATCCTGGATCTGGTCGCCGGAGGTCTTGATCACGACAATCTCGAAGTCGTCCTCCTTGAGGCCATGGGCGGCGGCGAGCCGGTCACGGGTTTCATGGGCCTGGGCGAGTGCGAGGGCACTGCCACGCGTTCCGATGCGCAAAGGTTTCGATTGCAAGACGAAGGATCCGGGTGCTAGGGGCTGACCATTGAATTCATGATGACAATAGGTTCTCTAGCGCCATTGTCCAAGGCGGCACAATCCCGGATTATACTGGGCGGGCCGGATTGGGGCACCGGAGCACCTTTTGAGACACCGGCAAAGCCCGTGAAACCACGGCAGCCGCGACGGCGGGCAGGACCCCATGCTGACAGTTCTTGGCATCGAAACCAGCTGCGACGAAACCGCCGCCTCCGTTGTGCGCGGGCCGCAGACGCCGGAAATCCTCTCCAACGTCATCCGCTCGCAGATTGACGAGCACACCGAATTCGGCGGCGTGGTGCCGGAAATCGCCGCCCGCGCCCATATCGCCGTGCTGGACCGGATCGTGGCCGAAGCCATGGCGGAAGCCCGCGTCAGCTTCGATGACATCGACGCAGTAGCAGCCACCGCAGGCCCCGGCCTCATCGGCGGCGTCATCGTCGGGCTGATGACGGCCAAGTCCATCGCCATGGCAGCCGGAAAACCGCTCATCGCCGTCAATCATCTGGAGGGACATGCGCTGACGGCGCGCCTCACCGACCAGCTGGATTTCCCCTATCTTCTGCTGCTTGTTTCGGGCGGGCACACCCAGTTCCTGCTGGTCACCGGCATTGGTGCCTATGAGCGCCTGGGCAGCACCATTGATGATGCCATCGGCGAGGCCTTCGACAAGACCGCCAAGCTGCTCGGCCTGCCCTATCCGGGCGGCCCGGCGGTGGAGCGGATGGCAGCACGCGGCGATGCCGGCCGCTTTGCCCTGCCTCGCCCGCTGATGGACCGGCCCGGCCTCGACATGTCCTTTGCCGGACTGAAGACGGCGCTGCGCACAACGGCGCAAAAACTGCAGCCGGTGGACGAGCAGACCGTCTGCGACCTTTGCGCCGGGTTCCAGAAGGCGGTTGCCGACGTGCTGGCCATCCGCACCCGCGCCGCCTTTGCCCTGTTCCGCCAGCGGTTTGCCGGGGTTGAACCCGTGATCGTCGTGGCGGGCGGTGTTGCCGCCAATGGCGAAATCCGCCGTGCGCTGACATCTGCCGCCGATGCGGCCGGGGCCCGCTTCATCGCCCCTCCGGCCCGGCTGTGCACGGACAACGCCGCCATGATCGCCTGGGCCGGGATCGAGCACATGGTGGAAGCCCGCCGCACGGGCGCCTCCCTCGACGGCATGTCCTTCGCTCCCCGCCCCCGCTGGCCTCTCGACGAGACCTCCGCCGGTCTGCTCGGCGCGGGGAAAAAGGGCGCGAAGGTTTAAGGGCACCCTGGCTTCACCAACGCAGGTTACCAGCACCCATCGAAGATGAAGTGCGCCTTCAAAACCCGGTTCCCTTCTCCAGCCGGACTTGCTAGGCAGGGGCGGTTTCGAAGGATGGATGCTGCCATGCATGTGCGCCACAAGGCCTATGTCTACCTCACCTGCGGGCGCAAGCTGCTGGTTTTTGCTCAGCCGGATCAGCCGGAGGTCGGCCTGCAAGTGCCCGGCGGCACGCTGGATCCGGGCGAGAGCCACCTCATCGGCGCGAGGCGTGAATTCTTCGAGGAAACCGGGCTGACACTGGACGGCGCCCTTGATCACCTCACGGATCAGGACCACGTGTTCGACAATGGCCGGGGGCGCGATCTGCACAAGCGCCGCCATTTTCACGCCACGGTGCCGGTGATTCTCAAGGACGAGTGGGAACACTACGAAATGACGCCGTGCGATGGCGGCGATCCGATCCGCTTCCGCCTGTTCTGGCAGGATCTGTTCACCGAGGTGGACCCTGCCGTGTTCTACGAGGGCTTCGGCGCACAGATCGGCCTGCTGCGGCAGCGCCTGCAAGGGAGATAGACCATGGCCGGGATCGAGACCATTGCCGTTCTGGGCGGCGGCGCATGGGGCACGGCGCTGGCACTTTCCGCAGCCCGTGCAGGCCGGTCCGTCCTGCTGTGGGCCCGCGATCCCGCCCTTGTTTCAGAAATCCGCGCCCGCCAGACCAACAGCGCCTATCTGCCGGGCGTCACCTTCGACGAGCCGCTGACCGCCACCGGCGATATCACCGAAGCGGCAAAGGCCGATGCCATCCTGCTGGTGACACCGGCCCAGACCACCCGCGCCGTGCTGACGCCGCTGGCAGGGCTCCTGCGCCCCGGCACGCCGGTGGTGCTCTGCTCCAAGGGCATCGAAAAGGGCACCGGCAACCTTCTCACCGACACGCTGGCCGAGGTGCTGCCGCAGGCCCATCCGGCTGTGCTGTCCGGCCCGAGCTTTGCCGCCGATGTGGCGCGCGGCCTGCCGACGGCCGTAACGGTTGCCGCCCGTGACGGCGCAATGGCCGATGCATTGGCGCTGGCGCTCGCTTCCGCCAGCTTCCGGCCCTATGCCTCGAGTGACCTCATCGGCACGCAGGTGGGCGGAGCGCTGAAGAACGTGCTGGCCATCGCCTGCGGCGCGGTGGCGGGGCGCAAGCTCGGCGCCTCGGCGCAGGCCGCCCTCACCGCCCGTGGCTTTGCCGAGCTGACACGTCTGGGCCTTGCCATAGGCGCAAGGCCTGAGACACTGACGGGCCTTTCAGGCCTTGGCGACCTGGTGCTCAGCTGCTCCTCCACACAGTCGCGCAACTTCAGCTTCGGCCACAAGCTGGGCGAGGGCCGCACGGCGGAAGACCTGCTGAATGCAGGCGAAAAGCTGGCCGAAGGCGTATTCTCGGCTGAAATCGCCGTGGAACTGGGCGAGCGGCACGGCGTCGATCTGCCGGTCTGCAAGGTGGTGGCCGATGTGATCGCCGCCCGGCTGACCATTGACGAGGCGCTGAACCGGCTGATGAGCCGCCCGCTGCGGCGCGAGGCCGGAGCCTGATTCAATTTGCGTGACCGGCGGCAATTTTGCCGCTTCATTCCACCGCCAAATGCTCTAACCTGCGGCACAAACAGGAGGTTCTTCCATGCTTTATGCCCTGATCTGCACCGACAAGCCCGGCGCCCTGCAGACGCGCCTCGACAACCGCCCGGCGCATGTGGAATTTCTCAAGGCCATGGGCAGCCGCCTGAAGGCGGCCGGTCCCTTTCTCGATGACGCCGGCAACATGACCGGCAGCCTCGTCATCATCGAAGCGGAGAACCGGGACGAAGCCCTCGCCGTTTCGCAGGAAGACCCCTACGCCCGCGCCGGACTTTTTGCCTCCGTCGAGATCCGCCCATGGAACTGGGTGATCAAGAACCCGGAGGCGCAGTGACCGTGAAATACTGGCTGATCAAGTCCGAGCCGGACGTCTGGTCCTGGGAAATGCAGAAAGCCAAGGGCGCTGCGGGCGAGGAATGGACGGGCGTGCGCAATTATCTGGCCCGCAACAACATGCGTGCCATGTCGCTGGGCGACCGGGCCTTCTTCTACCACTCCAACATCGGCAAGGAGATTGTCGGCGTGGCGGAAGTGTGCAGCGGCACCGCGCAGGACAGCACCACCGATGACCCGCGCTGGGACTGCGTGCATTTCCGCGCCGTCTGCGACGTGCCGAAGCCCGTGACGCTGGCCGCCGTCAAGGCCGAGCCGCGCCTTGCCCAGATGGCCCTCGTCACCTCCATGCGCCTGTCGGTGCAGCCGGTGACGGAAGAGGAATGGAAAGTGGTGTGCGAGATGGGCGGGCTCGATCCGAACGTCTGATTCCCTTTCCCCGCAGTTCAGGAGACCGGATTGACCGGCATTGCAGACCCGAAGCACTTCATCGAGACGAACACGGAAGTGCTCGCCGTCCCGCATGCCAGCGAAATCCGGCTCCACCTCGCCAGCGAAGCCATGGACCTGTGGCAGAAAACCGAGGATGAGCTGGGCGAAATCGGCCTGCCGCCGCCCTTCTGGGCCTTTGCCTGGGCAGGCGGGCAGGCGCTGGCGCGCTATCTCCTCGACAATCCGGATCTGGTGCAAGGCAAGACGGTGACGGATTTTGCCGCCGGCTCCGGCATTGTCGGCATCGCCGCGATGATGGCAGGGGCCGCATCGGTGACGGCCGTGGAAATCGACCGCTTTGCCATCGAAGCCATCCGCCTCAATGCGGCGCTCAACGGCGTCCGTCTGTCCACGGAGCTGGGCGACATCACCGGCACCCCGCCGCCGCAGACGGACCTGATGATCTGCGGCGATGTGTTCTACGAGCTGCCCATGTCGCGCAAGCTGATTGCCTGGCTCGACCAGCTGGACGAGGCCCGCACCCTGATTCTCGTCGGCGATCCGGGCCGCTCCTATCTGCCGAAGGACAGGCTGGAGCATCTGGCCACCTATACGGTGCCGGTGATCCGCAGCCTCGAAGATTCGGAAGTGAAGAAAACCAGCGTTTACCGCTTCCGGCCAGTTCCGGGTGGTTGATTCACCGGGGCCGTTGACGGTCTTCTGCTGCAGCGCCGCATAAAGCAGCTTGCGCTTTTTGCAGGCAACCCCTCCTATAGAGATCCCTTTCCGCCAGACCATTCTGGCAAGAAAACCTGCTGTGCCGGTCAGAACCGGCAGCATCAAGTCCCCCGAGGAGCCTTCCATGCCGGTCGTCAACCGTATTGCCGATCTTGCCGATGAAATCGCCAGCTGGCGCCGTGATTTCCATGAGAACCCGGAAATCATGTATGAGACTGTCCGCACGGCCGCCAAAGTGGCAGACCTGCTGCGCAGCTTCGGGCTGGACGAGGTGGTGACCGGCATTGGCAGGACCGGCGTCGTCGGCGTGATCCGGGGCAAGAATGGTGGCGCGGGCAGGGTCATTGGCCTGCGCGCCGACATGGACGCCCTGCCCATCGCGGAGATGACCGGCCTGCCCTATGCGTCGAAGACGCCCGGCAAGATGCATGCCTGCGGCCATGACGGCCACACCTCCATGCTGCTGGGCGCCGCGAAATACCTCGCCGAGACCCGCAATTTCAACGGCACGGCGGTGGTCATCTTCCAGCCGGCCGAAGAGGGCGGCGCAGGTGCCAAGGCCATGATCGACGACGGGCTGATGACCCGCTGGGCCATCGATGAAGTTTACAGCCTGCACAATCTGCCCGGCCTGCCGGTGGGCGAATTCGCCATCCGCAAGGGGCCGATCATGGCTGCAACCGATGAGTTCCGCATCACCATCACCGGGCGCGGCGGCCATGCGGCCAAGCCGCATGAGACGGTCGATCCGATCATTACCGGCACGCAGATCGTCAGCGCCCTGCAGACCATCGCCAGCCGCGCGGTCAATCCGCTCGATTCGGTGGTCGTCTCCGTCACGATCTTCGAGGCAGGCACAGCCTTCAACGTCATTCCCGAAACGGCAACCCTGCGCGGCACCATTCGCAGCCTGACCGATGCCACCCGCGATCTGGCGGAGAAACGCCTGAACGAGATCGTCAACGCCCTGTGCACCGCCTATGGCGCCACGGCCGAGATCGAATTCCGCCGCGGCTATCCGGTCACCGCCAACCACGATGACCAGACGGACTTTGCCGTCAGCGTCGCCGAGGAAATTGCCGGGCCTGAGCGGGTGCAGCGCGAGACCGAGCCGATGATGGGCGGCGAGGACTTCTCCTACATGCTGCTGGAGCGCCCGGGCGCCTATATTTTCGCCGGAAACGGCGACAGCGCCAGCCTGCATCACCCGCGCTACAACTTCAATGACGGGCTGATCCCGTCCGGAAGCTCCTATTTCGCGCGGCTGGTGGAAAAAGCGCTCGCCGCCTGATCCTGCCGCGCATCTGACATCGCCTGCCCCGGCTCCGGAACGCCACCGGAGCCGGTGAGCGGCCATGTGCGAAGCAGGGTTCATGTGCTGACCGCTCATGCCACCCTCTCAGAAAGCTTCGGAAAAGCTTCCTGCATCATCCTTAGGGATCATGCTTTCATTCTCTTCTGGCAGGCGGCCAAAGAGTTTTTTATGGTGGCGAGAGATAATAGAACATCGGGGCCCATCATGCTCGTGACTGCTGCAGCCATTGAGGCTGCCTATGACCGAATTACGCCCCATATCCGCGTCACGCCAGCTCTGCAGCTCAGATCCGGAGATCTCAATCTTCCGTCGGGCGTTTCCCTGAAGCTGGAATCCCTGCAGCACAGCGGCTCCTTCAAGGCCCGCGGGGCCTTCAACATGCTGTTAAGCAAGGATATTCCGGCCGCTGGCGTCGCCGCCGCCTCGGGCGGCAATCATGGGGCGGCCGTCGCCTATGCCGCCCGCAGCCTTGGCATCCAGGCCAGAATTTTTGTGCCTGAACTGGCAACCCCGTTCAAGACAGCCAAGATCCGCAGCTACGGAGCCGAGCTTGAAATTGGCGGGGAAACCTATGCCGAAGCGCGTGACGCTTGCGGCGCCTATCAGGCCCAGACCGGCGCAATGGACATTCACGCCTATGCCGCAGCCGAAACAATCGTCGGACAGGGGACCCAGGCGCTGGAGTGGGAAAGCCAGACCCGGGGACTGGATACATTGCTCATCGCCGTGGGCGGTGGCGGCCTGATTTCCGGCATAGCCACGTGGTTTGCCGGAAAAACCCGCATCATCGGCGTTGAGACCGAAGGCTGCCAGACCATGAAATGCGCACTGGAAGCCGGACAGCCGGTCGATGTGCCGGTCTCCGGCATAGCCGTCGACAGCCTCGGTGCGCGGCGGGCGTCCGACCTCACCTATGCCATTTCCGCACGCTGCGTCGAGCGGATCGTCACCGTCAGCGACGAAGAGGTGATGGCCGCACAGCAGCGGCTCTGGCAGGGGCTGCAGCTGGTGGCGGAACCTGGTGGCGCCGCGGCTTTCGCGGCACTGCTGTGTGGTGCCTATGTGCCCCAGCGCGGTGAGCGCACCGGCATCCTTCTGTGCGGCGGCAACATGGATCCCGCGGGACTGACCGCCCACTGATGCGCGCCTCTCTCACTTGATCAAATGCCCAGCCTCGCTTGAACTCTTGACGCGTGCCTTCGCCTTGAAAAGGCGGCCCCAAGCCGCTAACCCAAGGGCCAGAGCAATTTCAAAAAACGGGATGGACACCCATGGCAACTCACAAGCTTCTTCTTCTGCCCGGCGACGGTATCGGCCCGGAAATCATGCCCGAGGTGAAGAAGATCATCGCCTGGTTCAACGCACGCGGCACGGACACGTTCGAAACCGAGGAAGGCCTCGTCGGCGGCTGCGCCTATGATGCACATGGCCAGTCCATTTCCGAAGGCGACATGGCCAAGGCCATGGCAGCCGATGCCGTGATCTTCGGCGCCGTCGGCGGCCCGAAGTGGGACAAGGTGCCTTACGAGGTGCGTCCGGAAGCGGGCCTTCTGCGCCTGCGCAAGGACATGCAGCTCTTCGCCAACCTGCGCCCGGCCATCTGCTATCCGGCGCTGGCCGGCGCTTCCTCGCTGAAGCGGGAAGTGATCGAGGGCCTCGACATCCTGATCCTGCGCGAGCTGACGGGCGGCGTCTATTTCGGCGAGCCGAAGACCATCACCGACCTCGGCAACGGCCAGAAGCGCGCCATCGACACGCAGGTCTATGACACCTACGAGATCGAGCGCATCGCCAAGGCGGCCTTCGAGCTGGCCCGCACCCGCAAGGGCAAGGTCACTTCGATGGAAAAGCGCAACGTCATGAAGTCGGGCGTGCTCTGGAACGAGGTGGTCACCGCCACCCACAAGAACGGCTATGAAGACGTTCAGCTGGAACACATGCTGGCAGACGCCGGCGGCATGCAGCTCGTCCGCTGGCCGAAGCAGTTCGACGTGATCGTCACCGACAACCTGTTCGGCGACATGCTGTCCGACGTTGCCGCCATGCTGACCGGCTCGCTCGGCATGCTGCCGTCCGCCTCGCTCGGCGCTCCCGATGCCGCCACCGGCAAGCGCAAGGCGCTGTATGAGCCGGTGCATGGCTCGGCCCCGGACATTGCCGGCACGGGCGCTGCCAACCCGATCGCCATGATCGCCTCCTTCGCCATGGCCCTGCGCTACTCCTTCGAGAAGGTGGCGGAAGCGGACATGCTGGACAAGGCCATCGCCAACGCACTGGACAAGGGCCTGCGCACCCGCGACATCGCCTCGGAAGGCACCACCGTCATCGGCACCTCCGCCATGGGCGATGCCATCGTGGCCGAGCTGAACGCCCTCAGCGCCTGATCTGAATACTAACCGATCACGAGGCCGCCGCTTGCCATGCGCAGGCGGCGGCCTTATGCATTGCGCCCCAACCAGAGGCACACTCCAGTCGAAAGGCACGGCAACATGGCCAAGGAAAAACCGTTTCTCGGCACCTGGATCCTCGATGTGGAGGAAAGCGACTTCGAGCAGGGCGAGCCGCCACGCTCGGCCACCTTGCGCATCGAAGACGATTTCGGCGTGCTGACCTTCACGATGAACACCGTGTCGGCCAATGGCGTAGTCACCAATGACAGCTTCACCGCCATGCCGGACGGCCCGCCGATCCGACTTGGCAAGAGCGGGCTGGCCGATTCCATGCGGCTTGGCTTTGCCACGGAGCGCAATCTCGTCTCCGAAGCCCAGCGCGACGGCGTCACGCTGATGAAGGCGGAGCGCGAACTCTCGGAAGATGGCCGCACGCTGACCGTCACCCAGACTGTCCTGCTGCCCGGCGCCGTCACCAGCCGCAACATCTCCGTCTACCGCCGCTCGCAGTAAAGCCACCCCTTAATGAGGCTCACTCATCGAGCATTGGTTAAGCCTTTGCGGCGCTTGAGCATTTTCAAGGCGTGATGCGTCAGCATCGAAAGCCTTGGTATTAAAGCCGGTGCAGCTTAGAACAAAAAGTGAAAATACAGCCAAGCCGCCGCTTGACTGGATCAAACTCTTCTGGAATCAATAGGAACATAGGAAGAACAAAATCCAGGTGACGGGCCGGAACGCCAACCGGCCCATTCAACGCCAGTCTGGAGGGAGGCTCCCTATCCGCACATGGTTTGCGCCCGGCACACAGCCGGGCACAGTCAGGCATTCTGGCAGGATCCCCGCCTGCACGAGTGCCGCAGACCATGCCGCACCTGCCCGCAGACGCAGCAGGCAACAGCGCCCGCATCCTGCCCCGGGTGCCTTGGCGCTCGCCTTCTGCTCCGCCTTTCCGCCCAGCGCCTCGGGCCGGAAAGGCGGGCGGCCGGGCATTTTGGAAATTCGCCGTGAACGCATGTGCTATGGGCAGGCGGCCTGCCAGCTTGTGCAAGCGCTCCGCCAGCGGCATGGCCAGTGATGACGGCGGGTCCAGTGATAACGGCGCATGCTGGTGCTGGCTGCTTGTCCCGGCTCCGCCTGTCTGCACCAAAAAACACTCGGGGCGCCGATTGCGCGGCGCCCCGGTCTGAACTTGCCGTCCTGAAAAATGCTCAGCGGCTCTGGTTGCGCTTGGCGAGGGTGCGCAGGCGCAGGGCGTTGAGCTTGATGAAGCCGGCCGCGTCCTTCTGATCGTAGGCACCCTGATCGTCCTCGAAGGTAACCAGCTTGTCGGAATAGAGCGACTTCGGGCTTTCGCGGCCGGTGACCATGACGTTGCCCTTGTAGAGCTTCAGCGTCACTTCGCCTTCCACATGCTCCTGGCTCTTGTCGATCAGGGCCTGCAGCATTTCGCGCTCCGGCGAGAACCAGAAGCCGTAATAGATCAGCTCCGCATAGCGCGGCATGATCTCGTCCTTCAGGTGCGCCGCGCCGCGGTCCAGCGTGATGGATTCCATCGCGCGGTGCGCGGTGAGCAGGATGGTGCCGCCCGGCGTTTCATAGACGCCGCGGCTCTTCATGCCGACGAAGCGGTTCTCGACGAGGTCGAGACGGCCGATGCCATTGTCGCGGCCATAGTCGTTGAGCTTGGCCAGCAGGGTTGCCGGGGACAGGCGCTCGCCGTTGATGGAGACCGCGTCACCGCGCTCGAAGCCGATCTTGATGATCGTCGGGGTGTCGGGCGCCGATTCCGGGGAAATGGTGCGCATATGCACATATTCGGGAGCTTCGACCGCCGGGTCTTCCAGCACCTTGCCCTCGGACGAGGAGTGCAGCAGGTTGGCGTCCACGGAGAACGGGGCCTCGCCCTTCTTGTCCTTGGCGACCGGGATCTGATGCTTCTCGGCAAAGTCCAGCAGGTCGGTGCGGCTCTTGAAGGTCCAGTCGCGCCAGGGGGCGATGATCTTGATGTCCGGGTTCAGCGCATAGGCGGACAGTTCGAAGCGGACCTGATCATTGCCCTTGCCGGTGGCGCCATGGGCGATGGCATCCGCGCCGGTCTTGCGGGCGATTTCGATCAGGTGCTTGGAGATCAGCGGACGGGCGATGGAGGTGCCCAGCAGATAGACGCCTTCGTAGACGGCATTGGCGCGGAACATCGGGAAGACGAAATCGCGGACGAATTCCTCGCGCACGTCTTCGATGAAGATTTCCTTGATGCCCAGCATCTCGGCCTTCTTGCGGGCCGGCTCCAGCTCCTCGCCCTGGCCGAGGTCAGCGGTGAAGGTCACCACTTCGGCGCCCAGTTCGGTCTGGAGCCACTTCAGGATGATGGAGGTGTCGAGGCCGCCGGAATAGGCAAGCACGACCTTCTTGATGTCGCCATGGGCCATGGAGATATGTCCGTTCGCTGTTCTTTTTGACGTCACATTTGGCGTGTTAAGGCATTCCGGCTGCGCCGCCGGATGCCTTGGAAAACCGCGCGCACTCTAGTGGCGGCAAAGCTGACTGCAAAGCCTTTTTCTGCGCCATGCACCTGCCGGCCCAAAAGGCCGCCAGCCAAGCAAATACGCCGCTTGCAGGTATATCGTTGCAGATGTATTTTCCGCCGCCGCCCTGAAATGGGCAGAATTGCCGGGCCTGTTCCCAGCTGGCGGTTTTTCCATCAGGGATGAGACATGAATTTCTTTGCTTCCTGCCTGTTTGTTCTGGGACTGACTGCGGCCAACGCCGTGCCAGCTCTCGCCAGTGACCTTTCGGCCCGGCGCGGCCCGGCTGCGCCTTTCAGCTTCGACACCGTGACCGGCCAGGCCAAGGCGCTGGCGGCCAAGCCCTATGCTGCGCCCAAGACCCGCGCTGCGGACACGCTTGAGGCGATCGACTACGACGCGCACTGGAAGATCCGGTTTGACCCGGAAGAAACGGTTTCGATCAGTCCGGACGCACCGGTCCAGTTCTTTCACCTCGGACGGTATTTCAAGGATCCGGTAAAGATCTATCAGGTGGAGAGCGGTGTCAGCCGCGAAATCCTCTATGATCCGGGCTATTTCGACAGCCCCAAGGACAGCCCGGCGCGCAAGCTGCCTGCCGATATCGGCTTCGCCGGTTTCCGCATCATGCGTCCGGACCTGAAGACGGACTGGATCTCCTTCCTCGGCGCCTCCTATTTCCGCACCGACGGCCAGTCGCATCAGTATGGCCAGTCGGCCCGCGGCCTTGCCATCAACTCGGGCATGTCCGAACCGGAGGAATTCCCGCGCTTCACGTCCTTCTGGCTGGCGCCGGGCGAGGCTCCGGAAGAAACCATGGTGCTCTACGCGCTGATGGACAGCCCCAGCGTTGCCGGGGCCTACAAGATGACCATGCGCAACAAGGACGGTGCGGGCCAGACCATCGACGTGGAAAGCCGCCTGTTCTTCCGCAAGCCGGTGGAGCGCCTCGGCATCGCGCCGCTGACCAGCATGTACTGGTATTCGGAGACGAACCGCTCCACGGGCCTCGACTGGCGCCCGGAAGTGCATGACACGGACGGCCTCGCCATCGTCATGGAGAACGGCGAGCAGATCTGGCGTCCGCTGAACAACCCGAAGAGCGTGCGCACCTCCACCTTCCAGGCCTCCAACCTAAAGGGCTTCGGCCTGGCCCAGCGTGACCGCGCCTACACCAACTATGAAGATGACGGCGTGTTTTATGAAAAGCGCCCGTCCGTCTGGCTGGAGCCGCTGACGCCGTTTGGCGAAGGCGCGGTGCAACTGATCGAGATCCCGACCGATGACGAGATCTACGACAACATCGTCGCCTATTTCATCCCCAGCAACCTGCCGGCCGCCGGTGAGGAGCGCAGCTTCTCCTACCGGATGCACTGGAAGGACGCCCATCCGCTGCCCGGCTCCGGCGCCCGCACCGTGGCGACCCGTGCCGGTCAGGGCGGTGTTCCCGGCCAGCCGCGCCCGGCAGACCAGATCAAGCTGTCCATCGACTTCGAGGGCCCAGCCCTCAAGGGTCTCGGCCAGCAGGATGGTGTGACGGCGGTGGTGGAACTGTCGCGCGGCGAGCCGATCAACCCCTACGTCCTGCCGGTTGTCGGCACGGACCGCTGGCGCCTGATCTTCGACGCCAAGGTGGAAGATCATGACCCGATCGAAGCCCGGGCCTTCCTCAAGCACGGCGATGACGTGGTGACCGAAACCTGGCTTGGCCAGATCAGCCACGAACTGGTCGCCCGCCCGCAGTAAGGGCTTGTAACGCAAACAGAATGGGCCCGGACGGCATCCCCGTCCGGGCCTTTTTTTTCGCTCTGACCGGGCCAGGCCGCCTGTCAGGCGGCCTTCAGGCGCCGGCCCCGGAGACGGGGCCATAGGCCCGCAGCATCATATCCACGGTCTCGGAGATGATCGCGCCCATCTCCTCCCGGCCGACCGCGCTGCCCGAGAAGAAATAGGGATAGAAGCCGCGCGACTTCAGCAGCCCCAGGAACTGGGCGGCGGCCACTTCCGGCTTTCCCCTTTGCAGGGCACCGGCTGCGAAAGCATCCTGCATGAAGCTTTGGAAAACACGGAACTTGTCCATGCGCGCGGCAACTTCGGCAGACAGAACCGGATCACGGAACGCCTCGCCAAAGATCATGCGCGCCATCCGCAGGAAGCAGGGATTGACCAGAAGTTCGCCCTCGGCCCAGCCAAGGGCTTCAAGCTGCCCGGCAACCGGCAGGTCCGGGCGGAACGTCACATTGAGGGCAGCGGTCATCCAGGAAGCGAGGCAATCCGTGATGGCACGGAACAGCGCTTCCTTGCTGTCGAAGTGATTGTAGACCGTGCGTTTGGAAACACCTGCGCGGCCGGAGATGCGGTCCATGCTGGCCCCGGCAAATCCGCGCTCCTGAAACTCGGCCACGGCGGCTTCAATGATCTGTTTGCGCTTCTGCTCGCTGAGCGAAAGCTCTCTTTCCTCGGTCATGCCCCTTTCTTTCCAGAAACCGGCCCCCATGTAAACTCGGGAGTTTACATAACGCCGCTCCCTGATGTAAACTGCACCGTGTAGTTTACCCCTAGCCAACACAAGCTAGCCACGGGAGCCCTTCATGCCAGTTACCCTGACACTCAACGGTAAGGAACAGGTGATCGACGCCGACCCGGACACGCCCCTGCTCTGGGTCCTTCGCGATACCCTCGGCCTCACCGGCACCAAGTTCGGTTGCGGCGTTGCCCAGTGCGGCGCCTGCACGGTGCATCTGGACGGCACCCCGGTCCGCTCCTGCCAGACCTATCTGGGCGATGTGGAAGGAACCAGCATCACCACGATCGAAGGGCTTGAAAGCCCGGCCGCCAAGGCCATTCAGGCGGCCTGGACGGACCTTGACGTGCCGCAGTGCGGCTATTGCCAGTCCGGGCAGATCATGGCCGCAACGGCCCTGCTGATGGAAACACCGAAACCCACCGACGCCGATATCGAGGCGGCCATGGATGGCAACGTCTGCCGCTGCGCCACCTATGCCCGCATCAAGACAGCCATTCATGCGGCTGCAGACAAGCTGGAGGGCTGACAGAATGCTGCACAGGATTTTCTCTCCCCTCACCGCTGCAGCGCCCAGCCGCCGCGGCTTCCTCAAGCTTTCCGCAGGCGCTGCCGGCGGGCTGCTGATCGGCCTCAACCTGCCGGGCAGCGCAAGAACAGCGGCTGCCGCAACGTCTGAAGGCATGTTCCAGCCTTTCGTGCATGTGCTGCCTGACAACACCGTTGTTGTCCTGTCCAAGCATCTCGACAAGGGACAGGGTGTGGCCACGGGTCTTGCGACACTGGTTGCAGACGAAATGGACGCAGACTGGGCCCAGGTCCGGGCCGATTTCGCCCCGGCCGACGCCGCGCTCTACAAGAACCTGCTCTTCGGCCTCCAGGGCACGGGCGGCTCCACCGCCATTGCCAATTCCTTCGTGCAATACCGCACGGCCGGTGCTGCCGCACGCAGCATGCTGGTTCAGGCAGCCGCCAAGGCCTGGTCGGTTCCCGCAACTGAGGTCACGGTCAGCTCGGGCCGGATCTCTCATCCTTCCGGCAAATCAGCGAGCTTCGGCGAGATGGCCGGGCTTGCGGCGGCCGAGGCCGTTCCGGCCGAGCCACGGCTGAAGACCCCGGAGGAATGGGTCTATATCGGCAAGTCGTTCAAGCGGGTCGACACTGCGCGCAAATCCGCCGGGGCTGCGGGCGTCTATGGCATGGACCAGCGTTTCGACAACATGCTGACCGCCGTTCTCGCCCGCCCTCCGCGCTTCGGCAGCACGGTTGCCAGCGTCGATGACAGCGCCGCCCGGGCCATTGCGGGCGTGGTGGATGTGATCACCCTGCCCAGTGGTGTTGCGGTTCTGGCAAGCGGCACCTGGCAGGCCATGCAGGGGCGCGATGCCCTCTCCGTCACCTGGGACGACAGCGCCGCCGAAATGCGCTCGACTGCGGACATGGAAGCCGAACTGAGAGACCTGACCGGCACACCGGGCGCAGCCGCGGAAGGCAATGCCGATGCAGAGCCCCTGCTGGCCGGGGCAGCGCGGGTCATCGAAGCGGATTACATGTTCCCCTTCCTGGCGCATGCACCGATGGAGCCGCTGGACATCACCGTGCTTTACGACGGCAGCAGCGCCACCTTCTGGACCGGCTCGCAATTCCAGACGACGGATCAGGCCGTCAGCGCCGCCATCCTGGGCCTGACACCGGACAAGGTGGCGATCAACACGCTCTGGGCCGGCGGCTCCTTCGGCCGGCGCGCCCAGCCGGACAGCCACTATTTCGCCGAAGCGGCACTGATTGCCAAGGCACGGCATGAGGCAGGCCATGCCCCCCAGCCGCTGAAGATTGTCTGGACCCGTGAGGACGACATTCGCGGCGGCTATTACCGCCCGATGACTGCCCACAAGGTGAAGGTGGGCCTGGACGAGGCAGGCCGGATCACCGGCTGGCAGCATCGCATCGCGGGCAAGTCCATCATGAAGGGCACGGGGTTCGAAGCCTTCATGATCAAGAACGGCATCGATGACACCATGGTGGAAGGCGTGCATGGCACGACCTACGACATCCCCGGCTTCCAGTTGGAAGCGCACATGACCGCAACGCCGGTGCCGGTGCTGTGGTGGCGGTCGGTCGGGCACACCCACACGGCCTATGTGATGGAGACCATGATCGACCGCATTGCCCGGGAGACCGGCGCCGATCCGGTGGCCTTCCGCGAAAGCCTGATCAAGGATGATCCGCGCAAGCTGGGCGTTCTGCGGCTGGCCGCAGAAAAGGCAGGCTGGGACACCCCGCTTCCCGAGGGCCGTTACCGCGGCGTTGCGGTCCACACCTCCTTCAGCAGCTATGTGGCCGAAGTTGCGGAAATCTCCTTCCGCGAAGACGGCACGGTGAAGGTGGAAAAGGTCGTCTGCGCCGTGGACTGCGGCATCCCGGTCAATCCGGACAATATCCGGGCTCAGGTCGAAGGTGGCATTGGCTATGGGCTTGGCGCCGTGCTGCGCAACGAGATCACGCTCACGGACGGCGAGGTGGACCAGTCGAACTTCGACACCTACCTGCCCCTGCGCATGTCCGACATGCCTGTCATCGAGGTGCATATCGTGCCATCCGAAGAAGCACCGACCGGCATCGGCGAGCCCGGCACGCCGCCGATCGGACCGGCAGTGGCCAATGCAATCGCAGCCGCGCGGGGCGACTATGTGACGGTGCTACCCTTCAGCAAGCACGGACTGGCCTGACCCTCAAAGGCGCCGGAGCCGCCGGCACGGCGGCACTCGGTGCAAAGCTGCATCGCAAAGACCCGTATCAAGGGCCCGGACGGCATCCCGTCCGGGCCCTTTCTTTGCCGCCAGTCATCCGGCGGGATAGCCGCGCCCGAAAAGGCACAAGGAACCATCCGGCCTTGCAACATGATGACAGATTCCGGCAGCAGACTGTGGCAAGATGAGGCATGTCCCGTTCTGCCCGATTGCTCGATCTCATCCAGATCCTGCGGCGCCACCGCAGGCCCGTCAGCGGCGAAAGCCTGGCGCAAGAGCTTGGCATTTCCATCCGCACCCTTTACCGGGACATCGCCACGCTTCAGGCGCAAGGGGCCGGCATCACCGGAGAACCGGGCGTCGGCTATGTGCTGCAGCCAGGCTTCATGCTGCCGCCCCTGATGTTCACCGAAGACGAGCTGGAAGCCCTTGTGCTGGGCTCACGCTGGGTCTCCAAGCGGGCGGGCGGAGCACTGGGACAGGCGGCTGAAAATGCGCTCGCCAAGATTGCCGCAGTGCTTCCGAAAGATCTGCGCGAACAGCTGGATGCCACCAATCTTCTGGCCGGGCCGGGCGAGCCGCCGCAGCGGCCGGAAGCGGATCTGACCGTCATCCGGCTCGCCATCCGCCGCGAGCACATCCTGCAGATTGCCTATGAAGACGCGGCCGGGCGCACCACGGCGCGCAGCATCTGGCCCTTTGCGCTGGGTTTTTTCGACAAGGTGCGCGTCATTTCCGCCTGGTGCGAGCTGCGCCAGGACTACCGCCATTTCCGGACGGACCGCATCCTCAGTCTTGAGGAAACAGGCAAGCGCTACCCCCGCCGCAGACAGGTGATGATGAAGGACTGGTGGGAGCTGCTGAAAACCCGCACAGAGGTGAATTGATACTGCCATTTTCTGGCAGCAGCATTGTCTAGTCTCTTCCTGTCCAACACCGGAAGGAGAGAGACAGATGAAGCCGTCCAATTTCGTGATTTTCTATGTGCAGGATACCGCCGCAAGCGCGGCTTTCTATGCCAGGCTGCTGGGCATGGGCCCGGTGGAACAGATGCCGGGCTTTGCCATGTTCGTAACGCCTGAAGGGTTCAAGCTCGGCCTGTGGCAGGGGCAGAGTGTCATCCCGCCCTCGGACGGCCAGATTGGCGGCACCGAAGTGATGTTCGAATGCGCGAGCAATGAAGAGCTCGAGGCCACCCACCGCGCCTGGACCGGGATCGGCGCCGTCATCCTGCAGAAGCCCGAGCAGAGAGACTTCGGCTACACCTTCACCGCCGCAGACCCGGACGGGCACCGGCTGCGCGTTTACCGCCGCAATGAAAATCCGGTGTGAAGACGAAAAGCTCCGCGCAGGCAGCACGCCTGTGCGGACCATTCTTTCTAAAGTGTCAGGCAGCGCCTTCCAGCGCGTCCCGGTCCTTCTTGCGCATGCGCTCGGAGGCGGACTTGAGCTGGCCGCAGGCGGCGAAAATGTCGCGGCCGCGCGGGGTGCGGATGGGCGAGGCATAGCCGGCGCGGTTGACGATGTCGGCGAATTCCTCGATCCGTTCCCAGTCGGAGCACTCGTAGTCCGAGCCCGGCCAGGGGTTGAACGGGATGAGGTTGATCTTCGCCGGGATGCCCGCGAGCAGGCGCACCAGTTCCCGCGCATCCGCATCGCTGTCGTTCACGCCCTTCAGCATCACATATTCGAAGGTGATGCGCTTGGCATTGGACAGGCCCGGATAGCGGCGGCAGGCATCCAGAAGCTCCTGGATCGGCCACTTCTTGTTGATCGGCACCAGCACGTCGCGCAGATCATCACGCACCGCATGCAGGGAGATCGCCAGCATGCAGCCGATCTCGTCGCCCGTGCGGGCAATCTCCGGCACCACGCCGGAGGTGGACAGGGTGATGCGGCGCTTGGACAGCGACAGGCCGTCGCCATCGGACGCGATCAGCAGCGCCTGCTTCACATTGTCGAAATTGTAGAGCGGCTCGCCCATGCCCATCATCACCACATTGGTGACGAGGCGGCCTTCGGACGGCACGATGGCACCCTGCGGAGTGGCGGCGTCGGGAAAATCGCCCAGCCGGTCGCGCGCGATCAGTATCTGCGAGAGAATCTCTTCCGAAGTGAGGTTGCGCACCATCTTCTGGGTGCCCGTGTGGCAGAAGGTGCAGGTCAGCGTGCAGCCCACCTGCGAGGAAACGCAGAGCGTGCCGCGCCCTTCTTCCGGAATATAGACGGTCTCGATCTCCACCGGACGCCCTGCCCCGCGCGGGGGAAAGCGGAACAGCCACTTGCGCGTGCCGTCGACGGAGATCTGCTCCGAGACGATTTCCGGCCGCGCAATGGAGAAATGGTCCTGCAGCGTGTAGCGCAGATCCTTGGCGATGTTGCTCATCTGGCCAAAGTCGGACACGCCGCGCACATAGAGCCAGTGCCACAGCTGCTGGGCGCGCATCTTGCGCTGGCGCTCGGGGATATCGATGGAGGCCATGGCTTCGGCGAGCCCGGCCCTGTCGAGACCGATCAGCGTGGGCTTTTCCGCCGCAGCAACAAGCGCCGGGGCCGGAGCGGCCGACTGTGCAGCTGCAGGTGTCTGCGCGGCGGAACGATGCGCAAGGTCAAGCGAGATCGCCATGGCGTCCAGTATCCAGATCCGAGGGTCAAAACCCGAAGGTTGAGAGGCCGCAAAAGCCATGCGCCGGAACGGACCAGTCCGCTGCTTCAGCGCTTTGAAAACAGAAAAGGCGCAGCCTCCCGCAGGAGCCGCGTCCATTGGCGCCTGAAAAACCACAGGAGCGCCGGAAAATCAACTGCCGATGCGATGAGAGGCGGCAAATGCCGTGCGGCAAGGGGTGCAGCCCGGAGGCTGCCCCCTGCGCGCCTTGAACAAGGCGCTGATCCGCGGAGTGCCAGGCGGCCGGTACCACCGGCTGCCTTCAGGCTCAGCGGCAGGCCTGGTTGGCCGTGTCGATGGCCGCCGTCACGCCCGAGAGCGAGAAGGCATAGGATGTTTCCGTGCCGCGGCCCGAAACAGCCTTTACACTCATCTTGCTGCCCGCCTTCATGGCGGCAACGAGCTGCTGTTCGGCGGCCGCGTTCTCCACCCATGCCCCATCGTTCTTGGTGAACATGGTGAAGGGCTTGCCGTCGATATCGACAGTCACCTGCGATCCTTCCCGCAGCGGATAGCCGACCTGCAGGCTCGGCTCGCTGTTCACGCCTTCCGAAGGACGGGTCGACACGAAGAAGAACACATCTCCGTGATTACGGTCCGTCGGCAGCATCTGCGTGGGCTTGGTCAGGGCGAAGCAGACCTTGCCGCCACCGCTCGCGTGGGTATAGGCCGCCCAATCCCTCTGCTGCTTCAGCAGCGTCGGAGCCTGGGCGACGGCGGCAGCTCCGGACAGAGCGAGGAACAGACCGGCGGTTACCAGGGTTCGTGCTTGCATCATCTCCACACCGTTTTGCTTGCGCGTCAAACGCTTCAGATTTTACTCAAGTGTCGTCCGGCATATAAACCTTGGATTAAGGCTACCTTAAAGCCGGTTACGAAAGGGTTGAAAGCCAATCAATCGCGTGGCGCTCGCCGCCATTCCCGCTATTATCGGCTCGCGTCATGCGCACGCTGGCTGGATAAATCGGGCGAGAGTGTGACATACGTTCCGGGATTACCGGATTATGACCGGGTTAAAACCCGGCGCATTGGGAGTGAAGTCTGCGGTGAGTCAGGCGCAGTATTTTTCAGAACTGATCGAGAAGGTCGCCGCAACGCAGGATAAGGCTGCGTTCATCGAATTATTCGATCACTTCGCGCCGCGCATCAAAGGCTACCTGATGCAGCAGGGCACCGACAGCGCCAGCGCCGAGGAACTGGCGCAGGAGGTGATGGTCATCCTGTGGCGCAAGGCCGCCCTTTTCGACAAGACCAAGGCCTCTGCCAGCACCTGGCTGTTCCGCATTGCCCGCAACCGGCGCATCGACTCCCTGCGCCGCCTGAAGAACGGCGATCTGGATGCGGAAGATCCCGCCCTGCAGCCCTCCGCGCCGGAAGATCCGGACGTCATTCTCGACACAGGATTGCGGGAGGAGCGCATCCGCGCCGCTCTCGAGGAGCTTCCCGAGGCTCAGCGGGAGGTGGTGCGCCAGGCCTTTTTCCTCGGGCTGTCACACAACGAGATCGCCGAAAGCACCGGCCTGCCGCTCGGCACCGTCAAGTCCCGCATCCGCCTTGCCTTCGCCCGCCTGCGGCAGGTGCTGGAGGCAGATGCGGCGGTCGACATCGACTGAACACGGCTGATGATGCTGGCGCATCACGCCTGGAAATTGCTCAAGCGCCGCACGGGCTTCATCAACTTCCGGTGAACCAGACTCACCGGAAGTTGATATCAGTCTTCCCAGCCCGGAATCTGCCGCCCCAGCCGCATGATGGGCCCGCCATGGCGGTGCGGGGTCTTGTCCTGCTTCGGCCCGCCCGCTGTGACCGGCCGGTCAGCGTAGCGGCCCAGCGCCCGGTGCCGGTCATAGAGCACGATGGCCCCGGCGGTGGCGACGTTGATGCAGAACTTCGCCGGGATCTTCACCACATGGTCGCAGCGCGCCAGCATGGCGGAGGACAGAGAGCCGCGCTCCGGCCCCAGCACATAGGCAGCGCGCAGCGGATGCATGAAGCTCGGCAGATCGATGGCCTCGTCGGTCAGCTCGATGCCGACAAGCTGGCAGCCCGCGGGCAGATCCATGGTGTCCACCGTGTCCCATTCGAACAGCGGCAGATGGTCCGGGCTCTTGGAGGTGTCGGAGCGCGGCGCCCGGCGGATGGCAGGCCCGGCATCCACGGTGAAGAAGAAGCTCGCCCCGAAAGCATGCGCCGAGCGCATCAGGTTCCCAAGGTTCATCCGCTTGGACAGGCCCTCAGCCCCCACCCCGAAATAGCCGCGCATCTTCCACTTCCTTCTTCCGTCATTCCTGCAGAGGCTCATAGACGCTGGGGCTGCCCGCCTCAACCCGCCAACGCCTACGGATGCCCGCCCGAGCCAGCCGCACGGTACTTTCCGTAACGAGATTTTCCTTGCAGTGCAGCAGCGCCGGCCACAGATTAACTATGGTTCACAACATGTGTGGAGCGGGGGCCCTGCGTGAAAGCCATCCTTTGTCATACCTACGGTCCAGCTTCATCGCTGACCGTTGAAGATCTGCCTGCGCCCTCCGTTGGCCCGGGCGAAGTGCTGGTCCGCGTCAAAGCCTGTGCGCTGAACTTCTTCGACACGCTGATCATTCAGGGCAAATACCAGCTGCGGCCGGAAATGCCCTTCTCCCCCAGCGCCGAATTTGCAGGCATCGTAGAGCGCACCGGCGAGGGCGTGGAACGCGTGCGGCCGGGCGACAAGGTGATCGGCTACGTCCGCTTCGGCGCGGCGCGGGAACTGGTGGCGGCCAGCGAGGATGACCTCATCCCCATGCCGGAGGGTATTTCCTTCGAGGAAGCCGCCGGGGTTTCCGTCACCTATGGCACCACGCTGCACGCCTTCCGCGACCGGGCAAAGCTTCAGGAAGGCGAAACCGTGGTG
Organism: Pannonibacter sp. Q-1; assembly: GCF_054073275.1. Lineage (NCBI taxonomy): Bacteria > Pseudomonadati > Pseudomonadota > Alphaproteobacteria > Hyphomicrobiales > Stappiaceae > Pannonibacter > Pannonibacter sp. Q-1. The sequence continues at coordinate 126,255 of NZ_JBSXNB010000008.1, forward strand.
GTGCTGGGGGCTTCCGGCGGCGTGGGACAGGCTGCGGTGGAGATCGCCTCCCTGATGGGCGCACGCGTCATCGCCTGCGCCTCCTCGGAAGAAAAGCTCAGCCGCGCCCGCCAGCTCGGCGCGGTGCTGACCATCAATTACGAGAAAGAGAACCTGAAGGCGCGGATCAAGGAGCTGACGGACGGCGCCGGGGCCGATGTGGTCTATGATCCGGTGGGCGGTGATCTGGCCGAGCAGGCGCTGCGGGCCACCGGCTGGGAAGGCCGCTATCTGGTCATCGGCTTTGCGGCCGGCGATATCCCGAAGATCCCGCTCAATCTGGTGATGCTGAAGGGCTGTGATGTCCTCGGCGTCTTCTGGGGCGAATCGATCATCCGCGACCCCGAGGGCCACTGGGCCAACATGAGCCAGATTCTCGACTGGGTGCGCCAGGGCCGGCTGAAGCCGCAGATCCACGCGGTCTACCCGCTGGAGGAGGCCGCAAAGGCCATCCAGGAAATCGCAGACCGCAAGGTCATGGGCAAAGTGATCCTGACGCCCTGACCGGGCTGCCAAGGCTCTTCGCCCGCCTGCCGTTTGAAACGAAAAGAGCCCGGGCGTGAGGCCCGGGCTCCGGTCATGGCATCTGCGGAAGAGATCAGTTCAGCTTGTCCACCGAACCGAGGGTGAAGATCTGGGTTTCACCCGGAGCGTCGTCGACGCCGTCATTGTCGGTGACGAGGATCATCCGGCCGTCGGCGGTGACGGTAAAGCCTTCCGGCTTGTCGAGCAGCCAGCCCTTGGACGAGGCCAGTGCCGAGATCAGATCCAGCTTCACGGTCTTTTCCACCACAGGCAGGGTGCCGCCGAGGGCAACCGGCTCGATGCCGGCAAGATCGATCACGCTGATCTGCTTGATGGCAGCAAGTTCGCCTCCCTGATTGTCACGCTCCAGCACGGCGAAGCGCTCGCCGCCCAGATGGGTGATTTCGGACAGGCCAACCCAGCCGCCGGCAGAGCTCTTCGGAGCGTCGAGCGGATAGTGGACGAAGCCCCAGGACTTGTCCGCCGGGTTGTAGATGCCGAGCTTGACGAGGCCCTTGGCATCATCGCCCCACTCACGCTGGATTGCGGTCACGACCAGCGTCTGGCCACCGCGCTCGAACTCGGCGACGCCCTCAAAACCGAAACGCTTGGACTGGGCAACGAGAGCTTCCGGCAGGCTGATTTCTTCCGTCACCTTGCCGTTGGCATCGGCCTTGACCAGGAGATGCGGCACGCCTTCCTTCTCCGGATTGCCTTCGCTGACAAGCCAGAAACCGCCATCATTAGCCAGCGAAATACCTTCCATGTCGAACTTCTTCGGCGAGCCGCCGGTGATGTTCACATAGGAAGCGATCTCCACCGGGCTCATCGACAGATCGAGCGTGTAGATGCGGGCCTGATCATAGAAACTGTCCGAAACGGCATAGAGCTTGTTCGGGTCGGTCTTGTCAGCCGCAAGGCCCGAAAGGGCACCCCAGCCGATCGGGGCACCGGTTTCCGGATCAAAGGCGGAGGTCAGCACCGGATAGGCCGGCTTGTCTGCGCCAAACTCATAGATACCGACCTGCGAGCGCAGACCGTCCTTCGGCTTGTCGGCCTCGTTGGCGACAACGAAGAGATTGCGGGACGGGATCGCCAGGACGCCTTCCGGCGCCACATGGGTGGGCAGCATCTGCAGGAGTTGAGGCTCGCCGCCCGTGTCCTTGAACACCGACACCATGTTGGCGCGCTCGGAGTTCACGAAGATCAGCTTCTGGCCGCCGAACTCGCCGATGGCGACGCCTTCCGGCTCAGTGCCCTTCTTGGACGCGCGCTTGGCCGGATAGTGGCCGGTCATCATGGCGATGTGCTCAAGCTTGTTGCCGCTGTCGTAGAGCACTTCACCCTTGGTGTTCCAGATGGTGAAGCCGCGCGAGCCGCCTTCATAGTCGCCTTCGTTGGCGGTGATGAAGCGGTCATTGTCGAGCCAGGCCACGGCATCGGGCTCGCGCTTGACGTTCTCGGTGTTGCCCGAGGCGTCGGAACTGGCGCCCTTGGCGACCGGAACAGCTTCCGCGCTGGCGGTACCGGCGGAGAAATGTGCCGTCACCGTGCCGGAGGCCAGATCGATGAGGGCCAGATGGTTGTTTTCCTGCAGTGTCAGGACCGCGACGTTGTCTTCGTTGATCGAGACGAATTCCGGCTCCGGATCTTCCGGTGCGATTTCGGCAAGACCGGTCACGTCAACGATGCGGGCCGCCTCGCAATTGACGGGCATGCCATCGGCATCCAGATCGAAGATGGCGACATGGCCGGCGGGCATCTGCGGCAGCTTGCCTTCATTCAGCTCTTCATCGCGCTCGTTCTCGATGGCAACGGCCAGGAACTTGCCGTCCGGCGAAATGGCGACCGAATCCGGCTGGCCCTTCACGTCGCAGGTGGCGGCGATGAACTGGTCCGCAAGGCTGATCACCGCCAGATGGCCCGACGGCTCGGTGTAGTTCGGGCTGGTGTTGACACCGGCGAGGATGAACTTCTGCGCCGCCGTTACCGACGTGGGCTCACCGCCCATGGCGATGCGGCCCGCCGGTTTCGGCTCGGCCGGATTGGCGATGTCAACGAAGACCACGGCCTCACCGGGGCTGTCGGAAAAGACCAGCGTCTGGCCATCCTTCGTCACGGCGATGATCTCGGCCGAGGTTTGCGTCGCCGGATCAACACCTTCGCCAAGCGTCTTGTAGACCGGCATGGTGGCGATGCGGGTGAAATAGGTGTCGGCAGCAGATGCCTGTGAGACAGCGGCCAGAACGGAAAAACCAGCCAGAAGCTGGCTGCGCAGAGAAATCATGATGCCTCCCCGAAACGGGACGTTTGATGAAAAGACGGGACACGCTAGGCAACGCCGGCGAAGCCGCGGTGACAGAAGCGTGAAGCTTTCGTGACGCAAGGCCTTGGACTGCGGCAATTGCGCAACAGCCTGAAGCGCTTGAGCGGCGGCACATCACATAAATTCTGGACAGATGCCCCCGCCGGGTCTTTACTCAGGCTCACATGCGGATGGCCCAACGTCCGCCGGCTGGCCACTTGAGTACGGCCAGCCATTTTCACGCTCTCCTTTCGCGGATACCCAGGATGACAAGCGCCTTCTCGCGCCTTGCCCTTGTGCTTGGCCTGCTTTCCTGCGTCGGCCCCTTTGCGGTCGATCTCTATCTGCCTGCCCTGCCGCAGATCACGGAAAGCCTTGGCACGACGGCCAGCGCTGCGCAGATGACCTTCACCGCCTATTTCCTCGCCTTTGGCCTTGCCCAGCTGATCTTCGGCCCGATGGCGGACTGGCTGGGGCGCAAGCCGCCGATCTATGCAGGCCTTGCCGTGTTCATCGCCGGATCCGCCATCTGCACAATAGCCCCTGACATCAACTGGCTGGTCTTTGGCCGCTTCGTCCAGGCCCTGGGTGCTGCGGCTGCCATGGTCATTCCGCGCGCCATCGTGCGCGACATGCACACCGGCACAGAAGCTACTCGATTGATGGCGCTGGTGATGCTGGTGATCAGCATCTCGCCGATGCTGGCACCGCTCACCGGCTCAGCCATCATTGCGGTGGGGAGCTGGCGCTTCCTGTTCGTGGCCCTTGGCCTTGCCGCAGCGCTGGCCATGGCCCTCACCGCCTGGCAGCTGCCCGAAACCCTGCCGCCGGAGCGGCGCGTGCCGCTGCGGCCGAAAGCCATTCTCAGAGGCTGCCTTGACCTGATGCGCGATGCCCGCTTCCTCGGGCTGACGATGACGGGCGGTTTCGGCATGGCGAGCTTCTTCGTCTTCATCGGCGCGGCCTCGTTTGTCTACACCGGCCACTATGGCATGAGCCCGGTGGGCTTCAGCCTTGCCTTCGCGCTGAATGCCATCGGCTTTTTCGGCACGTCGCAGCTCGCGGCCGGGCTCGGGCGCAAGCATGGCATGGCACGCGTCGCCTTTCTGGCCGTCACCGGCTTTGCCCTGTGCAACGGGGTGCTGGTAACGCTGGTGGCCTTCGGCTTTGATGCCCTTCCCGTGGTGATGGTGCTGCTGTTCCTCGGAAATGCCTGCCTTGGCCTCGTCATTGCGCCCACCATGGTGATGGCGCTGGACGATCATGGCGAGAACGCTGGCCTTGCCTCCTCCCTCGGCGGCACGCTGCAGATGCTGGCGGGCGCCCTGATGCTGGTGCTGGCCAGCCCGTTCTTCGACGGAAGCGTGCTGCCCATGGTGGGCGCCATCGCCGCCTGTGCGGCCTGCGCCTTCATCATCGCCGTCCCCACGCTGGGGCGCAACCGGACCGCACCGCTCCACCCCTGAGGTGGAGCGGCCTTCGGCCAATCAAACATTGACAACTGCCGCAATTCCCGCCAAAAGCGTGGCCGGTCCTGCCGTTAGAGAGTGTGGATTGAGACGATGATGTTCCGGCTTGCTGCCGCAGACATGGGCATTGAGGCGATGGCTCCGGCCAGCGCTGCTGCCGCTCGTCTTATGACCACCGCAGCCAAACTCACTAAAACCACCGCTAAAACCACCGTTTGACGGTGCCTCTCGTCCCGCGCTCCCCCGGGATGGGCGGGCGCCGGAGAGCCGGGCAGGTGCCGCGTGTGCGGGCCCGCCGGGCAAGCGGGGAGACGGATGAGAGAGGAATTCATGGGCTACAAGATCGCCATTGTTGGTGCCACGGGCAATGTGGGCCGCGAAATGCTGGACATTCTGGCCGAGCGCGGCTTCCCGGCAGCTGAAGTCGTGCCGCTGGCCTCGCGCCGGTCGCAGGGCACCGAAGTCTCCTTCGGCGACAAGACGCTGAAGGTGCAGGCGCTGGAAAACTATGATTTCTCCGACACCGACATCTGCCTGATGTCCGCCGGCGGCAGCGTTGCCAAGGAATGGGCTCCGAAGATCGGCGCACAGGGCTGCGTCGTCATCGACAACTCGTCCGCCTGGCGCTACGACGCGGAAGTGCCGCTGATCGTGCCGGAAGTGAATGCGGACGCAGTTGCCGGCTTCACCAAGAAGAACATCATCGCCAACCCGAACTGCTCCACCGCGCAGCTCGTCGTGGCGCTGAAGCCGCTGCATGACGCGGCCACCATCAAGCGCGTCGTCATCTCCACCTACCAGTCCGTTTCGGGCGCCGGCAAGGAGGCGATGGAAGAGCTGTTCAACCAGACCCGCGCCATCTTCGTGAATGATCCGGTCGAGAACCAGAAGTTCACCAAGCGCATCGCCTTCAACGTCATCCCGCACATCGACGTGTTCATGGAAGACGGCTACACGAAGGAAGAGTGGAAGGTTCTGGCCGAGACCAAGAAGATCCTCGATCCGAAGATCAAGGTCACCTGCACCGCCGTGCGCGTTCCGGTGTTCATCAGCCACTCGGAAAGCGTCAACATCGAGTTCGAGAAGCCGATTTCGGCCGATGAAGCGCGCGACATCCTGCGCGAGGCGCCGGGCTGCCTCGTCATCGACAAGCGCGAGGACGGCGGCTACATCACGCCCTACGAGACCGCCGGTGAAGACGCCACCTACATCTCCCGCATCCGCGAAGATGCCACGGTGGAGAACGGCCTCAACATCTGGGTCGTGGCCGACAACCTGCGCAAGGGTGCAGCCCTCAACGCCGTGCAGATCGCCGAGGTTCTGGTGAACCGCGGCCTGATCAAGCCGAAGAAGCAGGCCGCCTGATCCTTCTGCACTGAACAGATCCCGTCAGCAAAAGCCCCGGATTGAACCTCCGGGGCTTTTCAGCTTTAACATGCCCGCCAGAACAGAACGCCGCGCGCCGGACAGGCAGCCTGCGGCCATGGAGGAAACAGATGACGGGCATCTTGGGCGCAGCCGCTAGAGGCCATGCCGCCACGCGCTTTTCGGACCAGCTGGTGCAGGCCGCCGGAGCGGACTGGACCGCTGCCACCGAACATCCCTTCACCCATGCCATCGGCAGCGGCACCATGCCCCGGGACGCCTATGTCCGCTATCTCATCGAGGACTATACGTTCATCACCGATCTGGCGTCCGTGATCGGCTATCTGGTGGCCAAGGCCCCGGACATGGCGGCAAAGCGCCCGTACGCGGCGTTTCTGGCGCTGCTGACCTCCAACGAGAACGACTATTTCATCCGCTCCTTTGCTGCGCTCGATGTGGCGCCGGAGATCTATCTTGAGGCCGCACAGGGGCCCGTCACACGTGCCTTCGCCAGCCTGCTGCTGGAGGCCGCCGAGGCGAGCTACGAGGAAGGGCTTGCGTGCCTGCTCTGCGCCGAATGGGTCTACCTGACCTGGGGCGCACGCGAGGCCCGGAAGCCGCGCCCGGCGGATTTCTGGCTGGCCGAATGGATCAATCTGCACGCCGGTCCCGGCTTCGAGGGCTTCGTCTCGTTCCTGCGCGATGAGATGGACCGGACTGCCGCCCGCCTTACGGAAACCGAGAGAAGCCGGGCCACGGAGCGGTTTGTGCACATGTGCGCACTGGAGAAATCCTTCTTCGACGCGGCCTGGAACGGCCCAGCAGGAGCGGCCCAACCGGCCTGACCCCCACCATCATGCCCATCTATGAAATCGCCGCGCTCGCGGCGGCGGCCCTTTGGGCCTATGGCGGCATCATCTCCGCCGCACCGTCCTCCCATCTGGGTGCGATTGCCTTCAACCGGCTGCGCATGCTGATGGTTTTTGCCATGCTGGCTGCTGCGGTGACCGTTGGTCCCGGATGGAGCTCGCTCGGCTATGAGCACATGGGCGCGCTGGTGCTCTCCGGCCTCATCGGCATCTTCATCGGCGATACGGCCCTGTTCCTGACACTGAACCGCATGGGTCCGCGCCGCACCGCCATGCTGTTCTCGCTGAACGCCCCCATGTCTGCGGTACTCGGCTGGCTGGTGCTGGGCGAAGCGCTGAGCGGACAGGTGCTGGCCGGTGTCGTCATCTGCTTCGCCGGGGTGATGCTGTCCATCGCCTTCGGCAAGCGCCGGTCGCAGCTGCACACATGGGAGAGCATCAAGGGGCCTGTGTGGATCGGCCTTCTGCTGGGGCTGGCCGCTGCACTGTCCCAGTCCATCGGCTCGCTCATTGCCCGTCCGGTGATGGAAACGGGCGTTGATCCGGTCGTGGCCTCGGCCGTGCGCATCGGCATCGCCGCGCTCGGCCTTGTCTGCCTCGGCGCCCTGCCCTTTTCCTATCTGAAACCGGCGAACCCGCTCACGCTCAGGATTGCGGGCTGGACGGCCCTGTCGGGCTTCATCGGCATGGGTGTGGGCATGACGCTGGTGCTGTTCGCGCTGTCCGGCGGCAAGGTGGGCATCATCTCCACCCTGTCCGCCACGACGCCAGCCCTGCAGCTGCCGCTCCTGTGGTGGCGCACCGGCGAAATGCCGGCCCCCGGCGCTTGGATCGGCGCCGCATTGGTCGTTTTCGGCTGCGGACTGATGTTCGGGGTGTAGCCGCTTCAGGCCGCCCGCTCTCCCTGCTCGCCGGCAATGCGCACCACATCGGCCATGATGCCGGTGAGCTGGAAGTCCTTCGGGGTGTAGACCGCAGCAACGCCCATGGCCTTCAGCGTCCGGGCGTCCTCATCCGGAATGATGCCGCCGACAACGACGGGAATATCGGCAATGCCTGCCGCCCGGAGCCGTTCCAGCACGTCGCGCACCAGCGCCAGATGGGAGCCGGAGAGGATCGACAGGCCGATGACATGCACGCTCTCCTCCAGCGCCGCGTTGACGATCTGCGCCGGGGTGAGGCGGATGCCCTCGTAGACCACTTCCATGCCGCAGTCGCGGGCACGCACGGCAATCTGCTCCGCGCCGTTGGAATGGCCATCGAGCCCCGGCTTGCCAACAAGGAACTTCAGCCTGCGTCCCAGCTTGCGCGAGACGGCTTCAACGCTTTCGCGCACCGCCGCCACATCGCCCGCATCATCCCGTGCGGCACGGCCAACGCCGGTGGGGGCGCGGTACTCGCCGAAGACCTCGCGCAGCGCTGCTCCCCACTCACCGGTGGTGACACCCGCCTTTGCCGCGGCAATCGAAGGTTCCATGATGTTGCGCCCTTCGCGCGCCGCCGCCTTGAGCCCGGCAATCGCCGCCTCGGCAGCGGCCCCGTCACGGGCGGAACGCCAGGCCTTGATGCGTTCGATGGCTTCATCCTCCACATGGGCAGAAACGGTCAGGATGCCGCCATCTTCACCGGCGGCCAGCGGCGAAGGCTCGCTCTCGGTCCAGCGGTTGACGCCGACAACGATCTGCTCGCCGCTTTCAATGCCGGCAAGGCGGCGGCTGTTCGCCTCCACCAATTGCTGCTTCATGTAGCTGGTCTCCACGGCAGCGACGGCCCCGCCCATGGCATCGATCCGGGCCAGTTCCGCCCGCGCTTCGGCCTTCAGCTCTTCCACCCTTGCGGTGATGACGGAGGAGCCGTCGAAAATATCGTCATAGTCGAGCAGGTCCGTCTCATAGGCGAGGATCTGCTGCATGCGCAGGGACCATTGCTGATCGAACGGCCGGGGCAGGCCCAGCGCCTCGTTCCAGGCCGGAAGCTGCACGGCGCGGGCGCGGGCATTCTTCGACAGAACCACGGCCAGCATCTCGATCAGAATGCGGTAGACGTTGTTCTCCGGCTGCGGCTCGGTCAGACCCAGCGAGTTGACCTGCACCCCGTAGCGGAAGCGGCGGTAGCGCGGATCGGCGATGCCATAGCGGTCGCGGCAGATCTCGTCCCAGAGCTCGGTGAAGGCGCGCATCTTGCACATCTCGGTGATGAAGCGCATGCCGGCATTGACGAAGAAGGAAATGCGGCCCACCGCCTGCGGAAACTCCGCCTCCGGAATGGCCCCGCTTGCCTTCATGCCATCCAGAATGGCGATGGCCGTTGCCAGCGCGAAGGACAGCTCCTGCACCGGCGTCGCTCCCGCCTCCTGCAGATGGTAGGAGCAGACATTCATCGGGTTCCACTTCGGCATCTCGCTGTAGGTCCAGGCGATCACATCCGTGGTCAGCCGCAGCGAGGGTGCAGGCGGGAAAACGTAAGTGCCGCGCGAGAGATATTCCTTGATGATGTCGTTCTGCGTGGTGCCGGCCAGCCGCTTGCGGTCTGCCCCCTGTTCATCAGCCGCCGCCACATAGAGCGCCAGCAGCCAGGGGGCGGTGGCGTTGATCGTCATGGACGTGTTCATCCGCTCCAGCGGAATGTCCTGAAACAGGGTGCGCATGTCCCCCAGATGCGCCACCGGCACGCCCACCTTGCCGACCTCGCCCCGCGACAGCAGGTCATCAGGATCATAGCCCGTCTGGGTCGGCAGATCGAAGGCGATGGAAAGGCCGGTCTGGCCCTTGGCCAGATTGGCCCGGTAAAGCCTGTTGGAATCGGCCGCCGTGGAATGGCCCGCATAGGTGCGGAAGATCCAGGGCTCATCCCGCTTCCGGCCGCCCTCGCCCATCGTCTTGTCATCACTCATGCGGACACCCTCCACCCGGCCTGCCGACCGTCATCCATCCCAGCACGATAAGGCCTCAGCGGCACCGGATAAATTCGCCAAAAGTCGCCCTGCTGCGGCGCAATATAATTTCACCAAACGAAATAATTTTCATGAGAAAAATACCGCACCGTACAAATTTGCCGTAACGTCAAATAATAAAAAATTAACACGCACTTACCTCTAGTATAGTTAGGTTGAAATCAGGAACTAAGTCACATGAGATTGTCATTTATCCTTAGAGCCGTTGTCGGAACACTTGCCGCAACGGCATGCCTGATCACAGGATGGATAAGTATTGAATCGAACTCGAGGCTTCAGAAATATAGCCTTGCAAATGCGCGCGTTAAGACGATGCAGGCCCTGTCTGACATTCCCGCAAATGCGAACGCGGAGCGGGGCCTGATCACTCTTCTTCTGGATTCCGAAAATGCGGCCGAACGCTCGCGCGAGGCCGACGTTGCCAAGAGCCGCCAGCCGACGGATGTTGCCTTCACCAAGGCCTTGGATGCAGCGGCAGAGCTTGCCGCGCTTGAGCCGGCCAGTGCCGCCGCCGCAGACATCGTGAAGAAGAGCCAGGCAGACTGGCTCCAGATGCGCGCAGCCAATGACCGTTTGGTCTATTCCGCCCCGCTGGAGCAGCGCCGCAAGGCCTCGCAGGAGACTTTCGCAGCCTCGGCGAACATGAACAAGTCGGTGCTGGACACCATCGACCGCGAGATGGAGATCCTTGCCGAAGTCGATGGCGTTGCGCTCAACTACAGCAAGCTGGCCCGCACCGTCTGGCAGCTGCGTGATACCGGTGGCCGTCAGGCCGGCATGATGCAGGGCTTCGTCGTCAGCGGCCAGGCGCTCACGCCCGAGCAGCTTGAGACCTTTACCCGCCTCGATGGCGAAGTCCGCCAGATCTGGAGCGAGATCATCAAGGAGGCAGACAAGCCCGGCGCAAATCCGGCCGTGAAGGCGGCCATTGCCGGCGCCAAGGCCAACTATGTGGATGCCTTCGCCGCCCTGAAGGCGGATGTGCAGCCGGGCTTTGCCACGGGTGAGTTCAAGATTGACGGCAACGCCTACCGCCAGCGTGGTGTCGCGCTGTGGCCCGCCGTTCTGGCTGTCCGCGATGCCGCCTTCGAAGCGGCCCTGCAGCGCATCGAAACCCTGCGGGCGGATGCCGCCAGCAGCCTTTATTCCACGCTGGCCCTGATGGCCTTCGTGCTGCTGACCGCAGCTGCTGCCTTCTGGATCATTGCGGCCAAGGTCATCCGTCCGATGAGCGCCATGACCGGCGCCATGAGCCAGATTGCCCATGGCAACCTCGACATTCCGATCCCCAGCTCCGGGCGTGAGGACGAGATCGGCGAAATGGCCAAGGCCGTGACCATCTTCCGCGACAATGCCATCCAGATCCGCAGCACGGAGCAGGAAAAGGAAGAGATGAAGGCCCGGGCAGAAGCGATGCGGCGCCAGGAGCTCGATGCGCTTGCCTCCGGCTTTGAAGCCGATGTCATGGGCGTGGCCCAGGCGCTGGCAGAAGCTGCCCTCAATCTGGAGCGCAATGCCGGGCAGATGGGCACCCAGGCCGAGCGTACCTCCAGCCGCGCCGGAGCCGTGGCCGCAGCGTCCGAACAGGCTTCTGCCAACGTCCGCACCGTAGCCGCAGCGACCGAGGAAATGTCGAACTCGACCCGCGAGATCAGCCGTCAGGTGCAGGTATCGGCCGAGATCACCGTCAAGGCCAACACCGAAGCAGCGCGGGCCGGGTCCATGGCCGAGGGTCTGGCTCAGGCGGCCCAGAAGATCGGCGAGATCGTGAACCTCATCAACCAGATCGCCTCCCAGACCAACCTCCTCGCCCTCAATGCCACCATCGAGGCAGCCCGTGCCGGAGAGGCCGGACGCGGCTTTGCCGTGGTGGCGACGGAAGTGAAGGACCTTGCGGCCCAGACCGCCAAGGCCACGGAAGAAATCGCCTCGCTGGTTTCCGACGTGCAGTCGGGCACCTCGAATGTGGTGGGCGCCATTCAGGGCATCCGCTCGGTCGTGGGCGAGATTTCCGACATTGCCGGCATGATCTCCGGCTCCATCGACGAGCAGTACAAGGCCACCACCGAAATCCTGCACAATGTCGAGGAAGCGGCGACCGGCACCGTGGAAGTGTCCCGCAACATCACCGATGTGAACGAAGCCGCAGAACTGACTGGCCACATCGCCCGTGATGTTGTCAGCGCCTCCAACGGCATTTCCAGCCAGGCCGAGGAACTGAAGGGCAAGGTGGAAGGCTTCGTCCGCCGCGTCCGCGCCGGCTGACAACCACCGCCACCACTGCAAGACAAGGACAGCCCCCCCGCGCGGGGCTGTCTTCATATGAGGGCCCCGGCGAAATACCGGTTTTCCGGCCGCAATGGCTGGCAAACGGCAGCATGAGCCCCTATGTTGGCCACATTGCCCGGGTAGAGCGCCCGAGATGGCGGCGTACCCCGGACATGGCATGACACCGGCACACAGCAGACAAGACACAGAAGACAGGACCGCAGGAGCATCGCACCTTGCACCGGCCCTGTTCAAATTGCTGCTGCTGGCTTTTCTGGCCGCCCTGCAATGGACGGCCCTGCCGGGACAAATCTCCCGGCCGGATCTGCAAAGGGCCGAGGCCGGACTTGCCAGCGCCGGACAGGCCGCGCAAGCGGCCCAGCGCGCCAGAGACGCCTGGCGCACTGCAACGGCGGAATGGCGCAAGTCCGGGCCGGACCGTCACCTCTCCCCGCCGCCGCAAGGGTCTGATCCGGCTGGCCTTGCCCCCTCAGGCACAGAGCACCTTCCGCAGGCCGGACGGCTGGCACAGGCAGCTGTTTCGCCTGCCCTGCCCGCACTGGCGCTGCCGCGCGATTTTGATGCCCGCGCCCCTCCGGCTGCGGCCTGACGGAGCATTGCTCCCTTTCTGACCTGACTTTCCCTGTTTTTCTCCACGGCTGACGCTTGCGCAGGACTGGCTCCGCGCGGGCGTGCCGTTCCATGGATCATCACACCATGCGCAAATCACGCTGGGTGCTTGCAGCCTATCTGGCTGTCATCATCTTCGGGCTGCTGGCGGCATTGCCCAATTTCCTGTCTCCCTCACAACTGGCCAGCCTGCCCGGCTGGCTGCCGAAACAGCCCGTCACGCTGGGCCTCGATCTTCGCGGCGGATCGCATCTCGTGCTGGAAACGGACACGAAGGCCCTGCTGAAGGACCGGATCGACGATCTGCAGCGGCAGGCCCGTCAGAGCCTGACCAGTGCCGGCATTGCCACATCGTCCCTGCGCGCCGGGGACGGCACCGTCACCATTGCCCTCAAGGATGAAGGGCAGACGGACGCCGCCGTGGAAGCGCTGCGCCCGCTGATCAACGCCGCAGGCGGACTGATGCCCGGCATGGCCGGAGCGCCGGACATGACCATCACCCGCACGGGCAGCGGCACGCTGGAGATGAAGCTGACGGAAGAAGGCATCCGCGACCGCATCAGTGCGGCCGTGGCCCAGAGCCTCGAGATCATCCGCATGCGCATCGATCAGGCCGGTGTCGCCGAGCCCGTGATCCAGCGGGCGGGCGGGGACCGCATCATGGTGCAATTGCCCGGCGTGCAGGACCCGGCCCGCATCCGCGAGCTTCTCGGCAGCACCGCCAAGCTCTCGTTCCATATGCTGGCCGATGCCGCACCGGGCGCACGCCTGCCGGCCGGCGTCAGTCTGCTCCCCGCCGTCAAAGGCGGCACGCAATATCCGGTCGAAAACCGTGTGGCCCTGTCAGGCGAGCGGCTGGCCGATGCAAGGGCAGGCTTTGACCCGCAGACCCGCGCTCCGCTGGTGCTGTTCCGCTTTGACAGCAGCGGCGCAAGGCAGTTTGCCGAAATCACAAAGACCAACACCGGCAAGCCCTTCGCCATCGTGCTGGATGGCAAGGTCTTGAGCGCACCGGTCATCCAGCAGCCGATCACCGGCGGCTCGGGCCAGATCAGCGGCAACTTCACCATTGCGGAAGCTGCAGACCTTGCCGCCCTGCTGCGCGCGGGCGCCCTGCCTGCCCCGCTCACCGTCATCGAGGAGCGGACCGTCGGCGCGGATCTGGGAGCCGATGCCATTGCAAGGGGCGTTGAAACCGGCATCGCAGGCTTCGGCCTGGTGTATGCCTTCATGATGGTGCTCTACGGCCGCTGGGGTCTTGTCGCCAATTTCGCGCTGGCGCTGAACGTGCTGCTGACGCTGGGCGCCCTCAGCCTGATGGGCGCAACGCTGACGCTGCCCGGCATTGCCGGTATCGTGCTCGGCATCGGCCTTGCGGTGGATGCCAATGTGCTGATCAACGAACGCATCCGCGAGGAAACACGCAAGGGGCTCAGTGCCCATGCGGCGCTCGATGCCGGCTTCAGGCGCGCCTATGCGACGATTGTGGATTCCAACGTCACGGCACTGATCGCAACGATGCTGCTGTTCTGGTTCGGCACCGGCCCGGTGCGCGGCTTTGCCGTCACCATGGGCCTCGGCATCGCCATTTCCATGTTCACCGCCGTGTCGATCGTCCGGGTCATCATGACGGCCATCGTGCGCAGGTGGCGGTTGAAGAAGCTGGTCATCGAACCGCCCTTCGGCTTCCGCCTGATCCCCGACGGCACCAGCATCCGCTTCATGCGCGGGCGCTTCATCGGCATCGGCATGTCCATCTTCCTGTCGCTTGCCTCGGTGGCTCTGCTGATCAAGCCGGGCCTCAACCTCGGCGTCGACTTCCGGGGCGGCATCCAGATGGAGGTGACAACGCAAGGTCCCGCGGATCTTGCCAGCCTGCGCAGCGGACTGGGCGGGCTGGGCCTTGGCGAGATCGCCCTGCAGCAATTCGGCGATCCCACCCACGTCCTCCTGCGGGCCGAGCGCCAGCCGGGCGGCGAGGAGGCGCAGACGGCAGCCGTCAACACCATCCGCAGCAACCTTGCGCAGATTGCACCCGGCTCCCAGGTCGAGCGTACGGAGGTGGTGGGGCCGAAGGTCAGCGGCGAACTGGCGGCAGCGGGCATCCTTGCCGTCATTCTGGCCAGCCTTGCCATGCTGCTCTACATCTGGGCCCGCTTCGAATGGCCCTTTGCGGTCGGCGCCATCGCCACACTGGTGCTGGACGTGACCAAGACGGCCGGCTTCTTCGCGCTCACCGGCATCGACTTCAACCTCACGGCCATTGCCGCGCTGCTGACACTCGTCGGCTACTCGGTCAACGACAAGGTGGTGGTCTATGACCGCATGCGCGAGAACATGCGCCTCTACAAGCAGATGCCGCTGCGGGAGATGATCGACAAATCGATCAACGAAACCCTCGGCCGCAGCCTCTACACCTCGATCACCGCCTTCCTGGCCATGCTGCCCATGGCCATCTGGGGCGGCAGCGCGGTGGAGAGCTTCGCCGTGCCGATGGTGTTCGGCATCGTGGTGGCAGCCAGTTCATCGGTGTTCATCGCCGCACCGATCCTCCTCTTCCTCGGCGACTGGCGCAAACGCCGCCAGAAAAAGGCGCAGGTACTGCCCGCCGAACCGGCGGCGCAAGCCTGAGCCTATAAAAACAACCTGCCCCGCCGCTTTTTGCCGGCGGGGCACTTGCACCGCACGGACGAACTCAATCAAAAAGAAAGTTCCAGAAGGATAACAGCCATATGCCCCATGACACGCCGCTGATTGCCACCATCGTTGCCGGACTTGGCATCGCATTCATTCTGGGGGCAATTGCGAACCGCCTGAGGCTGCCGCCGCTGGCGGGCTACCTGATCGCGGGCGTGCTGGTGGGGCCGCACACACCGGGCTTCGTGGCCGACCAGAATCTGGCGCCCGAACTTGCAGAAA
This sequence comes from Pannonibacter sp. Q-1, assembly GCF_054073275.1. Taxonomy (NCBI): domain Bacteria; kingdom Pseudomonadati; phylum Pseudomonadota; class Alphaproteobacteria; order Hyphomicrobiales; family Stappiaceae; genus Pannonibacter; species Pannonibacter sp. Q-1. The sequence goes on from NZ_JBSXNB010000008.1 coordinate 141,597, forward strand.
TCGGCGTCATCCTGCTGATGTTCGGCGTCGGCCTGCATTTCTCGCTGAAGGATCTTTTGTCGGTGCGGGCGATTGCCGTGCCGGGCGCACTGGTGCAGATCCTCGCCGCGACGCTGATGGGGGCGGGCCTTGCCTGGATGATGGACTGGCCGCTGCGTTCCGGGCTTGTCTTCGGCCTTGCCCTGTCGGTTGCCAGCACCGTGGTGCTGCTGCGCGCCCTGCAGGAACGCCGCCTCGTTGCGACAGAACAAGGGCGCATCGCGGTCGGCTGGCTGATCGTCGAAGATCTGGCCATGGTGCTGGCGCTTGTCATCCTGCCCGCGATTGCCAGCGTCATCGGCGGGGAAAGCACCATCGCGCCCGATCCGCTGGCCGCCCGTTTCGGCCTTGGCATCTGGGGCGTCCTGGGTCTGACGCTGGTCAAGGTCGCGGCCTTTGTGGCGCTGATGCTGATCATCGGGCGGCGGGTGATCCCCTGGATCCTGCATTACATTGCCCACACCGGCTCGCGCGAACTGTTCCGCCTTGCGGTGCTGTCCATCGCTCTGGGTGTCGCCTTTGGCGCGGCCAAGCTTTTCGGCGTGTCGCTGGCGCTGGGGGCCTTCTTCGCCGGCATGATCCTGAGCGAATCCCAGCTCAGCCACCGGGCCGCCGAGGAATCCCTGCCCCTGCGCGATGCCTTCGCCGTGCTGTTCTTCGTCTCGGTCGGCATGCTGTTCGACCCGGCCAGCATCATCGAGGACCCGCTGCCCGTCATGGCAACGGTCTTCATCATCGTCGCCGGCAAGTCTGTTGCGGCCTTTGTCATTGTCCGGCTCTTCGGGCATTCGCGGGAGACCGCGCTGACCATTGCCGCGAGTCTTGCCCAGATCGGCGAGTTCTCCTTCATTCTCGCCGAGCTTGGCGGCAAGCTGAACCTCCTGCCGGATCAGGGCCGCGATCTCATCCTTGCCGGTGCCATCCTGTCCATCCTGCTCAACCCGCTGTTCTTTGCCGCCATCGACTGGCTGAAGCCCAAAACGGAAGCACAGGAGGAAGGTGCCGCCGCTGCACCGGCGGCCCAACCTGCGGAGAAGCAGGCGAAGACGCCGGTCGTGCAGGCGACCAGCCAGACCGGGCATACCATTCTCGTCGGCTTCGGCCGGGTCGGCAGCCTCACCGGGCGGGAGCTGCAGGCTGCAGGCGAACCGCTGCTGGTGATCGAGGATGCGGACAAATCCCTGACCGCGCTGAAGGAAGCCGGCATCGAGGTGATCGTTGGCAATGGCGCGCGTCAGGACGTGCTGCAGGCGGCCAACATCGCAGAAGCCCGGCGGCTGATCATTGCCATTCCCAACGCCTTTGAGGCGGGGCAGATCGTCATGCAGGCCAAGGCCGCCAATCCGGAGATCGACATCATCGCCCGCGCCCATTTCGACGCGGAGGTGGACCATCTCGCCGGCCTCGGTGTCGGCACCATCATCATGGGCGAGCATGAGATTGCCCGGGCCATCGTGGAGAAGGTGACCGGAGCGCGTCCGCTCACCTGATCCTGTCCTGCACCCAGCGCCCTGACCTTCTGTGCACCGCAAAACAGGGCAGACTGCCGTAACGCAAGTTAAGCAATAGTCGTATAGATCAAACGCAATTTTAGACGGATAGTTGCGCGATAGCGGGTCTTTCGCACCCAACCGCTGCTGCGCTGCAATAGTCCTGCGCCGCAGGGAGGCGTGCAAGAGCCGGGCTGGCAGTTTCATGCCGGAGTGGAGGAGGACACCCATGGCGATCGTGGCACAGGCAGCATCGCAGGCCGCATCCGAGGCAAATGACAATCTGACGAAGGGGGACACACCCTTGAAGGATCTTTACGAAATCGGCGAAATCCCGCCCCTCGGCCATGTGCCGGAGAAGATGTATGCCTGGGCCATCCGGCAGGACCGCCACGGCCCGCCGGAAGAGGCCATGAAGCTGGAAGTGGTGCCGACCTGGACGCTCGACAGCCACGAGGTTCTGGTTCTCGTCATGGCCGCAGGCGTCAACTACAACGGCATTTGGGCCGCACTTGGCGAGCCCATCTCCGTCTTCGGCAGCCACAAGAGCGCCTATCATATCGCCGGCTCCGATGCCTCGGGCATTGTCTGGGCCGTCGGCTCCAAGGTGAAGCGCTGGAAGGTGGGCGATGAAGTCGTCATCCATTGCAATCAGGATGACGGCGACGACGAAGAGTGCAATGGCGGCGACCCGATGTTCTCGCCCACCCAGCGGATCTGGGGCTACGAGACGCCGGATGGCTCCTTCGCCCAGTTCGCCCGCGTCCAGTCGCAGCAGCTGATGCCGCGCCCCAAGCACCTGACCTGGGAAGAGGCCGCCTGCTACACGCTGACGCTGGCGACCGCCTACCGCATGCTGTTCGGCCATGCGCCGCACCAGCTGCGGCCGGGCCAGAACGTGCTGGTCTGGGGCGCCTCGGGCGGCCTTGGCGTCTTCGGCGTGCAGCTGGCTGCAGCCGCCGGGGCCAATGCCATCGGCGTCATCTCGGACGAGGACAAGCGCGATTACGTCATGTCGCTGGGCGCCAAGGGCGTGATCAACCGCAAGGACTTCAACTGCTGGGGTCAGCTACCCAAGGTCAACTCCCCCGAGTTCAACACCTGGACGCAGGAAGCGCGCAAATTCGGCAAGGCCATCTGGGACATCACCGGCAAGGGCAATGACGTGGACATGGTGTTCGAGCATCCGGGCGAACAGACCTTTCCGGTCTCGGCTCTGGTGGTCAAACGCGGCGGCATGGTCGTGTTTTGTGCGGGCACGACGGGCTTCAACATCACCTTCGATGCCCGTTACGTCTGGATGCGGCAGAAGCGTATCCAGGGCTCGCACTTCGCCCATCTGAAGCAGGCGTCCGAGGCGAACAAGTTCGTCATCGACCGGCGCATCGATCCGTGCATGTCGGAAGTGTTCGGCTGGGACCAGATCCCCAAGGCCCACACCAAGATGTGGAAGAACCAGCATGCGCCGGGCAACATGGCCGTTCTGGTCAACTCGCCGGTGCCGGGCCTGCGGACCTTTGAAGATGTGCTGGAGGCGGGCAAGCGCTGAAGGTGGTCATCAGTGAGCGGGCGGCCCTCCGGCGGCCCGCATCACGTCATCGCGAACATGCGCACCTGTTTGGAGAAGCGCGAATGGCGCAGACCGAAGAGGTGATGCAGGATGCTGTCCACGTCCGCCGGATAGAAGGGCTTGCGCAGGAAAGCGCGCGCCCGCACCTTCTCGGCAGCTGAATCCAGTGTGTCATTGTATTCGGTCGACATCAGGATCACATCCGAGCCGCGCGCCACGGTCGACAACCGCTCGGCCAGTTCCAGACCCGTCATGTTCGGCATGTTGAAATCGGTGAAGATCACCCGGTAGGGTTTCTCGCTGACCAGCTTGATGGCAGCCGCGCCGTCCCCAGCTTCCACGATGTTCAATTTGAAGATCGACCGCTCCAGCACCTTGCGCACGATCTTGCGGACAGTCGTCGAGTCATCCACGATCAGAACGTCAAAGGGCGTGCTGATGGCCTGAAAGACATCGAGGATATGCTTGACCTGTGCAGCCGTGAAAGGCTTGGCCAGAAAGTCGTAGGCACCGAAGTTCTTGAGCTTGGACTCTGCCGCCTCATCGAGACCATCGGACATGGAGACGGCGAAAGTCTTCGAACCCATGACCTGAATGGCCGCCATGACCTCGACGCCGTTCAGCTGCGGCATGTTGATGTCGAGGAAGGCAATCTGAAATGCGTTCTTGCTCAGAAGCTCGACCGCTTCCTTTCCATCAGCCGCAGCGGTGATGGCAACGTCATAACCTGAATATTGCAGTGCCCGCTCAATAAACTTGCGCACAGTTGCACTGTCGTCTGCAACCAGCACCCTGATTGGCTCTTCAGCTGACGATCCCAAAAAGCTGCCCCGCGATTGCCCGATGTCGAATTTTACCTGCCGGTCTTTTTTTCTGCCGGTATTCATCGCATTTAGAACGCATGATTTGCTTAATTTTCCAGAACCATCCAGCAGAAATTTCATGAATTCCGCGGAGAGGTAGGAAAAAATAACAATACCTCAACCCAAGATACATTTGCCGTGGGAATTCCACGCGCCGTCTATCGCCCGGCGCCGGATTTCCGGCCTAATGTGCACATACGATTCGGCGGGTTGCGGGGCGACCGGACAAGAGGCGACGACAACATGCACTTTGATGAGGAAGCCATCGCTTCCAGGCGCGAGATCCTGACAGGTTCCGTGATGCTGGGCGGCGCGCTGCTGCTGGCTGGCTGCCAGAGCAAGACACCGGCCGACGTCCCGCCCTATTACCGGGATCTGGCACGTGTGAACGCCGTTATCGATCAGGCAACGGCCCAGCAGATGATTTCCCAGTACCGGGAGAACAACGGGCGCGGCCGCGTCGTCGCGGACCCGGTCCTGATCACCCTTGCCCAGCAGCAGGCAAGGGTCATCGCAGCGGCGGATGATATCCGTGCCTCGCTCTACCCGCAGAACCAGCTGAAGAACCGGCTGGATGCCATCGGCGAGAGCAAGTCCTATGGCGTCGAGAACGTCAGCGCCGGTTACCGCACGCTGGCTGAGGCCTTCTCCGGCTGGCGCGAGTCGCCCACCCATAACAAGGTGATGCTGGATGAGCGCGTGACCCGCATGGGCATTGCCACCGCCTACAGCCCCTCCTCCAAGTACAAGGTGTTCTGGAGCCTCGTGCTCGTCTCGCCCAGGGGCTGACCTCAGGACGGCACAAAGACAGAAGGGCAGGCGGCGGCTTCTCCACCCCTGCCCTTTCCCGTTCTCTTTCCAGCTGCATCAGCCTTGCGGCGCCGCAATAATCTCGTAGCCGGGGCAGGTTTCGAACCGCTCGGTCTCGGGGTCCATCACCCGCAGCTCGCCGCTGCCGATATCGAACCAGGCGCCGTGAACCTTGAGAGAGCCGTCGGTGCAGGCCTGATCGATGAAAGGGAAGGTGCGCAGGTTCTTCAGCGACTGGCGCACACCGGCATATTCCATCGCCAGCTGCGGGTCATCCAGCCGGTCCACCGGCATGCAGGCCATGGCGATGGCGGCAGGCTCCAGCAGCTTGATCCAGCGGCCGATGAACTCGCCCGTCGCCAGCGGTGCATTGGCATTCTGCCGGAATGCCTGCACACCGCCGCACTTGGCATGGCCCATGACAACGATATGCTTCACCTTGAGAACGCGCACGGCATATTCCAGCGCAGCACTGGTGCCGTGCTGGCCTTCGGTCTGCTCAAAGGGCGGCACCAGATTGGCAACGTTGCGCACCACGAAAAGCTCGCCGGGACCTGCATGGAACACACCTTCCGGCGCGACCCGGCTGTCGCAGCAGGAAATGACCAGCACCTCGGGCTTCTGGCCATAAATCGCCAGCTGCTCCTGCTGCTCGCGGAAGCGGACATAGCCCTTCTGGAGATAGCGGCCATAACCGTCGATCAGGTCCTGCGGAAACTCGTTTGCCATGTCAGTCATGCTCCTTGCCATCCGGCAGGCCCCAGTATGCGGCGCGGAAGGCGGTTATAAAGGCAGGGGACGCTGCCGCCAACCCCGCGCCTTCCCTGCCCTGCACCTGTCCTCCCTTGCGCCGGCTTGTCCCAAGGCCTTCAACCAAGGTTCCCCTTGCCCCGGAGCCGGGCAGCGGTCTTAATCATCCGCAGATGCAACGATTTGGGAGGCGGAACGTGAGCAAGACCAGCGCGGGCAATTTCTTCGAGGACTTCCGGATCGGCCAGGTGATCCGGCATGCAACCCCGCGCACGGTGACCGCTGGTGACGTAGCGCTCTACACCGCCATCTACGGCCCGCGTTTCGCGGTGCAAAGTTCGAATGCCTTCGCGCAGGAACTGGGCTATCCGGCCGCGCCCATCGACGACCTGCTGACCTTCCACATCGTCTTCGGCAAGACGGTGCCGGACATTTCCCTCAATGCCGTGGCAAACCTCGGCTATGCGGGCGGGCGCTTCCTTGCCCCCGTCTATCCCGGCGACACCCTGTCCGCCGTATCGGAAGTGATCGGCCTCAAGGAAAACTCCAACGGCAAGACCGGCGTCGTCTATGTGCGCTCCACCGGCTACAAGTCCGATGGCACCGAGGTTCTGGATTATGTGCGCTGGGTCATGGTCAACAAGCGGGACCCCGGCAATCCGGCGCCTGCCCCTGTCATCCCGACCCTGCCCGAGAGCATTGCGCCGGATGCTCTTGGCGATGCCGTTCCGCTGCTCGACACAGCCAACTGGGACAATGATCTGGCCGGAAGCCGCTTCCGCTTTGATGACTATGTGCCCGGCGAACGCATCGACCATGTGGATGGCATGACGGTGGAAGAGGCCGAGCACCAGCTTGCCACCCGGCTCTACCAGAACACGGCCAAGGTGCATTTCAACCAGCACACGGAAGGCAAGGGCCGCTTCGGCAAGCGCCTGATCTATGGCGGCCACGTGATTTCACTGGCCCGCGCCCTCTCCTTCAACGGGCTGGGCTCCGCCTTCCACATCGCCGCCATCAACGCCGGCCGCCACGTGGCACCGCTGTTTGCCGGCGACACGGTCTATGCCTGGTCTGAAGTGATCGATACGGCAACGATCGAGGGCCGGGAAGACGTGGGCGCGCTGCGCCTGCGGCTCGTTGCCACCAGAAACACCCCTTGCGCGGACTTCCCCTATGCCACGGCAGATGGCGTCTATGCGGACAATGTGGTGCTGGACTTCGACTACTGGGCCTTGATGCCGAAGTGACCTGCCAACCCCCTACCGCTTCGCCAGCGGATGATGGGCTTCGACGAGGGCCTGCAGGCGCTCGTCGAGGACGTGGGTGTAGATCTGCGTTGTGGATATATCCGCATGGCCCAGCAGCTGCTGCACGACGCGCAGGTCCGCGCCGTTCTGCAGAAGATGCGAAGCGAAAGCATGGCGCAGCACGTGCGGCGAGATCTTCTGCACATCCAGGCCGATGGAGGCGGCGAGCGCCTTCAGGTCGCGGGCAAAGGCCTGACGGGTGAAGTGACCGCTTTCGCCATAGGACGGAAACAGCCAGGGGCTGGCGGTGAAGGCGCCTGCGGCGTTGCGCAGGGCCACATAGTCCTTCATCGCCGCCTGCGCCCTTGAGCTCAGCGGCACGAGCCGCTCCTTGCCGCCCTTGCCCTTGATTTCGATGAGCCGGGCATCGCGCTGTGCCGCCTTGACCGGCAGGGCCACCAGTTCGGACACACGCAGGCCCGTGGCGTAAAGCACTTCGAGCAGCGTATAGAGCCGCGCTGCCCTGAGGCGGCGGGTGGCGGCCGTCTGCGCATCTTCGCCGTCCCCTGCCTGCACCGCATCGGCAGAGCTGCGCGCGGCCTCGATCAGCCGGTCCACCTCGTCTTCGGAGAGAACCTTGGGCAGGGACTGCCGCCGCTTCGGCGCCCCTTGCGTGCGCGTCGGATCATCCGTGCGCATGCCCTCGGCATACAGAAACTTGAAATACTGGCGCAGGGCCGAAAGCCGCCGCGCTTGCGAGGACGGGGCGAAGCCGCGCCCCGCCAGATCGCCGAGATAGGCGGAGATATCGTCCTGGCCCGCCGACTGCGGCGCGGTGGAGCCCAGAAAGTCCGAAAAATCCTCCAGATCGCGCCGGTAACTTTCCAGCGTGTTGAGCGCCGCGCCGCGCTCGGCCGCGATCATTTCCAGAAAGGCTTCGATGCTGCTGTTCATGCTGGCTGCACCCTTGTGGCCGCCCGTCAGCGGGCAAAGCCATCCTTCTGCACCCGCACGGTGATCTCCCGCTCGCTCGGATGGACAAAATTCGCCAGCGAAAAGACGATGCCATAGCCGGCAGCCCCCAGAAGGGCCAGAACCAGGATCAGTCGGGTCAAGGTCGGCACGGCAAAAAACCCCAGAGAACCGGCAAGGAGAATCGGCGGCGGCTCGCCTTTCTTTTTGCGGCAGGCAGGCTCCCCTAGCAAGCCGCTTGTTTTTTGCCGGAATATGTTAAAAGGCGCTTCATGAACCGTTCAGGGAGGGCCAAGGTGAACGCAGCCGCATCGGGCACACAGGTGAAGGACGCACGTGCGGCCCGGATCGTCACCGCCCTTGGAAACCGCTCCATCGTGCTTGTCGGCATCATGGGCTGCGGCAAATCCAGCGTCGGGCGCCGCCTTGCCCAGCGCCTGGGCCTTGATTTCGTCGATGCCGATACCGAAATCGAGACGGCAGCCAACATGACGATTTCCGAGATTTTCGCCCTGCACGGCGAGCCGGAATTCCGCCGCGGCGAGGAAAAGGTGATCGCCCGCCTGCTGCAGCAGGGTCCGCAGGTGCTGGCCACCGGCGGCGGCGCCTTCATGAGCGAGGCGACACGCAACGCGATCAAGGCAAACGGTGTGTCTGTCTGGCTGAGAGCCGATCTTGCCACAGTGATGGTGAGGGTCCGCAAGCGCCCGACACGCCCGCTGCTGCAAAACGCCGATCCGGAAGGCACCATGCGCCAGCTGCTGGAAAAGCGCGAGCCGGTCTATGCCCTGGCGGACACCACCGTCTGGTCCCGGGAAGTGCCGCATGAAGTGGTGATGGAAGACGTGATTTCGGCTGTCGAAGGCCATCTGAACCTGCGCACAGGCGGGACGAACAGCGAAGAGGGCCAAAATGGCTGACAGACTTGAGACCACGGCAGAGCCGGTCACCGTGCCGGTGGATCTGGGCGAGCGTTCCTATGACATCGTCATCGGCCGCGATGTGCTGACGGGCGCCGGTGCGCGCATTTCAGCCCTCATGCCGGGCGCAAGGCTCGCCGTCATCACCGACGAAACCGTCGCCCGCACCCATCTGCCGGCCCTGTCGGCCAGCCTGAAGGCCGCAGGACTGGAACACACGGTCATCACCGTGCCACCGGGCGAGCAGACCAAATGCTATGCCCAGTTCGAGCGTCTGTGCGACGAGGTTCTGGCCGCGCGGCTGGAGCGCGGCGACGCGGTTCTCGCCTTTGGCGGCGGTGTCGTGGGGGATCTGGCAGGCTTCGTGTCGGCTTCCGTGCGCCGGGGCATGACCTTCATCCAGATGCCGACCACGCTGCTGTCCCAGGTGGATTCCTCCGTCGGCGGCAAGACGGGCATCAACTCCCGCCATGGCAAGAACCTGATCGGCGCCTTCCACCAGCCCGCCCTGGTGCTGGCCGATACAGCCATTCTCGACACGCTTTCGGACCGCGAATTCCGCGCCGGCTATGCCGAAGTGGTGAAATACGGCCTTCTGGGCGACGCGGACTTCTTCGAATGGCTCGACCTCAACTGGAAGGGCATCTTCGACGGAACCTCCGCCCGTGAGGAAGCCGTGGCGCGCTCCTGCGCCGCCAAGGCAGCCGTTGTCGGAGCGGACGAGCGGGAAAGCGGCCAGCGGGCGCTGCTGAACCTCGGCCACACCTTCGGCCACGCGCTGGAATCAGCGGTCGAATATGACGGCACCCGGCTCGTGCATGGCGAAGGCGTGTCCATCGGCATGATGCTGGCGCATGAATTCTCCGCCCGCCTCGGCCTGCTGCCGCAGGCGGATGTGGGGCGGGTGGAAGCCCACCTGATCAAGGTGGGCCTACCCGTCCGCATGCATCAGATCCCCGGCCAGCTGCCGCCGGCCGAAACCCTCCTCGACAGCATCGCCCAGGACAAGAAGGTCAGCCGCGGCGCCCTGACCTTCATCCTGACCCGGGGCATCGGCCAGGCCTTCGTTGAAAAAGGCGTGGACCCGGCCGCCGTGCTTGAATTCCTGAAGGAGAAACTTCAGCGATGAACGACACCACCCTCTGGTTCACCGGCGGCTCCATCCTGTTCCTGCTCGTTCTGTCCGGATTTTTCTCCGGCTCCGAGACGGCCCTGACAGCAGCTTCCCGCGCGCGCATGCACCAGATGGAAAAGGCCGGTGACAGCCGCGCCGGCATCGTCGGCAAGCTGATTGCCGCCCGTGAGCGCCTCATCGGCGCGCTGCTTCTGGGCAACAACATCGTCAACATTCTGGCGTCATCGCTGGCCACCAGCCTGTTCCTCAGCCTTTTCGGCGAGGCGGGCGTGGCGCTGGCGACGCTGGTGATGACCGTGCTTGTCGTCGTTCTTTCGGAGGTGATGCCCAAGACCTGGGCCATTTCCAACCCGGACCGCTTCGCCCTTGCCGTTGCCCGGCCGGTACGGATCATCGTTGCCATCTTCGGTCCGGTCGTCATGGGCATCGAAGTCATCGTCCGGCTGCTGATGCGGGCCATCGGCATCCGGGTGGACGACAACACCTCGATCCTGTCTCCGCATGAGGAACTGCGCGGCGCCGTGGACCTGCAGCATCTGGAGGGCGGGCTGGTCAAGGCCGACCGCGACCGTCTGGGCGGGCTGCTGGACCTTGCCGAACTGGAAGTCTCCGACGTCATGGTCCACCGCACCAACATGATGGCGCTCAACGTGGATGACGATGTCTCCCGGATCGTCGATGCGGCCCTCGCCGCGCCCTACACCCGCATGCCGCTGTGGCGCGGGGAGAGCGACAATTTCGTCGGCGTGCTGCATGCCAAGGATCTGCTGCGCGCCCTGAAGGCGGCCGATGGTGACTTCGGCAAGCTGGACATGATGAAGATCGCCACACCGCCCTGGTTTGTGCCCGACACCACAAACCTGCAGGACCAGCTCAACGCCTTCCTCAAGCGCAAGTCCCATCTGGCCTTCGTCATCGACGAATATGGCGAGGTCATGGGCCTCGTGACGCTGGAAGACATTCTGGAAGAGATCGTCGGCGAGATCGCGGACGAGCATGACGTGGAACTGAGCGGCGTGCGCCCGCAGGCGGACGGCTCGGTCATCGTCGACGGATCGGTGACGATCCGCGACCTCAACCGCGCCAATGACTGGGCCCTGCCCGATGACGAGGCGACAACCATCGCCGGGCTTGTCATCCATGAGGCGCGGATGATCCCGGAGGAGCGTCAGATCTTCACCTTCCACGGCTTCCGCTTCACGGTGCTGCGGCGGGAGAAGAACCGCATCACCCGCCTCAGGGTCATGCCGCTGTCGGCCAAGGATCAGCGCCCTGCGCCGCAGAAGCGGGAAGCGCAGCCCTCCTCCGGCAGCGGAACACGCTAGACGTCAGCCGGCCGGCTGGCTGACCTGACGGGCGCGCGGGTCCGGTTCATCCGGCGTGCGCGCCTCGATGGCGAGCGCATGCAGCCCTTCGGCGAAGAACTCCGCAGCCGCCTCATTGATGGCGCGGTGGCGGGCCACGCGGCTCATCCCGGAGAAAGCCTCGGCCACGATACGGATGCGGAAATGGGTCTCTCCGCCCTCCCGCCAGCCGCCGTGCCCCTTGTGCCGGTCCGATTCGTCCAGAACCTCCAGCGCAGCGGGGGAAAAGATCGAAATCAGCCTTTCGGCCATGCGGGTCTTGATACTCATGGCATCCCGTGTGAGTTATGAGCTTCATGCCCTGTGGCACCGGCACCACGCACCGGACCGCAAGGCCTGTTCCGATACTCATTCCTCTCCTTTATTGTCCGGGTCAACCTTGTTCCGGGCACAAGCGCTGTCCATAATCGCTGCATGAAACTGGATTCCAAAATCTTCGACCGCATACGCGTGAAGCCGGACAGGGACCGGCTCGAAGAGGATACCTATCCCACCTGCCAGTTTCCGGGGTGCAGCCGCCCCGGAACCCACCGCGCGCCGCAAGGCCGCGACCGGGAAGGCATGTTCTTCAATTTCTGCGTCGACCATGTGCGCGAGTACAACAAGTCCTACAATTATTTCACCGGCATGAGCGACGATGCGGTGCGCGCCTATCAGAAGGATTCGCTCACCGGCCACCGTCCCACGTGGAAAATGGGCGTCAACCGGCAGGCGGCGGACGGGCCGGACGGGTTCGATCCGAGGGCCACGGGCCGCCAGCGCGCCCATGCGCGGCAAAATGCCGAACATGTGTCGCGCGCAAGAAAGCTACTGGCCCTTGAAAAGCGGTCCTTTGATGTGCTCAATCTTCCCGGAGAGGCACGCGGAGACGAAATCAAGGCGCGCTACAAGGAATTGGTGAAGTTGCATCATCCGGATGCCAATGGCGGGGATCGTTCTTCCGAGGACCGCCTGCGGGAAATCATTCAGGCCTACAACGTCCTGAAGAAAGCCGGTTTCTGTTAGCCCGCCGTTCCGCGGGCATCCCCCCAACGACCCTGACCCCGGCCCGGCCGTGGCAGCGGAGGACCGATGACTGATACGAAGACTGTGGCTGACAACAAGCCTGACACCGAAATCTCCGTCGAGGAAGTCTTCGGCTTCCAGAGCAGCCTGCGCGTGCCGGCCTACAAGACGGCCAACGAATATGTGCCGGAAGCTGATCCGGACTACCTGTTCGACCGCGTGACGACCCTCGCGATCCTTGCCGGCTTTGCCCGCAACCGCCGGGTCATGGTGACCGGCTACCACGGTACCGGCAAGTCCACCCACATCGAGCAGGTCGCTGCCCGCCTCAACTGGCCTTGCGTGCGCGTCAACCTCGACAGCCACATCAGCCGTATCGACCTGATCGGCAAGGACGCCATCGTCCTGCGTGACGGCAAGCAGGTGACCGAATTCCGCGATGGCATCCTGCCCTGGGCCTACCAGAACAACGTCGCCCTCGTGTTCGACGAATATGACGCAGGCCGCCCGGACGTGATGTTCGTGATCCAGCGCGTGCTGGAATCCTCCGGCCGCCTGACGCTGCTCGACCAGAACCGCGTCCTGCGTCCGCATCCCTATTTCCGCCTGTTCGCCACCGCCAACACCATCGGCCTTGGCGACACCTCCGGCCTCTACCACGGCACGCAGCAGCTCAATCAGGCGCAGATGGACCGCTGGTCGATCGTGACGACCCTCAACTATCTGCCGCATGACAACGAGGTGGAGATCGTGCTGGCCAAGGCCAAGCACTTCCAGGGCGCGGAAGGCCGCAACACCGTGTCGCGCATGGTGCGCCTTGCCGACATGACCCGCAGCGCCTTCGTCAACGGCGATCTGTCCACCGTGATGAGCCCGCGTACGGTCATCACCTGGGCAGAGAACTGCGAGATCTTTGGCGACGTCGGCTTCTCCTTCCGCCTGACCTTCCTCAACAAGTGCGACGAGACCGAGCGCACGCTGGTGAGCGAATTCTATCAGCGCTGCTTCGGTGAAGAGCTGCCGGAATCTTCCGTCAACATGGTCATGAGCTGAGGCAATGGCAGGTCCGGGCAGCAACAGCGGAGCCGGGGGCAAGGGGCAGTCGCCCACCGAGCCCTTCAAGCAGGCCCTCACCGGCACCATGCGTGCCATTGCGGGCAATCCGGAACTGGAGGTCATCTTCTCCGGTGACCGCCCGGGCCTTGCCCCCAATGCGGCGCGCCTGCCCGAACCGGCCCGCAAGCCGGGTCTGCGGGAGCTGACGATCACCCGCGGACTGGGTGATTCCATGGCCCTGCGCATGGCCTGCCACGACGTGAAGGTGCATCAGCGCCACGCGCCGAAGGCCCCCGATGCGCGGCAGATCTATGATGCGGTCGAGCAGGCCCGCTGCGAGGCGGTGGGCGCGGCCCGCATGCCCGGCGTTGCCAGCAACCTGGCCGCCATGCTGGACGACAAATACGTCCGTCTCGGCTCTGCCGATGTCACCAGCCGCGAGGAGGCGCCGCTGGTCGATGCCCTGTCGCTGATGATCCGCGAGCGCCTGACCGGCGCCCCGCCGCCGCCAAGCGCTGGCAAGCTTGTCGACATGTGGCGCAGCTGGATCGAGCAGAAGGCCGGAAACGATCTCGACCGGCTCGTCACCCGCTTTGAGGATCAGGCTGCCTTTGCCGGCCAGATGCGCAACGTGCTGAAGGCGCTCGACATGGCCGATGAGGCCGGCGACGAGAATGACGAGCACGACGATCCGGAGGAGAGCGACGAGCAGGGCCGCAACGAGGATGCGGAAACTGGCGGCGAGGCGGAAGAGGACACCGGCGGCGACGAAAGCATGCCGCAGGAAACGGAGATGACCGGCGAGGAAATGGAGGCCGGCGACACCGAAGCCTCCGAATCCGATTCCATGGAAATGGATCAGGAAGACCTCGACGCCGATGCGGAGGAGCCGGGCGAGAACCAGCGCCGCGAAGCCCCGCTGAGCAACCGCCCGGTCTCCGATTACCGGGTCTATACGCCCCGCTTCGACGAAGTGGTGACGGCGGAAGATCTGTGCGATGCGGCCGAACTGGACCGCCTGCGCGCCTTCCTCGACAAACAGCTCGTCAACCTGCAGAGCGCCGTGGCCCGGCTTGCCAACCGCCTGCAGCGCAAGCTGATGGCCCAGCAGAACCGCTCCTGGGATTTCGATCTTGAGGAAGGCATCCTTGACACCGCCCGCCTGACGCGCGCGGTGACGGACCCGATGCAGCCGCTCGCCTTCAAGCAGGAGCGCGACACAAACTTCCGCGACACGGTGGTGACGCTGCTTCTCGACAATTCCGGCTCCATGCGCGGCCGCCCGATCACCGTGGCTGCCGCCTGCGCCGATATTCTGGCCCGCACGCTGGAGCGCTGCGGCGTCAAGGTGGAGATCCTCGGCTTCACCACCAAGGCCTGGAAGGGGGGCCAGTCCCGCGAGGCCTGGCTTGCCGCCGGAAAGCCGGCTCAGCCGGGCCGCCTCAACGATCTGCGCCATATCATCTACAAGGCGGCGGATGCCCCTTGGCGGCGGGCACGGCGCAATCTCGGCCTGATGATGCGCGAAGGCCTCTTGAAGGAAAACATCGACGGCGAGGCGCTGGACTGGGCGCACCGCCGCCTGCTGGCGCGGACCGAAAACCGCCGCATCCTGATGATGATTTCCGATGGCGCGCCCGTGGACGACTGCACCCTGTCGGTCAATCCGGGCAACTATCTGGAGCGGCACCTGCGTTTCGTCATTGATGAAATCGAGAACCGGTCGCCCGTGGAACTGATCGCCATCGGCATTGGCCATGACGTGACGCGCTATTATTCGCGCGCGGTGACGATCGTCGATGCGGAGGAACTGGCCGGCGCCATGACCGATCAGCTCGCCGACCTGTTCCAGGACACCAATGTGGGCGCAGTGCCCCAGCGCGGGCGGCGCAAGCGCGCATGAGGAAGGCCTGGCTGGCGGCGGCAGCCGCCATCCTGCTGGCCTTCACGGGTGCGGCAGGCCTTCCGGAGGCCCATGCCGCACCGCTGCTGCAGGACGGGGAAAGCCTCTCCATCCGCACGCGGCCAATCACCCAGTTTCAGCGCGGCAGCGATGCAACCCGCTTTGGCAAGCTCACCTTTCTGGGCGGGCTGGACCTGTCCTTGCCTGCCAAGAAATATGGCGGCATCTCCGCCCTGATCACGCTGGAGGGCGGCGCGTCCCATCTGGCGGTGACCGATGACGCCCGCTGGATCGCCTTCGAACTGCAACAGGACGCCAACGGCCGCCCGCTGGGCATCACGTCTGCCCGCACCGCCCTTGCACTCGACCCGAAGGGCACCGTCCTGCAAAACAGCAAGGCCTGGGACACGGAAGGCATGACGCTTGGCATCAACGGCAAGCGGACGGAACTGTTCGTCAGCGTGGAGCGGGTCAACCGCATCTACCGCTTTGCCTGGCCGCTGACGTCAGGCAAGGCCAGGGCCCTGTCGCAGGTGGAAACGCCGGAAGGCTTCCGCAAACTGCGCGGCAACAAGGGGCCGGAGGCACTGGCAGGCTCGGCCCTGTCCAGCCCGCTGAAGGGCGGTCTCGTCGCCATTGGCGAGCGCAATCCGGATGCGGCGAAGAACACCCTGCCCGGCTTCATCATCGGCGGGCCATTGGCAGGCAGTTTCGAGATCGAGCGCTCCGGCGAGTTCGATGCCACGGAGGCCGAGTTCCTGCCGGGTGGCGATCTTCTGCTGCTGGAGCGGCGCTTCAACATGCAGGACTGGATCGGCATGCGCCTGCGCCGCTTCAAGGGCAGCGAGATCCGCCCCGGCGCAAAACTGAAGGGCGAAATCCTGCTGGAGGCAGGCCCGTCGCACGAAATCGACAATATGGAAGCGCTGGCCGTCCACAAGGACGCGGGCGGGCGCGTGATCCTGACGCTGATGTCGGACAACAACCGCTCGCTGCTGCAGCGCACGCTGCTGCTGCGGTTCAGGCTTGATGATTGAAACGGCAGATCAGCGGGAGAGCGGCGCGGAACCTGTGTCCTGCATTGGCCGGATGAACGCAAAGAGAATGCGGTAGGGCGCCAGCAGGAAGAGGGCGACGGAAAGCTTCACCGTCAGATCACCCAGGGCCCAGGAAATCCAGCGCGGCAGTTCCGCGGCGAAGATGCCGAAAAGCGGCGCGTTTTCAACGGCGAAGTCATCGTGATAGCCGAGCAGGCCGGTGAAGAGCGGCGAAAAGGCGATCGAGAAGAAGATCAGCGTATCGACCACCGAGCCGATGACCGACGAGACGAGCGGCGCTTTCCACCAGGCCGCGCGGCGCAGCCGGTTGAACAGCGTCACGTCGAGAAGCTGGGCAATCAGGAAAGCCGAGCCGGAAGCCACCGCAAGGCGCGGCGTGGCAAGGACCACCGAAAGCAGCACCGCCAGCACAAAGCCGGCATAGACCACCCGGCGCGCAGCGGCAGGACCGAAGCGCCGGTTGGTGAGATCGGTGACAAGGAAGGCAGCCGGATAGGTGAAGGCACCCCAGGTCAGCAGGTCGGCCAGCTGAAGGCCGCCCACCGTTCCCTCGACCGGGAACTGGACCAGGAAATTGGAGGCCACAACGACAATCGCCATCGCAAGCACTGCGATGGCGATATCACCATTGGAAATGGCGTTTGTCTTGCTCATCCGGCAGCGGGCCGTATCAGGCCGCAGCAGCTGCGGTCTGACGGCGCTTGACTTCGGCCTTGATCAACCGTGCCTTGTTGGACAGCTCGCAGTCAGCAGCCTTCAGAAGGAAGGCATCCAGGCCGCCGCGGTGCTCGACCGAGCGCAGGGCATGGGCGCTGATGCGCAGCTTGAACGACTCACCCAGCGTGTCGCTGATGAGGGAAACGTTGCACAGGTTCGGCAGGAACCGGCGACGGGTCTTGTTGTTGGCGTGGGAAACGTTGTTCCCGGACATGACGTCCTTGCCGGAAAGCTCGCAACGGCGTGCCATTGGATCACCCTTTTTCTACTGGCCGGGGCCGCTGGGACCCGGTACGGTTACAGCCGGTATGGAGCGGACCGCGAGGTCCGGCAACATCAAAACCGGCTCATTTCGGAAAAATCTGGCTCCCTATACTGGCCTTGGCGGTCAGCGTCAAGGCTTCACCGCCTCAGGAAAGCGAAAGCTGCAAAATCCGATGCAGGATGCCGGAAATTAACCAAGCGGTTACCATACCGCCGAACAATTGGCATGATGATGCCGTTCGCTGCGCGCCAGCCGCGCCGGAAGCACATGAAAGAATTCGCCAGGCAGGCAGCAATGGGGCGGCGGCTCCTGCCAGGAAAAGTTGTCACCAGGCACCGGACAAGGTGCCGAGGAGGTTCGACGTGTCGAGATACGTATTGAGCAGAAAGGCCGGAACCTTGCCCGCCACCCTTCGTGCGCTCGCCCTGACCTGCGCCACCGCCCTGCCCGTTTCGATGGCTTCCGCTGACGCCGGTGCCAAGACCGCCCGCATCGGCGGGCTCTATGACATCACGGTCGCGGGACTTGTCATCGGCAAGGGCAGCATGTCCATCGTGCTGCAGGGCAATGCCTATTCGGCCAAGGTCGGGCTTGAGCCCGCCGGCATCGGCAGCCTGTTTTCCACCGGACGCGGCGGGGCAGAGGCCACCGGCTGGCTGGTGGGCGGCAAAGTGGTGCCGTCCAAATATTCCATGGCCTCGCAGGCCGCCAACCGCGATTTCTACGTGCTGATGACGCAGGGCTCCGGCAACATCCGCGAGGCAGAGGCCGCGCCCCCCTTCAAGCCGGTGCCGGACCGCATCGAAATCACCAAGAAGCACCAGCAGAACGCCATGGACCCGCTGAGCGCCGCCGTGATGCCGGTCGCCACGGGCAAGGACGCGCTGGGGCCCGCCGCCTGCAAGCGCAAGCTGCCCGTGTTTGACGGCTGGACCCGCTTCGACATCCAGATGGAATACAAGGAGATCAAGGAAGTCTCCGGCCGCGGCTATGACGGGCCTGTCGTCGTCTGCGGGGCGCGCTGGAAGGCGATTGCCGGCCACCGTCCGGGCAAGGAGTCCGTCAAGCTGATGGAAGAAGCCCAGATGGAAGCCTGGCTGGCGCCAATGGGCCGTAATGACGTGCTCATTCCCTACCGGATCGTCATGCCCACAGCGAGCGGCCAGATGGTTGTGGAAGCCACGAAGCTGAACATCAACGGCCCCGGACAGGATCAGGCTGCCCGTTGAAGGCACGGATTTCCGGCCTTTTCAAAACAGGCCCCGGCGGTTTTGCCGGGGATCGCTTGCACCATCCTTAACCTCCTGATACAGCCCCGCTTGACTCATGGGGTCTTGCTCTCCAGTGTCGCGCCACAACATTAGACCCGGGACACACGGCGCGCGAAAGGTCCAGCCTCCTGCGGGCGGGACTGCAGCGGCCATCAGGTAAACGGTTCATGCACAGCTATCTGGAATTTGAAAAACCCGTCGCCGACATCATCGGCAAGGCCCAGGAACTGCGCGCGCTGGCAGCGACCGGCGAAGCGGTGAACGTGGACGAGGAAGTCGGCCGCCTTGAAGCCAAGGCCAGCCAGACCCTCAACGACCTCTATTCCAAGCTGACCCCCTGGCAGAAGACGCTGGTGGCCCGTCATCCGGACCGCCCGCATGCGGCCCATTACATCCAGGGCCTCATCGAGGACTTCACGCCGCTGGCCGGCGACCGCAAGTTCTCCGACGATCAGGCGATCATTGCCGGTTTCGGCCGCTTCCGGGGCCAGTCCGTCGCCATTCTGGCGCAGGAAAAGGGCTCGGATACGGAAACCCGCCTCAAGCACAATTTCGGCATGGCCCGTCCGGAAGGCTACCGCAAGTCGGTGCGCATCATGGATCTGGCCGACCAGTTCGGCATTCCGGTGCTGTCCTTCGTCGACACGGCCGGCGCCTATCCGGGCCTTGGCGCGGAAGAGCGCGGCCAGGCGGAAGCCATTGCCCGCTCCACCGACCGCTGCCTCAGCCTCGGCGTGCCGAACATCGCCACCGTCATCGGTGAAGGCGGCTCGGGCGGCGCCATCGCCATTGCCGCCACCAGCAAGGTGCTGATGCTGGAACACGCCATCTACAGCGTGATCTCGCCGGAAGGCGCAGCCTCGATCCTGTGGCGCGACAGCGCCAGGGCGCAGGAAGCGGCGACCAACATGAAGATCACCGCACAGGACCTCCTGAAACTCGGCATCATCGACGGCATCATCGAGGAACCGGCGGGCGGCGCCCACCGCGCCCGCGAAACGGCCATCGACCGCGCAGGCAAGGCGATCGACGAGGCGCTGAAGTCCTTCGAGGGCCTGTCCGCCGATGAGGTCCGCAAGCTGCGCCGCGACAAGTTCCTCGCCATCGGCCGCAGCCTCTGAGAGCTGCGCGGATGTAACCTTCTGAAACCGGTGCAGGGATGCCTGCGCCGGTTTTTGTTTTGACCGGTTCATCCCCTCCATCCGCCCGTTTTCTCTACGGTGATTTATGATCCAGCGTGGTACTGCCATCTTGCGGAAGAAGAGACGGCACCTTACCCTTGTGCCGGTGATGGCTTTGCCTGTCCTCAGCGGGAAGGCGGGCAGTTTTTCTTTCAGGTGTGACGGCAGATGGGCGTGATTGCCTTTGCGAAAATTCCGGGCCGCAAGGTGATCCGCCTGGCTGGCGCCCTGGCTGTGGCCACGCTTCTTGCCGGCTGCCAGTCGGGGGATGAATACGTTTCCTTCGGCCCCAAGCATCTGCGCGAGGTGCGCCCGGCCATCAAGGCGAAGTTCACCGAACTGAAGATGGATGCGCGCTCGCCCATCCTGATCCGCATCTTCAAGGAAGAAAGCACGCTTGAGGTCTGGAAGCAGAACCGGGAAGGCCGCTTTGCTCTGCTCCAAACCTTCGATATCTGCAAGTGGTCCGGCGAGCTTGGGCCGAAGGTCAAGGAAGGCGACCGGCAGGCGCCGGAGGGCTTCTACGAGATCACGCCGGGGCTGATGAACCCGAACTCCAGCTACCACCTTGCCTTCAACATGGGCTTTCCCAATGCCTATGACCGGTCGCACAACCGCACCGGCACGCATCTGATGGTGCATGGCGCCTGCTCCTCGCGCGGCTGCTATGCCATGACCGATCCGCAGATCGAGGACATCTATGCGCTGGCCCGGGACAGCTTCAAGGGCGGGCAGCGGTCGTTCCAGGTGCAGGCGTTCCCCTTCCGCATGACGGCGGAAAACATGGCGCGGCACAATGACAGCCCGCACATGGATTTCTGGCGCATGCTGAAGGTGGGCTATGACCACTTCGAGGTGACGAAGCAGGCGCCGAAGATCGATGTCTGCGAAAAGCAGTATGTGTTCAACGCCACGCCGCTGATGGCCAATGTGCCCTTCCGCGCCACGGCCAAATGCCCGGCCTATGAAGTGCCGCAGGCCATCCGGGTTGCGGTGGAGGCCAAGCAGAAGAAGGACGCGCAGGCCTTCGAAGTGGCCATGGCCAACATCCGGGAAGAGGCGGAGCGCGAAAAGCGCGCCAAGGAACGCGCCGCCCTGATCGCCTCCATCGTCAACCCGAAGTTCGGCAGCGATGACAAGCCGGAAGAGGCAGGCGAACCGGCGGCTGCCGCAACGTCTGCCGAAGAGGCTCCAGCAACACCGGCTTCCACCGGCGGCGTCTTCGCCAGCCTTTTTGCCTCGAAAGCCGCCCAGCCGGCAGAGACAGCACCTGGCGAGCCCGGGCAGACCGCCGCCGGCGCGGCATCACCTGCGGCCTCTCAGGCAGCCTCTCAGGCGGCCACCCCTGCCGCAGCAAAGCCGCAGCCCGCAGCGGAGGTGACCGCAACGGCCTTTGCTCCGGACGCTCAGGCTGGTGAACAGAAGCCCGGCTTCTTCAAACGCTGGCTGAGTTTCAGCGGCTCGCAAGACGATGACGCCACCCCGCCCCAGGTCGACCTGACCACCGTCACCACGGCGCCGCGGGTGAAGCCCTGAACCTCGCGGAACCTTAGGCCCAGATGGCGATGCGGTGGCCGCGGCTGTCGCGGGAGAAATCCTTCGGGAAGGGCTCCGCCCCGCCTGCCAGGATGCGCAGGGCCATGACCGCATTGACGCAGGCATCGAGGAAATCATCCGCCGCAGCCCCGCGCGGCGGCTTTTGTGACAGGAACGCGGGCTCAAGCCCGTGAGCGGCCAGACAGGCGCGGCGCTCGTCCATGCCCGCCGGGTTGATGCGGCTCTTGACCTTCTTCGGCAGGCTCATGGGCGCGCCGCCATTGAGCCGCCAGAAGGCCACTTCCGGGTGCACCTCGAACACACGCCCCTCCGGCTCCGAGACCAGCGCCTTGTCCAGCTCGCGGATTTTCGGGAAGAGATGGAAGGTCTGTTTTGACACCTTGCGCGGTGGCTCGGAGGTTTCCTGCGCGATGCGGCAGGCTTCCCGGTAGTCTTCGCAATAGACCGCGGCACGACAGGGAACGGAAAACACCGAGGACTGGCGCATGCCCAGAAGCGGGCGCACATGCCGTTCCGGCCCCCGCCCCTCTGGGCCGATCCGGTCCGGCAGGCCGATGGGCATGTCCACGGCCAGAACCTCAAGCCGGGGCTGAAGCGCCAGAAGATCCGCAAAACGGGGCGTCACCAGCACCTGCGGCTTAGCGGTCAGGCTTTCGTCAAGAATCACCGCGATCCAGCCCGCCGGGCAGCCATCAACTCCGGCAACCCGTCTGGCCTGAGACAAGGAGCCCGGCCCGGTCATCGCGCGCCGGCGCTCTCCATCACCCGGCGGGTGCTGACCAGCGCCATGGGGCGGCACAGGGTCTGCTGTTCGGCGGCGTAAAGCAGCTCGTTGGCGCCCTGCTTCACCGTACGGGCAACCAGCTCGAACACGGAAGCGGCAGCGCGCACCAGCGCCTCGTCCTCATCCATGCCTTCCAGCAGACGGGCCATGAACAGGGCGGAGAAGAAATCCCCCGTGCCATGCGGCGGATTGTCGATGGCCGCGTGTTCGGCCGCAACGGCGCCGCGCCGGCCCACCAGAAGGTTGGAGATGGAATTGCGCCGCAGCGCCGGGGCGGAGGTGACAACCACCCGTTCCGGCCCCAGATGCCGCGCGGCGGACAGGGCCTGCAGCTCCGAATCGGTTGGCCGCCCGGTCAGCCAGGCCAGCTCGTAACGGTTCGGCGTCGAGATATCGGCCAGCGGCACCAGCTCGTCGCGGATGGCTGCAGCGGTTGCCTCCGGCACATAGAGGCCTTCCAGATCGCCGATCACCGGATCACAGAGATAGGTCACTTCGGGCCGCAGCTTGCGCAGCGCCTTGACGAGCCGGGCGACGGCAGCGGCCTGTTCCGGCGAGCCGAGATAACCGGTGATGACCGCGCCGATCTCCGGCAGGAAGGGGGAAGCTGCCAGATCCGCCGTGATGGCGTCGAAATCCGTCATCGGCGCAACGATGCGCTGACCGCGCCCGACCAGCGGCTGCCAGGGCAACAGAATGGTCGGCAGATACCACACCGGGAAGCCCAGACGCTCCAGCGCGAAGACCGCACCGCGCCCGCCCACACTGCCGCGCACCACCTGTGATGTGATCACCAGAATGGCCGGCTTTGTGCCGCCGTCCTTCACCGCATTCAGCATTCCGGCAACTCCTGTTTCAGCACTGCGGCCGGGAGGGCGAACTCACTCCTGCGCAGCGGAGGGCAATTCCAGCGGCTTGCCCGAACCGTATTTCTGCTCGATATAGCCCAACACCATGGCCTTGAAGTCTTCCGCGATGGAGGGCCCGCGCAGCGTCATGACCTTCTCGCCGTCGATGAACACAGGGGCGGAAGGCGATTCGCCCGTGCCCGGCAGCGAGATGCCGATGTCGGCGAATTTGGACTCGCCCGGCCCGTTGACGATGCAGCCCATCACCGCGACGTTGAGGTTCTCCACCCCCGGATACTGCTCGCGCCAGACCGGCATCGACACGCGGATATGCTCCTGAATGTCGCTGGCCAGCTCCTGGAACACGGTCGACGTGGTGCGCCCGCACCCCGGACAGGCCGCCACCACCGGCACGAAGGCGCGGAAGCCCATCACCTGCAGCAGCTCCTGCGCCACCTGCACCTCGCGCGAACGGTCACCGCCCGGCTCCGGCGTCAGCGACACGCGGATGGTGTCGCCAATGCCCTGCTGCAGCAGGATGCCCATGGACGCAGCCGAGGCGACGATGCCCTTGGTGCCCATGCCCGCTTCCGTGAGGCCCAGATGCAGCGCATAGTCGCAGCGCGCCGCCAGATCCGCATAAACGGCAATGAGGTCCTGCACATTGCTGACCTTGGCGGACAGGATGATCTTGTTGCGGGCCATGCCCAGGCCTTCGGCCCGCTCGGCCGAGAGAAGCCCGGACTGGATGATCGCCTCACGCATGACGGCGGAAGCGGCAATCGGGTTGGCGCTGGCGGCATTCTCGTCCATCAGCTTCGTCAGAAGCTCCTGATCGAGCGAGCCCCAGTTGACGCCGATGCGCACCGGCTTGTCATATTTCTGGGCGATGTCGATGATCTGCGAGAACTGGGTGTCGCGCTTGGCCTTGAAGCCCACGTTGCCCGGATTGATGCGGTACTTGGCCAAAGCCTCGGCACAGGCCGGATGATCCGCCAGCAGCTTGTGGCCGATGTAATGGAAATCGCCGATCAGCGGCACATTGATGCCGATGCGCTCCAGCCGCTCGCGGATGCGCGGCACGGCCGCGGCGGACTCGTCCCTGTCCACCGTGATGCGCACCAGCTCGGACCCGGCCCGCGCCAGCGCGGCGACCTGCGCCACGGTGGCATCGGCATCCGCCGTGTCCGTGTTGGTCATGGATTGCACGACGACGGGCGCATCGCCGCCCACCATCACGGAACCCACCTGCACGGCAACCGACCGGCGCCGGGGCAGGCGCATCGGGACATACTCGCTCATCAGATCAGCCAACCTCGTATTCACCCTCCGCCCGCACCGGGGACGGGCGCTTTTCATGGCCTGATTAAATTGGCTCTCACATAAGGGCAATCAAGAACCGCACGCAAGGCGCGATGCAGCGCATCAGCG
Source organism: Pannonibacter sp. Q-1 (assembly GCF_054073275.1). Classification (NCBI taxonomy): domain Bacteria; kingdom Pseudomonadati; phylum Pseudomonadota; class Alphaproteobacteria; order Hyphomicrobiales; family Stappiaceae; genus Pannonibacter; species Pannonibacter sp. Q-1. The sequence continues at coordinate 165,836 of NZ_JBSXNB010000008.1, forward strand.
CGGCAAACTGTGATCCGGAGCACTTGCGCCGCCCCGCCGGACCGGCCTATAGACCTGATGATTGCACTTGGCATTTCCTGCAAGTGACAAGACCAGCCTGGAGCCCCCATGTATTCGGATATCCTGCATCAGTCAGCGACCCTGATCCGCCAGAACATCAACATCGCCTTCCGTATTGCCGGATCGTGGATGGTGATCATGCTGGTCATCAATGCCCTGACCGATGCAAGCGAAGGCATCCCGGGCCTGAATATCATTCTGGCCCTGGCCGGTTTCGTGCTGTCACTGGTCAGCGGCGCCTCCATCGCCAGCGGCTGGCACCGGTTTGGCCTGCTGCAGGAACAGCCCGATCTCATCCACCTGCGCTTTGGACTGTATGAGCGGCGGGTACTTTGGCGCATGGTGCAGACGGCCCTGATCCTGATGGGGCCGATCATCGGCATCATTCTCGTTGCCATGATGTTCAACACCTTCGTGCCGCATATCATCATGGTGGTGCTGCTTGCCGGACTGACGGCCCTGACCATTGCGCTGATGTACCGCATCAGCTTCATCGTCCCGGCCTCTGCCGTTGGCCACCACCTGCCGGTCGCAGAAGCCTTCCGCATCAGCAAGGGCTATGCCGGGCCGATGTTCGTGACAACGCTTCTGCTCAGCATTCCGGTGATCCTGGTCCTCGGCCTTGCCATTGCAGGCGGATATCAGATCCTCGCCGGTGGCTCGATCATCCTCGGTTTCGTGGTTCTGGCCGTTTTCGGTACACTGCTGCAGATCATCACCACGACCATTGGCCTTGCTGTCGTGACGGTGGCCTACAAGGACGTCGCGGAAAAACTCTGGGCCGAAAACCCGGACAATCCGATGTTCGCCCAGCACTGACGGACAGCTGCAAGCAGGCAGGGCAGCGCCCTGCAAAAGCTCAGGCTTTCATTACCGATTTGTCACGCAACCGCATCAGCGCAACTGCGTTGTTGCAGTGCAAGGCAGCTTCATGTGAAGCTGCGGCCGGAATTCGGTCAGGGAGCCTGAAAGACATGCTGAAGAACAGAAACGCCGTCATCACCGGATCCACCTCCGGCATCGGCCTTGCCTATGCACGGGCGCTGGCAGCCGAAGGCGCCAATGTGATGATCAACGGCTTTGGCGACAAGGACAAGATCGAGGCCGAACGTACCGGCATCGAAAAGGACTTCGGCGTCCGCTGCCTCTATTCGCCCGCCGACATGACCAAGGGCGACGAGATCGCCGCCATGATCGCCACGGCGGAGAAGGAATTCGGCAGCGTCGACATCCTGATCAACAACGCCGGCATCCAGCATGTCTCGCCCATCGACGAGTTCCCCGTCGACAAGTGGAACGCGATCATCGCCATCAACCTGTCTTCGGCCTTCCACACCATCCGCGCCGCCCTGCCAGGCATGAAGGCGCGCGGCTGGGGCCGCATCATCAACACCGCCTCCGCTCACGCGCTGGTCGCCTCCCCCTTCAAGTCCGCCTATGTGGCCGCCAAACACGGCATTGCCGGGCTGACCAAGACGGTTGCGCTGGAAGCTGCCGAAAATGGCGTCACCGTCAACGCCATCTGCCCGGGCTATGTCTGGACGCCGCTGGTCGAGGCCCAGATCCCCGACACGATGAAGGCGCGCAACATGACCGAGGACGAGGTCAAGCGCGAGGTGCTGCTGAAGGCTCAGCCCACCAAGGAATTCGTCACCGTGGAAGAAGTCGCGGCTGTTGCCGTCTTCCTGTGCTCGGATGCGGCCAAGTCCATCACAGGCACGCTGCTGCCCGTCGATGGCGGCTGGACGGCCCAGTAATGACAGAGGCCAGAAAGCGGAACGTCCCGCCGCGCAAATCCGCGCCGGGGCGCAAGGTCATCAATCTGGCCCTTCAGGGGGGAGGCGCCCATGGCGCCTTCACCTGGGGGGTGCTGGATTATCTTCTGGAAGATGACCGCTTCGAAATCGACGGCATCAGCGGTACCTCGGCCGGCGCCATGAATGCAGTGGCCCTGGCCTGCGGCCTGCACGAGGGCGGAGTGGAGGGAGCCCGGGAGCGCCTGCGGACCTTCTGGAAGAAGGTCAGCCAGCACGCCTATCTCAGCCCGATCCGGCGCTCACCGCTGGACATGGCCCTTGGCCAGTGGAGCCTCGACTTCTCGCCGAGCTACATTGCCATGGATCTCATCTCCCGCTTCGCCTCGCCTTACGAGTTCAATCCGCTCAACATCAATCCGCTGCATGAGGTGCTGAAGGAGATCATCGACTTTGACTCCGTCCGCGCCTGCGGGCGTGTGCGGGTGTTCGTGTCGGCCACCAATGTGCACACGGGCAAGATCAAGGTCTTCAGCGGAGACGAGCTGACGGCCGATGCCGTGATGGCCTCGGCCTGCCTGCCGCAGGTGTTCCAGGCGGTGGAGATTGACGGCGTGCCCTACTGGGACGGCGGCTACATGGGCAACCCGCCGCTCTATCCGTTGTTCTATGAGACCGGCACGCAGGACCTGCTGCTGGTGCAGATCAACCCGATCGAGCGCAAGGAAACCCCGAAGACGGCCCGCGAAATCCAGAACCGGATGAACGAGATCACCTTCAATTCCACGCTGTTGCGCGAAATGCGGTCCATCGAATTCGTGCTGCGCCTTCTCAACGAAGGCAAGCTGAATGAAGAGGACTACAAGAAGGTCAATTTCCACCGCATCGACGGAGAAGCCCTGAAGCCGCTGCAGGCCTCCTCAAAGTCCAATGCGGAATGGGCCTTCATCGAGGAGCTGTTCTCCATCGGCCGCAAGACCGCAGCCGGCTGGGTGGAGCGCAATTACGATGCCGTTGGCGAGCGCTCGACCGTCGATCTGCGCTCGGAGTTCCAGTGATTAATAGAAATTAACCGGAATTTGCATTCTGCCATGCATAATAAAATCAATAACAAAGATAAACATCATTAAACCAAATAAAACGCACGAAGATCAGTTTTATCGACAAAGAAAACCTTTTGGAAACCACTCCAATCCTAATGTCGGGAAGCTGATTGTCAGGTTGTGCGTCGTCAGCGATTGCGGACGGAAGGAAGTGGCACTGCGACCCGCTACTTCCTTCCGGCCCGCAGCACTCTTCCCCTCCATCTTTGAAATGCAGACCGGGACAAGATGTCCGGCTGTGCAACTCTGTGCTTTCCGCCCGGCCCGGTGAGGGCTAAAAGAGGCGCGGGGGCGCAGGAGGTTGGACATGGCACTGCGATTGACATCGAAACTTGCAGGAGCGCTCATCCTGACGGCCCTCGCATTGCTGCCGCAGGGCTCGGGGCGCGCCTTTGCACAGACGGCGGCCCCGCAAGGCACATTCGACCAGATCACCGCACAGAATGGCTGCCCCGGCTGCGACCTGAAGCTGGAAAGCCTGCGCACATTGAAGCTGGACATGCCGGATTTCACCGGCGTCAACCTGCGCGAGGCCGATCTGAAGGAAGCCATTCTCACTGGCGCCAGGCTCGCCGGCGCTGACCTGCGCCGCACGGAACTGGAGCGCGCCAACCTCGATGGGGCGGACATGACCCGCAGTTCCATGCGCGGCGTGGATCTGGAGAAGGCATCCCTGATCAAGGCAAGGCTGTCCGGCTCAGACATGCGGGACGCGGATCTGAATGACGCGGTGCTGACCAGCGCCAAGCTGGACAACACGGATCTGCGCAACGCCAAACTGACCCGCAGCATAGCCATCGGCGCCAATTTCTCCGGCAGCAAGATGGACGGAGCAAGTCTGGAACGGGCGGACCTGAGCAGTGCCATGCTGGACAATGCCCGCCTGCCCTATGCCGGCCTCGACCGGATCATCGCGGTGGATGCCAGTTTCCGCAATGCGGACCTCAGCGGCACCCGCATCACCAGCGGCGACCTCACCGATGCCGACCTCTCGGGCGCCAACATGACCGGCGCACTGCTGCGCAACACCCGCCTGCCCGGCGCAAAGCTGAAGGATGTGCGCGGGCTTGACCCCAAGCGCATGATCAACCTGTGCGGCGACGCGCGCACCGAATTGCCTGCCGGCTTCGAGCCGCTGAAGCCTTGCTCGTGAGTGGCAGGGATAGAATCAAAAGGGCCGCCCCTCCGGACGGCCCTTTTTCATGTCTGTCAGCGGGTAATACCAATGCTCGATGAGCTTGACTGATCGAGCATTGGTTAAGCCCGTGCGGCGCTTGAGCATTTTCAAGGCGTGATGCGTCAGCATCTCAGCGCCTTGGTATAACGCGGCTCAGAACGCGTCGAAGGAGAACCGGTAGGTCACGCCGGTGCCGATGGTATACTGATTGCGGCTGCCGCGGTTGCGGACGATCGGGCTGCGGGCCGCATCGCCGATCAGCCGGTCATAACCGCCTTCCACATGCAGCTTCACCTGATCCGTCAGATCATAGCTGGCGCGGGACGCAACGCCGATGCTCTTGAAGCCGCCGCTGGCGCGGAACTCGTTGAGCCCGCTGGCCTGGGCCTCTGACGGCGAAACGCTGAAGTAGGTGTCCATGTAGCGGCTGGAGGCAAAACCGAGGCGCGGACCGGCGCTGAGCTCCAGCTTCGGCATCGGCTTCATGATCAGGTCAGCGCCGATCTGACCGGTCTGCCCCTTGTGACCGTTGAAGCCTTGGCGCAGCTCTCCGAACACCCGGAACCCATCGCCCTGGAAACCGGCACCCAGCCCTGCTTCCAGCGCCCAGTCCACCTTGCGGGTGCCGCTGAGCTTCGATGTATCGGTCGGACGGCGCTGTCCGATGAAGTTGAAGGACGGGTAGAAATAGATGCCCGTGCGCGCCTGGCCGTCAGCCACCTGCCCCAGAATCGGCAGATAGAAGCGGCTGACATAGATCAGCGGAACCGGTGACACCAGATAGGTATCCGCGCCGTCATAACGCGGCTTGACCAGGGCACCGACACCCAGATCCAGCACATACTGATGGCCGGAGGTGCCGCTGGAGGAACCATAGGAATAATCCTGCGCGGCCGCCGGAAGGGAGGCACCGGCAAGAGCGGAGGTCAAGGCGAGAAGAGCGAACTTGCGCATCATGGGTGGGGTCTGTCCTGAACGAACTACTGAGTGGGACGGATCTTAAGGCAAATTGCGATAAAGAGTTTAACAAAAGGGTAATTTTAACGAGCTGTTGCCAATGAGCACCGCACGGATTTGCAACCCGCTCTGCAGACATTAAAAAAGGCCGCCTTGCGGCAGCCTTTTTCGAAACTGGAGCGGGCGATGGGATTCGAACCCACGACCCCAACCTTGGCAAGGTTGTGCTCTACCCCTGAGCTACGCCCGCACAAATCCGGCAAGCCGGATGGGTATCCTCAATGACGCTGGACCAGATTGCCGATTGACCGGAAACTGGAGCGGGCGATGGGATTCGAACCCACGACCCCAACCTTGGCAAGGTTGTGCTCTACCCCTGAGCTACGCCCGC
>NZ_JBSXNB010000008.1:171296-261066 GCF_054073275.1 Pannonibacter sp. Q-1
GGAAACTGGAGCGGGCGATGGGATTCGAACCCACGACCCCAACCTTGGCAAGGTTGTGCTCTACCCCTGAGCTACGCCCGCTTAAGCGCTGCAGAAAGCCGTCTTGCGAAGGCCCGCCGCTGAGGTGGGCTGTATATGAACCAAGCGGCCTGCGAATGCAACAGGCTTTTTTGACCCGGCTACGGCTTTTTCCGCCGTGTGGACGAGCTGTGGACAGAAGGCCGCAGCGCGCCCTTTGCCCGCCCGCGGGAAGCCTTGCCGCGCAAGACCCTGATCAGCTAGAAGCATGGAAAGAGAGAGATTTTGCGGCCCCAGCGGCGGGCGGGAAGCGGGAGACGGCATGATGGCAACACGCAGCGAGCTGCTGGCATTTCTGGATGATCTTGGGCTTGAAACCAGCACCACGGATCACCGGCCGGTGTTCACGGTGGCGGAATCCGAAGACGTGCATGCCATGATCCCCGGCGCCCACACGCGCAACCTCTTCCTGAAGGACAAGAAGGGCCGCATCTTTCTGGTGGTGGTGCTGCATGATGCCACGGTGGATCTGAAGCAGATCCACACGCTGATCGGCGGACAGGGCCGCGTCTCCTTCGGCAATGCTGACCAGCTGATGGAATGCCTTGGTGTGGTGCCGGGCTCCGTCACGCCCTTTGGCCTCTACAACGACCGGGAAGCGCAGCGCGTGACGCCCATTTTCGACGCGGCGATGATGCAGCACGAGGTGCTGAACTTCCACCCGCTGTCGAACGACGCCACCACCACCATTTCCCGCGACGGCCTGCTGGCCTTTGCCCGCGCCTGCGGGCATGAGCCGCAGGTGCTGGCGGTGACGGAAGAGGCGAAGGCGCAGGGTTTGTAATTCCCCCGCCGCCGCGCCATGTTAAAGACAAAGCGAACTCCTGACGGCTCACGCGCCATGCTGTTGAGCCGTCCTTGTGACGACAAGGGAAAACGACGATGAGCGGTGGAAACTTCAGCATGGGCGGTCAGGCCGGCGGCTCCTTTGGCGGCAGCTACGGCGGCTCCGGCTATGGCAGCCAGCAGAGCCAGACCCAGTCTCAGGCGCCAGCTCAGGCGGCAGGCGCAGACAATCTGATCTTCGACGTCACCACCCCCACCTTTGCAAAGGCCGTTCTGGAAGCCTCGCGCACGCAGACGGTGCTGGTGGATTTCTGGGCCCCCTGGTGCGGCCCCTGCCGCCAGCTGACCCCGGCGCTGGAAGCCGCCGTCAAGGCCGCCAAGGGCGCCGTGCTGCTGGCCAAGATGAACATTGACGATCATCCGGAAGTGGCGGGCCAGCTCGGCATCCAGTCGATCCCGGCCGTCATTGCCTTCAAGAACGGCCAACCGGTCGATGGCTTCATGGGCGCCCAGCCGGAAGGCCAGATCAAGGCCTTCATCGAGCGTGTGGCGGGCCCTGCCCCTGCCTCGCCGGTGGACACCTATCTGGCCGAGGGCGAGACCCTGCTGGAGGCCAAGGATTACGGTCAGGCCGCCCAGATGTTCGGCGGCGTGCTGCAGATGGACGGCGCCAACACCCGCGCCCTTGCCGGTCTTGCCCGCTGCTATCTGGGCGCCGGGGATCTGGCCCGCGCCCGGCAGGCGCTGGAGATGATCCCGGAAGACGCCCGCAAGGACGCGACGGTCGCAGCTGCCTTTGCCGCGCTGGAACTGGCCGAACAGGCCGAACAGCTGGGCGATCTTGCCGGGCTGCAGACGAAGGTGGAGGCAAACCCCGACGACCATCAGGCCCGCTTTGACCTGGCGCTGGCGCTGAACGGGCGCGGTGATCACCAGGGTGCCGTCGATCAGCTGATCGGCATCATCCGCCGCGACCGCAGCTGGAACGAGGACGGCGCGCGCAAGCAGCTGCTGCAGTTCTTCGAGGCCTGGGGCCCGAAGGAGCCGGCCACCAATTATGGCCGCCGCAAGCTGTCGTCAGTGCTGTTCTCCTGACCTATATGTCCCTTGGCGGGCGTTTGTCCGCCAAGGGACAATCCATGCGAGGTGACACGATGAAGGCGGGAAACGCGAGCTACACGAGTATCAAGGACCTGCCCGCGACGCTGCCCGTCTTTCCGCTGCCCGGCGCCCTGCTGCTGCCGCGCACCCAGCTGCCGCTGAACATCTTCGAGCCGCGCTATCTGGCCATGGTGGATGTGGCCCTCGCCGGCCAGCGGCTCATCGGCATGGTGCAGCCATCCATCACTGACGTGCAGGACGGATCAAAGCCCGCGCTGTCCCGCGTCGGCTGCGCCGGGCGGATCACCTCGTTTCAGGAAAGCGGCGACGGCCGCTATCTGATCTCGCTTCAGGGGATCGCCCGCTTCCGCATCACCGAAGAGCTTCCGGCGATGACGCCCTTCCGGCAGGTGGCCTGTGACTTCCTGCCCTATCTGCCCGATCTGGAGACCGGCCGCGGCGAAGGCGAGGTGGACCGGGAAGGCCTCCTGCGCGCCTTCCGCGCCTATCTCGACGCCCATGACATGGAAGCGGACTGGGACAGTGTGGAACGGGCCGAAACGGAAGTGCTCGTCAACGCCCTGTGCATGATGAGCCCCTACGGCCCGGCGGAAAAGCAGGCCATGCTGGAAGCCGCCGACCTCAAGACCCGCGCCGAAACGCTGGTCGCCATCACCGAGATTGACCTGGCGCGCAGTGCAGGCCATGAGGGTGGCCCGACCCTTCAATAAGACCCGAAAGACCGGAACGCCCAGATGACGGAAACCGCCGCTTCACACAGTGCCAGACAGATCGACCGCAAGATGCTGGAGCTTCTGGTCTGCCCGCTGACCAAGACCACGCTGGAATATGATGCGAATGCGCAGGAACTGATCTCCCGCGCCGCCAAGCTGGCCTATCCGATCAAGGATGGCATTCCGATCATGCTGCCGGACGAAGCGCGCAAGATCGAAGACTGACCATCGCTCGGCGAGAATAGCTTAACCGCCACACACCGCCTCAAGTGCGGCCATCAGCGTGTCCGGCTCGCCGGTCACATGCAGTGTCTTGATGCGGGCGGTGGAGCCTGTCGCGAGGGATACGGCGGATTTGGGCAGGCCAAGGGTCTTGGCCATCAGCACCTCAAGCGCGGCATTGGCCGCACCCTTTTCCGGCACGGCCCGCACACGCGCCGCCAGCACCTGGCGGCCATCGGACAGGGCGGACAGGCCGTCCACCCGGTCATGACCGGAGCGCGGCGTCAGGCGCACATCGACGCTGACCCCGCCTTTGACCGGACGCCAGGGCCGTTCCGGCCCCGTCATCAGAAGACGACGGGATAGATGTAGCGGATGATGACGTTCTGCAGCAGGAAGATCAGCAGCAGCAGCACGATGGCCGAAAGATCCAGCCCGCCGACGGAAGGAACCACGCGGCGGATCGGGCGCAGCAGCGGCTCGGTGAGGGCATAGAGCGTCTGGCCGATGGTCGCCACGAACTGGTTGCTCATGTTCACCACATTGAAGGCATAGAGCCACGAGAAGATCGCGCTGGCGATGATCACGTAGGTATAAAGCTGAAGGACCAGCATGAGCACGTCCAGAATTGCACGCATAATGAGTTCCGCTTTGTGATGGCGTTCCGTTCTCCATGATGTAGCGGCGCACAGGTGCCGCCGCAAGGCATCATGTTGAACAGGATTAAGTGACGGGCACTTGCGCTGCCCCTGGCTTGCGCGCCAGAGGCACCAGACAGCACCGCGCTCCCACCCGCACCAGCAGGACGCGGCAGGGCGTAAAACCACGTGCTTGACAGATCTTCGGAGCCCCTCCTAAATTCCGCCACCTGCTCAGGGGCCGTAGCTCAGATGGGAGAGCGCTGCAATCGCACTGCAGAGGTCAGGGGTTCGATTCCCCTCGGCTCCACCAGCAGGTTTTTTATTTTGATTTTCCCTTCAGTTTCAAATCTGTGACGCGGCAGGTCCAGCCACCTGCACGCCCATTCTGCGCGGCCTGCCATAAGCGCTCACAGGCGAATCTGATTGCTCTCTGACGCCCAAGCACGGCGCAATCACCGTTCATATATCGATATATATCCCCTTTGACACAAAATGGATATCAATCCATACTCTTTCAGCATCAGAAAGAATATGGATGAATATACCGTGCCAAGCGTCAAAGACACCGCGATGCGCCAGTATGCAAGGCTTCTGGACCGGGCGGGAGAACAACTCGGGCAAGTGACCCCTCCTGCCGGAGGCTGGATTGCGGCCATGCGCAAGGCTCTCGGCATGTCCGCTCCGGCGCTGGCACGGCGGTTGGGCGTGACAAAGGCGGCGGTCTATCAGGCAGAGCGCAAGGAACTGGAGGGCGGCGTAACCCTGCAGCACATGGAGAAGCTGGCCGAGGCTCTGGGCGGGCGCTTCGTCTATGCCATCGTGCCGGAGGGCAGCGTGGAAGAAATGCTCGAAGCCCAGGCCCGCAGCAAGGCGGAAAGCATCATCCGCCGCGCCAGTGCGCATATGGCACTGGAACAGCAATCCCTCACCCAAGACCAGATTCAGGCCGAGATCGGCCGGCTGAGCAGCGAGATCTTGCGTGAAAGGCCTTCGGACTTCTGGGAGAAACCCTGATGTTCGCGGAGCCTGAAGGCGCAACACCTCTCGATCCGGACGAGATGGAAGGGCTCAAATTCACGCATATCACAACGCGTGGAGAGCTGGATGAACTGGAGCAGGCCAACATCACCCAGGGCCTGCGCTGGCTTTCGCGCAGGCGCGGCGGCGATGTGCTGACCGATGACTTCCAGCGCACGCTTCACAAGCGGTTGTTTGGGGAGGTCTGGTCATGGGCCGGAACCTACCGGCTTCGCGAGAAGAACATTGGAATCGATCCGGTGCAGATTGCCGTGCAACTGCGCTGTCTGCTCGATGACGCCGCTTACTGGGCGGAAAATGCGACATTCAGCCCACTCGAAGCCGCATCGCGGTTTCACCACCGGCTGGTGCAGATCCATCCCTTTCCAAATGGCAACGGCCGCCACGCCCGCATCTCTACAGATGTCTACCTGGAAAAGCGTTTCGGTCATCCCCCGGTCGAGTGGGCCAACGGCTTCGACCTGCAAGCAGACAACCTGCGCCGCACCGCCTATATTTCAGCATTACGGGCCGCAGATGCGATGGATATGGAACCACTCCTTCGCTTCACGGGAGCAGTGTAACACCTCCCACCTCGACGCCCCCTCCCATCCGCGCTAGATATCAGCCCCTGATCCTTTCCATTGCGGACTTCCCCTCATGACTGATGCATCCCCCTGCCCCTGCGGTTCCGGCCAGGCCCTTGCGCTGTGCTGCGGGCCGGTGCTGGCGCGCAAGGCTGTGGCGGGGACGGCGGAGGCGCTGATGCGCTCGCGCTATAGCGCCTATGTGATGCAGGACATCGCCTATCTGAAGGAAACGCTCTGGCCGAAATATCAGCCGGGCTTTGATGAGGCGGCCACCGCCCGCTGGGCCTCGGAAAGCCGGTGGACCGGACTGAAGGTGCTGCAGACCACCGGCGGCGGACCGGATGACCGGGATGGAACGGTGCTGTTCGAGGCGCGGTATCTGTCTTGTGCACAATTGCACATCCACCGGGAACTCAGCCGTTTCCGCAAGAAATCCGGCCGCTGGTACTATGTGGAGGCCATGGAGGAGACATGAGCGCGGCACCCCGCCACACTGGTGCTGATTGATCTGAGGGAACAGACGGAACGGGACGCGAACCCCATTTCCAAACCTCTGGAGACACGTAATGACACGCAAGCCACCGCTCCCCCTTCTCACCGTCTTCCTTCTCATCAGCGCCGGCGGCGGACTTCTGATCGGCGCCACGAACCTGCCCGGCGACTGGTATGCCGGTCTCACCAAACCCTCCTTCACCCCGCCCAACTGGCTCTTCGGCCCGGCCTGGACCGTGCTCTACATCCTCATCGGCATTGCCGGCTGGCGCAGCTTTGGGGCCTGTGCAGGCTCCACCCTGTTCCGGCTGTGGATGCTGCAGATGGTGCTGAACTTCGCCTGGAGCCCCACCGTCTTCACCCTGCACCGGCTGGATGCGGGGCTCGGCATCATCCTGGCGCTGCTGGCGTCGATCCTCGCCTTCATTGCGGTGGGCTGGCGTCGTGACAGGCTGGCGGCCCTGCTCTTCGTGCCCTATGCCGCCTGGGTCGGCTTTGCCACGGCGCTCAATCTTGCGCTGGTGCAGCTGAACTGACCCCGCCTTTGGCCCGGTGGACTGTCAGCTTTACCAAGGTTATTGCACCGCAGCACGGAGGGGGATAGGCTCCGCCTCCGGTTTGTGACGGGACAAGGCCATGCTTCAGCGGGCAGCAGATTTCGGCAGCTTGCGGCGCCAGTTCACCTGGCAGCTGCCCGAGCGCTACAACATCGCATCTTCCACCTGCGAGGCATGGGCCGCCGCTGAACCAGAGCGGCTGGCCATCCGCGAGATCGGCGAGGACGGCAAGGCTACGAACTGGAGCTATTCGGCGCTTGAGCGCGCCTCCGCACAGCTTGCCAACGCGCTGTCTGCAAAAGGCATATCGCGCGGAGACCGGGTGGCCCTGCTGCTGCCGCAATGCGCCTGGACGGCAATTGCCCATCTCGCCATCTACCGCATGGGTGCCATTGCCGTGCCGCTGGCGGCCCTGTTCGGCCCCGAGGCCCTGCGCTACCGGCTGAGCGATTCCGGTGCGCGAGCGCTGATCACCAATGATCAGGGCCTTGCCAAGGTTCTGCCCCTCAAAGCGGATCTGCCGGGGCTGGAGCTGCTGATCACCACCGGCGCACCGGAAAGCGGCAGCGAGAACCTCTCCGCCCTTTGCGCCAGGGCGCGGGACCGTTTCGCAACCCTGGACACCAGCCTCCATGATCCGGCACTGATGATCTACACCTCCGGCACCACCGGCCAGCCCAAGGGCGTGCTGCATGGCCACCGGGTGCTCTTGGGCCATCTGCCGGGCATCGAGCTGTCGCAGGAATTTCTCGGCCAGCCGGGCGACCTGCTGTGGACGCCGGCCGACTGGGCCTGGGCGGGCGGGCTGCTGAATGCGCTGTTCCCGGCCCTGCATCTGGGCGTGCCGGTGATTGCCAATGCAGCGCGCAAGTTTGACCCGGAAGCCGCCTTCGCCCTGATGGAGCGGGAGGGCGTGCGCAATGCCTTCATCCCGCCCACGGCGCTGAAGATGCTGCGGGCGGTGGACAGCCCCGGCAGGCGCTTCCGCCTTGCCCTGCGCAGCATCGGGTCTGCGGGCGAGTCGCTGGGCCGTGAGGCCTATGACTGGGCGAAGGCTGAGCTGGGCCTGCCCGTGAATGAGTTCTACGGCCAGACCGAATGCAACGCGGTGCTCGGCTCCTGCGCGGGGCTCGGCATCAGCCGGGCGGGCGCCATTGGCGTGGCCATTCCCGGCCATGAGGTGGCGGTGATCGATGAGGCGGGCAATCCCCTGCCGTCCGGCACGCTGGGACAGATCGCCATCCGCAGGCCCGATCCGGTGATGTTCCTCAGCTACTGGAACAAGCCGGAAGCCACGGCGGAAAAGTTCATCGGCGACTGGATGACCACTGGCGATCAGGGCGAGATGGACGCCGATGGCTATGTCCACTTCACCGGGCGCGATGACGACCTCATCACCTCTGCCAGCTACCGCATTGGCCCCGGCGAGATCGAGGATTGCCTGTTGACCCATCCGGCGGTGGCGCTGGCCGCCGTCATCGGCAAGCCGGACCGGCTGCGCACGGAAATCGTCAAGGCCTATGTGGTGCTGGCCGACGGCCACAAGCCGTCGCCGGAGCTGGAAGAAGCCATCCGCCTCCACGTGCGCGACCGCCTCTCGGCGCATGAATATCCGCGCGAGATCGCCTTCATCAAGGAATTGCCGATGACCACCACCGGCAAGATCATCCGCCGCACCCTGCGGGATCTGGCAAGGAACGGCGGTTAAGCAAGGTCAAGGCGCGATGTGTCAGGCTCATTGAAGGCCGGTATCAGCCCCAGTCTGCGCCCGAAAGCACATCAAGCGGCAGCTTCATGTAGCGTCGGCCGTTTGCTTCCGGCGCAGGCAGGCGCCCGCCATTCATGTTGACCTGCAAGGCATGCAGGATCAGCTTGGGCATCGGCAACGTTGCATCCCGCGCTTCACGGGCAGCCACGAACCCGGCCTTGGACCGGTACTTGGCCATGTGAATATTCGCGGCCTTCTGCGCTGCCACCGTGGACTCCCACTGCGGCTCACGCCCGCCCGGCTGATAGTCATGGCCGGTGAAGATCCGCGTCTCGTCCGGAAGCGCCAGAATTGCCTGGATCGTGTCCCACAGCGCCTCCGCGTTACCACCAGGAAAATCGGCCCGTGCGGTGCCGCTGTCCGGCTGAAACAGCGTGTCATGCACGAAGGCGGCATCCCCGATCACATAGGTGACCGAAGCCAGCGTATGCCCCGGCGAGAACATCACTCTGGCCGGGATTGAGCCCACCATGAATATGTCCCCATCAGCAAACAGCCTGTCCCACTGATGGCCATCGGCAGGGAAATCCGGCCAGTTGTAGAAGCCTTTCCAGAGGTTCTGCACCGCGGTCACCTTTTCGCCGATGGCGGTGGGCGCTCCGGTCTTTTGCTTGAGATAATGGGCGGCAGAAAGATGGTCAGCATGCGGATGGGTGTCGAGGATCCAGGTTACGCGGTAGCCCTTGTCAGCCACAAAGCGCAGGATCTCATCGGCATGGTCTGTGCCGGTCTGTCCGGACTTTTCGTCATAGTCATAGACCGGGTCGATGATGACGCAGTCTTTTGTGACGGGATCAGCGGCGACATATTGCACCGACCAGGTCCGGGGATCGAAAAAGCCGGTCACTTCGGGTTTTACGGTCATGGAAAGGCTCCTTTCGGGAAAAGCTCAGGGATGGGCGGCGGTGCTGGCGGCGAGCCAGTTCAAGGCGCCAGACGGATCGCAGCCTGCGCGGCCCGCCAGATCCGCCAGTTCTCCGGCGCTCATGCGTCCGGACAGGACTTCGCCGATGGCCCAAAGGGTGAAGGACCTTGCGCCTGAGCGGCAATGCGCCAGCACGGGACCAGATGCAGCGTCGAGCGCGGCGCCAAAACCAAGCGCCGCTTCTGCGCTCAAGGTGGCGTCCGTCACCGGCAGGTAGACATAGCCAAGCCCGGCTGCCGTGGCTGCACGGCCAACTTCGTCCTGTGCGGGCTGACCGGCTTCTTCACCGTCCGGCCGGTTGTTGACTATGGCAACAAACCCGAGGCGCCGGATTTCGGGGATGTCTGCGGCAGAGATCTGGCCTGCAACAGACAATTTGCTGGTGATGCGGATTGGGGTCATTTCTCGGGTTCTCACGGAAGGGCGGATGGCTGGCGGAGGCGGAGGCGGAACCGCCTCCGCATCAAGATCAAAGGCTGCGGGTCGAGAAGTACCAGTCGACGGTGTTGTAGCCTTCGCCAGCGCGGGCTTCGGCTTCTTCCGGCGTTTTCGGAGCGGGCACAATGACCGGCTGTCCCGGTACCCAGCCCTCGGGCATGGCGCAGCTGTTGGCATCGGCCGTCTGCAGGGCCACGACAAGGCGGTGAATTTCCGCGACCGCGCGGCCCGCGTTCATCGGGTAATACAGCATGGCCCGCAGGATGCCCTCGGGGTCGATCACGAAGGTGGCCCGCACCGCCGCCGTGTCAGAGGCCCCCGGCATGATCATGCCGTAGTCATGGGCAACCTTCATGCTAAGGTCGGCAATGATGGGAAAGTCGATATCCGTGCCGAAGTTCTGCTTGATGTTGCGCGTCCAGGCGATGTGCGAATGGGTGCTGTCGATGGACAGGCCCAGAAGCTGGGTGTCAATCGCGTCGAACTGGTCCTGCAGTTTGGCAAAGCCGATGAACTCGGTGGTGCAGACCGGCGTGAAATCAGCCGGATGCGAGAACAGAACCAGCCACTTGCCCCGGAAGTCCGCCAGCGTCTTGCGCCCGTGGGTCGTCGGGGCATCAAAATCCGGGGCAGGCTCGTTGAGACGGGGCAGGCCTTGCGTCGTGGTGGTGGAAGACATCTGGGAACCTCTCTGTTTCATGCTGTCGATGACAAAGAGGTAGACGGCCCCCACTAATATATGAAATTGATTATATGACTAAGCCTTATTGAGATTTTCAATGATATGCCCAGCCTTCGCCAGCTCCGCTTCCTGACCGCTCTTGCTGATACGCTGAATTTCTCGCGTGCAGCTGAAATGTGCCACGTCACGCAGCCAACCCTGTCCACGGGCCTGAAGGAGCTTGAAGGGCGCCTTGGCGTGGTCCTGGCCGAACGGACCCGCCAGTCCGTGATGCTGACGCCCGCAGGCA
Source organism: Pannonibacter sp. Q-1 (assembly GCF_054073275.1). Taxonomy (NCBI): domain Bacteria; kingdom Pseudomonadati; phylum Pseudomonadota; class Alphaproteobacteria; order Hyphomicrobiales; family Stappiaceae; genus Pannonibacter; species Pannonibacter sp. Q-1. The sequence continues at coordinate 181,617 of NZ_JBSXNB010000008.1, forward strand.
AAGATATTGCAGCCCGGGCGAGGATCGTGCTCGCCGGGATCAAGGATATCGAGACCGCGGCACAGCAGCGCAGCGGCGCCCTGCAGGGAGAAGTCCATCTGGGTGCGATCCCGACGGTCGGTCCTTTTCTTCTGCCCCGCGCATTGCCGCAGATCCGCCGCAAATGGCCGGACTTGAGGGTTTTCCTGCGCGAGGAACTCACGGAGAGCCTTGCAGCAGGGCTTGCAGACGGCCGGCTTGACGTGATCCTGGCTGCCCTTCCACACGATCTCGGTGATGCGGTTGTCGAGCCCCTGTTCCAGGACGGCTATCAGCTTGCAGTCAGCACAAGCCATCCTCTGGCGGCGCAAGGACCGGCCAGCCCAGAGGATCTGTCCCAAACTCCGCTGCTGCTGCTCGAGCGCGGCCACTGCCTGCAGCGCCATGCACTTTCAGCCTTTCCAGGCATCGATCTGCGGCCGGACGAAAGCTTCGCGGCAACCAGTCTGCCCACGCTGGTCTCAATGGTCGAAGAAGGGCTCGGCATTACCCTGCTGCCCAATCTGGCGGTTGATGCCGGAGTGACACAGGGCCATGAGCTTGCATTGCTTCCACTGCCCGGCACCTGCCCGCGTCAGGTGGTGCTGGCATGGCGGCCCGGCTCTCCCCATTCGGCAATCTTTCTGGAGATGGCCGCCCTGTTCAGGCAGGTGCATGCCGCGGCACAGCGCATGTGACGTCCGCCAGCATATATTTTGCCGGCTTATGATCCATATTTCAGGTCCGCTTTCCGGATGCTCTAACGCCGCCGCAAAACCCGCCGCGCCAGCGCCTTGGCGGCGCGGAAGGCGAAGGCATCCAGCTTGTGCAGCCGGTGCAGCAGAGCGCCCGCCGCACCGCGCATCAGCACGGGATGGGCATAGGCCATGCGCCCGCGCCACAGGGGCTCGATCATCGGGTGGCCAGGCACCGCAAGGGAATCGCCGCCGAGCGGCAGCGCCGGATCGGCAAGCGTCGTCCGCATGGCATGCAGGGCTAGATGCTGGCCGGGCGAAAAGCGGGCAAAGTCCTCGTCAAAGCCAATCTTCCAGGCAAAGGCCCGGCCGCCTGCCTTGATAACCGCGAGCATCGCCAGCGGCTTGCCATCGAGCCGCATCCGGTCCAGCCGCAATCCATCCAGGCCCGCGAGCCGGGCGGCAAATCCTTCCGCAAAGCGGCGCGTCGCCTCGCGGCTCGCCAGCGCCGTCGCGCCCCTGCCCTTCCAGCCGGAACGCTCCAGCGCCAGAAACTCTGCCATTGCGGCCAAGGCTTCAGCGCCGATCAGGCTGTCGAAGACCAGTTCACCCTCTTCCGAGAGGCGGCGCTTCAGCCGCTCCATCTCCTTGCGGCGTTTGGTGGTCAGGGCGGCGGCAAGCTGGGCCTCGCCCTCTGCACCGCCATCGTGGGACGCGCGCTCTTCCACAGGCCCTTCCAGCCAGCGCCAGCCCTTTGCAGCCGCCTTCAGCCGCTCCGTCACGGCACCGGCCACGGGCAGAAACGGCAGGCGCAGGACCGGAAACCCGGCAGCAGCTGTCTCCAGCAGCAAGGCCAGCGCTTCATCCGGCGCCTGCGGATGCACCAGTGGCACGCCAAGCGGGCCATATTCTGCCGCCCACATCGCCTTTTCCCGGAAGAGGAAACCGCAGCGCCGCAGCGCAACGGGAGCCGCTGCCAGCCAGCGCCCGCCACCCCTTTTGCGCACCACGGCAAGCCTCAGGTCCGCCGGCCCGAGATGGGCGGCATAGGGCACAAGAAAGGCCGGGGAGAAGAAGGGGTTGGGGCTCAGCGCCTCGCCGGCAAGTGCTTCCCATTCCGGCGCATCGGCCACCGGCAGCAGCAGGCCTTCCAGTTTTTCAGCCGTTTCAACCATTGCGGCCCTCCCGGCGCAGCGCGAGGGAGAAGGCGAAGGGCGCAAAGGGCAGCACCCCAAGGCGGCGGCGGGCCACAAAGATCAGCGCCAGCGCCTCGCCGGTGATGGCGAGGGATGTTGCAACAGCCGCGCCCATCAGCCCGAAAGGCGGGATCAGCAGCAGGCTCAGCCCCACATTGAGCACGAAGACGCCGGAATAGATGGCCGCACAGGCCTTCTGCAGGCCGCACATGGTGAGCAGCACATCCGCAGGCCCGGCGCTGGCCCGCGCCAGCACGCCGATGAGCAGCACGGCAATCAGCGGCGTGCCCGCCTCGAACCCCGGCCCGAACAGGGCCAGCAGAAAGGGCGCTGCGGCGATCAGCACGCCGGCAGCCCCCACTGAGGGCCAGAAGGTCCAGAACCCGGCCCGGCGCACATAGGCCTCGAAGGCGCTGCGGCCCGCGGCCTCATGAGAGGCGCCATGCAGGGCGGCGAAGCGGTGGGCGGAGGCGGCACGCACGGCGAAATAGATGAAATGCACCAGCGCCAAAGTTTTTGAGGCGGCAAAATAAACCGCCACTTCGTCCGGGCTCTGCCAGAAGCTGACCATGATCACATCGGCGCTGGTGACGAGCTGCAGAAAGCCCTCCACCAGCAGCATGGGCAGGGAAACCGCCAGCCACAGGCGCGGCGCATGGGCCCGCGGGCCCGCGGGCAGCTGCCGGCCAATCACCCGGTTCAGCCGCCACAGCTGGTCCAGTGCCACCAGAGCACTGGCAACGGCCCCGGCCAGCACCGCGGTGGCAGCATCCACCGCAAGCCCCGCCTGAAGGGCGAGGAACAGCAGCAGCAGAATCAGCAAGGGCCGCCAGATGAAGCTGGGCATCAGGCCCAGATCCGGCCGGTCATGCGCTCTTGCAATGCCATCCTGCACACCTGCGAGCGCAAAGAACGGCAGGGCCAGCATTGCCAGCATGAGGGGCTGCACATAGGCCGGATCGAGGATGGGACGCAGCAGCAGCACCATCAGCGCCACGGCCGCGCCGATGACGCAGGCCGCCAGAAAGACAATCACCCGGCTGGCCGTGAGATAACCGCGCAACAGCGCCAGCGCGCCCTCACCCCGGTAAAGCGGGATGAAACGGCCGGGTGACGAGGAAAAGCCGAGGCAGGCGAACAGGGCGAGGATCATCACCACGGTCCAGACGACCGAATAGATGCCGTAGTCAAATGCGCCCATCCAGCGGGCCATCAGCACTTGTGCCACATAGGCGAGCGCAGCACCGGCAACGCGGATGGCCAGCGTCACCAGCGCGGCCTTGCGGGCGCCCCCGCCTGCAAGGCGCAGCCAGAGCCGCTGAAGACCCGTTGCCTGTTGCCCGGCCTTTCCGCCGCCGTCTTGCGCCTGCACCAGATCCAGCCCCCAGTCCCTGCCCCATTGCACATCCATTGACCGCACGATCCTGCCACGGCGGACTTAAGATTATGCCAAGGCCGGATCTTCTATCCGGCGTCAGACCTCCAGCCGCGCAATCACCGGAACGTGGTCGGAGGGCTTTTCCCAGCCTCTCGCAGCACGCAGCACTTCGATGCCGCGGGCGTGCGGCGCAAGGCTCTGGGTCATCCAGATGTGATCGAGACGGCGGCCCTTGTCGGCTGCATCCCAGTCCTTCGCCCGGTAGCTCCACCAGGTGTAGAGCTTGTCGGACATGGGCACGTGCTGGCGCATCACATCCACCCAGTTGCCGCCGGTGCGGATGGCTTCCAGCAGTTCCGTCTCCACCGGCGTATGGCTGACGATCTTCAGCAGCGCCTTGTGCGACCACACGTCATGCTCATAGGGCGCGACGTTGAGATCCCCCACGACAACGGCCGGACGCGACGACTCGTCCCCGGCCAGCATCGCCTTCATCTCGGCCATGAAGTCCAGCTTGTGACCGAATTTCTCGTTGATCGTCCGGTCCGGCTCGTCGCCGCCCGCCGGCACGTAGAAGTTATGCAGGCGGAACGAGCCGCCATTGAACGGCACGCTGGCGGCAATGTGCCGGGCATCGCCCTTGCCGCAGAAGTCCCGGCGCTCGACAGCCTCCAGGGGGCGGCGCGAGACAATGGCAACGCCGTGGTAGCCCTTCTGACCGCTGATCTCCACATGCTCATAGCCCAGCTTGCGGAAGGCCCCGAACGGAAAGTTGGCATCCGGGCACTTGGTTTCCTGCAGGCACAGCACATCCGGCGCATGGGTGATGAGGAAGGTCTCGACAATCGGCATGCGCAGCCGGACGGAGTTGATGTTCCAGGTGGCGAGGGTCAGGCGTTCGGTCATGAAGAGGTCCGTAGGTGTGAGCCGGGACGGGTTGTGCGGCGGGCGGGACAAGTCTGGACAAGCACGTGACCCGGTGTTGCCCCGCCCGTCAAGCCGGTTTCAGAGCGCAAAGACGGTGCACCACAGGCGGGGTAACCGCAAATGCCCCATTCCCGCCACGATTTTTCTACGATCCGTTAGGACTTTTCGCGCAATTTGACGCTAGGTGTTTGTAATTCGTTAACCCGGAGGAACACGTGTTCCGGCGCCCGCGCTTCCTTGCCATGCTTGCCCTTACCGCGCTTCTGTCCTCCTGTTCGGGGGTGGAGTACCGCGATCCCATGCCTCAGGACTTCCCTGTCCACGGCATCGACGTGTCCCGCTGGCAGGCGGAGATCAACTGGCATGAGGTCAAACGGGACGGTGTCGAATTTGCCTTCATCAAGGCGACCGAGGGCGGTGATTTCATCGACCCGATGTTCGTGACCAACTGGTATGCGGCCAAGGAGGCCGGTGTGCCGCGCGGTGCCTACCACTTCTATTATTTCTGCCGCCCTGTCGAAGAACAGATCGCCTGGTTCATCCAGAATGTTCCGCGCGATCCGCAGGCCCTGCCGCCGGTGCTCGACATGGAGTGGAACCACATCTCGAAGAACTGCCCGAAACCGCCCCCGGCCGACAAGATTGCCGCAGATGTTGGCGTGTTCCTGGATGCCGTCGAAGCCCACTACGGCAAGCGCCCGATCGTCTACACCACCATCGACTTCCACCGGGACGTTCTGGTCGGCAAATACACCGCCCACGACTTCTGGCTCAGGTCGGTCGCCAGCCATCCGAGCTACAAATACGACCGGCGCGACAACTGGGTCTTCTGGCAATACACCGCGCAAGGCACCATCAAGGGCATCAAGGGCCCCGTCGACCGCAATGTCTTCTTCGGCACCCGGTCCCAATGGCAGCAGTGGCTGCGCGGCGAACTGCGGCGCAAGTGATCGCAGCCTGAAATAACGCATGGCGCTATATAACGTCATGCGTTATAGTTACCCATGATCCAGAGCTTTGCCGATCCTGAAACGGAACTCATCTGGTCGGGGCGCGTGAGCCGGCGCCTTCCGTCCGCCATACAGTCCGTTGCATTGCGCAAGCTCCGCATGCTGAATCAGGCAAGGGTCATCAATGACCTGCGCGTGCCACCGGGCAATCGTCTGGAGGCCCTGAAGGGCGATAGAACCGGCCAGTTCAGCATCCGCATCAATGATCAGTGGCGCATCTGTTTTGTCTGGCAGGAAGGAGGTCCGGCACATGTCACCATCACCGACTACCACAGCTGATCTTTTGCCGAACCCGCATCCGGGCGAAGTTCTGCTTGAGGACTTTCTCAAGCCGATGGATCTCAGCCAGAATGCCCTTGCGCGCGCGCTGGATGTGCCGCCGCGGCGCATCAATGAAATCGTGCTCGGCAAGCGGTCCATCAGCGCTGACACGGATCTGCGGCTTGCGCGCTATTTCGGCATCTCGGAAGGCTTTTTCCTTGGCCTTCAGGCAGACTATGACCTGATGCAGCGGCGCCGTGAAATCGCAGAAGATCTGGCTCAGATCAGTCCCCGCGCCGCATAGGCTCAATCCACCAGCAGGACAATTTCCTCGCGGCCTTCGCAGGTGGCGAGGGCCTGCGCGGCGGTGCGGCCGCCGCCGATCGGGGCATCCGGCCAGATTTCGGCGAGCGGCACCAGCACGAAGGCCCTTTCGCCCATGCGCGGATGGGGAATGGAAAGATGCTCCTCCTCCACCTGTTCACCGCCATAGATCAGCACGTCGATGTCGATGATGCGCGGGCCCCAGCGCACGTCCCGCACCCGGCCCAGTTCCCGTTCGATCTCAAGGCACCGGCCCAGCAGGTCACGCGGGCTCAGCACCGTCTCGATGACGAGGCAGACATTGCGGTAGTCATCCTGCGGGATCGGCCCCCACGGCGGTGTGCGGTAAGCGGAAGAAACGGCCAGAACGGAGATCCCCTCGCTCGCATCAAGCCGGGCGATGGCGGCGGCCAGATTGGCCTTCGGGTCGCCCATGTTGGAGCCGAGGCCCAGCGCCGCGCGCACCGCGTTGTCAGCAAGGCTCATTCAGACGGCTTCCCTTTTCATCGCGGCAAAGATCTTCGCCGCCTCCACATGCGGGCGGACATCGTGGACGCGCAGGATTGCCGCGCCCCGTTCCAGCGACAGAAGATGCACCGCCAGCGAGCCGAACAGCCGCTCCTGTGGCAGCACATCCAGCACCGCGCCGATCATGCGCTTGCGCGAGGCGCCGCTCAGCAGCGGCAGGCCATGCTTGCGCAGGCTTGCGAAGCGGTTGAGGACAAGGAAATTCTGGTCCACCGTCTTGCCGAAGCCGAAGCCCGGATCGAGGATCAACTTTTCTCTCGCAATCCCGGCGCGCTCTGCCAGCTCCATCGAGCGTTCGAAGAAGCGGTCGATGTCGGCGAGAATGTCGATGGCGGGATCTGCGGCCTCGCGGTTGTGCATCATCACCACATGGACGCCCGCTTCTGCCACGGCACCGGCCATGGCCGGGTCCTTCTGCAGGCCCCAGACGTCATTGACGATTGCCACTCCGGCGCGGCAGGCGCGGCGGGCGGTTTCCGCCTTGTAGGTGTCGATGGAGACCGGGCAGCCCAGCGCCACGACGGGCTCGAGAACCGGGGCAAGGCGGGCCCACTCGTCGTCGAGCGAAACAGGTGCCGCCCCCGGCCGCGTGCTTTCGCCGCCGATGTCGATGATATCGGCGCCTTCGGCAATCATCTGCCGGGCATGGGCGATGGCCGCTTCTGCTGCCGCGTGCTGCCCGCCGTCGGAGAAACTGTCCGGCGTGACATTGAGAATGCCCATCACATGCGGGCGGGCAGGACCGGCAAGGTCCGGCAGCTGATAGGCAGCCTGTGTCATTGAGGAAGCTCCCGCAAGATCGAAGGCGCTATGTCGCGCTTTGCCGGGGAGAGGTCAAGCTGCAGGACGGTTGCGGCACAGAAAACGCCGCAAAGACGCCGGTCAGCTTTCGCCCTCACCGTCCTTCGCCCTCGCAAGCGGCGTCAGAGCCAGGTAGAGCCCCGCCCCCAGCAGCATCATGCCCGGCGCAACGATGATCAGCGCCAGCACCGGATCCCCCAGCCACGCCGCCACCAGACTGCCGAGAATGCCGGTGCCGAACTGCAGAAACCCGGTGAGCGAGGAGGCAGAGCCCGCGAGCTGCGGAAAGCCCTGCAGCGCCGCCGTGGTGGCAGCGGGCAGAAGGCAGGCCAGCGAGAAGGAGAACAGGCCCACCGGCAGCATCACGCTGAGAAAGCCCGGCGCAAACAGCGCGTGGGAGACGATGATCGCCGCGGCAGCCAGCGCCATGCCGCAGAGCGCGGGCGGCACCAGCAGGCCCGCATCATGCCGCCGCAGCACCCGCGAGGCGACAATGGTTGCCGCCATGAAGGAACCGGACTGCACCATCATGCCGAGGCCGAATTCGCTGGGCGTCAGCTTCACATGGTCGATCAGCACGAAAGGCAGGATAGTGGCCAGCGTGTAGATGGTGCCGATGCCAAACCCCACCAGCAGACTGGGCCGCAGAAAGGAGGGGGTTTTCAGCAGCGTCAGATAGTTGATGACAAGCCGCGCAGGCTGAAGATTGGCCCGGTCGATGTAGCGGTTGGTCTCCGTCATGAAGATCCACACCGCCGCCAGCAGGACCGCGCCATAGACGATCATGAAATAGAAGATCTCACGCCAGCCGAAGAACTCCAGCGTCAACCCGCCGATGGTGGGCGAGATGGCCGGGCCGATGGCCAGCATCATCGCCACCGTATTCATGATCCGTGCCGAGGTCTGCCCGGTGAACTGGTCGCGCACGATGGCGCGGGACACGGACACACCGATGGCCGCGCCAATCCCTTGCAGCGCACGGGCGGCAATCATGCCCTCGACACTTGGCGCGAAGGCTGCCAGCAGGGTGGAGGCGAGATACAGCAGCAGAAAGGCAATGGTGACCGGACGGCGGCCGAAAGCATCCGTCAGCGGTCCGCAGATCAGCTGCGTCAGGGCAAAGCCGGTGAAATAGGCCGTCAGCGTCAGCTTGATCATTGAGCGCGTCGTCTCGAAAGCATCTGCCAGCACCGGCATGGCCGGTGTATAAAGCGCCATGGAAATTGGCCCGATGGCCACCAGCGCCGCGCCGATCAGGGCGGTGCGCCTTTCGCTCATGGGAGGTGTCACGCTGTCCCGCATCTGATCCATCCGTTGTGCGGGCCCCTCCCTGCCCGGGAAATCCGAATTCCATCCTTCTGGCTTCCGGCTGCAGGCTTCTGGCCTCAGGCCCGGTCTGCCGCCTCCGCCAGATTGCTGCGCACCTGAAGCAGGACCCGCACCGCGGCTGCGGTTTCCTCCGGGGTCATGCCGCGGCTGATTTCCGCGCGCACTTGCAAAAGCGCCTCGTCAATCTTGGCCAGCACACTCTGCGCCGCTTCGCCCAGAACGATGATCTTGGCGCGTCTGTCCTGCGGATCGGCCTCCCGGCAGATCAGGCCCGCCTGTTCCAGCCGGTCGAGGTGCCCCACCAGCGTCATCGGCTCGATGCCGAGGATCGCCGCCAGCACGCTCTGGCGCTGATCCGGCAATTGCCGCACCATGTTAAGCGTCCGGGCCTCTGCCGCCGTCAGACCGCAGTCCACGCCGCTCAGCGCCGCCTCAAAGCGCTGACGGATCAGCCGGCCGACGTCGGCGACAAGAAAACCAAGGGTCGGATCAGCCACGCAAGGCACCACGCAGATTTCATAAGACAGACATATAGTAAGGCTAACTTACAATTAGAATGGCAGCTGATTTGCGTCAAGATGCGCTGCCGCGTTGCACAAATGGCCGCCGCAGACTATACAGGGCGCGAATTTCCGCCCGTGAGCACCAGCGGGCGTCAGCCACAATTTGAAGACAAGCGCTGCGGGCACCCTGCCCGCAGTGTCTTTTGGAGCCCTTAATGAAGCTGCGCAATATCGCCATCATCGCCCACGTCGACCATGGCAAGACAACCCTAATCGACGTCCTTCTGAAGAAGTCGGGCTCCTTCCGCGAGAACCAGCGCACGGAAGAGCGCATGATGGACTCCAACGACCTGGAGCGTGAGCGCGGCATCACCATTCTGGCGAAGGTGACTTCGCTGGTGTGGGGCGACACCCGCATCAACATCGTGGACACCCCGGGCCACGCCGACTTCGGCGGTGAAGTCGAGCGCATCCTGCACATGGTGGACGGTGTGGTTCTGCTGGTGGACGCCGCCGAAGGCCCGATGCCGCAGACCAAGTTCGTGCTCGGCAAGGCCCTGAAGCTCGGCCTCAAGCCGATCGTCGCCATCAACAAGATCGACAAGCCGGAGCAGCGCGCCGAAGAAGTGCTGGACGAGGTGTTCGACCTCTTCGCCGCCCTCGACGCCAACGAAGAGCAGCTCGACTTCCCTGTCGTCTATGGCTCTGCCAAGCAGGAATGGATGGCCAATGACCCGACCGGTCCGGCTGAATCCATGGGCCCGCTGTTCGATCTGATCATCAGCCACGTTCCGGCACCGACGGCAGAGGAAGGCTCCTTCCGCATGCTGGCGACCACCATCGAGAGCAACCCGTTCCTGGGCCGCATCCTGACGGGCCGCATCGTTGCCGGTGAAGCCATTCCGAACATGCCCATCAAGGCCCTGTCGCGTGAAGGCAAGGTTGTTGAAAGCGGCCGCATCTCCAAGGTGCTTGCGTTCCGTGGCCTTGAGCGTCAGCCCATCGAGAAGGGCGAGGCCGGTGACATCGTCTCCATCGCAGGCCTGCAGGAAGCAACCGTCGCCGACACGCTCTGCTCGATGGACGTGAACACCCCGATCATGGCTCAGCCGATCGATCCGCCGACGCTGTCCATGACCTTCTTCGTCAACGACAGCCCGCTGGCCGGCACCGAAGGCGACAAGGTGCAGTCGCGCGTCATCCGCAAGCGTCTGATGGACGAGGCGGAAGGCAACGTTGCGCTGAAGATCGAGGACACTCCAGAAGGCGATGCCTTCATCGTGTCCGGCCGTGGTGAACTTCAGCTCGCCATCCTGATCGAAAACATGCGCCGCGAAGGCTTCGAGATCTGCGTCGGCCGTCCGCGCGTGGTCTTCCAGTTCGACGAGAAGGGCAACCGCCTGGAGCCGATCGAGGAAGTCACCATCGACGTGGATGAAGAGCATTCCGGCGTCGTGGTGCAGAAGCTGTCCGAGCGCAAGGCCGAGCTGCGCGAAATGCGCCCCTCCGGCGGCGGCCGCACCCGTCTGCAGTTCCTCGCCCCCACCCGTGGACTCATCGGCTACCAGGGCGAGCTTCTGTCCGACACCCGCGGCACGGCGATCTTCAACCGCGTGTTCCACGAATACGCCCCCTACAAGGGCGACATTCCGACCCGTCACACCGGCGTGCTGATCTCCAACGGCGATGGTGAGGCCGTGGCCTATGCCATGTTCAACCTGGAAGACCGTGGCCCGATGATGATCGATCCGGGCGTCAAGGTGTATCAGGGCATGATCATCGGCGAGCACACCCGTGGCAACGACCTGGAAGTGAACGTGCTGAAGGGCAAGCAGCTGACCAACATCCGCGCCGCCGGCAAGGATGAAGCCGTCAAGCTGACCACCCCGATCCGCCTGTCCCTCGAAGCGGCGCTGTCCTACATCGCTGATGACGAGCTGGTGGAAGTGACGCCGAAGAACATCCGCCTGCGCAAGGCCCTGCTGGACCCGAACGACCGCAAGCGCGCCGAACGCGCTGCATCCAAGGGCAGCTGAGCCTTTCAGCCATTCAAAATAGCAAAGGGCAGCCCTAACCGGCTGCCCTTTTCGTTTTCATGGCCGGTGGGCGATTATCGCATCACCGGTTATAGACAGCCGTGATCTTTGCCGATGCAATCGCGTTGGCGCGGATCATGAAGCCGGCCAGTGCGTTGCTGGCGTTTTCCGGCAGATCAAGCCGTTCCACCGGCAGGGCATGAACGGTGAAGATGTAGCGGTGCACTTCGCCGGGAGGCGGGCAGGCGCCGCCAAATCCCGCCGCGCCATAGTCATTGGCAAGCTCGGTGGTACCCGCTGGCATCTTGCCGGCGCCACTTGCGCCAGCCTCAAGCGAGGTGACGGAGGCGGGAATGTTCACCGCAGTCCAGTGCCACCAGCCCGATCCGGTCGGTGCGTCCGGATCATAGGCGGTGATGGCAAAGCTCTGCGTGCCAGCCGGCGCACCAGTCCAGGACAGCTGCGGGGAGGTGTTGCCGCCTTCGCAGCCGAACCCGGCAAAGACATGTGCGGGCGCCAGTTGCGCGCCTTCGGCAATCGACGTGCTCGTAAGCTTGAAATCCTGCGCGCTGGCGGCCGTCACCATGGCGGCGGCCAGCATCAGGCCGGAAAGAGAAAGCTTGGCAAACATGATCCGGTGTCCTTTCTTGACGGTTGATCATGTGCGCAGGAGTAGCCCCGCAAAGCCCTGCCAGCTTCCGGCTCACGCTCAAAAACTATCGAAAAACGATCAATCCTCGCGCTGCCGGATCTGTCTAGGCTTGATTCCGAATCTTTTCCGAAAGGCATCGGAAAAATGCGAGGGCGTCTGGAAGCCGCAGTCGAGCGCGATGCGCGATACCGGAAGGTCCGTTCCCTGCAACAGGGAGAGACCTCTCTCCAGCCGCGTGTGCAGCAGCAGCTGCGCGAAGCCGGGCCCGGACCTTGCCAGCCAGCGCCGGAACGTTGCCTCGCTCATGGCGAAATGCCGGGCTATCTCGGGAAGGCGCCAAGGGTAACTGATATCGCTCTCGATCAGGCGGCGCACCTTGCTCCAGGGCTGCTCCTCATCCCCTGCCGGAAGCTTGACACCATTGTGGCGCAGCCAGAGCAGCGGTTCCAGAAGCCTGTGCGCGCGCAGCGGTTCCGGCAACCCCTCTCGGGAGAGCGTATCCTTGATCAGAACAAGCATGTCCGAGGGATGGTGAGGAACCGCCCGCAGCACCTGAATGCCGGGCGCAGCATTGCGCGCCGGATGCTCCCCGAAAACCGTGTCCACTAGATTGCAGGCGATGCTGACGCCCTCGGCCCGGTAGTCCGCATCCGCAACCGGCCGGTTCTCCATGTTGACCACGGAACCTGCCGGAAAAATCATCACGTCTCCCGCCTCGCCGGTCAGCTCGCCGTTCCGGGGGCAGATGACCCGTTTCGAGCCGGCCTGAATGAAGAAGAGGAACGTCAGCCTGAAATACAGGCCGGTGAAGGTCGCTCGTGTCGCCTGCGTGACGGGAAAGACCGACAGCCCGGCTTCGTCAATACCCGGCAGAGCTTGGGTCTGCTGCGGCACCGGCGCGATGTCCCCTATCACAGGTCGTCGTCATCCGTGCCGAGGGCTTCGGCAAGCAGTGGATCGTCGATGCTTTCCTCTTCCTCGTTGACGCGCACATCGACGACGCGGGCGCCGGGGAATTCGGCCAGAAGCGCGGCGACGGTCGGATGCGAGCGGGCATCGGAGAGAAGCTGGGCCTGCGTTGCCTCGCGCTCCTCATGGATCGTCGGGCGGCCCTGCTCGCGGCTGACGGAAACGATCCAGCGCATGCCGGTCCATTCGGTCAGCTTGCGGCCGAACTCACCGGCCAGATCCGCACCAGCGTCCTTCGTCGGCTGGATTTCGATCCGCCCCGGCTCGAACTTCACCAGCCGCATCTGCCGCTCGATGGAGACCTTCAGCGGAATGTCACGCCGCTCGGAGGCAAGTGCCGCGCAATCGGCCAGCGAGCGCAGCTGAACAGCAGGTGCCTGCTGCACGGCGGCTGGCTGGGGAGACGGTTGAGCAACTGACTGGGCTGCGCCACCGGCGATGGCCGAAAGGCGCGGGCCGTTGCCGCTCATCGTGGGGCCGGCATAGCCGCCCTGCCCTGCAGGCCCACTCTGGCCGCCCGGCTGCCCCATCTGGCCACCGGCCTGCGGCTGCATGCCGCCATTTTGGCCACCACTTTGGCCAGAACCTTGCTGACCTGCTCCCTGCGGCGCGGCGCCTGCGGGCAGAGACGGAAAGCCGCCACTTTTCAGCAGCTTCAGCGCCTCTTCCGGATCCGGCAAGTCCGCCGCATAGGCAAGGCGCACCAGCACCATGTCGGCAGCTGCCAGCGGCTTGGGCGCCGCCTGCACTTCGGAAATGCCCTTCAGCAGGATCTGCCAGGCCCGCGACAGGGCGCGCATCGACAGCTTTTCGGCAAACTCCCGGCCGCGCAGGCGCTCGGTCTCGGTGACGGAAACTTCCTCACCCGCCTTGGGAACAATCTTCAGCCGGGTCACCAGATGGGTGAAATCGGCCAGATCCGTCAGCACGACGGCGGGGTCTGCGCCAATGGCATATTGCCCGGCCAGCTCTTCCATCGCCTCGGCAATGCGGCCGGACATGAGATGACCGAAGAGGTCGATCACCCGCGCCCGGTCGGCAAGGCCCAGCATCTGCCGCACCTGACCGGCATCGATGTGACCGCCGCCATGGGCAATCGCCTGATCCAGCAGCGACAGGCTGTCACGCGCCGAGCCTTCACCGGCACGGGCGATCAGCGTCAGCGCCTCGTCGGAAATGTCGATGGATTCGGCGTTGGAAATGCGCCGCAGCAGGCCAACGAGCTTGGGCTGCTCGATGCGGCGCAGGTCAAACCGCTGGCAGCGGGACAGCACCGTCACCGGAACCTTGCGGATTTCCGTGGTGGCGAAAATGAACTTCACATGCTCCGGCGGCTCTTCCAGCGTCTTCAGCAGGCCATTGAAGGCCGCGTTGGAGAGCATGTGCACTTCGTCGATGATGTAGACCTTGTAGCGCGCCGAAGCGGGGCGGTAGCGCGCTGCGTCCGTGATCTCGCGGATATCGTTGATGCCGGTGTGCGAGGCGGCGTCCATCTCGATCACATCGACATGGCGGCCTTCCATGATGGCGCGGCAATGGGTGCCCTCGCGGGTGAGCTGCACCGTCGGACGCTCCACCTCGCCGGGAACTTCGTAGTTGAGACCGCGTGCCAGAATACGGGCGGTGGTCGTCTTGCCGACACCGCGCACGCCGGTCAGCATCCAGGCCTGCGCAATGCGCCCGGTGGCAAAGGCGTTTTCCAGCGTCTGGACCATCGGCTCCTGACCGACGAGATCGTCAAAGGTCTGGGGGCGGTACTTGCGCGCCAGCACCCGGTAGGCACCGGACTGCTTCCCTTCGCCAGCAGGCGCAGGTGCGGGAGCAGAAGGGGCAGGTTCAGCCGGAGCATCGCCGAACATGGAGATCGTCAGGTCATCCCGCTCATGCTCAGCTGCGTGCTCGGGGCCGTTGCCTCCGGGGCTGTCACCGTCCATGCCGCTCATCCAGCCCGCCTGTCCCCGTCTTGAATTCATGAAGCCGGCGCCTTCACGAAAGACAGCCGGAAGCCCCGCCGCGCCTGAGGCACGCGACGCGACGCCGTGGTGCATCTGCGCGGGGGAAAAGGGTGGGAGGCTGGCACGGCGACCCGTGCCGGAACTCGTTGGGGCTGCTTCCTTCCGGACCTGACCCGGTTGGCGAGTGGCTCGTCCACCACCAACCTCCCGAGCCCCTTATATCAGAAGCACACGCCCCTTTGGCAAGGCCTCATATGCCAAAGGGGCAAACTTCGTGTCCGGAAAGAAATATATCCTTTCTAGACAATGAGTTACAGGGATGAAACAGCTCAGCTTCCGGCCAGCGCCCTGTCGATCACGGCAATGGCCGCCTCCACACCACCGCTTTCATGCGGGATGCCGAGGCGCCGCAGCCCCAGTTCCATGGCGGAAAGCGTGCCCAGCACCATCGCCGCATTCACATGGCCCATGTGGCCGATGCGGATGCCCTTGCCGGCGAGATCACCAATGGCGATGCCGATGGTGATGCCGCAGACATCCTTGACAAAGCTGCGCAGCGGCGCCGGATCGACGCCGTTGAAGCAGATGACCGACACGCTGTCCGAACGCTCTTCAGGCTTGAGAATGTTCATCTCCAGAACGCCCTTGCGGCCCCAGACCTCGACAGCAGCACGCACCGCTTCGGCGAGGATCGCATGGCGGCGCCAGACGCCTTCCAGCGTTTCTTCCTCGATCAGCTCCAGCGCCTTCTGAAAGGCGAAGAGCAGATGCTCCGGCGGCGTGCCGCAGTATTTCATGTAATGTTCCGGACCATCGCGGAAGGTCCAGTCCATATAGGAATTACGCAGCCCGGCGGTCTTGTGGGCGGCCAGCGCCTTCTGGCCAGCCACCACAAAGGCAAGGCCCGGAGGCGACATCAGCCCCTTCTGCGAACCGGCCATGGCGACATCCACGCCCCAGGCCTCCATTTCGAACGGCACGCAGCCGAGCGAGGCCATGCAGTCCACCATCAGCAAGGCCCCATGACCGCTGGCATCCATGGCACGGCGCAGAGCCGGAATGTCGTTGAGCACGCCGGAGGCCGTGTCCACCTGCACCACCAGAACGGCCTTGATTGCGCCTTCCGTGTCAGCCCGCAGCCGCGCTTCGAGCGCCGCCGGATCGACCGCCTTGCGCCAATGGCCGGGCAGGATTTCAACCTCGATGCCGATCAGCTCTGCCGCCTCACCCCAGCCGATGGCAAAGCGGCCCGATTCGAGCACCAGCACCTTGTCACCGCGCGACAGGGTGTTGGACAGCGCCGCATCCCAGGTGCCGTGGCCGTTGGCGATGTAGATATAGGGCTTGCCGGTGGTGCTGCGGAACACGCGGGAGATGCCCTTCAGGCAGTCATCCGTCGTCTGCAGCAGCGGGCCTTCATAGATATCGACAGCCGGGCGGTGCATGGCCCTCAGAACTTCGTCCGGCACGTTTGTCGGACCCGGGATCATGAGGAATTCCTTGCCATAACGCAGCGTCATTTTTATTTGCCTTGAAGAAATTATCCGGAAGGTGAGACAGGCAGAATAACTTTCCGCCCGGCGAACTCAAGCTGCATGTCATCCGTCCGGCGAGAGACTGCTAAAATCATACAGATCTGCCGGGTGCGAAGTTTCTGGGGATTACGCTGCGGGAAATCAAGCTCACCTGCGACGGTTTGCGGCAGACGTGGCAAAAGTTAAAAAAAGCTTAAAATAAACACCCTTGCCCGCAGTGCCCCGCGCATTACGGCGCTGTGGTGACCCCATCCCGGCAGGCCCATCACCCATGATTGCCGTAAAGGAACGTTCTGCACCGCTGATCCTCTGCATTGGCCATTCCGGCCTGCGGATTCCACCGGCTATCGACAAGCGTCTTTCGGCAACGGGACGGCTGCAGGCCGATGCCTCCTGGCACATGGATCAGCTGGTGGATTTTGACGAAGACATTCAGGCGACGGTGGTCTCGACCCCCATTTCCCGGCTTGTCGTGGATGTGGATGGCGACCCGGCCAGCTTTGGCCGCCCGTTCGAGGATGGCGCCCTGTCCATCTGCCCGGTGCTGACACTGGAGGGCAAGCGCGTCTATCTGCCTGACGAAGATCCGGGCCGCTTCGAGATGGACGAGCGGCGGCGGCTCTATCATGCCCCGTTCCACGATGCGCTCAGCGCCCAGATCCGGCGGCTGCGCGCCATCCATGGCCGCATCACGGTGATCAGCCTGCAATCCATGCGCAGCCGCATCAAGGGGCGTTATCCGGGCGATCTGCCCTTGGTCAACATCGGCACGCTGCACGGCCGCAGCTGCCACGAGGATGTGGCCAGCCTCAGCATGACCATGCTGCATGACTTCACCGACAAGACATTTTCGGAAAATGATGCGGTGGGTGGCGGCTATATCGCCCAGACCTATGGCAACCCCTCGGGCGGCGTGCATGTGCTGACGCTGGCGCTGGCGCTCAGGTCCTACATCCGCCACGAAAACCCGCCCTTCGAGATGGACAGGGAACGCTGCCGCCAGACCCGCCTTGCCCTGCGCAATTTCTGCCAGAAGCTGATCGAATGGGCCAATGGCAAGCGCAAGGCCCCCGCCCGCGTGCTGCTGGACCATCTGCCCGACCTTCTGGAGGACTGAAAGCCCGCCCGGCCGGTCCGTGAACGGAAAAAGCTTCCGGCCGGAGCAGTCCGGGTTCCGGTGGTGGGGACCAGAACACAGGGCCGTCCGGCCGGAATGAGGCAAGCGGCACAGGCAATGCCGCTATACGCCGGCCGTTCTCAGAAGAATGCCTGAAGACCGGTCTGGGCGCGGCCCAGGATGAGGGCATGCACATCATGCGTGCCTTCATAGGTATTGACGGTTTCCAGGTTCTGCGCGTGACGCATCACGTGATATTCTTCCTGAATGCCGTTGCCGCCGTGCATGTCGCGGGCCTGACGGGCGATATCCAGCGCCTTGCCGCAGTTGTTGCGCTTGATGATGGAGATCATCTCCGGCGCCACCTTGCCCTCGTCAAACAGACGCCCGACCCGCAGCGAGCCCAGCAGGCCGAGGGAGATTTCCGTCTGCATGTCGGCGAGCTTCTTCTGGAACAGCTGCGTCTGGGCCAGCGGACGGCCGAACTGCTTGCGGTCGAGGCCATACTGACGGGCGCGGTGCCAGCAGTCTTCCGCAGCCCCCATCGCACCCCAGGAAATGCCGTAGCGGGCCCGGTTGAGGCAGCCGAACGGCCCCTTGAGGCCGGAGACATTCGGCAGCAGTGCGTCTTCGGAGACTTCCACCCCGTCCATGACGATTTCGCCAGTGATGGACGCGCGCAGGGACAGCTTGCCGCCGATCTTCGGCGCGGACAGCCCCTTCATGCCCTTCTCCAGCACAAAGCCGCGGATGGCCCCGTCATGGGCTTCGGACTTGACCCAGACCACAAACACATCGGCGATCGGCGAGTTGGAGATCCACATCTTGGAGCCCTTGAGCCGGTAGCCGCCGTCGATCTTTTCGGCGCGGGTGCGCATGCCGGCCGGATCAGACCCTGCATCCGGCTCGGTCAGGCCGAAGCAACCGACGAACTCACCGGACGCGAGCTTGGGCAGATACTTCTTGCGCTGCTCTTCCGAGCCATAGGCATAGATCGGGTACATCACCAGCGAGGACTGCACCGAGTTCATCGAGCGGTAGCCGCTGTCGACGCGCTCGATCTCGCGGGCAACGAGACCGTAGGAAACGTAGGATGCACCGGCGCAGCCATATTCTTCCGGCAGGGTGACGCCGAGCAGGCCGAGTTCGCCCATCTCGTTGAAGATCTCGCGGTCCGTCTTCTCATGGGCATAGGCTTCCAGCACGCGCGGCTGCAGCTTGTCCTGCGCATAGGCGCGGGCGGTTTCCATGATGAGGATCTCGTCCTCGCTCAGCTGTTCGCGCAACAGAAAGGGATCGTCCCAGGCAAAGGTGCCGCCACCGGTGGGATCGGACTTGAGAGCCGCCATCACATTCCTCCGTCTCATGTATCAGTCATCAGCATCCCGCCCGAAGCCGGGGTAAACGCCGGAATTGCGCGGACTATGCCTGCTGACAGAAGACACGGGAAGAGATAAGTTCTCCGCAAGTCATGAGCCAGTGGAATGAACCTGATGGTCAAACGCGCCTTTCTGCCGCCCGCCGATGCTCTCATCGCCTTCGAATGCGCCGCCCGGCATGAGAGCTTCACCCGCGCGGCGGAAGAGCTGCATCTGACGCAGGGCGCGATTTCCAAGCAGATCCGCCATCTGGAGCAGCGGCTGGGCGTGCCGCTGTTTGCGCGCATCCGCCAGCGTGTGGTGCTGACCGATGCTGGGCGGCTTTACCTGCATGAAGTCCGGGGCGCACTGGACCAGCTGGGCGATGCCACACGGCAGGTCATGTCCTTTGCCGGCAGCGCCGATGTGCTCAATCTGGCGGTTCTGCCCACCTTCGGGGCCCGCTGGCTTGCCCCGCGCCTGGCCGAATTCCTGCGGCGCACGCCAAAGGCGGCGCTCAATTTCTCCATCCGGCTGCGGCCTTTCGACTTTACGGAAGAGCCCTTCGACGGCGCGATCCACCACGGCGATCCGATCTGGGCGGGGGCCATTGTCGAGCCGCTGTTTCCCGAAGAATCCGTGGTCGTGGCCTCGCGCGCCTTTCGCGACCGGCACATGATCAGCGAGCCGCGTGACCTGCTGAAGGTGCCGCGCCTCCAGCTCTCCACGCGGCCCATGGCCTGGCGCGACTGGTTCGCCGCCATGGGGGTGGAGACGGACAGCGCCTATCAGGGCCCACGCTTCGAGCAGTTCGGCATGATCGCGGAAGCCGCCGCCCATCATCTGGGCGTGGCGCTGATGCCCCGGCTTTTCATCGACGAGGAACTGGCGAGCGGCCGTCTGGTGCGCCTGTTCGGCCAGCCGCTGGACCAGAAGACCGCCTATCACTTCGTCTATCCGCAGGACCGGACCTTGCGCCCGGTCGTCGCCGCCTTCCGCACCTGGCTGCATGAGGAGGCCCGGATCTCCCGCACCAGCCGCGAAAGCCAGCTGCCGGGCTGACCCTCAGCCCGGCTTGCCTGCAGGCGTACCCTCAGGACGGGAAACCGGACGCCGCTGGGCCAGCTGCCCGGCATGCTGGCCAACGAGAACGCTGCCCAGCACCAGAACCATCCCTGCGATCTGCACCGCGCTGAGGGTCTGATCCAGAATGGCCCAGCCGAGGATTACCGCCATCAATGGGCTGAGCAGGCCCAGCGGCGCGATTGCCGAAGGGCCAAGCAGCCCAATGCCCCGGAACCACAGAAGATAGGTCAGGCCTGCGCCAATGAAGGTCATGTAGGCAAAGCCCGCAATGTTCCAGCCCGTCAGCGGCGGCAATGCAGGTTCCGTCAGGAGCGCTGCAGGAGCAAGCAGCAGGGCACCGGCGGCCAGCTGCCAGGCGGTCAGGGTGAGCGGGCTCACCTCCGGCTTCCAGTAGCGGGTCATCACCGTGCCCAGCGCCATGGAGACCGCGGCGGCGCCTGCCGCCAGAAGGCCGATGGGGTCGAGCGCCGCCGCAGGCTTCAGCATCAGCATGCCGACGCCGATAACCCCGGCAACACCCGCCAGCACGGCCAGCCATGTCAGCCGCCCGTTGAGCAGAAAACGCGCCAGCACCAGCACGATGAGCGGCTGCATAGCCCCCAGCGTTGCCGCCACACCGCCTGGCAAGCGGTAGGCCCCCACATTCATCAGCGCCCAGAAGATGGAGAAGTTGAGCGCCCCCAGCACCAGCACCCGGAAGATCCAGCGCCCGCGCGGCAGCTGCCGGACGATCAGCAGCAGAAGAAGAGCCGCGGGCAGCGCCCTGAGCAGCGCCAGCGTCAGGGGCCGGTCCAGCGGCAGCATCTCGGTGATGACGATATAGCTGCTGCCCCAGATGGCCGGGGCAAGCGCGGTGAGGAGCAGCGTCATGTGGGCGTTCAGGCGTGAGTTCAGGCGGGAAATCATGTCAGGTCCAGTGCAGAGCGGCCCGGCCCGGGATGGCCGCCGCTGGAGATCAGTGGTAATTCACCCGGCAGAAGATGATAATATGCAAGTTGAACCATTCATCCGTAACCTGAAGTGAATAATCAATGGATGGCATTCTCCGCCTCCGCCTGTTCCGCAGCATTGCCACACTCGGCAGCTTTGCCGCCGCTGCGCGCAGCCACGGCCTGTCTCCGGCCGCCGTCAGCAAGGCCATGTCGGAGCTGGAGGGCGATCTTGGCGCAAGGCTCTTCCACCGCACCACCCGCCGCCTCAGCCTGACGGAGGCGGGCACGCTCTATCTCGACCAGATCCGCCGGGTGCTGGAGGATCTGGAAGAGGCGCAGCAGTCTGTCGGCAATCTCAGTTCAGAACCTTCTGGCCTGCTGCGAGTGAGTGCGCCCATGACATCCAGCCTTGTCCTCATCACCAGCCGCATCCCGGAGTTTCTGGCACGCTACCCGAAAGTCTCGCTCGACCTTGACCTGGACGACCGGCGCGTGGACCTTGTCCGAGACGGCTTTGACATGGCCCTGCGCGGCGGACGCCGGGATGAGGACCGGGAGCTGATCGTCAAGAGGCTCGGGGCGCTGAAACACGTTCTCTGCGCTTCGCCCGCATACCTTGCCCGCGCCGGCACGCCGCAAGAGCCTGCCGACCTTGCCCGGCACGAGTGCATCCGTTTCACCTTGTCCGGCCACGCGGACGAATGGACCTTCTTCCGCAATGGCAAGGAGCACCGGCAGCGGGTGGCCGGGCGCTACAAGGTTTCCTCCAGCCTAGCCGTCATGGATGCCCTGCGCGCCGGCTTCGGCCTCAGCCTCATTCCGCAGGCCTATGTGGCGGCGGACCTGGCAGCGGGAACGCTTGTCCGGCTGCTGCCGGAGTGGGGCATGAGCGAGGTAACGATCAACGCCGTCTATCCCTCGCGCCGCCACGTCCCGGCCAAGGTTCGCGCCTTCGCCGGGTTCATTGGCGATGTGCTGCGTGACACCTTGAGAGATTGACCGGGCCGCTTAAAACGTTACCTCTCCACACAGAAATTCCAGCAAACGCCAAAAGGATCATCCCATGCCCGTCGCAATCTGGTGCGTGCTCGTTGCCGCATTCCTGCCCATCCTGTCGGTGTTTCCCGCCAAGCTCACCAGAGACTTCAGCAATGCCCGCCCGCGTGACCCGGCCTTCTGGGCAGAAGGCTTCAGGGCACGGGCGCAAGGCGCGCAAGCCAATGGCTTCGAGGCCTTTCCACTCTTTGCCGTTGCCGTACTCGTGGCTTATCAGCAGGGCGGCGACCCGTTCTGGATCGATGTGCTGGCGGCGGCCTTCATCGGGCTGCGCGTCCTTTATGTGCTTTGTTACTGGATGGACAAGGCCACCCTGCGCTCGCTCGTATGGATTGCGGCAACAGCCTGTGCAGTTGCCATCTTCACCAGTCCCGTCTGGAGCTGATGGGCGGACGGGCGCCCACCGCGACAAAAAATGCCCGCTTTGTGACAGAATGCTGTCACAGGGCTCTGCGAGGCTGACGGTTCATGGCCATTGCAGGTTGCCGTCTGGATCTGTAACCATCAGGCCATTAAGGGCATATTTCGCCCGCCTTGAGGATTGTGCCCGTGCCGCGTTTCCAGCACCCTGATTCGGCCCTCCTGACACAGAGCCACACAGATGAGACCAGCGGCTCCGCCCGCCATATCGTCGATGTGCTGATTGCCGAACGGGGCAAGCACGTGATGGCCGCCCCGTGGTGGCCGCTGTTCCGGCCCCTCGCCTACCGCATGCTGCGCTATTTCGATGCGCTGGAAATGGCAGACGCCATCTCCAACCTGCCGGCGGAAGAGGTCTTCGTTTATCTGTCCAATCTGTTGCAGGTGAAGCTGACCGTTGAGGGACTGGACCGCATTCCGGCAGAAGGGCCCTGTATCCTCGTCTCCAACCACCCGACAGGCATCGCTGATGGTGTGGCGCTCTATGACGCGGTGAAGAGCCGCCGCAGGGACATTTCCATCTTCGCCAACCGGGATGCGGTGCGCGTCAATCCGCGCCTTGCCGACATGATCGTGCCGGTGGAATGGCGCGCAGGCTTCAAGACCCGCGAAAAAACGCGTGAAACCCTGAAGAACGCCGCCTCCGCCTTCGAGCGCAACCGCGCCGTGGTGCTGTTCCCCTCCGGCCGCCTTGCCTACATGAAGGATGGCAAGCTGACGGAGCGGCCGTGGATGACGTCGGCACTGGCTCTGGCCCGCCGCCATCAGGTGCCGGTCATTCCCATTCACATGGGCGCGCGCAACTCCCGCCTGTTCTACTTCCTCGCAAAGGTCTCGATCGAGCTGCGCGACATGACCGTCTTCAACGAGCTTCTGAACAAGAAGGGCGCGCACTTCCGCTTCCACGTGGGCGAGCCGCTGGCACCCGGCCAGCTGGACGGCGACCTTGCCGAAGTCACCAACAAACTCCGCATCCACTGCGCCGAGACCCTGGCGCAGGATCCGGATGCGCGGTTCAGCCTGTGAAGCCCCTCCCGCTGCAAAAAACCTCGCGGTCTTGCACAGGTCATCCACAGGCTGACATTGCCCGGGGCGGGCGAATAGGGGATGGTGCGGCGACGAAGGAATCACCTGTTCATGCCGCAAGCACAGCCTCGTCTCGCCGGGACAGAGTACACAGCAGCGTCTGAGGGCACCGCAAGGCCCGCAGCGAAGGATCCTGCACAGGTTCTGGCGGATGTGTTCGGCTACCCCAGTTTCCGCGGCCGCCAGCGCGAGGTGGTGGACACGCTGATCGCCGGGGACGATGCGGTGGTGCTGTTCCCCACAGGCGCGGGCAAATCCATGTGCTTCCAGATCCCCGCCCTCTGCCGCCCCGGCACGGGCGTGGTGATCTCTCCCCTCATTGCGCTGATGAAGGATCAGGTGGGTGCGCTGACGGGCGCGGGCGTGCGCGCTGCCGCGCTCAATTCCTCCGTTCCGCCGGAAGAGCAGGCGCGCATTGCCGCAGAGCTGCGCAACGGCACGCTCGACTTCCTCTATGTCACACCCGAACGGGTGGCGACGGCCGGTTTCTCCCGCCTCCTGGATGGTGCGGCCATCTCGCTCTTTGCCATCGACGAGGCCCATTGCGTCAGCCAGTGGGGGCATGATTTCCGGCCCGAATATCTGCAGCTGGCCAGCCTTGCGGACCGTTATCCCGGTGTGCCGCGCGTGGCCCTGACCGCCACCGCCGATCCGCATACGCAGGAGGACATCCGCGTCCGCCTGAAGCTGGAGACGGCGCAGGTCTTCACCACCTCCTTCGACCGGCCCAACATCCGCTACGAGATCGTCGAGCGGGTGAACCAGCGCCAGCAGCTGCTGGATTTCCTCAAGCGCCACAAGGGCGAGAGCGGCATCGTCTATTGCCTGTCCCGCGCCAAGGTGGAGGACATCGCCAATTGGCTGACGGAGAAGGGCATCCGCGCCCTGCCCTATCACGCCGGGCTCGACCGGGAGATCCGCGAGGCCAATCAGGACGCTTTCCTGCTGGAGGAAAACCTCGTGCTGGTGGCGACCGTTGCTTTCGGCATGGGCATCGACAAGCCGGATGTGCGTTTCGTCGCCCATCTCGACCTGCCGTCTTCCGTCGAGGCCTATTATCAGGAAACCGGACGTGCCGGCCGTGATGGCGCACCGGCCGAGGCGTGGATGGCCTATGGCATGGCCGACATGGTGCAGCGCCGGCGCATGATTGCCGAAGGCGAAGCGCCGGAAGAGGTGAAGCGGGCAGAAACCGCCAAGCTCAACGCCCTTGTCGGCATCTGCGAGACCGCCGGATGCCGCCGTCAGGCGCTGCTGGCCCATTTCGGCGAGACCTATCCCAAGCCTTGCGGCAACTGCGACACCTGCCTGTCACCGGTGGAAACCTGGGACGGAACGGAAGCTGCCGCCAAGTTCCTCTCCGCCATCTACCGCACCGGCCAGCGCTTTGGCGCGGGCCATGTGATCGATGTGCTGCTGGGCAAGGAAAACGACAAGATCTCACGCTTCGGCCACGACAAGCTGTCGGTCTATGGCATCGGCAAGGAGTTCTCGCCGAAGACCTGGCAATCGGTGGCGCGCCAACTGGTGGCCATGGGCCTCGTCGGCGTCGATCATGCCAACTACGGCGCGCTGGTGCTGACGGACGAATGCCGCGCCGTGTTCCGCAACGAGCGCAAGGTGCTGCTGCGCCGCGACCGCGCCGCCGCCAGCCTCAGAGCCTCGCGCGGGGAACGGTCGGCCAGCCTGGCCGATGATCTTGATCCGGAAGACCGGCTGCTGTTTGAACGTCTGCGCCGTCTGCGCACCCAGATCGCCCGGGAAAACGAAGTACCGCCCTATGTGGTGTTTCCGGACGCGACCCTTGCCGGCATCGCCATCGCCCGGCCCGTGACCTCCCATGCCCTTCTCGCCGTCTCCGGTGTCGGCCAGTCGAAACTCGACCGCTACGGCTCGCAGATCATCGATCTGGTCGAGGCCTTTGAAGCGGGCGTGTGAGCCGGGCAACGCCTGATTTTCCACCCCTCAATCGTCATCCCGGACGAAGCGCAGCGGAGATCCGGGACCGGTGAGCAGAGGTGTAAGTTGGTTGTCCCAAGAGCCAGAGCCGGCAGACCTTGGCTCACCGGTCCCGGATCGCGCAGGGCGCGTCCGGGATGACGATGGAGGGGTTTGAAACAGCACGGAAGGGTCTTAATTCCCCCCCATCCCCCCTCACGGCTGCCAGCCTTCCGGGGCCATTTCGAAGCCGTCGAAGGTGAAGCCGGGGGCGACCGTGCAGCCCACGAGGGTGAAGTCACCGAGGCTTTGCGCCTGCTGCCAGGCGTGGCGCGGCACCACCGCCTGCGGGCGCTGCCCGGCGGCCAGATCGGACCCGAGGGTCACAAGCTCAACCGGCCCTTCTCCGTCACTGATCAGAAGCTCCAGCGGCGCGCCGCCGTACCAGTGCCACACCTCCACCGCATCCACCTTGTGCCAGCGCGACAAGACGCCCTCCGGCAGCAGGAAATAGATCGCCGTCGAGGCCGGGCGGCCTGATGCATCGCAGACCGGATCGCGGAAGGTCTCGGCATAATAGCCGCCCTCGGGATGCGGCTGCATGCCCAGCGTTTCGATGATTTCGGCGGCAGTGAATCCGGTCAGCGGTCTCATGGCTCAGAACCTGTCCTTGCGTCCCCGCAGTTCCGCGAAGACTTCGGCAGGGCTGGCCCCTGCCATGCCGAGGGCTGCGGCGAGGGCCGGATCACCCGCCCGCAGGAACGGATTGGTGGCCCGCTCCCGCCCCATCGTGGTGGGCAGGGTGGCCATATGCTCCGCCCGCAGCCGCTCCACCTCTGCTACCCTTTCCTTGAGCGCAGCGTTATCCGGATCAACACTCAGCGCGAAACGGGCATTGGACAGAGTATACTCGTGGCCGCAGTAGACAACCGCATCATCCGGCAGGCGGCGGTTCAGCTTGTCGAGCGAGGCCCACATCATTTCCATGTCGCCCTCGAAGACGCGCCCGCAGCCCAGCGAGAACAGGGTGTCGCCCGTGTGGATGACCCCCGCCTGTTCGAACCACCAGGAGATCTGGTCCAGCGTATGGCCCGGCGTCGAGATGGCTTCCACCTTCAGCTCGGCGATGTGGAAGATGTCGCCGTCTTCCACCACTTCATCGAGGCCGGAAATCTTGTCGCGCGACAGGCCGGGGCCGATGACCCGCGCGCCCGTGGCTTCCTTCAGCGGCACCAGCCCCTGCACATGGTCCCAGTGATGATGGGTGATGAGAATATGCGTGAGGCGCCAGCCGGTTTCGGCCAGTTCCGCCAGATAAGGCGCGGCGTCCGGCACATCGATGGCGATCACCGATCCGCTCTCCGGATCGCGTGCCAGCACACCGTAATTGTCGGACAGGCAGGGAAACTGCCTGATCTGAAGCCGCGCCATCTTGTCTCTCCCGTTGATGAATCCGGCCTGCAGAGTGGCAAATGCCGCAGGCAGGGGCAAGGGCGATCGGGTCATCAGCCCTTGCGTCTTGGGTCAAGGCAAGGTTCAATCGCGCCGAATTGAACCGGGCAGGCCATGTATCTCGACGTTGCTGATCTCAGAACCTTTTACGACCTGCCGCTTGGCCGCCTGCTGCGCAGCCTCATCGGCGCGCGCGTGCGCTCTCTCTGGCCCAGCGCGAAAGGCGAAAGCCTGCTTGGCATCGGCTATGCGGGACCGTTCCTGCGCCCTTACATGGATGAGGCGGAGCGCTGTGTGGCGGCCATGCCGGCGGCGCAGGGCGTCGTCCACTGGCCGCGCGAGCGGGCCAATGCCTCGGTTCTGGTGGAAGCGGATCAGCTGCCCTTTTCCGACAGTTTCTTCCAGCGCGCCATCATGGTGCATGCGCTGGACATGGCGGGCGATCCTGCCGCCCTGCTGCGCGAGGCCTGGCGTGTGCTGGTGCCGGGCGGCAAGCTGATCGTCATCGTGCCGAACCGGCGCGGTGTCTGGGCACGGGCGGAAACCTCGCCCTTCGGCTATGGCCGCCCTTTCTCCAAGAGCCAGATCCAGGCGCTGCTGCAGAGCTGCCAGTTCGACGTGATCTCGAGGGAAGAAACGCTCTACATTCCCCCGGTGAAGTCGAAGGTCATCCTGCGCTCGGCCCGCACCTGGGAAACCGTGGGCCGCGCGCTCTGGCCGGCCTTTGCAGGTCTTCTGGTGATCGAGGCGCAGAAACGGCTCTACAAGCCTGCCCAGGCCGATGGCGGCAAACGCAGCGTGCTCAGGGTGCTGAGACCCGTCTTCGTGCCGGAGGCCGGTGTCACCCCCGGCCTCAATCCGAACCGGCGCGACAGAACGCCGCCGCGCACCCGCTGAAGCTCAGCGGCGCAGCAGGAACACCGCCTGCTCGCCCACCAGATTCCACAGCCACCAGGGCGCATTGAAGGTGATGCGCGCGCCCTGCCCGTCGAGCGCAACGGCCTTCACCACCGTGGCATCCATCTCTTCCACCAGCGCCACGAAGTCGCGGATGGAACAGAAGTGGATGTTGGGCGTGTCATACCACTGGTAGGACAGATACTTGGTCACCGGCATGCGCCCGCGCAGCAGAAGCTGCATGCGGTTGCGCCAATAGGCAAAATTCGGGATCGAGACGACCACCTGCCCGCCGATGCGCAGCAGTTGCTCCATCACGCCCTTCGGATCGCGGGTGGCCTGCAGCGTCTGGCTGAGGATCACCACATCGAAGGCATTGTCCGGATAGTCAGCAAGATCCGTGTCGGCATCGCCCTGCACCACGGACAGCCCGCGTGCCACGGCCTTGTTCACGCCGCCCTGCGACAATTCCATTCCGCGCCCGTCGACACGCCGCCGCTCGGCCAGGAGCTGCAGCAGCGCCCCATCCTCACAGCCCACGTCCAGCACCCGCGCGCCCTCGGGCACAAGGTCGCACATTACGAGGTGATCGCCGCGCGGCTGGTTCAGTGTTCCGCCCGTGTTGCCGTTTGCCATCTTACGCTCCTCCCGGTCCGGCAATGCCACGTGCCGCTGCTGCTCCCGTCAGGAAGCCGCGCACGGTGCGGAACATTTCCGGCTCATCCAGCAGGAAGGCATCATGGCCGCGATCGCTGCTGATCTCCACGAAGGAGACGTTGGCCGCAGCCGCATTCAGCGCCCGCACCACCGCCTTGCTTTCCGATGTCGGGAACAGCCAGTCCGAGGTGAAGGACATGACGCAGAAGCGGGTCGGCGTATGCAGGAAGGCCTTGCTCAGGGCTCCGTCATGTTCCGCCGCCAGATCGAAGTAGTCCATCGCCCTCGTCACATAGAGATAGGAATTGGCATCGAACCGGTCGACAAAGGTCATGCCCTGATGGCGCAGGTAGCTTTCGATCTGGAAATCCGCATCGAAGCCGAAGGTCAAAGCCTCACGGTCCTGCAGGTTGCGGCCGAATTTCTGATGCAGCGACATGTCGGACATGTAGGTGATATGCGCGGCCATGCGCGCCACGGCGAGCCCCTTGCTCGGGCGGGTGCCATCGGCAAGGTAGCTGCCGCCGCGCCAGTCGGGATCTGCCATCACGGCCTGACGGCCCACCTCGTGGAAGGCGATGTTCTGCGAAGAATGGCGCGCGCCGGTGGCAATCGGCACGGCGGAGAACACGCGCTCGGGGAACAGCGCCGCCCATTGCAGCACCTGCATGCCGCCCATGGAGCCGCCGACCACGGCAAACAGGGTTTCGATGCCCAGATGATCCACCAGCCGCGCCTGCGCGCGCACCATGTCACGGATGGTCACCACCGGCATGGTCAGCGCATAGGGCTGGCCGGTTTCCGGATTGGTGGAGGCCGGGCCCGTGGTGCCCATGCAGCCGCCCAGCACATTGGCGCAGATGACGAAGAAACGATCCGTATCCACCGGCTTGCCGGGACCCACCAGCATCGTCCACCAGCCGGGCTTGCCGGTCACCGGATTGCGCGAGGCGACATACTGGTCGCCGGTCAGCGCGTGGCAGATGAGAATGGCGTTGCTGCGGTCCGCATTGAGCGTGCCGTAAGTTTCATAGGCGATCTGCCAGTTGGCCAGCGTGCCGCCGGCATCCAGCGGCAGCGCCTGATCCGGCCCGAAACGCAGGCACTGGCTGCTGGGCGTGTCGATTTCCCGGCGCTGTGCCTTTTCCAGATCGGCAAGGCTCGCGGCCACGGCGGCAGCACCGGCAGCTGCACCGTCCTGCGGGATCGAAGTCTGAGGTGTATCGGTCATGCCGGACGCATCATCCCGTTTTCACTGGCCGCTTCAAGGGCCGTTCTCACGCGCCATTTTCCCGAGAGAGGCCTGCCCTGCCGGGCGGCGGAAGCCTCGCTGCGGCAACAGCGCGCCACCATCTTCAAGGGGTTGTTAGCTAGGGTTCGCGGGGCCATGGTGTCAACGTTTTCTTTTGCTTTCCGCCCGCTTGCTGCCTATGACTATCGCCGAATGCATCGCATGTTTCAGGAAGGCATTTCCCGCCCATGGCCAGTGACCACACCCAAGGCACCGCTCTCGACAGCCTGCGCCAGCGCATCGACGTGCTCGACGCCGAGCTGCACCGTCTGCTGATGGAGCGGGTGCGCGTCATCGACGGCATCGTTGCGGCCAAGCGCGCCAGCGGCGCAGACGGCGTGATGTTCCGCCCGGACCGGGAAGCCGACATGATGCGCCGCATGGTCGAGCGCCACGAAGGCAGCCTGCCGCTGACCAGCGCCGAGCATCTTTGGCGCGAGATCATCACTGCCTGCACCCGCCTTCAGGGCGAGTTTCAGGTGCATCTGGACGGATCCGCCGACATTGCTGCCATGCGCGATGCCGCGCGCTTCTACTTCGGCTTTGCCGTGGAGATGGAAACAGCAGGCGATCCGGCGGATGTGGTCGGCACGGTTGCCGCCTCCCATTCGGACCTTGGCGTCATCGCCCTGACCGAGCGGGCTGAACTGCCCTGGTGGCGCGGTCTGGGACAGGACGGGGCACAGATCATCGCCCGCCTGCCCTTCTTTGTGGCCGAGGAGCGCCCGGCGGATCTGGCTTCCATGGTCATCAGCCGTCCCATTCCGGGTTCCGGCACGCCGGACACGGCGGTCTATGATGCCCGCTGGCGCGGCGTTCTGCCCGGCAGCCTGATGGATTCGGGCCTCGAAATCCTGAGTTTCTTCCGCCATGCTGACGGCGTTGACGCCCTGCTGGCCGCCTCCGGCGACATCAGCGAAGACGAGGTTCTGACGCTCTGCCGAGAGGCCGGGGCCGAGCCGGACGTGCTGCGCTTTGTCGGCGGCTATGCCGCTCCCATCGACATCGATGAGGGCGAGGCGGACGAGCTTGACGATTTCAGCGAAGACCAAGACTGATATCCTGCCCCGCAGGCCTTTCACAGACAGCGGCCAAACACACGAGAGACAGAGACAACTTCCATGGACAGCGCCAGCAAATCCCGCCCCCAACCGCGCGCAGGCATTCTCGACATTGCCCCTTATGTTCCCGGCAAGTCCAAGGCCTCGGGCACCGGCAAGGTGCACAAGCTGTCCTCGAACGAATCCCCGCTGGGCGCCAGCGAAGCGGCAAAGAAGGCCTATGCGGAAGCCGCCTCCAAGCTGGAGCTTTATCCGGATGGCGCGTCCACGGCCCTGCGTGACGCCATCGGCGAGGTGGTGGGCATCAACCCGGAGCGCATCATCTGCGGCGCCGGGTCGGACGAGATCCTGACGCTCATCGCCAACACCTATCTGGCGCCGGGCGATGAGGCGATCTATTCCGAGTTCGGCTTCCTCGTCTATCCGATTGCCATCCGCGCTGCCGGTGCAACGCCCGTTGTCGCCCCGGAAAAGAACCTGACGACGGATGTGGACGCGATCCTTGCCCGCGTGACGGAGAAGACCAAGATGGTCTTCCTCGCCAACCCGAACAACCCGACCGGCACCTACATTCCCTTTGACGAGGTGCGCCGCCTGCACGCGGGCCTGCCCTCCCATGTGGTGCTGGTGCTGGACGCGGCCTATGCGGAATATGTGCGGCGCAATGACTACGAGAGCGGCATCGAGCTGGTGGCGACCTCGAACAATGTCATCATGACGCGCACCTTCTCCAAGATCTACGGCCTCGCCAATCTGCGCCTCGGCTGGTGCTTCGGCCCGGCAGAGATGATCGACGCCATGAACCGCATCCGCGGGCCTTTCAACGTCTCGGGACCGGCCATGGCGGCCGGCATTGCCGCGATCCGCGACCGTTCCTTCGTGGACGCAGCCATCGCCCACAACGAGACTTGGATGGCCTGGACGGCGGCGGAGATCGAAAAGCTCGGCCTCAAGACCACGCCCAGCGTCGGCAACTTCCTGCTCATCCACTTCCCGGATGAGGACGGCAAGCGCGCCGCCGATGCAGATGCCTATCTGTCGGAGCATGGCCTGATCCTGCGGATGGTCGCCAATTACGGCCTGCCGGGCGCGCTGCGCCTGTCCATCGGCACCGAGGAAGCCAACAAGGCGGTGGTTGCCGCTCTTGCCGGTTTCATGGCGCGCTGAAAGCGCCAAGCCCCTGATGGCCCGGCCCAGCCCCAGCGGCAGCCGGGCCAAACCCATTTGAAGACACCAGACGAGACATGTCAGATCCCCATTTTCAGCGCGTTGCCCTGATCGGCATCGGCCTCATCGGCTCCTCCCTCGCCCGCGTCATCCGCGAAAAGGGTCTGGCGGAGACCATCACCATCTCGACCCGCTCGGCGCCGACGCTGGCCCGTGCGGAAGAGCTGGGGCTTGGGGACCGATACTGCCTCTCGGCAGCGGATGCGGTGAAGGATGCGGATCTGGTGGTGGTCAGCGTGCCGGTCGGCGCTTCGGAAGAGGTGGCGAAAACCATCGCGCCGCATCTGAAGCCGGGCGCGATCCTGACGGACGTGGGCTCGACCAAGGGTTCGGTCGTGTCGCAGATGGCCCCGCATGTGCCGGAGGGTGTGCATTTCATCCCCGGCCACCCGATTGCAGGTACGGAGCATTCCGGCCCGGATGCAGGCTTTGCCGCGCTGTTCCAGAACCGCTGGTGCATTCTGACGCCGATGCCGGACACGGATGCCGGGGCGATTGAAAAGCTCGCGGCCTTCTGGACCGCCTGCGGCTCCAATGTGGACACCATGGACCCGCAGCACCATGACTTGGTGCTCGCGATCGTGTCGCACTTGCCGCATATCATCGCCTATAACATCGTCGGCACCGCCGATGATCTCCAGACGGTCACCAAGTCGGAAGTGATCAAATATTCCGCTTCCGGCTTCCGCGACTTCACCCGTCTGGCTGCGTCCGACCCCACCATGTGGCGCGACGTGTGCCTGCACAACAAGGATGCGATCCTTGAAATGCTGTCGCGGTTTTCGGAGGATCTCTCCGCCCTGCAGCGGGCCATCCGCTGGGGCGACGGACAGGCTCTGTTCGACCTGTTCACCCGCACGCGCGGCATCCGCCGCTCGATCATCGAGGCCGGCCAGGAAACCCCGGCGCCGGACTTCGGCCGTCAGGCCGCAGCCCCCGGCGCAGGCGAATAAGACCAGACCTTGATGAGATGTCTCATCCAGGTTTGGTCAAGCCCGTGCGGCGTTTGAGCATTTTCAAGGCGTGATGCGTCAGCATCGTCAGACTTGGTCTAAGGGCACGTCCTCAGACCGTCACATCCGTCTGCAGCACAAGGCTGACGGATGTGGACGACAGGTTGACGGCCGTCGTGTTGATGGACACCGAAACGCCCACCGTTCCGGCCGGCATCGCGCTGTCCGCAGGTGTGCCCATTCCGGGGAAGAGATTGGCAATGCCGCCCGCGCTTCCCTCAACGCCCGGCATGCCCTGCTCTTGAAGCTGCGACGCGCGGAACTCGTTCAGCGCCTTGCGGCCTTCCTCGATCTCGCGCTTGGCCTTGGCCAGTTCCTTGCGCTCTTCCCTGTCATTCTTGTCGGCAAGGCCTTCGATCTGCTTCGCCAGAAGATCGATTTGCTTTTCCATGTCGCGCAGCTTGTCATAGTCGGCCTGCTTGCGGGCGCTGCCGTCATAGGCGCTGCCATAGGCCTTCACCGTCACCTGCGTGCTGTTGTAGGAGGCGATGGCCTCGCGCACTTCCAGCAAAAGCCGGGCCGA
The DNA here is from genome assembly GCF_054073275.1 of Pannonibacter sp. Q-1. Taxonomy (NCBI): domain Bacteria; kingdom Pseudomonadati; phylum Pseudomonadota; class Alphaproteobacteria; order Hyphomicrobiales; family Stappiaceae; genus Pannonibacter; species Pannonibacter sp. Q-1. The sequence goes on from NZ_JBSXNB010000008.1 coordinate 214,848, forward strand.
GGGCTCCTGTTCTGCGCCAGACTCTTCTCCCGAATCTTCTGCAGAATCTTCCCCGGCGGCTTGCTGGCCAGCGGCGGCATGGCCGGAAGTCTTGTCCGTGGCCGGAGCGTCCTGCCCGGATGCTGCATCTGCCTGCTCCGCCGGTTTGCCGGTTGCAGCAGCCGTGCCGGATTGCGCCTTCGCAGAAGCACTCTGTTCTATGGGCTTTCCCGTCAGAACGGACGCCACTTCCAATGCGGCAGAGCCCTCCAGCAGGACAGCTGAAGCCGATGCTTCGGAGTAAGAAGCTTCGGAAGAGGATGCAGACAGGGTGATGGAAGAACCGGCCGTGGCCTGTCCGGCCACCGCCTTGCTGCCGCCATCCGACAGGGACTGGGCGGCCAGCTTGAAATCCTGGCCCAGTTTCTTCAACTCGCGGATCAGGGCCTTGGCCTGCGCCGGGCTTGCAAACTTCAGCCGTTCCTTGAGGGCATCGATGCGCTGCTGCAATCGGGCGATCTTGTCCGCACGCTGGTCGTCCTTGGCCTTGGCCATGGCGTCTTGCAGCGAGTTGCCGAGTTGCAGGGAGCCCTCGACCTCCTTGAGGAACTCCTCGGAGAACTCACCAAGAATCCCGTCCTTGGCGATCGACAGGAGCTTCGCATCCTGCTTGTCGAGACGGCCCTGCGCCACATTGCTGGACGTCCCGCCCTTTTGCTCCATGATCGTCATGGACTGAGGCCTGGACGGTGCCCGCTGAGAAAGCCCAGCCGCCGGGCTGGCAGTGGCGGCGAGAGATGCAAGCATTGCGTCTTCTCCTTGGAACCGCGTTCATTCATCCAAAGGCTGCGGCTGGAGGATGGAAGCAGGACCAGTCATAATTCCGGCGCAACAGCAGAAATTTGCGGCAGCCTGGCAACTGAAACCATCTTGAATTGTATCAATCCAATTCTTAACAAAGCATTAACTTTTTACAACCATGGGCAGAGGAAGGCCTCGGCATTTACCACTCTAGGCATCACGCTCTGGATAGGGAAAATTAGGGAGTTTCTGTCTAGCTTCTTCCGGGGTGGAGCGGGGGTGATGATGAGAAAGCCGGAAAGATCTGCAGATTTTCAGCTGATTGGCGGGTCTATACTTATTGCACTCATCTTTGTCGCAATCGCGATGTCTGTGCTGGGAACGGCGGTCAGCCACTGGGTCCGGCAGGATGCCAGGATCCAGAGCGCAGCACTTGCAGAAGCACTGGCCGGTAAGCTGCCTGATCTTGCCGGAATTGTCAGCGGCACGGCCCCCTCACAACAGGAAACTCAAGCCCTTGCGCTGATGCAGGCTCTCGGCCGGACCACACGTATCATTCTGGCAACGCCGGATGGAGATCCTGTCCTGCGGGTCGAAGACCGGCGGGTCGAGCTTCTGCGTGGCCCATCCGCGCCAGAGACCCGGCTGACGGCCGCCAAGACCCCGGACCGTCTTCACACAACGGTCGAAAGAAATTTGCTGGCAGGCCGGATATCGATCACGGCGGTAACGACCTTGCCCGTTCAGCAGGAAGGCCGGACGGTTGCACTGCTTGAGACAGTCATCGACGAATCCGAACTGGCGGCAGGCTTCCGCAAGGATCTGATCCTTGCAAGCCTCGTGCTGGCATGCCTGCTGGGGCTGGCCTTTGCCATCTGCTTTTCCTGGATCATGACTGCGGTGCGCGCCCGCAATGCCTCGGAAGAACGGGCCGAATTCCTGGCCAGCCACGACCGGCTGACCGGGTTGTTGAACCGCACGGCCTTCCAGGCCCGCCTGGAAACAGCCTTGTCGGAACTGGACCGGGGCCGTTCAATCGCGCTGCATCATCTCGACATCGACCGGTTCAAGCGGATCAACGACGAACTGGGGGAAGATGGCGCCGATGGGCTGATCCGGCTGGTGGCGCTGCGCCTGAGCGAAATGGTGCGGCCGGGCGACTTCGTTGCCCGTCTGGGCGGTGATGAACTGATCGTGGCCCAATGCGGCATCACGTCGGCGCAACAGGCAGAAGCCATGGCCGCGCGGCTCGTTGAACAGCTTTCTGAAGTTTACGCCCTGGAGGGCCGTGAAGTTCAGATCTCTGTCAGCGCCGGAACCAGCCTCGCCCCGGCGGACACGACTGTTGCCAATGAGCTGATGACAAAGGCAAGCATGGCGCTGCAGTTCGTCAAGTCCACCGGCAGCCGTGGCTCGGGCTTCTTCAGCGACACGATGGAAGAGGAGCTGAACAGCCGCCGCCAGCTGGAGCAGCTGTTGCGCTCCGCAATCCAGAACAATCTCCTCAGCCTCAATTTCCAGCCGATCCTCAGTCTGTCACAGAACCGGATCTCAGGCTTTGAAGCCCTGATGCGGATGAGCGACGGGAGCGGCGCCCCTGTCTCGCCTGCACTCTTCATTCCCGTTGCAGAAGAACTGGGCCTGCTGCCGGAGTTTGGCGAGTGGGCCCTGCGGCAGGCCTGCGGAGCAGCGGTGGGCTGGGGCGGTGACATTGCCGTCGCCGTGAACCTGTCTCCCACGCAGTTTGCCTCTGGCAACCTGCCGCAGAAGGTGGCTGACGCTCTTCAGGCCTCCGGGCTTCAGGCCAGCCGGCTGGAACTGGAAATCACCGAAGGCATCCTGCTGCAAGACACCGGCGCCATCCTGCAGCAGCTGACCGATCTGAAAGCGCTCGGTGTCAGCATCGTCATGGATGATTTCGGCACCGGATATTCCAGCCTCAGCTATCTGTGGCGCTTCCCCTTCGACAAACTCAAGATCGACCGCAGCTTCATGGAGGCCTATTCCCATTCGGGCGAGACCATCCAGCAGATCCTCAAGGCCATCGTGGCCCTTGGCCGGGCCTTGAAGCTGCAGGTGACGATCGAAGGCATCGAGACCGTATTTCAGGCCCGTGTCATCCGGGATCTGGAGATCGACAATGTGCAGGGCTACCTGTTCGGCAGGCCCGTCACCGCAGCGGAAATTCCCGGTGTGATGCTGCGGGACATGGCCAAGGCGATGAACACGGGTCAGGATACGGCCTCCAGCGCCGCGCCCGGCCCAAAAGCCTGCCCCAAAACGGCCTCAAGCTGAGGCCCCGCAACCTGCGGGGGCCGGGCACGGCTCAGGCCTGACGATCAGCGGTCGCGGAAGGCAACGAAAGCTGCGACTTCCGCCAGACGCCTGCCGCCCTCGCCGGCGCCCGCCACCAGATGCTCCGCCTCGGCGACAAGGCCTTTGAGAATGGCGCGGGTGCGCTCGGGCCCATAGAGGCTGACCAAGGTGGCCTTGCCCGCCTCGGCATCCTTGCCCGTCGCCTTGCCCATGACTTCCGGCGAGGCCTCCAGGTCCAGAAGATCATCCGCCAGCTGGAAGGCCAGGCCGATGATCTCCCCGAACCGGGTCATGCGCGCCACATCGTCAGGGGCTGCCCCGGCCAGAATGGCACCGGCACGGCAGGCATAGCGCAGCAGCGCGCCGGTCTTCATCGCCTGCAGGGTGCGGATCTCGTCCTCGGACAACTGCCGGTGCTCTGCCGCCAGATCCAGCATCTGCCCGCCCGCCATGCCGCCAACACCGGACGCGCGCGCCAGTTCCTGCGACAGCTGCAGCCGCACCGAAGGATCGGCATGGACCTCAGGAGCCGCAATCAGATCAAAGGCCAGCGTCAGCAAGGCATCGCCCGCCAGAATGGCGGTTGCCTCGTCAAAGGCCTTGTGAACGGTCGGCTGGCCCCGGCGCAGGTCGTCATCATCCATCGCCGGAAGATCGTCATGCACCAGTGAATAGCAATGCACGCATTCCAGCGCGGCAGCCGCCAGTAGAACGCCCTCGTCCCTGCGGCCGAAGGCAGCGGCGGTTTCGGCAACCAGCAGCGGACGCAGACGCTTGCCGCCATTGAGCGAGCCATGGCGCATGGCCGCAAGCAGGCGCTCCGGCCGCAGAACCTCGCCCGGCCGCGGCGCGTCCGACAGCACCTTGCCCAGAACCGCATCCATCTGCTGCACCATCTGGCGCAGGCTGTCCTCAAGCCACGTCATTGCATCTGCCCTTCACGCAAGGCTCCAACCGGATGCCCTCGTCACCCGAAACCGGTCCGCCGTCAAGACGGCTTGCACATCTTCCGCCCGGCTTTGACGCAGGACCCAACCGCATGTAGAAACGGCAGGAAGGCACGAGGCGGCATGCACCCGCCGCAATGGTGAGGAGCAGCGTTCCTTTGGCCCAGGAAGATGGCTTGCCAGGCAGCACGACCAGTCCGCCGGAAACGCGGCATCCGGGCACGCTGGACACGGGTGTGCGCGAGACAGACGCGCCCGGAACCAGTGATGGGAATGAGGCCGCAAGAATGCCGCGCAACCGGACAAGACGCAGCCTGAAGATCACCCGGATCATCGTCTGGACGCTGTTGCTGCTTGTCCTAGCGCCGCCGCTGCTGACAGTCATTTATTCCGTTGTCCCGCCCATCAGCACGCTGATGATCGGCCGCTATGCGCAAGGCCTCTGGGTGGACCGGCAATGGCGGTCTCTCGATCAGATTTCCCCGCATCTGGTGCGGGCCGTGATCACCTCCGAGGACGCCCGCTTCTGCGAGCACCGGGGCGTGGACTGGGATGCCCTGCATGGGCAGATCCAGAAGCTCAATGCCGGCCAGGAAGCACGCGGGGCCTCCACCATCACCATGCAGCTGGCCAAGAACCTGTTTCTCTGGGGCGACCGCAGCTTCATCCGCAAAGGGCTGGAACTGCCCACCGCGCTGATGATCGACCAGATCCTGACCAAGCGCCGGATCATGGAGCTTTATCTCAATGTCGCCGAATGGGGCGAAGGCATCTTCGGGGCGGAAGCGGCCGCGCAGGCCTGGTTCGGCAAGTCAGCCGCAGACCTGACGCAGGCCGAGGCCTCGCGCCTTGCCACGGCCCTGCCCAATCCGATCCTCAGGAATCCCGCCAGACCCGGCCGGGGACACGCCCGCTTGGCCGACACGAATCAGCGCCGGATCGCGAATGCGGGCAACATTTTCGGCTGCGTTCTGGCCAGCCGCTGAGGCGGTGAAGAAAAATTCTGTTATGGACTGGCAAAAGCCTTCAGTTGCCTGTATAACCCCGCCCATTCTTACACGCTGCGTGATGCCACGCCCCGGGCAATCCCGGTCCGGGCCGCGCTGACTATGGACCACGGAGAACAAAAAAATGGCCGTTCCGAAGAGAAAAACCTCGCGCATGAAGCGCGGTTTTCGCCGTTCCGCGGACGCCCTGAAGCAGCCGACCTACGTCGAGGACAAGGATTCGGGCGAACTGCGCCGCCCGCATCACGTTGACCTGAAGACCGGCATGTACCGGGGCCGTCAGATCCTGCAGCCGAAGGCCGACGTCTGAGGCAAGGATCGCGACTGCGATCTCAAGATCAAGGCTGGTGGCAACACCGGCCTTTTTCGTGTGCACCGGAGAGCGGATCAGGCCGGCTGACGCCGGCAATGCAAGGCGTGATGCGCCGGCAGCGAAAGAGTTGGTATAAGACAGGCTGCATCACTGCAGAATCGAGTCTCCAAGGAGAGGCGCATGTCCAGGTTCCTGTCCCTTCCCCTGACGCTCATCCCCCTCGCGCTTTACAATCTGACCGCCTTCGGCTTCTTCGGGAGCCCTGCCGGGGATCCGTGGTTCCAGCCGATGCTGACGCTGGAGCTGGTATCGGGCGCAAGGTTCTCGCTGGTCTCGGGTGACCTGATGATCCTTTGCGGGCTGGTGGTGCTGTTCCTTGAAATCCTCAAGGCCACCCGCACCGGCACGGCAGCTCTCTCCGACCACATCCTGTCGATGATGGTCTTTGCCGTCTATCTGGTGGAGTTCCTGACCGTGCCGCAGGCCGCCAGCTCGGTTTTCTTCATCCTGACGGTGATCGCGATGATCGACGTGATTGCAGGCTTCACGGTCAGTCTCACCGGCGCCCGCCGGGACATCAGCCTCGACGGGCGGGACTAACACCAACGCTCGATGAGCTTGACTTATCGAGCATTGGTGAAGCCCGTGCGGCCTTTGAGCCTTTTCAAGGCGTGGTGCGTCAGCATCTCAGAGCCTTGGCATAAACCGCCAGCACGCGCTCCGGACTGGCTGTCAGGCGTCCGTCTTGCCGCTGCCCTCTTCGGGCAAGGCATGGCGCTGGATCAGCGGCAGCTGGGTCATGGTGAAGATCAGCGTGATCGGCATCATGCCGAACACCTTGAAGCTGACCCAGAAATCCGTCGAGAAGCTGCGCCAGATCACTTCATTCAGCACCGCCAGCGCCAGAAAGAACAGCCCCCAACGCAGGGTGAGAATGCGCCAGCCCTCGTCCGTCAGGCGGAAGGCGCTGTCGAAGACATAACCCAGCAGCGATTTGCCGAAGAAAAGCCCGCCCAGCAGGATGACGCCGAACAGGGTATTGATGATCGTCGGCTTCAGCTTGATGAAGAGATCATCATGCAGCCACAGGGTCAGCGCACCAAAGACGAAAACGATGATACCGGAGACGAGCGGCATGACCGGCAGGCGCCGCGTCAGATAGAGCGACACGGCCAGCGAAATGGCAATGGCCACCATGAAGGCGGCGGTCGCCAGAAAGATCGGCGCACCAAAGACGCTGAGCGCCGGAAAGGCCGCCGCGATCTGCTCGCCGCGCGTGTTGAACAGGAAGAAGACCGCCAGCGGCCCCAGTTCCAGCGCCAGCTTCAGCAGCGGCGCCATGTCCTTGTGTGCAGGGTCGTTCGGGGCCCGTTCAAATTCCATGCTCACTCCACCAGCCACCGGCTGTAATTATGCCTGCCTGCAGATAGGAACAGCAGGGTCACAAGGTCAAGGGCGCAGCGCCCTGCCGGTGGAGTTTCGGAATAGAAAACCCCGCCGCAGCCTTCAGGGCCACGGCGGGGCTGGGTCAAAACATCACGCTCTATCAGCCGTTGGCGATGTACTGGCCGCCGTTGATGGTCATCACCGCGCCGGTCATGAAGGCAGCCGCGTCGGAAGCGAGATAGACCACCGTCTGGGCGATTTCCTCCGGGTGGCCGAGACGGCCGACCGGGATGCCCGAGACGATCTGCTGCAGCACCTTTTCCGGCATGGCGGCGACCATATCGGTGTTGATGTAGCCCGGACAGACCGTGTTGACGGTGATGCCCTTGAAGGCATTTTCCTGCGCCAGCGCCTTGCTGAAGCCGATCACACCGGCCTTGGCGGCGGAGTAGTTGGCCTGGCCCATCTGGCCCTTCTGGCCGTTGATCGAGGAAATGTTGATGATGCGGCCCCAGCCCCGGTTGCGCATGCCCTCGATGACCGGGCGGGTCATGGTGAACATGCTGTCGAGGTTGGTGGACATCACCGCGCGCCACTGGTCGAACGTCATCTTGTGGAACATGCCGTCACGGGTGATCCCGGCGTTGTTCACCAGGATCTCGACCGGGCCGAGCTCTGCTTCCACCTTGGCAATGCCTTCGGCGCATTCCTGCTCATTGGCCACGTCCCACTTGTAGACGTGAATGCCCGTGGCCGCCTTGAAGGCTTCGGCCTTTTCCGTGTTGCCGGCATAGGTGGCGGCAACCGTGTAGCCTGCCGCCTTCAAACCCAGAGAAATGGCCTCACCGATACCGCGGGTGCCCCCGGTGACCAACGCAACCTTGCTCATTCATCTCTCCCCAGACTACGGGCCTGTTTCTTCAGCCCTGTTCCCGATTGAACTTCCCGGCAGATAGCCCGCCGGGAAGAAACTGGACATGCAGGCTCTTGCGGCCCGCTTCACAGCAAAGGCTTAGCGCTCGACGCAGAGCGCCACGCCCATGCCGCCGCCGATGCAGAGCGTCGCAAGGCCCTTCTTGGCGTCACGGCGGCCCATTTCGTGCAGCAGCGTGACGAGAACGCGCGCACCCGATGCACCAATCGGATGACCGATGGCGATGGCACCGCCGTTGACGTTGACGATGTCCGGGTTCCAGCCCATGTCCTTGTTGACGGCACAGGCCTGCGCCGCGAAGGCTTCGTTGGCTTCCACCAGATCGAGGTCGGCAACGCTCCAGCCGGCTTTCTCCAGCGCCTTGCGCGAGGCCGGGATCGGGCCGGAGCCCATGACGGCCGGATCAACGCCTGCCGTTGCCCACGACGCAATGCGGGCGAGCGGGGTAAGGCCGCGGCGGGCAGCTTCGGCCGCGCTCATCACCACCAGCGCCGCAGCGCCGTCATTGATGCCCGAGGCATTGCCTGCGGTGACGGAGCCTTCCTTGTTGAAGGCCGGGCGCAGCTTGGACATGCTTTCCAGCGTTGCGCCATGGCGGATGTATTCGTCATCCTCGATCACCTTGTCGCCCTTGCGGTCGGCGATGGTGACGGGCGTGATCTCGTCCTTGAAGCGGCCGGCCTTCTGGGCAGCTTCCGCCTTGTTCTGCGAGGCGAGGGCGAAGGCGTCCTGCTCGTCACGGCTGATCTGCCACTTCTGGGCGACGTTTTCCGCCGTCTGGCCCATGTGGTAGCCGTTGAAGGCATCCCACAGGCCGTCCTTGATCATGGTGTCGATCATCTTGTAGTCGCCCATCTTGTAGCCGGCGCGCATCGGTGCGCAGTGCGGCGAGAGCGACATGTTTTCCTGGCCGCCTGCAATCACGATGCTGGCGTCGCCGCACATGATCTGCTGGGCAGCAATGGCCACCGTGCGCAGGCCGGAGCCGCAGACCTGGTTGAGCAGCCACGCGGTGGAATCCTGGGAGAGGCCGGCGGCAATGGCGGCCTGACGGGCCGGGTTCTGCCCCTGACCGGCGGTGAGCACCTGGCCGAAGATCAGTTCGTTGACGTCGGCGGCATCCACGCCTGCCTTTGCCAGCGCTGCCTTGATGACGGTGGCACCCAGCTCATGGGCCGGTGTATTGGCGAAAGACCCGTTGAATGAACCCACGGCCGTGCGGGTGGCACTGACAATAACGACGTCTGTAGAAGCGCTCATGAAGACCTCCTGAAACTGATTCCTCCCGGGATATGGCGGGTCCGCCGCTTGTTTTTTCTGACAGGACCACACTCCCCGCTCCGTCAGACTAGAGACTGTGAAACGCGACAAGTCAACCGCTCTTCGCGCCCGCAACAACCCGTATAGCGTGCACCGCACACCCGCTTTCGCCCCGCAGCAGGAAAAGGCTGGCATGGGTGCCCGGCTTTGGCATAGTCTTGTCGCGGAGGACGCTGCAACACGGGGAAGATGTTGCAGCAAAAGAGGAACTTGCCGCCACCGGCCCCGCATGTCCGGGCAGGCAGGAAAGGCAACCGGGAGCGACAGACGAGATGGCCAAGACGACCGAGCCCACGATCATCAAGAAATACGCCAACCGCCGCCTCTACAACACAGGCACCAGCACCTATGTGACCCTTGAGGATCTGGCCGTGATGGTGAAGGGCGAAGAGGATTTTGTGGTTTTTGACGCCAAGACCGGCGAAGACATTACCCGCTCCGTCCTCACCCAGATCATTTTCGAGCAGGAAGGCAAGGGCGGGCAGAATCTGCTGCCGATCACTTTCCTGCGCCAACTGATCCGCTTCTACGGGGACAGCATGCAGGGCCTGGTGCCGAGCTATCTCGAGTTCTCGATCTCCTCCCTGACCAAGGAGCAGGACAAGCTGCGCGCCCAGATGAGCGAAGCCTTCGGCGCCAGCGCCTTCGAGATGATGGAAGAGCAGGTGAAGCGCAACACCGAAATGTTCGAGCGGGCGATGAAGATGTTCATGCCCTTCTCGCTGCCCGGCGCAGCCACCCCCGGCACGGCCGCAGCGCCCGCCGCCGCACCGGAAAAACCGGCCGCCTCCGCCGGATCGGATCTGGACGACATGAAGAAGCAGCTGGCCGCCATGCAGAAAAAGCTCGACGCGATCAGCGGCAGCAAGGACTGAGGCAGCCCCCCCGGCGCGCCGTCTCACCAGACCGCGCTCACGTCCGCGAAATACCCTGGACGTGAGACGGCAAGGGCCGCGGGTACCTCTCAGACGGCAGTGTTTGAACCGGGCTGCCGGCCAGGCACCAACTCCTCTCCCCCCTTGAGGGGGAGATGCCCCCGGCAGGGGGCAGAGGGGGGTAACGGACTGTCCATTTATGCGAGAGGCAGAACCCAGTTGAGACGCTGATACCCCCCTCTGTCTGCTGGCGCAGACATCTCCCCCTCAAGGGGGGAGAGGGGCTCTGCGGCAAAAGGAGAATGCGGTGCTCCCCCTTACGTCCGATGGTAAGAGCCGGCTCCTCAGCCGCAGTCCGGCTTGAAACCGGCTGCTTCGATGCCTGCCACGGCGCAGGCCTCGTCATTGTCCGAAGTGTCGCCGGAGATGCCCACGGCGCCGAGGATTTCCCCTGCGCCATCGCGGATCAGCACGCCGCCGGGCACCGGCACGATGGCACCGCCCGAAATGCCGTTGAGCGCCTGGACGAAATGCGGCCGCTCGGCAGCTGCCGTGTTGAGCCAGCGCGAGCCCGCCCCGACACCGACAGCACCATAGGCCTTGCCGAAGGCAATCTGCGGCCGCAGGATCGAGGAATTGTCCTGCCGGACCATGGCGACCAGATGCCCGCCGGCATCGATCACCGCCACGGTCAGCGGCTTCAGCTTCAGGCTCTCCGCCTTTGCCAAAGCGGCAGAGATGATTGTCTGTGCGGACGAAAGTGTCAGTTTGCTCATGAGCCGGCTTCTCCTCTAGACTTGCTCAATGCAGGGCATCACCGCCCTGCCCTTCCATCTGGCTACCAGATCTTACGGACGGGACACAGCGGCAGCAGCGGGTAAAGATCTGCGCCGGGAGGGAAACAATGGGCGAGGGAGAATACGATCTTGGCGCGAAACTTTGAAATGCCCGGCCGCTCGCCGGTCTATGCCACCAACGGCCTTGCCGCCACATCCCACCCGCTGGCGACGGCCGCCGCCCTGGAGGTGCTGCAGGATGGCGGCAACGCGGTGGACGCGGCCATTGCCGCCGTCGCCGTGCAATGCGTGGTCGAGCCGCATATGACCGGCATCGGCGGCGATTGCTTTGCCATTGTGACGGAAGCCGATGGCCGCATGGCGGGCTTCAACGGTTCGGGCGCAGCACCAAGGGGCGTTTCCTCCACAGCCTTGCGCGATGCGGGACTGACCAGCATCAATCCGGAGAGCGCCCACGCGGTGACGGTGCCCGGCGCGGTGCGCGCCTGGGAGACCCTGCTGAAGGCCCATGGCACACTCTCCTTCGCCACCCTGTTCAAGCGTGCCATTGCCTATGCCCGCGACGGCTTTGCCGTTGCGCCGCGCGTCGCGCTCGACTGGCCGGCTTCCATTGCCAAGCTTTCGGCCGATGAAGCGGCCGCCAAGACCTATCTGCCCGGCGGCAAGGCACCGGAAGCGAGCGATATCCTGCGTTTCCCGGCGCTGGCAGACACGCTGGCCGCCATCGCCAGCGGGGGCGCGGATGCCTTCTACACCGGCGCAGTGGCCGAGGATATCGTTGCAACGCTGAAGGCACGCGGCAGCTACATGACGCTGGAGGATCTCGCCGCTTGCCACACCACCGCCGTTGCCCCCGTCACCCGCGACTACCGCGGCTATACCGTGGCCGAGCTGCCGCCCAACGGGCAGGGCATTGTGGCGCTGATCATGCTGGGCCTGCTGGAACGCTACGACCTTTCCAGCCTCGATCCGCTGGGCGGCGAGCGGCTGCATCTGGAAATGGAAGCAGCCCGCATCGCCTATGCCATGCGCGACCGGTTCGTCGCCGATCCGGGACATATGGATGCCTGCCACATGTCCCTCTTCGCCGATGACATGATCGAAAGACTTGCCCCGCTTCTCAACCCTGCCGCACGCACGCAGGACCTGCCCCTGCCCAGCGCCCCGCCGCAGACGGATACGGTCTATCTGACCGTCGCCGACAGCAGCGGCCTGACGGTGTCCTTCATCAATTCCATCTTCCACAGCTTCGGATCGGGCATTCTGGCGCCCAACTCCGGCGTGCTGCTGCACAACCGGGGCGCCAGCTTCAAGGTGGCGCCGGGTCATCCCAACACCATCGAGGGAGGCAAGCGGCCCATGCACACCATCATTCCCGCCTTCGTGCTGAAGGATGGGGCGCCCTGGATGTCCTTTGGCGTCATGGGCGGCCAGTATCAGGCCTGCGGCCACACCCATGTGCTGACCAACATGATCGACTATGGCATGGACGTGCAGCAGGCGATCGACTTCCCGCGTATCTTCATGGATGACGGCTTCAGCTTCCTGCAGGCCGAGAGCGGCATTCCGGCAGCGAGCCTCGACGTGCTGCGCGCCAAGGGCCACACCGTGAAGCAGGCACCTGCACCGATTGGCGGCTCGCAGGCCATCCGCATCGAGCGCAAGCGTGGCCTGTTTATCGGCGGTTCCGACCCGCGCAAGGATGGCCACGCGGCGGGATACTGAACCGAAAAGGCGAGAGGGCGGCTCCCCCCGAAACCGCCCCCTCCTGAAGCCCCCACCCGGGGACCTCGAAACTTCTTTGACGCCTGCCCTCAGAAACTGGCTGACACCACGAAACCGGCTGGCCGGCGGCGGGGGCTGGCTGCCGTGCGGCGGTAGCTCACCGCCGCATCGCTTCCCGCGTCATCATTCAGCGCACCGGCATCGCGCATGGCGATGAGCTGGGCCAGAAACGCCGCATCGGGCCGGTACATGGTGAAGCTGGCGGTGCGCTCCTCGGTGCGCAGCACCATGGGCACGGGAACGGAGGGCGGCGTGCGGCGCAGCTCTTCGGCCTGCGCGGCGGTGGCAGCTTCGGCCTTGGCTCTCGCCCTGGCACTGCGGCGGGCGGCGGCACGCTCTTGGGCTCGGATAGGATCGATACGCAACGGATCTGCCTCTGCCTGTTTCACTTCGGGACGCCCTCACGGGGCTTGTCCTGAAAGTCGCAAGGCATGTGCCAGCAGGCCGGACCGCGTTAACTTTTTGACATTGAATTTATTGAGAAATTTCATTTAATGGTTAACACCACAGGCCGCAGGCAGACCTGAAACGCTCAAGGCACTGAGATTCCGTCTGAATCTTCCCGCCCCCGCCAGCCCCATCCGGCGGCCCGTTTCGCCGTCCAGGCACCCATGACCGGACATACTGCGCCGGTCCGGCCCATGCCTCCGGTCCGCCAGCCTGTCCCGTCCCGGCACCCGGCCCCGCTTTGGCACAGAATGGGGACGTGAAATGGGACGGGATGGCTGCGGCAATGGAGCGCCCATCCGTCAAGCACGCCCCTTCCGGCGTCATCCCGGCCGAGCAGAGCGAGAGCCGGGACCGGTGAGCCGGGGTGCATGAGGTTACTCCCTTGCGCCAGAGCCGGTGGTCCGGGACTCACCGGTACCGGATCTCCGCTTCGCTGCGTCCGGTATGACGATGGAGGGGCTTGAGCATTTTCAAGGTGCGATACGTCAGCATCGAAAGCCTTGGTATTATGCGCCCCCTCCGCCCCAAAAGAAAAAGGCGCCCCCGTTTCCGGGAGCGCCTTGCGATCATGCCGCGAGGGCCGGGCTGCTTAGGCAGCCAGAGCGCCCTGAGCCTTCTCGACCAGAGCCTTGAAGGCTTCCGGCTGATGGATGGCGAGATCGGACAGAACCTTGCGGTCGACTTCGATGCCAGCCTTGTTGAGGCCGTCGATGAAGCGGCCGTAGGTCAGGCCCAGCTCACGGGTGGCAGCGTTGATGCGCTGGATCCAGAGCGAGCGGAAGTTCCTCTTCCTGACCTTGCGGTCGCGATAGGCATATTGTGCTGCCTTCTCGACGGCCTGCTTGGCCACGCGGATGGTGTTCTTGCGGCGGCCATAGTAACCCTTGGCTGCCTTGATAACCTTCTTATGACGGGCATGGGCCGTTACGCCCCGCTTGACACGCGCCATTGGTAGTCTCCTTGATTGTCAGGTGGCGTTAGGCGTTCGGCATGTACTGCTTCACGATCCGGGCGTCCTGCGGCGACAGCGTGGTGGTGCCACGTGCGTTGCGGACGAACTTGGCCGTGCGCTTGATCATACCATGACGCTTGCCAGCCTGACCGGTCTTGACCTTACCGGTCGCGGTCAGCTTGAAGCGCTTCTTGGCTCCAGACTTGGTCTTCAGCTTGGGCATTTTGCATCCTTTCATTGGCGCGGGCCAAAGCCCGCTCGTTTGTTGGTGCATCGAGAAGCCGCCACGGCATGCCCTGGTTCTCTTGGGACCCGCCTGCGCAGTCTGACTTGTTTCAGGAAAACAGGTCAGAAAACGGCAACAGACAATTGGTCCACGGAGAGCCGGACGACTCTGGACCGGAGGCTTATAGGGACAGCCTGCCGCCTTTGCAACCGGATTCATGCGGGCACTGGATCACCCGCATCAAAAAAGCAAGGCGGCCACGGATTGCTCCGCAGCCGCCGCACGAATCTTTTGCCGGAAAAAGGCTCAGCGCTGGATCGGCGACAGAACCATCACCATCTGGCGGCCTTCGAGGCGGGGCGAGGACTCGACCTTGGCGATTTCCGCCGTCTCGTCGCGCACCTGCATCAGCAGCTTCATGCCAAGATCCTGGTGAGCCATTTCACGGCCGCGGAACCGGAGCGTGACCTTCACCTTGTCGCCTTCAGAGAAGAAACGCATCATCGCCTTCATCTTCACTTCATAGTCATGAGTGTCGATGTTCGGACGCATCTTGATCTCCTTGATCTCGACGGTCTTCTGCTTCTTGCGCGTTTCAGCTGCCTTCTTCTGCGACTGATACTTGAACCGGCCGTAGTCAAGGATCTTGCATACGGGCGGCTGCGCATTCGGCTGAATCTCGACCAGGTCGAGACCGGCCTCCATCGCGATTTCGAGGGCTTCACCAGTCGGGACAATGCCGCGGTTCTGGCCTTCGTGATCAATCAGCTGGACTTCGCGAACGCGAATTTCGTCATTGGTGCGCGGGCCATCCTTCGTGGGAGGCGGGGCGCGGAACGGACGGCGAATGGTCGCTATCTCCTCTATCGTTGCAGCACGGTCGTTTGACTGTTCCCGCAAGGGCACAGAGCACCATTCCAGAACAGGAACAGAGCACCACTCCAATGCGCTTCAGCCCCGCGCGCTTGCGCCGGGGCCGCGGCCACATCCAGTGTGGCAGGAACGGACAAAGCATTGGCCGAAGCGCAGAGAAAGTCAACCTTTCTTGCAAGCCGGCGATCATTCTGCCCTGCGGCCAAGCAGCCCGGCATAAGCTTCAAGCGTGGAAGCGCACATGGCTTCCACCGTGAAATGCCGCGCCACATGCCCCTGCGCCCGCTCCACAAGCGCCGCCCTTGCATCAGGGGCAAGCGCCAGAACGCCGGCAATGGCACCGGCCAGCGCGGCTGCATCCCCCGGCGGCACGCGCCAGCCGGTGCGCTCTTCTTCCGGCACTTCCGGCGGGGCCAGCACCGTTTCCGGCACGGCGCCCAGATCCGACACGATCACCGGCACGCGGGCCGCCTGCGCCTCCACCGCTGCCCGGCCGAAGGCTTCAGGCTCAATCGACGCCACCACGGAGAGGGAGGAGAGGGAAAGTGCGGCGGGCACATCGGCACAGTGGCCCACCAGCCGCACGTCGCCTTCCAGACCGGCTGCGGCGATCTGCGCCTTCAGTTCGGCCAGATAGCCGCTGCGGCCCTGATCATCCCCGGCAATGATGGCGAGCGGCAGGGCCGCGCCCCGCGCCTTGAGCTCCGCCATGGCGGCAATCAGCACCTTCTGCCCCTTCCAGCCGGTCAGCCGGGCCAGCTGCAAAAGAATGGGCCGGGACCCGTCCACGCCCCAGGCCTCCACCAGCGCCGCGCGCCGCTCAGACGTCACGGCCTCGGGCGCCAGCGCGGCGATGTCCGAGCCCCGGTAGATGACCGTGATCTTGCCGCGGGCAAATTCATGACGGGCAGCAATGAGATCTGCCGTGTAGCGGGAATTGGCGATGACACAGTCGCCCCGCGCCATCACGGAATTATACCAGGACTTCAGCGCGCCCTTCTGCTTGTAGATGCCGTGATAGGTGGTGACGAAAGGAAGCCCGAGCCCGCGCGCAGCCATCAGCGCCGACCAGGCCGGAGCCCGGCTGCGGGCATGGATGAGCGAAATGTTCTCCGCCTGCGCCACCTGCTTGAGGCGCCTCGCATTGGCAAGGATCGTCAGCGGGTTCTTGGACTTCACCGGCAGGATGATGTGCTTGGCGCCAAGGGCTTCCAGCTCCGGCACCAGCCGCCCGCCTTCGCTGACGACAACCGCCCGCCAGCCCCTCGCCACCAGCGCGGCGGCCACATCCACCGTGGTGCGCTCGGCCCCGCCGGTGTTGAGATCCGGGATGACCTGAAGCACGGCCGGGCGGGTGGTGGTGTCGCTCTTCACAGGCAGGGCCCTTCAATTTGCCGCCCGCCTGTGCCACACCGGCCCGCAGCAGGACTGTTACAGCGGAGCCTTACATTGGATCAGGACGGCCTTCAATTCCTCACCCTCGGCCATGGCGCGGATGAACGGCAGATCGTGGTGAAGGCGGAACCGGGCAGGCAGCCCGGCCTGTTCTGGCTCTCCGGCTTCAAATCCCACATGAACGGCTCCAAGGCCGAGGCGCTGGCGGCCCATGCGACGGCGCGCGGGCAGGCGGTGACGCGCATGGATTACTCCGGCCACGGCCTGTCGGGCGGCGCCTTCGAGGACGGCACCATCTCGCGCTGGCTGGAAGAGGCGCTGGCCGTGTTTGACCGCTGCACCAGCGGCCCGCAGGTCCTCATCGGCTCGTCCATGGGCGGCTGGCTGGCGCTGCGGCTGACACAGGAGCATCGCAAGGCCGCACTGGCCTCCGGGCAGCCGAGCCGCATTCGCGGCCTCGTGCTCATTGCGCCGGCCACGGACTTCACCGAGGAACTCATCTGGAAGATGCGGCTGGATGAGGAGGGCCGGGAGCGGCTGATGCGCGATGGGCGCATAGAGCGCCCCTCCGCCTATGGGGACGGGCCTTACGCCATCACCCGCCAGCTGATCGAGGATGGCCGCAATCACCTGCTTCTGGACAAGCGCCTCGCCACAGGCTGCCCGGTCACCATCCTGCAGGGGCGCGAGGACCCGGACGTGCCCTGGCAGCATGCGAGCCGCCTTCTGGAGGCGCTGGCGGAAGATGACGTCACCTTCACGCTGATCCCCGATGGCGATCACCGCCTGTCCCGCCCGCAGGATGTGGACTTGCTCCTGCAGGCGGTGGACCGGCTTTCCGGCTTGAAGGCCTGAGCCTTAGCGGTTGAAGACGATGGTCTTGTTGCCGACGATGATCACCCGGTTTTCCAGGTGGAACTTCACGGCACGGGCCAGCACCCGCGCCTCGATGTCGCGGCCGCGGGCCGTGAAATCATTGGCCGACAGCGAGTGGTTCACCCGCTCCGCGTCCTGCTCGATGATCGGACCCTCGTCGAGATCGGCGGTCACGTAGTGAGCTGTCGCACCGATCATCTTCACGCCGCGCTCATGCGCCTGATGATAGGGCCGCGCGCCCTTGAAGCTCGGCAGGAACGAGTGGTGGATGTTGATCACCTTGCCGAACAGCCGCTTGGACAGGGTGTCGGACAGGATCTGCATGTAGCGGGCCAGCACCACCAGATCGGCACCGGTCTCCTTCACCAGCGCCAGCAGCTTGTCTTCCTGCTCCGCCTTGTTGGCCTTGGTCACCGGCCAGTAGTGGAACGGAATGCCCTCGTGGGTGGCGGTGCGGGCGCTGTCCTCATGGTTGGAGACAATGGCGACGACCTCCGCATCCATCCAGCCGACGCGGATCTGATAGAGAAGATGCAACAGCGCATGGTCGAACTTCGAGACCATGATGATCATCTTCTTGCGGCGCGACATATCGGTGAGTTCGGTCTTCAGGTCGAAGCGGTTCACCACCGGCGAAATGGCATTGGCAATCGCATCGCGGGTGGTCTCATCCGGCACGATGAATTCGATCCGCATGAAGAAGCGGTTGGTCACCCGGTCCCAGAACTGATCGCTCTCGGCGATATTGGCGCCAAGATCGGCCAGCTCGGTGGTGATGGCGGCCACGATTCCCGGACGGTCTTCGCAGGACAGGGTCAGGACAAAGGACTTCATTTTGAGGACCAATCTTGTTTTCCAGTCAGTGGGCGAGCGTTGTAGATCAATTCGGCGGAAAGTGCAGCGCGCTTTTCGAACCGCCGCCCGAAATCGATGCAGCTTCGGGAGGCAGGCGTCACGGCGTGCGGCTGATGCCGAACTTGACGCGGCGCAGGGGGATGGAGCTTTCGATGCTGGAGACGCAGGCAAGCTTTGTCAGGCGGCCGGTGAGAAACGCCTCGAATCCGGCCAGCCCATCCGTCACCACCCGCAGCAGATAGTCCCGGTTGCCCGTCATCAGCCAGCAATCCACAACTTCGGGGAAGGTGCGCACCGCCTCCTCGAACTGGGCCAGCGCCTGATCCACCTGCCGGTCGAGCTTCACCGACACGAAAACGGAAACGGAAAAGCCCAGCGCCGCCTCGTCGATCAGCGCCGCATAACCGGTGATGATGCCCGCCGCCTCCAGCTGGCGCACGCGCCTTGCCACGGGCGTGGGGCTCAGGCCCACCCGCTCGCTCAACTCCTGCACACTCAGGCGGCCATTGGCGCCCAACTCCCGCAGGATACGGACATCAAATTCATCAATTCTGGCTGTTTCCACCACTAAAACTCAAAAATTGGAGAAAACCGGCAAAATACTGCGCCTGAAAGGCGGAAACAGCAAGGACACACTCCCCCGCTTCATCCCATGATGGGATGCCGGAAGGAGAGAACAATCATGTCCCATCAGCATCTCAAGACCATCGAGCAGCGCCTGCTCTGGCTGTCGCATTGGATGATCCACAACGCCAACCATCTGCGGCCCAAGGCGGATGGCATCAAGATCGGCGGCCATCAGGCTTCCTCCGCCTCGATGGTGTCGATCATGACGGCGCTCTATTTCTCGGCCCTGCGGCCGGAAGACAGAGTGGCGGTGAAGCCCCATGCGGGGCCGGTGTTCCATGCGATGCACTACCTGATGGGCAACATCGCCCGCGAGAAGCTGGAGAATTTCCGCGGTTATGGCGGGGTGCAGAGCTATCCGAGCCGCACCAAGGACGTGGATGACGTGGATTTCTCCACCGGCTCTGTCGGCCTTGGCGTTGCCATCACCTCCTTTGCCTCCATCGTGCAGGACTACATCTCCGGCAAGCCCTGGGGCAAGGATCTGCGCCAGGGCCGCATGATCGCGCTGATGGGCGATGCGGAGGTGGACGAAGGCAATGTGCACGAGTGCCTGCAGGAAGGCTGGAAGCACGACCTGCGCAATGTCTGGTGGATCATCGACTATAACCGCCAGTCCCTCGACGGCGTGGTGCATGAGGGCCTGTGGGCCCGCATCGAAAAGATCTTCGAAGCCTTCGGCTGGGATGTGGTGAAGGTGAAATATGGCGTGCTGCAGCGCGCCGCCTTTGCCGAGCCGGGCGGCGAGCGCCTGCGCGCCTGGATCGACGCCTGTCCGAACCAGCTTTACTCCGCCCTCACCTTCAGCGGCGGCGCCGTCTGGCGCCAGCGGCTGATGGATGATCTGGGCGATCAGGGCGATGTTTCCGCGCTCATCGGCCGGCGCAGCGACGCAGACCTCGCCGCGCTGATGGAAAACCTCGGCGGCAACTGCGTCGAGACCATGGCACAGACCTTCGCCGGCATCACCCATGACCGGCCGGTCTGCTTCCTTGCCTATACGGTGAAGGGCTGGGGCACGCCGATTGCCGGGCACAAGGACAACCACGGCGGCCTGATGACCAAGGCGCAGATGCAGGACTGGCAGGCCCATATGGGCGTGCCGGAAGGGCAGGAATGGGAGCCTTTCGCAGGCGTTAAGGACCGGGCCGGGCTGCAGGCCTTCCTGAAATCCGTGCCCTTCTTCGCCGCTGGCCGCCGCCGTCACAGCAGTGACAGGGTCAGCGTCCCTGCCCTGCCCGCCCCGTCCGGCGAACGCGAGACCTCCACCCAGATGGCCTTCAGCCGCATTCTGGATGACATCGGCCGCCAGAAGAGCGATCTGGCGGAGCGTATCGTCACCCTGTCGCCGGATGTGACCGGCACCACCGGTCTCGGCCCCTGGGTGAACCGGCGCAAGCTCTGGGCCCGGAACGCCAGGGCCGATCTCTTCCGCGCCCAGAACATTCCTTCCACCGCCAAATGGGACTTTGCTCCGGAAGGCCAGCATATCGAGCTGGGCATTGCCGAGATGAACCTCTTCCTGCAGCTTGCGGCGGCGGGGCTTTCATCCCCCCTCTTCGGCAAGCGGCTGCTGCCGGTCGGCACGGTCTACGATCCCTTCGTCTGCCGTGGCCTCGATGCGCTGAACTATGCCTGCTATCAGGACGCCCGCTTCCTCATCGCCGGAACGCCCTCAGGCATAACGCTTGCCCCCGAAGGCGGCGCGCACCAGTCGATCAACACCCCGCTGATCGGCATGTCGCAGGACGGGCTGGCCGCCTTCGAGCCTGCCTTTGCCGCCGAGCTGGCGCTGATCATGGGCTGGGCCTTCGACTACATGCAGCGCGAGGGTGATGCCACGCCGGACCCGGTGAACCTGCTGCCGGACGCCAAGGGCGGCGCGGTCTATCTGCGCCTGACCACCCGGCCCATAGAACAGGCTGCGCTTCCGGCAAGCGAAGACTTCGCCGGCGATGTCATCAACGGCGCCTACTGGCTGCGCCCGCCGGGACCGAACTGCGAGGTGGTGATTGCCTATCAGGGCGCCGTGGCGCCGGAAGCCATTGCCGCTGCCGGCTATATCGGCGAAGGCCGCCGCGATGTGGCGGTGCTGGCGGTCACCTCCGCCGGACGCCTGCATGCGGGCTGGACGGCGGCCCAGCGTCTGCGCCGCAAGGGCGAGTTGCCGCCCTTCGGCCCAGCCAGCCATGCAGAGCGCCTGCTGTGGAACCTGCCGCGCCATTGCAAGCTCGTCACGGTGATCGACGGCCACCCGGCCACGCTCTCCTGGCTCGGCAGTGTCTGCGGCCACCAGTCGCTGGCACTCGGGGTGGAGCATTTCGGCCAGACCGGCACCATCGGCGATCTTTACCGCCACTTCGGCATCGACACGGCCTCGATCGTTGCCGCCGTCTCCAGCCTCACCGCCGGCCGCCAGCTGCGGCAGGTGCCAGCCTGAAACAGCAACGGGGAGCCAGGGCTCCCCGGCTGCCTTTTTGACGAGCGCTCACCCCTCCACCGTCATACCGGACGCAGCGAAGCGGAGATCCGGTACCGGTGAGCCACAGACCATCAGCTATGTTGCTCGGGGACAAACATCACGCACCCCGGCTCACCGGTCCCGGCTCGCGCTCCGCTTGGCCGGGAAGACGATGGAGGGGTGTGCGGCAGATTGACGGGGAGCCAAGGCTCCCCGTTCGTACATTCGGATTGCGCTCAGTCCTTGCTCACGTGCCGGTCTTCCGGCTCCACCAGCATCTTGAAGGGGTCGGCCAGCGCGGCTTCCGGGCGGCTGACCGGATAGGCGCGGTTCGAGGTGCGAGCGGCCAGTTGCTCCGGCCCGTCACGGCGCAGCAGCGCGCGGAAGCTCGGGTGCATGCCGCCGTCCACATAGGACACCACATGGTTTCTGCGGCTTGAGGCAATCGCCTCGTCCACCTTCAGCTTTTCCGCGTCCAGCTGAGCCACCAGTTCCGGTTCCGGCGGAACGGCCACCTCCGGGCACGGCGCCAGCGGATTGCGCGGCGTGCCGTCCTTGAACTCGGTGTTGAAGACATAGCGCCTGCCGCAGGCGGCCACCTTCGGCTGCTGCTTCGTCAGTTCGAAGCTGTCATAGCCTTCCTTGAGCGTCCGCCAGAACGGCATTTCCGGATCGGACCGGTGCAGCGCCATGTTCTCCGCCGTCATGCGGAAAGGAAAGGCCTGCACCTGGAACGCGGCCTGACCGGAGGCCAGCGCCTTGGCGACGATGGCGTAAATTTCGCCCGCTGCCTGATCTGTCATCGCATAGCAACCTGAGGACGAACAGGCGCCATGCACCATGAGCGCATCGCCCGTGTAGCCCAGTGCCGATTCCAGCCGGTTCGGATAACCGAGATTGAAGGAGACGTAATACTGCGACTGCGGGTTCAACATCCCCGCCGACACATGATAGAAGCCCTCGGGCGCCTGACGGTCTCCCTGCTTGCGCTTCGGCCCCAGCTTCCCGGACCAGCGGCACATGGGATAGGTCTTGAACAGGGCATAACGCCCGGTCTTGTCCACCTTCCACACCTCCAGCTCGCTCTCCTGCTTGAAGATGCGGACCAGCACCGGACTTTCCGGCTTCATGTCCTTCTTCGCCATTTCGGAGATCGTGGCGCTGGAAAGGCGCGGCGCATTGCGCGACAGGTTTTCGTAGTCCGACCCGGCACAGCCGGCGAGGGCAAGCGCCATGACGCCCGCAAGGATGAGCCTGCGCAAGGGCCGCAGACCCTGTCTCGAACGGCCTTGGGGTTGGATGGATGTGCCGGGCAGATGGAACAGCGAACTCATTCTGGCAGTATCTTCAGCTTCCGGTCCTGAGCCCCCCGGAGCGGGTGGTTGCATGGATATGCGTCAAGATCAACCGAAGTTATTACCGGTGCGTTAAGGATGTGAACACGTTCAGGTGAGCGGCGGGCTGGCGCAGCAAACCCGCCGCTGCACGGGCCGGTCAAGCCTTACCCGGCCGGACTTTCAGCCCGAGCCGGATCTGCTTTTCGATCTCCGCCAGGGCAAAGAAAACCACCCCGGCCCCGACGATCAGAAGCCCGTCCAGGAAAGGCACGGCCTCAGTCCCCAGCAGCATCTGCAAGGGTGGCAGGTAGGTGACGGCGAATTGCGCGGCGGTGACCGCCAGAACCACCGTCCAGACCACCTTCGTCCCCTTCACCGCCGCCCATGTGAGGGAGGTGCCGTAGATGTTGCGGATGAAGAAGAGGTGGAAAATCTCGAGCACGACAACGGTGTTGACCGAGATGGTCTGCGCCAGTTCCAGCGAATAGCCGCGCGCCAGCGCATAGTTGAACATGCCGAAGACGGTTGCGACGAAAAGACTGCCGACCAGCACGATGTGCCAGACCAGATCCCCCGTCAGCAGCGGCGCATCACGGCGGCGCGGCGGGCGCGCCATTGTGCCGGACTCCGAGGGTTCAAAGGCCAGCGCCAGCCCCAGTGTCACGCTGCTGACCAGATTGATCCACAGCACCTGCACGGCCGTGATCGGCAGGGCAAGGCCGAGAAACAGCGCCAGAATGATCGGCAGGGCCTGACCGGCATTGGTCGGCAGCGTCCAGCTGATCACCTTCTTCAGATTGTCCCACACCGTGCGCCCTTCGCGCACAGCGGCGGCGATGGAGGCGAAATTGTCGTCGGCAAGCACCAGATCGGCAGCTTCCTTGGCCGCTTCCGAGCCCTTCAGCCCCATGGCAATGCCCGCATCGGCACGCTTCAGGGCCGGGGCATCATTCACCCCGTCTCCCGTCATGGCCACGGAGAGGCCCCGCGCCTGCAGGGCCGCAACCAGCCGCAGCTTGTGCTCGGGGCTGGTGCGGGCGAAGACATCGCAATCCACCACTTCCATGGCAAGCTGAGGGTCATCCAGCCTGTCGAGATCCGCCCCGGTGAGCACCCGGTGCGGATTTTCAAGGCCGATCTGCCGGGCGATGGCCGCCGCCGTTCCGGCGTGGTCACCGGTGATCATCTTCACCCGGATTCCGGCCGTCCGGCATTCGGCCACGGCCTCGATCGCCTCCGGACGCGGCGGGTCGATCAGCCCGGCCAGGCCCAGGAACGTCAGACTTCCGTCAAGGCTGTTCCGGTCGATTTCCGGACCCGTCTCGTGCCGCATGGCAAGGGCCAGAACACGCAAGCCCCGTTTTGCCATGGCTTCGGCCCGGTCATGCCAATGCGGCAGGTCAATCCCGTGGCACATGCGCAGCACCCGCTCCGGCGCTCCCTTCACATGGGTGACGC
Source organism: Pannonibacter sp. Q-1 (assembly GCF_054073275.1). Classification (NCBI taxonomy): domain Bacteria; kingdom Pseudomonadati; phylum Pseudomonadota; class Alphaproteobacteria; order Hyphomicrobiales; family Stappiaceae; genus Pannonibacter; species Pannonibacter sp. Q-1. The sequence continues at coordinate 238,818 of NZ_JBSXNB010000008.1, forward strand.
GCTCGCCGCCGGCCTCCGCCAGGACCGCCATATAGCGGTGGCGGCTGTCGAACGGGATGACATCCAGCCGCTCGGCATTGATCTCGCCCGCAGCCTTGCCCGCCAGCGCAAGCAGCGCCCCTTCCATCGGATCGCCCTCGACGATCCAGTGCCCGGCCTTGCAGGCAAGGGCCGCATCGTTGCAAAGCGCGGCCGTCCGGGCGAGATGCGAGAGATCTCCGCGCGGCTGGATCGCCCCGGAGGGGGCATAGCCGTCGCCTTCCACCTCGAACACGCCGTCCGGTGTCTCGACGCAGACAACGGCCATCTCGTTGCGGGTCAGGGTTCCGGTCTTGTCGGTGCAGATCACCGAGACCGAACCGATGGCCTCGATGGCCGGGAGGCGGCGGATGATGGCATGGCGCTGCGCCATGGCCCTGACGCCGATGGCCAGCGTGATGGTGGTGACGGCCGGCAGGCCTTCCGGAATGGCGGCCACAGCCACGCCGACAACCGCCATGAACAGGGATGCAAAAGGATGGCCGCCGAGGAAATACCCCCAGGCCAGCAGGATCGCGGCGGCCAGAACGATCAGCAGCGAGAGCCAGCGGGCAAAGTGATCCATCTGCTCCACGAGCGGCGTCTTCAGGGTCTCCACGCCGGACAGAAGCCCGCCGATGCGGCCGATTTCCGTATGCGTACCCGTTGCCACCACGAGGCCACGCCCGGAACCTTGCGTCACCAGCGTGCCGGACCAGAGCATGGACCGCCGGTCCCCCAGCGGTGCATTCTCCGCCACCGGGGCGGCGGTCTTGTCCGTGGGAACCGATTCTCCGGTCAGGATGGCTTCCTGCGCGCTCAGCCCATGGGCCTGCAGCAGCCGCAGATCCGCAGGCACCTTGTCCCCGGCCTCCAGCAGCACGACATCGCCCGGCACCAGCGTCGTGCCATCGACCGAAACGCGCTGCCCGCCACGCAGGACAGCCGCCCGCGGCGCCAGCATGCTGCGGATGGCGGCCATCGCCGCCTCCGCCTTGCCTTCCTGCAGGAAGCCGATCATGGCATTGCCCGCCACCACTGCCAGAATGACGGCGGTGTCGATCCAGTGCTGCAGCAGGGCCGTCACCACAGCCGCCCCCAGCAGCACATAGATCAGCACATTGCGGAACTGGGAGAGGAAACGGACAAGCGCGCTGCGGCCTGGCGCCTCGGGCAGGCGGTTGGGGCCGTGGGTTTCCAGGCGGCTGGCCGCCTCTTCCGGGGACAGCCCCCCGGGGCCTGCGGACAATTGATCAAGGCAGGCCTGTGCGGTCTGGCTGTGCGGAGAGGTCAGGGTCATGCAGTCTCTGGCTCCTTCGTCATCAGATGTCAGAGGGCCTTGCCCCCATGCGATTCTCTTTTCAGATCCTTTCTCAGGCCGTGGCGCGGCCTTCCGAGGCAATTTCAGGGATCTCGGTCCGCTCCTCCTCCTCGGCACCGCACAACAGCTCTGCTGCCCGGTCCGCCGCGTCCTGGAACGGCTCCAGCACCAGATTGACACCCGAACCGGACAGGACGCCCGTGTCGTGGGCGGTGTGGGAGGCCGCCGCGATGCGCCCGGTAAAGCCAGCCGCCCGCGTCAGCTGGATCAATGTCCGGCGGGCATCCTCATGGCTGATCCCGGCCGGGTGGATCGGCACCGTGGAGACAATCCAGACAGCCTCACGCAATGGCAGTTCGGCGACGAATTCCGGATCGGTCGCATCCCCGAATTCGGCGGCAAGGCCCAGTTCCTTCCAGCGCTGCACGGCCTGCGGATTGAAATCGATGCCCAGCACCCGGATGCCCCGCCGCTGCAGCCGCATGCCGATGGCCGTACCGAAGCGCCCGAGGCCGAAGAGAATGATCTGGAACCGCCCCTTGGGCAGAGCCGCCGTCTCCCCTGCCTCCCGGTGGGCATTGCGCCGCTCGAACAGGCCGAGCCAGGGCTCGCACAGGGCATAGAGCTGATGGGAATAGGTGATCATGTAGGTCGAGGCGGCGATGGTGACGAGGCCAACCATGGTCACCAGCCCCAGCGCCTCGTCCGGCACATGGCCCAGCGTCACGCCCATGGCGATGAAGATCAGCGAGAATTCGCTGATCTGCGCCACCGTTAGGCCGGCCAGAAAGCCGGTGCGCTTGCGGTAGCCCAGTGCCCCCATGATCGCCAGAACGATCAGCGGATTGCCGATGAGCACGAACAGGGAAAACACCACGGCCCCGGTCACATGGCTGCCCAGCTGCGACAGATCCAGCGTGGCACCGAGCGCAATGAAGAAGAAGAGCAGCAGGAAATCGCGCAGCGGCCCGAGCCGGGCTGCAATGGTTTCCCGGTAGGCGGTGGAAGCCAGCGCCACACCGGCCAGCAGGCCGCCCACTTCCTTGCCAAGGCCGATCTGATCGCCGATGGCTGCAAACATGGCCGCCAGCGCAAGCGCGAAGATCACCAGCAGCTCCGGCACCCGGGCCAGCCATGCGGTGAGCGGATTGGCAAGATAGCGCACGAACAAAGCCACCGCTGCCACCATGGCAAGCCCAGCGCCCATGATGGTGACGATGGAGCCATCCCCATGCCCGCCTTCTCCGGCAGCACCGATGCCGATGGCCGACAGCACGATCATGGCAAAGACCACGAACAGATCCTGCACGATGAGGAAACCAAGGGCGATCTGGCCATGCAACGCATCGATCTCGCGCTTGTCGGACAGCAGCTTGACGATGATGATGGTGGAGGAGAACGTCAGGGCCACCGCCACATAGAGGCTGGTAACATGGCCAAGGCCCAGCGCAAGGCCGATCAGATAGCCGAAGAAGGCGGTGAAGAGCACCTGCCCCAGGCCGGTCATGACCGAAACAAGGCCAAGGGACCGGACCAGCTTCACATCCAGCTTGATGCCGACGAGGAACAGCAGAACCGCAATGCCGAGTTCGGACAGCAGCTTGATCTGCTCCCCGGAGTGAACGACATCCAGCGCCGATGGCCCGGCGACCAGCCCGACAGCAATGAAGCTGACGATCAGCGGCTGGCGCAGCAGCGTGCCGGCAAGGCCGACGGCGGCAGCCAGCACAAGAAGCAGCGAGACTTCGGTGAAAACGCTCATTCGCTTTGCCCCTCCGCATGCGGCGTTTCAGACGGTCCGCAGGTCCTTGGCACGGTTTCATGGCGGCGCAGGAACTCGGCCAGATCCGCATCCGCGATCCGCCAGCCCTTGCCGATATCGATGGCCCTGAGTTCTCCGGCCTTGATCCAGTGCCGGACCGTGGCTTCGGCAATCTTCAGGCGGTCAGCGACCTCCCGGACGGTCTGATAGGTTTCGCAAGGCATCCTGACTGTCCCTGACTTCAGTTCGGTGAAGCATAGCGGCGTTTGACATCGTTTGATTGAGATGGATCAATTCAGAGGCTGCCAATGCGTGCTCGTATGATGGAAAGACGACCAGAACAGCCAAGGGAGACAGCCCGTGCTTCAGCGGATCATGCTGGCGACAGATTTTTCCGAACGGTCCGACCGGGCGCTGCGCCGCGCCGTGCTGCTGGCCCGGGCCCATGGCGCGGCTCTGGATCTGGTCCACGTGGTTGATGACGACCGGCCGCGGCGGATCGTGGACCGGGAATTGTCCGACACGCGCAGTCTTCTCATGGACCTTGCCCAGTCCCTGCGGGCGGCCGATGGCATTGCCTGCACGGTCGATACGGTTCTGGCTGATCCGTTTTCCGGCATCGTGCAGGCAGCGGAACAGCGGCGGCCGGACCTGCTGGTGCTCGGCCCTCACCGCCGGCAGGTCCTGCGTGATGCCTTCGCCGGCACCACGGCAGAACGCACGATCCGCACCACAAATTGCCCGGTTCTGATGGTCAACGGCCCTCCGGCCGCCCCCTGGCGCCATGCGCTGCTGACCACGGACCTGACGGACCAGTCCCGAGCAGCGCTTTCCCGCTTTGTCTCACTTGGCCTCACCGCAACACCGGCCAGCGTGCTGCATGTGTTTGATGTGCCGGCCCTCCGGCTGACCATGTCCGGCACGCTGCACAAGGAAGACCGGGATCTCTACCTGTCGGATCAGGCAAGCGCCGCCCGCGGCCGCCTTGCCGCCTTCGTCCAGGGGATCAGTGGCCTGCAGGCCGGGCTGATGGTCCGGCACGATGAAACCACCCAGGCGCATGAAATCCTGCAGGCGGCAGATGAGGCGGGGGCTGATCTCATTGTCATGGCCAACCACGGCAAGGGCATGCTGGCACGGATGATCCTTGGCAGTGTCACGGCCAAGGTGCTGCAATCCGCCCCGGTGGACGTCCTCGTCTTCCCCGCCAGCCCGGACTGACACCGTTTCTCGATGGGCCTGTCTCATCGGAAAACGGTATGGCCCGTGCAGAGCCTGAGCCATTTCAAGGCGTGATGCATCAGCATCTAAAGCCTTGGCATAAGGCCGCCCTCTTCAAACTCCTGATAGGTCTGCGGGCTGGTGAGGACGGCCCAGACATAGGGCACGATCTGGTCCCGCACGGCCTGAAGGTCAAACATGCCGATTTCGGAAATCTTGTCAGGCTCGCAGATCTGCAAGGCATCGGGCATGTGCTCCGCCTTGAAGAAATAATCGATATAGATCCGGTCCGGCAGGCGGCGGTGCAGCACCTTGGCAAAGGACACATCACCGGGTGCAAGCCTCACACCGATTTCCTCCGCGGCCTCGCGCAGCAGGGCTTCCAGCGGGGTCTCGAGCGGCTCCACGTGACCCGCCACAAGGCTCAGGAAGCCGGGATAATAAGCACTGCCCGCACGCCGGATCATCAGGTGCCTGCCGTCTTTTTCATGGATGAGATGGGTGGAAACCTGTGTCTTCATCGGGCCTGCCTTCCCTGTCCGCAGACGCTGCTTGTAGCGCAGCATCAGCCGGGCGGCGAGCCTTTCCGGACCGGTCCACAGAGCGTGAAGCGCCACCGTGAAACGTCAGGGTTTCAACCAAGGTGATCGGGAAGCCGCCAGGCGGCAGGATGGCTTGCCGGACGTCCGGGACCTGCCCGGCAGGCCTGTTCCGGCATCCCGCATGGGGGCAGAAGGAGGACACCATGGCACAGATGATGAAGGCAGCGATCTTCGCCGGACCCAACCGCATCGTTCTTGATGAAAAGCCGGTGCCGGATGTGGGGCCGCTGGACGCGCTGATCCGCATCACCACCACGACGATCTGCGGCACGGACGTGCATATTCTCAAGGGTGAATACCCGGTGGAGCGGGGGCTGACCATCGGACATGAGCCGGTCGGCATCATCGAGAAGCTGGGCTCCGCCGTGAAGGGGTACAAGGAGGGGCAGCGGGTGATTGCCGGCGCGATCACCCCCAGCGGCCACAGCGCGGCCTGCCTGTGCGGCTGCATGTCCCAGGATGGCGCCGGCACGAAACATGGCTTCAAGGCCATGGGCGGCTGGCGCTTCGGCAACACGATTGATGGCGCTCAGGCCGAATATCTGCTGGTCCCCGACGCGATGGTCAATCTGGCACCCATCCCCGACGGGCTGACGGACGAGCAGGTTCTGATGTGCCCGGACATCATGTCCACCGGCTTCTCCGGGGCGGAAAGCGGCGCCATCAAGATCGGCGACACGGTGGCGGTGTTTGCGCAAGGCCCCATCGGCCTGTGCGCCACGGCGGGTGCGCGGCTGATGGGCGCAACGACCATCATCGGAGTGGAATCCGTCCCTGCCCGCATGGAAATCTCCCGCCGCATGGGCGCGGACCACATCGTCGACTTCAGCAAGGGCGACCCGGTGGACGAAATCATGCGGCTGACGGATGGGCGCGGCGTGGATGTTGCCATCGAGGCCCTCGGCCGGCAGGAGACCTTTGAAGCCGCGCTGCGGGTGCTGCGTCCCGGCGGGACCCTCTCCTCGCTCGGCGTCTATTCCAGCGACCTCACCATCCCGCTCGGGCCCTTCCTCGCCGGACTTGGAGACCACAAGCTGGTCACATCCCTGTGCCCCGGCGGCAAGGAGCGCATGCGCCGGCTGATGGATGTCATTGCCTCCGGCCGCCTCGACACCAGCTCGCTGGTGACGCACCGGTTCAAGCTGGACGACATTGAAGCGGCCTATGACCTCTTCGCCAATCAGCGCGACGGCGTTCTGAAAATCGCCATCACGCCCTGAAAATCGCCATTCCGGCGCTATGGCGCATAAAGAAGAAGCGGCGCCATCGGGTGGATGGCGCCGCTTCATTTCATTCACATGGCTCGCTGGCACATGCCCCGCCGGCCGGATCAGTCCGAGCCGCGGGCGAGCATGCCCGGCGTAACGAAGCGCTTCTGATAGGCAAGCAGCGCCACGCCGATGGCAAGGCCGGCGAGATCGGAGATCAGGCCGCCCTGGATCATGCACAGGGCGCCGATCAGCAGCACCACGCGCAGGACAGAGGCGAGTTTGCCGAAGTACCAGCCCTGCACCGCCGCCGCGAGCATGTAGATGCCGATGCTGGCCGTGACGAAGACATGCAGGACTTCCATCCAGGTGCCCTGCATCAGCAGGGCCTGCGAATAGAAGAACATGAAGGGCACGACGAAAGCGGCAAGACCGATCTTGAAGCTTTCGACCGACGTCTTCATCGGATCCGACCCCGACAAGGCCGCCCCCGCATAGGCGGCAAGCGCCACCGGCGGTGTGATGGCGGACATGACCGCGAAGTAGAACACGAAGAAATGCGCCGTCAGCACCGGGATGCCGAGGTTGACGAGGCCCGGAGCCACGACAGCTGCGGCGACCGCATAGGCAGCCGTCGTCGGCATGCCCATGCCCAGCACGATGGAAATGCACATGGCAAAGAACAGCGCCAGAAGCTGGTTCTGTTCGGCAATGCCAAGCAGCAGGCTGGAGAAGCGGGCGCCGACACCGGTGAGCGCGATCACGCCGACGATGATACCGGCGCAGGCACACACGGCCACCAGCTGGATCGACATGCGCGCCGCCAGATCAAAGGCCTTGGCGAGAAGGCGCGGCCCCATCCGGTGCGGCGTCAGCCAGCTGACAACGGCTGCGGCCATCATCGACACCGTACCGGCACGGATCACCGAATAGCCGGCAAACAGCGTGTAGATCAGCATGATGATCGGGATGAAGAGATAGACCTGCTTCAGCAGTTCCTTGAAGACCGGCAGCTCTTCCTTGGGAAGGCCCTTCATGCCCATCTTCGTCGCCTGAAGATCGACCATGAAGTAAACCGAGGCGAAATAGAGCACCGAGGGGATGATCGCCGCAATGACGATATCCGTGTAGGGGATGCCCGTCACTTCGGCCATGATGAAGGCGCCGGCACCCATGATCGGCGGCATGATCTGTCCGCCGGAAGAGGCAGCCGCTTCCACGGCAGCCGAGGTCTTGGCCGGATAGCCGACCTTCTTCATCAGCGGGATGGTGAGCGAGCCGGTCGACACCACGTTGCCGGCCGATGTGCCGTTGATCATGCCCATCAGGCCCGAGGCCAGAACCGCCACCTTGGCCGGTCCGCCGCGGGCGCGGCCTGCCGCTGCAAAGGCGAAGTTGACGAAATAGTCGCCCACTTTGGAGGCCTGCAGGAAGGCGGCGAAGGTGATGAACAGGATGATGTAGGTGGAGGACACCGCCACCGGATCGCTCAGGATGCCCTGATCGGTGAAGATGTAGGTGAAGAAACGCCGTGCCTCATATCCGCGATGGTTGAGGAAACCGGGCAGATAGGGGCCTGCGAAGGAATAGAGGATGAAGATCGAGGCAATCGCCACCAGGGCAAGGCCCGCCACGCGCCGTGTCACTTCCAGAATGAGAATGACGCCGACGAGAGCTGCATAATAATCCGCCGGCTGCGCCATGGCCGTTCCGGCGCGCAGGCGGATCGGCCCGACGTTGAAGAGGATGTAGCCCAGAACCGCGATGGACGCGATGCCGAGGGCATAATCCGCCCAGCCGATGCGGGCACGGTCCCGGTTCGGCAGGAACCAGGCCCCGGCCAGAGCCGCAAGCGTGCCAACCAGAAGCGGCAGACCGAAATTGGCGAAAACGAACGCCGGCGGACGCGGAATGCCGGCAAGCCAGTAGCCACCCCAGGCATAGGCCACCATGGCAAAGCCATAACCGATGCCGCCGACACCCACGGCCATGAACAGCCAGTCGAGCGGATTGCGGCGCGCACCGGCGGGCGCCGTATGCGGCAGCTGCACGGCGGAATAGATCAGGAACCCGAGCAGCAGCCCGCCGCAGACGTGGATCAGGCGGTAGGTCCAGGTCTCCAGCGGGTAGAGGTTCATGACCCCGATGTGAAAGGCCGTATAGGCAATGCAGAGAACCGTGATTGTCAGGTTGATCCAGCTGCCATGCAGGCGCTGGTTGCTGGCAACCGGTTCTTCATCGACATTCTGGGCCAGAATCGGCCCGCTGCCCTTGGGCGCTGAGGCGTTGTCAGCTTGTGTCATGGTGTTCGTCCCGAATGGATACCGGATCATTCACGAAGAATGGCGGCAGCCGGCAGCTGCCGCCCTCCGGAGTTTGGCCACCCGGCACGAGGGCCGGGGGCTCATCTCAGGGCTTGATGCATCAGCATCTATAGCCTTGGTCTTACTGACCCTTCAGGGCATCGGGAATGGTGATGCCCTTTTCTTCATAGTAGCGCACGGCGCCCGGATGGAACGGCAGGAACGAGTTCTTGTCGATGTTCTCTGCGATCGTCTCGGCTGCGGTGGCGTGGATCTGCACCATGCGGTCGTTGTTTTCCATCACCAGCTTGGTGATTTCATAGGCCAGCGTTTCCGGCATTTCGGCATTGGCAACGGCGAAGTTCCACAGGCTGACGGTGCCCTGCGGGTCCGGGAAGCCCTGATAGAGGCCGCCGGGCACTTCGAAGGCAGCCAGTTCCGGCATGGCTTCGAGGATCTTCGTCTGCTCGTCTTCACTGAAGCCGAAGATGTTGACCGGGTTTTCAGCTGCAATCTGGGCGAAGGCGGAGATCGGAACGCCGGCTGCGAAAGCGAAGGCGTCGATCAGGCCGTCCTTGACCTGGCTGGTCGCATCATTGGCGCCGGAATAGGAAATCACCGGCTTCACGCCGACGGTTTCAAAGTAGCGGGGCCAGTAGGTTGCGGCCGTACCGCCAGCCGGACCAACCGACACGCGCTTGCCGTCAAGATCAGCCACCTTCGTGATGCCCGAAGACTTCAGCGCAACAACCTGGAACGGCGTCTGATACATGGGGAACAGGGCGCGCAGGCTCTTGTGCTCGACACCCGGTGCCAGTTCGCTTTCACCCATCCAGGCCTGATAGGCCGGGCCCATGGTGACGAGGCCCATCAGATGGTCGCCGGTTTCCACCAGCGTGGCGTTCTGCACCGGCCCGCCGGTCACTTCAGCCGAAGAATTGACACCGAGCTTCTCGGTGATCAGGCCGGCAAGGCCCGTGCCGTAGATGAAATAAGTGCCACCCTGGCTTGCCGTTCCAATGGTCATGCTGCCGGGCCAGCCGGTCTTGTCCTGAGCAACGGCCGGGGCAGCAACGCAAAGCGCCATGGCACCAGCCATGGCAATCATCAGCTTCTTCATGGAATCCTCCCAACGGTCTTCCGATATGGTCCGCCCGGCGCCTCCTCTGGGCCGGACTTGACCGGACCTAAGCGCCTGCCGGGACGCATGGCAACGCCGGGAGGTCCTCCAGACGGCCGGTTTCTTTCATTTTCCGTTAAGGGATGGGAGGAATCCGTAACATTGCCCAGTTCGCATGTGTGGAATTCCACACATGCGCAGGTCATCCGGCCCATCTGAACAGAACTGAAGCCTTGCCCTACTCGCGGGCATCCAGAGCAAGACTCTTGTCGAGCCCGTATTTCTGCATCTTTTCGTAAAGCGTCTTGCGCGAGATGCCGAGCTGTTCGTAGACCGGCTTCAAAGCCCCGCCATGAGCCGAGATGGCATTGGCAATGAGCTGCCGCTCATAGGCGGCCACCTTGTCGGCCAGCCGGGTCGAGGGCGCATCCTGAGCCCCGGCGCTGTCCAGTCCGGTCTCCAGCCCCAGCACCAGCCGGTCCGCCGCATTGCGCAGCTCGCGCACATTGCCCGGCCAGTCACGCTCGGCGATTTCCGACAGGACCTCCGGCGCCACTTCCAGATCCTCGCGGCCATAGCGGGCACAGGCTTCCCGCACCAGATGCAGGAACAGGAGCGGAATATCCGCCCGCCGCTGCGCCAGGGACGGAACGCGGATGGTCGCCACATTCAGCCGGTAGAACAGGTCGGCGCGGAAGCGCCCGGCCGCCACTTCCGCCGCCAGATCCACCTTGCTGGTCGCCAGAAACCGCAGATCCAGCGGCACGGTCTCATTGGAGCCGAGCCGGGTGATCGTGCGCTCCTGCAGCACCCTGAGAAACTTGGCCTGCAGGTCCACCGGCATGGAGCCGATTTCATCCAGCAGGATTGTGCCGCCCCGCGCATGCTCGAACTTGCCGTATCGCGCGCGCAGCGCCCCGGGAAAGGCTCCCGCCTCATGGCCGAACAGCTCGCTCTCGATCAGCGTTTCCGGCAGCGCCGCGCAGTTGATGGCAATGAACGGCCCCTTGGCGCGGGCGCTGATGTCATGCAGGCTGCGGGCGACAACTTCCTTGCCCGCCCCCGTCTCGCCAATGATCAGCGCATCCGCATCGCTGGCGCCGATGGCCCGTAACCGGTAGCGCAGGTCGACCATCACCGGGGTACGGCCCGGCAGGCGCGTCTCGACATCGTCCCGCTTGCCCGCAACGGCCCTGAGGCGGCGGTTCTCCAGCACCAGCGCCCGCCGGTCCAGCGCATGGCGCGCCACGCCCGCGAGCGCCTGGGTGGTGAAAGGCTTCTCGATGAAGTCATAAGCCCCTTCGCGCATGGCCTTCACGGCCAGCTGCACATCCCCATGGCCGGTCACCAGGATCACCGGGATCTCATGATCCAGCTCCCGGATCCGTTGCAGCAGCGTCATGCCGTCCATGCCCGGCATGCGTATGTCGCTGACCACGATCCCGTCGAAGCCGAAGCCGGTGCGTGCCAGCACTTCTTCTGCGGAGGAGAATGTCTTGACCTGCAGCCCGTAGAGCTCCAGCGCCTGACTGGTGGAGAGGCGCAGATCCTCCTCATCATCAACAAGCAGCACCATGCCGGAGTTCATACGGCCACCTCTTGCAAAGTCCCGGCGCCCGCTTCCACCTGCGCCTGCATAAGCCCGATACGGAACAGCGCCCCGCCCCCCGGCCTTGGCAGAACGGCGAGACTGCCGCCGAAGTCCTTGATGATGTTATAGGAAATCGAAAGGCCCAGACCAAGCCCCTTGCCGACACCCTTGGTGGTGAAAAAGGGATCGAAAATGCGCTCGATGATTGCCGGCGGCACACCGGGTCCCCGGTCGCCGATTTCTATGATGATATGCCCGCCGTCCTCGCGGGCGCTGAGCATGATCTCCCGGTCCTCCAGCTCCTCGACCGCATCACAGGCATTGGTCAGGATGTTGACGAGCACCTGCTGCAGGCGCACCGGACCACCGCGCACCGGCGGAAGGCCCGCTGGAATGCTGGCATTCACGGTTGCACCGGCCGAAGTCAGCCGTGCCGAGACAATCTCCAGAGTATCACGGACAGCATCCTCGATCCGCACCGCCCCAAGCCGTTCGTTCGGCTTGCGGGCAAAATTGCGCAGATGCCGTGAGATCGACGCCATCCGGTCGATGAGCTTGGAGATGCGGCCGAGATTGTCCTGCGCCTCCGCGATGCGGTTCCGCTCGATCAGCAGGGCGGCACTATCCGCATAGGTCTTGGCGGCAGCCAGCGGCTGGTTGAACTCATGCGAGAGGGCCGCCGACATCTGGCCGAGCCCGGCGAGCTTGCCGGCCTGGATCAGATCGGCCTGGGTCTGGCGCAGCTGCAGGTTCACCCTTGCAAGGTCGGCCGTGCGCTCCTCCACCCGCCGCTCCAGTTCCGCCTGCGCCTCGATCTGCATGAACATGCGCTCCTGCAGCCGGGCGCGGCGCTGGATGACGGCGGAGCCCCCGAGCACGGACAGGCAGAGGAACAGGAGAATGGCGACAAGGCTGGTGCGCGCCTGGGTATGGATCGAGGCCGTGTCGAGCAGCACCTTCACCGTCCAGTCGGCTCCGGGCATGTAATGCTCGAGCATCAGATATTCACGGCTGCCGCCGGACTGGCCACCGGTCTGGCTGCCGGTTTGACTGATAGTCATCAGATCATGCCCGGCAAAGCTGCTGCGCGCCACCGGCAGCTCCCGCAGGATGGCGTCGGAATAGCGGCGGGATTCTTCTGTCCGGCTCAGCCGCTCCTGGGTCAGCGGCAGCACCGAGGCATAGAGCCATTCGGGATTGCCGGTCATGAAGATGATGCCTTCCGGATCCGAAACGAGGATCTTGTATTCACCGCCCTGCCAGGAGCTTTCGATGCCTTCGATATCGACCTTGAAGACAATCACCCCGCGGATTTCTCCCGAGACCCGGACCGGTGCCGAAAAATAATAGCCGCGTTTGGCCGAAGTGGTGCCAAGGGCGTAGAAGCGCGCCGGCCGCCCGGCTGCGGCCTCCTGGAAGTAGGGGCGGTAGCTGAAATTCTCGCCGACGAAACTCGCCGACCCGTCAAAATTGCTGGCGGCGATGGTCGTTCCGTCCGTTGTCATGACATAGATGTCGGAGGATTCCAGCAGCGTATTGATCTCCTTGAGATACTGGTTTGCCAGCTGGCGCAGGCCGGCATTGTCCGGATCCATCAGCAGATCCTTCATGTCCTGATGATCGGCGATCAGGGTTGGCAGCGGCTCATAGCGGCTGAGATGGCCGCTGAGGGCTGCGACCGCCAGACGCAAGGCACTGCCGGCCTGCAGCGAGGCCTCCTGCATGAAATGCCGTGTCAGGGTCCTGTCGCCGATCGTCACAAGCGCCAGGGCCGAAAGCCCCAGCAGCACGATCAGCGCCGCAATCATCCGCCGCGCTGCAATGATGCGTCTTTCAGGAGATATTGCATCCGCCATCAGGTCAGGTCCTCTTCGGGCAGAAGATACCGTGGCAGGCGGAGGTTTCCAATGGCAAGCCAAGGCCGCAGCTGCCGCCCGTCAGAAACCGGCGCCCTTGCGGAACCGCGCGGGCGGAAGTCCGGTGAGGCGGCGGAAGTCACGGGAGAAATGATAGGGGTCGGCATAGCCGCAGGCGGCGGCAACCTCTGCCACGGTTCCGGAACTTTCCGTCAGTGCCCGCTTGGCGGCGGTGATGCGCTCATGGCGCAGGAAATCCATCGGCGTCGTGCCCGCCGCCGCCCGGAAGGCCCGGAAAAGCTGGGAAGGGCTGAGCCCTGTCAGCGCCGCCAAATCCCCGATCCGCCAGGGATGGGAAAGACTGGCGCGCAGGCGCTCCATCAGCGCGGCGATACGGGGATCCTGCGTGCGCCCTTCATCCGCCGGGCGCCCGGCCGCCAGCTGCGAGACGATGAGAGCCACTTGCGCATTCACCAGGGCATCCACCGCAGGCCCGCCCTGCTGTGCCAGCCGCAGCACAGCCGCAAAGGCAGCTTCCATGTCCCTGCAGGCCTCGGGCAGAAACAGCGGCTGGCGCGGCACATCCAGCACCCGGTGCAGCGCATCAAGCCCCGCGCCGCGCAGACCCATCCAGTAATAGCGCCAGCGGTCCTCCCCCGCCGCGCCATGAGCATAAGGCCTTGACGTGTCGAGCCAGGCCACCATGCCCGGCAGGACCGCGTGTGTGGCGCCGCCCGTCTCGATCCAGCCCTGCCCTTGCGTGGCGATGAGCAGCACGTGATCACGGTAGCGCTTGCGCGTCGGCTCGGCGCCGGGCAGCGCCAGCCCGTGACCAGCCGCCTGCAACGCATAGGGCAGAACCGCCGCCAGCGCACCGGGGGTGTGAAAGGCAATCTCTTCACGCTCGTCCATCATGCGCCGACGATGCGGGGCCTTGCGAGTTTTGTCCAGCTTTTGCGTTGATCCTGCATTTCCGCCCGGATTTTCTGAAGCTATCTTCCGCCCCTTGAGGGAGATTTTGTCATGTCAGGTTCCGCAGCCGGCGCAGCGCCGTCACAGGATGAGTTTGTCTTTGCGCCGCTGGAGCCTGCCTTTGCGGCGGATCCCTATGCCGCCTATGCGCAGCTGCGGGCGCGCGAGGGGCTGACATGGTTCCCCGATTTCAAGATCCATCTCGCCTCCCGCTTCGAGGATGTGTCCGCCATCGTCATGGACAAGCGCATGGTGCGCTCGCTGGACGGGCTGGTGAGCCCCGAGGAGATCGCCGCTGAAAAGCACGCCGGAAACTGGCACGACATGCCCCACCATTCCCGCTTCGTGCAGTTCAGCCTGCTGGACAGCGATGGCGAGGTGCATGACCGGCTGCGCAAGGCCGTGTTCCGCCTGTTCACCCCGGCTATGATCGCCAGGCTGCGCGACAGCATTCAGTCTTACGTGGACGGCCTGGTGGACCGCCTGCTGGACCAGCGGGACATCGACTTCGTGGAAGATCTGGCGGCGCAGGTGCCCGGACATATCATCGGGCGGCTGCTCGGCGTGCCGGATGAGGATTGCCCGCAGCTGCGCATCTGGTCCGAGAATATCGTCCAGTTCTTCGATATCGACCGGTCGGACGCCCGCAAGCAGCTGGCCGAAACCGCGACCACCGAATTCTACACCTATCTCACCGCGCTGAAGGCCGAGCGGCAGAAGGCCCCGCGTGAGGACCTGATTTCCGAGCTGATTCGCGCCGAAGCCTCGGGACAGTTCACCGAGGACGAGTTCATCTCCACCTGCATGCTGATCCTCATGGCCGGGCATGGCTCCACCATCGACGTGCTGGGTTCAGGCATGCACTGCCTGTTCCGCTTTCCGGACGAGCGGGAGAAGCTGAAGGCCAATCCCGGCCTGCTGCCCACTGCCGTGCAGGAGATGTTCCGCTTCGAATCGCCCCTGCCCTTCTTCCACCGCTACGCCACGGAAGACGTGACCATCGCCGGCACTGCCTATCCGCGCGGGACGAAATTCGGCCTGCTCTATGGCGCGGCCAACCGCGACCCGGCGGCCTTTGCCGATGCGGACCGGTTTGACGCGGGCCGCAAGCCCAACCGGCATCTGGCCTTCGGCGGCGGCGCGCATTTCTGCCTGGGCAACCATCTGGCGCGGCTGGACATGGAAATCATCTTCGCCACCCTGCTGCGCCGCTGCGCAAGGCTGGAGCTGGCGGAAGACCAGGTGGACTACAAACGCGGCCTTTCCGTGCGCGGGCCCAAGCGCCTTAACCTGCTTCTGGCTCCGGCCTGAGCCTTCAGCTTCCAACCGGACACGCCCCCATGCCCCGTATCATCTTCCAGTCCGCCGATGGCACCTGCACCGAAGTGGAGGCCGCAAGCGGCCAGAGCCTGATGAGTGCCGCCGTTGCCCATGGCATCGAGGAAATCGCCGCCGAATGCGGCGGTGCCTGCGCCTGCGGCACCTGCCATTGCTACATCCCCGAGGGACAGGGCATCGCCCTGCCGGAGGCGGAAGAGATGGAACTGGCGATGATCGAATGCGTCATCGATCCCCGCCCGCAAAGCCGCCTCACCTGTCAGGTCACCGTCAGCGAGGCCATGGACGGCCTGGTGGTGGAGCTTCCCGCCAGCCAGCACTGAAGCTGGCTCTCGATGAGCTTGACCCATCAGGAACCGGTCAAGTCCGTGCGGCGCCTGAGCAATTTCAAGGCGTGAGGCGGCAGATGGCATCTGGTAAGGATATGAATTTCAGGATATGATAATATCCTTGAAAGGATATGCTGCCATGCCGCTCTACATCAAAGACCCGGAGGTCGACAGGCTCACCAATGAGCTGATCGGCCTGACCAAGTCAAGCAAGGTCGATGCGGTCAAGGATGCCCTCAAGAGCGCCATCGCCAATAAGCGAGCCAATCTCCCGATCCGCGAAAAGCTGGCGAAGACCTTTGCCATGATGCATGCGCTTGGACCACTGGCACCGGGAGACCACAAGCAGGAAACCGATGACATGTGGGGTGAGAACGGCTGATGCTGTTTATTGATGCCTCTGTCATCGTCGCAATTCTGGCCCAGGAGGAAGATGCAGGCGCGCTTCTGGACCGCCTCGAGGCGGAGGGTGGACCTTACTACATCTCCTCCATCGTCCGCATGGAGGCGGCATTGGCCTTGACCCGCCGAATGGCAGAGGCCACCGGCAGGGATATGCCCGCGACCACCCAGATGATGCTGAAGGCGCGGAGTTTGGTCGAGCAGTTCGCCGTAGACCTCGATTGCAA
The DNA here is from genome assembly GCF_054073275.1 of Pannonibacter sp. Q-1. Taxonomy (NCBI): domain Bacteria; kingdom Pseudomonadati; phylum Pseudomonadota; class Alphaproteobacteria; order Hyphomicrobiales; family Stappiaceae; genus Pannonibacter; species Pannonibacter sp. Q-1. Next base: position 255,088 of record NZ_JBSXNB010000008.1, read on the forward strand.
GGAGGCCATGATTTCCGGCGATGTTGGATCCAAGGCCCTCGATGCTGCCATGCAGTTCGGCAAGATCATGAACCACCCGGCACGTCTGAACATGGGTGACTGCTACAGCTACGCTTGCGCGAAGGCCTACCGCACAAAGATCGCCTACAAGGGCGATGACTTCACCCATACTGATCTGGGCTGGCCGGTCTAGGTTGGCCTATCTGGACCGCCCCATCCGCTGACGCAGAAACCAGCAGCACAAGCCCACGCATGCGGGCTTTTCTCCTCTTGCGGGTGAAACAGTGCCGGGCATCGGGCACTCCGGATGGCTTGCCAGATTCAACAGGGAGACTCGCTGCAGCTTTCAGGCTATAGGTGGATATGTTCATGTTTTACCCCAAACCTGCCAAGTGATGAGCAACAGTCCGTCAGTCTCCCTTCCCGTTCTGGCCCCGGACCGGGTGCATGAAGCCTCCGGCCCGGCAGCGCTGGCCTTTACGCTGCTGCAGGCGGCGCAACTGCGTGAGGGCAAGGGAACGGACAAGGCGGTGCTGCTGATCGTGCCCACCCATCTGCGCGGCGGACTGCTGCCCTCAGGCGTTGCGCCGCTGATCGACCCCAGCCGCCTCATCACCGTGCAGGCCCCCACGCAGACGGATCAGCTGTGGAGCATGGAAGAAGCGCTGCGCTCCGGCGCGGTGCATGCGGTGATCACCCTGACGGAAAAGCCCCTGACCCTGACGCAGGGCCGCCGCCTGCAGCTGGCCGCAGAAAGCGGGCGCACGCTGGGCCTGCTCGTCACCGGGCAGGAGGGTGGCAGCAACGCCTGCGAAACCCGCTGGCACTGCGCGCCCTTGTGGGACGAGGCGGACTCGACTCTGCAGGCCTGGTCGCTTATAAAGAACAAAAGAGGAACAAACGGCAACTGGATGGTGCGCCTCAATGACAAGAGCTCTGGCCCGGCGGGTGTTGTGCATCTGGTTTCCCAGACTGGCGAGCGACCGTATCCTGCGGCTGCGGCCTCATGACGGGCCGTTTGCCATCAGCCTCAACCGCAGCAACAGCGAGCATATCCACTGCCTGAATACCGCGGCGGAGACGCGCGGCCTGCGCCGGGGCATGAGCCTTGCCGATGCACGCGCCCTGTGCCCGCAGCTTGTCAGCGAACCGGCGGACCTTCCCGGCGAACGGCAGTTTCTGGCCGCCCTTGGCCGCTGGGCCGGGCGCTATGGCCCCATGGTGGGGCGTGATGGCGCCGATGGGCTGGTGGCCGACATCACCGGAGTGCCGCATCTTTTCGGCGGCGAGGAAGGGCTTCTCGCCGATCTCCATGGCCGCTTCAGCCATGCCGGACTGACAGCCGCCGCCGCCATTGCCGGTACGCGCGGGGCGGCCTATGCGCTCTCGCGCCATGGCGGCGGCATTGCTCCGCCGGGTGAGGCGCTCGCCGCCATCGGCGCGCTGCCGCCCTCGGCCCTGCGGATCGATGGGGAGACGGCCAGCGGCCTGCAGCAAATGGGCCTGCGCAGTATCCGTGATCTCACGCAGGTGCCGCGTGCGCCACTGGCGCGCCGCTTCGGCGCCTCGCTGATGCTGCGGTTCGATCAGGCGCTCGGCCTTGCCGGAGAGCCCGTTTCTCCCGATGGCCCGCCGCCGCATTTCGGCGCCCGCATCACCCTGCCGGAGCCGGTAGGCCTTGTCGATGACGTGATGGCCGGCCTCACCCGCCTGCTGGAGCGGCTGTGCGAAAAGCTGGCGGCCGTCAATCTCGGCGCCCGGCGGCTGCATGTGGAGCTGCGGCGGGTGGACGGCGATCTGGCGCAGCTGGACGTGGGCCTTGCCCGGCCCATGCGCGACCCCGCCGCCATCGCCCGCCTGTTTGCCCGCTCGATCGAAAAGCTGGATGCCGGTTTCGGCTTTGACCAGCTGCGCATGACCGTCAGCATCGTGGAGGAGATGCAGCCGCAGCAGCTGACGAGTGCCGGTGAGGGCGAAGCGGAGGGCAAGCTCGCCGATCTCATCACCCGCATCGGCAACCGGCTGGGCTTTGATGCCGTGCGCCGCCACCTGCCTGCGGACAGCCACATTCCGGAGCGCAGCTATCTGGCCGCCCCCGCCGCCTTCAGCCGGCCGGAGCCTTTTCCCCAGAGTGGCCCGCGCCGCCCGCTCATCCTGTTTCCACCCGAGCCGCTGACGGCACAAGGGACAAGCCCGCCCGCCCGTTTCTCCTGGCGGCGCATGCGCTTCACCCTTGGCCGCGCCTCGGGGCCGGAGCGCCTGTCGCCGGAATGGTGGCTGGATGATCCCGCCTGGCGCCGGGGCCTGCGCGATTACTGGTTCGTCGAAACCCGCGAGGGCCGCCGCCTCTGGCTGTTCCATACACCGCAGGATCCGGGATGGTACGTCCATGGCGAATTTGCCTGAACCGGCAGCGGGCGGCTATGCCGAGCTTTGCGTCACCAGCAACTTCACCTTCCTGACCGGCGCCTCGCATCCGGAGGAACTGGTGCTGCGGGCAGCAGAACTGGGGCTGCAGGCGATTGCCATCACCGACCGCAACAGTCTTGCAGGCGTGGTGCGGGCCCATGTGGCCCTGCGCGAGCTGCGGCGGCAGCGGGCGGAACAGGCAGACGTGCCGGAGGTAACCCCCGCTGCCGAAACCGCACCGGAAAAGCCCGGAGAGATACCGCTGCATCCGGTGACGGGCCGCCCGCATCCGCCCGTCCGCTCGCACCGGCGCATTGATCCGTCCAGCCGCCAGGACATGGGAAAGCAGGACATGCAGGCGCCCGAATCCGGCGAGCCACGGAAGCCCGCAGGCCCCACCCTGCCGAAGCTGATCACCGGATCACGGCTGGTGCTGCAGGAGTGCCCGGTGGAGTTTGTAGCTCTGCCGGTGGACAAAGCCGCCTATGCAAGACTGTCGCGGCTGCTGACCCTCGGCAAGCGCCGTGCCGTCAAGGGCGCCTGCACGCTCTATCCCGCCGATCTGATGGAGTGGGGCCGCGGCCTCATCCTCATCGCCCTGCCGCCGGATCTTCTCACCGCGAAGCCGGAGACGGCGCTGGAGGTGAAGGCCGTGCTGAACCGGCTCGTCCAGCAGTTCCCCGGCCATGTCTACACCGGCGCGGTGCCCGGCTATGACGGGCAGGATCAGGCCCGCTTCGATGCGCTGTACCGCCTGTCGCTGGCAACGGCCGCGCCCCTTGTGGCCGTTGGCGATGTGCTGATGCACCGGGCGGGCCGCCGGGCGCTCGCCGATGTGCTGACCTGCCTGCGTGAGGGCTGCACCATTGCCACCCTCGGCCGCCGCGCTATGCCCAATGGGGAGCGGCGGCTGAAGGACGGGGCCGGCATGGCCCGTCTTTTTGCCCGTTATCCGGCAGCGCTCCGCCGCACGCTGGAGATTGCCGCCCGCTGTGCCTTTTCTCTGGATGATCTCAGCTACCAGTACCCGGAGGAAGTGAGCGGCGGCGAGGATGCGCAGGGCCGGCTGGAGCGGCTGGTGCGGGCCGGTCTCGAAAGCCGCGAGCGCTTTCCCGGCGGGCCGGATGCGGACACGCTTTCCAAGGTGGAAAGGGAGCTGGTGCTCATCCGCCTCAAGGCCTATGCGCCCTATTTCCTCACCGTGCATGACATCGTGCAATTTGCCCGCAGCCGGAACATCCTGTGCCAGGGGCGCGGGTCGGCGGCCAATTCCATCGTCTGCTATGCACTTGGCATCACCGAGGTGAAGCCCGGCACCACGCTGATGGTGTTCGAGCGCTTCATTTCCGCCGAGCGCGGCGAGCCGCCGGATATCGATGTCGATTTCGAGCATGAGCGCCGCGAGGAGGTGATCCAGCACATCTACGAGCGCTATGGCCGCCACCGCACCGGGCTGACCGCCACTGTCATCCATTTCCGCTCCCGCGCCGCCATCCGCGAGGTGGGCAAGGTCATGGGCCTCTCGCAGGATGTGCTCGCCGCCATTGCCGGGCAAAGCTGGGGCTGGTCCAATGGCCCACCGGATCCGGCGCGGCTGCGCGAAATCGGGCTGGACCCGTCGGAGCGGCGCCTTGCCATGACGCTGGAGCTGATTGCGGAAATCATCGGCTTTCCCCGCCATCTGTCGCAGCATGTGGGCGGCTTCGTCATCACCCGTGACCGGCTGGACGAGCTGTGCCCCATCGAAAATGCCGCGATGGAGGGGCGCACCGTCATCGAATGGGACAAGGACGACATCGACGCCCTCGGCATCCTCAAGGTGGATGTGCTCGCTCTCGGCATGCTCACCTGCCTGCGCAAGGGCTTTGATCTTCTGGTCCAGCACGAGCGGCAGGCGCTGACGCTGGCCAGCGTGCCGGAGGAGGATGCGGCCGTCTATGACATGCTGTGCCGTGCCGATGCCATCGGCGTCTTCCAGGTGGAAAGCCGGGCGCAGATGAACTTCCTGCCGCGCATGCGCCCGCGGGACTTCTACGATCTGGTGATCGAGGTCGCCATCGTCCGCCCCGGCCCCATTCAGGGCGGCATGGTGCATCCTTATATCAACCGGCGGCGGGGCAAGGAGAAGGTGGATTATCCTTCTGACGCGCTCAAGGGTGTGCTGGGCAAGACGCTGGGCGTGCCGCTGTTCCAGGAACAGGCGCTGCAGATTGCCGTGGTGGCAGCGGGCTTCACGCCCGGCGAGGCCGACCGGCTGCGCCGCAGCCTTGCCACCTTCAAGCGCATGGGCACGATCCATACGTTCCGGGGCAAGTTCATCTCCGGCATGCTGGGCAATGGCTACAGCCCGGAGTTCGCCGAACGCTGCTTCAGCCAGATCGAGGGTTTCGGCGAATATGGTTTTCCCGAAAGCCACGCGGCGAGCTTTGCCCGGCTGGTCTATATCTCCGCCTGGATGAAGTGCCACCACCCGGCCATTTTCGCCTGCGCCCTGCTCAACGCCCAGCCCATGGGCTTTTATGCTCCGGCACAGATCGTGCGCGATGCGCGCGAACATGGAGTGGAGGTTCGGCCCGTCTCGGTCAATCACTCCGCATGGGACAACACGCTGGAGCGGCGCAGCGACGGCGCACTGGCCCTGCGCCTCGGTTTCCGCCAGATCAAGGGCCTGCGCGAGGCGGATTGCCAGGCCATCGCCGCCAGCCGGGGCAACGGTTATCCGGATGTGGAAACCATCTGGCAGCGCACGCGCCTCAAAGGCGATGTGCTGCAGCGGCTGGCGGAAGGCGACGCGCTGACCTGCCTTGGCCTCACCCGCCGGACCGCCCTGTGGCAGGTCAAGGCGCTGGGTCAGGCCCGCACCCTGCCGCTGTTCTCCGGCATGGACGGGGAAGCGATTGCCGAGCCTGAAGTGGCCCTGCCCTCCATGTCGCTGGGCGAAGAAGTGGTGGAGGATTACGTCGCCCTGCGCCTGTCCTTGCGCGCCCACCCGATGGAACTGCTGCGCCCCGCGCTGCCGGGCCTCACGGCCCATGACCAGCTGACGCGGCCGGATCTGCGGCAGGTGAGCGTGGCCGGCCTCGTCATCACCCGCCAGCGCCCCGGCACCGCCTCGGGCGTCATCTTCCTGACGCTTGAGGATGAAACCGGCGTCAGCAATGTGGTGGTCTGGCCCAAGGTTTATGAAGCCTTCCGCCGCGCCGTCATCGGCGGGCGGCTTTTGCGCGTGACGGGGCGTTTGCAGCGGGAAGGGCAGGTGGTGCATCTCATCGCCGGACAGATCGAGGACCTGTCCCACATCCTGCCCGGCCTCGGCCAGTTTGGCGGAGAGATAGATGCCACGGGCGGAACGCCTGCCGCGCCCGGCGGCGCTGATCTGAGGGGCGGAAAACCCGGCGCCCGCCATCCGCGTGAACAGGCCAAGCTTTTATTCCGGAGCCGCGATTTTCATTGATTTTCTGGAGTGACCGGTGCGGTTTTTAGCGCCGGAGTTCCCTTTTGCCCGTTTGTTTTTGTACTTGTTTTGTTCTTTTGTGATTATATAGGTGTTTTTAATGGTTTTAACCCCGT
>NZ_JBSXNB010000009.1:0-191103 GCF_054073275.1 Pannonibacter sp. Q-1
TGCCAATCTCGTCAGCGTCCTGCAAAACTGGTGGTTCAAGTAAAACTGAAAACGCTATCTATGTCAGCCCCTAAAGGTGATCCGAGCGCTTTGAACAAGTGCGCCGTCGCCATAACGTGTTGAAGCCGGATTGTTTCCGGTCTTTTCTATGGACCGTTTCAGAAAATTATGTTGATGCTCTTCTCATGCAGAAGAACAGACTTCCTTATCTTGATGGCCTGCGCGGCATTGCGGCTTTGCTCGTGTTCATGATCCACGCAGGCGGTTGGGGTTTACGGGAGCTGGGGTCTATTGGCAATTCGATTGCGGATCACGGGAAGTACGGCGTTACGATTTTCTTCGTTGTTTCTGCCTACAGCCTGTGTCTCAGCATCCAGTCCAGCGCTGTCATGAATCTTCGATTCTGGGCGGGATTTTACGTCAGGCGGCTCTTCAGGATCATGCCGCTCTATCTTCTGGCACTCGCAGTCTATATCCAGCTTGGCGGCGGGGTCGACTACTTCGGCATAGACTCAATCATATCTCACGTATTTCTGCTGAACATCTTCATGCCATGGTACGCGAATGATATCATTTCGGTGGAATGGTCGATCGCAGTGGAGATGGCGTTCTATCTCGTTTTCCCTCTTTTCTACGTGATCTCACAACGCAGACTTGATTTCATCTTTATTTTCATTGTGTTATTTTCTTTGTATCCAATACGAGATCTTGTTTACATGTCGATTGGAGACAACTATTTCAAATATCGCGCTTATACATTGTTCTGGTATCTGCACATTTTCCTGCTTGGAATCGTTGCCTATACTTTGAAGCTCCAGACGGATTGGGGAAAGCTCGTTTCCTCCTACGCCGATCCTGCAATTGCTGCGCTTCTGATCGCGCTCCTTGTCCTTGGTGAAAGCAACTTGAGTGTACTTGCCTTTGGCGCAATAACATTTCTTGTACTGATGAGATGCCGTACAGACTGCTTGCTGCGGCGCATCCTTTCAGGACGATTGATTGTGTTTGCCGGAGGAATCAGTTTTTCAATCTATCTTTGGCATATATTGGGTATCCGTCTGTTCGGGCCGTTCTGGGCGGTGCCTGCCACGATTGGCTTGTCCTATCTCACCTACCGTTTCGTTGAGAGGCCCTTCATGAAACTTGGACGCAAGCTTGGGAGCCGTCTGGAGGGAGAGCCCCGGGCGATTGCTTGATACCAAGGCTTCCGATGCTGACGCATCACGCCTTGAAATTGCTCAGGCGCCGCGCGGGCTTGACCAACTCTCGATCAGTCAAACGCATCGAGAGTTGGTCAAACCGGTCTGGCGCCGGTATATTTTTAGATATATTGGATGTTTTTACGTCTTGCCGGATAACGTGATGTCATTGCCTAAGCTGAAAATCCTGTTTGTTGTTTCGGAAGACTGGTACTTCCGCTCACACAGGCTGCCTCTGGCGGCGACGCTGGTGCGGGCCGGGCATGAGGTGGTCCTGGCAACACGGACCAACGGGGACGAGGCGGTGATCTCCGCTGAAGGGGTGCGCGTCATCCCGCTGCAGCACATGGACCGTTCCGGCCTCAATCCGTTCCGGGATCTGCGGTCCATTGCCGAACTGATGCAGATCTACCGCGCCGAGAAGCCCGCTCTGGTGCATCATGTGGCGTTGAAGCCGGTGCTTTATGGCGCGCTGGCAGCGCGGCTGACCGGCGTTCCGGCCATCGTCAACGCCCTCGCCGGCCTCGGTTTTGTGTTTTCCTCCACCTCGCGCAAGGCCCGGGTCCTGCGGCCTGTGATGCGTGGCCTCTTCCGCCTGCTTCTGGGCAACCCGCGCAGCCGGGTCATCGTACAGAACAGCCATGATGCGGCCGCCCTCACCCACAATGGGTTGCTTGACCCGTCGCAGGTTCGCCTGATCCGCAGTGCCGGGGTCAATCTCTCCAGCTATGCCGCCACGCCGCTGCCGGACGGCGCGCCCGTTGTGCTGCTGGCCTCGCGCCTGCTGTGGGACAAGGGCATTGGCGAGTTTGTGGAAGCGGCACGCCGGCTGCGGGCGGACGGTGTATCTGCACGCTTCGTGCTGACTGGCCGCCCGGATGAAAAGAATCCCTCATCCGTATCCAGCCAGCAGCTTGAGGCCTGGGTGGCCGAGGGCGTGGTGGAATGGTGGGGCTACCGGTCCGACATGCCTGAGGTTCTGGCCGCCACGCATATCTTCTGTCTGCCCTCCTATTATGGCGAAGGCATTCCCAAGGTGGTGATCGAGGCGATGGCCTGTGCCCGGCCCGTTGTGACCACCACCATGCCCGGCTGCAGCGAGGCCGTGGAAGACGGGGTCACCGGCCTGCTGGTGGAGCCGCGCAACGCCGCCGCTCTCACTGCCGCCATCCGCCGCCTGCTTCAGGACCCCGCCACCTGCGCCCGCATGGGCGAGGCCGGACGGCACAAGGCAGAGGCGGAATTTGCGGAAGAGGCGATTATCGAGCAGACGCGGGCCGTATACCGCGAACTTTTCTGATAACGAGCCGACCCCGCCGTGGGGGAGCCCAAGCGCTGCAGGTGCTTGACCAAGTCCCGATGAGTCGAACTCATCGAGACTTGGCATCAGCGCCCTGATATCAGACAGGATATCCCGGATCGAAGCCCGGCAAATGCATTGCCATCTTCTTCATCGTGCTCTCAAACACCGCTTTTGCCAGTTCCTGATCGCTCGCGGACAGGTCCTGCTTCCAGCGATGGACGGAGCTTTCCGAACTGGCGCTGGTGATGTGTGAATTCGCCGCCCCATCCGTTGCGCCTGAGGCAGGCATCTCAAATGCCTCCAGCCCAATGAACTTAAACACACCGGACATTGTTTCCTGCGGTGAAGAGATCATGTCCTCATACAGGATCACCTTGTTCCTGCGGTCTTCCAGATCAAGCCTGTAAAGCATGCGCTCATAACCGAGATTGAGCGCAGAAATATATTCATCCGTCTTGTAGAACTCCACTTGCGGGAAAAATGATCGGACAGAACAAAGCACGTCGAATGGATGCCGGACAAGTGTCAGCTCTGCCGGATTCCCGTAGACTTCATTGAAGATCTCGGAGTGCATGTTCGGCTGTGTCTTCTCTGCGAAGAACACGGCGCCCTCTTTCCCGCATTCCTTGGCGAGTGCCTTGTAATATTGGTCAATCTGACGTTTGAAGAACTCGATTGTCTGAGGAACATGGGTATGATCGGCCCATTCCAGAACCGGATTGTGCTCTGCCGGATCCGCCATGAACGGATGAGAGAGGAACGGATTGCGGAAGATCTTGTTCATGGCCTGCTGAAATGCCGTTACCGGAACGTCCGGCCGGACATCGCGGGGCTGCAGCAGGATGCGGGCAGCATTCAGCCAGTACTGAGCTGCCTGACCTTCATAGGGATGAACATCCCAGCCGGCGATCTTGGGGTGAGACAGCAGGAGCTTCATCAGCAGCGTCGTGCCGCTGCGGCCCAGTCCCGACACGAGGAGCGGATGGATCGCCGCCGGATCCCCAGCGCTGTCACGGCTCCATGCAGGAGCCACACGCTCGACCTTGATCGTCCCTGCGCTGAAATAGACGGCATGAGGGAGATCCTCCTCAGCCTCAGAGTTCTCCAGATAAAGAACGACCGTCAGGTCACAGTGTGGCCCCGTCCCGATGAGACCTGCGTTGATCGAAAAGCTGTAGCTTGAGGTTGTGGCGGAATGACCCCAATAACTGGTCTCTGAAAGCGTTTCGGTGTCCCAGATGACCCGGATTGCCTTCAGCTTGAATTTGTCCGTCCCCGCTCCCTTCAACATGAAACTGCCGCGCACCTGAAGCCCCCTGACTGTCGTGTGGGGCGCGGGCGCAATTTCAAGCTTACAGCCGGACAGATAGAGATCCAGCTGCGATGCGTCCGCAGCCGGGGTCAGTTCCAGCCGCCTCAGGAACGGGAAGGGCGCAAGGTCCACCTGCACAGGAGCCGGGGCCTGAGCAGCAGGTTCCGGCTCTTCCTCCGGCGGGCTCACTTGCGGCATCGGCATGGCAGGACGCTCCCAGGAGGATGTCAGGTTGACAGCAAAAGAGTCCATCCGCTCGAGGGCTGTCTTGACCTTGAAACGCTCAGCATAACGCGAATAAAGCTGTCCGTCCGAAGCCGTTGCAGGTTCGTAGTCAAGAATCCTGATCTTTATGCCATATTTTTCCATCAGATAGATAAGACAGAAAGCTGCAATGTTTGGCCTGCCGATATAGATAAAGAAATCTATCTGCAGAGGCTTGAATATCTTTTCATAGTAATTTTCCGCCAAATGCGTAATGAGCGGCGGTATTTCAGAGATTTCTGAAATTTCGGAGAAGTTCTGACTTTCTATAACTTCCTGCGCATGGTTCAACATGCCGGGCATATAGATATACTGGATGGGATGGCGCCTTTCCGCAAGCACGGCAGGGTCATACATGGAATTTGCCGGATAGGGCTGAAAATCCCAGGTTCCGGAAATCATGAAAGAGGAAGGCTCAACATCCCTGAATATGCTGTAGAGGGCGCCCTCCAATTCGCTTTCTTCAGGTGCACGCTTTTCAAACCGACCTTGCGGCAAGGCCGTTTCGGCAATGACAAGGGTCTTGCGGCTGAACCTGTAGCGGTAACCCGGCTTGGGAAACGTCCGGATGGCATAAAACGGCCGCGCGTCCCCTGGCGCAGCCGGGATCTGCTCCGGCTGGAAAACAATCTGCCAGGTTCCGTCAAAATCCTCCGGGCGCCAGACCGTCCCTGTGCTGCCGGGCGAATGTTCGCCCTGGGAAGAGACGGAAACTCCGCAAGGAATGACAGCCTGGCGCCGCGCAATACGGAGCAGGTGTTCGATCACCTTCCACCCTTCGGCCCTGTCCAGGAGCGCAAGATCACCGGCAAGAACTGCGGTATCGGCCGTCTTGTCCGGAAAGATCGAGAGGGCGTCAGAATCTGCAAGAAGAAGCTCGGTCCTGCGTTCGCACAGTTCCGGCTCTGCACTGAAGGCGCCGTCTTCCGAGGGCCGGGAAGCTGGAGAGGACCAGTTGCGGATTCGTGCCTCGATCAGCATTTCGGGGCGAAACAGCCGGCGGTCGACCGGCCCAGAACCAACGCTGAGTACAACCGGGCCAGATTCGATCACTTGGGCCAGTTGCTGGATCGCATTTTCCGGGGCAAGGCTTTCACTGGAATTCTGCCTGTCAATCAAAGGTGCTCTCCGGCGGTTCTGGGGGCAGCACTCTCACGCTGCAGATCCCGGCCAGTCAGGGTTTTCAGGGCAAAGAATGCTCCGAAGCTCAGCTCCCGGCCGGGATGGCTATGATAGGTATCGCAAACGAAGCATTGCCAGCCGGGCCCGAAGTCGGATGGTGTCCATCCGGATCTGTGTGTTTGCAAAAGCGTGTTGTCAAAGCCCCAGGCATCCTTGTCATCTGCCTCATATGACTGGTCAATGAAGCCGAGCGGGGTAAATATCCCGATCTGATCGCGGGCGATCCGTTCCGCCTCCGCCAGCAGCAAATGCCCCTGATCCTTGTCGAGGTGTTCGATTACGTCAAACATGAAGACGCTGTCAGCTGACTTGTCCGGAAGAACACTCAGCCCCTCCGGAACAAGGAAATTCAGAAGAACAAATCCCGGAACGTTCGAAAACCGCTTTCTCAGAAGCGGATGATACTGCCCCCATGGCTCAACGGCCAAATGAATGCCCGGAGTGAACATGGAAAAAGGATTGAGCCCGCATCCGATGTCAAGAACAACATTGTTGTGGTGCAAAGCTTCCCGAAAGGCCGCATCGGTCTTCTGATTGCTGTCGAAGTTTCTTACGTCCGCATGACTTGGGGCTGGTTCTGCTCCAGTCGAATTTGTCATCAAAATCTCCGTCAGGAACCCGTCCTGCCCATAAAATGGGTAAGGAGGATACGCGTTACAACGTCACTGACATTGGTTTGCAGATACTCGCGGGGTGCCGTCCAGCTTGGAGGAAATGCCAGGGCTGCACGCACGCATTCCAGAATGCGGCCGGCATCGCAGCCACTGAGAATGTTGCTTCCGCAGTCGATCGTCTCCGGGCGCTCGGTCGTATCACGCAACGTGACGGTCGGAATGTTGAGAAGGCAGCATTCCTCCTGCACGGTGCCGCTGTCGCTGAGCACGCAAAGGGCCTGCTTCTCCAGGTGAACGAAATCAAAGAAACCGAAGGGCTCGAGAAAGCGGACATTGCTGCTGCCCGTAATGCCGAAGCGGGTCATCTTGTCGCGCGTGCGCGGATGTGTGCTGACCACAACCGGCTTGCCGAATGTATCTGCAACCCTGTTGAAGCCTTCGATAAAGGTAGCCAGCCGGTCCGGAGAATCCACGTTCTCCGCCCTGTGGAGGGTCGCCAGGATGTAGTCCTTGGCACCCAGCCCGAGGTCGGCCAGAATCACGGATCTGTCAATTTCGCTCTGGTAGTGGTCCAGAACTTCCTTGATCGGATTGCCGGTGACATAAACCCGGTTCGAGGGAATGCCCTCTGCCAGCAGTATGCGCCTGCTCCCTTCGGTGTAGGGCAGAAGAATCTCGCTTGAATGGTCGATGATCCGTCTGTTGCCCTCCTCCGGCACACGGATGTCGTAGCAGCGGTTGCCTGCCTCCATATGAAACACCGGAATCCCGCGGCGCTGCGCCGGTATGGCTGCGAGGCCTGAGTTCGTGTCGCCCAGGATCAGGATGCGGTCCGGCTTTTCTGCCTCAAGAATGCGGTCCGTTCTTTCAATCACCTGCGCAATAATGCCCGCAGCCGTGTCAGCCTTCACGCCAAGAAAGTGATCCGGCTCCCGGATGTCGAATTCCTTGAGAAAGTTGTCGCTCAGGCTTGGCGTGTAGTTCTGGCCGGTATGGATCAGAACGTGCTCTGAGACCGCATCCAGCTTGGGAATGATCCGGCTCAAGCGAATGATTTCCGGACGGGTTCCGAGGATCGTGGCAATTTTCATTCTGCTCAAACCCTTATTGAGTGAACAACATAGTAAGGTATTCAATGGCCCAAATGCGGCAGGGCACAAGCAAGGATGGCCCGTCAGACCGGCCGGCTTCGAACACGCCCTTCGACCTGATCAGACGGCTGGAACTGCTCTGTTCCTGTGTTCTGCCGGAAAATCAGAACATGACATATGTTTTTTCGTTGACCCCGGAGGCTTCGTTGCCCCTGGCCAGAGGCGTGGCGCGGATCATGAGCCGCAGCAGAAGCCTGTCGCCAAGACGCATGACGAATGACATGTTCCGCAGAGAGGAGCGGTAGGAGGAAGGCACAATCAAAATCCGTTTGCACCGCCGCAAGAAGGTTCTCAATATTGCCTCCTGAAAGTTTCCGGGTCGATGGTGGTAACGCTGACGTCCACCCAGCCTTGCTGTTTCAAGCCGCGGCCCGTCAGCCGGCGCAAGAACCCAACCGGCAAGATCACGCAGAACCAGAGAAGGTTCAGAACCGTCTTCAAAGTATGTTCAGGCATGAAAAATTCCGTTCATTTTGCTGGAACGTGGATCTTGTCGATGAACTTATGCCACCAGGTGACCTGAGGTGCCATCTCCGCCATGGACAGGCTTGTGCTCCAGGGCGGCACCGGCAGTTGCAGGACAGAACTGAGGGGAGGCAGCGTTTCACGCGAGGAGACGCACATGATCATGTTCGGCTTTTCAGGCCTGGGATCGCCTGTGTAGATTTCTCCGCCGACCTCTTCGTAGAAAATCTCCACATTGGAGTAGTCCCGGAAGGATTCAGCGGTCACATTGGAGACCAGATGATGTTCGTTGATGCCGCCCGGCTCATCATAAGGCACGTCGAACATCAGGCGGCTGGTCCATCTGGCATTGATCGTTTCTTCAATGCCGTCGGGAACGTGTTCAATCACGCCACGTGACACGACGTAATCGAAAGGCTTCATTTTCCGAAGATAATCTGGAATGTCGGCGATCACATAGTCGATGTTGCGGCTGTTATAGTAGCGCCTGGCGTATCTTCGGCACGCATAGGAATTGTCTATCCCGACAACCCTGGAATTGGGGATCTGAGCGAGCATTTGGCAGCCATGCCCTGTCCCGAATCCGAGATCGAGAATGCTCACCGGACGCTTGCCCAGTTCCCCGGCACGTTCAAGATCACTGACAATGGCGTCATGGAAGAATTTGTAGCTGCTGTAATGCCTGACGATCTCAGCCATCGAGTGAGTGATGCCGGGCAGCATCCGCTCACCGCGATTGTATACCACGTACTGGATGCGGGACATTTTCGACATGTCATCTAGATGCTGTGCCATATCAGCTCATTCTTTTCCCATGAACCCTGCAAGTGCTCGAATCCGATATCTCAGGCGAGGAACTCACCTTCGTAGTTGAGCATATCGGTGACGCGAAGCCTGCGATCGATCAGCAGCTGACGCATTTCATCTTCCGTCATGACATCATCTTCGGAGCTGTATTCCTTGGTCAGGCAAGGAGCTGCCGCCTCACCCTTCCGCAATTCCGGCAGGATGGACTGAATGACATAGTACTTGCCGCGTTCGACCGTGCGCAGGGCCTCCTCTTCGGAAATGAGGATCTCATGCAGCTTCTCGCCAGGGCGGACGCCGGTCACCTTGATCTCGATATCCCTGTCCTCGATCAGCCCATGCGCCAGATTCATGATATTGCTGGAGGGAACACGCGGCACGAATGTGTCACCCGGATCACCGTCCTTCACCGCCGCCATGATGACGTCCACCGCCTCATCAAGGCTCAGGAGGAAGCGTGTCATGTCCGGACTGGTGACAGTGACCGGGCCACCCTTCTTGATCTGATCATGGAACAGGGGAATGACGGAACCGCGTGAGGCAAGGACATTGCCATAACGGACGCAGACAAATCTGGTCTGGGGCGCATAGATGTTCGCGCTGAGGAACAGGCGCTCCTGCAGAGACTTCGTCATCCCCATCACATTCACAGGCTTGGCGGCCTTGTCCGTGGAGATGCCGACCACAGTTTCGATCGGCAGGCGCAGCTCACGGATCGCACGGATGATGTTCTGGCAGCCATCGATGTTGGTGCGCACCGCCTCGTAAGGGAAATACTCGCAGGTTGGCACCTGTTTCATTGCGGCTGCATTGAACACGATATCCACATCGCGCAAGGCATTGGTGATGGACGGGTAATCCCGCACATCACCGATAACGAACTCAAGGATACGTTCGAAATTATGATAGACGATTTCTTCCGTTGAGACGGCCTTGTGCAGATACTCAAGCCGGAGATTATGCTGCTTTGCTTCATCTCGGGAGAAGACGACTATCTTGTCCGGTGTGCCGAATTCGCCGCTCAACAGCCGCCGGATGAGGACCTTTCCCAGAGACCCGGTGCCACCTGTGATCAGTATCTTCTTGCCTGTGAGCATGCTTTTGTTCCCGTGTTCGTCTGAATGCCGTCAAAATCTGCCGCTTACAGCGATTGCTCGCGGATTGCGTATTGTGAGCCAAGCTCGGCGATCATGTGCTGCCATGAAGGTGCGCGAAAACCTATGGCATCCTGCAGCCGGCTGCTGTCAAGAGAGCGGTCACACCTGAAGTCCGGATAGGCTTCAATCTCAATACCAAGCTTCAGCTCGTCATTGATGAGCTTGACCAGATCATACTTGCTGATTGGCTCGGCCGAAGCATGGTACAGGCCGCTCAAATCTGGATGCGAGGTGATGATGTCACCGGCAAGGCGGGCCAGGACCGGCGTCGTGAAGCCGGAGAAGATTGCGTTCGTAAACCCGCGCACCTTGCCGCCCTTGTTGGAGATAACCCACTCAGCAAGACTGAGAAAATGATTGAGTTCAAGGCCGATGATTGACGTTCTCAGCGTCAGGGCGTTGCCATCCGTGACTTCGCCAAGCAGCTTCGACAGGCCATAGACATCTCTTGCATCGGTCAGATCGCCTTCCCTGTAGTTTCCTGCAGCGCCTGAAAAAACGCAGTCGGTGCTGAAATGAATGAGGCGGCTGCCGTAAAGTCCGCACAACCGGGCCAGCTGATGCGGAAACAGGGCATTGGTGGCAATCATTGTTTCGGATGAAGCTTCCGAAGCCAATTGCTTGATGACCCCGACGCAATTCAGGACCGCATGCGGGCGCAGATCCGCAAGGAGTGCTTCAAGCCCGTCCAGGCCCGACGTGGAGATCCCGCCGGCAAGCTGCACGTTCCGGAAGGCAGGCAGGCCTGAAAACGCACCTGCATCACCTCTCACCGTACCTGTCACGGAGAAGCGCTGGGAAAGCTGCGCGCAACACTGATGCCCCAGCATTCCTGTTGCTCCAATGACCAGGACACTCTGCATCTGATGCGTTCTCCCCGTGTTCGTCTGCAGCGCTTGTCCGCCATGAAGCTTGTGCGTGACCTGCCTGACAGATTCAATCATTTATGGCGTGCACACTATCGTGCAATTCCTGTGATTCCCAGACTTGTGTATGCGCTCCAGAGATCTGCCTGTGCAATGTTGCAAACACCGGTGGCATTTCCCTGACACCGGGCTCCGGAAGCAACCCTGGGGAGACTGACGGGGTGTAATAGAGTGACCGGCTTTGCACCGTGACGTGCATGCCTCATCTTGCCCCGATCGCCGGACGGCATCAAAAACAGAGTGAAGACGTTGTCCTGTCATACTTTTTCTGCCGTCAAACTCACCGTCATCAACAAGCCAGCTTGGTGTTATGAGCGGCTCTAAGATTTCTGGTTGTATGGGGTGTTCGGATCGTTTAAGCCTTTCGGGCGAAATATCTCGCACGTCTATTTATGTCTTTGGGTGGGTTATGTAGGCAGATGAATCCAAAGGTTACTGTGATCGTCCCTACGTTCAATAGGGAAAAACTGATCTGCGAAACTATTGATAGCATTTTCGCCCAGGATTATGACGATATTGAAATTATCGTCATTGACGATGGTTCAACTGATCGCAGCCTTGAAATGATCGGCCGGTATGCTGGCCGTTTGCGTGTCATTTCAAGAGAAAACCGGGGTGAAGGGCGGACGGTCAATCAGGGTTTCAGCGAGGCGACAGGCAAATATGTCTGCGTTGTGAACTCGGACGATCCAATTCTGCCGGCCTGCATTTCGACACTCGTAAAAGCGCTGGAAGCCAATTCACTGGCCGTTGCTGCTTATGGTGACTGGGTCCGGATTGGTCCGGAGCATGAGTATATTCGCGTCGAAAAATTGATGCCCTATACGATTCACTCAATGCTGCGGGATGTGAATTTTGGCATTGGTCCGGGCACCCTGATCCGGCGTGACGCAATTACCTCTTACGGCGCAAGGCGCGAAGAATACCGCTATGCAGGGGACATGGAATTCTTCATGCGCCTGGCCATCCGTGGCGACCTTATCTATGTGCCGAAATTGCTTGCCACGCATCGGGACCATCTTGATTCTGCCAGTATCAAGACAAAAAAATCCGCAATATTTGTGGAGGTCGTCGATGCCTTCAAGCGCACCCTGGCCGATCCTGCCCTTCCCTCCGAGCTAAAGTCGGAGCGCCACCAGATTCTGGCGAAGCTGTATGGCATCGGCGCCATGCATTACTCGGAGCACTGGAAACAGCGCGTGCGGAACCGCTGCCTGCAGGTCTCGGAAAAGGTCAAGGCTATTGCTTCGTGGGGCGGAAAGGACGGGGCCGCCACCCGGCCGGCCGGCTTGCAGCGCCTGATCCGGCTGCTCCGCTTGCCCTTGCGCGGGGCCTGCCGGATTGCGCAGTGGTTCATCTTCAAGGTCTTCGGCCTTGTGCTGCACGGTATGGCGCGAAGGGCGAACGTGCCGCCGGCCTTGGAGCGGCCAAAGGCGCCGCTTTTTGCCTTTTCCAGCAGATTTCTTCCGCCGATGTGGTCCGGGCAGGCGGTCGTCATCAGGCGCCTGCTGTCTGCAATTCCGCCCGAACACTACCGGCTGATCGGTCACCCGGTTCTTGCGTCGCGGTCAGGTGCGGACGATTTCGTTGGCAATGTGGGAGGACGCTATTTCCCCCTGCCTCCGATCAAGCCGGTCCTGCCGCTTTACTTTACGCATCATTACAGCAGGCCGTTTATCGGCCCCCTGCTCCGGTTCTTCGCGCCTGTCATCGCCTCGATCAGCATCTGGCATGGCAGCATCCAGCGTGCACGGCAGATCGTATCCTGCTTCAGGGATCCGGAACACCGCCCGAAGATCCTTATCGGCTGCACGGGTGACTACCACGATCCGCTGGCGACGCTGATTGCCGCCAGGGTGCTGGGTGTAAAGGCTGCGCTCTATTATTTTGACGATTACCGGGAGCAGTGGTGGGCAGACCGGCACATCATGCCGGCGATTGCGCTGATCGAGCGGTTCATTGTCCCCAGAGCAAGCTTCATGATCGCGCCAAACGAGTTCATGCGGGACAAGCTTGTCAGGGATTTCAAGACGAAGTGCTATGTGCTGCGCAATCCGATGCACAGTTCATCCCTGCCGCCGCTCGTCACCCGGTTTCCCGCTGATGGGAAAAAGGTGAAACTGGTTTTCACCGGCGCTGTGTACCACCTCAACTATTCGGTCTTCCGCTCGATCATTGCCGCACTCGAGGCGATCAAGGATTTCGATGCCGAGCTTCATATCTATACGGCGCAATCTCACGATCACTTGAGATCAGAGGGGATCGACGGGCCCAAAGTGGTGCTTCACCAGCATGCCAAGCCCGAGGAAGTTGTCGAGGCTCAGTCAAATGCCGACATCCTGCTGATTCCATTCAGCATGGACACACGGGCAGCGGAGCTTGTCCGGACTTCCGCAACCGCGAAGCTGGCGGATTATCTCGCAACCGGGCGGCCAATCCTTGCAATTGCGGGGAAAGACTCGTTCCTGTCCTGGTACCTGAGAAAAAACAATGCCGGCATTGCGGCGCATTCCGAGTCCCCGCTTGAAATTGCCAAAGCCGTTTCCTTGATTGCGGGTTCGCCGGAACTTAGAACACAGTTGCGCGAAAATGCGAGGCGGATAGCCGTTGAGGAATTCGATCCCATCCGGCTCAGTCAGCAGCTTTTCACGATTTGCAGCCGGGAGAGTGCCGGTTGACCCTGCCGGGCTGTCATGCTGGCGGTTTTGAGACAGATATTTGAGGAGGCGGCGGATGTTTCTCAAGAGAACCGCACGGCACGAGGCGGCGCCAGTTTCATGGAAGCGCACGACGCGCACGCGGTGGCGGCGCCAGTGCTTTGAGTATCATCCGGTTTTTGGCTGGTGGCATATCCCGAACATGGATGCCCGGCTCATGCTTGGCCAGACCTATCACCGGTTTCAGACGAACAGCACCGGCATGCGGGATTCCCGCGAATTCACCCGCGAAATCCCGGCCGGAAAGACCCGGATCATTGCGCTGGGTGATTCTTATACGGCGGGTGACGGTGTCTCGAATGACCGCCGCGCGACCAGTCTGATCGAAGCCAGGCATCCAGACCTGGAAATTCTGAATTTCGGCCTGAATGGCAGCGGTACTGACCAGCAGCTTTTGATTTTTGAAACGCTTGCGAAGAGCTATGAGGCAGATGCCTATATCTGGTTCTTCTGCGTGGAGAATATTGCCCGGAACAAGTACACTTGCTTCCCGAGTTTCAACTGGCATGAGAATCGTGAGGTGCTCCGGCCCAAGCCCTTCTTCGAGTTGACTGAAGACGGCTTGAAACTTTCAAACGTGCCGGTGCCAACAGAAATGCGAACGGCAGAGACCCGAGGTGATTGGGCTTATACCTTCCCCTATCTGCCAGAACACCCGTCAGATCCCTATGCGATCTACAGCAAGCCCGATAGCAGCCACTGGCTTCTCATGAAGGCGATCATCAGCCGGTTCCTGGCGCAGGTTGCCCCCAAGCCCGTCTTCCTTGTCCCGCTGCCGATGTATCAGCATTATTTGGGCGAGGCCCCCGCGACATATCTGGAGCGCTTCAAGGAGCTTCGCGACCCGGATACACGGGTGCATGTCCTGGATGTCTTGCCGGCCTTCATGTCCGAGCATCCGAGCAACCGCCAGAATTTCCGCTTTCCGGACGATCCGCATTACACGGACTTTGCGCATCAAAGACTTGCGTCGTCCCTTGACTATATGATGACCTGGCTTGAGCCCGGCTTGATGAAATCCAAAATCAACGGTGAAACGGCATCATGACCTGGACACTCGGTATTTCCGCATTTTACCACGATTCAGCTGCGGCCCTGCTCAAGGACGGTGAAATCATCGCCGCTGCGCAGGAGGAGCGTTTCACGCGAATCAAGCACGATGCATCCTTTCCGGTCAGCGCCATCGCCTATTGCCTCGAACAGGGAGGAATAGGCTTTCATCAGCTGAACCATGTGGTCTTTTACGAGAAGCCGCTGCGCAAGCTGGAGCGCATGGTCGCGTCCTTTCAGTCCGGGGCTGCTGGAGCAAGGCAATCCTGGCTGAAGGCAGCACCCGGCTGGAGTGGGGAGAAACTGCACGTCAGCCAGATCATCTCGGATACATTCGAGGGCTATCCCCAGGCTCAGATCTATTTTTCCGAGCACCATCTTTCGCATGCCGCGTCGGCCTTCTACCCGTCTCCCTTCGAGGAGGCCGCAATCCTCGTGATTGACGGTGTCGGGGAGTGGGCAACCGCATCGATCGGCACCGGAAAGCAACAGCATGTGAGCTTGAGCAAGCAGCTGAACTTTCCCGATTCCCTTGGTTTGCTCTATTCGGCAGTGACCGCTTTTTGCGGGTTCAAGGTGAACTCGGGCGAGTACAAGCTGATGGGTCTCGCCCCTTATGGCAAGCCTGTCTATCTCGAGAAGATGCTTCAGGAACTGGTCACGCTGGGTGAAACCGGAGAAGTCACCATGAAGCTTGACAAGTTCGCTTATGTGGCTGGCGAAGAGATGTTTTCCGAGGCATTTGCGGGCTTGTTCGGCGGACCGGCCCGGGCGCAGGAAAGTCCCATCACGCGCCGGGAAATGGATCTTGCGGCTTCCATTCAGGCACTGACCGAGATTGCTGTCGAACGCATGGCCCGCTTTGCCCGCGATGTCACAGGTATGAAGAACCTGTGCCTTGCTGGGGGCGTTGCGCTCAATTGCGTTGCGAATGGCAAGCTTCTGAAGTCGGGCTTGTTTGACCGCATCTGGATCCAGCCCGCTGCGGGCGACGCGGGCTGTGCATTGGGCGCCGCACTGGCCTATCACCACGGTGTGGCTGCTGTACCCCGCAAGATGGCTGCAGGGCTGGACCATATGAAGGGCTCCTATCTTGGCCCCAAGTTTTCCAGAGACGAAGTCAGGGCGTATCTGCGCAGCTATCAGATCCCCTACCGCGAGCTGGATGACGCCGAGTGTGCGGAGGTTGTCGCATCGGCTCTTGCAGAGGAAAAGATCGTCGGCTTTTTCAACGGGCGCATGGAGTTCGGTCCACGCTCTCTGGGCGCAAGATCCATCCTTGGAAATCCTCTGAGCCCGGAAACGCAGAAGCAGATGAACCTGCAGATCAAGTACCGGGAGTCCTTCCGGCCCTTTGCTCCTGCTGTTCTTGCAGAGGATGCTTCACAGTATTTCGAAATTGATACGGAAAGCCCTTACATGCTTCTGGTCGCACCGGTTTGTAAGGAGCGTTGCCTTCCCCGCGCAACAGATGTTCCCGATGAGGACCTTCTGAAGTCGGTCAGCCAGCTGCGCAGTGATATTCCTGCGGTGACCCACTGGGATTACAGCGCCCGCGTGCAGACTGTTCATGCCGAAACGAATCCGCTCTTCCACCAGATCCTGGAGGCGTTCAAGGCGAAAACCGGCTGCTCGGTTCTGGTCAACACGTCCTTCAACGTCCGGGGTGAGCCGATTGTCTGCACCCCCGACGATGCATTCCGGTGTTTTGTGAACACAGATATGGATTTCCTGTTCATTGAGGGATTCTGGCTGGATAAGTCTGCCCAACCCGAGCAAACTGCCGCAGATAGAGAGAGATGGCGCAACCGCTTCGATCTGGACTGACCGCGTGGAGTCTCGCACAGAATGAAGATCGTCCAGATTTCCGGCTTTGATACACTTGGTATCCAGGTCAATGGCTACCTTCTGCATGAATACTATCTGAATGAAGGACATGATTCGATCATGTTCGTTCATGAGAAGCATTCTGACGATCCGCGGGTCTTCAGCCTTTATTCCAGGTGGCTGCGGTATCTTAACGTCCGGATGCAGAAGATCGGGACTGCGCTGTCCTTGTGGTCCGTGTTTCCCATAGAGGGCTACCGCCTCCTTTTCAGCCGCAGGGTGCGCCAGGCGGATGTTCTGCATTTGCAGCTGACCTACAATGCGCAGTTCTTCAGCCTCTTCATGATTGCGCTGATAAGCTGGCTGAGGTGGAACAAGCCGACGCTGGTTGCAATCCATGACATGTTCATGACCACTGGGCACTGTGTCTATTCGATGGGATGCGAGCGCTGGCAGTCCGGCTGCGGCAAATGCCCGAACAAGGAAACACCCTTTGCGATCCGCCATGATGTCACACGCCTTGCCTGGCTGATTCGCAGGCTCGTGTTCGGCCTGGCCCGTATTCACCTGATCGTGGGATCTCCCTGGCAACAGAGAATGCTGGCACGCAGTCCGATACTTGCCCGCAAGCTGTCCCACTACATCCCCTATGGCGTCGATACATCCAAGTATTACATAAAGGATAAGAGGGTGTGCCGTGAGCGGTTTGGCATCCCTGAAGATGCCGATGTTATTTCATTCCGTTCTGTCCCTTATGGAACAAACTTCAAGGGAACGCATTTTATTATCGCAGCACTGAAAGATTTCGTGCCGCGGCGTAAAACCTACCTGCTCACCTTCGAGGGACAAGGCGGCCTGGACGCGCTCAGCGGCAAGTTCGAGATCATTCAACTGCCCTGGACGAACAATGATCAGGAGATGCTCTCTGACGCCCTGAACGCTGCTGACATTTTTCTCATGCCTTCCGTTCAGGAGGCATTTGGCCTTATGGCGATGGAGGCACTGGCCTGCGGCACCCCTGTGATCACCTTCAGGGGGACGGCGCTTGAGGAGACGATTGACGCCCCAAGATGCGGCATTGCCGTTGAGATGGGCAATAGCGCCCAGCTGAAGGACGCAATAGAAACACTGTTCAATGATGACGGTCTTCGATACAAAATGGCGGAGAACGGCCTCCGCCTTCTGGAGAGACACCATACTTTGCCGATCTATGCCGGGAGATTTCTGGAGCTTTACCGGCGGTTGAGCGCGAAGGCCAGCTGATAGGGCGCTCGGCTGGAACCTGGACGCAGACCTGCCAGTTCTTCATATGAAGGACCTGAATTCTGAGGCATTTCTTGCAAAAGAGGAAACCGGTTTGTCTCCGGAGTTGTTTGAAAAAAAATAGATAGAGATCTTTCGATGAAAATGGAGTCATCGAAAGAACTCTGGTGGGGCCATGAGGGAAGAGCGTGAATGGGACGGCCTCCGCACAAGCTTGGCATGCATACCCTGCGCCGGTTGCCTGATTTGTTTTCAGGCGGCACATGGAGGAGCAGCAGAATGCTGGCAGTGACGGTATGAGGGTGGTGCATGTCGCAGATGCCTACCCATCAGCGAGCACACCGGCAGCCAATTCCTTTATCCATGAACAGATCCTCCAACTGAGGAGACTGGGCGTGGAGGTGATGGTTTTCTGTCCAACGCCTTATGTTCCCAAGGCTATGCGGGTGTTTCCGAAATGGGGCAATTTCTCAAATCTCCCCAGCCGTGAGACGCTCGATGGGGTGCAGGTTCTGCGCCCGAGGTTCCTACGGCCGCCGGGCCGCTGGTTTCGCGCCTACGCGGCGCAAAGCATCAGCCGCTTCTGTTCCGGTGCTTTCGATGAACTTTGTGCCGGGTTTCAGCCTGACGTGATTCATGCCCACATGACTTTGCCGGTTGGTCTGGCCTCTGTCCGGATGAATGCCGGCCGGCGGCCACTCGTTCTGACCGTTCATGGTCTCGACGTGACGGACTACACGCACTCATCGTCTGCCCTCAGGGAACTGGCCGTAGAGTCTCTGTGCGGATCAGATGCTGTCTTATGCGTCAGCGAATATCTGAAGGAAGCCACGACCCAGCTGTGTGGCGCTGGAATTTCGGCGAAGTCTGCCTATCTTGGTGTGAATCTCGAGCAGTTTCAGCGGGATGACGTCGCCCGGAACAGGATACGGAGCGCGCATGGCATCGGTGATGACGTTCTGATCGGTTATGTCGGCCGCATCGAAGATGAAAAGGGCGTCTTTGAGGCTCTTGAGCTTGTCAGCCGGGTGCGAGCGGCAGGAACCCGTGCGGCAGGCATGTTCATCGGTGACGGTTCCCGCTGCGCCGCGTTGAAGCAAAAGGCTGGCACGCTAGGGCTTCAGGATGCGGTGCATCTCGTCCCGTCTGTTCCGAACTCGGAGATTCCAGGCTACATGTCAGCGCTGGATTTGCTGGTCCTTCCATCAAAGCAGGAGGGCTTCGGCCTGGTTCTGATCGAGGCACAGGCCTGTGGAACCCCGGTCATTGCCACGCGAACCGGCGGTATCGTGGAGGCTGTTGAGCATGGCACAGGTGGATTTCTCGTCGAACCGGGTGATCTGGCGGCGTTGACCAGCCACGCCGTGTTTCTTGCAAAGAACAGTCAGCAGCGTGCGGAAATGGGGGCCCGGGCCGCACAATGGGTCCACTCGCGGTTTGACGGACAGGAACAGGCGGTACAGCTTTTCCGCATTTATGAACGGCTTGCACGGCAGGCAGGTTACGGCAGCGGCGGCCGCAAGGTCGGGTGCAACGCGGAATGAAAGGCGCTGACCCTCTCGTTTCAGTCATCATTCCCGTTTTCAACGGCCAGGCTTTCATTGAGGAAACTGTCCGCAGTATTGCGCAGCAATCCTATTGCGCACTGGAAATCGTGGTGGTGAATGACGGGTCACAGGATGGAACCGGGAAGTGCCTCGAGGCCCTTCGCCCCATCCTTGATGACTGGGTCCCGCAGCGCCTGTTCAAGATCATCAACCAGCCCAATGCCGGTGAGGCCGCAGCTGTGAACACCGGCTGGGCAGCGGCGCAAGGGGAGTTCGCCGCGATTGTCAGTGCGGATGACCCCCAGCCTGCCGATTGGCTGAGTGGCTGTGTGGCTGCTCTGCTGCAGCACCCGGAAGCCGCCGCGGCCTATCCCGACTGGGTGGTCATTGGCGAAGATGGCCGGGTGCTCCAGGAAGTCAAACTGCCGGATTTTTCCCAGGATGAACTGATTGCCGGGGCACGGTGCCTTCCCGGCCCTGGAACGCTTATCCGCAGGCGTCTGGCTCCCGCCGGCGCGCTCAGACGCAGAGATCTGAGGTTTGGATCGGACTATGAAAGCTGGCTGAGGCTGTCTCTGATTGCCCCCTTCGTGCACGCCACAGGTGTCAGAGCCCAGTGGCGGGAGCATGCCGGAAGTACGTCGATACGGGGCAACCACTGCGACAGGGCAAAGGAATACACCCAGATTCTCCGGAGTTTTTTCGATCGGGAGGACTTGCCCGGCCGGGTCAGAGCCATGAGATCTGCCGCCATGGCTTCCGTGCATTTTCTGGCGGCCCGCATCACCTGGCGCGTCAATCCGGCAGTTGCCGCCCGGCACCTGCTGGCATGGGCTGCCTACAGGTCTGCCGACCTGATGACGGGGCAGAAATGGCGTCCTGAGAGGTTTGAAGGCCGGAACCGCTCTGCCCCGCCTTCAGGCCGTTGAAAGCTGCTGGGAGCACTCGTGGAGAATGTCCACTGTTGCAGCGCTCTGCTCAAGCAAGGCTTCGTGATCCAGGCCGCCAAGGCCCTGAACGGTGCGCCTGAATGCACCCAGGGCGTTGTCGAGGGATAAAACGCCGGGAAGAGCCAAAGGCGTGGCGGATTGGCCATGTCGCTGAAGAACCAGTTTGTCCGCAGCAAGATCATCATACTGCAGGCTGCCAAACTCTCCTTCGACGGAAAAATGCCGCCGCTTTTCAGCCCGGATGTTGCTGATATCAAAGGCGCAGTCAGCCTGCTCCGGCCCGAAGTGAAGGGCCACACGGATATGCTCGCCCATCCCGTCCGGCGTCTGCTCATGCTTCACGCGGCGCGCCTGCACCGCCTGCGGCCTTAAGCCGGTGATGTTCAGGATCATCGCCAGATCATGAGGACCCCAATCCCACAACACACTGGCATCGTGCCGGACCGGCCCCTTGTTGCCGGCCTCGCCTCGTATCACCCTGATGCGGCCGATATGGTGAAGATGAGCCTTCAGGCCCTGGAAAGCCTCAGAGAAGAGGTGAATGTGGTCGATGATAACGGGGATACCCGTTTCACCGGACAAACGCAGTATTTCCCGCGCCTCTTGCGGAACCATGGTCATGGGCTTTTCCAGAAAGACGGGCTTGCCGCACATGAGGGCCAGCCGCGTCATCTCCAGATGCAGCGCGGGGGGAGTTGCAATCAGAACGGCTGAAACGTCGGGGTTCCCGACGGCAGCACGCCAGTCCGCCGTGACCATGCAGTCATGCGGCACCAGCGACCGGGTCTCCGGATTGCTGCTCGCGACAGCTTTCAGCGCAAACCCGTCAAGGCGCTGGACCGTGCCGATGAGGCATTTGCCCCACCGGCCAGCCCCGAGAACGGCAACATTCAGACGGTCAGGTTCGGCCACGTTTGTGTTCCGTCTGCAGACACAATCCGCAATTCCGGCAGAGCGACAATGAAATGCCCACCGCGCTCCAGGAACCAGCGATGCTTCGCGATGATGGCATCGGCAAAATTCCATGCGAATATCAGAATATAATCCGGCGCGATCTGCTCCAGACTGGCTGGCGGCACAATTTCAATATTCAATCCCGGAATGTAGCGCCCTTGTTTCAGCGGATTGTCATCGACTATGGAGGGCACGAGATCGGCATTGACACCGAAGTGATACAGCATCGTGGTGGCCTTGGCAGGGACACCATACCCGCAGATTTTCTTCCCCTTTGAATTAATCTCCACCAGAAGATCTTTCAAGTTTCGGGAGAGATCCTGAATTCTTGCAGAAAATCTGGAGAATGTTGCCTCCTCGTTGAGGCCTGCAGCCTCTTCAAGTGCAAGCAGGGCA
Source organism: Pannonibacter sp. Q-1 (assembly GCF_054073275.1). Lineage (NCBI taxonomy): Bacteria > Pseudomonadati > Pseudomonadota > Alphaproteobacteria > Hyphomicrobiales > Stappiaceae > Pannonibacter > Pannonibacter sp. Q-1. Next base: position 21,085 of record NZ_JBSXNB010000009.1, read on the forward strand.
GCCACGGTTTCATCGGCCGGTACCGACCCCTTGCGGACGAAGCCTCTGAGGGCGCCGCCCTGAATGTCGTGCCGCTCCACCCGCACAAGCGACATGCCGTGCTGCCTGAAGAAATCCACCAAGGGCCGCACGTGATGATAGTGAAGATGCTCGTGGTAGATCGTATCGAACAAGGCCTTCTGAACGACATCCAGAAGGTAGCCGACTTCAAAGACGAACTCGCCGTCGTCATCCAGCAGGTGCCTGACCCCGCGCACAACAGACTCGATGCCAGCAATGTGCGCGAAGCAGTGGTTCGCGCAGATCAGCCCGGCCTTGCCATAGGTGTCAGCAACTTGCTTTGCCGTCTCTTCATTAAAGAAGGCTGCGATCGTTCTCACGCCGGCGTCATTTGCTTCCTGGACGATGTTGGCAGCCGGATCGATGCCAAGAACGGTGTAGCCATTTGCAATGAAGTTCTTCAGGAGCGACCCGTCGTTCGAACCGAACTCCACGACAAAGCGGTTTGAACTGTCAGCATGCCGGCTGGCGATGGAAGCAGCCTGCGCTGCGAGGTGATCCAGCATCACCTGCGAGGTTCGCGAGGTGTAGAGATAGCTGGAAAAAAGCAGCGAGGAATCTACCGTGTGGCGCAGCTGAATGTGGGTACAGCTGCCACAGCGGCAAACAGTGAGCGGAATCCGCAGGACCTGATCACCCAGGTGTTCTGCAGTGATCAGATTGTTCGCAGGCGGTGTGGCCGTCAGCCGGACAACATCCGTAAGCGCGCCGGAGCCGCAAAGACGGCAGTTTTGTTCTTCCGAGAAGATAGCTCCACCCGTCATCTCACGTTCCCGGATAAAGGTTGACGCGGACAATGTCGTCCTCGTAGGTCGCCTGGTCGCGTTTCTCGGATGTGATGTTGAGGAAGGTGCAGTCCTCCAGGAAAAGCGCGGCGTGCTCGACCATTGCCGGCGTATGCACCAGCTGGCCGGCCTTCAGGTCGACATAGTCCGGTGCGCCGGTTTCGCCTACGGGCCTGTGGAAGTAACGCATGACACCACTCACAATATACATGTAGTGGGAGTCTTTCTTATGATAATGATTCGCCCGAACAGTATCTTTCTTTGAAGTAATAACCTGAACTGCGGCGAAGCCACCGTCAACCAGAGGCTGAATGACGCCGCGATCGTCAGAAAAGCCTTCGGGAAGCTCGATGACAGGGTAATTTTCTGTGTTCATTGATCTTTTCCTTTGGTGCCTTCAGACAAAGCGGTGAAAATCAACCGCCTCAATAATCTTGCGGAGTTCTTCGTCAAAGTTGCGCCGCGGCACCCAGCCGAGGGCATGCAGCGCTGAACTGTCGAGGCTGTAGCGAACATCCTGACCAACCCGGTCGGCGACGAACTTATACGCCTTGCTCTCCTCGATGCCTATGATCGCGGCGATCTTGCGCACCACTTCAATATTCTGAAGTTCGGCATTGCCGCACACATTGTAAATGCGGTTGGCCTCGCCCTTGTCGATGACGGTGAGGATGGCGTCCACACTGTCTTCCGCATGCAACCAATTGCGGTAGTAGGTGCCATTTCCTTGAAGTAGCGCGGGTTTTCCGCGCAGCATCCGCCCTGCCGACTTGGGGATCAGTTTCTCAGGATACTGATGCTTGCCGTAGTTGTTGGTCATACGGATGATGTTGTAGCGAATCCCGTAAGTGCGTGCCCAGCCATGAACCAGCATGTCCGCGGCAGCTTTTGTCGCCGAGTAGGGATTTGACGGCTTCAGAATGTCATCTTCCGAATGCGTCCCTTCCTTGATGTCACCGTAAACTTCGTCGGTGCTGATCTGGAGGAAATGGGGACGGTCATCCGGGCCTTTGGCCCGCGTCAGTTCGAGCAGGCGATGGGTACCGATGAAATTGCTGAAACAGAACTCCCTGCTGCTCGCAATCGAATTGTCGACATGGGATTCGGCAGCAAAGTTAACCAGATAATCGCATTCCTGGAGATGACGCAGGTTTGATATGTCTTCTTCAACGTGCCGGTACTTTTCGTAATCAAGAAACTCCTGCGCAACCTTACGGTCTGCAGCATAGTTCATGACATCGATATTGGTCACGTAGTGGCCATCGTCCAGAAGGCGCTTCACAAAGTGCTTTCCAATGAAGCCCGCCCCACCGGTCACAGTGAAAATTTTTGTTTGTGACATCGTTATACTGCTTCCTCCGGTTATGTCCTTAGACAAGAGCGCAAATCTTCGCGATTATCAATCCAGTTTTGAGCAGGTCCAGTCCAGCTTCGGAAGGATGTATCCTTCCCAGCCGCCAAAATAATCACCGCGCAAAACACCGGAATCGGTAACTTCAAATTCGGCTACATTGTCGAATCGGCGTTGATCTGTGTAGCTGTCACTCCACAAGAGAACAACCAGCGTATATCTGCCCTCCCGCATTAGGTGCTTGGGGATTGTCACCGTGCTCCGGTAAGCACCCAGCGGCCGGGGCTTGCCGTGCCAGTTGGGCTCGTGATTGCTCAATGATCCAAATACGCAGACGCCTGCAGAATTGAGAATGGCCACGGTTGCACCAATCTTGGCTCTGTCGCGCACGTTCCAGTAGTCAATGTCGATGTGAATGTCTTCACTGTTCTTCAGCCTGTAACGTTCGCTGTTATCCTCGCCGCGGATGACAACTTTTTTTAGGCGGAATGTCTCGTTGCCGGGAGCGCTCTCGGGATTTTCAAAGTCGACCATGGAATCGAGAGAAGAAACCTTCTCGAGATAGGCATCGACGATGTCATCGGTGGATCCATCATGGGTGATCTGCCCGTCAGCCAGCAAAATAGCTCTGTTGCACAGGCTGGAAACCGAGGCCATGCTGTGGCTGACAAACAAAACCGTCCGCCCGCTGCTCGCCTCCCCATGCAGCTTTCCGACGCATTTCTTCTGGAACTCGGCATCCCCAACGGCAAGAACTTCGTCGATAAGCAGTGTTTCGTGTTCCAGATGTGCAACGACGGAAAAGGCGAGGCGCGCATACATGCCCGAGGAGTAGAACTTCACAGGCACGTCGATGAACCGCCCGACCCCTGCAAAGTCGATGATCTCGTCCATCTTCTTGCGGATCTCGTGCTCGTGCATGCCTAGAATTGCCGCGCTGAGCGTGATGTTCTGGCGCCCCGTCAGGTCAGGACTGAAGCCTGTGCCGATTTCGAGAATGGAGCCGATGCGGCCCTTGATCTCGATGCGGCCGCGCGTCGGCGCGGTTATCTGAGCAAGGATCTTCAGGAGCGTTGATTTCCCGGCGCCGTTCCTGCCGACGATGCCGATCACATCGCCCTTGTTCACGGTCAGATTGATGTCCTTTAGCGCCCAAAACTCCTGCCGTGCGAGCGCAGGCTGCGCCTCCTGCGGCTTCTTACCGAACAGGCTGCGGAGAGAATTCCTGATGCGGCTCGCAGGCGTCGGCGTCTGGCCAAGCACAAAGCGTTTCGACAGGCCCTGAATTTTGATGACTGGTTCGCTCACTGGTCTTGCCTGACTTTCATTCGCATTCTGGGCTTACATCTTGTCGGTATAGGCGCGCTGCACTTCGTTGAAGTAGTAGAGCGCCCACAGCACAATCGCAACAGACACGGCTCCTGATGTTGCAAGCGCATGCATGTCCGGAGGAGGCGCACCATAGATGGTCCAGCGGACGCCACTGATGATCGTTGCCACAGGATTAAGATGGAGCAGGAAGAGGAAGCGGTCGGGAACCAGACTTGGCGGATAGATGACCGGAGATGCAAACATGCCGATCTGCAGGATGATCGGGATCACCATGGGCACGTCCTTGTAGTGGATCGACAAGGCCGAAAAGAGCAAGCCAATCCCCGCCCCCAGAACCAGGGCCCATAGAAGGAACGGAATTGCCAGCAGCGTCAGAGGCGAGAGTGCATGAGTTTGCACCAACACAATTATTACAATTGAAGAAAAAAGAAATATCGAATCAAATAGAGGCGTTCCCATTGTGCTTAAAACAACAGAAAGCCGTGAGCAGTATATCTTCGAAAGAAGCGCACCATTGGTACGAAGACCATTTGAGACGTTGTTCAGTGCACTGGAAAAAATCGTCCATGTAACGATGCCGCAGACCACAAAAACGCTGTAAGGAACGCCGTCTGACGGCACACGGGCCAGGAAACCAAGAACAACAGACAGGATGGCAACCGTTGCAAGGGGCTGAAGAAGTGCCCAGAATATTCCCATATATGCTTGGGAATACCTGACTTTAATGTCGCGCCAGGCCAGCCAGTACATCAGGTATCTGAAGCGGTAAGCCTCAGATAGACCGAGCCCAGGTTTGATCTCGACGGCATCAATGACTTGGATCTGGTTGGGGTCGCGGTTCAATGTCGGGCCTGCGTCGAATGTGGTTGGATCGCTGAACTCTGTGCGGCTATCCGCACCTCCAGCTTGTAACCAAATGGCTGGGCCCATCCAAATGCAAAATGTCCAGCCACCTGCGAATGGTCTCCCTTCGGGACACCGGCGCAAACTGGTCACAGGCCAATAGGGCGAAAAGGCGTCATCTCATGCCTAGTCTTCCGACGCTGACGCATCACGCCTTGAAACGGCTCATGTGCCACATGGGCTTGACCAAATCCCGATGAGCCAAGCTCATCTGGATTTGGTATCAGGCTCTTTCCGCTCATGGGCAGGATGGGCTTCCGGTGACTATCGCGCACCGGAGCTGCTATAGCCCTCTTGCTTCCTTGCGGAAGATGCCGTTGCTGATATCTCCGGCTTTCGCAATTCGTTTTGCTGGGACTATGGTGCAGCATGATTCGTGCTTTTGATGTGATCCTGTCCGCGCTCGGGCTGCTCTGTGGCTTGCCGTTTCTGGCTGTTCTCTGTGTGGTGGGCTGGTTTGACACGGGCTCGCCGCTGTTCCGCCAGGAGCGGGTCGGGCGGGGGCAGAGGCCGTTTATCCTCGTCAAGTTCCGCACCATGCGGCCGGATACGGCCTCCGTGGCCACCCATCAGGCCGATCCGCGTGCGGTGACGAAGCTGGGGCATTTTTTGCGGCGCACAAAGCTAGATGAGCTGCCGCAGCTCTGGAACGTGCTGAAGGGGGAGATGAGCCTTGTCGGCCCGCGCCCCTGCCTGTTCAACCAGACAGAACTGATCACTGAACGCGCGGCGCGCGGCGTCTTTGACGCGCGGCCGGGTATCACAGGGCTCGCCCAGATCAACGATATCGACATGTCCACGCCGCAGCTGCTGGCGGAAACCGACGCGCGGATGCTGAAGGACCTGAGCCTTTCCGCCTATTTCCGCTACATCTTCAAAACCATCAGAGGATCGGGCAGCGGCGACCGCATCCGCGCCGGCTGATCTCAGCCCTCAGCGGTTTCCAGCGCCGCCGCGATCCGTGCCACAAGCCGCCGGGCGACTTCGGTTTTGCCGAGGGTCGGCCAGTCCTCGATGCCGTCATGGGTGACGATGCGCACCGTGTTGGCATCTCCGCCCATGACGCCCGTTGCCGGGCTGACGTCATTGGCGACGATCCAGTCGGCGGCCTTGCGCTGCAGCTTGCCTTGCGCATTGGCGATGAGGTTCTGGGTTTCGGCGGCAAAGCCGACGACGAGCTTCGGCCGGTTGCCGGCAAGGTGCCCGACTGTGGACAGGATGTCCGGGTTCTCGACCAGCGCGAGGGCAGGGGGCTGGCCGGAGCCGTCCTTCTTGATCTTCTCGCTGCCTTCCTGCGCCACGCGCCAGTCGGCGACAGCGGCGGCCATGATGGCCACGTCGGCGGGCAGGGCCGCTTCGACAGCCGCGAGCATCTCCTTGGCCGTTTCTACAGGGATGACCGTGACGCCGGCCGGATCGGGCAGGGTGACGGGGCCGGAAATGAGCGTCACCCGCGCGCCTGCCTCTGCGGCTGCGGCGGCAATGGCATGGCCCTGCTTGCCGGACGAACGGTTGGCGATGTAGCGCACCGGATCAATCGGCTCGTGGGTCGGCCCGGAGGTGATGACCACATGCTTTCCGCTGAGCGGTCCCGCTTGCAGCGGGCTGCCGGCTTCCAGAAGCTCAAGCGCCCTTTCGGCAATGGCCAGCGGCTCGGCCATGCGGCCAAGGCCTGCCTCGCCGCTTTCGGCCATTTCGCCGCTCTCCGGGCCAATGAAGGCAATGCCATCGGTCTTGAGAGTGGCCACATTGCGCTGCGTCGCCGGGTGGGCCCACATGGCCGGGTTCATCGCCGGGGCCACCAGCACGGGCCGGTTGGTGGCCAGAAGCACGGTGCTGGCGAGATCCCCGGCAAGGCCCTGCGCCATCTTGGCCATCAGGTCCGCCGTGGCTGGCGCCACGATGATGAGACCGGTGTCGCGGGCAAGGCGGATGTGGCCGACATCCTGTTCCGCCTCCCGGTCGAAGAGGTCGGTGTAGACCTTTTCAGCCGTCAGCGCCCCGGCGGCCAGCGGGGTGATGAACTGCTGCGCGGCGGCTGTCATCACCACCTTCACCTTCACGCCGCGCTCGCGCAGGCGGCGGATCAGGTCCAGCGACTTGTAGGCAGCGATGCCGCCGCCGATGATCAGGAGAACCCGTTTTCCGCCGGTCATGATGGGCTTTCTCAGCTGGGGCTGCGGAAATCGCGCGGGGCCGGGGAGACAGGCTTCACGCCCGAACCGGTGATTTCATAGACCGCGAGGCCACGCTCGTTCTGGCCGTTCGGCAGAAAGCGGAACACGCCGTCGATGCCGAGGAAGCCGTCGCGGTTGGTCAGCGTCTGCGTGGCAAAGCGCTGGGGCCCGGCGGAGCGCACGAGCCCGGCGGCAAGGATGGTGCCGTCATAGGCGAGCGAGGCGTTGCGCGGCGGCGGGCTGCCATAGGCCGCCTGATAGCGGCTGGCCAGCGCATCAAAGCCGCTTTTTTCCGGGCCGGGGAACCAGGCGCCGGCCATCATCGGGCTGTTGGTCACCTGCTGGGTTTCCCACTGGCCGCTGCCGAGCAGCTTGACCGTGCCAAGGTTCGCGCCCTGCTGCACCAGCGTCTGTACCACGAAAGGTGCGACACCGCCGCCCGCAGGCACAAACAGTGCGTCGATCTGAGGCAGGTTCGGAGCCAGCTGCTGCGCCTTGGCCGCCAGATCCGAGGTGTCGCTGCCCGTCAGCTTGTAGCGCTGGATGGCGACGATGCGCCCACCCACACGGCCCACTTCCTGACGGAAGGCCGCTTCGGCGACAGCGCCATAGGCATCGTCCGGCAACAGGGCGGCAAAGGACTTGCGGTTCTGCTGCGCGGCATAACCGATGATCCGGCGCACGTCTCCGGCAGGCAGGAAGCTGAGCAGATAGACGCCGGGGGCTGCAACAGCCGTGTCGCTGGAGAAGGCGACGATCGGGATGCCGGCATTGCGCGCCGCATTGGCAGCGCCAGTGACGGCGGGAGCAAAGACCGGCCCGAGCAGCAGTTCCGCCCCTTCCGACATGGCCGCTTCGGCCGCCGCGCGCCCGCCTTCCGCCGTGCCTTGCGTGTCCTTCACCAGAAGCTGGATGTTGGAGCCCTGAAAATCGCTGATCGCCAGCTGTGCGGCATTCTTGAAGGTGGTGGCGATGGAGGAGGCAGAACCGCCGCCGCTGAGCGGCAGCAGCAGGCCGACGCGAATCGATCCGTCGCCAATCATCTCGCCTGCCACTGTGGGCGCGGCCGGGGTGGCAGGGAAGGAGGAGCCATCCTGCACCGGCCCCATGGTGGAGGGCATGCAGCCCGCCAGAAAGCCGAGCGCCCCGGCAAGAGCGGCAAACCGAAGCCGGCTCCGGCGCAGAAAGCCGCGTCCGGACGCCTGTGGGGATGCTGTTTTCATGCCCTTGGCGGCTTCAATCGTGTTTTGCACTATGGCCTCCTCGCGTCCGCGTTCAAAAACCTTTACGAATTCAGAACGTTCCTGTCCAGTTTCACGAGACTGGATCATATGTTGGACAGCCCTCAAGCTGTTGTTGCCCGGAGTTTTGACATGACGATGGCTGAAGCCCCGCCAGAACGGCGTTATTTCGTTGCTGGACAGGTGGTCGAGGCGCCCCGGCAGGAGGCCGCGCTCTATGTCGTCTCGACGCCGATCGGCAATCTTGGTGACATTACCTTGCGCGCGCTGGAAACGCTGGCTGGCGCAGATGTGATTGCCTGCGAGGATACGCGCGTCACGGCAACGCTGGCCCAGCGCTTCGGCCTGCGGGCACCGCTGCTGCCCTATCACGAGCACAATGCGGAGCGGCAGCGCCCGCGGCTGCTGGCGGCGCTGGCCGAAGGCAAGGTGGTGGCGCTGGTCTCCGATGCCGGCACGCCGCTGGTCTCGGATCCGGGATACCGGCTGGTGCGCGATGTGCTGGAAGCCGGCTACCGGGTCATCCCCATTCCCGGTGCCTCTGCGCCGCTTGCCGCGCTGGTCGCCTCCGGCCTGCCGAGCGATACGCTGCTTTTTGCGGGCTTCCTGCCGCAGAAGGCGGGTCAGCGCAGCCGCCGGCTGGCGGAGCTGGCGGCCATTCCGGCCACCCTTGCCTTTTTCGAATCGCCCCACCGGCTGGCCGCCTCTCTCGCCGCCATGGCTGAGGTGCTGGGCGGCAGGGCTGCGGTGGTCGCCCGCGAGCTGACGAAGAAGTTCGAAACCTTCCAGCGCGGCACACTGCCGGAACTGGCGGCTTTCTATGAGCAAAACCCGCCCAAGGGCGAGATTGTCGTTCTCATCGGCCCGCCGGAGGTGCAGGCTCACGAGGAAGACGCCGCCGATGTGGAAGCGCTGCTCACCGAGGCCCTTGCCGGCATGCCCGTTGCCGCCGCCGCCAAAGACGTGGCGAAGCGCACGGGGCTGGACCGGAACGAGGTTTACAAGCTGGCGCTGGCGCTGAAGGCAGCCGCCGGGGCTGATGGGGAAGAGGCCGGATCATGACGGAACGGGGGCGGCGGCAGATGCGGCGGAAAGCCTACCGGCTGGGTCATCTGGCCGAGAGCCTCGCCGCCCTGTCGCTGCGCCTGCGCGGCTGGCGCATTCTGGAGCGCCGCTTCAAGGCCTCGACCGGTGAGGTGGATCTCATTGCCGAACGGGGCGATGTGGTGGCTTTTGTCGAGGTGAAGGCACGGCGCACCCGCACCGCGGCGCTGGAGGCCGTCACACCCACTGCCCGCAACCGCATCATCCGTGCCGCGCAGATCTATCTGCTGCACCATCCGCATCTTGCCGCGCAGACGCTGCGGTTCGATCTGGTTCTGGTCGTGCCCTTCCGCTGGCCCGAACATGTGGTGGACGCCTTCCGGCCGGACGGGCTGGCCTGAAGTCTCGCGCTGGTTTTGCGTCTGAAGCCGGAGACGGCAGCCTCTAGCGCCTGCGGGAGGAACTTTGCGCCTCTTCCTCCGGATCTTCAGCCAGCGGGCCTCCGCCTTTGCGTGCGCCCCGGCAGCGGTCCGAGCAATAGAGGACGTTGTCCCAGTCACGGGCCCATTTGCGCCGCCAGGTGAAGGGCCTTGCGCAGGTGCGGCAGGTCTTGACCGGCAGATCGGATTTCTTGCGCATCTTCATGGTCTGCCCTTGCCCTTCTCCTCCGGCAGCAACAGGCCGAAGCTGAGCTGGGCAGTGGTGTCTGCCGGGCGCTTTCGCCTTGCTCCGCCTTCCCGCCCGCGCCGGGTGATGCCGGCCTTGCGGCTGCCATGCCGCTCCTGAATGGTGTCAGCCGCCTTGTGAAAGTCGCGGTCCTTGCGCAGAGACCAGACCTTGTCCCGCGCCGCCCGGGCTGCCGCCACATGATCCACCACCGGCAGCGGATAGGCCTTGTCCAGCACGGCGCCCGCGTTGGGGGCCTTCCAGGGCTCGTGCAGGAAAGCGTCCGGAATGGCGCGCAGCTCCGGCACCCAGCGGCGGATGAAGCGGCCATCCGGGTCCTGATCGATGCCCTGCTTCACCGGATTGTAGATGCGGATGGTGTTGATGCCCGTGGTGCCGGACTGCATCTGCACCTGAGGCCAGTGGATGCCGGGCTCATAATCGGTGAAACAACGCGCAAGATGCTCCCCCGGCGTGCGCCAGTCCAGCCACAGGTGATAGCTGGAGACGGCCATCAGCATGGCGCGCATGCGGAAGTTCATCCAGCCGGTGGTGAGGAGCGCCCGCATGGTGGCATCCACAAAGGGCAGGCCGGTTTCGCCCTTCATCCAGGCCTCCAGCCGCGCCCGGTCCGGCTCACGCGGGCGCAGGCCGTCATGGGCAAGATGCAGGTTGCTGACCTCGATGCGCGGCGCATCCTCCAGCTTCTGCATGAAGTGGCAGTGCCAGTGCAGCCGGGCGAGAAAGGAACTTACGGCACCGCGCCAAGTGGCCGCACCCGGCGCATCCCCCGCAAGAACCAGCTGGTTCAGCCGGTCTTCCGCCCGCTGCGTAATCTCACGCAAGGAAAGCGTGCCGAAGGCGATATGCGGCGAGAGGCGCGAACAGGCATCGAAGCCGGAGACGGGGCTCGACATGCCGGATCTGTAGGTCTTGCCACGCCGGTGAAGGAAGCTCTCAAGACAGGCAAGGCCCGCCTTGCGCCCGCCGGGCTGGCGCTGGGGGCAAAGGTCCGGCGCGAGGCCAGGACCGCCCGCCGGGGGCAGGGGGCCGGGATCAATGGTGTGGCCAAGGCTGGAAAGCGGAGTGAGCAGGGGTTCCGGCAGCAGGGGCTTGCGCATGTCATGGTCCCAGCGCGCGGCCCAGCCGTTGCGGCTCGCCAGACGGCGCACCACGCCGGTCTGGCGCGGCTCGTGCCATGGGATGCCTTCGGCCCGTACAAAGGCCTTCACCGCCAGGTCGCGGCGGAAGGTCCACAGATTCCCGGTTTCCTCATGCGACCACAGGGCGGCAATGCCCCGCGCCCGGTGCAGCGCGGAAAGCACCGGCACGGCCTCGCCCGTGCGGATGATCAGCGGCTGGCCCAGCCGGGCGAGCGCCTCCCGCAGTTCTTCAAGGCATTCGCGCAGAAAGGCGAACTGGCGGCCGGACATGTCCGGCTGCGCCCACAGCCCCGGCTCCACGATATAGAGCGGCAGCACCGGCCCAAGGCGGGCGGCCTCGAACAGGGGCTGATGATCAAAGGCGCGCAGGTCCCGCTTGAACCAGACAACCTGCAGGCCGAGCGAGGAGGAGGATGTAGGGGCCGTGGCAGGTGCTGGTGGCATGACGGGGTCTGGCAAGGGCGTGGTTCGCGTGGAGATTTTCCCTCTTACGCCAGCCCCCGCGCCAAGGATCAGAGCACGCTGGCAATGGCCCTTGCGTCCGGGTCCAGGAGGTCATGCAGGCGCAGGGCGGCCTGACGGGCAAAGCGAGAGGTCACGGCCTTGCGCGTCGCGGCCGCCAGCGGATGGTGCGGGGCCTCGCGCAGGATATCGGCGGCATAGCCATCGGACAGGATCAGTCCGGCTTCTTCCGGGAAGATCTCTGACGGCACATCCACATGGGTGGCGAAATAGAGCCGGTCGCAATGGGCGCGGTAGTCCGGCCATTTGCTGTCCGCGCGCAAATCCGCGATGGAGGATTTCACCTCGATGATGATGATCTCGTGCTTCGGGCCCAGTGCGATCAGATCCGCCCGCCGCCCGGAGGCCAGCGTCAGCTCGGGCAGGCAGGCAAAGCCCTGCAGGCGCATGAGCCGGGCCGCCCCGCGCCAGACCTTGAGCGCCGTTTCGGACTGGCGCCCGTCCGTCAGCGGGTCATCAAGGGCAATGCGGTTGGTATGAGCAAGATCCAGCGGGTTCATCCTGCAAATGTTCCGCATTTGTTCGAAAAATGCAAGAGCTGTCCCTGCATTTCAGCTTTCCGGCAGGTTGATGCCAAGCTCTCCCGCCAGTGCCAGAACCTTTGCGTCATGGGGCATCTGCGCGGCGAGAGACCTCAGCAGATCCGCCGCTGCCGCCTGTCTTCCGAGGTCCGCCATCCAGCGGATGCGGGCAAGCGTCAGGTCCTTGCGCCAGCGCTTGGGCAGGGCGGCAAGGCCGGGGTGGCTGGCAATCTGTGCTTCGGCCTGTGTCATCAGGGCAAGGGCGGATTCCAGATTTCCGCACGCGGCGGCCGCATCCGCCCTGAGGCGCAGCAGGCCAATGTGATCAGGGGCAAGGCCTGCCAGATGCAGAAGATCTGCTTCCTCCGGCACGAGGCCTTGCGCCAGCAGTTCGGCGGCCTGCGAGAAGCCGGCATGGAACACGGGCGGCAGGGGCTGCAGCAGATCGCGGGCGGCCAGTTCCGCCGCCGGATCGCGCTCGAAGGTGCGGATGATCTTGCGGATCACGTTCAGCGCATAGAGGTGGTCATGGCTGGCGTGGCAGGAGGCCAGTTCATGCACGTGGATGCCGGCCATCGCCGGGACTTCCGCCTTGCGGCTCAGCACCCGCGCCGCGCCTGCGGCATCGGCAGCATCGAAATGGCCGAAGTAGAGATGCAGCGGATGGGCGGGCGGGGTCTCAAGCCTTGCGAACTCCGGTGCAAGCGTCAGCGCCTGAGCAGCCGTGCCGGGGTGGGGCAGGCCGTAACCGGCGCTCTGGGTGCCGGGCCGTCCGGGCTCCAGCTCCGGCCCGAAGCTGTGCACCTCGCCATCTCCCCGGCGCAAGCCCGCCGCCAGCGCCGCATGGCCGCCCATGGACGAGCCATAGTGGATGATGCGCGAGGGTTTCGCCTCGGCCACAGCGGCGTCAATCGCCGCGTCGATGGCCGCCGTCTGCCCCTCATACCAGCGCCAGCGCAGGTCATTGAGGAAGAGGCAGGCATGGCGCGTGTCCATGAACAGCCGCTCCAGCCCGAACCGGCCTTCGGGCACGCGCACCTGTGAATAGACGACGGCCAGAATGCCGCTCCCGCCGCTCTGCGGGCCGGATACGAACCGCTGCCGGAGGCTCGCCTCGGGCGGTGCTTCTGCGGGTATGGGCTGAGGCATCTGTTCCATGGCCGCGACCCTTGCTTGGGTGAAGTGCGGAAGGCAAGTGAAAGGTGGCTTGGGGCAGACAAGGCGCCATAGCAGCTTGCCGGCGAATCCGCAGCCCCTCCATCGTCATCCCGGCCCCCGGGCCGGGACCGGTGAGCCGGGGTACAAGTTGGTTGTCCCAGAAGCATAACCGGGAAACCGTGGCTCACCGGCCCCGGATCTCCGCTGCGCTTCGTCCGGGGTGACGATGGAAAAGCTGAGGGTTGAGCTCCCCCTCCCTCAAATCTCCGGCCCGTCCCACAGCGTGCTCATGGCGCGGCGTTTGGGATGGCGGGATTCGGAGACGTGGGCGGTTTCGGGGTCGAGGCTGCACAGGGCGTCATATTGGGTGAGGAACACCTGCCCCGTGAGATGATGGGTGAAATCGGTGCGGTTCAGCCGGTCCATCACCGGGCCCTTCACCTCCGACAGGTGGAAGGTGACGCCGGAATCCTTCAGCCGCCGGTTCAGTTCCTCAAGGCTCTCGAAGGCGCTGGCGTCGATCACGTTGACGGCGGTGCACATCAGAACCACGTGGCGGATCGCCGGGTGCTCGGCCACCAGTTCCAGAATGCGGTCTTCCAGATAGCGGCTGTTGGCGAAGTAAAGACTCTCATCGACGCGGAGGGTCAGCACCGTGCTGCCGGTCACCACCTTGTGGCGGCGCACATTGCGGAAGTGCTCCGTGCCCGGCACGATGCCGACGACAGCCATATGCGGGCGGCTGGTGCGGAACAGATAGAGCAGCACCGACAGGATGACGCCCGTGGTGACGCCCGTTTCCACCCCCACCAGCAGGGTGACGAGAATGGTGGCGGCCATGGCGGCAAAGTCGCTGCGCGAATAGATGAAGGTGCGGCGCAGGGCCGGAAAATCCACCAGCGACAGCACGGCGACGATGATGGTGGCGGCAAGGGTTGCCTGGGGCAAATTGGCGAGAAGCGGCGTCAGGAACAGGGTGGCCAGCGCAATGCCCACGGCGGTATAGGCGCCTGCCGCCGGGGTTTCGGCGCCTGCATCGAAATTGACGACCGAGCGGGCAAAGCCGCCGGTCACCGGATAGCCGCCCGAAATGGCCGAGGCCACATTGGAGGCGCCAAGGCCGATCAGCTCCTGATCCGGCAGGATGCGCTGGCGCTTCTTGGCCGCCAGCGTCTGCGCCACGGACACCGATTCCACAAAGCCGATGACGGAAATGAGCAGGGCAGGGCCCAGAAGGTCCAGCCACAGCTTCGCATCAAAGGGCGGCAGCACAGGCGTGGGCAACCCGCCCGGAATATGGCCGACAAGCTTCACCCCCGCATCACCGAGATTGAAGGCGGCAGCAAGCAAGGTCGTCACGGCGACAGCAGCCACGGGGCCCGCCTTGGCGATGCTGTCCGCGAGCCTTGGCTTCAGTCCAGCGCGGATCAAAAGCGGTTTCAGCCCCTTGCGCACCCAGAACAGGAAGCCGATGGCCGGGATGCCGATGGCAAGCGTGATGAGATTGATCTGGTCAAGACTGGCGGCCAGAGACGAGGTGATTTCCACCAGCGTGGTGCCGCCGCCCGGCACGCCGAGAATGTGTTTCAGCTGGCTGGCAGCAATCAGCAGGCCCGAGGCGGTGATGAAGCCGGAGATCACCGGATGGGACAGGAGATTGGCGAGAAAACCGAGGCGGAACAGGCCCATGACGATGAGAATGAGCCCGGAGAGGAAGGCAAGCGCAATGGCCGCGCCCAGATATTCCGCCGTGCCCTGCGCCGTCAGTTCGCCCACGGCAGAAGCCGTCATCAGCGACACCACCGCCACCGGCCCCACCGCCAGCGCCCGGCTGGTGCCGAAGATGGCATAGGCCACCAGCGGCAGGATGGAGGCATAGAGCCCGACCTCTGCCGGCAGCCCCGCCAGCAGGGCATAGGCCAGCGACTGCGGGATCAGCATGATCGTCACGATCACGGCGGCGATGAGATCATTGGTGGCGGCCGCCCGGTCATAGGTACGGCCCCAGTCGAGGATCGGAAGATAGCGCTGAAGCCGGTTCATTGGGGGCTCGCTGGAGGGAGAAAACGAAGAACATGTCTTTTGCTGGCACAGAGTCTCCGCCCCCCTCCCCCAAGGTGGGGAGGGGTGAGGGGTGGGGGGCTGTGAGACAGCAATTTAGAGCCACGTCTGATCTAGTTGCAAAAGAGCTGCCGTAGGGTGACCCACTGAACTCGTGCCGGGCTGAGTGTCTGCGCCCCCCGCCCCTCACCCCGCCCCACCAGGGGGCGGGGGGCGGTGAAGCCCTGCCATGAAACACGCCTTCAGGATCGTTCCGCACTGTGATCAAGACTTGCATTCATTCCTGACGCTTTGACCGCAAACGCTCCTTAAAGCCCGTTGACCGGAACCTTGAGGAAGGTCTTGCCGCTGTCATCGGCGGGGGGAAGCTGACCGGCGCGCATGTTGACCTGCAGCGAGGGGATGATCAGCTTCGGCATGTCGAGTTCGGCATCGCGCGCCGTGCGGAAGGCGATGAATTCCTCGCGGGTCTTGCCGCCGCCCACGTGGATGTTATGCGCCTTTTCCTCGCCCACCGTGGTCTCCCACTGGATGTCTCGGCCATTGGGGCCGTAGTCGTGGCACATGAAGAGGCGCATGTCGTCCGGCAGGGCGAGCACCTTCTGGATGGAATCGTAAAGCGTGCCGGCATCCCCGCCGGGAAAATCGGCGCGGGCGGAGCCGCCATCGGGCATGAACAGGGTGTCGCCGACGAAGGCGGCATCGCCCATCACATGGGTCATGCAGGCAGGCGTATGGCCGGGGGTGTAGATGGCAAAGCAGGTCATGCTGCCCACCTGATAGGTGTCCCCATCCTCGAACAGCCGGTCAAACTGGCTGCCGTCGCGCTGGAACTCCGTGCCCTCGTTGAAGATCTTGCCGAAGGTTTCCTGCACCACAGTGATCTGGCTGCCGATGCCCAGATTGCCGCCCAGCTTGCCCTGGATATAGGGCGCGGCAGACAGGTGGTCGGCGTGCACATGGGTCTCGATCAGCCATTCCACCCTGAGGCCGTTCTCCTCGACGAAGCGGATGATCTGGTCCGCCGAGACATAGCTGATCCGTCCGGCGGCATAGTCGATGTCCATGACGCTGTCGATGATGGCGCAGGCCTCCGAGGCCGGATCCTTCACCACATAGCTGATGGTGTTGGTCAGCGGATCAAAGAAGGCGGTGACCTCGGGGGTCACCGTCATGTCAACCGGATAGGACTGCGTGCTCATGGTGTTTCTCCTGAGGGGTCAGGTCATTCGCCGGATGCGAGCTTCGGACGCGCCGGTTTCTGCTGCGCCTGCAGCATGCCGATGGCCCGGGCAGCCAGCATGCCCGCGACGACGGCCGCAAAGGCGATCCACGGTTCACTCTGGCCAAGCCCGAGCGCGGGCACAAGCCCGCCGGGGCAGAAACCGGACAGGCCCCAGCCGATGCCAAAGACGGCCGCGCCGCCGATGAGCTTCGGATCGATATCTTTGCGGGTGGGCACGAGATAGCGCGGGGCGAGCAGCGGCGCGCCGCCCTTGCGGAAGAGGATCTGGTAGCCGGCGGCTGTCACGGCGAGGGCGCCGCCCATGACAAAGGCGAGGCTGGGGTCCCAGGTTCCGGCAATATCGAAGAAATTCAAAACCTTGGCCGGATTGGCCATGCCCGACAGCAGGATGCCGAGGCCAAAGACAACGCCGATCGCAAAGGCAGAGAGAATACGCATGGGTCTCAGCCTCCGAAAACGTGACGGACAAGGAAGACGGTCACCGCGCCGGTGGCCATGAAGGTGAGCGTGGCGGCGATGGAGCGGGCGGAGAGGCGCGACAGGCCGCAGACCCCGTGGCCGCTGGTGCAGCCGGAGCCGAAGGTGGCGCCGATGCCAACCAGAAATCCGCCGGCCACCAGCGCAAGTGTGGAAACCGGCACAGCGATCTGCGGCATGCTGCCGGTCGCGGCCATGACGGTGAGGGGAGCGGCGATCATGCCGGCGATGAAGGCCATGCGCCAGCCGCGGTCACTTTCGCCCGAACCCGGCAGAAACCCGCCCAGAATGCCGGTGATCCCGGCAATGCGGCCATGAACGGCCATCAGGGCAACGGCGGCAAGGCCGATGAGTGCGCCCCCTGCCAGCGACAGGAGCGGCGTGAATTCGGTTGGCATTCTGACCCTCTCTTCATATGCCTGAAGGTGGCCGGAAACGGCCACTTGTTTCATACATAGGAAACTAAGCGGGCCATGCCAAGACGTATTTTCAATTAAGTGAAACTATCGAGCCGCCGGTGGCGGGGCAGGGACCAGGGTCACCGCCGATCCATCCGGGCGCTGGCGCTCCGTCGCGCCCGGCAACAGAAGGAAGGGATTGCGGTCCGCCGGCGGGGCGGCCTGTTCCGTCTTGGGGGCGGAGAATTCTCCCAGAGGATGCAGGATCTCTTCCGAAATGATGCCGCCCGCATAGAGGGGGCTGACGTCCTCTCCGCTCCCGATGACGAAGCTTGTGGGCCACAGGCGCAGCACCTGACGGATATCGTCCTTCTTGTCCGGCGCATGGCTGTTGCGGATCATCACCAGGGCGGCATAGCGTCCATAATGGGTCCGCGGCAGGGCGGGCAGAACCTCCGCGCTCGTCTGGCCTTCAATGAACCCGGCCGCAGATCTTACGGTCCAGGCCGGAGCCTTTTGCCAGCCCTCCTGTTCCAGCCGGCGGGCAAGGGCGCCGAGATCTCCGGCATATTGCACGATCAACGGCTCTTCATCATCGCCGCTGAGGCCGACGCGGCGCGGGGCAACGCGGGTCCAGCCGCTGTCGAGCCAATCCGCCTCGTCAAGCACCTGCTCGTTCGGCACGGGGCTGTAGGTGGCAAGCGCTGCAGGCAGGTTGCGTGTGATGTGCCAGCCGCCGAACACCACGAAGGCACTGGCGACAATCGCCACCAGCACGCCCCGGCCCACCTTTTCGTTGTGGACATGGCCAAAGACGAAGGCAAAGGCGGAGACCATGGCGGTGCCGAACAGCAGGCCCGCCAGCACATCGCTGGTCCAGTGCACCCCGAGATAGACCCGGGAGAAAGCCATGGTCAGCACATAGATGGCGGTGATGGTGAAGATGCCGGCCTTGGACCAGGCCGAGCGCTCATGGGCGATCAGCACGGCAATGATGCCGAAAATGACGGTGGTGACCGTCGTGTGGCCGGAGGGAAAGCTGAAGCTGTGCACACCGTCGCCAAAGACATTGGGCCGGTCACGCACGACGAGAGCCTTCATCAGCGGCACGAACAGCGCCGTCGTGCTGACGGCGATGAGGAAACCGGTGCCCCGGCGCCAGGCCTTGCGGCCAAACAGATAGGCTGCGACCAGCAGCGCAAAGATGGTCAGCAGAAAACCATCGCCCAGCATGGTGATGGGCACGAGGATGCGGTCACCCAGCGGCGAGCGCAGGCTCTCGAACAGGTTGCGGATCGCCAGATCCGCCTGGGTCAGGCTGTCGCCCGGCGTCAGCTGCGTCACCAGCCAGAAGAAGGCCGGCATGGTGATGATCAGCAGGAGCGCGGATGCCAGCATGCCGGTGGAGCGGGGATGCTGCGGATCGAAAGAGCGGGCCACCCACTGCGAGACCGGGCCGGGACGGCGGGCAAACCAGCCGATGATGGCGCCATGGGTGCCGGCGAACAGCGGCATGATGATCTGGATGAGCCAGCGGCCCAGCATGATCACGACAAAGAGAATGACGCAGAGCACGCCCAGCATCACCGCCAGACGGCCGCTGACCTCGCCGATGGCACTCAGCGCCGTGCCGGCAATGAAGCCGGGTCCGAGGTGCGAGACGGCCCAGGCGATGGCCGAGGTGACGTTGACGAACGTGAAGTACCAGGCATCCATGCCCACCATGCCGGCGATGCCCGGCACAACGGATTTCACCCCCGGCACGAAGCGTCCGATGAAGACGCTTTTGCCGCCATGCAGGCGGAAGAAGGCTTCGCCCCGCTCCATAATGCTGGTGTAGCGGGACAGGGGCCAGACATTGCGCAGCCGGTCCTTGTAGAAATAGCCGACCCAATAGGAAATGGCATCACCGGCAATGGCGCCGAGGGTGGTCCATAGGAAGATCGACACCGGATCGAGCTTGCCGAGCCCGGCGAGCGCGCCCGCCCCAACCAGCACAACGGTGCTGGGCACGAAGAGGCCGACAATGAAGAGCGCCTCGCCCATGGCGATCAGGAAGCAGATGAGCCCGGCCAGTTCGGGGTTATCCCCAAGGAACGTGACGATCTGATTGAGATACTCGGTCAAGAACGGCTTCCACCTGATCGCAACATCTATGCAGCGCCAATGCACGGCCAGAAGTTTCGCGGGCCAAGGCCGCCTGCATATAAGTATCGGCCTATGTGCTCAACAGGTATCTAGCACCAGAAAGTTTCGGCAAGGTGCATGCGGCTTCAACAGGATGCGAGGAGCAGTTCCTGCGCCTGCCGCTCTACGGGAGCTGTCTGCTGGGCCAGCGTCTGGTCGATGCAGCGGCGGATGCGGCGGAAATACTCGCTGCAGGCCGCAAGGCTTTCCGGACGGCTGTCAGCCTCGCAGGCCGCCACCTGCCACAGGGTGCGGCGCGGGTTGCCCGGCCAGTCCGGCTGATGGCCGCCGGCCACACTGTCCGTCAGCGCCACCACGCGGTCCGGCTGCGGCGCATGGGGCAGCATGAAGATGTCCCAGCTCTTGGGCTCAAGGCCCTGCGCATCCAGGCCATGATCCTGCAGCAGGCGGCGCACCAGCGGATGCAACGCACCGCGCGGATTGGGCCCGGCGGAAAAGGCACGGATCCCCTGCGGCGCAAGGCTGTTCAGGTACGCCTCGGCCAGCGGCCCCAGCAGGGCGTTGTCCGGACAAACGAAAAGCACAGTCGACGGGGTCATTCCAGGCCTCTTCGAATCATCGCCCCTTGGGCGCCTGTTTAGTCAGATGACACTACGGACGTGTGACAGCGGCAGTTCGTGCAAACCCGGACGCCGCGGCACGGCCGGCAAGGTGGCGGGCGTATGGCTGTAGTGCGGTTTTGACTTGTCCAGCCAAAAGGACGCCCGTTAGCATACCACCTGCAATACGGATTGCGTCCGGACTGCACTTGCTGGCTGTGACCACAGGAGGAGCTGAGTCACAGGCAGGAAACGATGCAGACCGGATTTTGTTTCGGGAGGACGGAATGAAATTCAGACAAGCCTTGCTTGCCAGCCTGCTGGCGGCGCCGCTGTTGCCTGTGGCAGCCACGGAAAACGTGCAGGCGGCGGCAGATTGCGCCGCCGCTGCGGGCCTGTTCCAGATCGAGGGGCTGGACGTCACCGGCAGCGAAGCGGTTGCCAGGGATGCCGCGATTGGCCGCTCCGATATGTCGCCCGTTTCCCATTGTGTGGTTCAGGGCAAGCTGGACCAGCGCACGGGCGTGGATGGTCAGACCTACGCCATTTCCTTTGAACTGCGCCTGCCGGAAAACTGGAACGGCGGCTTTGTGCATCAGTTCAATGGCGGCAATGATGGCCGCGTGGTGCCCGCCCTTGGTCAGGTGCTGGGCGGCGACAGGAGCCAGACGGCGCTTGGCCGCGGTTATGCGGTCGTCTCCAGTGATGCAGGGCATGATGGCGCAGCGGTGAAGGATGCAGGCCTTGCGGGCGGCGCGCGCTTCGGCTTCGACCCTCAGGCACGCAGGGACTATGGCTATGGTGCCGTGGCCCGGCTCAACCCGGTGGCGTTGCAGATGATCGAGGCCTTCTACGGCCAGCCGGTGCAGCGGTCTTACGGGCTTGGCAGCTCCAATGGCGGCCGCCATGCCATGGTGGCTGCGGAACGGATGCCCGATGCCTTCGACGGGCTGCTGATTGCCTATCCCGGTTTCAATCTGCCCAAGGCCGCCGTGCAGCACGCCCACGACCTGCAGGCACTGGCCGCCATCTCCGGTGATATCCGCACGTCCCTGTCAAAGGACGATACGGATGTTCTCGCCAGGGGTATTCTGGACGCTTGCGACGGGCTGGACGGCCTGAAGGATGGTCTGGCGCAGGATATCGATGGCTGCCAGAAGGCCTTTGATGTCTCCGCGCTTGCCTGCAAGGCCGGGCAGGAAACCGGCTGCCTGAGCCAGCCCAAGATTGATGCGCTGCAGACGATCCTCAAGGGGCCGCACAACAGCAAGGGGGAGCAGCTTTACGCCCCCTGGGTCTGGGATGCCGGCATGGCCTCGTCCAACTGGCGCATGTGGCGGGTCAACAGCGAAGCGGAGGCCTTTGCCAATCTGCCGCGTATCGTGGCGCTGGGTGCTCCTTCACTGGCGCAGATCTTCACTACTCCACCCACCCGCGTCGAAGGATCGCCCGAAGCTTTGATGGCCTATCTTGCCGCCTTCAACTTCGACACGGACGCGCCGAAGATCTTTGCGAAGACGGAAGAGTTTCCCGAATCCGCCATGGAGTTCATGACCCCGCCGGGCGCGGATAATCCGGATCTGACTGCGTTCCGGGCTGCCGGAGGCAAGATTGTCCTGTTCCATGGGGCGGGTGATCCGGTCTTCTCCATTCGTGACACGGATGCCTGGTTCGAACGGCTTTCGGCCAATACAGGCGCAGAGCTTGATGGCTTCATCCGCTATTACCGGATTGCCGGCATGCCCCACGGCGCCAGTGGCCCCACGGCAGACGGTTTCGACTTTTTCGCCTCTCTGACCGATTGGGTGGAAAAGGGCGAAGCGCCCGGTGCGGTGATTGCCTCCGTGACGGACGGCAACAAGGAGGGCATCGCGGCGCTGGGCAAGGTGACGCGCAAGCTCTGCCCGCATCCGCAGGTGGCCCGCTACACCGGCAGCGATCCGGCTTCGGCGGAGAGCTTCACCTGCCAGTGAAACCCCGTAATACCAAGGCTTTCGACGCTGACGCATCACGCCTTGAAGATGCTCAAGCGCCGCACGGGCTTAGCCAAGAAAAATGCCCCGGAAGCGGTCTTCCGGGGCAGGTGGCGTCTGACCTCAGGGGATCTGAGGCGGGGAGGAGAGGGTGGCAGCGCCGATGGCCTGCTTGATGCGGGGGATGGAGGCTGGCGCCATGCTGAGCTCGCGCACGCCCGCATCAAGGAAGGTTTGAAGCAGGCCCGCATCGGACGCAGCCTCGCCGCAGATGCCGCACCAGATACCATGCGCCTGTGCCGCTTCCGCGACCATGCGGATGGCGCGCAGAACAGCCGGATGGTCCGTCTGGCAGAGGCTGGCGACGGACGGGTTCATCCGGTCGGCGGCCATGACATATTGGGTGAGGTCATTGGTGCCGATGGAGAAGAAGGCCGTCACCGCCGCAAGATCATCGGCGATGAGCGCGGCGGCCGGCGTTTCCACCATGGTGCCGAGATCAAAGCTGCCGAAAGCCCTGCCCTCTGCCGTCAGCTCGGCTTCGCACGCGGTTATGAGGCCGCGGGTGCTGGCGATTTCCGCCGGATCGCTGACCATGGGCAGCATCACCTTGAGATCGCCGTAAGGGGCCGCGCGTAAGAGCGCCCGCAGCTGCACCTTGAACAGACCAGGATTGGCGAGACACAGCCGGACGCCGCGCAGGCCGAGGAAGGGATTTTCCTCCTGCGGCACCGAAATGCCGCGCACCGGCTTGTCGCCGCCGATGTCGAGGGTGCGAATCACCACCGGATGGCCGGGGAAAGCCTCCAGCACGGTCCGGTAGGTGGAAAACTGCTCTTCCTCATCCGGCAGGGCGGTGCGCCCCAGGAACAGAAATTCGGTGCGCATCAGGCCGACGCCCATGGCGCCGTGCTCCTTTGCCAGCTCAATGTCCTTCACCGAGCCGATGTTGGCGGCGACAATGACCGGTGTGCCATCGCGCGTGACCGGCGCCACATCCCGCAGCGCGGAGAGCCGCTCCGCCTCGGCGCGGGCCTGCGCGCAGCGTGCCGTGAACTCCTCCGCGACATCAGATGACGGGTCCGGGTAGACCAGCCCCGATGTGCCATCCAGCGCGACCGACCCCGCTGCGGCTAGCTTGCCTTGCGGATCAGCCACACCGAAGACGGCAGGAATGCCGAAGGCCTTCGCCAGAATGGCGGCATGACTGGTGGCCGAGCCGTTGCGGCAGATGAGGCCGCCGGTGCGGCGCAGATCTGCCGCGCCGATTTCCAGCGCGGTCAGATCCCCGGCCACAATGACCGCCCCTTCCGGGCAATCGGCGAGAGACACCGGCTTCAGGCCGTTGACGGCAAGTGCCAGCAGCCGGGCCACCGCATCCATGTCTTCGGCGCGGGCGCGGGCGTAAGGGTCCGGCAGGGCAGCGAGGGCGGCTGCCGTCTCGCGTCCGGCGGTCAGAATGGCGGTGATGGCCGGTTGTCCGTCAGCCACACGGGCGGCAATGGCTGCGGCCCAGTCTGCGTCTTCGGCAAGACTGGCAATGGCGGTCAGAATGTCTCGGGCTTGAGGCGATGCCGCGCGGGCGGCGTCATCATGGATCTGCAGCAGCAGCCGGACGCGGGCGCCCTCAACTTTCTCCAGCTCTGCGCTGCGGGCTTCCGGCGGGGTGGGGCCGGCCGGAGCCTGCAGCGCGGGCTGGATGAAATGGAACACCGGACCGATGGCAGGTCCGCCACCCGTACCGATGCCTTTGAGGGCGCCAGCGGGCCCTGCGCCAGCGGCAGGAGCGCATTCCTCAGCAGGCACCGGGACTGCTTCGCTGGCTATGGATGCGAGCGCTTCCGCCGGTTCATGTGCCGTTCCGCCTGACAGAAAGCCGGAGACGGCGGACAGGGCCTCGGCGGCGTCCGGGCCGCTGGTGCGCAGCTCCACCTCGTCGCCTTCCTTGACGCCAAGCAGCAACAGCTTCAGCGAGGAGCGGGCCGGAGCGGTTTGCGCCCCGGCGCCGATCACGATCTCCGCCTCGAAGCCCTTGGCGAGGCGGACGAGTTCGGCAGCCGGGCGGGCATGCAAGCCCCCCTCGACGCCAACGCGCAGGCGCTTCATCGTCTCCATCGGTCCTGTTCCGTCTTCTGGTCTTTGCGTCCGCTCAGCCTGCGAGGATTTTGGCGATCTTCTCGATTTCCGCATCCCGGCCAATGCCAGTAAGGAAGGCGAGCGTGACGATCGCGGGCTTGGGCAGGTTGGGCGGCAGCGGCGTGGTGGAGACGACGAGATCGGCCTGATCGATCAGGCTGGGCACCTCGGTTGCCTTGCACTGGCGGGTCTCGATGCGGATGCCGCGGGCGGCCATGGCCTCTTCCAGGCTGTTGGCCACCACGGTGGATGTGGCAACGGCGGTGCCGCATGCCACGAGAACGGTCTTGGTCTGCGCCATCAGTTTCCTCCTGTTGTTATTCTGCGCTGAGGAGAGCCATCGCCTCCTGCGGGCCGGATGCGTCCATCAGCTTGCGGATGCGCTCCCCATCCTGCAGCAGTCTGCCGATGGATTGAAGCATGCCGATCTGTTCATCCTTGCTCTTCAGCGCCAGCGCGAAAACCACCCGCACGGCCAGCTGATTGTCCGGATCATCCATGCTGGCAAAGGCAACAGGTTCCGCCAGCGTGGCGATGGCAATGCCGG
Source organism: Pannonibacter sp. Q-1 (assembly GCF_054073275.1). Taxonomy (NCBI): domain Bacteria; kingdom Pseudomonadati; phylum Pseudomonadota; class Alphaproteobacteria; order Hyphomicrobiales; family Stappiaceae; genus Pannonibacter; species Pannonibacter sp. Q-1. Next base: position 45,593 of record NZ_JBSXNB010000009.1, read on the forward strand.
AGCGGATGACATGCTGCGGATCGGTGTGGGGCACCGCCACCGCCAGCCCGTCTTCCATCGGCAGGCCGGTGGGCATCACCTTTTCCCGGTCGATGACCGCCTGCACATAGGTGTCTGCGACAAGGCCCTTGGCCCTGAGGTGACCGGCCAGAAGGCCGATCACCGAGGTTGCGTCCTGTGCCTGCGCCTTGAGGAAGATACCGTCCTCAGCCACGCAGTCTGCAAGGGATTGCGTCATGCATTCGCTCCGTTGGCAGCATCGTCTTCGCCGCCTGCCAGCTTCTCGAGCGTGGCGCGCTTGGTGACAAGGGCGAGCAGGGCCGCGGCAGAACAGATGGCAAGGATCACCAGTCCGAGGATGCCGAACACCTGGACCAGTTCCAGCGTTGCCCAGACAAGCCAGACAAAGCCGTCACCGATGGCCGTGATCTGCGAGGCGCCTTCCGGCATGGCAAAGCCGGAGGATACCGCAGCCTTGGTGAAGAGCGGGGCCAGTGCGCCAGCCATGTAGAAGCCGAGGCCCAGCGTAACCGTGCCGATGATCACCATGCGCAGCACGTTGCCCCGCACGATGGGTGCGGCCAGCGCCACGACGAAGGGGATCACCGCCAGATCGGCGAAGAGGATGACCCGGTTGCCCGGCAGCACCACCGACAGGAAGATGGCAATCGGCACCAGCAGCAGCGAACTGGAAATCGCCGCCGGATGGCCGATCAGAATGGCCGAGTCGAGGCCGATGTTGATCTGGCGGCTGCCGGCGCGCTTCTGAACGAAGTCGCGGGCGGCTTCCGAGACCGGGATCAGGCCTTCCATCAGGATCTTTACCATGCGCGGCAGCAGCAGCATCACGGCGGCAAGGTTGATACCGGTCTTCAGCACCTTGGTGATCATGCCGGCAACATCATCCGGGTTCCAGAAACCGATGGTGCCCAGCACCACGCCGATGACGAGACCCAGAACCACCGGCTCACCCAGCACGCCAAGGCGCTCCTGGATGTGATCAGTGCTGAGATCGATGTCACGCAGGCCCGGGATACGGTCGATGACCCAGTTCACCGCCACGGCGATGGGCAGGATCTGGACAGACAGAAGATGCGGCACCGAAACACCCGGCAGGCCATAGAAGCGCTGCACGGCCTTGGCGCTCCAGTCGGCGAAGATCAGGCAGATCACGGCAATGATGGCGGCAGCGGCAAGGCCCATGCCGAGCGAATTGGTGGCCGCGACCACCAGCGAGCCGACGAAGGCAAAGTGCCAGAAGTTCCACACATCCACGTTCAGCGTGCGGGTGAGGCCCGCGAGCAGCATCACGACATTGACGGCAATGCCGATAGGGATGATCCAGAGGCCGACCTGCGAGCCGAAGGCAATGGCGGCCGAAGACGGCCAGCCCACATCGACGATGTCGCGGGTGACGCCGGTGTTCGTGGCAATGGCCTGCGCCACCTCGCTGAGGTTGGTCCACATCAGGCCGATGACGAGATTGATGCCGATGAAGGCGACGCCGATGGTGACACCGGCGCGGAACGCCTTGCCCGGGCGGGCGCCCAGAACCACGGCAATGATGAAGATGATGATCGGCAGCAGAACCGTCGCGCCCAATCCGTCGACGACAGTCTTCAACCCTGACAACAGGCTATCCATGATTTCCTCCTCCCGAAGTTCTGGCCAGACATCCGGGCCTGCCCGGGACGGAGAGGCCTCGATGCCGCTTGCGCTCTCCCTCCAGGGCGCCTGCCGCACTCTCCGCCAGCCTGATGCACAGATCGCAATCCGGCAAAGGATCGGTCAAATGTGCATCTTATGCACTTTTGTCTAAACCCGGAGGTGGATATGTGTCAAGTGTGCTTCGGTTGAACATTTGTTCAGGTTGCCGTGGCGCGCGCTCTGCATCATCTAGATGAAACGGGATATGTTCCGGGAAGGCTCGAGGGAGGAAACATGGCAAGACCCAAGTCCGGTGATGACGATCTGGGCGTGCTCGCCGCATGGCTCTATTACGTCCATGGACTGGGGCAGGAACAGGTGGCCCGGCGGCTCAACCTGTCGCGCACCAAGGTCACCCGGCTGCTGGCACAGGCCCGCGACACGGGGCTGGTGAAGATCTCCGTCGAGCATGAAATGGCCGAAACCCTCGCGCTCAGCGACTGGATCAGCCAGCGCTACGGGGTGGAGGAATGCGTGCTGACGCCGCCGCTCGAAGCCCAGTCCTCGGAGCCGGAGCTGGCCGAGCGGCTGGGGCGCGAGTCGGTCGGCATTGCCGCCAGCAACTATCTGTCCCGCATTCTGTTGAGCACGCCGGACATGATCCTGGGCGTTGCCGGCGGGCGGACCATTGCCCGCATGGCCGATGCCATGCGCCAGCTTTCCAAAAGCGACTGCCTCGTTGTGGCGATGATCGGCGCCTCATCCATTGATGACGGGGTGAGTTCCTATTCGGTGGCCCTGCAACTGGCCGCCACCATCGGCTGCCCGGCCCGCACCCTGCCCCTGCCCAGCCACGTCGGCAGCCCGCAAACGCGCCAGACACTGGAGCAGGACCCGGTGCTGCGGGCGATGCTGGACAAGGGAGAGACGGCGGCGCTCAATCTGCTGAGCTGCGGCGGCGTGCAGCCGGGCGGCACCTTCTTCCGGCTGGCGGGCATCGGCGCTTCAGAGGTGGAAGAGGCCATCCGGGCCGGGGCAGTGAGCGAAATCGGCGGCTTTTTGCTGGCCGCTGATGGCAGTCTGGTGGACTGCGCCCTCAACGAGCGCCGCGTCGGCATCTCCTTCGAGGCGCTGAAACGCGGCACCAATGTCATCATCGCTTCCGGCGCCCGCAAGACCGAGCCCCTGAAGGCGGTGATGAAGGCAGGTCTTGCCCGCACCATCATCATTGATCAGGAAATCGCCCAGGCCTTGGCCCGCAAGGGGGCGTGAACAGGGCGTGAATTGGGCCTGAGACATCCGCGCTGGCATGAAGCCTGCCCCTGCGGGAGGGGATCCGGCGGGTCAACCCGCCGGATCCGGCATCACACGTCCAGATTGGCAACGCTGAGAGCGTTGTCCTGGATGAACTCGCGGCGCGGTTCCACCTCGTCGCCCATCAGCTTGGTGAAGATGTCGTCGGCCGCATCGGCTTCCTTGACCTTCACCTGCAGCAGCGAGCGGACGTTCGGGTCCAGCGTCGTCTCCCACAGCTGCTCCGGGTTCATCTCGCCAAGGCCCTTGTAGCGCTGCAGGCTGAGGCCCTTGCGGCCGAGGGCGAAGATGGTGGACAGCAGCGCCTGCGGCCCGCGGATCGCCGTCTCGGTTTCCTTGCGGCGCAGAACGGCGGCCTTGCCGTAGATCTCGTTGAGATGGGCCGAATGAGCATCAAGGCGGCGGGCATCGGCCGAGGCCAGAAGCGCCGGATCGATGGTGGCCACCTCATCCACACCGCGCACGGTGCGGCGGAAGACGAGCGCGCCATCGTCACGCACCTCGGCCGTCCAGCCCCGCTCGAATTCATCGGCGAGAATGTCGAGACGGCGGGCGATATAGGCAGCCGCCTGCTCGCCCTTTTCCCGGTCATTGAGCGTGTCCGGATTGAGCGCACCGGCAATCGCCGCCTGTTCCACCACCGCACGGTCATAGCGCGAGTGCAGGCCGTCGAGAATGCCGCTGATGGCGCGCGCCTGCTCCACCACCTGCCGCAGGTCCGCGCCTATGCGCACTTCGCCATTGGCGAGCGCCAGGGACGTGTCTTCAAGGCCGGTGCCGATCAGATAGTTCTCAAGCGCCGTCTGGTCCTTGAGATACTGCTCCGACTGGCCGCGCTTCACCTTGTAGAGCGGCGGCTGGGCAATATAGATGTAGCCGCGCTCGATCAGCTCCGGCATCTGCCGGAAGAAGAAGGTCAGCAGCAGGGTGCGGATGTGGGCGCCGTCCACGTCGGCGTCCGTCATGATGATGATCTTGTGGTAGCGCAGCTTCTCGACGTTGAACTCTTCCTTGCCGATGCCGGTGCCGAGCGCGGTGATCAGCGTGCCGATTTCGTTGGAAGAGAGCATCTTGTCGAAGCGCGCACGCTCCACGTTGAGGATCTTGCCGCGCAGCGGAAGCACGGCCTGGTTCTCGCGGTGGCGGCCCTGCTTGGCCGAGCCGCCTGCCGAGTCACCCTCGACGAGGAAGAGTTCGGCCTTGGAGGCATCGCGCTCCTGACAGTCGGCGAGCTTGCCGGGCAGGGAGGCGATATCGAGCGCGCCCTTGCGCCGGGTCAGCTCGCGCGCCTTGCGCGCCGCTTCACGGGCGGAAGCGGCTTCCACCACCTTGGACACCAGCGACTTCGCCTTGGCCGGGTTTTCCTCCAGCCATTCGGCCAGCGCCTGGTTGATGATGTTCTCCACCACCGGGCGCACTTCGGAGGACACCAGCTTGTCCTTCGTCTGGGACGAGAACTTCGGGTCCGGCACCTTGACGGAGAGAACGCAGGTCAGGCCCTCGCGGCAGTCATCGCCGGTCAGCGACACCTTTTCCTTCTTCAGAAGGCCGGAGCTTTCCGCGTAACCGGTGACCTGACGGGTCAGCGCCCCGCGGAAACCGGCCAGATGGGTGCCGCCATCGCGCTGGGGGATGTTGTTGGTGAAGCACAGCACCTGCTCGTGATAGCTGTCGTTCCACCACATGGCGACTTCGACCGTGATGCCGTCACGCTCGGCCGTCATGTAGATCGGCGCGTCCAGCAGCGGGTGCTTGGCCCGGTCGAGATAGCGCACGAAGGCTTCCAGACCGCCTTCATAGAACAGCTCGACCACGCGCGGCTCGACGCCGCGCTTGTCGGTCAGCAGAATGCGCACGCCGGAATTCAGGAATGCCAGCTCGCGCAGGCGGTGCTCCAGCGTGTCGAAATCGAACTCGGTCTTGGTGAAGGTCTCGGTCGAGGGCAGGAAGGTGACTTCCGTGCCCTTGCGGCCATTGGCAGGTCCCGTCACCTTCAGCGGGGCTTCGGCATCGCCATGGCGGAAGCGCATGTAATGCTCGTTGCCGGCGCGCCAGATGCGCAGGTCCAGCCAGGTGGACAGGGCATTCACCACGGACACGCCCACGCCGTGCAGGCCGCCGGAAACCTTGTAGGAATTCTGGTCGAACTTTCCGCCCGCGTGCAGCTGGGTCATGATGACTTCAGCCGCAGAGACGCCTTCCTGCGGGTGCAGGTCGGTGGGAATGCCGCGGCCGTTGTCCGTCACTGTGACGGAGCCATCGGCGTTCAGGGTCACGGTCACATGGTCGGCATGGCCGGCCAGTGCCTCATCGATGGCGTTGTCGACAACCTCATAAACCATGTGGTGCAGGCCGGAGCCGTCGTCGGTGTCACCGATGTACATGCCCGGGCGCTTGCGCACAGCGTCGAGGCCCTTCAGCACCTTGATGCTGTCAGCGCCATATTCCTGTGCTGCAGAGCTTTCCGCAGACGGGGTGTTCTCGGGAATCGAAGTATCGCTCATCCGAATCAGTCACCATTCGGTCCAGGGGATCAATGTACCCTTATACGGCACTGGCCGGAGGGTTCAACCAACCCGGCCAAATGGCCGGGCATGAGGGGTTTCACCAGTGGAAAAACCATAGGAAACCGGCCTTTTAAGGGCGGATGTTGCGCTGCGGCAGCAAGCCTTCCGCCGCTCAGCCGCCCAGAAGATGGATCTCGCCGCTGTCCGGCAGGGCATCGAACAGGGCCTTGTCCGTGCCCGTCATGAAAACCTGGGCTTCCAGTGCGGTCAGACGGGCGAAGAGCGCTTCCCGCCGGCCCGGATCCAGATGCGCCGCCACCTCGTCCAGAAGCAGGATGGGCGTCATGCCCGAGACAGCCGCCGTCAGGTCCGCGTGGGCGAGCACCAGCCCGATCAGCAGCGCCTTCTGCTCTCCGGTGGAGGCGAGTGCTGCCGGCATCACCTTGGCCGCATGGGTGACGAGAAGATCGCTGCGGTGCGGGCCGGTGAGGGTGCGCCCTGCCGCCCGGTCGCGCGCCCGGCCCTCGCGCAAGCGGCGGCGCAGCAGGTCTTCCTGATCACTGGCGGCAAGGCCGGTGGCCTCGCTCTCGAATTCGCCGTCCAGCACGAGCAGGGCACGGGGGAAGGGCAGGCCCAACTGGTCCAGCGCCTCGATCCGCCCCTGCAGCAGGCTGACGGTCTCGCGCCGGGCGAGCGCCAGCGCGACACCAAGCTCCGCCACCTGTGCCTCGATCGCCTCCAGCCAGGCCGGGGAACCGCCGTCTTCCAGCAGCTTGTTGCGATGGCGCAGGGCCTTGTCGAAGTCATTCACCCGGCGGCCATGCGCCGGATCAATCGACAACGTCAACCGGTCGAGAAAGCGGCGCCGGTCGCCGGCAGGGCCGGTGAAGAGGCCGTCCATGGCCGGAACCAGCCAGAGCACGCGCAGATAGTCGAGCAGCGCTTCTGAGGAGCGCGCCTCCGTGCCATCGATCCGCACCCGGCGGCCGCTGTCGCCCGCCCCATATCCGGTGCCGAGCCGTGTTTCGCCCAGAGGGCCGGTGATCAGCGCATTGACAGCAAACCCGCCTTCGCCGCCGCGCCGGGCAATATCCGGCAGGCTGGCGCGGCGCAGGCCGCGGCCCGCGGTCAGGAGGGAGATGGCTTCGAGAATGTTGGTCTTGCCGATGCCGTTGTTTCCGGCCAGCGCCACGAGCTTCCGCTCCGGCGACAGGGCGAAATGCGCATAGTTGCGGAAATCCGTCAGCGTGAGGCGCTCAATCGCCACCTGGCTGATGCCGGTCATGGTGCCCCGTCATGGCATGGGGGTGTAGCAGGACGGAGAGGCATTGGGGCTGCAGTATCCGGAAGGCCTGGCCGGCACGCCTGAAATACCGCCGCAGCCCCCCTCTCCCCCCTTGAGGGGGAGATGTCTGCGCCAGCAGACAGAGGGGGGTGGCAGCGCTTCAACAAGGCTTAGCCTTCTGAAAAACCTGACAGGCCGTTACCCCCCTCTGCCCCCTGCCGGGGGCATCTCCCCCTCAAGGGGGGAGAGGAGTTGGTGCCTGACAGTACTGTTTGAACCAAGTATCCCGCTTAAGGGACCCCTCACACCCGCATCGGCATCAGCACGAAGAGGCTGTCGCCGGTGGCGTTGTCCTGAACGAGGGTGGGAGAGCCGGAATCGGCCAGGCGGAACAAGGCGGTATCGCCCGTCAGCTGGGCGGCGATGTCCAGCAGGTAGCGGGAGTTGAAGCCGATTTCCATCGGCTCGGCATCATATTCGACGGCCAGTTCTTCCGTTGCACTGCCCGAGTCCGGGTTGTTCACGGCGAGCACAAGACGGCCTTCCGACATGGACAGCTTCACGGCCCGGCCGCGCTCGGAGGAAATGGTCGACACGCGGTCCACCGCTTCCTTGAACTCGTCCCGGTCGACGCGCATTTCCTTGTCATTGTGCTGCGGAATGACGCGGCCATAATCCGGGAAGGTTCCGTCGATCAGCTTGGACGTCAGAACCACCGGCCCGTTGGTGATGCGGATCTTGGTGTCGGAGATCTCCACCGTCACCTCGGCCTCGCGGTCTTCCAGAAGCTTCTGGACTTCGCCCACCGTCTTGCGCGGCACGATGATGCCCGGCATGCCGGCAGCGCCCTGCGGCGCGGGCACTTCGGCCTGGGCAAGGCGGTGGCCGTCGGTGGCAACCGCCCGCACCATCTGGCCCTGCTCCCCGGCAACCGTGTGCAGGTAAATGCCGTTCAGATAGTAGCGCGTCTCCTCGGTGGAGATGGCGAACTGGGTGGTGTCGATCAGCTTGCGGATCGCACCGCCTGCCAGCGTGAACTGGTGGGTGAAGGTGCCGGCCGTCAGATCCGGGAAATCCGTCTCGGGCAGCATCTGCAGCGCAAAGCGCGAGCGCCCGGCCCTCAGTTCCAGCGTGGCGTTGTCGCTGGAGGTTTCCAGCACGACCTGCGAGCCCTCGGGCAGCTTGCGCACGATGTCATAGATCATGTGCGCGGGCACGGTCGTCGCGCCGGGCCGCTCGATCATCGCAGGCACCGTCTCCACGACCTCAAGGTCAAGGTCCGTCGCCTTGAGCTTGAGCGAGCCCTGATCGGCGCGCAGCAGCACGTTCGACAGGATCGGGATCGTGTTGCGGCGCTCGACAACCCGGTGCACGTGGGTCAGGGACTTGAGCAGGTCGGTCCGTTCGAGGGTCGCTTTCATGCGCGTCTTCCGTGTACTCGTGACGGTCAGACCGGACGGCCTGACGCAGGAAACCGTAAGCTCCGGCAGGGCAGGAGCGGGGCATCGAACCTGCCCTTTATGGCCACAAAATGCAAGAGGGCGCCCGGTTGGACGCCCTCAAAACATCAATCTTCGCAAGGACGGCAGCAGTTTCCCCCGCTATCCCAAGTCTTCACGCAAGCCTTTGGGCTCACGCGTCCAGCATGCGCTTCAGCAGCTCCAGCTCCTGCGCCAGGCTCACATCGGCGCGGGCCATTTCCTCGATCTTGCGCACGGCATGCAGAACCGTGGTGTGATCGCGGTTGCCGAAGCGGCGGCCGATTTCCGGCAGCGAGCGCGGCGTCATCACCTTGGCCAGATACATGGCGATCTGGCGCGGACGCACGATGGTGCGGGTGCGGCGGGCCGACAGCAGGTCGGCCTTGGTCACATTATAGTGCTTGGAGACGATCCGCTGGATGTCCTCGATCTTCACCCGGCGCGGTTCGCTGGAGCGGATGAGGTCCCGCAGGGTCATCTCGGCCATTTCCTGCGTCACCGGCTGGTTGGTGAGCTGGTTATGGGCAACAAGCCGGTTCAGCGCGCCTTCCAGGTCACGGCCGGAGGACACCACGTGGCGGGCCACATAATCCAGAACCGTGTCGGGAACGGAGAAAGCCGGGTAGGACTTCTTCAGATTGGCCACGCGGGCCGACAGGATGTTGCGGCGCAGGGAAAAGTCCGGCTCGTTGATGCCGACAACCAGGCCACCGGACAGGCGCGAGCGCACCCGGTCATCCAGCGTGTCCAGTTCGGACGGGGCGCGGTCTGCAGCCACGATGACCTGACGGGCGCCGTCGATGAGGGCGTTCAGCGTGTGGCAGAATTCCTGCTGCACCTGCTTGCCATGCAGGAACTGCATGTCGTCGATGAGCAAAAGGTCGATGCTGCGCAGGGTTTCCTTGAAGGACAGGGCCGACTGGGCCTTCAGCGCCGCCACGAAACGGTACATGAAATGCTCGGCGGTCAGATAGAGCACCTTGCGGCCGGAAGCACGCGCCTTGGCGGCAACGGCCTGCATCAGATGGGTCTTGCCGAGGCCGACCGAGGCGTGAAGATAGAGCGGATTGAAGGTGACGGCGCCGCCGCCGGCGACCTGCTTGGCAGCAGCAAGCGCCAGGCCGTTGGACTCGCCCTCGACAAAGGTCTCGAACGTGTATTTCGGATCGAGCGCTGCACCCTGCAGCACGTCGCGGCTGCCCATGTCGGCTTCGGCACGGGCAAGAGCGGCGGTCGCGGCCTGCGCAGCGGCAACCGCATTGGTCGGCTCGCTCAGCGAAATCGGGCGCGCCTCGGCGGCAGCCGGAGCCACCGGGCGGGCGGGCGCGGACAGGCTGCTGCTGCTGGCCATCGGCATCTCGACCTGACGGGGGCGCATGGCGCCGCGCACGGTCAGTTCGATGCGATGCACGTTTTCGCATTCACGCTTCCAAAGGCCCATCAGCCGGTCGCGGTAATGAGACTGGATCCACTGCTTCAGAAAGCGGGTGGGTACGGACAGACGCACGGTGCCATCTGCATTTTCTTCCAGGTCAACGCGTGCAAACCAGCTGGAGAAGACGTCATCGCCCAGCTCGGCCCGCAGGCTTTTTTTGACGCGGTTCCATTGTTCAGCGCCCATATCTTCCTGAACTTGCATGTCGCCTCGCCTCTCGTTCGTTCCGGAAAGCAGTCCGCCACAGCCGCTTTCCCGTTTCATACGGTCGGGACGCCCGGAGGGCTGTCCCGTGTTTCAAGAACGGCAGAACCTGCCGGGACCAGGGGAGGTGGTCCCGTTGGGTCTGCCTGAGTGTCTAAAGAAGGATCCTAGCTCTGGATCCAGGGAAGGCCGCAGGCCTTCCATCCGCCGGCACTGCCCCGGTGACCGGTCCCGTCAAGCGGGCCCTCGAAACCATCGGCAATGTTGAAGCACGACCCGTATCCTGCCTGCGTCATCGCAATGGCTGCATTCAGGCTCCGGGCGCCGGAGCGGCACAGAAAATAGATCTGAACCGTTTTGTCCAGTCCTTTCCGCTCCAGTTCGGCCGAAAGTGTGGCAACGAAGTCCGGAACGGGTGAACCGGCCGGAAAACCCTGCCATTCGGTAAAGACGACCTCCTTACCAAGGGCACGGAGATCAGGTACGCCGACGAAATTCCATTCGGCCCGGGTACGCACATCAACCAGCACAGTATTGGGGCTGGCAGTCAGCGCCTCATAAGCCGCCTTAACGTCGACGTCGCCCGCATAAGGCATAGAATTCGACAAATGACCCCCTTCGCAATATCGAGTATTGCGCACCATCGATACCAAAATCTGAGGAGAAAATTGGGCTTAGAAGAGCTCGAACTTCGTTGGACCCGTAAAAATAACATTGGTACGCAAGGAAACTGTTCCTGAACTCTGCCAGTTATGTCTCTTTGCCTGCCTTGCCATTTTTCTGGTCCACGTTTTGCTGTGTTTTTTATTTAAATTTCGAGCTTGCCCCGATGGATTGAACATACACAGGCAGCCGGAACGCGGCAACAGTTGCCTATTAACAAAATGGCCGCAGGCGGCTTTTCCGGGCGGTCAGATTAACGCCTTCGTGAACGGCTTTCGGGCCAAATCCGTTCTGACTCAAGGCCTTTTCTTGATGTGCTCAGAAGGGGCCAACAGGCTGGCACTTCTCCAAAAAAAAAACTTCGCCACGTACTTGACTCAGGTTGAATCGGGCAGGGGAGGCCGGATCCATGCCGACATGCTCATAACCATTTGAAAAATATGAGAAAAAACTGACAAAGCCCGGCATGAGTATTTGCTGGTATACAGTGATAGTTTTATCGTGAGAATTTTTTCATGTGCCGTTCAGGCAACAAAAAACCCGGCCTTTCGGGCCGGGTTTTAAAGATTTTATGACGGGCGTTATCAGGCCTGCAGAGCCTTCACGCGGGCGTTCAGACGGGACACCTTGCGCGAGGCGGTGTTGCCGTGAACGACGCCCTTGGAAGCGGCGCGCATCAGCTCCGGCTGGGCAGCCTTGAGAGCTTCGGTGGCAGCGTTGTAATCGCCGGAAGCAATGGCTTCCTCGACCTTGCGCAGATAGGTGCGCACGCGGCTCCGCCGTGCCTTGTTAACAGCCGTCCGGCGGGCAATCTTGCGGGCCGCCTTGGTGGCCGAGGGAGTGTTGGCCATTGGCTCAATCCTGGTCCGAGTGTGAAACAAAAATTCCGTAGAACATCAGGGCGGCAGACATAGGCCTGAAACTGCCCCGCGTCAAACGAATGCGGCGGCGATTTGATCGCCACCGGTTGGCCGAGGCTTATAGTCCCGCCCAACCGGTCCGTCAATGCCAAAACCCGAGTCAAAGCGTCATTTGTTGCGGAACTGGGGCGTGCGCTTTTCAATGAAAGCGGCCATGCCCTCGCTCTGGTCTTCCGTGGCAAAGGCCGCATGGAACATGCGGCGCTCGAAGCGGATGCCCTCGCCCAGCGTCGTCTCGTAGGCGCGGTTGACGCTTTCCTTGGTCATCATCACCACGGGCATCGAGAAGTCGGCAATCTTCTCCGCCGCCTTCATAGCCTCCTCCATGAGGTCATCCAGCGGCACGATGCGGGAGATGAGGCCGCAGCGCTCGGCCTCCACTGCATCCATCAGCCGGCCGGTCAGGCACATTTCCATGGCCTTGGACTTGCCGATGAAGCGGGTGAGGCGCTGGGTGCCGCCGGCCCCCGGCAGAACGCCAAGCGTGATCTCCGGCTGGCCGAATTTGGCATTGTCTGCGGCCAGGATGAAATCGCACATCATGGCAAGCTCGCAGCCGCCGCCCAGCGCATAACCGGCCACCGCTGCAATCACCGGCTTGCGGTTGCGCGCCACCCGGTCCCAGGGGGTGATGAGATCGGTCATGTAGGCCTTGGCGAAATCGAAGGGCTGCATCTCCTTGATGTCCGCCCCGGCCGCAAAAGCCTTCTGCGAACCGGTGATGATGACGCAGCCGACGCGCTCATCCGCCTCGTAGGCGTCAAGCGCTGCCGCCACTTCAGCCATCAGGGCCGCGTTCAGAGCGTTGAGGGCCTTGGGCCGGTTGAGCGTGATGATGCCCACCTTGCCGCGCTTTTCGGTCAGGATGTTCTCATATGCCATTGCAGTCCTCCGCTGACGGGCTATGCCCCTGTGGCAGCGCCCGGCGGCGGCACCCGGTGGTGCCCCGCTGGCCGGGCCATGGCAACAAGGGGTAGCTGACGCGCCGCACACGTGCAAGGCAAGCCGCGCCCGCCTTTTTGGCGGAGCCTCAGCGCTGGCACTTCGCGCAGTGGAAGGTGGACCGGCCCGACTGCACCAGCCGCAGAACCGTACCCTTGCAGCCTTCCGTGCGGCAGGGCTCGCCCTCTCGGCCATAGACGGCAAAGCTGTGCTGGAAATAGCCGAGCGTGCCGTCGGTCTGCGCATGGTCGCGCAGGGTGGAGCCGCCGGCGGCAATCGCCTCTTCCAGCACTTTGCGGATTGCAGCTGCCAGCCGCTCGCGTGCGGCCACCCGCGCCTTGCCCGGCCCCGTTATGTCACCCGCAGCCCGCTCCGGACTGAGGCCGGAGCGCCACAGCGCCTCGCAGACATAGATATTGCCAAGCCCGGCAATCAGCCGCTGATCCAGAAGCGCGGCCTTCAATGGCGCGGACTTGCCCGCAAACAGCCGGTCGAGCAGATCCGCATTCAGCGCATTGCCAAGCGGCTCGATGCCCATGGCGGCGAAGAGCGGATGGGAGCTGAGGCCGCTGCGGGCCACGAGCTGCATGAAGCCGAAACGGCGCGGGTCATTATAGACAATCCGGCTCGCCGCCTCCGGTCCCAGATTGCCGGGGGCGGAGAGGTGGAACACCACATGATCGTGCTTTTCATCACGCGAGCGGGCATGAGTGAAGTCGCCCGGCATATGGCTGTCCGCCTGCTGTTCCACCCGAAAGGAGCCGGACATGCCCAGATGCATGACCAGCACCTCGCCGCTGTCGAGATCAGCCAGCAGATATTTCGCCCGGCGGGAAAGGGCTGTGACAATCCGCCCCTCCAGCCGCTCCACGAAGCGCTCGGGGAAGGGAAAGCGCAGATCCGGGCGGCGGCATTCGAGTTTCAGGATGCGCGCGCCTTCAAAATCCGGCTGCAGGCCGCGCCTGACCGTCTCGACCTCGGGCAATTCGGGCATGGGAGGACCTACCGATCTTGAGCAAAAGACTATATGGACTGCACAAACCGCCTATATGAGACGCGGGCCCGGCGCAATAATGGCGCTGGCCTGCGGCTTGTACTAAGGTCCGCGCAATTGTGGCCCGTGCCCGGAACACCGGCCCCGGGCCGCGCGTTGCGGCAGCAGTGCTGCTTCCGTGACCGTCATTCAGGGAGTGACCCGCATGACCGACGAAACTGGCTTTTCCTCCGCAGGCGCCTATGCCTCCAGCCGCGCGCCCGAGGACATGCCGACCAGCTTCGGCTTCCGCACCGTGCGCGAAGGCGAGAAGCAGGGCCTCGTCAACGACGTGTTCCACAAGGTCGCCACCCGCTATGACATCATGAATGACCTGATGTCCGGCGGCCTGCACCGGGTGTGGAAGGATGCAATGGTCTCCACCCTTGCCCCTCCGCACACACCGGGCCGCGGCTGGAAGGTGCTGGATGTGGCCGGCGGAACCGGTGACATTGCCACGCGCATCGTCGAGCGCTCGGGCCGTGCGGTGGAAGCCGTGGTGCTGGACATCAACGGCTCCATGCTGGCCGTGGGGCAGGACCGGGCAGACAAGGCGGGGCTTTCCGGCTCCATCCGCTTCTCGCAGGGCAATGCGGAAGTACTGCCCTTTCCGGACCGCAGCTTTGATGCCTATACGATCGCCTTCGGCATCCGCAACGTGCCGGAAATCGGCAAGGCGCTATCAGAAGCCTACCGGGTGCTGAAGCGCGGCGGCCGCTTCCTGTGCCTCGAATTTTCCGAAGTCGACATGCCCGGCCTCGACAAGATCTATGATGCCTTCTCCTTCCACGCCATTCCGGCGATGGGGCAGGCCGTGACCGGCGACGGCGAGCCCTATCGTTACCTCGTGGAATCCATCCGCAAGTTCCCCAATCAGGAGCGCTTTGCGCAGATGATCCGCACGGCCGGTTTCGAGCGGGTGAGCTACCGCAACTACACCGGCGGCATCGCCGCCCTGCACTCGGGCTGGAAACTCTGATCCATGGCCCTTGCAATCCGCCCCTTGCTGCGTCTGGCGCAGGCCGGTTTCGTTCTGGCGCGTGAAGGCGTCTTCGGCCTGTTCAACATTCCGGACCTGCCGCCCGCAGCGCGGCTGGCGCTGCGCTTTGCCCGCCTGTTCGAGCGCCGCTCCGTGCGCGACAAGAGCGCCCGCTCGCGCCTGTCCGATGCGATGAACCGGCTGGGGCCGTCCTATGTGAAGCTTGGCCAGTTTCTCGCCACCCGCGCCGATGTGGTCGGCAAGGAAGCGGCGGCGGAGCTTGCCTATCTGCAGGACCGGCTGCCCGCCTTCAGCCAGAGCGAGGCCGAGGCCTGGGTGGCCGAGCAGCTGATGCGGCCGGTGAACGAGGTTTTCGTCGAATTCGGCGAGCCGGTGGCCGCGGCCTCCATCGCGCAGGTTCACCCCGCCATGGTGCGCCAGAGCGACGGCTCCCTGCGCAAGATGGCCGTCAAGGTGCTGCGGCCGGGTGTCGCCCGCCGCTTCCAGCGCGATCTGGAGAGCTTCTATCTGGTCGCACGCCTCGCCGAGCGCTTCCACGAGCCCTCCCGCCGCCTGCGGCCGCTCGCCGTGGTCGACACGCTGGCCCGCTCCGTGGCGCTGGAAATGGATTTCCGCCTGGAAGCGGCCGCCCTGTCCGAAATGGCCGAGAACACCGCTGAAGATCCCGGCTTCCGCGTGCCTTCCGTGGACTGGATGCGCAGCGCCAAGGGCGTGCTGACGATGGAATGGATCGACGGCACCAAGATGTCCGACGTCGAGGGGCTGACCCTTCAGGGCCTCGATCTGGAGCTTCTGGCCGCCAACGTGATCCAGAGCTTCCTGCGCCACACCCTGCGCGACGGCTTTTTCCATGCAGACATGCATCAGGGCAATCTCTTCGTCGAGGCCGATGGCACGCTGGTGGCGGTCGATTTCGGCATCACCGGGCGCCTCGGCAAGGCGGAGCGCCGGTTCCTCGCCGAAATCCTCTATGGCTTCATCACCCGCGACTACCGCCGGGTGGCGGAGGTGCATTTCGAGGCCGGTTACGTGCCCGCCGATCAGGATGTGGATGTGTTCGCCCAGGCGATCCGTGCCATCGGCGAGCCGATCCACGGCCATGATGCGTCCGAAATTTCCATGGCGCGGCTTCTCACCCAGCTGTTCGAGGTGACGGAGCTGTTCCAGATGCACACCCAGCCGCAGCTGATCATGCTGCAGAAGACGATGGTGGTGGTGGAGGGTGTTGCCCGGACGCTGAATCCGCGCCTCGACATGTGGCGCACGGCTGAACCCGTGGTGGGCGCCTGGATCGCCCAGCATCTGGGGCCCGCCGGCCGGTTGCGCGATGCCGGGGCCGCCGTGAATGCGCTCGGCCGCATCGCCAGTGACCTGCCGATCTTTGCAGACCGGGTGGGGCGCATGTCGGAAGAGCTGGAAAAGATGGCCCACGAAGGGCTGCGCTTTGATGCCGCGACAGCTGAGGCCATCGGCCGCTCCGAAGCCCGCCACAACCGCTCGGGCCGCATTGCGCTCTGGATCATCGCCCTGTCTCTGGCAGCGATTGCAGCCAAGGCCTGGTTCTGAAACCAGACCGAATCCCGCTGAGCTTGGCTCATCGGGATTCGGTCAAGCCCGTGCGGCGCCTGAGCCATTTCAAGGCGTGATGCGTCAGCATCGAAAGCCCTGTCAGTGCGCTTCGTCCCAATTGTCTGCGGCGCGGGCATCGACCTGCAGCGGCACGGACAGCTGCAGCAGCGGCTCGCAGGCGCCTTCCATCACCCGGCGGATCACCGGGATGGCTGCTTCGACTTCCCCTTCTTCCGCCTCGAAGATCAGTTCGTCATGCACCTGCAGCAGCATGCGGATGTTGAGGCCAGCATCCACCAGCGCATCTTCCATCCGCAGCATGGCGCGGCGGATGATGTCGGCAGCCGATCCCTGAATGGGGGCGTTGATCGCGGCCCGCTCGAAGAAGGCGCGCATCGACGGGTTGGACGTGTTCACATCCGGATAATGCGCCTTGCGCCCGAAAACGGTGGTGACAAAGCCCTTCTCGTGCACTTCCTTCTTCACCGCTTCCATGTAGTCGCGGATGCCGGGGAAGCGCTGGAAATACATCTTGATGTAGTCGCCGGCCTCCCCGCGTGAAATGCCGAGCTGGGCGGCAAGGCCGAAGGCCGAAATGCCATAGATGATGCCGAAGTTGATCGCCTTGGCGCGGCGGCGGACCATCGGGTCCATGTCTTTCACCGGCACGCCGAACATCTCGCTCGCCGTCATGGCGTGAATGTCCAGCCCGTCGGCAAAGGCCTTTTTCAGCTGCGGAATGTCGGCGATATGGGCCAGCACGCGCAGTTCGATCTGGCTGTAGTCGGCGGAAATCAGCTTGTTGCCCTTTTCCGCGACGAAGGCCTTGCGGATCTTGCGCCCCGCTTCCGTGCGCACCGGAATGTTCTGCAGGTTCGGCTCGGACGAGGACAGGCGACCGGTCGTGGTCGAGGCCAGCGAATAGGACGTGTGGACCCGCTTCGTTTCCGGATTGATGAAGCCGGGCAGGGCGTCCGAATAGGTGGACTTCAGCTTGGCGAGCTGGCGCCATTCGACGATCTTCACCGGCAGCTCGTGGCCTTCAGCAGCCAGATCATCCAGCACCGAAACCGAGGTGGACCAGGCGCCGGTCTTGGTCTTCTTGCCGCCGGGCAGGCCCATCTTGCCGAACAGGATATCGCCCAGCTGCTTGGGCGAGCCGATGTTGAAGTTTTCCCCGGCAAGGGCGTAGATCTCCGATTCAACGGCGGCCATGCCTTGCGCAAATTCGCCGGAGAGGCGCGAGAGCATCTGCCGGTCGATGGAAATGCCGCGCCGCTCCATCCGCGCCAGAACCGGCACCATGGGCCGTTCCAGCGTTTCATAGACGGTGGCCATGGCTTCCGCCGCTAGGCGGGGCTTGAGCACCAGCCACAGGCGCAGCGTCACATCCGCATCCTCGGCGGCATAGGCCGAAGCGCGCGAAATCTCCACCTTGTCGAAGGTGACCATCGACTTGCCGGACCCGGCCACCTCCTTGAAGGGGATCGGCGTGTGGCCAAGCCAGCGTTCGGACAGCTCGTCCATGCCGTTGCCGCCCTTGCCTGCGTCCAGCGTGTAGGACAGCAGCATGGTGTCGTCATGCGGGCCAACCTCGATGCCGTGACGGGCCATCACCTGCCAGTCATACTTGAGGTTCTGCGCGATCTTGAGCACGCCGGGGTCTTCCAGCATGGGTTTCAGCACATCCAGCGCCGCCCGCAGCGGGATCTGGCCGGGCACGAGACCGC
Source organism: Pannonibacter sp. Q-1 (assembly GCF_054073275.1). Taxonomy (NCBI): domain Bacteria; kingdom Pseudomonadati; phylum Pseudomonadota; class Alphaproteobacteria; order Hyphomicrobiales; family Stappiaceae; genus Pannonibacter; species Pannonibacter sp. Q-1. The sequence goes on from NZ_JBSXNB010000009.1 coordinate 63,323, forward strand.
CGCCGCCCAGAAGGTCGCCCTCCCCATCCACATGGCCCAGCGGCACATAGCAGGCCCGGCCCGGACGGGTCGCCAGTGACACGCCCACGAGTTCGGCCTGCATGGCATCCAGCGAGGTGGTTTCCGTGTCGAAGGCGACGATGCCCGTTTCCATCGCCTCGGCCACCCAGGCCTTGAGGCGCTCGATATCCATAACCGTTTCGTAGGTGGAATGATCGACCGGGATGCGGCGGATTTCTTCCGCCCGTGCAGCGGCAAGGCTCTGCGGCGTCATCATGCCATCTGGCGCGGCAGCCGCGGACGCGGAAGACGGATCTGCGGAACCGGCAGGGGCAGAAGCCGCAGCACCCGGGGCTGCGGCAGGGCCGCGCTCCATCATGCGGCCCTTGGCGTCGGGCGCATGCCAGCCGGGGATGGTCAGCTCCGTGGGGTCGATGTTGCCCGTCTCCGCCCCGGTTGCCTCGGCCACGCGGCGGGTGAGCGTGGTGAATTCCATCGCCTTGAGGAAACCGACCGCCTGCGGGCCGTTGACGGCTTCCACAGCAAAATGGGTGACCGGAGTTTCCACCGGCACGTCGCATTTCAGCGTCACGAGCTGCTTCGAAATGCGGGCCTGTTCGGCAAATTCGATCAGGTTTTCGCGGCGCTTGGGCTGTTTGATGCTAGAGGCATTGGCCAGCAGGGTCTCAAGGTCGCCATACTCAAGAATCAGCTGGGCGGCCGTCTTCAGGCCGATGCCGGGTACGCCGGGCACGTTGTCGACGCCATCGCCGGCCAGCGACTGCACCTCGATCACCTTGTCCGGGCCGACGCCGAATTTCTCGAACACCTCCGGCTCGCCGATGATCTTGTTCTTCATCGTGTCGATCATGCCGATGCGCGGGCTGATCAGCTGCATCAGGTCCTTGTCGCCGGAGACGATGGTGACGCGGGCGCCCATGGCGGCGGCTTGCGTGGCATAGGTGGCGATCAGGTCGTCCGCCTCGAAGCCTTCCTGCTCGATGCAGGGCACGTTGAAGGCACGGGTCGCCTGACGGATCAGGCCGAACTGCGGGATCAGATCCTCCGGCGGCTCCGGGCGCTGCGCCTTGTAAGCGGGGTAGATGTCATTGCGGAAGGTCTTGGCCGAATGGTCGAAGATGACGGCGAAATGCGTCGGCTCATCGCCCTTCTCCGGGGTCAGGCCCTCGGTCAGCAGCTTCCACAGCATGTTGCAGAAGCCGGAGACGGCACCAACCGGCAGGCCATCGCTCTTGCGCGTCAGCGGCGGCAGGGCGTGATAGGCGCGGAAAATGAAGGTGGAGCCATCGACCAGGATCAGGTGGTCATTGGCGGTGAGCGCGGGGAGGAAAGCATCGTTCGACATGGCGCGGATCATGCCGGGGAACGGGTGCTAGAGCAACAATAGAACTGTCAGATCACTTGAAGGTGCCGTTCCATTTGTCGATAATTTTTTCAGTGAGCGTCCATATATGATCGACTTGCCATTTTCTGCCGAGAGCAACAAGGGCAATTATTTGTATAACCCCTATCATCATTGGCCCTGCCCATGTGCTCATCTGCTGAAATGCAAAGGCATCGAATATTAGCATAATAGACAATAACCAAATCCACCTCTCTTCGAGGCGCCTATCAACTTCTTTATCTAAGGCCTCCTGAAGTGAACCTATAAGCTCATCCTTTTTTGACGGCAGCTCAACGTCAAAAAAGAGCTTTTCTACAGGCTCAGCGAGCGGCTTGTCTTCTGACACGCTTTCTAAACTCTTCTTCTATGTCTGAATCGGGTATTTTTATACTTCTCATACCGGCTACAAAGTGCTTACTCCAAGCGCCTTCAGGCCAATGGGTTATCGCTACGAGCTTTCGTGGCGATTCTGCTCCGAGTTCATCGACAACACTTTTGATCGATGAGTATTGATCATCTCGCTCTGTATACGGAGTTTCGCCAAAAATATCCGGAACGTTGCTCGCGCCATAAGCCTTTAATTTATGATACAATTGAGGCTCTACGGGGCCGTAGTCCCACGCTTCAAAACTATTCGAAACAAGTGGCCCTCTGCCTGCACCAAGTTCAAGCATATGCGCTAGGTACAGCAATTTTTGCATCGACAGATTTGACACCCGTCCGGAGCAAAGATCCCATATTGTTTTGGCGGCCTTAAAGGTGGTCATTTGTCAACCCTTTCGATCAAAAAAATAACATAAAACGGGGAGGTTGTGAATCAATTTTTGGTTGTCTTTGCAATCTGCATCCAACCAGGCCGCTCGATGAGGAAACGGACCCAGCCGGTGCGGCGGATGAACCACAGCAGCAGCAGCGGGGCGAGGCTTGCCACCAGCGTCACCAGCAGGGAAACCGTGCCAACATCCAGCACACCGGCTTTCAGCAGCAGCACGCGGGACAGCGCCATGGGCAGGAAGAAGGCCAAATAGATGACGATGGAATTCTGGCCGATGAAGCGCAGCGGATCGAGCAGGGGAAGCTGCGCCAGCAGGCTGGAGACGAGCACGATGGCCACAGCTCCGGCAAAGCCAAGCGCCAGGGAAACACCCGGCAACTCACTGTAGCCCGCAAAGACGGCAAATCCATTGCCCAGCGCCCAGAGCCCAAGCCCGGCCAGCGCTGTGCCGCGATGCGCCGCCCCCCAGTCCGCCAGCACGAAGAGGCGGCCCGCAAACACATAGCCGCCGAAGAAATAGACAAACCGCTCGGCAAAGTAATCGGCGATGTAGATACCCGTTTCGACCGGCAGGATTTGCAGCAGGGCGGCAGCCGTCAGCGTTAGCTGCCAGGGCACCTTCAGGTCATGCAGGACCTTCGTCACGGCGAAAAAGATGGCCAGCAGATAGATGAACCAGAGCGTGCCGAAGGGCTGAACGAAGGAAATGAGATATTCCCGCAAGACGCCCCACCAGCCGAGTTCAGCGGCAAAGGACGGGGCCTTGAGCGCGAACTGGATCGTCAGCCACAGCACGTAAAAATAGGCAAAATGCAGCACCTTGCGGTCGGCATAGAGCCGCCAGGGCCGCGACAGGACGAGGGCGGTGAAAAGCCCGGAGATCATGAAGAAATCCGGCATGCGGAAAGGTGCGGCAAATTGCACCACCGGGTGCATCCAGCCCATCTGCCCGGCGGCCTCCTCAACACCCAGCACCGAATGCATCATCACGACAAAGATGATGCAGATGCCCTTGGCGTGATCCACCCAGCCGATTCGCCCCTCTTGCCCCATTCCGCGTCTCCCCCACGGCGTCGCCGTCCATTCCGGACCACAGCATTCCTTCAGAAGGGTGATGCGGTTCAAAATTCCACGAGCCAGCGGAAACTTATCGGACCGAACGGCGAATGGCAGCAGTCACTTCTGTGTGAGGGTCACTCTGCCGCAGAGGTCAGTTGCCATCGCGCCAGGGGCTGATGCGCGGGGTGCTGTCATCATCGGGCTTGTGGCGGGTGCTGGTCCATTCGGCGCCGTCCAGATCCACCACCGGCTCGCCCTGCTTGCGGCGGCGGTTGACGACCACGACGGAGGCACGGCGGGAGAAAAACCGCGCCAGCGCCACGCGCAGCGGCGGAATGAACAGCAGAAGACCGACTGCATCGGTCAGAAAGCCCGGCAGAAGCAGGAACAGGCTTGCCAGAACGATCATCGCGCCCTGCATCATGTCGTCGCCCGGCACGCGGCCCGCATCCAGCTCGGACTGCATGCGGCGGACAAGGGAAAGCCCCTGCTGGCGCAACAGCACCGTTCCGGCGACGGCGGTGAACACCGTCAGCAGGATTGTCGGCAGCACGCCGATGGCCTTTCCGACCACAATGAACACGGCAATTTCGGCAAGCGGCAGCAGGATGAGGCCGCCGAGGATCAGCAGAGGCAAGGATTTGAACCCGTTGACAGTTAACTAACGGGTACAAGATAGGCTGAGATGGCAGAAATTGCGAGGCATCGGCGCATTTTTGCAATTTCTTCGCCCCTTGGAGGGGCTATGTCCCCAATCTGCGCCTTGCAAATGGACAAGACACTTGCCCCGCGCACTGGATGCTGGTTCAACAGAACCTACATATAGGATTGAATGATTGTCCCGCAGTCCTTTCCGGCCGGTCAGGCCGGTCACGAGAGACTGCGGATCGCGGAGAGAGCCCGGTAGCACCAAATGAACGATATCTTTGACGTCACGAACATCATTCTTCTGGGGCTTGCGGTCTTTATCTTCTTCAAGCTGCGCTCCGTGCTGGGCCGCCGCACCGGCAGCGAGCGCCCGCCGTTCGATCCCTATTCCAAGCCCGCACCGGACAAGAACGGCCAGGCCCGCGCCGAAAGCCCGCGCGACAACGTGGTGCCGCTGCCCGGTTCGCAGCAGCGCCAGGAGCCGGAAGAACAGGCAAGCCCGGATCAGCTGGCCGACAAGGTGGCTCCGGCCGGTTCCGCGCTGAACGAGGCCCTGCGCCAGGTTCTGTCCGCCGACCGCAGCTTCGAGCCCGAACAGTTCCTGCAGGGCGCCAAGGCGGCTTACGAGATGATCGTCACCGCCTTTGCCGAAGGCGACCGCAAGACGCTCAAGCCGCTCCTGTCGCGCGAGGTCTTCGACGGCTTCAACAGCGCCATCTCCGAGCGCGAAGCACGCGGGGAGACGATCGAGTCCACCTTTGTCGGCATCGACAAGGCCGACATTGTTGAAGCAGGCATGAAGGGCAGCATTGCCCAGGTGACCGTGCGCCTGCAGAGCGAGCTGATTTCCGCCACCCGCGACAAGGACGGCCATGTGATTGATGGCGATCCCAACCGCGTGAGCGAAGTGGTGGACATCTGGACCTTCGCGCGCGACACCACGACACGCGATCCGAACTGGAAGCTGGTCGCAACCGAATCGGCAGGATGACGGTGCAGTCAGCACAGGCATTGCGATGGGCCGCAGCCCCTGCTGCGGCCTTTCTGCGTTTCCGGCGGCAGACGTTGCGGGGCCTGGCCGCAGCGCTGTGCCTTTGGGGAACCGGCGGGGCAGGGGCCATGACATTCGACACGGAACTGCCGCTGAAACCGGCGGATTTTGCCAGCCTCCGGGGCTGGGCGCAGGACGGCCATCTGGCCGCCCTCCAGTCCTTTCTCCGGTTTTGCACCAGCGATGGGCAAGGCGCTCAGGCACGCAATAGCCTGCAGCGCGCCCTGACGGCTGCCTGCCGCAAGGCGCAGGAAGAAGCTCCCGCAACGGATGCCGCTGCCCGTGCTTTCTTCGAGCGGGAGTTCCGGCCCTTTCACGTTGCCTCAGAGGGCTTCGTCACCGCCTATTTCGAGCCGGAAGTGCGCGGTTCGCGCCAGCCATCGCCCGCCTATGCCGCTCCGCTCTACCGGGCGCCGGAGGGATTGACCACGTTGAAGCCGGAAGGCACGCCGAAGGCGCTATCCGGGCTCACCCATGCGCTGAAAACCTCAAAAGGCTTCCGCGAAATGCCGGACCGGGGCGCCATCATGGATGGGGCTCTGAAGGGCAGGGGGCTGGAGCTCGTCTGGCTGGCCGATCCCATTGATGCCTATTTCGTCCATGTGCAGGGTTCCACCCGGATCCGTCTGGAGGACGGCTCGGTGATGCGGGCAGGCTATGCCGGCAAGACCGGCCATCCCTACACCGCCATCGGCAAGGTGCTGGTGGAGGCGGGTGAAGGCACGCCCGAAGACTTCACCATGCAGGGCCTGCGCGCCTGGCTGACGGCCAATCCGGAGCGGATGGACGGCCTCTTCCGCCGCAACCGCTCCTTCATCTTCTTCCGCGAGGTGACCGAGGTGGAACCGGAGCTTGGCCCCATTGGCGCGGCTGGCCTGCCCCTGGTGCCGGGCCGGAGCCTTGCCATTGACCCGCGCTTTCACAGCTATGGTCTGCCGGTTTTCGTCGGCGCGGATCTTTCGGGCGCAGGCCTGACACAACCGCAGTGGCAGCGGCTGATGATTGCCGATGACACAGGCTCGGCCATTCGCGGGGCCGCGCGCGGCGACATATTCATGGGCTCGGGCGATGCCGCAGGAACTGCAGCCGGAGCCGTGCGCCACAAGGCCAGCTTCACCATTTTGCTGCCGCGTGTGCTCACACCGAAACCCTCGGGGCAAGGCTCATGAGCGGACGGCGCGGGCGCAACAAGGGCCTTTCGACCGAAGACAGGCAGATCTGGTCGAAAGTGGCGGCAACGCTGACACCGCTCAAGACCACGCGGCCGCTGGAACCGGACCCGGATCTGGAGCAGGAGTTGAGCCTTGCCGAGGAAATGGCCCGGGCCGGTATCGCCATGACGGGCGCCGGACAGGACGCAGGCGCACCCGAAACGGCCATCCGCTCCCCCGCCCAGCCCAAGGGCCCGCCGCCACTGGCGCCGCTGGAGCGGCGGGTGCGGCAGAAGATCGTGCGCGGCATGCGCAGCTTTGATGCGCGGATCGATCTGCATGGCCTGACCCAGCACGAAGCGCATGACCGGTTGCGCGGTTTCCTGCATCTTGCCTATCAGCGCGGCCATGTGATCGTGCTCGTCATCACCGGCAAGGGCGGACGCAACGGGCCGGGCTCCGGCCATGGCGCGCCCTATATGGACGAGCGCGGCATTCTGCGCCGGGTGGTGCCGCAATGGCTTGCCATGGCCGATCTGCGGCATATCGTGCTGGGGTTCGAGGAAGCACATCTGACCCATGGCGGGTCCGGCGCGCTTTATGTGCGCCTGCGCAAGCGCAAGGCTTGATGTCAAAGCAGGAACAGTGGCAGGGGCAAGAGACGGCATGACACCGCTGGGAGCCAAGATCAGGGAAATGAGGGCCAGGCGCGGCATCTCGCTGAAGGAGATGGCGGCGGGTCTGGCCGTGTCCAGCGCCTATCTGTCGGCGCTGGAACATGGCAAGCGCGGCAAGCCCACATGGTTCCTGGTTCAGCGAATCATAACGTTTTTCAATGTCATCTGGGATGAGGCAGAGGAAATCCAGCGTCTGGCGGAGATTTCCGATCCAAAGGTGACCATCGACACCTCGGGGCTGGACCCGAAGGCGACGGAGTTCACCAATCTGCTGGCGCGCAAGATCGAGGGCCTGTCCCCGGATTCCCTCGATCATCTGCTGCACCAGTTGCGGGTCGTTGCCGCCAGGGATGGTGTCTGACCGGCAGATCCTGCCTCAAGTCAGGACCTGCATAGTTTAGAGGCTTTCAGGGCGCGTTACGGGCATATAGGGTCCGGCGCGGCACAGGCCTGCCTTGAAGCGGCGGGCCCGGACAGGACGACCACATATGAAGCTTCCCGCAGCAGACCTGAATGAGCTTGTCGACGCAGATGCCCTGCGTGAAAGGCTGACCGCCCTGACCGCCCCCCACAACGGCAAGGGCACGGACCTTAAGGTGCGCGCTGCCGTGCTGGGCGAGTTGAAGGCAGCCTACAAGACCGGCCGCGATCTGGCGCAGGAAGGCCTGAAGCGCGATGGCAGCGGCCTTGCCTGCGCCCAGCGCCTGAGCCATCTGCAGGACGAACTGATCCGCGTCATCTATGATTTTGCCCTCTGGCACGTCTACCAGATCAAGAACCCCTCGGCTGCCGAACGCATGGCCGTGGTGGCGGTGGGCGGCTACGGCCGCGGCACGCTGGCGCCGGGCTCCGACATCGATCTGCTGTTCCTGCTGCCCTACAAACAAACGCCCTGGGGCGAGCAGGTGGTGGAATACATCCTCTACATGCTCTGGGATCTGGGCTTCAAGGTTGGCCACGCCACCCGCAACATCGACGAATGCATCCGCCTTGCCCGGCAGGACATGACCATCCGCACGGCCATTCTCGAGGCCCGCTTCATCTGGGGCGAGGAGCCGCTGTTCGAGGATCTGCAGACCCGCTTTGATGCGGAAGTCGTGGCCGGGACCAGCTCCGAATTCATCGCCGCAAAGCTTGCCGAGCGCGACGACCGGCACAAGCGGCAGGGCACCTCGCGCTATCTGGTCGAGCCCAACATCAAGGAAGGCAAGGGCGGCCTGCGCGACCTGAACACCCTGTTCTGGATCGCCAAGTATCACTACCGCGTGCGCACCCAGTCCGATCTCGTGTCGCAGGGTGTGCTGTCGCGGGCCGAATACAACCGCTTCATCAAATGCGAGGACTTCCTGTGGGCGGTGCGCTGCCACGTGCATTTCCTCACCGGCCGCCCGGAAGAGCGCCTGTCGTTTGATCTTCAGCGGGAAATCGCCATCCGCCTCGGCTACACCCAGCATCCCGGCCAGAAGGATGTGGAGCGCTTCATGAAGCACTACTTCCTTGTGGCCAAGGATGTGGGCGACCTGACGCGCATCTTCTGTTCGGCGCTGGAAGACCAGCATGTGAAAAAGCCGCATGGCTCGGGCATCGGCGGGCTGATGCTGCGCCTGCGCGGCGCGCGCGGCAGCACTGCGCAGCCGATCCGCGAGGCCCCCGGTTTCGTTGTTGAGAACGGCCGCATCAATGCCGCATCGGACACCGTGTTCAAGGATGATCCGGTCAACCTGATCCGTGTGTTTCAGGTGGCGGACAGAATGGAGCAGCATCTCCATCCGGAGCTGATGAAGCGGATCCACCGCTCTCTGTCGCTGATCAACGGGGCCTTGCGGGACAATCCGGAAGCCAACCGGCTGTTCCTCTCCATCCTCACCTCGCGCAACCACCCGGAAGAAACCCTGCGCGCCATGAACGAGGCCGGCGTGCTGGGCCGCTTCGTGCCGGATTTCGGCAAGGTGGTGGCGATGATGCAGTTCAACATGTACCACCACTACACGGTGGACGAGCATCTGATCCGCTCCATCGGCGTGCTGGCCGAAATCGAACGCGGCGATGCGGGCGAGGGCAATCCGCTCTCCACCCAGCTGATCAAGACCATCCAGAACCGCAAGGTTCTCTATGTAGCCATGTTCCTGCACGACATCGCCAAGGGCCGGCCGGAGGATCATTCCATCGCCGGGGCGCGCATTGCCCGCAAGATCTGCCCGCGCTTCGGCCTCAGCGCCTCGGAGACCGATACGGTCGCCTGGCTGGTGGAGCATCACCTCGACATGAGCACCTATGCCCAGTCGCGCGATCTCTCCGACCGCAAGACCATCGCCGACTTTGCCCATATCGTGCAGAGCATGGAGCGGCTGAAGCTGTTGCTGATCCTGACCGTGGCCGATATCCGCGCCGTGGGACCGGGCGTCTTCAACGGCTGGAAAGGCCAGCTGCTGCGCACGCTCTATTACGAATGCGAACCGCTGCTGACCGGCGGCCACAGCCAGCTGAGCCGCAAGGAGCGGGTGGCCGATGCCAAGGCGCGGCTGGAAGAAAAGCTGTCGTCCTGGCCGGAGGCGGCACGCAAGGACTATGTGGCGCGGCATTATCCGGCCTACTGGCTGCGCACCGAGCCGGAGCGCACGCTGGCTCATGCCGAGCTGATCCACAACGCCGATCTCAAGCATGAGCGCTTTGCTGCGGCCGTCACCACCCGCGCCTTCGAGGGCGTCACCGAAATCACCCTGCTGGCACCGGATCATCCGCGCCTGCTGTCCTCCATTGCGGGCGCCTGTTTCGTCACGGGCGCCAATATCGTCGATGCCCAGATCGACACGACGACCGACGGCTTTGCGCTCGACACGATCTTCGTCAGCCGCGAGCTGCCCGATGATGCGGATGAAAAGCGCCGGGGGGAGCGGATCACCGATCTCATCCTCAAGACCCTGCGCGGTGACGCGCCGCTGCCCGAGCATGTGAGCAAGAAGACAGCGGTGAAGGGGCGGATGAAGGCCTTCCGCATCACGGCGGATGTGATCGTCAACAACTCGTCCTCGGACAATTACACCATCATCGAGGTGAGCGGCCTCGACCGGCCGGGCCTTCTGTATGACCTCACCCGGGCCATGGCGACGCTGAACCTCAACATCGGTTCGGCCCATATTTCCACCTTCGGCGAGCGGGTGGTGGACGTGTTCTATGTCACCGACCTGACGGGGCAGAAGATCTCCAACATCGCCCGGCAGGATGTGATCCGCGAGCGGCTGGTGCAGGCGGTCGACGGCAAGCTTGAAACAAATTCCGGGGCGGCGGCACTGGTGACGCAATCCTGACCAGCGGGCGGATCTACACCCCATGAGCATGCTGCGGAACTTTGCCACTGTCGGCGGCGCCACCCTCGCCAGCCGTCTGATCGGCTTCGCGCGCGATGCCATGCTGGCGGCCGTCGTTGGTACAGGGCCAGTGGCCGATGCCTTTGTCGTCGCCTTCCGTCTGCCCAATCTCTTCCGCCGCCTGTTCGCGGAAGGGGCCTTCAATTCCGCTTTCGTGCCGCTTTTCGGCCGGACACTGGAGGAAGAGGGCGAGGAAGCGGCCCGCCGGGTGGCCGGGGAGATTGCCGCGGCCCTGTTCTGGACGCTTCTGGCGCTGACGGCACTGGCGCAGCTTTTCATGCCGGCGGTGGTCTGGGCGCTGGCACCGGGCTTTGCGGCAGAGCCGGAGAAGTTCGACCTCACCGTGCTGATGTCACGAATTGCGTTCCCCTATCTCCTGTTCATGTCGATGCTGGCCTTTGCCGCCGGCATTCTCAACACCTACCACCGCTTCGCTGCGGCGGCTTTTGCCCCGGTGATGCTGAATGTGGTGATGTGCGCCGTCCTCGCCGCCATTGCATTTGCCGGTGTCTCCGGCGAGCGGACCCTGGCCCTGTCCTTGAGCGGCGGCGTTGCCCTGGCCGGCATCGTGCAGCTTGTCTTCGTGCTGGCGGGGTTGAAACGCCTCGGCTTCCGCGTGCCCGTGCTACGCCCGCGCCTGACGCCAGCCGTGCGCAGGCTTGCGCTTCTCGGCGTGCCTGGGGTGATTGCGGGCGGCATCACCCAGATCAACATCGTCGTCGGGCAGGTGATTGCCTCGGGCGAGGCCAGCGCCAATGCGCTGCTCTATTATGCCGACCGGCTTTATCAGCTGCCACTGGGCGTCATCGGCATCGCCGTGGGCGTCGTGCTGCTGCCCAGCCTGACGCGGCAGCTGCGCTCCGGTCAGGGTGCCACCTTCCGCAAGACGCTGAACGGGGCGATGGAGTTTTCCCTCGCCCTGACGCTGCCTGCCTCGGTGGCGCTGGTGCTGATCCCGGAGGAGATCGTCTCGGTGCTGTTCCAGCGCGGCGCCTTCGGCCGGGAGGCGGTGGAGGGCACGGCCCTGGCGCTGGCCGCCTTTGCCTGGGGCCTGCCTGCCTTCGTGCTGCACAAGGTGTTTGCCCCCGGCTTTTTTGCCCGCGAGGACATGCGCACCCCCATGTGGTGTGCAGGCGCCAGCGCCGTGATCAACCTTGTCCTGTCGCTGCTGCTGTTCCCAGACTTCCGGCATACAGGGATTGCCGCCGCCACAAGCATTTCGGGCTGGGTCAACACCGTGCTGCTCGGCCTTGCCCTGTGGCGCAGCGGCTATTTCGTGCCAGACCGGCTGGTGCTGCGCAAGCTGGCGCTGCTGTTCGTGGCCAGCCTGCTGATGGGCGCGGCGGTGGAATTCCTGTCCGGGCCGCTTGCGCCGCTGCTGACCAGTCGCCATCTCTCCGTCCGCCTTGCGGGGCTGCTGCTGCTGACGGGATCCGGCATGGCCACCTTCGCGGTCTTTGCGCAGATCACCGGCGGTGCCGACCTCATCGGCTTCGCCCGCCGCCTGCGCAAGGGCCGGGAGAAAGGCGAAGACGGCAAACGTGATGCCATGCCCGGCTTCATGTCCGATTGAAGCCCAAAGCTCCCGGCTTGCCTTGCCGCCAGCGGTTCGCCATAAGAACAGCGGCATTCTGCCTTCCCATTTACGGGCCCTTCCAACCGGCCAACTCTCAGGGACTTGATCATGACGGCTTTCCAGCCCCGCTGTTTTTCTGGTGTCCAGCCAACCGGCAATCTCCATCTCGGCAATTATCTGGGCGCCGTTTCCCGCTGGGTGCCGCTGCAGGACCAGATGCCGTCGATCTTCTGCGTCGTTGATCTGCATGCCATCACGGCCGGGTTTCCGGATGCGGGCGAACTGAAGAGCGCGACCCGCGAGGTGACCGCCGCCTATATCGCCGCCGGCATCGACCCGAAGCGCTCCATCATCTTCAACCAGAGCCAGGTGAAGGAACACGCGGAACTGGCGTGGATCTTCAACTGCGTCGCCCGCATGGGCTGGCTGAACCGGATGACCCAGTTCAAGGACAAGGCCGGCAAGAACAGCGAGAATGCCTCCGTTGGCCTCTTCGCCTATCCGAACCTGATGGCCGCCGACATTCTGGCCTACCGCGCCACCCACGTGCCGGTGGGCGATGACCAGAAGCAGCATCTGGAGCTGACCCGCGATATCGCGCAGAAGTTCAACAACGACTTTGCGGAGCGCATCAAGGAGCTGGGCATCGGCGTGCCGAACCCCACGCCCTCGCCGGAAGTGCCGGACGAGCTTTATCTGCCGCTGCCCGAGCCGATGATCGCAGGCCCCGCCACCCGCATCATGAGCCTGCGCGATGGCACCAAGAAGATGTCGAAGTCGGACCCGTCCGACCTGTCGCGCATCAACCTTGCCGACGATGCGGATGCCATCTCCAAGAAGGTGAAGAAGGCCAAGACCGATCCCGAGCCGCTGCCGGGCGATGTGGAAGGCCTCAAGGGCCGCCCGGAGGCGGACAATCTGGTCGGCATTTTCGCAGCTCTTGCCGGCAAGACGAAGGAAGAGGTCATCCGCGATTACGGCGGGCAGCCCTTCTCCGTCTTCAAGCCGGCGCTGGCGGATCTTGCCGTCGACAAGCTGGCGCCGCTTTCGGGCGAAATGCGCCGCCTGATGGCCGATCCGGCCGAAATCGACAAGGTGCTGAAGGCAGGCGCGGAAAGCGCCTCGGCCATTGCCGAACCGGTGCTGCGCGACATGCGCAAGATCATCGGCTTCCTCGACGTGCGCTGAACCACAAGGAGACACCCATGGACTTCCTCAAGATGATGAAGCAGGCCAAGCAGATGCAGGAGAAGATGGGCTCCCTGCAGGAAAGCCTGGCCGCCGTTGAAGTGACCGGCAGCGCCGGTGCCGGTCTTGTCACCGTCACCCTGTCGGGCAAGGGCGACATGAAGGGCCTGAAGATCGACCCTTCGCTGGCCAAGGAAGACGAGGTGGAAATCCTCGAAGACCTGATCCTCGCCGCCCACAATGATGCCAAGGCCAAGGCCGAGGCGATGATGGCGGAAAAGACCCAGGAACTCATGAGCGGCATGGGCCTGCCCGCCGGCTTCAAGCTGCCGTTCTGAGGGAGCGGAGCTGCTGACTGACTGGGCGGCCGGCAGGCCGCTCCTGTGGCGAGGCCTTTCTGCCCCCCTCCCCCTCGTGGGGAGGGGCTGGGGGTGGGGGGCTCAGCGTCTCGTGTGCCGCTGAGTCTCATGAATGCCACGCCGCACCACCTCTTGAAGGCGCTCTGCAGGAAGAACTGCTCATTAGATGATTGCAGGCTCAGAGCCCCCCACCCCTTACCCCTCCCCACGAGGGGGAGGGGGGCGGAGGTGTGCCTCCGGAAATTAGATGCATCACTGCGGGCGACGTCCAAACCTGATGTGTGAACCCGGTAGCGCAAGGGGGAGAGGCGTGCCCTGTCACCGGCTTGTATCTGCGGGCACTTGCCTGCAAACAGAAGAACCGAAGTTTCTGACCAGCGTCCGCTACGGATCACATGGGGGCATCATGGCCAGCCGGAAGGTTGCAGGACCCGAGATTGAACGCCTGATTCAGCTTCTTGCGAAGCTGCCGGGCCTTGGCCCCCGCTCGGCGCGTCGGGCAGCGCTGCATCTGATCAAGAAAAAAGAGCAGCTGCTCGTGCCGCTTGCCTCCGCCATGGCTGTCGCGGTGGAGAAGGTGGGCGTGTGCTCGGTCTGCGGCACGGTCGACACGTCCGACCCTTGCGCCATCTGCTGCGATCCGGCCCGCGACGAGGGGCTGCTGGTTGTTGTTGAGGATGTGGCCGATCTCTGGGCGCTGGAGCGGGCGGCGGCGCTCAATGCCCGCTATCACGTGCTCGGCGGCACCCTGTCGCCGCTGGATGGCGTCGGCCCGGAGGATCTCAACATCGCCTCGCTGGTGGAGCGGGTGAACCGGGGCGGCATCCGCGAGGTGATCCTGGCGATCAGCGCCACGGTGGAAGGGCAGACGACGGCCCATTACGTCACCGGCGAACTGGCCGCCTCCGGCGTCACCGTCTCGCGCCTCGCCCACGGCGTGCCGGTGGGCGGGGAGCTGGACTATCTGGATGAAGGCACGCTGGCACAGGCCCTGAAGGCCCGCACCCGGCTTTGATCCCTTTTTCGTGTCAGTGAGACGGACCTGCCTCGTAGACGAGGAAGGAGCAGGGCATGGGCCCGGTCAGGCGGAACACCTCCTGCGCCTGCGCAAAGCCTGCGGCAAGGCCGAGGGACTTCCAGCCGTCCAGCGTCTCGGGAAAGTCGAAGCTGTTGATGTGCTGCCACATGTGGTCGAACTCGTCCGGGGCAAGCACGGCCCAGGCCTGACGCAATTCGCCCGCCATCCGCGCCATGAACGCGTCACGGGTCAGCCCGTCCGGCAGCACCGGTTCATAGACCGCCATCATCCCACCCTTGCGCAAGGCGTTGCGGGCAAGGGCAAAGAGCTGGCGCTTTTCGTCCTGCGGCAGGTGATGCAGCGACAGGCCGCACCAGATCACATCCACCGGCCCGGTGCTTGCCGGCGACAGGGCCGCCAGCATGTCGGTTTCCTCAAGCGTCACCGGGAAGGGTGCGGCAGCGAAGTTGCTCCGCGCCAGCGACAGGGCCATGGCGGACAGATCGATGCCGCGATAGGTGGAAACCGGACAGCGGCTCAGCACGCTGCTGGTGACGGTGGCATCGCCGCAGGCCAGCTCCAGAATGGAAAAGGGCGCCGGAAACCGGGCGGAAATCTCCCGCTCCAGCACTTCGGCCACCTCCACATGGCCAAAAAGCCCGGTGCTGGTGAGCTTGCGGTAGATGCCCCATTCAAAGCGGAACAGATCCGCCGCATTCTGCTTGCTGCTTGCCGGCATGCTCTCCTCCCACGGAAATAGGCCGCAACCGTCCCGCATGGTACACCAATTTACCCGGGTCACCAATGGACGCTGTTGCAGCCTCAACTGTGAAAAGCGGTTTCGGGTTCCCTGGCTTGTGGCCGGAGCGGGCGGCGCTTATCTCTGCCCTGAAAGACCGTGATACCAAGGCTTTCGATGCTGACGCATCACGCCTTGAAATTGCTCAGATGCCGCACGGGCTCGGCCAATTCCCGGCGAGCCGGGCTCATCAAGAGTTGGTATGACACGCGCAAGGACTGGAAGCTGCCGATGATTTCCGATGCAATCCGCTCTCTGGGGCAGGTTTTCGAGCCGGCTTTCCGGGCAATCCTGATCAAGTCCCTGGCGTTCACGCTGGCCGTGCTGATGGCCGTATGGATCGGGCTGCAGGCGCTGGTCGCCGGATTTGTGGAACTGCCCTATCCATGGCTCGATACGGTGGTGACGATCCTGACCGGCATCGGTGCCATCTTCGCGCTGGGCTTTCTGGTGGCACCGGTGACAGCGCTCTTTGCCGGGTTCTTTCAGGATGATGTGGCAGAAATCGTCGAGCGGACCAATTATCCGGCCGATCTGCCGGGCAAGGCCATGCCGCTGGGAACATCGCTGCTCTCGACCCTGCGGTTCACGGGCGTGGTCATTCTGGGCAATCTTTTTGCGCTGGTGCTGCTGCTGGTGCCGGGCATCAACCTCATCGCCTTTTTCGTGGTGAATGCCTATCTGCTGGGCCGCGAGTTCTTTGAGTTCGCCGCGTCGCGCTTCATGCCGTTAACGGAAGCCCGCCGCCTGCGGCAGGCAAACAGCGGCAAGGTGTTCATGGGCGGCCTGCTGATTGCGGCCGTTCTTGCCGTGCCGCTGCTGAACCTGGTCACGCCGGTTTTTGCGACGATTTTCATGGTCCACCTTTTCAAACGGCTTTCCTTGGCCCGCCGGGTATGATTGTGTCCGCCACCCGGTGACGGCTGAGGAGGAGCCTGCCGCATGCCGGTGACAGAACTTGGGCGGGAGCAGATGCAGGATCTTCTGGACGCAATCGTCAGTGACGCCATGGCCTCGGACGAGCGGGGCAAGGTGGCGGACTATATCCCTGAGCTTTCCCGCGTGGATCCGAATCAGTTCGGCATCTGCGTGGCCACCGTATCCGGCGAGGTCTATGCCGCCGGGGATGCGGATACGCCCTTTTCGATCCAGTCCGTGTCCAAGGTGTTCGCACTGGCTCTGGCGCTGGGCAAGGTGGGTGACCAGCTGTGGCACCGGGTGGGGCGGGAGCCTTCGGGCCTTGCCTTCAATAGTCTTTTGCTACTTGAGCACGAGAACGGGATTCCACGCAACCCGTTCATCAATGCCGGAGCACTGGTGACCACGGACACCTACCTGGCGGACTCCTCGCCCCGCGAAGCGCTGGGCCAGATGGTGCGGTTTGTGCAGGCAGCCTGCGACTTTGAGGATATTCGCATCAACCAAAGTGTTGCGCAGTCAGAAATTGCAACCGCGAACCGGAACTTCGCTCTTGCCCATTACCTTGCTTCCTTTGGCAATTTGCGGAACAGCACCGACAAGGTACTTGGCACTTACTGTCACCAATGCGCCATCGACATGAGCTGCCGCCAGCTGGCGCTGGCCGGGCGGCTGCTGCTGGAAGGGCCGGGCATGCCGCGCCTGATTTCGCGCGACCGGCGCCGGCGCATCAATGCGCTGATGATGACCTGCGGCCATTATGACGGCTCGGGCGACTTCGCCTTCCGCGTCGGCCTGCCGGGAAAGAGCGGCGTTGGCGGCGGAATTCTCGTCATCGCGCCGGGCCGGGCTTCCATCGCCGTCTGGTCTCCAGGCTTGAACCAGTATGGCAATTCCAAGTTGGGCACGGAGGCCATGGAGACCCTTGCGCGCAAGACGGGCTGGTCTGTCTTCGGATAAACCTGAAGATTCCTGTCAAGTTAAAGCCGTTTCAGCACCTGCCTAAACTTCACGCCATATTAACCCGCTCTGGTCTTTCAATCGTTCAAACCCGCGAGAATCCGCGCTTCGTATTCGAAGGAAAGAAACTCAATGCAGTTTTCACCCTCAGGATACTTTGACGAGCCGTGTTCTTGGCGCTATTACCCCACTAGACAACGCCGCAGATTGCTGACGTTTACGTAAACGGCAGCATGGCGTCGGACGGGAGAGAATGTCCATGCCGGATGTCGATGTGAAGGGCAGCCGCCCTCTGTCGCCCCATCTTCAGATCTACAAGCCGATCCTGACGATGGTGATGTCGATCCTCCACCGCGTGACCGGTGGGGCGCTTTATTTCGGGACCCTGCTGCTGGCCTGGTGGCTCATCGCCGCGGCCTCCGGCGAGGCCTATTATGATTTCGTCAATGGCCTGATGGGTTCGATCCTTGGCCGCCTGGTGCTGTTCGGCTTCACCTGGGCCCTTGTTCACCACATGCTGGGCGGCATCCGCCACTTCATCTGGGACATGGGCGCCGGTTTCGGCCGTGAAGCGCGCGAATGGCTGGCCCGTGCCACCATCATCGGTTCGGTGACGCTGACGATCCTGCTGTGGATCATCGGCTACATGGTCCGCTGAGGAGATAGATCATGAGCGATATGCGCACTCCCCTCGGCAAGGTCCGCGGCCTTGGCTCCGCCAAGGAAGGCACCGAGCATTTCTGGCGCCAGCGCGTCACGGCCTTTGCCAACGTCTTCCTCATCTCGTTCTTCATCGTGCTGGTCATTTCCCTGCAGGGCTCAAGCCATGCGGAACTGGTTGCAGCCCTGAAGAACCCGCTGCTGTCGATCCTGCTTCTGCTGGTCATCCTGTCCGGCATCTATCACATGAAGCTCGGCATGCAGGTCATCATCGAGGACTATGTCCACGGTGACGGCGTGAAGTTCCTCGCCCTGATGGCCAACATCTTCTTCTGTGCCGCTGTCGGCCTCGGATCGGTGTTCGCGGTCATCAAGATTGCCTTTGGAGGCTGATCCACATGGCCAAGACCTATGAATTTGTCGAACACACCCACGATGTGGTGGTGGTCGGCGCGGGCGGTGCCGGTCTGCGCGCCACCCTCGGCATGGCCGAGCAGGGCCTGCGCACGGCCTGCATCACCAAGGTGTTCCCCACCCGCTCCCACACGGTGGCAGCACAGGGCGGCATTGCCGCCTCGCTGAAGAACATGACGCCGGACTGCTGGGAATGGCACATGTACGACACGGTGAAGGGCTCCGACTGGCTCGGCGACACCGACGCCATGGAGTATCTCGCCCGTGAGGCCCCCAAGGCCGTGTATGAGCTGGAGCACTATGGCGTGCCCTTCTCGCGCACCGAGGACGGCCGCATCTACCAGCGCCCCTTCGGCGGCCACATGCAGAACTACGGCGAAGGCCCCCCGGTGCAGCGCACCTGCGCGGCGGCGGACCGTACCGGCCACGCCATCCTGCACACGCTCTATGGCCAGTCCCTGCGCCACAACGCCGAATTCTACATCGAGTATTTCGCGCTCGACCTGATCATGTCGGAAGACGGTGTGTGCCAGGGCGTGATCGCCTGGAACCTCGATGACGGCACCATCCACCGCTTCTCCGCGAAGATGGTGGTTCTGGCGACCGGCGGCTATGGCCGCGCCTATTTCTCCGCCACCTCGGCCCACACCTGCACCGGCGACGGCGGCGGCATGGTGGCCCGTGCGGGCCTGCCGCTGCAGGACATGGAATTCGTGCAGTTCCATCCGACCGGCATCTACGGCTCGGGCTGCCTCATCACCGAGGGCGCCCGCGGCGAAGGCGGCTATCTGGTCAACTCGGAAGGCGAGCGCTTCATGGAGCGTTATGCACCTTCCGCCAAGGACCTTGCCTCCCGCGACGTGGTTTCGCGCTGCATGACCCTGGAGATCCGTGAAGGCCGCGGCGTCGGCAAGAACAAGGATCACATCTTCCTGCACCTCGATCACCTGGACCCGGCCATGCTGGCCGAGCGCCTGCCGGGCATTTCCGAATCCGCGAAGATCTTCGCGGGCGTGGACGTGACCAAGGAGCCGATCCCGGTTCTGCCGACCGTGCACTACAACATGGGCGGCATTCCCACCAACTACTGGGGTGAAGTGCTGAACCCGGATGCTTCCAACCCGAACCGCATCCAGCCGGGCCTGATGGCCGTGGGTGAGGCGGGCTGCGCATCGGTGCATGGCGCCAACCGCCTTGGCTCCAACTCCCTGATCGACCTTGTGGTCTTCGGCCGTGCCGCTGCCATCCGCGCAGCCGAGGTTGTCGACCCGAAGTCCGCAGTGCCCACGCCGAACGAGCGCTCCTGCGAAGAAATCATGGCCCGCTTCGACAAGACGCGCCACGCCAGCGGCAGCACGCCGACGGCGGCCCTGCGCGAGAAGATGCAGCGTGCCATGCAGGAAGACGCGGCCGTGTTCCGCACCCAGGAAAGCCTGGAGCAGGGCTGCAAGCGCCTCTCCGCCATCTGGGGCGAAATGAGCGACCTGAAGGTCTCCGACCGGTCCATGGTCTGGAACTCGGATCTCGTGGAAACCCTCGAGCTGCAGAACCTGATGGCCAACGCCATCACCACGGTCTACGGCGCCGAGGCCCGCAAGGAGAGCCGTGGTGCCCATGCCCGCGAGGACTACAAGGATGGTCCGCTGGGTGGCCGTGATGACGACAACTGGCGCAAGCACACCCTGTCCTGGGTGGACGAGGCCGGCAACGTCAAGCTGGACTACCGTCCGGTCGTTCTCGAGCCGCTGACGCCCTACGAGCAGGGCGGCATCGACCCGAAGAAGATCGCCCCCAAGGCACGCGTGTACTAAGGACGGCACCCGATGTCCGCAACCGCCCGGCCAGACACCAGTTCCCCCTTCGGCACGTACCGTGCCGAGGGTCTGGTGCGTCTTGCCTGGGGGCTTGCGGACCGGCATGACATTTCCGCCTTTCTGCGCAAGCGGATCAGGTCACTGGTGGCCCGCCTGTTCGGCGGCCCCTATGACACGGTGGTGGAAGGGCTGAAGTTCCGCGTCTACCCGGGCGCCAACTACGACGACCGCAAGATGCTGGCCCGCGGCCGGCTGCCGGAGCGGGCCGAGCACGGTCTCCTGGCACCGCTCATACACCGGGGCGCGGTCTTCGTCGATGTGGGCGCCAATGTGGGCACCTATTCCCTGTTTGCCGCTGCTGCCGGTGCCCGTGTGCTGGCGGTGGAAGCAAGCGAGGAGACGGCGGAAAAGCTCGCCTTCAACATCGCGGCCAATGGCGCAGGCAGCATCACGCTGGTGCGCACGGCGGTGGGGGACCGGGAGGGCGAGCTGTCCCTCTGGCGCGAGCCCTCCAACGCCGGTTTTGCCACCGTGGTGGAAGATCTGACCACCGGCGAATGGGCCGGAAACTGGTCCAATGTCACCGTTCCGGTGCGCCCGCTGCTCGATGTGATCAGCGAGGCAGGCCTTGAGCGGGTGGATGTCATGAAGCTGGACGTGGAAGGGTTTGAGGACCGTGTCCTCCTGCCCTATCTGCGGACGGCAAACCGGGACCTCTGGCCCCGGGCGATCCTGCTTGAAACAAACTGCCGGCCGCACTGGGCCGAGGACTGCCTGACCCTTCTGGCAGATCTCGGTTACGTCAAGGCCGGTGAAACCAGAGACAACATCCTGTTCCGGCTGGCGGCCTGACGGGGAACTGACTGGCGCGGACATTCATCCGGCGCCGTAACGCGGAGCGACGATAATGGTTCAGCTGACGCTTCCCAAGAACTCGAAGGTGACCGAGGGCAAGGTCTGGGACAAGCCGGCGGGCGCCACCAACCTGCGCGAATACCGGATCTACCGCTGGAATCCGGATGACGGGCGCAACCCGCGCATCGACACCTATTTCGTCGATCTCGACGACTGCGGTCCGATGATCCTGGACGGTCTCATCTACATCAAGAACAAGATCGACCCGACGCTGACCTTCCGCCGCTCCTGCCGTGAAGGCATCTGCGGCTCCTGCGCCATGAACATCGACGGCACCAACACCCTTGCCTGCACCCGCGGCATGGATGAAGTGTCCAAGGGCGCCATCAGCATCTACCCGCTGCCGCACATGCCGGTGGTGAAGGATCTGGTGCCGGATCTGACCCGCTTCTACGCCCAGCACCGCTCCATCGAGCCCTGGCTGAAGACGGTTTCCCCGGCCCCGGAAAAGGAATGGCGCCAGAGCCATGAGGACCGCGCCAAGCTGGACGGCCTCTACGAGTGCATTCTCTGTGCCTGCTGCTCCACCTCCTGCCCGTCCTACTGGTGGAACGGCGACCGCTACCTCGGCCCGGCCGTGCTGCTGCAGGCCTACCGCTGGCTCATCGACAGCCGCGACGAAGCCAAGGGCGAGCGTCTCGACAACCTCGAGGACCCGTTCCGCCTCTACCGCTGCCACACCATCATGAACTGCGCGCAGGCCTGCCCGAAGGGCCTGAACCCGGCCAAGGCCATCGCGGAGATCAAGAAGATGCTGGTGGACCGCCGCGTCTGACCCGGCTCAAGGCCACACAGCTGACAGCTGATCCGGGCCCGCTCTGCCCCTTCCGCAAGGAACCGGGGCAGGGCGGGCCTTCTTTGTTGCGGGCGGCCCGTTTCTGATCCGGTTGCCTATTCTGGACAAACCGGTCCAGAAATCACATATGTATGTGCCCCGCCGCAAAGCGGCCCCTGACATGAAGCTTTCCGGAGAACAGGCATGGCCCTGAAGGTCGCGGTCCAGATGGACCATATTTCGTCCATCAACATTGCCGGTGACAGCGCCTTTGCGCTGATGCTGGAGGCGCAGGCGCGCGGGCACGAGCTTTACCACTACACGCCGGACCGGCTGGCGCTGAAGGACGGCAAGGTCTTCGCCGCGCTGGAGCCGGTAGCGGTGCGTGACGAGAAGGGCAACCACTTCACGCTGGGCGAAAAACAGCGCACGGATCTGTCGCAGATCGACGTCATCCTGATGCGTCAGGACCCGCCCTTCGACATGGCCTATGTGGCCGCCACCCATCTTCTGGAAAAGATCCATCCGCAGGTGCTGGTGGTCAACAATCCGGCCGAGGTGCGCAACGCGCCCGAAAAGCTGTTCGTCACCGGATTTGCCGATCTGATGCCGCCGACGCTGATCACCCGCGACCGGGCGGAGATCGACGCCTTCCGCGAGGAGCATGGCGATATCGTCATGAAGCCGCTGTTCGGCCATGGCGGGGCGGCGGTGTTCCGCATCACCAATGATGACCTCAACTACGGCTCGCTCTACGACTTCTTCGCCGCCACCTTCCGCGAGCCCTGGGTGATCCAGCGCTTCCTGCCGAATGTGAAGCACGGCGACAAGCGCATCCTGCTGGTGGACGGCGAATATGCCGGTGCCGTCAACCGGGTGCCCGCGCCGGGCGATCTGCGCTCCAACATGGTGCGCGGCGGCTCGCCGAAGGAATCTGAGCTGAGTGACCGCGAGCGTGAGATCTGCGCCCGCCTCGGGCCTGCCCTCAAGGCCAAGGGGCTGATCCTCGTCGGCATCGACGTGATCGACGGCAACCTGACGGAAATCAACGTCACCGCCCCCACCGGCATCCGCGCCGTCAAGCGCCTCGGCGGCCCGGATATCGCTGCCCGCGTCTGGGACGTGATCGAGGCCAAGCGCCGGGCGTAAAGCCTGGCATACACACTGCAAAACTCTCGATTGTCATACCGGACGAGAGCGAAGCGAAAATCCGGTACCGGTGAGCCACGGCCCATCGGTACCGCCCTTGAGTGCAGGCAACCCGCACCCCGGCTCACCGGTCCCGGCGCGCGCTGCGCTTGGCCGGGAAGACGCGGAAAGGTAACGGCCCCGCCCGGCCTGAAGCCCGGCACTCTCTCCTGCTCAGGCTTCACGCCAGCGCGAAGATGCGGGCCGGGCCGCCGGTGCCGCCCCGGTGCTTGGGCGCGCCAACGACCAGCGTTGCGCCCTTGACCGGCAGCTGGTCCAGATTGGCGATGCATTCGATGCCCCAGCGGTTCGACGGCAGCCAGGCGTAGTGAACCGCAAAATCCGGCGACATGCCGTAGTCCAGCGACAGCGTGTCCGAGGCGATGCCCGAGATACTGCCCGTTTCCATCAGCATCTGAACCGCTTCCACATGGAAGCCGGGGAAATGCATCTTGCCCTCCGCATCGGCATTGCGGAATTTCTCCGTGTTCACATGCTTGTCCCAGCCGGACAGCATGGCAATGCAGGCCCCTTCCGGCAGATCACCGTTTGCCGCCGTCCAGGCCTTGATGTCATCGGGGGTCAGCTGCGCATCGGCGTTTTCCGCAGCCCTTGCGCGGATATCGATGATGCAGAGCGGCACGACGAGATTGGCCACCGGAATTTCCGCCACCGACAGCCCGTCAGCCGAAAAATGCAGCGGCGCATCCACATGGGTGCCGGTGTGCTCGTTCACCCGCAGCTCGAACAGGTTGAACTTGTCCTTGGCGTAGTCGAACAGCTTTTCGGCAAAGAACTGCTGCTGGCCGAAGAAGGTCGGGAAGGCCTCGTGCAGCTCATGGGTCAGGTCGCTGACCTTGCTGGGCACCGCCGCCATGGCGGAAAAGGGCGCGCTCACCGCCGCAACGGCGGCCACAGCGCCGCCCACGGCTGCGGCCCGGAAAAGATCGCGCCGCGACAGCATGCGGTCCTTCACGGCATTCATCACACACACATCACACATGGCTGTTCCCCTTTGCCTGTTCAGGCTTAACCAACGCTCGACGAGCTTGCCTCATCGAGCGTTGGTCAAGCCCGTGCGGCGCGTGAGCCTCTTCAAGGCGTGATGCGTCAGCATCTCAGACGCCTTGGTACTATGAAAAGATGCTGCAACCTGTCCCGGAAAAGCGCAAGGCCAAAGAAGTGGCGTTAATGTTCTGTTTACGTTCTTGACTCCCTGAAAAGTTGCCGTAATCTCTGATACGACCCATGGGGGAGGCGCGTATGGTAAGCCGGGTGACGACGGTCGCATTTCAGGGCATCGAGGCAGTGCCCGTTGATGTGCAGGTGCAAGTGGGGCCCGGCATGGTGGCCTTCACCGTGGTGGGCCTGCCGGACAAGGCGGTGGCCGAAAGCCGGGAGCGGGTGCGTGCCGCCCTGCATGCCTCGGGTCTGGCGCTGCCGGCCAAGCGGGTGATCGTCAATCTCGCCCCTGCCGACCTGCCGAAGGAAGGCTCCCACTACGACCTGCCGATTGCGCTGGGCATCATGTCCGCCATCGGCGCCATTCCGCCGGACATGCTGGCCGATTACGTGGTGCTGGGGGAACTGGGGCTGGATGGCACGCTGGCGCCGGTGGCCGGGGTGCTGCCTGCGGCCATGGGCGCCAACGGGCTCGGCAAGGGGCTGATCTGTCCGGAGGACTGCGGGCCGGAAGCGGCCTGGGCAGATGGGGAGATGTCCATCCTTGCGCCGCGCTCGCTCATTCAACTGGCGAACCATTTCAAGGGCACGCAGGTGCTCTCCCGGCCCTCTCCGCGCCTGCGGGGCCTGCCGGCCAACCTGCCGGACCTTGCCGATGTGAAGGGGCAGGAGACGGCCAAGCGTGCGCTGGAGATTGCCGCAGCCGGTGGCCACAACATGCTGATGGTCGGCCCGCCGGGCGCGGGCAAGTCGATGCTGGCCAGCCGCCTTGCCTCCATCCTGCCGCCGCTGTCGCCGAGGGAACTGCTGGAGGTGTCCATGATTGCCTCCCTCGCCGGAGAGCTGGCCGATGGCAAGCTGACCGACCGGCGCCCCTTCCGTGCGCCGCATCACTCGGCGTCGATGGCCGCGCTCGTCGGCGGCGGTTTGCGGGCGCGGCCGGGGGAAGTGTCGCTCGCCCACAATGGCGTGCTCTTTCTGGATGAGCTGCCGGAGTTCCAGCCGCAGGTGCTCGACAGTCTGCGCCAGCCGCTGGAGGCAGGCGAAACCATCATTGCCCGGGCCAATCACCGGGTCACCTATCCCTCGCGCATCCAGCTGATTGCGGCGATGAACCCGTGCCGCTGCGGCCATGCGGGCGAGCCGGGGCACCAGTGCCGCCGGGGCCCGCGCTGCGCCAGCGAATATCAGTCCCGCGTTTCCGGCCCCTTCCTCGACCGGCTGGACCTCAGGATCGAGGTTCCCGCCGTCACCGCCAGCGATCTGCTCACCCCCGGCCGTGCGGAAAGCTCTGCCGCCGTGGCCGAAAGGGTGGCCATGGCCCGCGAGCAACAGGCGGCGCGCTACCGGGCGCTGGGCCTTACGGCCCGCACCAATGCGCAGATGCCTGCCGCCGTGGTGGAGGAGGTGGTGGCGCTGGACCCGTCAGGCCGCCAGTTCCTCACCGATGCCGCCAACAGCCTCTCCCTCAGCGCCCGTGGCTATCACCGCGTGCTGAAACTCGCCCGCACTCTCGCCGACCTCGACGGCGACCCCACCGTCACCCGCATTCACCTCGCCGAGGCCCTCAGTTACAGGGGGCAGGATGTGCTTAAGCAGGCGGCGTGAGAGGAAAGGCAGGTTGCCCGGAACTCCGCCCGGTTGCCCGGCGTTCCGCCCGGCGGCATAATCAGGGAAGACTGAGAACAGGTTCCGGACTTGCGGCTTTGGCCAACGGACTGCGAATGGCCAGGAAAGACAAGACCTTGCATGCAGGTACGGGCAAGCTGGAGGAGACGCCGGGCGGCAGGGCTGCTGGCTGGATCAATCTGGCGTCCGGCATGGAGGGCTGCGAGCGCATAGAGGCCTATTTCTCGGGGCCCGCCTACCAGCCGCACAGGCATGACACCTATGCCATCGGCTGCACATTGTCCGGTGTGCAGCAGTTCCGGTACCGGGGTGGTGTGAGCGAGGGCCTTCCGGGCACGGCGATGGTCATTCATCCCGATGAGCTGCACGATGGTCAGGCGGGAACCGAAGACGGCTTCCATTACCGGATGTTCTACCTCGATCCTGCCCTTGTGCAGACTGCGCTCGGTGCGCATCAGCCTCTGCCATTCCTGCCCGGTGGCATCAGCCGCGATCCAAGGCTGCTCAGGGCCATTGCAGGCCTCGTCAGCCACATCGGCGCGCCTATGGAGACGCTGCAGTACAATGATGCCGTTTATGATCTGGCGCTTGCCCTGCAGGCCGCCGGTGAGCCTTCTGCCGCACGGGTCATAAGCGCGCCGGACAGCCGGGCGGCCCATATGGCGCGCGACTTTTTGCGGCAGGCTTGCGGGCGGCCTGTTTCCCTGGAGCACCTCGAACAGGTGACGGGGCAGGACCGCTGGCAGCTCTCGCGCGATTTCCGGGCCCTGTTCGGCACCAGCCCCTACCGCTATCTGACATTGCGGCGGCTGGATCATGCGCGGGCGCTCATCCGTGCTGGTGCGTCTCTGGTACAGGCAGCTCTTGAGGCCGGATTTGCGGATCAAGCGCATTTCACCCGCCACTTCCGCAGCAGCTTCGGAATCACACCCGCCCGCTGGCGGCGGCTCATCTGCCAGCCTGAACGCGCTGACGCGCAGCTTGCACGAACGTTCAAGAAGCCGCCCACTGGTCCGGTCTAGCCTGCTGTTCCCCCCGCAACGGAGCAGGACAGCATGGACAAGACATACAAGGCCATCAATTTCGCTGAAAAACTGACCTTGATCGACGCTCTCTGGCAGCCCCGCGTTGCCGCCGAAATGAATGAGTATCAGTTCAAGCTGGTGCGGATCGAAGGGGATTTCGTCTGGCACGACCACCCGGAGACCGATGAAACCTTCATCGTGCTGAAGGGGCAGCTCAGGATCGACCTCCGCGACGGCGCCGTTTCGATTGGCGCCGGAGAGATGTTCGTTGTGCCCAAGGGCGTGGAGCACAAGCCCTATGCCGCGCAGGAAGTGCATCTTCTGCTGATCGAACCGCGGGGCATCCTCAACACCGGCCACACCGGCGGGGAGCGGACTGCACAGAACGATCTCTGGATCTGATTGGTGGCAGGGCCTCTCCGCCCCCCTCCCCCTCGTGGGGAGGGGTAAGGGGTGGGGGGCTCAGAGCCTGCAAGGATTTGAAAAAAGGAACTTTTTCCGAAGAGGCATCACGAGGAGCAGCTGTCTGAATCAATGGACACTGTGCCAGACGGAAAGGCTTTCCCCCCACCCCTAACCCCTCCCCACGAGGGGGAGGGGGGCTGAAACGCTGTGCCGGAGTAACCAGACTTCAGGCGTTCTCCCATCTGTCTTCGGCTTCAGGCACGATGTGTGCATGCCGTAGGTCAAGGGGGGAGAGGGGCGCTGCGGTAAAACGGAATGACCTCCGTAGAGGAGGAGGGGCTTGCCCTCTCTCACGTCTTCGCAGCCGGGTACTCCTTCGGCGCCCTTACTTCGGCGCCATCCCGTTGGCGGCGAGAACATCGCCGACGAGGTAGAGGGAGCCGCAGACGAGGATGCGGGGGGGCTCGCCGTCCCGGGCGGCGCAGCGGCGGATGTCGGCGACGGCGGCCTGCAGGCTGTCGAAGGGCGTGGCTTCCAGACCGGCGGTGCGGGCGAAATCGGCCAGTTCGAACGGGTCATGCGCCGCATTGGTGGATTTCACCGGCACGGTGGCCACATGGCGCACGAGGCCGTGGAAGGCGCGGTAGAAGCCGATCGGGTCCTTGGTCGTCAGCATGGCCGAGATCATGTAGAGCGGGCGCGGGTGCCGCTCCTCCTGTTCGCCCATGAAGGCGGCAACACGCAGGGCAGCACCCGGATTGTGGCCGCCATCAACCCAGATTTCCGCCCCTTCCGGGCATTGATCGACAAAGGGTCCGTGGGTCAGCACCTGCAGACGCCCCGGCCAGACCACATGTTTGAGGCCCTTTGCGATGGTGGCCTCGTCCGGCAGCAGGCCTGCGGTCTTCAGCGCGGCAATGGCTAATCCTGCGTTGATGATCTGGTGGCCGCCGGTCAGGCTCGACAGCGGCAGGTCGTAAAGCCCGTCATCGTCCTGATAGCACAGCCGCCCCTGATCCTCGCTGGCGGTATATTCCTGACCAAAGCGGGCGATGGGCGCACGGTTGCGGGCGGCAACCCGGTCCAGCACCGCCTGCACCTCGTCCTCCTGGGGGGCTGAGACAACCGGGCAGCCGGGCTTGATGATGCCTGCCTTCTCGCCTGCAATCTCGCTCAAGGTGTTGCCGAGGAACTTCTCGTGGTCATGCGAGATGGACGTGATGACCGACACCAGCGGCCGGTCAATCACGTTTGTGGCGTCGAGCCGCCCGCCAAGACCCACTTCCAGCAGCAGCACATCGGCCGGCTCCTCGGAGAACAGCAGCAGGGCGGCGGCGGTGGTGATTTCGAAGAAGGTAATCTCGTTCCCGCCGTTCGCCTCCTCGCAGCGGTCGAGCGCGGCCATCAGGCGCGGATCATCGACCAGCTTGCCGTACTCACCGAGGCGGATGCGCTCGTTGAAGGCGACCAGATGCGGCGAGGTGTAGACATGGCAGCGCTTGCCGGAGGCCTCCAGAATGGCGCGCATGGTGGCCGTGACGGAGCCCTTGCCATTGGTGCCCGCCACATGGATCACGGGCGGCAGGCGCCGCTCCGGATTGCCCAGCGCCGCCAGCAGGCGGTGCATGCGGTCCAGCGACAGGTCGATCTGGCGCGGGTGCAAGGCGAGAAGCCGGTCAAGAATGGCGGTGATCTGGTCCATGGCGTCCCTGGAGTTTCCCTGCGGATGGCACAAACATTCTGGAGCCGCCCGGCGGCACTGGTCTGCCGGGCAAGCCCCGTCTCTTTGCTTTCAGGCAGGCCGCTTGAACGGCCCTGCTCTGGCTTGCGGGAAGGGATGATCCCGCAAGGCGAGCCTCTCATGCTTGTGTCAAACAGACATGAAGCATCGGCAGGCCGCCGTGCGGGCTTTTTTTTCAGGCGGCGGAAGCCTGATCCTGGGCGGGTTCGTCCGCGGGCGGATCAAGGTCCGGCAGGGTCAGCTCACGCTTCATGAAGATGCCGGCAAGGCGCGAGATGGTGTCCTTCAGGTCGTGACGCTTCACCACCATGTCCACCATGCCGTGAGCCAGCAGATATTCGGCGCTCTGGAAATCATCCGGCAGCTTTTCGCGGATGGTCTGCTCGATGACGCGGCGGCCGGCAAAGCCGATCTGGGCGCCCGGCTCGGCGATGTGAACATCCCCCAGCATGGCGTAGGACGCCGAAACGCCGCCCGTGGTCGGGTTGGTCAAAACCACGATGTAGGGCAGGCGTGCCTCGCGCAGCATCTGGATGCCGATGGTGGTGCGCGGCATCTGCATCAGCGACAGGATGCCTTCCTGCATGCGCGCGCCGCCGGAGGCCGCAAACAGCACGAAGGGGGTCTTGTGCTCCACGGCGGTCATCATGCCGGTCAGGATGGCTTCGCCTGCGGCCATGCCGAGCGAGCCGCCCATGAAGTCGAAGTCCTGCACCGCAGCGGTGAAATCGAGACCGTTGACGCGGCCGCGCGCCACCAGAACCGCGTCTTCCTCGCCGGTGCGGGTGCGGTATTCCTTCAGGCGGTCGGCGTATTTCTTGGTGTCGCGGAACTTCAGCGGATCAGCGGTCACGGAAGGCGTTGCCACCCGGTCATAGCTGCCACCATCGAAGAAGGACTCAAGGCGCTTCTTGGCCGGAATGCGCATGTGGTAGCCGGAATTCGGCACGACCCACAGGTTGGCTTCCAGATCGCGGTGGAACACCATCTCGCCCGTTTCCGGGCATTTGATCCAGAGGTTTTCCGGCATCTCGCGGCGCGACAGGAAGTTGCGCAGCTTGGGCCGTACGACAGTGTTGATCCAGTTCACGGCAAATCCCGTTCGTTGTTGGTGCCTGTTGGCCGGTCAGCGGGCGCGCGCCACGCCTCCGGCCAGGGAGGACACAAGATTTGTCACGGCGGCAACGGTCTTGTCCGTCGCCTGTCCATCTGCATCGAGGCTGTTGCGGATCGCCTCCACCAGCACGGAGCCGACGACCACACCGTCCGCATCCTTGCCGATGGCCTCAGCATCCTCAGCCGTCTTGACGCCGAAGCCGACGGCGACCGGCAGGTCCGTGTGGCCCTTGATCCGCTTCACCGCCGCAGAAACATTGGTGGTGTTGAGGGCCGCCGACCCGGTGATGCCGGTGACGGAAACATAATAGACAAAGCCGGACGTGTTTTTCAGCACCGCCGGCAGGCGGCGGTCATCGGTGGTCGGCGTTGCCAGGCGGATAAAGTTGATGCCGCCTTCCAGCGCCGGGATGCAGAGCTCGTCGTCAGCTTCCGGCGGAATATCGACAACAATCAGGCCATCCACGCCCGCAGCATGTGCCTCGGCGACAAAAGCCTCCGGCCCGCGCACATAGATGGGGTTGTAATAGCCCATCAGCACGATGGGCGTGTCCTGATCCTTCTCGCGGAACTTGCGCACCATGGCGAGCGTCCGGTCCATGGTCTGGCCGGCCTTCAGCGCCCGCTGGGTGGCAAGCTGGATGGGAATGCCTTCCGCCATCGGATCGGAAAAGGGCATGCCCAGTTCGATCACGTCAGCGCCTGCCGCAGGCAGGGCCTCAAGGATCGCCTGCGATGTGGCCAGATCCGGATCGCCTGCCGTGATGAAGGTGACAAGGGCCGGACGCCCCTTTTCGGCACAGGCCTTGAATCGGCGGTCGATGCGCGTCCCGGTCATTCAGCTTCCCATCCTTGAGGATCTGTTCGCAGATCTGGTTTGCCGGGCAGGCAGCCCGGAGGGCGGGCGCGCTGAACCTGGAAACCAGCGCTTGGATGTAGGGGGCTTCAAGGCCTTCTGTCAACGCATCGCGGCAGGGAAAGGCAAGAAAGGCTGAATCGCGCCGCTTTTCCTGCAAGGGGAAGACGCATCAGCGGCAGAAATCCTGTCCTTTGAGCCATGCAGCGGTTGCAGGGTTGGTCTGCAACGGAGGACCTTGAAGCGCACATTGTGCGTCTCTATCTCTTGAAGATAAGGCCGGGTTGGCCAGGAACAACAAGAAAAGGAGCCTCCCCCATGATCATTCAGACCACGCCCCGCAAGACAACGCGCCTCGCCGGAATTGGCCGCATCTTCAGCGACCGTGAGCCGCAGGCCGCTGCACCGCGCAAGGACCACAACGGCCCGGGCGCATTCGAGTTTTATCTCACCGCCATGTTTGCAGGCGGCCTGACCGGCCGGTGACCGGACCGTTTTTCATGCTAAAGGCCCCGCAGTTCAGAAGGCTGCGGGGCCTTTGCGTTTGTGGAAAGGTTTGCGCGGAATTGGTACGGCTGGCATGCAGCCCCGGAGGGGGCATTGAGGCGGCCACGCGCTCTCCCCGTGTCATTCCGGTTTGACGCGAAGCGGCAAGACCGGAATCCAGTAGCCCCGGAATCTCCGTTCATTTCATGCGCCGGGCGCACTGGATCCCCGCCTGCGCGGGGATGACAAGATGAGGGTCTGCGGAGACAGTACCGGCAGAAAACGCCGTGGCTCATGACAAGCCACGGCATAGTGAGGCAAAAACCTCAGATCACAGGTCGAAGCCGAGCATCTTGCCGACGGTGAAGACGTCCTTGTCGCCGCGGCCGCACAGGTTCATGACGATGATCTGGTCCTTGTCCATCTTCGGCGCCATCTTGACCACCTGAGCCAGCGCATGGGCCGGTTCCAGCGCCGGGATGATGCCTTCCACCTTTGTCAGAAGCTGGAAGGCGGCCATCGCCTCGTCATCGGTGATCGGCACGTAATTGGCGCGGCCGATTTCCTTCAGCCAGGAATGCTCCGGCCCGATGCCGGGATAATCAAGGCCCGCCGAAATGGAGTGGCCTTCCAGGATCTGGCCATCATCATCCTGCAGCAGATAGGTGCGGTTGCCATGCAGGACGCCCGGCTTGCCGGCATTCAGCGAAGCGCAATGCTCGTGGCCGTCAAGTCCGCGCCCGCCGGCCTCGACGCCCCAGATTTCGACGCTCTTGTCGTCAAGGAAGGGGTGGAACAGGCCGATGGCGTTGGATCCGCCGCCGACAGCGGCGACGATTGCATCCGGCAGGCGGCCTTCTGCGGCCAGGATCTGCTCGCGGGTTTCCTTGCCGATGACCGACTGGAAATCGCGCACCAGCTCCGGATAGGGATGCGGGCCTGCAGCCGTGCCGATCAGGTAATAGGTGTTGTCGACGTTGGTGACCCAATCACGCAGCGCCTCGTTCATCGCGTCCTTCAGCGTGCCCGCGCCAGCGGTGACCGGAACGATCTCGGCGCCCAGCAGCTTCATGCGGAAGACGTTCGGCTTCTGCCGCTCCACGTCCGTGGCACCCATGTAGACGACGCAAGGCAGACCGAAGCGGGCGCAGACGGTGGCCGTCGCCACGCCATGCTGGCCAGCGCCGGTCTCGGCGATGATGCGCGTCTTGCCCATGCGCTTGGCCAGCAGGATCTGGCCGAGGCAGTTGTTGATCTTGTGGCTGCCGGTGTGGTTCAGCTCATCACGCTTGAAGTAGACCTTGGCGCCGCCCAAATGTTCGGTCAGGCGTTCGGCGAAATAAAGCGGCGACGGACGGCCGGTGTAATGGGTGTTGAGGTTGTCCAGCTCCGCCTTGAAGGCCGGATCGGCCTTGGCGTCGCTATAGGCCTTTTCCAGATCGAGGATCAGCGGCATCAGGGTTTCGGCCACGTAGCGGCCGCCGAAAATCCCGAAATGGCCCCGCTCGTCCGGGCCGGACCGCAGGGTGTTCGCCATTGTGGTCAACTCTCGTCACTCCTTCGCATGTTCCGCGCCCCGGACTGCCGCCACGAAAGCACGTATCAACCCGCTGTCCTTGACGCCCTTGCCGCGCTCGACGCCGGAAGAGACATCGACCGCTGTGGCGCCGCTGAGCGCAATCGCCTGCGCAACGTTTTCCGGATCCAGTCCCCCGGAAAGCATGAAGGGACACGGCAGGTCAAGCGACTTCAGCAGCGTCCAGTCAAACGGAACCCCGTGGCCGCCGGGCACATCGGAGTCTTTCGGGGGCTTGGCGTCAAACAGGATCCGCTCAGCCACATTGACATAGGGCAGGGCGGCCTCAAGGTCAGCCCTTTCACTCACGCCAATTGCCTTGATGATGCGCCGGCGCATCATGACCCGCGCGGCAGCACAGGCTTCCGGCGTTTCCTGGCCGTGGAACTGGAAAATATCCGGCTGCACCAGCTCGTTGATGCGCTGCAGGCCATGCAGATCCATGTCCACCGTCAGGGCGACAATCTCGCTGCGGCCGCGGGCAATATCAGCCAGACGGCAGGCATCGGAAAGCGTCACGTGGCGCGGGCTCTTGGGAAAGAACACCAGCCCGACCATATCCGCCCCCGCCTCGACGGCCGCTTCCATGGTTTCGGGGGTCGAAAGACCGCAGATCTTGATGATGGTTTTGGGCATTCTGAATTCCTGCGGCTTTCGCATGTTTGACGGACAGTGGGTGCCGCCTGGCTGGCCCGGACGGGACGCAGGCGGCACCCTGATAGATCACGTCACGTTATAGGCTGCAATCGCGGCCATGTTGACGATGTCGCTGTCCTTGGCACCCATCGGGACGATCTGCACCGGCTTGTCGAAGCCGACGAGCAGCGGGCCGATGACGGTGGAGCCGCCCAGTTCCTGCAGCATCTTGGTGGCGATGGAGGCCGAGTGGAAGGCCGGCATGACGAGAACGTTGGCCGGGCCGGTCAGGCGGCAGAAGGGATAGGCTGCCATCTTGTCCATGTTGAGCGCCACGTCTGCCGCCATTTCGCCATCATACTCGAAATCGACGCGGCGGCGGTCGAGGATGCGCACGGCTTCCTGCACCCGCTCGGCGCGCTCGCCCTTCGGATGGCCGAAGGTGGAATAGGCGAGCATGGCCACACGCGGCTCGTAGCCAAGCCTCCGGGCGACATGGGCTGCCTCTTCAGCGATATCGGCCAGTTCCTCCGCGTTGGGCATGTCATGCACCGTGGTGTCGGCGATGAGCACGGTTCGGCCACGGCACAAGGCCACCGAAACACCGATCACCCGGTGGCCGGGCTTGGTGTCGATGCACTGGCGCATGGTGTCGAGCGCGACGGAATAGTTGCGGGTGATGCCGGTGACCATGGCATCCGCATCGCCCCGCGCCACCATGATGGCGCCCCAGTAGTTGCGGTCGTTGTTGACCATGCGGTGGCAGTCACGCAGCAGATAGCCCTTCCGCTGCAACCGGGTGTAGAGATACTGCGCATAATCGGTGTTGCGGGTGGAATTGCGGGCGTTCTGGATGCTGATGCCGGAACGGGCAAGATCGACACCGGCGCCAGCGGCGGCTTCGCGGATTTCATCCTCGCGGCCGATCAGGATGGCCTCGCCCAGCCCCTGGCTGACGAAGCTGACGGCGGCGCGGATCATCGGTTCTTCTTCGCCTTCGGCAAAGACCACGCGCTTGGGCGCCTGACGCACCTTGGAGAAGATGCGCTGCAGGGTTCCGGCCACCGGATCGCGGCGGGCAGAAAGCTGGTGCCTGTACTGGTCCATGTCAATGATCGGGCGGCGGGCAACGCCCGTGTCCATCGCCGCCTGCGCCACGGCAGGCGGGATGGTGGAGATGAGGCGCGGATCAAACGGCACGGGGATGATGTAGTCGGGGCCGAACTTCGGACGGCTGCCCCGGTAGGCGGCGGCCACCTCGTCCGGCACTTCCTCGCGGGCAAGAGCTGCCAGCGCCTGCGCACAGGCGACCTTCATCGCATCATTGATGGTCGTCGCCCGCACATCCAGCGCACCGCGGAAGATGTAGGGGAAGCCGAGCACGTTGTTGACCTGGTTGGGATAATCCGACCGGCCGGTGGCGATGATGGCGTCATCGCGGATGGCCGCCACCTCTTCCGGCGTGATTTCCGGATCCGGGTTGGCCATGGCGAAGATGATCGGGTTCGGGGCCATGGCGCGCACCATGTCCTCCGTCAGCGCACCCTTCACCGAAACGCCGAGGAACACATCCGCGCCCTTCAGCGCCTCATAGAGGGTGCGGGCATCGGTCTTCACCGCATGGGCGGACTTCCACTGGTTCATGCCATCGGTGCGGCCCTGATAGATGACGCCCTTGGTGTCGCAGAGGATGACATTGTCATGCGGCACGCCCAGGGCCTTGACCAGTTCGATACAGGCAATGCCGGCCGCGCCCGCGCCGTTGCAGACAATGCGCACCGACTTCAGGTCCTTACCCGTCAGATGCAGCGAATTGATCAGGCCGGCGGCAGCGATGATGGCGGTGCCGTGCTGGTCGTCGTGGAAGACGGGAATATCCATCAGCTCACGCAGGCGCTGCTCGATGATGAAACACTCCGGCGCCTTGATGTCCTCAAGGTTGATGCCGCCGAAGGAGGGGCCGAGATAGCGCACCGCGTTGATGAACTGGTCCGCATCTTCCGTATCGACCTCAAGGTCGATGGAATCCACATCCGCAAAGCGCTTGAACAGCACCGCCTTGCCTTCCATCACCGGCTTGGACGCGAGCGCCCCGAGATTGCCGAGGCCGAGGATGGCGGTTCCATTGGAGATGACCGCGACCAGATTGCCGCGCGTCGTGTAGTCATAGGCCCGCGAGGGGTCTTCCGCGATGGCCCGCACGGGCACGGCCACACCGGGGGAATAGGCCAGCGACAGGTCGCGCTGCGTCGCCATCGGCTTGGTGGGGTTGATTTCGAGTTTGCCGGGCTTGCCTTCCTGATGGAACAGCAGGGCCTCCTGGTCTGTAAAGCTGACGCCTGTCTTGCCCTTCTTGCCTGATGACGACATGGTCTGGCCGGTCCTTCCCTCGTGCTGCGAAGCCTTCGCTTCTCTTATCTGGACCAAGACCTTATCCCCGGAAAATTACCGCCTCAAGGCGCCTTTAGGCACAGGACCTGTGAAAGCTGCGGAGGGCTTTGCTAGGGTCCGCACATGCCGACCGATCAGAGCCCCTATACCCCTGCCCCGAACGATGCCGCATCCGGCGCGAGCGATGCCCGCGTGACGCCGATGATGGCGCAGTTCATCGAGATCAAGGCCGCCAATCCGGACAGCCTGCTGTTCTACCGCATGGGCGATTTCTACGAGATGTTCTTCGAGGACGCGGAAATCGCCTCGCAGGCGCTGGGCATCACGCTGACCAAGCGCGGCAAGCATCAGGGCGAGGACATCCCGATGTGCGGCGTGCCGGTGCATGCGGCGGATGACTACCTGCAGAAGCTGATCGGCCTCGGCCACCGGGTTGCGGTCTGCGAGCAGATGGAAGACCCGGCAGAGGCGAAGAAGCGCGGTTCGAAATCCGTGGTGCGGCGTGATGTGATCCGCCTCGTCACCCCCGGTACACTCACCGAAGAGCGGCTGCTGAACGCGGGGAGCAACAATTTCCTGCTGGCGCTGACAAGGCTGCGCGCCGGCGCTGACACTGCCGATGGCGTCTTCGGCCTTGCCTGGATCGACATGTCCACCGGCAGCTTCCAGGTGGCCGAGACGGATCTGCAGCGGCTTTCGGCGGATCTGGCGCAGATTGATCCGCGTGAAATCGTGCTGCCGGACAATCTGCTTCAGGAAACCGAAATCCGCCATCTGGTGGAAGGGCAGGGCGCTGCCATTTCGCCCGTGCCGCGTGCCTTCTTCGACGGGGCGACGGCGGCGGACCGGCTGGCGAATTATTTCCGGGTGAAGACCCTCGACGGTTTCGGCAATTTCTCCCGCGCCGAGTTGACCGCAGCGGCCGGTATTCTCGCCTATGTGGAGAAGACCCAGCTGGGCGAACGCCCGCCGCTGGACCCGCCCACCCGGGAGGCGGCACGCGGGCGCATGCTGATCGATCCGGCCACCCGCGCCAACCTTGAACTGACGCGCACCCTTTCAGGCGAGCGGCAGGGCAGCCTTCTGTCGTCCATCGACCGCACGGTGACAGGTGCGGGCGCGCGCCTGCTGGCCAGCCGTCTTGCCGGGCCGCTCACCGATCCGGCCGAAATCGCCACGCGGCAGGACTCCGTCGGCTTCTTCCTCGACAACGAGATCCTGCGCGACAGCCTGAGGGCCGAGCTGAAGGCCGCGCCCGATCTGGCCCGCGCCCTCTCCCGCATTGCCATGCAGCGCGGTGGTCCGCGTGATCTTCTGGCTATCTCGCAAGGCCTTGAGGCAACGGCACGCATTCTGACGCAGATGAAGAGCGCGGAGGACTTGCCGCCGGAACTCGCCGCAGCCTGGCGCGATCTGGCCGCCGCCCCCCATGATCTGGGTGCCGAGCTGACCCGTGCGCTTGATCCCGAGCCGCCGCTGCTCAAGCGCGACGGCGGCTTTGTTGCGGCTGGCTATGACGCCAATCTGGATGAGCTGCGGGATCTGCGCGATGCCTCGCGCAAGGTGATTGCCCGGCTCCAGGCGGACTATGCCGAAGAGCTGGGCCTGCGTTCGCTCAAGATCAAGCACAACAACGTGCTGGGCTGGTTCATCGAGGTGCCGGCCGGACAGGCGGACAAGCTGTCGGCGGATCCGGCGCGGTTCATCCACCGCCAGACCATGGCGGGCGCCATGCGCTTCACCACGACGGAACTTGCCGATCTGGAATCGCGCATCGCCAGCGCGGGGGAGCGGGCGCTGGCCATCGAGCTGGAGATCTTCGACCGGCTTGCCGCCCAGCTGGTGGCGGACAGCGAGCCAGTGAAGGCCGCAGCCCGGGCGCTGGCCGTGATCGATGTGGCAGCGGCCCTGTCGAAACTGGCGCAGGATGAAAATTACTGCCGCCCGCTGGTGGACATGAGCCTTGCCTTCGCCATTGAGGGCGGCCGTCATCCGGTGGTGGAACAAGCTCTGCGTCGCGGCGGCGGCGACACTTTTGTGGCCAATGACAGCAACCTCGGGCCGCAGGGCAAGGAAGCGTCGGGCCAGATCTGGCTGATCACCGGTCCCAACATGGCCGGTAAGTCCACGTTCCTGCGGCAGAATGCGCTGATTGCCGTTCTGGCGCAGATGGGCAGTTTCGTGCCTGCCGCCAGCGCTCATCTGGGCGTGGTGGACCGGCTGTTCTCCCGCGTTGGCGCGGCCGATGATCTGGCGCGCGGCCGCTCCACCTTCATGGTGGAGATGGTGGAAACGGCGGCCATCCTCAATCAGGCGGGCGAGCGGGCGCTGGTCATTCTGGACGAGATCGGGCGCGGCACAGCCACCTTCGATGGCCTGTCCATCGCCTGGGCCGCCATCGAGCATCTGCACGAGGTGAACCGCTCCCGCGCGCTCTTTGCCACCCACTACCACGAGCTGACCGCGCTGGCCCAGCGCCTGCCACGGCTGACCAATGCCACAGTCTCCGTGAAAGAATGGAACGGCGACGTGGTCTTCCTGCATGAGATCATCCCCGGTGCGGCGGACCGGTCCTATGGCATTCAGGTGGCCAAGCTTGCGGGCCTTCCGGCAGCGGTGGTGGAGCGGGCAAAGTCCGTCCTCTCCCAGCTGGAGGAAAAGGACCGCCGCTCCCCGGCGGAAACCCTGATCGACGAGCTGCCGCTGTTTGCCGCCGTGGTCCAGACCACCAAGGCGGCCGCCACTGCACCTGCGGCCAAGGCCGATCCGGTGCTGGAAGCGCTCGGTGAAATCAATCCGGACGACCTCACCCCGCGTGAGGCGCTGGAAGCGCTCTACCGGCTGAAGTCTCTCAAGGCGAAAGGGTGACGCCGGAAAAGGTCAGGCCTGCTCTGCCTTGCGGGCCTGCCATAGTCCGCTGTCGATGGCCTTATGCACCAGTTCGATGACGAGCCGCTGCACCGTCTCCAGCGCATAGGAGGACGGGCGGTCCGCCATCTGGCACAGATGCAGCGTGCGTGACAGTTCCGGCATGATGATGGGCCGGACAGCGAGGGCGCCTGTTTCTATGTGCTCCTGCAGAAACAGCCGTGTGCCGATGGCGCAGCCGAGCCCCGCAATCAGCGCGCCGCCGATCACATGCACCGAGTTCAGCTGAAAGCGGGCGCTACTCTCCAGCTTCTTCAGCAGCGTGGCGTCATCGACCAGCGCACGCGCCGAAATGCCCTGGCGCAGGATGATCATCGGCAGCCCGAGCGTGTCGTGAAAGGCGATCGGGCGGCCGGTTTCCCCGATGATGGCCTCGTGCCCGATCAGCACCATGCTTTCCTCCAGCACCGGGATCGACTTCAGCCGTGCATCCGCCGGAGGGTTGTAGACAAGAGCCATGTCCACGTCGGCCGCGAGCAGATGCGCGAGTGTCGTGCCGGACAGGCTTTCGGAAAGCGACAGGTTCAGCTTCGGGTAGTCGGTCATGATCCGTTGAAGGAGCGGCACGCCGATGGCCTTGACCGCCGAATAGGCCATGCCGATGGTCACGTCACCCGCAACCTCGCCGCCTGAAGCCTTGATGTCCCTTTCGGCGGCCTGCATGGCGCGCAGGATTGCCTTGGCGTGGGTGTAAAGCCGCTCACCCGCCGCCGTCGGTTCCAGCCCGCGCGGCCTGCGGTGGAAGAGCTTCTGTCCGAGATCCGCCTCAAGATTGGCGAGGTGATGGCTCAGCGCCGACACCGCGATGCGCAACTCGCCAGCAGCAGTCGTCAGGCTGCGTCTTTCAAAGATCGCCTCGAAGTAGCGGAGCTGGCGCGTGTCCATGGTTTCTCGATTTTAGAACGAAGCCTTATAAACTTTATAATTTTTCTACTCCGAGTCGAGCGCTAACTTGCTTCTGTGCTGCCGCCAGGCACTGGGAGGACTAGCAGGTGACGGAACCGTTCAAGCCGCTCGAAGGCATACGCATCGTCGAGATGAGCCACATGATCATGGGGCCGTCCTGCGGCATGTTCCTCGGCTTTCTCGGCGCCGAAGTGATCAAGGTCGAGCCGCCGGAAGGGGACAAGACCCGCTATCTGTCCGGCATGGGGCGGCCGATGTTCCCGCTCTTCAACCGCGGCAAGAAGTCGGTCCAGCTTGATCTGGCCAGCGAGAGCGGCCAGGCCGCACTCCGCAAGCTGCTGGCCACCGCCGACGTCTTCATTGAAAATTTCCGGGACCAGTCGCTGGCAAAGATGGGTGCTGACGGCGAGACGCTGCGGCGCGAATTTCCCGGGCTGATCGTTGCCTCGCACAAGGGCTTCCTGCGCGGCCCCTATCAGGACCGCACGGCGCTGGACGAGGTGGTCCAGATGATGACCGGCCTTGCCTATATGACCGGCCCCTCGGGCAGGCCGTTGCGGGTCGGCTCGTCGGCGAATGACATCATGGGCGGGCTCTTCGGTGCCTTTTCCGTTCTGGCTGCGCTGCTGGAGCGCAAGGAAACCGGCAAGGGCCGCAACCTGCGCATCGGCCTGTTCGAGAATTGCCTGCTGCTCGTTGCCCAGCACATGGTTCAGTTCGAGCTCGAAGGCAAATCGCCGCCACCAATGCCGGAGCGGGACTTCTCCTGGCCGGTCTACGATATTTTTGACACCTCGGACGGCAACCAGATCTTCGTCGGCGCCGTGACCGAAGGGCAATGGGTTGCGCTGTGCAAGCTCCTGGGTCTCGATGAATTGCTGAGCGATCCGCAGCTTCAGACCCGGATGCAGCAGATTGAGGCCCGCGGCAGGACCATTCCGGTCGTCGCCCGTGCCATTGCGGCCCGCGATGCCGGTGAACTTGCGAGGCAATTCGAGGACCTGGGCATTCCCTATTCACCCATCGCAAAACCCGCCGACATGTACAGCGATCCGCATGTGATGCGCCCCGGCGGGCTCGCCACCTCACACATGCCGGATGGCTCCACCTTCCGCGCCCCGTCCCTGCCTTTCGAAGTCGATGGCGAAATGCTGACCGGTGGCGGCGATTTGCAATCGGTCGGGCAGGACACGGAGACGGTTCTGGCCGGGGTCGGTCTTGACGCTGCAGAGATCGCTGCCGCGCGGGGCAAGGCGAAGGAGCAGGCGGCATGACGCGGCTTCGCGACGTCTATCCGGCCGGCCATGTGGTGCTGCGCGAAGTCGGGCTGCGTGATGGCTTGCAGCTCGTCAAATCCTATCCGTCGACGGCAGCCAAGATCGAGTGGATCAACCGTGAATACGCTGCCGGTGTGCGCAATTTCGAGGTTGGCTCCTTCCTGCCGGCCTCACGTTTTCCGCAATTCGCCGATGTGCGGGAGGTGCTGGCTGCGGTGAAGGCCCTGCCGGGCGCCCATGCGGTTGGTCTCGTCCTCAACGACCGGGGCGCGGATGACGCGCTTGCGTCCGGGGTTGATGAGATCATGTGCGTTGTCTCTGCCACGGAAGCGCATTCGCAGGCCAATACCCGGCGCAGCCGCGCCGAATCGGTGGCCCATGTGAAACGGCTTTGCGCGCTGCGCGATGCCAGTGATCACCGGCCGCTGGTGAATGCCGGCATCGGCATGGCCTTCGGCTGTTCGATCACGGGTGCCGTCGATCCGGACGAGGTGCTGTCCCTTGCGGAGGCACTTTTCGAGGCTGGTGCCGATGTCGTCGGTTTGGCCGACACGGTCGGCTTTGCCGGACCAGACCAGATTGCCGCGCTTGTCCGGCGTACCCGCGCCATTGCGGCAGACCGGGAGGCCGCCATCCACCTGCACGACACGCGCGGCATGGCGATGGCCAATGCGTCCGCCGCGCTCGATGCGGGCTGCCGCATTCTCGACGGAGCGCTCGGGGGGCTGGGAGGCTGCCCCTTTGCGCCCGGCGCCACGGGCAACGCGGTTTTCGAGGATCTCGTTTTCCTGTGCGAATCCAAGGGCTTTGCCACCGGCATCGACATTGGAAAGCTGATCGGGGTCCGGGAGATTCTGGCCCGCGAAATGCCTTCAGAAACGCTTTACGGCCAGCTGGCCCGTGCAGGGCTGCCGCAGGCGGCCGGAACGGGAGCAATGTGAGCCTGAGATAAACTGGTCAAACTGGGAGGAGACCATCATGACGAAGACACTTCTTGCAACGCTTCTTGCCGCAACAGCCATGACAGGCGCTGCGGGTGCAGCAGAACTGATGCGCTGCAGCCATCAGCTGCCGCCCGGCCATCACATTTCCGAGGTGATCGAGAAATGGGCCGCAGAAGTTGAAACCTTGTCCAACGGCGAGATCGATGTTCAGATCTTCGGCGCCGACAGCCTGATCAAGGCCAATGACAATATCCTCGCCGTTGCGCGCGGGGAGATCGAATGCGCCTTCTCGCTGAACTTCCAGTGGGGCAAGACGCTTCCCCTCATGAACGTCACCATCGGCCCCTACACCATGTCCTCCATCGAGTCCTGGAAGAAGTGGCCGGACTCGGAAGCCGCTGCCTATCTCGAAGGCAAGCTTCTCGACAAGGGCGTGAAGAACATCGCCTGGATGTTCCAGACCAATGTCAGCGTGTTCACGTCCAAGGGCAAGGCACTGACGAAGCCGGATGACTTCAAGGGCCTGAAGATGCGCGGCCTTGGCCCTGCTTTCGACCGTGGCCTGACCGCCATGGGCGCCTCGA
This sequence comes from Pannonibacter sp. Q-1, assembly GCF_054073275.1. Taxonomy (NCBI): domain Bacteria; kingdom Pseudomonadati; phylum Pseudomonadota; class Alphaproteobacteria; order Hyphomicrobiales; family Stappiaceae; genus Pannonibacter; species Pannonibacter sp. Q-1. Next base: position 105,723 of record NZ_JBSXNB010000009.1, read on the forward strand.
CCGTGTCGCTGCCCGGCAGTGAGGTCTATCAGGCGCTGGCGACCGGCGTGATTGATGCTGCCGTGACCGACGTCGCGGCCGCCTATTCGCGCCGCTACTATGAGGTGCAGGACCACATGACGATCGTGCCCGTCCTTGCCGCCTATCTCCACGGCTATGTGACACCCTCCTGGTATGACGGCCTCACCGGAACGCAGAAGGCGGCCATCGATGAGGCTGGCAGGAAGGCAGCGGGCTGGGCCATCGAGGCCTCTGAAAAAGCCTCCGCCGATGCTCCGGCCCAGCTGCAGGAGAAGGGCGTGACCGTCCACATCGCCACCAGCGAGGAGAACGAAGCCTTCCGTGCGGCGATGCAGCCGGCCTTTGAAGAGGGCTTTGCCGCTGAGACCGGCGAGGAAGGCCGCGAGCTTCTGGCGCTGATTGCAAAGATCAAGTAGCTCCGATGCGGGATCCTGCTGAAAGGGGGGAGGAGGCGGGCGCCTCCTCCTCACCCCTCGACCGTTTCGCCGCCGCGATTTCCGGCGCCGGAGGTCTGATAAGCTCTGCGCTGATCCTGGTGGTGCTGATCATCACCGGCGTTGGCGTGTGGATGCGGTACGTGATTGGCCAGCCCATCGCCGGTGTCGAGGAGGCGACCGGCTTTTTCGTTGTGGCCATCGTCATGTTCGGCGCGGCTGAGGCATCGCGCCGGAACGATCATATCCGCATCGACATCATCCTCGACAAGGCGCCGCCGCGTCTGCGCCGCTGGCTCGACATCTGGGCGCAGATTTCGGTGCTGGCCTTTGCAGCTGCGCTGCTGGTGACCGCCTGGCACACGGTGTCGTTTTCGCGCCGCTTCGGCGCCTATTCGCCCGGCTATCTCGAACTGCCCATGTGGATCCCCCAATCGGCGATGATCGCAGGCGGCGGACTGATCCTGCTGGTGTGCCTGGCGCGTCTCTTCATTCTCCTGCGTGGAGGCCGGACATGACCCTCATCATCATCGCCGTTCTGGCCGCCGTGCTTCTGACAGGCATACCGATCTTCGCGGCCCTCGGGCTTACCTCGCTTGCCATTCTCTGGCTTTTCGAGGGCAAGGTCTGGTCGATGGCCGACACGGTCTTTGCCTCGCTCAATAATCCGCTGCTCGCCACCATCCCGATGTTCGCCTTCATGGCGCATGTGATGATCAAGGCGAAGGTCGTCGACGATCTCTACGAGATGTCGAACAAGCTGGTCGGCCACGTCAAGGGCGGGCTCGGCTTTGCCACCATCCTCTGCTGCACGATCTTTGCCACGATTTCCGGCTCCTCCGTGGCCACCGCACTCACCATCGGCACCACCGCCATTCCGCAGATGCAGCGGTTCGGCTACCGCCCGCGCGACACCTACGGCATCATTGCCGCAGGCGGCACGCTCGGTATCCTCATTCCGCCCTCCGGGCCGATGATCCTTTATGCGGTCGTCACCAATGCCTCGATCGGCGGCCTGTTCCTCGCCGGAATCGTGCCCGGCCTGCTGATCGCACTCCTCTTCGCCATCTTCTCCTGGGTTCAGGCGAACGCCCATGGCGAAACACAGGCACAGGACTGGCCAGGCACACGCGCCGTCCTTGCGGCCTTCTGGAAGTCGATCTGGGCCGTCATGATGCCACCGGTCATTCTGGGCGGCATCTATTTCGGCATCTTCACAGCCGCCGAAGCAGCCGCAGTGGGTGCCGCCTATGCGCTGCTCGTCGCTCTGCTCGTGTACCGGAACGTTTCGCTGCGCGATCTCGGGGAGTGCCTCTGGCAGACCATGCGCACCTGCGCCATGCTGTTCATGATCATCGCGGCTGCCGGCATGTTCGGCCATGCCATCACCATCATCCGGCTTCCTGCCGAAGTGATGGAAACCGTGACGGCGCTCGAACTGTCCCAGACGGGCTTCCTTCTGGCGGTCATGATTGCGATCTTCATCCTGGGGATGTTTCTGGAAACGATCGCGATCATCCTGATCACCACACCAATCATCCTGCCGTCCATGCTGGCCCTTGGCATTGATCCGGTCTGGTACGGCATCATGCTGATGATCAACCTTGAGCTTGCCCTGATCACGCCGCCTGTCGGCATGAACCTGTTCGTTCTCAAGGGGATCACGGGGGCGCCGCTGATCGACATCATGCGCGGGGCCGCGCCTTATGTCGGCATCCTGATCTTCGGCCTCTTCATGGTTTGGCTGTTTCCGCAGCTGGCCCTCTGGCTGCCGCAGCAATCCGGATTTGGCCGCTAGAGCAATTCCAGCAAAAGGGAAACCGCCCTGCGTCCCGGCTGCCCCAGGCTGTGCACGGCCGGGGGCAGCACTTTCCCCACGAAGGACTGGCGCAAAGCCGTCAAATCACCTTATTCTGGTGGTCCCTCCATTCAGGGTGCAGACCGTGTGCTGCGCCTTGCCCTTGCCGGTTTGACCGGCCCGGACCGTCTCATGTCTTTCGTCCTGCAGCTGCCCCGTCAGGCAGTCCTCATCCTGCTGCTCGTCTTTTTCGGCGCGCTGTGCACCTCTTCGCTCATTCCGGCGATGGGCTATTTCATCGTCGAAGGGTTGAAGCAGGAGCCCTGGCAGATCGGCCTTTACACCGGGCTCGTGGCGCCGCTGACCATGGTGGTGAACCGGACCTTTGGCGAAAAGCTGGATGGCGCGGTGGCGGTGAAGCCGCTGCTGCTGATCTCGATCCTGGCTTATATGGCAATGGCACTGCTGCTTGCGGCCATTCCGGATTTTCTGGTGCTGGTGCTTGCCGGTGCGCCCATCATGGCGGTGGCCAATGGCGCGACCTCGACCGAATTCACCTACGGCCGGCTTTATGCAGAGCGGACCGGCCTTGATATTGCCGAGTATAACGCCTGGCTGCGCATGGTCGTGTCGCTGGCCTGGGTCATCGGGCCGTCCATGACCTTCATTCTGTTTGATCTCGCCGGTTTCCGGGTGGCCTATCTGATTTCGGCAGGCCTTGCGGTGATCTGGCTTGTGCTGTGGCATCTGGGCGTGCCGGGGGATTTCCGCGCGCCGCAGCGCCCGCGCGGCACGGCTGCGCTGGAGGGCATCGACTGGCCCATCCTGCTGGCAGCTTTCACCTGCACGCTTTTTGCCGTTGGCAATGTGCTCTTCACCGCCGCCATGCCGCTCTATTATGTCAGGGAAGTGGGCCTGCCCGGCTACACGCCCGGCCTGTCGCTGTCCTTCAAGTGCATCGTCGAGGTCATCGCCATTTTCCTTGCCGCGCGCATTGCCGCGCGTTTCGGCTCAAGAACGGTGCTCTATGGTGCTTCGCTGCTCGCTGTGGTCACCTTCCTGCTGTTCACCCAGATCAGCAGCGTGCTGCATGTGGTGATCCTCTCGGCCATCGAGGGGCTTTACTATGGCCTTTTCGCCGGGGTCGCGATTTCCTTCGTGCAGAGCTATGCGCCGGACAAGCCGGGGCGGGCCACCGCGCTCTACATGAACGGGCTGTTTCTCGGCTCCTTCATCGGCTCGGTCTCCATGGGGCTGATCGCCAGCGCCTTTGATTTCCGCACCGTTGTCTTCGTGGCAGCCGGCAGCGGCCTTGCCGTGCTGGTGGCCCTCAGCCAGCTGCGCCCGCCGCGGGGTGCAAGCTGAGGCGCCCGTGCGGCCTCAGCCGCCGTAGCCGGAAATGAGACGCCGGGCCTCGGCGTTGACGGCCGCTTCCGTTGCCGCATATTCGCCCTGCCGCTGCATCAGACGGAAGCGCAGGTCCTGGATCTCGAACCGGCTGTCGCTGATCCGGTCGCGGAGGCGGTCTGCCTTCTGGCGGCAGGCGTTACGTTCGTCGGGACTGCCGGAGCCGCAGTCGAGCCGCGACAGGTCGAAGCGGGCGCTGTCTGTGGAGGATTCCAGATACCGCAGGCGGGATTCGACATTCTCGACCTCCCGCCGGGCGGAATAGATGCGGTTGCCGAGCTGATAGGCATATTCAAACTGACCGGCGAGAGCGGGCGGGCAGATATCCGACTTGCTGTCGCCCTGGCGGCCAATGTTGAAGCCGTTGAGCGGGGTGCAATAGATCTGCACACCCTCCTGCCAGCCGGACTGGTAGGCCGCCGGATCAGGGGAAATGCCATACTGGCCGCAGTCTTCCGCCACCTTGGAGATACGGTTGGCCGCATGGCCGGAGGCCGCATCCGCCCGGCCCAGCGCACGCCAGTCCCCGGCCTGGCACTGTTCCTTGGAAACCGTGTCGCAGCCACCCAAAAGCAGCGCAATGCCCATGGCCACAGCGGCCCCCAGCCAGAACTTCATGAAAGCCTCCCCAAGATACCCAGACCAGAGTGATACGCCTCACGGACGGGAACCGGAAGGCGGATTCGCGGCAAATTATGGGTCCAATATCAGGAAACGGCCGGGATACGCCCCGCCTTGGCATCGGCAATGGCTGCGGCAAAGGCCGTGGCAAAGCTTGTGCGGTCCGGCGGGTTGAGGAAGTCGCCGATGCCTATGGTGTCACCGCGGGCGCTCAGGGTGATCCGGGTGACGCCTTCATCTTCAAGCCGCATCACCGAAAGCCGCACCCAGAAGGGGTTGAAGCGGTATTCCTGCCGCTGACGGCCCGGCCCGGTCTTGCGGACGACAATCTCGTGTGCGCTGACCGTCACTTCCTCGCAGCGGTTGGCCGCCGCATAGTTCAGCCGGAAGGCCATCCAGACCAGCAGCACATCGAGCCCGAAGAAACCGAAGACCGGCCATGCGCCGATGGAGAGGAACAAAAGCCCGGCGGCGAAACAGACCGCCCCCGTGGCCAGCATCAGCACCAGAAAGCCCTTTGGCCCCAGCGAGCGGTGCGGCGTCAGCACGGCAGCAAAGAGCGGCCGCTCGCCCGGTGCCAGCGCCGCGTCATCAGGACCGTCAGGATTGCTCTTGGTGCCGCTCATGAGAAAGCTTTATAGAGGAGGCATGACGCAAGCAAAGATCACAAAAGCACCAAAAAAGAGCAAGACCGCTGCGGCGGCGGCGAAAACGCCCGCTCCGGCACGGCGCAAGCAAGCGGCGCCGCGCTACACGAAGGCCGAAATCCACGCGATCTTCGACCGGTTCCACACGGACAATCCGGAGCCCAAGGGCGAACTGGACCATGTGAATGCCTTCACGCTGCTGGTTGCGGTGGTCTTGTCGGCGCAGGCAACGGATGTGGGCGTGAACCGGGCGACAAAAACCCTGTTCCGCATTGCCGATACGCCGGAGAAGATGCTGGCGCTGGGCGAGGACCGGGTGCGCGAGGAAATCCGCACCATCGGCCTGTTCAAGACCAAGGCGAAGAATGTCATCGCCCTGTGCGAACAGCTGCTGCGTGATCACGGCGGCGAGGTGCCGGAAAGCCGCGAGGCGCTGGAGGCGCTGCCCGGCGTTGGCCGCAAGACGGCGAATGTGGTGCTGAACATGGCCTTTGGTCATCCGACCATTGCGGTGGACACGCATCTGTTCCGCCTGGGCAACCGCATCGGCATTGCTCCCGGCAAGACGCCGCTGGCGGTCGAACTGGCGATGGAGAAGATCGTGCCGGCCGAATATGGGCTGCACGCCCATCACTGGCTGATCCTGCATGGCCGTTACATCTGCAAGGCCCGCAAGCCGGAATGCGCGCGCTGCCTGATCTATGACCTGTGCAAGAGCCACGAGAAGGTGCCGATGGATGCGGTGCCGGACATTGCGCTGCGCACGGCGGCGGAGATTGCCGCAAGACAGGCCGGGACACAGGCAGGAGCAGAAGCAGGGGCACCTGCGGCATCATGAAGATCCCGGACTGTCCGCAGCTTTCCTTCCGCCAGTTCGAACTTTCCGACGCTGAGTTCCTCATGCGGCTGATGAACGATGCCGCGTTCATCGAACATATCGGCGACCGGGGCCTGAGACAGGTTGAAGATGCCCGCAACTACATCCGCAGTGCCATCCGCCCGGCCTACCGGCGCGGCAACTACGGCTTCTGGGTGATCTCTGACAAGGCGGGCGGCGCGGCGCTGGGCATGGCGGGCCTTGCCAAACGTGACAATCTGGATCTGCCGGATCTGGGCTATGCCCTGCTGCCGGAAGCGCGCGGACAGGGACATGCCATGGCGGCCTCCCGGGCCGTGCTCGCCTATGGCTTCGGAACGCTGGCCCTGCCGCGTGTTCTCGCCATCACCAGTCCGGGGAACGAGGCGTCAAACAGTCTGCTGGCCCGCCTCGGCTTTGAGGTAGCCGTGCAGGATTACCGCCTGCCGAACGCGCCGGGACGGCCGCAACTGCTGCATTGCCTCGAAAGGGAAAGATGGGAGCGCGCGGCCTGAAAGATCAGGCTGCGCCCTTCGGACGCACCCGCACCACCACGTCGATACGCACGATCTCCATGCCCTCGGGGGCCTGGGGCACACGGCCGATGCCGATGCCATCGTGCGGAATGTCGACGACCCGGTTTTCGCCTTCAATGAAGAAGTGATGGTGATCGTGGACGTTGGTGTCGAAATAGGTCTTGGTGCCGTCGATGGCGACTTCCCGCAGCAGGCCGGCTTCGGTGAACTGGTGCAGGGTGTTGTAGACCGTCGCCAGTGACACCGGTACGGAGGCGCGGACCGCCTCCTCATGCAGGATTTCCGCAGAGATGTGGCGGTGGCCCTTGGAATAGAGCAATTCAGCAAGAGCGACACGCTGACGCGTCGGGCGCAGCCCGGAATCGCGCAGCATTTCAGTCACATCATGGCTGTGGTGGTGGTCGGCGTGATCGGGCGCGGTCATATCTGACTTTGGATCTCTGTCTCGTCGGCCAGCCTCAGCGGCGGAACCTAGTGCTATTCATAGGCATTCGCAGCGCGGTGCTTTGAAGGCCTGTCCTGATGGTCTCTATGGCCCTTTGTAGGGGACTTTTTCATATCAACAATTCAATTTTGCCATTTCTTGGACCGGGAATGCAAGTTTTTCCTTGAATTGCCGGTCAAATGTCCTCCCGCCGGCGTGATGAAACGGCCCCGGCGGGCCGCAGAAGCAGCCCTGCGTGCTTCAGTCCGGCGAGCTACAGGCCGCATTAAGGCCCCGGAAGAGGGCTCCGCAGCAAGTGACGCAGCGATATCCTTGCCTTCAGGCCCCGCTTTCGCCCGTCTTGTGCGTTTGGTGATCTTTCGAAGCTGCACCTGCTGTGTTAGGAAGGCCTCGAACACATGACTGCAGAACCGCTTGCCCCTGCGGCAGAAAATGCAAGCCTCACCGGGCGGGCAGAACAACAAGATAAACGGGAACGGAATGACCGATCGGCGCTCGAGCTACGAATATGAAGACCTCCTTGCCTGTGCACGCGGGGAATTGTTCGGACCCGGCAACGCGCAGCTGCCGCTGCCGCCCATGCTGATGTTCGACCGGATCACGGAGCTTTCCGAGACCGGCGGCGAGTTTGACAAGGGCTTTGCGCGCGCCGAATTCGACATCAATCCGGACCTGTGGTTCTTCCCCTGCCACTTCCAGGGCAATCCGGTGATGCCGGGCTGCCTCGGCCTTGATGCCCTGTGGCAGCTGACCGGTTTCTACCTTGGCTGGCTCGGGCTCGAGGGCAAGGGCATGGCCCTGTCCACCGGCGAGGTGAAGTTCAAGGGCATGGTCACGCCGTCGGTCAAGAAGGTCGAGTATGGCGTCGATTTCAAGCGCATCATGAAGGGCAAGCTCGTGCTCGGCATCGCGGATGGCTGGCTGAAGGCCGATGGCGAGCAGATCTACAAGGCGACCGACCTGCGGGTTGGCCTCGCCAAGACCTGATACCATATCAGCCCGTGGGTGCGGCATGTCCGCGCCCATCCAACATCTGACGAATGAGTTTGCTGCCGCGCCGCCGCGCGCATGGGCAGCCTGGAAAGACAGGAGACCGCGATGAGGCGGGTGGTTGTTACCGGCATGGGTATCGTGTCCTCGATTGGCGACACGGCTCAGGAGGTTCTGGAGAGCCTGCAGGCGGGCCGTTCCGGCATCGTCAAGGCGCAGGAATACGCCGATCTCGGCTTCCGCTGCCAGGTGCACGGCGCTCCGAAGCTGAACCCCTTCGAGGCGCTGGACCGCCGCACTACCCGTTTCATGGGTCAGGGCGCCGCCTGGAACTACATCGCCATGCAGCAGGCGATTGCCGATGCAGGCCTTGAGGACGGCGACGTCTCCAACGAGCGCACCGGCATCATCATGGGCTCTGGCGGCCCGTCGACCCCTGCCATCGTGGAAGCGGCGGATATCACCCGCACGAAAGGCCCGAAGCGCATCGGACCGACGGCCGTGCCGAAAGCCATGTCCTCGACCAACTCGGCGACGCTGGCCACCCCGTTCAAGATCCGCGGCGTGAACTATTCCATCTCCGCAGCCTGCGCGACCACCAACATCTGCATCGGCAATGCGGCCGAGCTGATCCAGTGGGGCAAGCAGGACATCGTCTTTGCCGGCGGCGGCGAGGAACTGGACTGGACGCTCTCCTCCCTGTTTGACGCCATGGGCGCCATGTCGTCCAAGTACAACGAGACACCGTCCACCGCCTCGCGCCCCTATGATGCCAACCGCGACGGTTTCGTCATCGCCGGCGGTGCCGGTGTGCTGGTTCTGGAAGAGCTGGAGCACGCCAAGGCGCGCGGTGCCAAGATCTATGCCGAGATCGTGGGTTATGGCGCAACCTCTGACGGTTACGACATGGTGGCTCCCTCGGGTGAAGGCGCCGAGCGCTGCATGCGCCTTGCCCTGTCCACCGTGGACCTGCCGGTGGACTACCTCAATCCGCATGCCACTTCCACGCCGGTGGGTGACATCAAGGAGATCGAGGCGATCCGTGCCGTGTTCGGCGACAAGATCCCGCAGATTTCCGCCACCAAGGCCCTTTCGGGCCACTCGCTGGGGGCGGCAGGCGTGCATGAAGCGATCTATTCGATCCTGATGATGCAGCACAATTTCATCGCGGCCTCGGCCCATATCGAAACCATTGATCCCGCCTTTGCGGATATGCCGATCGTGCGCGAGCGCGTCGACAACGCCAAGCTTGATTGCGTTCTGTCCAACGGCTTCGGCTTTGGCGGCACCAACGCCTCCGTGGTTTTCAAACGATACGCTTAAACAGATTGATTGCCGGCGCGGCGGGGACGTTCGAGACGTCTCCCGCGCGCCTTAAAGGCGGTCCGACAGGAGTTTTTTATGGAAGGGCTGATGAAGGGCAAGCGCGGGCTTGTCATGGGTGTCGCCAATGACCACTCCATTGCATGGGGCATTGCCAAGACCCTTGCCGCACACGGCGCCGAGATGGCCTTCACCTATCAGGGTGAGGCTTTCGGAAAGCGCATCAAGCCACTGGCCGAGTCCATCGGCTCCAGCATCCTGCTGCCCTGCGACGTGGAAGACATTGCTTCCGTCGACAACGTCTTTGACGTGCTGAAGGAAAAGTGGGGCAAGATCGATTTCCTCGTTCATGCCATTGCCTATGCGGACAAGACCGAGCTGCGCGGCCGCTATGCGGACACCAGCCGCGACAATTTCAGCAAGGCGCTGCTGATTTCCTGCTTCTCCTTCACCGAGATCGTGAAGCGTGCAGCGGCCATCATGCCGGACGGCGGTTCCGTGGTGACGCTGACCTATGGCGGCTCCACCCGCGTCATGCCGAACTACAACGTCATGGGCGTTGCCAAGGCGGCGCTGGAATCTTCCGTGCGTTATCTGGCGATGGATTACGGCGAGCAGGGCATCCGCATCAACGCGATTTCCGCCGGTCCCGTGCGCACGCTCGCCGGTTCGGTCATCTCGGATTCGCGCCTGATGTACAATTTCCAGAAGCGCCATTCGCCGCTGGCCCGCACCGTGACGCTGGACGAGATCGGCGGCTCGGGCCTCTATCTCCTGTCCGAACTTTCGGGCGGCGTGACCGGCGAGATTCATTTCGTCGACAGCGGCTACAACATCGTGTCCATGCCGCGTCTCGACGAGCTGAAGCGTCAGGACCGCAGCGACGACTGATGATCCTGCAAAGCGATTCACGTGAAACAGTCTCGTGAAACAGCAAAGGGGCCCGTTCGGCCCCTTTGTCATATCTGCTGCTGACAGAACGGCATCCGGTCAGTTGCTGATCTTCTCATTCGGATAGACGCCGAACAGCCGCACCTGCTCCACCCAGCCGTCATACCCGCGGCCCTGAACGCGGCACCAGGTGCCATTGCAGGACTTGATGTCCGTCAGTACCTTGGGCGCCAGATAGGCCCTGATGGCCGCCTCCGGACGCGGCTCCACATGCAGCGGCGTATTCTCGCTTTGCTCCCAGGGCGTCACGAGCGCCGTCCGGCGCGACGAGAGCAGGGTGTGGAACAGCCAGCCTTCCTTGCCTTCCCAGTCGCGCACCCGGCGCCAGTTCTCGAATTCCTGTGTGATTTCCACCGGCAGGCCGCCCTGAACATAGGTCCAGGACACCTCATGCTCGCGCGAGGGGCCCATGCGCACATTTGCCCGGTCAGACTTGATGCTGACGAAACGGGGAAGCGGCAGCCCGGTGGAGCCGGTCTGGGCGGTTTGCGCCAGAGCCTGCGGCGCAACGAGCACCAGCGCCGCGGCAGCGGCGGCCAGCAGCCGGAGTTTGCGGGCTATCGTGCCAGACAGGGTCTGATCAAACCGGGTCATGCCGTCCTCATTCACCTCTTCTGCGTTCCCTTTAGCGAAAGCCACCCCCCGTGGCCAGATGCAGCGGTGCGGTTTTGTCCCTCAAATTCCGCCTGCGGCCTTCAGCACCCGACCAAGGTCGATACTGGCCGAAGGGCTGGTCCCCTTGTTTCTCGCAGGCCATCTGATAAGGAAAACAGGAGCGAACCGCCATGCGGGGATACCGCACGGTGAGAACCTAGGTCCGTTAGGGTTAAAGCACCCTCAACGCAACGCAGAAGGCTAGTGGCATGGGCAAGAAGAAGCCTTTGGTTGTCGTGACGCGCAAGCTTCCCGATGTGGTCGAGACGCGGATGCGAGAGCTGTTCGAAACCCGCCTCAACGAAAGCGACCGGCCGATGACGCAGGCCGAGCTCGTGGAGGCCGTGCGGACGGCCGATGTGCTGGTGCCCACGGTGACGGACCGGATTGACGCTGCCGTGCTGTCCCAGGCCGGGCCAAACCTCAAGCTCATCGCCAACTTTGGCAATGGCGTCGACAACATCGACGTGGTCAGCGCCAACAACCGCGGCATCAACGTCACCAACACGCCGGGGGTGCTGACCGAAGACACCGCCGACATGACCATGGCGCTGATCCTGGCCGTGCCGCGCCGGATCGCTGAAGGCATGAAGGTGATGGAAAAGGGTGAGTGGACCGGCTGGTCACCCACCTGGATGATGGGCCGCCGCATCTGGGGCAAGCGCCTCGGCATCATCGGCATGGGCCGGATCGGCCAGGCCGTTGCCCGCCGCGCCAAGGCCTTCGGCATGTCGATCCACTATCACAACCGCCGCCGCCTGCATTCTGACATCGAGGATGCGCTGGAAGCGACCTACTGGGACAGCCTCGACCAGATGCTGGCCCGCATGGATGTCGTGTCGGTCCACTGCCCACACACGCCCGGCACCTTCCATCTGCTTTCGGCCCGCCGCCTGAAGCTGATGAAGAAGGACGCCTATGTGGTCAACACGGCCCGTGGCGAGGTGATCGACGAGACCGCACTGATCCGCCAGCTGGAGTCCGGCGATCTGGCCGGTGCCGGCCTCGACGTGTTCGAGCACGAGCCTGCCGTGAACCCGAAGCTGGCGCAGATGCCGAACGTGCTGCTGCTGCCGCATATGGGCTCGGCCACCATCGAGGGCCGTATCGAAATGGGCGAGAAGGTCATCATCAACATCAAGACCTTCATGGACGGCCACCGCCCGCCGGACCGCGTGCTGCCGTCGATGCTCTGAGGTGCGGTGCAGGATCTGAAAAGAGGCCGGAGGGGATGCTCTCCGGCCTTTTTGCTGGCTGCGGCCCGCCACGCGGGTGCGGTGCTGAAAGGGGGCAACCGCTGCCGTATTCGTCATGCCATGGCTCGCCCATGGCATCCATTCCCTTGCCGCACACGCACAGGAACATGAAATGCGGCGCGAAGGAAAACGTTTATTTTTCAAAGGCCTGACTTGCCGTTGGCGTCACGGTATGGATGCCATGATCAAGTCATGGCATGACGGAGAAAGGGGGAGACGCCTGCGCAAGGCACAGCTCTCCAGCCCCTTATTCCCCCGCAGGCTCGTATTTTTTCCAGAGGGCGCTGTCCCCCATTTTAGAGATAAAAGTCGCGTGGGCGGCCTTTTCTTCCTCCGTCAGCCGTGGTGCCAGCGGCTGGGGCCGGGGGCGGGCGGGGGCTGCCACCAGCGGGCCGCCGGTCTCTTGCGATGCACCGCCGGACTTGCGTTCCGCCTCATCCATGAGCCCCAGCGCCGTCTGGCGGCCGCCGAGCAGCTCCAGATAGACCTCCGCCAGCAGCTCACTGTCGAGAAGCGCGCCGTGCTTGGTGCGGCGGGAATTGTCGATGCCGAAACGCGAGCACAGCGCATCCAGCGAATAGGGGCCGGAGGAAAACTTCCGCCGCGCCATGGCCAGCGTATCAAGCACCTGGTTCTGCGGGATCGGCGGTCGGCCGAGCCGCCCCAGCTCCATGTTGATGAAGCCCATGTCGAACGAGGCGTTGTGGATCACCAGCGTCGCGTCGCCGACAAAGGCAAGGAAGTCATCCGCAACTTCCGCAAACTTCGGCTTGTCCGAAAGGAACTCGGTGGAGAGGCCGTGAACGGCGAAGGCGCCCTCCGGCACATCCCGTTCCGGGTTGATGTAGACGTGGAAGGTGCGGCCAGTGGCGACGTGGTTGATCAGCTCCACGCCGCCAATTTCCACCAGCCGGTCGCCGCTGCGCGGGTCAAGGCCCGTGGTTTCGGTATCGAAGGCAATCTCGCGCATGGCTGTCTGTCATCCTGATGCACCGGCGTCCGCCAGTATTCCGGGGCGAGTGTGGGAACGGACGGGGCAGGACGCAAGGCTTTCCTTGGCTTTTCCCCGGCCGCTTGGCCGTTTGCCCTCGGGCTTTTCCGCTCAGGCTTTGCCGGAAAGCGCGCGGATGACAGAACGGACCGCCCGGCGCGCCGGGTCCAGGCCGGAACCGGTCTCAATGATGAAATGCGCCCTTCGGCGCTTGTCCGCATCCGGCATCTGGCGGGCGAGGATGGCATCGAGCCGCTGCACCGTCATGCCGGGACGGGCGAGGGCCCGCTCGCGCTGAACCTCTGCCGGCGCAGACACGACCACCACCGCATCCATCCGCCTTTCGCCGCCGGTCTCGAACAGCAGCGGAATATCCAGCAGCACCATGCGGCGGCCTTCCGCCCTTGCCCTGGCGAGAAAGTCTGCTTCGGCCTCATGCACCAGCGGATGGATGATGGCTTCCAGCCTTGCGATGGCCTCCGGCTTACCCAGCACCGCTTCGCCCAGGCGCGTGCGGTCCACCTTGCCATCCGCCGTGGTGCCGGGAAAGGCGGCCTCGATCAGCGGCACGGCGCGCCCGGCGTAGAGCGCATGCACGGCGGCATCGGCGTCATGCACCGGCACGCCGGCCTCGGCGAACATCTTCGCGGTGGCCGACTTGCCCATGGCGATGGACCCGGTGAGGCCAAGGCGGATCATTCCGTCACACCCAGATCTTTGAGGATGAGGCTGCGCAGCTCCGCATCCACCTCCGGCCGGATGCCGAACCAGCGCTCGAAGCCATAGACCGCCTGATGCAGCAGCATGCCGAGACCATCCACCGTGGGATTGCCCCGCTCGGAAGCTGCCTTCAGCAGATCCGTCTGCAGCGGCGAGTAGACCGCGTCCGTCACCAATGCCGTACGGGGCAGGGGTGCAAGATCGATTTCCAGCGGCGGCTTGCCGGTCATGCCCAGTGACGTGGTGTTGACGAGAACAGACGCTTGTTCAAGGACTGTCCCCAGCTTGTCCCAGCCATGAGCCACAACAGCGGAGCCGAAATGATCCGCCAGAAGCCTGGCTTTTTCCTCGGTTCTGTTGACAACATGGATTTCAGAGAAGCCACGCGATAGCAGCGCCCAGATGACCGCGCGGGCCGCGCCGCCTGCGCCCAGAACCACCGCAGTGCCCCCGGCCTTGTCCCAGCCCGGGGCCCACTGGTCGAGATTGCCCAGAAAGCCGAGCCCGTCGGTGTTGGCGCCCATCAGGCGGCCGTCTTCCAGCCAGAGCGTGTTGACGGCGCCCATGGCCTCGGCAGCAGGGTCCAGCCAGTCGCAAAGCCCGGCCACCAGTTCCTTGTGCGGCACGGTGACATTGGCGCCGGTGAGGCCAGCGGCGGCAAGATCCCGGTAGAAGGCTTCGGCTCCTTCAGGCTCGACGCCCACCCGGATATACTCCCCCTCAAGCCCGTGCTTCTTCAGCCAGTAGCCGTGAACGAGGGGCGAACGGGAATGGGTGACGGGCCAGCCGGTGATGGCGGCGCGGCGGATGGCAGTCATGGATGGATTTCTCCCTTCTCCCGCAGGAATCCAAGAAGGGGCAGCAGCGGCAGCCCGAGAATGGTGAAATAATCGCCCTCGATCCGCTCGAACAACCGGATGCCAAGGCCTTCCAGCTGATAGCAGCCGACGCTCGACAGGGCCGCAGATCCGGCTATCGCCAGATAGGCATCAAGCTCCGCATCGCTCAAGGCGCGCATCTGCAGGCGGGCGGTGGAAATATGGCTCCAGAGCACCTCCCCACCTTTCGCCACAACCACGGACGAATGCAGCTCGTGCGTCTTGCCGGCGAGCAGCGCCAGCTGGGCGCGGGCGGCGGCAAGATCAGCGGGTTTGGTGAAGCGGGTATTCCCGAGCCCCAGCACCTGATCAGCGCCGATCACAAGATCACCAGGGCGGCGCAGCGCCACATCCAGCGCCTTGGCCTTGCCGAGAACAAGGGCGATTTCCTGCGGTTCAGCGCCCGCCTCCAGCAGCGGGCGCTCGATCTCGCGCTCGTCCACGCCTGCCGGATCGACGGCAAAATCAAGCCCGGCATTGCGCAGAAGTGTCGCGCGGATGCTGCTGCCGCTGGCCAGAACAAGGGTCATATGGGGAATTCCTCCAGGCTTTCCGTCTTGATCTTGGCGTTTGTCAGGGAGAAGTGGGCACCGGTTTTCCCGAAAAGACAAACGAAAACAATGAAACCAGCCTCGGTCAGGCCGGGATTGAACCTGACTGACGCTAGAAGCCGCCGGCTTCCCGGGCGGTTTGACGATGGCCCCGGAACAGCTCCATGATCTCGGCTGCAGTCTCTTCAATGGAGCGGCGCGTCACATCAATCAAGGGCCAGCCCTGTTCGACGCAAAGCCGGCGGGTCGCGGCAATCTCGCGGGCGATCTCCCGCCGGTCCACATAAGTGTCACCGTAACCATCGGCATTCAGAGACAAAACCCGGTTCTGGCGTATCTGCTGGATCCGCTCGGGCGAAGCGATGAGGCCGACGACCAGCGGATAGCGGAGGCCGAGAAGCTGGTCCGGCAGGGGAATGCCGGGAACAATCGGCACGTTGGCGCATTTGATTCCACGGTTGGCGAGATAGATGCAGGTGGGTGTCTTGGAAGTGCGCGAAATGCCGACAAGAACGATATCGGCCTCTTCCAGCTTTCCGGCGATCTGCCCGTCGTCATGCATCATGGTGTAGTTCAGCGCGTCGATCCGCTTGAAATATTCGGCATCCAGCGCGTGCTGGCCGCCGATGCGCCGGGTCAGTGGCACATTGAGATAGGCCTGGAAGACGGCAAAGACCGGATCGAGGATGTTGACGAAAGGCACGCCGATTTCGCGGCAGAACCGTTCCAGACGGCCGGAAATCTCCGGATCAACGAGGGTATAGAGCACGATCCCCGGCGCAGACTCGATCTGGGCCGTCACCCGGTCCAGTTGCTTGTGGCTGCGCACCAGCGGATAGAGATGTTCGATGGACTGCACATCGTCATACTGGACCGTCGCCGCCCGGGCGACCGTCATCAGCGTTTCGCCGGTCGAATCGGACACGAGATGGAGGTGAAAGTAGTGTGTCGACTTTCCCACAACAAAACCTCACCGCTGTTGACGGGCGGGGACAAGTCACCCTTGTTGCCCTTGGGGGCCAAAACTTATGCCCGCTGGCTCTGTCTTCTTAACAGAGCGTAAATTTCCGGCAACCGGCGCCGAAACGGTTTCCCGCACATGTGGATTAACATGGGCCTGACTCGTTGCTGACAGGTTATCCACTCATGCCCAATTCCTTAAGAGATCCTTAAAAAATGGGCATGTCTCTGATTTCATTCAGGTAACAGGTTCTGTACAATTTTAATAAAATCTGTTGTCCAGAAACTGCGGCGTTTTCTCCCGGCGCGAAAATGACCTGAACCGATTGTGGACAACGAATGATCCCGGTAATCCACTCACAAGAATAAGAAACAGATTCAAATCAATCAGAGACTCCCTTTATAGGGGCCTGCCTGGGATAAAGGACAAAGCCATGAAGTCATCCGACCGTGCCGTCATGAGGGTGCTCGCAGGCGAACGCCTGTGGCCGCCTCCCATCTGGATGATGCGGCAGGCTGGACGCTATCTGCCGGAGTACCGGGAGGTCAGGGCAAAGGCGAAGAACTTCCTCGATTTCTGCTACAATCCGGATCTGGCAACCGAAGTCACGCTTCAGCCGATCCGCCGCTATGGCTTTGATGCATCGATCCTGTTCTCGGACATCTTCGTCGTTCCCGATGCCATTGGCTATCCGGTTCGCTTTGAAGAGGGACGTGGTCCTGTGCTTGAGCCCTTGAGCGAAGCGATCCTTGATACGCTGGACCAGTCACGGGCAGACAAGCACCTCGATCCGGTGATTGAGACCGTAACGCGGCTGCGCCGCGAGCTCCCTGAGGAGACAACGCTTCTCGGCTTCTGCGGTGCCCCATGGACCGTTGCCTGCTACTCAGTCGCCGGACATACGACACAGGACCAGACGGCAGCGCGCGTGGGTGCCTATCGCAATCCGGCCCTGATGCAGCGGTTCATCGATCAGCTGGTGACCGCTTCGATCCGCTATCTCATCCGCCAGCTCGATGCAGGCGCTGATGCAGTCCAGATTTTTGACACCTGGGCCGGGGTTCTGGATGAGGAAGGCTTCCGCAGGTGGTCTATCGAGCCCACCAGAGCAATTGTCGAGGGTGTGAAGGGTGCGAGGCCGGGCGCACGCATCATCGGCTTCCCGAAGGCCTCCTCGGCCCGTCTGGAGGCATATGTAGCCGGCACGGGCGTAGATGCGGTGGGTCTGGACTGGACTGCACCCGATCCTGTGGCGCAAGCGATCCAGAAAAAGGTCCCGGTGCAAGGCAATCTGGATCCGATGCGGCTGGTGGCCGGCGGCGCCGCGCTTGATGAGGGCATCGCCCACGTTCTGAAGGCGCTGGGGCAGGGGCCGCTGATCTTCAATCTCGGCCATGGCGTAACACCTGAAACCGATCCGGCGCATGTGGCGCGGATGGTCGAACGCGTCCGTCAGGGCTGAGGAGGATAAGATGGATCTCTATCTCTGGCTCAAGTCGCTGCATGTCATCTCGATCATCGCCTGGATGGCCGGGATGCTCTATCTGCCGCGGCTCTTCGTCTATCACTGCAGCGCCGAACCGGGCTCGGCGCAGTCGGAAACCTTCAAGGTGATGGAACGCCGGCTGCTGAAGGCGATCATCAACCCGGCGATGATCGCCTCCTGGATCTTCGGCCTGTGGCTTGCCTATGAAATCAATGCCTTCAGGGACGGCTGGTTCCACGCCAAGCTGACGCTGGTTCTGCTGATGAGCGGTGCGCATGGATATCTGGCAGGACGGGTGAAGGTATTTGCACGCGACGAGAACACAAAGCCTGCGAAGTTCTACCGGATCCTCAATGAAGGGCCGACGGTTCTGATGATCCTTATCGTCATTCTTGTGATTGGTAAGCCATTCTGACATGTCCGCGCCGTTCTGACGCAGCGGATACAATCGATTTGACCGGCCCCGCGAGAACAGAAGGCTCTTGCGGGGTTTCGTTTTAAGAGTTATGGTCCGCGTCAACTTCACGTAAGGTGTGCCGAGGCTCAAATCCCGGATACACCACTGCCGAAGCAAAGCCGGTTATCCCCTCGACCGGTCTTCCGTGACAGCTTCCACTTCTGTTTCCGTTTTCCCATTCCAGAACCAGAAGCGTCTTTTCACATACCCACCCTCCAACAGAGATTGATCCCTATTGATGCGGGAAATGAAACTCAAAGACCTCAAAGAGAAGACACCCACCGAGCTGCTGGCCTTCGCCGAAGAGCTCGAAGTCGAGAACGCCAGCACAATGCGCAAGCAGGAGCTGATGTTCGCCATCCTCAAGCGGCTTGCAGCCCAGGATGTTGAGATCATCGGCGAAGGTGTTGTTGAAGTACTCCAGGACGGCTTCGGTTTTCTCCGTTCGCCCGACGCAAATTATCTGCCGGGCCCCGACGACATTTATGTTTCCCCCTCGCAGATCCGGCGCTTCTCGCTTCGCACCGGCGATACGGTCGAAGGCCAGATCCGCAGCCCCAAAGAGGGTGAGCGCTATTTCGCGCTTCTCAAGGTCAACACGATCAATTTTGAAGATCCGGAAAAGACCCGCCACAAGGTGCATTTCGACAATCTGACGCCGCTCTATCCCGATGAGCGCTTCAAGATGGAAGTCGCCGACGCGGCCACCAAGGATCTGTCCTCCCGCATCATCGATCTCGTGGCACCGCTCGGCAAAGGCCAGCGTGCCCTGATCACCGCGCCGCCGCGCACCGGCAAGACGGTGTTCCTGCAGAACATCGCCAAGTCCATCACCACGAACCACCCCGAGTGCTATCTCATCGTTCTCCTGATCGATGAGCGTCCCGAAGAAGTGACGGACATGCAGCGCACCGTGAAGGGCGAAGTGGTGTCCTCCACCTTCGACGAGCCCGCCGTCCGCCACGTGCAGGTGGCCGAAATGGTCATCGAGAAGGCCAAGCGCCTGGTGGAACATGGCCGCGACGTGGTCATTCTCCTCGACTCGATCACCCGCCTTGGCCGCGCCTACAACACCGTCGTGCCGTCCTCCGGCAAGGTGCTGACCGGTGGTGTGGACGCCAACGCCCTGCAGCGCCCGAAGCGCTTCTTCGGTGCAGCGCGTAACATCGAAGAGGGCGGTTCGCTCACCATCATCGCCACCGCGCTAATCGACACCGGCAGCCGCATGGACGAAGTGATCTTCGAAGAGTTCAAGGGCACGGGTAACTCCGAAATCATCCTGGACCGCAAGATCTCCGACAAGCGCGTTTATCCGGCGATCGACATCCAGCGGTCCGGCACCCGCAAGGAAGAGCTGCTGGTGCCGCCGGAGCGTCTCAAGAAGACCTTCGTCCTGCGCCGTATTCTCAACCCGATGGGGACGGTCGATGCGGTCGAGTTCCTGCTCGACAAGCTGAAGCAGACCAAGTCGAACGACGATTTCTTCGACAGCATGAACACCTGATCCGATTCGGATACGGTTCATTCAAACCCCCGGTTGGCAACGGCCGGGGGTTTTTGTTTGAGCCTATGGATTCGGTTTCGTATCAATCAGTTTCGGGAAGGAGACAGCCATGATCATCGAAACGGAACGGCTGGTGTTGCGGCCCTGGCGGGATGAGGATCTTGAACCCTTTGCCGCGCTCTGCGGCGACCCGCAGGTTATGCGCTATTTTCTCAAGACGTTGACTCTTGAGGAGACCGCAACCCTGATCGCCCGAACGAGGGAGAAGGAAGCCGCAGATGGCTTCTGCTTCCGGCCGGTGGAGCGCAAGGAGGATGGTGCTTTCATCGGAATGGTTGGTCTGTCGCGTCCGCAGTTTCCAGCGCCGGTGCCGTTCATGCCCTGTGTCGAGATCGGCTGGCGTCTCGTCCGCCATGCCTGGGGGCAGGGCTATGCCAGCGAGGCGGCGGGAGGCTGGCTTCGATTCGGTTTTGAAACGCTTCAGCTGAACGAGATCGTGGCCTTCACCACCGTGACGAATACGCCATCGCGCAAGGTGATGCAGCGGCTGGGCATGAGCCATGATCTGGCTGATGACTTCGATCATCCGTCCGTACCAGAGGACCATCCGCTTCTGCCGCATGTGCTCTACCGGTTTTCACGGGAGAACTGGAAGGCCTTTGGAGCGGAACATGTTTCACGTTGATTCACGTGAAACATGCCGGGGAATGTCTGGAGAAAATGAATCGAGTCCGTATTGAAGGTCGTCAAACCCATCGTCGTCGTCCCGGACGAGAGCGAAGCGAAGATCCGGGACCGGTGAACCAAGGCCCTTCGGCGAATATTCACAGCCAGCCAACAGGCACCCCGGCTCACCGGTCCTGGCTCAAGGCCGGGATGACGATGGAGGGGATGAAGTGCATTTGATCCCGCTCATTTGAATCGGATGCGGATTGGTTGGGCGGTTCCCCCTTTGCAGGGAAGGGCGAAGCAGGTATGGGCCTTGGCATGGATTTTCAGCTGCCAAGGCTTCCCTCATGCAGGACACCATCTTTGCCCTTTCCAGCGGTGCGCTCCCTTCCGGCGTTGCCGTCATCCGGTTGAGCGGCCCGTCGGCCTTTGAGGCTCTTGGCTCTCTGTGCAGTTCCATGCTGCAGCCGCGTCAGGCAGCGCTGAGGGTGCTGCGGGACCCACAGACACAGGAGCCGCTGGATCAGGCGCTGGTGCTGACCTTTCCCGGTCCGGCCAGCTTCACCGGTGAGGATGTTGCCGAGCTTCAGTGCCACGGGGGCCGCGCAGTGGTGGCAGCTGTTCTGAAGGCGCTGGCAGAGCTGCCCGGCATGCGGCCTGCCGAACCCGGTGAGTTCACCCGCCGCGCCTTCGAGAAGGGCAGGCTGGATCTCACCGAAGTGGAAGGCCTTGCCGATCTTATCGCTGCCGAGACCGAGGCGCAGCGGCGGCAGGCGTTCCGGCAGATGGATGGAGCGCTGGGGCGGCTCTATGAGGGCTGGCGCAAGCGGCTCGTTCATATGCGGGCGATGATCGAGGCAGACTTCGATTTTGCCGATGAAGAGGATGTGCCTGGCAGTGTGGCAGACACGGTCTGGGGTGAGGCCGCAGTCCTGAAGGGCGAAGTGGCAGACCATTTGAATCGGTCCCGTTCCGGTGAGCGGCTGCGCGATGGTCTGCTGGTGGTCCTGATGGGGGCGCCGAATGCCGGCAAGTCGAGCCTCCTGAATGCCATCGCCGGACGGGAGGTGGCCATCGTCACCGAAGAGGCCGGCACGACACGGGATGTCATTGAGGTGCACCTCGACCTTGATGGTTATCCGGTGACGCTCGCCGATACCGCCGGCTTGCGCAGCGGGGCAGGGCGGGTGGAGCAGGAGGGCATCCGCCGGGCAACCGAGAAGGGCCGGGCAGCAGACCTGATCCTCTGGGCGGTGGAGCCGGGTGGTCCTCTGCCGGAGGATGAAGGGCAAGGGCTGCCGGAGGCGATCCGCACTGAATCGGTTCCGGTCTGGATCGTCTCCACCAAGGCTGATCTTGAGACTCTTGCGAAACGAGACTCTTCCGGAACGATGCAGGAGTTTCCTGTATCTGTAACCAAAGGCACCGGCCTTGATGACCTGTTCAAGGCCCTTGGACGTTTTGCTTCTGATACGTTCGGAAGCGGTGAGGCGGCACTCGCGACCCGCGAACGGCACCGGCATTATCTCACTGATTGCCTGGCCGCCCTGCAGGATGCGGTGAGCCGGGATCATCTTCCGGCCGAACTCCGGGCTGAAGACCTGCGCCGGGCCGCTGATGCGCTGGGGAAGATCACCGGCCGGATCGATGTGGAAGATCTGCTGGATGTGATTTTTCGGGAATTCTGCATCGGCAAGTGAGGCGAGGTGTTTCACGTGAATCCGGTTCGGCTCCGGTTTCGATGAATGGATCTGCCTGTTTCACGTGAATCATCTCTCCTCCGGAATGTGCCTTGAGGGTGTTTCACGTGAATCATATCTGAGCCGTGATGGATGTTTCACGTGAATCCGTTCCGGCCTCGCTGGTGTGATTCACGTGAAATAGCTTTGACCCCTGGCAGGTGATTTCCGTATAAGGAAGCCAGTTTGGCCGGTCTGTTTTCTGGTGGCTCCTTGTGAGGGGTCTCGGGTGCCGGCTGTGATGTGATTTTCTTTTGTCTGGTGATCGACGCTGGCGGGCGCAGTCATGTGCCCGTCCGGGATCGGGATTTGAATGGCGATGGATCAGTCTCTGACCTTTGATGTGGTTGTGATCGGCGGCGGGCATGCGGGCTGTGAGGCGGCTGCGGCTGCCGCGCGCATGGGTGCGCGCACGGCGCTGGTGACACACAAGTTCGAAACCATCGGTGTCATGTCCTGCAATCCGGCGATTGGCGGCCTCGGCAAGGGGCATCTCGTCCGTGAGATTGACGCGCTGGATGGTCTGATGGGACGGGTTGCCGACAGGGCAGGGATCCAGTTCCGGCTGCTGAACCGGCGCAAGGGGCCTGCGGTGCGAGGCCCCCGGGCTCAGGCAGACCGCAAGCTCTACCGGGCGGCGATGCAGGAAGAGATCCGCGCGATCCCGAACCTGACGGTCGTCGAAGGCGAGGCGCATGGCCTCGAGACTACGGATGGCCGGGTCTCGGCGGTGACGCTGGCGGATGGCCGGTGGATCATTTGTGGCGCGGTGGTCCTGACGACCGGCACCTTCCTGCGCGGGCTCATTCATATCGGTGACCGTAAGATCCCGGCAGGCCGGGTGGGTGAGCAGCCCGCGATGGGCCTTTCGGCATCGCTGGAAGCCATCGGCTTTGCGCTCGGCCGCCTGAAGACAGGTACGCCCGCTCGCCTCGATGGCCGGACCATTGACTGGGCGCGGCTGGAGGAACAGCCGGGTGATGACGAGCCGGTGCCGTTCTCGACGCTGACAACGGCGATCACTACGCCGCAGGTGCCGTGCCATATCACCCGCACCACGGAAGAGACGCATCGCATCATCCGCGAGAACCTTCACCGCTCGGCCATGTACTCTGGCGAGATCAAGGGCAGGGGGCCGCGCTACTGTCCGTCCATCGAGGACAAGATCGTCCGCTTCGGTGACCGCGACGGGCATCAGATTTTCCTGGAGCCGGAAGGGCTGGATGATCACACCATCTATCCGAACGGCATTTCCACCTCGCTGCCGGAAGATGCCCAGCATGCGTTCCTGCGCAGCATCCCCGGTCTTGAAAAGGTCGAGGTGCTGCAGATCGGTTATGCCATCGAATATGATCACGTCGATCCGCGCGAGCTGAAGACGACGCTGGAGGCCAAGCGCTGCAAGGGGCTGTTCCTGGCCGGTCAGATCAATGGCACCACCGGCTATGAAGAGGCAGGCGCGCAAGGCCTACTCGCCGGTCTCAATGCCGCGCTTGTGGCATCGGGCGGCTCGCGCGATTTCGTGGTGGACCGGGGGCAGGGCTATATCGGCGTGATGGTCGATGACCTGGTCACCCGCGGCATCACCGAGCCCTACCGCATGTTCACCTCGCGGGCGGAATACCGTTTGTCCCTGCGTGCCGACAATGCGGACCAGCGGCTGACGCCGGCCGGTCTGGATCTGGGCTGCATCGGCAGTGACCGGCGTGAGGCCTTTGACGCAAAGCTCGGTAAGCTTGAGGCGGCCCGTGAGCTGATGCAGGGTTTGACGGTGACCCCATCGCAAGCGGCAAGGCATGGCTTGCCGGTCAACCAGGACGGGGTGCGCCGCAGTGCCTTCGATCTGCTGGCCTATCCGGACATGACCATTGACCGGCTCTTCGGTGTGTGGCCGGAGCTGGCAGGCGTAGAACCTGCCATTGCCGAACAGGTGGCGACGGATGCGCTCTACTCGGTCTATCTCGACCGGCAGGCTTCTGACATTGCCGCTCTGCGCCGGGATGAGGCGCTGGCCATTCCGGAGGACTTTGATTTCTCCGCTCTCGCCGGTCTGTCGAATGAAGTCCGGCAGAAGCTGGAACTGGTGCGGCCCGGTACAATGGGGCAGGCGGCGCGCATGGATGGCATGACGCCTGCCGCGCTGACGCTGCTTCTGTCTCAAGTGAAGCGGCATGAACGCCGCGGCGCCGCCTGAAGGACCTGTGGATATGGCTGTGAAGAACCTGAGGGATGGCCCCCAGATCCTGCAAGAGTTTCTGTCTGTTTCACGTGAAACTGAGGAGAGGCTGAAGATCTATGTGGATCTTGTGCTGCGCTGGCAGCCGGCCCAGAACCTGATTGCGCCTTCGACCATTCCGGAGATCTGGCGGCGGCACGTGGCGGACAGCCTGCAGCCGCATCTGTGCCGGCCGCAGGCAAGGCGCTGGGTGGATCTTGGCAGCGGGGCAGGCTTCCCCGGTATCGTCACGGCCATCCTCCTGGCCGATGTGCCGGAGGCCCATGTCTATTTCGTCGAGAGCAATCAGCGCAAGGCAGCCTTCCTGCGCACGGCGCTGCGCGAGACCGGTTCGAAAGGCACGGTGATGCCGGAGCGGATCGAATCGGTGGCGCAACAATGGCCCCATGGCAAGGTGGATGCAGTTTCCGCCCGGGCGCTGGCTTCTCTGGCCGAGCTTCTGGACTATTCCCATCCCTTCCTCGCGGAGGGAGCTGTGGCTGTTTTCCACAAAGGGCGCGATTTTCAGCGGGAGATTGATGAAGCGTCTCACGCCTGGAGTTTTGATCTGGTAGAACGGACCAGTCTCATTGATCCCGAGAGCCGCATGCTGACCCTCTCCAGCGTGTCGCCCCGATCCAACGAGGCCGGTTCCATCAAGGAAGGATCCCATAGATGAGCAGGCTTCCTGAATTGCCGCGCGTGCTGGCTTTGGCCAATCAGAAGGGCGGTGTGGGCAAGACCACGACTGCCATCAACCTTGGCACCGCGCTGGCTGCCATTGGCGAACGCGTTCTGGTGATCGATCTCGATCCGCAGGGTAACGCTTCCACCGGTCTTGGCATTGACCGGCGCGACCGGAATCTCTCGACCTATGACGTGCTCTGCGGCGATTGTTCGCTGGAAGAGGCGGTGAAGGAAACCGCTGTGCCGCGCCTCTGGGTCGCGCCGTCCACCATGGACCTTCTCGGCCTAGAGCTGGAAATCGCTTCCAGCGCCGACCGGGCCTACCGGCTGCGCAAGGCCATCGAGCGGTTTGCAACGTCGGCGCTGTTTGCGGAGCTGAAGTTCACCTATGTGCTGGTGGACTGCCCGCCCTCGCTGAACCTGCTGACGATCAACGCCCTGTCGGCGTCGCACTCCATTCTGGTGCCGCTGCAGTGCGAGTTCTTCGCTCTGGAAGGTCTGTCGCAGCTGCTGTCCACGGTGGAGCAGGTGCGCAATGCGCTGAACAACGAGCTGACCATCCATGGCATCGTCCTGACCATGTATGACAGCCGCAACAACCTCTCCAGCCAGGTGGTGGCGGATGTGCGCGAGACGATGGGGGATGCGGTCTATGAGACCATCATCCCGCGCAACGTGCGTATCTCGGAAGCCCCGTCCTATGGCAAGCCGGCGCTGCTTTATGATCTGAAATGCGCAGGCAGCCAGGCCTATCTGCGGCTGGCGTCCGAGATCATCCAGCGCGAGCGGGAGCTGCGGAAAGTGGCAGCCTGAGGCTGACGGCACAGGCTTGAAAGTTTCATGGAACGCGGAGCAAAGCCCCTGTGAGGGCAGGGCCCGCGTTCTTTCATTCGTATGATGTGACGCGCAAGCGGAGAAGACCAATGGCGGAAGAAGGCGGACGCAACAAGCGGCTGGGACGCGGGCTGGCAGCCCTGATCGGTGATGCGGGCATTACCACGGCTGCAGAACCGGCGGCACAGAGCGCGGACAAGGCGCCGCCGCGGGACTCGCGCAAGGTGCCGGTCGAATTCCTTGAGCCGAACCCGCGCAACCCGCGCAAGACCTTCGTGGAGAAGGATCTGACGGAACTGACCGACTCCATCCGGGAGAAGGGCATCATCCAGCCGATCCTCGTGCGCCCGGCGGCGGGCAAGCCGGACCATTTCGAGATCATCGCCGGTGAACGCCGCTGGCGGGCGGCGCAGCGCGCAGGCCTGCATGAAGTGCCGGTGATCATCCGCGACATCACCGATCAGGAAGCGCTGGAACTGGCGATCATCGAGAACGTGCAGCGCGCGGATCTCAACCCGATCGAAGAGGCGCTCGGCTATGAGCAGCTGACGGCCGAGTTCAACTACAGCCAGGGCGAACTTGCCAAGCTCATCGGCAAGAGCCGCAGCCACGTGGCCAACACCCTGCGCCTGCTGAAGCTGCCCAATGCGGTGAAGGATTATCTGTCCGAAGGCCTGATTACCGCCGGCCATGCCCGGGCGCTGATCACGCTGGAGGATCCTTCGGCTCTGGCCGAGCTGATCGTGGAGAAGGGCCTGTCCGTCCGTGACGCGGAGAAGCTGGCGCAGGACCCGGAAATCCTCTCCAAGCTCTCCGGCCCCAAGGACCCGGTGACCCGGGCCGAAAAGGACGCAGACACCCGTGCCCTTGAAAAGCGGCTGACCGATACGCTGGGCCTCAAGGTCGCCATCGGCCACAAGCCGGGCAAGGATGCGGGCGAGCTGAAGATCAAATATGCCTCGCTGGAGCAGCTGGATGAGCTGTGCCGCAAGCTGGGTATCGAGACGCGTTAACGTGCGTTAACGAAATCGAATCGGAAGCGGTCCGGATGTAAATCCGGACCGTTTTGCGTATAGGGGAAGATCAGCGGCGCGAGGCGCTGCGGGCGCGGGCGACGCGGGCGAGGGTCAGTAGCGTTTCGGACAGAACCGGCATGCCGATCCGGTCATTCAGGCGGGCGGTGCGCATGGTTTCTGCAAGCCGTGTCATGGCCCGTTCCAGATCGGGCGCGGCCCAGATGGACAGCTGGCGGGTGAGGGCGGCCTTGCGCTTGAAGAACACCGGCGGCTTGACGTTCTCGATGATAGTGGCGGCCTGTCCGCCGGAATCCACGTCTGCCCGCAGCCGGTGCAGCCACTGGAAGTGGCCGAGCACCTGACCGGCGATGACGGAGGCATTGCTGCCCGCCGCCTCCAGCCGTTCAAGGCCGTGATCAAGGGCGGCAAGGTCGCCGCCTGCAGCCGCATCAATCAGCTCCGATAGCTCGAAGGACGAGGCATCGCCGATGATGGCTTCGATGTCGTCCGTCTCGATACGGCCCTTGCCGAGGGCATAGAGGCACAGCTTGCGCAGCTCGCCCCGGCTGGCCATCCGGTCGCCGCCCAGAAGCCCGTGCAGGCTCTGGCGGGCCTCGCGGCTGATGGTAAGCCCGGCAAGGCGGGTTTCCTCGTCTATGAGCGCTTCCAGGTCACGGGCGGTGTCGGCATAGCAGGGAATGGCAACAGCGCGCTTGTCGGCCTCGAAAAGCTTGCGCAGGCCCGTTCCCTTCTTGAGGTCGCCGGCTTCGATGACGACCACGGCCGGGCAATCCGTGAGGGCAAGGACCGGCGTGACGGCCGGAGACAGGTTCTTGCCGCCGCCATCCTTGACCCAGATGGTGCGTTTGCCGCCGAAAAGGGGAATGGTCAGGGCCTCGTCGATCAGACGATTCGGGTCTGAAACGATGTCACCGGCATCGATCTTGGCGAGGCTGAAGGGATCGTTGTTGCCGTCGCTGACGGCGGCCACAAGGGCCTGGGCCCGCTCGGACACCAGGCCCGTGTCAGGGCCATAGATGAGGATCGCGTGGACGCTGGCCGGAGGCTTGGCGACAAACCTGTCAATGTCACCGGCTTTGAGCGCGACCACGGAAACCTGTCCTTACTTGCGCGTGGCGAAATAGCCGGCAAGACGTGCCGTCATGTCCTGTGCCACCTGCTTGGCCACACGCTCTTCCGCATCCCGCTGGGCGCGCAGGTTGGCAAAACGCTGGCTGGAGAAGTCATAGGAGGCGCTGGCAAAGGACTTGCCGGTCATCAGCGTGCGCTGTGTAGCCCTTTCATAGAGCACGAAGGTGACATTCATCGTCATCGTATAGGAGGCCGGGACATCGGCCAGCTGCTCGACGCCAATGGACGTGGAGCTGACATTGCCGACGAGTCTCAGGTCATATTTCTTTTCTGCCGTTGAATTGCCTCGCTCGAAGTTGAACATCAGCTCCGTCAGAAGCACCCGCCTCGTATTGGGACCGAGCGTATCGATCGTGTCGATCCGGATGGCTGCCAGGTCATTCTGCACATGGGACGCCGTTGAGGCATCACCGGGTGTCAGGCTGCCATAGAGCGGGCGCACCTGGCAGCCGCCCAGAAGGGCGGCGCCGGCAACGAGCAGGGCAAGGGTCAGTTTGGTGCCGCCAGTGCGGCCAGAGGCGTTAGGCAACGACATTCACGATCCTTTGCGGCACCACGATGATCTTGCGGGGCGGGCGCCCTTCGAGCGCCTTCTGGACGAAATCCTGGGCCAGAGTAGCTGCTTCGACCACCTCGTTGGAAGCGTCTCGTGCAACGGTGATCTCGCCCTTCTTCTTGCCGTTGATCTGGATCGGCAGGACGATGCTGTCTTCGACGAGCAGGCTTTCGTCCACGGCCGGCCAGCTGGCCTCGGCAACGAGGCCGGTGTGGCCCAGTTCCTTCCAGCATTCCTCGGCCAGATGCGGCATCATCGGGGCCATCATCATCACGAGGCATTCGGCTGCTTCGCGCGCTGACCAGGACACGTCCTCGAAGGTCAGTCCGCCATGCACCGTCTTGCCGATCTGGTTGACCAGCTCATAGATGCGGGCGACGGCCCGGTTGAAGGACAGGGTCTCGATGTCCTTCGACACCGCTGCCAGCGTCTTGTGCGTGGCGCGGCGCAGTTCCAGCGCGCCATCGCTGAACTCCGGTGCCGTGCTGCTGCGGGCCGGGGTGGCGGCGATCTCGCCCACGAGGCGCCAGACGCGCTGGACGAAACGCCAGGCACCCTGAACGCCTTCCTCGGTCCAGATCACGTCACGCTCGGGGGGCGAATCCGACAGCATGAACCAGCGGGCCGTATCGGCGCCGTAGGTTTCGATGATGTCGGTCGGGTCCACCGTGTTCTTCTTCGACTTCGACATCTTTTCGATGGAGCCGATGGTGACCGGAGCGCCGGTGGCAACTTCCACGGCGCTGCGCTCAGTGCCTTCCACAAAGCGGATCTCGGCCGGGCTCAGCCACTTGCCTTCCGCGCTCTTATAGGTTTCGTGCGTCACCATGCCTTGCGTGAAGAGGCCCTTGAACGGCTCCTTCAGATCAAGCGCGCCGACCTTCTGCATCGCGCGCGTGAAGAAGCGCGAATAGAGCAGGTGCAGGATCGCATGCTCGATGCCGCCGATATACTGGTCCACGGGCAGCCAGCCGTTGGCGGCAGCCGGATCGGTCGGCTGATCGCACTGCGGGGCGGTGAAGCGGGCGAAATACCAGGAGCTGTCCACGAAGGTGTCCATCGTGTCGGTTTCGCGCCGGGCCGGCTTGCCGCATTTCGGGCAGCTGCAGTCACGCCAGGTGGGGTGGCGGTCCAGCGGGTTGCCCGGCTTGTCGAAGTTGATGTCGTCCGGCAGCTTGACCGGCAGGTTCGCATCATTCTCCGGCACCACGCCGCAGTCATCGCAGTGGATCACCGGGATCGGGCAGCCCCAGTAGCGCTGGCGCGAGATGCCCCAGTCGCGCAGGCGGTAGTTCACCTGACGGGCAGCCTGAGGCGCGCCATCGATCTCGACGGCTTCCAGCTTCTTCGCCACCGTGTCCTTGGCGTCCGCAATGCTGAGGCCGTCGAGGAAACCGGAATTGAAGATGGTGCCGTCATCCGTATAGGCCACATCGGCGACGGTGAAGCTGGCCGCATCCGCATCCTTCGGCAGCACCACGGGGCGCACCGGCAGGCCATACTTGCGGGCAAAGTCAAGGTCGCGCTGATCGTGAGCCGGGCAGGCGAAGATGGCGCCGGTGCCGTAGTCCATCAGGATGAAGTTGGCGATATAGACCGGCAGCTCGATGGACGCATCCAGCGGATGCTTGACGCGCAGGCCCGTGTCGATGCCCTTCTTCTCCGCCGTTTCAATGGCCTCGGCCGAGGTGCCGATGCGGCGGCATTCCTCGATGAAGGCTGCAATCTGCGGATTGGTTTCGGCAAGCTTTGCAGAAACCGGATGATCCGGTGACAGGCCCATGAAGGACGCGCCGAACAGGGTGTCCGGACGGGTGGTGAAGATTTCGAGGGTCTTGTCACCGGTCGGAGCAGGCGTTGTGAACTCGAAGCGGACGCGCAGGCCTTCCGACTTGCCGATCCAGTTCTTCTGCATCAGCCGGACCTTTTCCGGCCAGCGGTCGAGCGTGTCGATCGCTTCCAGCAGATCCTCGGAATAATCGGTGATCTTGAAGAACCACTGGGTCAGTTCGCGCTGCTCGACCAAGGCACCGGAGCGCCAGCCGCGGCCGTCGATCACCTGCTCGTTGGCCAGTACGGTCATGTCGACCGGGTCCCAGTTGACTTTGGACTTTTTGCGGTAGACGAGACCGGCCTCAAGGAACTTCAGGAACAGGCGCTGCTGCTGGGTGTAATATTCCACGTCGCAGGTGGCGAACTCGCGGCTCCAGTCCAGCGACAGGCCCATGATCTTGAGCTGGCCGCGCATGAAGGCGATGTTTTCGTAGGTCCAGTCCTTGGGATGGACGTTGTTCTGCATGGCGGCGTTTTCGGCCGGCATGCCGAAGGCGTCCCAGCCCATCGGGTGCAGAACGTTGAAGCCTCTGGCGCGCTTGTAGCGGGCCACAACGTCGCCCATGGCATAGTTGCGCACATGGCCCATGTGGATGCGGCCGGACGGATAGGGGAACATCTCCAGCACGTAGTACTTCTCGCGCGGATCGTCGTTGGACGTCTTGAACACGTCCTTCTCATCCCAGAGCTTCTGCCAGCGCGCTTCCACTTCGCGCGCGTTATAGCGTTCCGTTGCCATCAATTCCGCCGTTTCAACCCCTGCGCCTCAAGGCGCATGAACCAAGAACCCGCGCGCGGTCAGCGCGCAAACCGTAAATTCGCGCGCGGGAGAGCGCGCAAACCAGATGTCTGCGCGCCGGGAGGCGGCGCACAAACCAAAAACATGTCTGCGGGACTGTCACCAGAAATTCCCTCATGGGTCAACACGGTTGGCAGGAAAAGCGGCTTATTTCGCAGGCGCGTCAGGCCATGGCCCGGCTCAACTCTTGAAACCGGCCTTGCCCGCGCCCTATACCATGGCCGGATTGGCATTCTTCGGCCCGTTTCCCTTGCGATCAGGATCATGACATGGCTCACAGCGCCGCCGCCCAGCTCAACGATGTGCTCTCCGGTATCCGCGAGGCGGAGGCCGCGCATGGCCGGGAGGCAGGCAGCGTCTGCCTTGTGGCCGTGTCCAAGACCTTCGAGGCGGAAGATATCCGCCCGGTGCTGGACGCAGGCCAGCGCGTCTTCGGCGAAAACCGGGTGCAGGAAGCCATGGGCAAGTGGCCGCAGCTGCGGACGGACTATCCCGGCATCGAACTGCATCTCATCGGTCCGCTGCAGTCCAACAAGGCGAAGGAGGCGGTTGCCACCTTCGACGTGATCCACACCATCGACCGGGAGAAGATCGCCCGGGCGCTGAAGGCCGAAATGACGGCGCAGGGCAGGGACCTGCCGTGTTTCATTCAGGTCAACACCGGGGAGGAGCCGCAGAAGGCCGGCATCGCGCCGAAGGAGACGGATGACTTCATCCGTTTGTGCCGGGAAGAGATCGGCCTCAACGTGATTGGCCTGATGTGTATCCCGCCCGTCGATGAGGCGCCCGGTCCGCATTTCGCGCTGCTGGAAAAGATCGCCCGCCGCAATGGGTTGACGCAGCTTTCCATGGGCATGTCGTCCGACTATGAGATTGCTGTTTCCTTCGGCGCCACCCATGTGCGCGTCGGTTCGGCCATCTTTGGAGGCAGAGGTTAAACGGATCCTGCCGCAGCAATCCCGGCATTATGTAGCAGTTTCGGCACAAGTCACGGCAGACTCTACGAAAGTTCGAGCGATCCCGTATAGACCTGCCTGCATCCCGGCAGCATAATGCGCCCGGAATGCGGGCTGCCGCCAAGAGCATGCCCGCCTGTTTCATCCTGGGAGGAAGGCATGTCGGATAACGTTTTTCCGGTTCCGGCCGAAGTCGCATCGCGTGCGCTCGCCGATAACGCCAAATATCTGGAAATGTACCGGAAATCGGTTGATGATCCTGCAGGCTTCTGGGGGGAGCACGGCAAGCGCATCGACTGGATCAAGCCCTTCAGCAAGGTCAAGAACACCTCTTACGACCCGCACAATGTCTCGATCAAATGGTTCGAGGACGGCACGCTGAACGTCTCGGCCAACTGCATCGACCGGCATCTGGAGACGCGCGGCGATCAGCCGGCGATCATCTGGGAAGGTGATGATCCGGCGGACCACAAGATCATCACCTACAAGGACCTGCACCGCGAGGTCTGCACCTTCGCCAATGTGCTGCTGGCCCATGGGGTGAAGAAGGGCGACCGGGTGACCATCTATCTGCCGATGATCCCGGAAGCGGCCTATGCGATGCTGGCCTGCGCCCGCATTGGCGCGGTCCACTCCATCGTCTTTGGCGGCTTCTCGCCGGACAGCCTGGCGCAGCGCATTGCCGACTGCAAGTCCACCTGCCTGATTACGGCCGATGAAGGCCTGCGCGGCGGCCGCACCGTGCCGCTGAAGCTCAATGCCGACCGGGCGGCCGACAAGGCGCCAGTGGATACGATGATCGTGGTGAAGCGCACGGGCGGCGCCGTTGCCATGACCGGTGGCCGCGATGTCTGGTATCACGAGGAAGCGGCCAAGGTTTCTGCCGAAAACACCCCGGCGGAGATGAATGCGGAAGATCCGCTGTTCATTCTCTACACCTCAGGCTCCACCGGCAGCCCCAAGGGCGTGCTGCACACCAGCGGCGGCTATCTCGTCTATGCTTCGATGACGCATCAGTATGTCTTCGACTATCACGAAGGTGACATCTACTGGTGCACGGCGGATGTGGGCTGGGTCACCGGCCACAGCTACATCGTCTATGGTCCGCTCGCCAATGGCGCGACGACGCTGATGTTCGAGGGCATTCCGACCTATCCGAACGCAGGCCGTTTCTGGGACGTGGTGGACAAGCACAAGGTCAACATCTTCTACACTGCGCCGACGGCGATCCGCTCCCTCATGGGGGCAGGGGACGAGCATGTCACCCGTACTTCGCGCGAAAGCCTGCGCCTGCTGGGCTCGGTCGGCGAGCCGATCAATCCGGAAGCCTGGATGTGGTATTACAACGTGGTCGGAGACAAGCGCTGCCCGATCGTCGACACCTGGTGGCAGACGGAAACCGGCGGCATTCTGATCACGCCGCTGCCGGGCGCAACGCCGCTGAAGCCGGGTTCGGCGACGCGGCCCTTCTTCGGCGTGCAGCCGGCGGTGGTCGATGCGGAAGGCAACATTCTGGACGGGGCGACGGAGGGCAATCTCGTCATCCTCGACAGCTGGCCCGGCCAGATGCGCACGGTCTATGGTGACCATGAGCGTTTCGTGCAGACCTACTTCTCCACCTACAAGGGCATGTATTTCACCGGGGATGGCTGCCGCCGCGATGCGGATGGCTATTACTGGATCACGGGGCGCGTCGATGACGTGATCAATGTCTCCGGCCACCGGATGGGTACCGCCGAGGTGGAAAGCGCGCTGGTGGCCCATCCCAAGGTCTCTGAGGCGGCTGTCGTCGGCTATCCGCACGACATCAAGGGGCAGGGCATCTATGCCTATGTCACGCTGATGGCGGGCGAGGAACCCAGCGAGGCGCTGCGCAAGGAACTTGTGGCGCATGTGCGCAAGGAAATCGGCCCTATTGCCTCGCCCGACCTCATCCAGTTTGCCCCCGGCTTGCCGAAGACCCGCTCCGGCAAGATCATGCGCCGCATTCTGCGCAAGATCGCCGAGGACAGCTTCGAGAACCTGGGCGACACGTCCACCCTCGCCGATCCGGCAGTGGTGGATGACCTGATCGAGAACCGCCAGAACCGGGCCTGATCCCCTCCGGTGGACTCGATCCCTACCATGAAAGCATCAAGGGCCCGCGCTGCGGGCCCTTTGTCTTCAGCCGTGCCCTTTCCTGCGGGCGGGGGCTCACTTGGACAGATAGATCGACTGGATCTGCCGCGCGATGTTCGAGAAGGCATTGATCAGGGTCGCGCTGTCTGTCGCCTTGAAATAGGTTGTTGCCTCGCTGGTGGCGCAGTATTTCATCAATTTTTCAGATGAGGGCAGTGAGCCCGAGGTATTCTGGAAGAGAACCGTATAGATCGTGATGTTTTTTGCCTTCATGGCATCGCAGAAACTGCGTGCGCGAACCGCTGGCGGGTCGCTATATGTTGCGTCATTAAAATATTGACCAAGCCAGTATTGTTTTGCAGATGTGCTGCATCCGCTGGTTAATGTCTCGTATATCCAATAATATCCGCTTCTCGTTGTATGATTGCTCCAGCCTTTATAGGACGGACTCCTTGTTGTGTAGCCAGACCTCGTCCGGCAGACATCTCTTGTCAGCAAGGTCTTGTCATAAAAATCGTTGAAGTCGCCGTCAGTCATGATGAGCGCGATCTTCTTGACCTTGTTGCTGTTATAGGCGGAGGGTGCACTGGCGGATGGCCAGAGGTTCGACCAGTTTGGCGACAGCGTGTACCAGCCCCAGGCGATGCCGATCTGGCCCGCGGTGCCGCCGCTGGCAACCAGATTTTCTATGGCTGTCTCCAGGGTGTCAGCGGAGCTTGTCAGGGGCAGAAGTGGCGAGCCGGAGGAGCAGGCGTTGGAGCCACCGCCGAAAAACTCCGAGTTTGTGCCGTTATAATTATAGGCTGCATCGGTAAATTGCTGAGGGCCCATGCGCTCCGTCACACAATTCGCTCCAAGGGAGGCCCCATTTGTGACGGTTTTGGCCTTGTCGCCGAGATTTACACCCTGGCTATAGGGAACAAGCGAAATGCGGACCTTTGAACGGGAATTGCTGTCCTGTTCCGCAAGAAGAATCTTCACAATACTCTTGGCTGCCGATTCCAAGGCATCCATGTCGTTTGACATGGAGCCGGTGACGTCCAGGATCAGCGACAGCTCCACATCGAACCTGGAATAGGTGGATTGCGATGAGGAACTTACTGGTATCGTTTCCGGGCCAATGCCGCCAATCGAGACGAAGTAGGTGTTGACCGTCCCTGTGACATTGGCGGTGATGATGCCCTCGGCCGGATTGAGCGTGTAGGTCAGATTTGCCAGCTCGACGTTGTCCACGCCTGTCGATGTCAGGTTGGCGTTGAATGCAGACTCCAGCGCGGATTTGATCTGGCTGTCGGTGAGAACCGTGGTTGATAGTTGACGGGCAACGCTCAAAACCGCCGCGTCCAGCGCATTTGCAACTGCGCTGCGGACGATAACGGCACGGCCATAATCGGCGCCGGAGCCGGCTATCACGATCATGATGACGATCAGGAAGGCCGCCAGGGGCAGGATGGAGCCATCCTTCTTCTGGCCGAACTGGCGCATCTTCCGCAGAAGCTGGCGGATCCTGGATCTGCACATGGGTGAACTCCAAAGGTTTTCTGGAGTTCATATTCATCGGAATCCATTGCGCAACACTAAAATTATAGTCAATTCGGATCGAAAATCGAACCTTGGTTTATGAGTGTTTAAGCAGTTTGCGCAGGGACGGTTATTATCTGTTTACGGTTCCAGCTCCGTATCCCAGTACAGGAAGTCGAGCCAGCTTTCGTGCAGATAGTTTGGCGGAAAGCCGCGGCCGTTGTTGTGCAGGTCCTGGATGGAGGGCCGGAACGGCATGTGCATCGGCCACATGTCCAGTTGTTCGCAGGACTTGTTCGACTTGCGCAGATTGCAGGGTGAGCAGGCGGTGATCACGTTTTCCCAGGTGGTCTGGCCGCCGCGGCAGCGCGGGATCAGGTGATCGAAGGTCAGATCCTCGCGGGAGCCGCAATACTGACACTGGAATCTGTCGCGCAGGAAAACGTTGAAACGGGTGAAGGCCGGGTGGCGCGACGGTTTGACGAAGGTCTTGAGGGAAACCACGCTGGGTAATCGGAACTCGAAACTCGGACTTCGAACCGTGGTCTCGTATTCCGACACGATGTTCACCCGGTCGAGGAACACAGCCTTGATGGTGTCCTGCCACGACCACAGCGACAGGGGGTAATAACTTAAGGGCCTGTAGTCCGCATTCAGCACCAAGGCCGGATGGGCGCCCGATGGTACGGCTATCGTCACCTTCGGCTCCTTGTCTCTCAAGGTACCGGCACCGCAGACCCGATGCCGGGTTCTACCTCTACATGCGAGACATATAGTAGTGCCGGTGTGACACTCTTGTGAAGCCTGTAAAAGCGCCGCAGTGCCGAAGATGGAGAAGCTGCCCTACTGCGCTCCATCTGACCATCAACTCTCTGAAATCAAAAAGGCTTCGCGGGTCAAGGGTAAAGCCGGGAAAGGATTTGGGCCAAAAAGAAACGGGCGCCGCAGAGGGCGCCCGTCCACATGTTTCCAGGTGAAGCGAATCAGGGCTTCTGCCACTCGCGGATGTCGACGAAATGGCCCGCAATGGCTGCCGCTGCGGCCATGGCCGGGGAGACCAGATGGGTGCGGCCCTTGAAGCCCTGACGGCCTTCGAAGTTGCGGTTCGAAGTCGAGGCGCAGCGCTCGCCCGGCTGCAGCTTGTCGGCGTTCATGGCAAGGCACATGGAGCAACCCGGTTCACGCCACTCGAAGCCAGCTGCCTTGAACACCTTGTCGAGGCCTTCGGCTTCCGCCTGTTCCTTCACGAGGCCGGAGCCCGGAACGACCATAGCCTTGACGCCGTCCTTCACCTTGCCGCTGCCGATCATGGCTGCGGCTGCGCGCAGATCCTCGATGCGGCCGTTGGTGCATGAGCCGATGAAGACGACATCGACCGGAATGTCGGTCATCTTCGTGCCCGGGGTCAGGCCCATGTATTCCAGCGCGCGCCACTTGGACTTGCGGGTGTTCTCGTCGGCGATGTCGTCCGGGTTCGGCACCACGCCGGTCACGGAGATCACGTCTTCGGGGGAGGAGCCCCAGGTGACGATGGGCGGCAGGTTGGCAGCGTCCAGCTTCACCACCTTGTCGAAATGCGCGCCTTCGTCGGTGTGCAGCGTCTTCCAGTAGGAAATCGCACGCTCCAGCGCTTCGCCCTTCGGAGACTTCGGACGGCCCTGTATATAGGCAAAGGTCGTTTCATCCGGCGCGATCAGGCCGGCACGGGCGCCGCCTTCGATCGACATGTTGCAGATGGTCATGCGGCCTTCCATGGACAGCGAGCGGATGGCTTCGCCCGCATATTCCATGACATAGCCGGTGCCGCCGGCGGTGCCGATCTCGCCGATGATGGCGAGAATGATGTCCTTGGCGGTGACGCCTTCCGGCAGCTTGCCGTCCACCTGGACGAGCATGTTCTTGGCCTTCTTCTGGATCAGCGTCTGGGTGGCCAGAACGTGTTCCACTTCGGAAGTGCCGATGCCGTGGGCCAGCGCGCCGAAAGCGCCGTGGGTGGAGGTGTGGCTGTCGCCGCAGACGATGGTCATGCCGGGCAGGGTGAAGCCCTGTTCGGGGCCGACGATGTGAACGACGCCCTGGCGGTGATCCAGCTCGCTGTAATATTCGATGCCGAATTCAGCCGCGTTGTCGGCCAGCGTCTGCACCTGAAGTGCGGATTCCGGATCGTCGATGCCCTGGCTGCGGTCGGTCGTCGGCACGTTGTGATCGACGACGGCCAGCGTCTTCTCCGGACGGCGCACCTTGCGGCCCGTCATGCGCAGGCCTTCGAACGCCTGCGGGCTCGTCACTTCGTGGACGAGGTGGCGGTCGATGTAGAGCAGGCAGGTGCCGTCTTCCTGGGTGTCGACCACATGGTCATCCCAGATCTTGTCGTAGAGCGTTCTCGGCTTGGTCATCGGGGTGTCTCCTGAAACCGGGCGGGGCCTTGATCCTCCGCCGTGGCGGTTCTGCCCCTTGTCCCTTGCACGGATTGGCCGTTTCCAGCCTGTTCCGGTCTTGCCTCTTCAATGCCCCGAAGCATCATGGGGGTCAATATGCTTCGCAGTCCGCCACTCTTGAGCTTTGTTCAAGTGGCGCCGCGCCGCGGGGCTTGCAAGCTGGCAAAAAGAAAGGCGGCCCGAAGACCGCCTTTCGAAAATCTGCGATGCAGCGCCGTTCTTATTCGGCGGAAGCAGCGGCAGCAGCGGCTGCAGCAGCAGCGGCCTCGGCGGCGGCAGCCTTCTCGGCAGCAGCAGCGGCCTTGGCAGCAACGACTTCAGCGCGGGCTTCTTCGTTGAGGCGCTTGGCGCGGACGTTGGTGGCCTCGACGATACGGGCCGACTTGCCGCGGCGGTCGCGCAGGTAGTAGAGCTTGGCGCGGCGGACCTTGCCGCGGCGGACGACTTCAACGCTCTCGATCATCGGCGAGCAGGCCGGGAACACGCGCTCCACGCCTTCACCATAGGAGATCTTGCGCACGGTGAAGCTCTCGTTGATGCTGCCGCCGG
The DNA here is from genome assembly GCF_054073275.1 of Pannonibacter sp. Q-1. Lineage (NCBI taxonomy): Bacteria > Pseudomonadati > Pseudomonadota > Alphaproteobacteria > Hyphomicrobiales > Stappiaceae > Pannonibacter > Pannonibacter sp. Q-1. The sequence goes on from NZ_JBSXNB010000009.1 coordinate 144,292, forward strand.
AACGGGCGATGCAGACACCTTCGTAAGCCTGGGTACGGGTGCGGTTGCCTTCGGTCACCTTGACGTTGACCTTGATGGTGTCGCCCGGAGAAAATTCGGGGAGCTTGCGGACGGCTTCAACCTTTGCCTTTTCTTCCGCGTTCAGCTGTTCGATCAGGTTCATGGCATATTTCCCTTGTCAGTTTTCAAAGACCGCCAGAGCGTCCAGCCCACGTGAAGTGGAAAGGACGGGTTCACCGTCTTCGGGCCATGTTGGAGATACCCGGCTGTCCGCAGGATCGCGCAAAAGCAATGCGCGGCGCACAGAACCGGCCACAACGGCTGGCTCCTTACAGGAAGACCGCCGCCTTGTCATGCGGAATCTGGAAAAACCGGCCGAAAAGCTGCGTCAGTCCTTCGCCTGATGGGCTGCCCAGAGATCGGGCCGCCGCTCCCGCGTCAGCCGCTCGGCCTCCGCCTTGCGCCATTCGTTGATCTTGCGGTGATTGCCGGAGGTAAGCACTTCAGGAATGGTCATGCCTTCGAATTCGGCCGGCCTTGTGTAGTGCGGATGCTCCAGAAGTCCCGTTTCGAAACTTTCGGTTTCGCCGCTCTCCTGATTGCCCATTACGCCCGGCAAAAGCCGGACGATGGCATCCAGCACGGTGATGGCGGCAATTTCGCCGCCGGAGAGGATGTAGTCGCCGATGGACACTTCCTCGAGCTGGCGCGCGTCGATCACCCGCTGATCAATACCCTCGAACCGGCCGCAGATGATGATGGCGCCCGGACCGCCTGCCAGCTCCCGCACCCTGTCTTGCGTCAGCGGCTTGCCGCGCGGGCTCATCAGCAGGCGCGGGCGGGTGTCGCCGGGCAGGGTGGCGGCGTCGATGGCTGCGGCCAGAATGTCCGCCCGCAGCACCATGCCGGCCCCGCCGCCGGCCGGCGTGTCATCGACGGAGCGGTGCTTGTCCGTGGCGTGATCGCGGATCTGCCGGGCTTCCAGCGACCAGGTGCCCTCCTTCAGCGCCCGTCCCGACAGGCTGGCGCCGAGGGGGCCGGGAAACATCTCCGGGTAAAGGGTCAGCACGGTCGCGGCAAAGCTCATCGCGGTTTCCTGTTCTGCGGGGCGCAATTCCTCCGGCTGCTATGCGATGAAACGCCCGGCTTTGCAACGCAAACGGATCTTGCGGTGCATAGGCAGGGGCAGCCGGGCTGTCATGGCCGGAAAAAGATCAAATTGTTTGCATCCGGGAAGGGGTCATCAACCATGCCCGCAGGTTTGTGCCGGCGGGCAAGCCGGCCTTAACACCTGCCGCCTGAGACTGGGGCTCTCAAGACCGGAGTTGACCCTTGCCCCGCATCCGTTTCGCCCTGCCGCATGTCATCGCCTATTATGTGGACCGGGACTACATCGACATTTCGCTCAGCCGCGTGCTGCCTCTGGCGGCCTTGTGCCTGTTCGGCCTGCTGACCGGGGTGATCTTCAATCATGGCCTGCAGCACCCTTATGACAAGATGCTGCATGTCGGATTCTTCGGCTTGCTGACGCTTTCGATCCACGCCTTCTTCTGCTGCCGGCTGCGGATTTCGGCAATCTCATCGCTGGCGCTGGGCTTCACTGGCGAATGGGTGCAGATGTTCATTCCCGGCCGCGATGCATCGCTGCTGGACGCGGTGGCCAATGGGACCGGCGTGGTGCTGGTCGTTGCCGCCATCGCCCTGTGGCGCATGGAAAGCCGGAAGATTGACGCAGAAGGGCAGACGGGTGAAACGGCAGACTTCGGAGAGCTTCAGCCCATCCGGTTGTCATCATCCCCGTCATCGCGCGGTGTCTCGGACAGGTAACCGTCCGGAATGGCGGTGACGACACGGCGATCGGCCATGCTGACTTCGGGCACGAAATCCCGTGTGAAGGGAATGTAGAACGAACGGCCTCTGGCGGGGCGCAGTTCCAGAAGGTCACCGGCGCCGAAATTCTGAACCATGACCACCTTGCCGACGGGGTTTCCGTCCGCATCCACGGCATCCATGCCGATCAGGTCCGAATGGTAGAACTCGTCTTCTTCCGTCTCGGGGAGACGGTCGCGCGGGATGTAGAGTTCCAGCCCGTTGAGGGCTTCGGCCGCGTTGCGGTCGCCGATCTCCTTGAATTTGGTGACGACGACGGTTTTCTGCACGCGGGCTTTGGAAACGGTGAAGCGGCGTGAGCCGTCGGCGGTTTCCAGGACGCCATAATCCGTGAAGGAGAGCGGGTCATCGCCAAAGGGCTTGACCCGCACTTCCCCGCGAATGCCGTGGGCAGCGCCAATGACGGCCATCAGGACCTTGTTTTCAGGAGCTTTCGTCATTGCCGGGCTTCCTGTGTCCCAAGGCTGATGTCACGCATGGCGCTGCCCGCAGTCTGCATTACTCGGAAGCTTCAGCTGCAGCAGCGGCTGCTTCTTCGGCCTTCTTCTTGGCAGCGGCGGCCTTCTCGGCAGCCTTCTTGCCCATCTCGGCCTTCTTCGGGTTGCTGCGGGCTTCGCGCTTCATGAGACCGGCTTCGTCCAGGAAGCGGGCGACGCGGTCGGTCGGCGTTGCGCCGTTGGCGAGCCAGTGCTTGACGCGGTCGATGTCGAGAACGACGCGCTCTGCGGAATCCTTGGCAACCATCGGGTTGTAAGAGCCGACCTTCTCGATGAAGCGGCCGTCACGCGGAGCGCGGACGTCAGCAACGACTATGCGGTAGTAAGGACGCTTCTTGGCGCCACCACGGGCGAGACGGATTTTCGTAGCCATTTGAGTTTCTCCAGTTGTTCAGTTGCCGTTCGAGGCGGCAATGGCTTCGTGATGCCGGATGACTTCCTTGACGATGAACGCCAGGAATTTCTCGGCAAAGTCAGGATCGAGGTTGGCATCGGCAGCAAGGCGCCGCAGCCGCTCGATCTGAATCTGTTCGCGCGCCGGATCAGCGGCCGGCAGCGCATGAGTGGCCTTGAGGTGGCCCACCTTCTGGGTGCACTTGAAGCGCTCGGCCAGCATGTGGATCAGCGCGGCATCGATATTGTCGATCGAGGCGCGCAGGGCGCGCAGCTCGGTCATGGCGGGGCTTTCGCCGAGCAGGGCGGCGGCGGCGGTCTTGTTCTGATCGGTCATCGCTTCTTGCCCTTTCCTCCAAGGCCGGGGAAACCGCCCATGCCGCCGAGACCACCCAGGCCCGGAAGCTTCGGCAGGCCGCCGAGGCCGCCCATGCCGGGAGGCAGTCCGCCCGGCATGCCGCCTGCGCCGCCATCGGGCAGGCCCTTCAGCAGGTCACCGGCGCCAGGGATCTTGCCGCTCTTGGCCAGTTCTTCGAGCTGCTTCGGATCGATGTTGGGCATGCCGCCGGCCATGCTGCCGCCGAGTGCGCCCATCATCTTGCCGAGCATGCCCTTGTTCTTGCCCATCATTTTCATGACGTCGGCCATCTGGCGGTGCATTTTCAGCAGCTTGTTGACCTCGGCCACATCCACGCCGGATCCGGAAGCGATGCGCTTCTTGCGGCTGGCCTTCAGGATGTCGGGCTTGCGCCGCTCCACCGGGGTCATGGACTGGATGATGGCGATCTGGCGCTTGAACATGCGCTCGTCGATATTCGCCGCATCCATCTGCTTCTTGAACTTCGAAATGCCCGGCAGCATGCTCATCATGCCGGACATGCCGCCAAGCTTTTCCATCTGCTTCAGCTGGTCGGCCAGATCTTCCAGATCGAAATTGCCCTTCTGGAGCTTGGCCGCCATCTTCGCGGCCTTTTCCGCGTCGATGGCTTCGGCAGCCTTCTCAACCAGCGAGACAATGTCGCCCATGCCGAGAATGCGGTCGGCGATGCGGCGGGGATGGAAATCCTCCAGCGCGTCGGACTTTTCGCCCGTACCGATCAGCTTTACGGGCTTGCCGGTGACGGCGCGCATGGACAGGGCGGCACCGCCGCGGCCGTCGCCGTCCATACGGGTCAGCACGATGCCGGTGATGCCGACGCGCTCGTCAAAGCTGGTGGCAAGGTTCACCGCATCCTGACCGGTGAGGGAGTCGGCGACCAGCAGGATTTCATGCGGATTGGCGGCGGCCTTGACCTCGGCCATCTCCATCATCAGCGATTCATCGATATGAATGCGGCCGGCGGTGTCGAGCATGACCACGTCATAGCCGCCGAGGCGCGCGGCCTGAATGGCGCGGCGGGCGATCTCGACCGGTCCTTGACCAGCAACGATCGGCAGCGTGTCGACGCTGTTCTGCTCGCCAAGAACCTTCAGCTGCTCCTGCGCCGCCGGGCGGCGGGTGTCGAGCGAGGCCATCAGCACCTTGCGCTTGTCGCGCTGGGTCAGGCGGCGGGCGATCTTGGCGGTGGTCGTCGTCTTGCCCGAGCCCTGCAGGCCGACCATCATGATGGCGACAGGGGCGGGGGCGTTGATGTCGATCGGATCGGCGTCGGAGCCGAGCATTTCCACGAGCTGGTCGTGGACGATCTTGATGACCATCTGGCCCGGGGTGATCGACTTGACCACATCGGCGCCGACGGCACGGCTGCGCACCTTGTCGGTGAAGGAGCGGACCACGGGAAGGGCAACGTCGGCCTCGATCAGCGCGCGGCGGACCTCACGCATGGCCTCGTTGACATCGGCCTCCGACAGCGCACCACGGCCGGTGAGCTTGTCGAGAATGCCACTGAGGCGCTCCGACAGACTTTCAAACATGGCGCTCGTCCTTTCGTGTTGCGGTCCGGCCCCCGGCGTTTGTGCCGGTGCCCCTCCATCTAAGATGCCGCCGTTCCGATCTCCAGCCTTGAGCCAAGGAAACCTTGCACAAAGCAGTTTGACACCCGGGGGCGCATCGCGCTGCCGGGTGTTGACCTCCGGGCGCTCTTTATACCTTTGCGGGTCCCGGTCGGCTGATCATGTCTGGCGTCACTTTCGTGAAGTGCGCCGGACATACAGCGGAAACGGCAAGCGAGTCAAGGAAAGCCGGGCACCGGCGCGAATTTCCGCGCGCCCTGGACTAAATGTTCTTTATTTGTTCCTATTTGAGGCGTAAGGTCCGGAGGGTTTCAAATGGAGGCGATCATGAATTTCTACATCACTCTCGGCACGCGTGATCTGGCGGCGTCCGTTGCCTTTTATGATGCGGTGCTGGCAACGGTTGGCTGGGCCTCCCATGCGCAATTTCCCGGCTGGCAGGGATATTCGAAGGATGGCAAGGGCGAAGGGGTCACCGTGTGGATCTGCGAGCCCTTCAACGGTGAACCGGCTTCGGCCGGCAATGGCACGATGGCCGCTTTTCCCGCTGCCTCGCCGCAGGAAGTCGATGCCTTTTATGCCGCTGCCATGGCGCATGGGGGCGTGGATGAGGGGGCTGCCGGTCCGCGGCCGCATTACGGGCCTGACTGGTATGCAGCCTATCTGCGCGATCCCTCCGGCAACAAGATTGCCGCCGTGTTCAACGGCTGAGGCAGGGGGCTCGCCGGCCCGCACACCGGTCTCCGCACAGGTCTTGCGGCGGGCAAGGCTTGAAATCGCCGCCGGAACAGGGAACATGCGCGTCAGGCACGGGGAAGGGCACAGCTTCCCCTGCCGGTCCGCTGGCCTGTCCGGCCAGTCATCGGGGCCTGTCATGGTCCGTGATGACGGCCGGCGAAAGAGACACGATGGATTTTCGCGCTGTAATCCTGCCGATTGGCCGACTGCTGATCATCGTTGCCCTGTTCATGATCCTGCCCGCGATTGCCGATCTGATCGAAGGCAATCCGGACTGGATCGTCTTTGCGACCTCGGCCACCATTTTGGTGTGCATCGGCGCATTGATTTCGGCGGCGCTGGACCGGCAGGAATTCAAGTTCCGGCCGCGCGAAACCTTCATTTTCGTCAATGCCGCCTGGCTTGCCTTCAGTTTCGCCGGGGCAATCCCGCTCTATGCCAGCGGCATCGGCCTGACCATGGCAGAGGCGTTCTTTGAAGCAGCCTCAGGCCTGACGACGACAGGTTCCACGGTCATCACCGGCCTTGACAACATGCCGCCCGGCATCCTGCTCTGGCGCGGCCTGTTGCAATGGATCGGCGGCATCGGCATCGTCGTGATCGGCATCTGGCTGCTGCCGGGTCTCAGGGTTGGTGGCTCACAGCTCTTCGCCATCGAATCATCGGAAAAGACCAGCAAGCCCTATGGCCGGATCGAGCCCTTCATTCTCCGGCTGCTGTCACTCTATCTTCTGCTGACCGTCTTTTGCGGGCTGCTCTATTATCTTGCCGGCATGTCGGCCTTCAATGCGCTGAACCATGCGCTGACAACCGTGGCCACGGGCGGGTTTTCGACGTCTGACAGTTCCATCGCCCAATTCGACAGTCTGGCAATTCTCTGGATCGCCATTGTCTTCATGACCCTGTCGAGCCTGCCGTTTCTCTATCTGATCAAGCTTGCCGAACGGCGCGAGTCGCCCCATCCCCAGCAGGTGCGCTTCTTTCTTCTGCTGATCCTGGTGGTGAGCTTTGTCCTCTTTGTCGCGGTCCGCGACCGGGTCGACGCTGAGCCCTTTGCGCTTTTCACCCATGCCATGTTCAACGTCGTCTCTGTGGTCACCACCACGGGCTATGCCAGCACCGACTATCTGCTGTGGGGCAATTTCGCCATCGTGCTGTTCTTCCTGCTGACCTTTGTCGGCGGCTGCTCCGGCTCCACCTCGGGCGGGTTCAAGATCTTCCGCATCCAGATCCTGCTCAGCTCGATCCGCGCCCTGCTGAAACGCGCGGTGCATCCGCACCGCATCATCGAGCCGCGGTTTTCCGGTGCGCCGGTCAGTCCCAGCGTCATGGAAGGCGTCTTCGTCTTTTCCATTCTCTATGCGGGCACATTCGGTGTCTTCGCGGTCATTTACGCCATGATCGGCCTCGACCTTGAAACCGCCATCAGCGCTTCGATCACGGCGCAGGCAAATGTGGGCCCCGGCATCGGGCCGCTGATCGGCCCGGCCGGAACCTTCAGCCAGCTGCCCGACAGTGCCAAATGGCTGCTCGGCTTCCAGATGATCCTGGGCCGGCTGGAACTCATCGGCGGGCTGCTGGTGTTCAGCCCGGATTTCTGGCGCGAGACCTGATCCCGCGCCAGCCGGGGCTGATATCAGGCTTGCGGCAATCCGCCGGCGCGGATGATGAATTCCGCCACCTCGGTCATGCCCTTGCCGGTCTTGGCATTGGCAAAGACGAAGGGCCGCGTCTTGCGCATGCGGGCGGCATCGCGCTCCAGCACCTCAAGGCTCACCTCCACATGAGGCGCCAGCTCGGTCTTGTTGATGATGAGCAGGTCCGAGCGGGTGATGCCCGGCCCGCCCTTGCGGGGAATGTCCTCACCGGCGGCCACATCGATCACGTAGAGCGTCAGGTCGGCCAGTTCCGGCGAAAAGGTGGCGGCCAGATTGTCACCGCCGGACTCGATCAGGATCAGGTCGAGATCGGGGAAGGCGCGGTTGAGATCCTGCACGGCGGCAAGGTTGATCGAGGCATCCTCGCGGATGGCCGTATGCGGGCAGCCGCCGGTCTCGACGCCGCGGATCCGCTCGCTCGGCAGCGCCTGCGCCCGCATCAGCGCCTCGGCATCCTCGCTGGTGTAGATGTCGTTGGTGATGACGGCGATGGAATAGCGCTCGCGCAGGGCCTTGCAGAGCTGGCCGGTGATCGTTGTCTTGCCGGCGCCGACAGGGCCGCCGATGCCGACGCGCAAGGGTCCGTTGGGAGAGGTCATGTGCGGAACAGCCTTGTGTACTGGGTTTCGTGACGCATGGACGCAATGTCCGCGATGAAGGTGCAACTGCCAAGCCCCTCGATCCCGCTGGCGGCGGCGGTCTGCGCTGTCTCAAGAACCTGAGGCATCAGCCCCGCCAGCACCCGCTGGCCATCAGTTTGGCCAAGGGGCACGGCACGCACCGCGGCGGAAATGATGTTGGCGGCAAAGGCATGGAGATAGGCGGCAAGGCCCGCGTCCAGCGGCACGCCGGATGCGGCGAGCGCGAGCCCGGCGGCAACCGGATAGGGCCATGGCTCCGCCGTTGCACCGTCCTGTGCCAGGTTCCGGAACAGGGTTGCGGCTGGGGCAGCGTCCGGCTGGCCGTGGTCCCAGGCATTGCGGACCGTTGCCAGAAAGGCGGTGCCTTGCGCGCTTGTCTCGACATACCGCTCGCGTGAGGGGCAGAGGGCAAGGCCGAGGGCGGCCAGTTCGCGCAGGTGAGCCGCATCGCCTGCCATGGCGGCGCGCCAGCTCTCCGCCAGCAGGATGCCATCCGTCCGGCCGGAACCATGACGCAGAATGTCACCAAGCCAGAGGCGCAGGCTTGCGGCATCCTTCACTTCGCCATCCTCGATCACCTGCTCCAGCCCGTGGCTGTAGGTGAAGGCCCCCACCGGAAAGGCCGGCGAGAAGAAGGCCTGCAGCCGGTAAAGCTCTGCCAGCCCCGGCATCAGCAGGGGTGTTTCACATGAATCAGGGCGAACCTCAGTGCTCAATGGCCATGCCCGCCGCCGGAAGAATGATCATGCTCATGGGAATGCGAGTGGTCATGCTCGTGAGAATGCCCGTGAGCATGACTGTGTGAGTGCGCATGAGAATGACTGTGCGTGTGGCTGTGGCTGTGCGAATGCCCATGCCCGTCATGGGAGTGCCCGCCATGCCCATGGCCGTGCCCATGATCATGCCCGTGCGTGCGGCCCTGGCCATAGGCGCCGCCTTCCGGGTCGAAGGGCGCCATCGCGTGGGTGAGGGTGCCGCCAAGGCGGACCACCATGTCCTCGATCACATGGTCATGCAGGATGCGCAAGGTCCCGTCCATCAGCTGTGTCGGCAGGTGGCGGTTGCCCAGATGCCAGGCGATCCGCATCAACGCGGCCGGTGACGGCGCGGTGATGTCGGTCACAGCCTCCGGCGCCGCCTGAACCTTGATGATCCGGCCATCCTCCAGCTGCAGCCCGTCGCCATGGCGCAGCCAGACGGCCTCGGGAAGGTCCAGCAGGAAACTGGTGCCGCCATCCGTTGTCAGCAGCGCCCGGCGCCGGTGCCGGTCTTCGCCGCCCAGGGTGATGGTGTCCAGCGACCAGTCCGGCCATGTCCCGGCCGGCCGGACGAGACCTGCGCGCAAGGGTGTGCTCATATGAGGGTCTCCGAGATGCGTTTACCCATGGCGAGATAGGCCGGTCGTTCCCGTAGCCGCCTGAAATAGTCGTAGAGCGGGCCGTCTTTCGGTACAGGGAACTTGAACATAGCCCCCCAGCTGCCGCAGTGGCCAAGGATGAGGTCCGGCACGGTGAAAGCGTCGCCCATCACGTAGGGCTTGTCGCCCAGCCGTTTGGTCAGGGTGCCCAGTGCTCGGGCAAATTCCTTGCGGCTGATCTCCACCATCTGCGGCGCGCAGTTGTCATAGATCTTATTTTGCTTGGCCGCCGTCCAGAGCGCGCCTTCGATCTCGTCGACGCAGAACTGTGTGAAGCTGTCCTGGATGGCGCGACTCACGGTTCCGGCCGCAAACGTGCATGCTCCGTGCTTGTCGGCGAGATACTGGATGATGGCGACGCTGTCGGTTAGCACCGCGTCGCCGTCCAACAGAACGGGAATCTTGCCGCCCGGGTTGAGGGCCAGAACCTCCGGACTGTGCGGTGCGGCCGGCACGATGTCGTAAGGTTGACCCAGTTCCTCCAGCATCCAGTAGATTCGGACTGCGCGGCTGCGCGGACTGCCAATGACCTTGTACATGATGTCCCTGTGTTTCCCTGTGCGCCGGCAAATTCAGCCGGTGTCGGCGCTACCCTAGAACAGGAAATAGCGCTGGGCCATGGGCAGAACCTCGGCCGGTTCGCAGGTCAGCAGCTCGCCATCCGCCCGCACTTCATAGGTTTCCGGATGCACCTCCACATGGGGCAGGGCGCTGTTGTGGATCATCGAGCGCTTGGAAATGCCGCCACGCGTGTTTTTCACCGGCAGGACAAGGCTGTCCAGCTCAAGCCGGTCCTTGATGCCATGGTCATGCGCAGCCTTCGAGACGAAGGTGACGCGGCTTGCCGTCATCGCCTTGCCGAAGGCACCGAACATGGGGCGGTAATGCACCGGCTGCGGCGTCGGGATCGAGGCATTGGGATCACCCATGGGCGCTGCGGCAATCGTACCGAGCTTCAGGATCATGTCGGGCTTCACGCCGAAGAAGGCAGGCGACCAGAGCACGAGATCGGCCAGCTTGCCCACCTCGACCGAGCCGATATGCTCGTCCAGCCCGTGAGCGATGGCCGGGTTGATCGTCACCTTGGCGATGTAGCGCTTCACGCGCATGTTGTCGTTTTCGCCGGTCTCCTCGGGCAGGCGGCCGCGCTGCACCCGCATCTTGTGCGCGGTCTGGAAGGTGCGGATCAGGATCTCGCCGACGCGGCCCATGGCCTGGCTGTCGGAGGAGATGATCGACATGGCGCCCATGTCGTGCAGGATGTCCTCGGCGGCGATGGTCTCGCGGCGGATGCGGCTCTCGGCAAAGGCCACGTCTTCCGGGATCGACGGATCGAGGTGGTGGCACACCATCAGCATGTCGAGATGCTCGTCGATGGTGTTCTTCGTATAGGGCCGGGTCGGGTTGGTGGAGGAGGGAATGACATTCGCCTCGCCCACCACCTTGATGATGTCCGGCGCATGGCCGCCCCCTGCGCCTTCCGTGTGGAAGGCATGGATGGTGCGGCCCTTGAAGGCGGCCTTTGTGTTCTCGACAAAGCCGCTTTCGTTCAGCGTGTCCGTGTGGATCATCACCTGCACATCATACTCGTCCGCCACGGACAGGCAGGTGTCGATGGCCGCCGGTGTCGTGCCCCAGTCCTCGTGCAGCTTGAGAGCGCAGGCGCCCGCCAGGATCTGTTCCTCGAGAGCGGCCGGAAGCGAGGCATTGCCCTTGCCGGCGAAGGCAAGGTTCATCGGGAAACTGTCGGCCGCCTGCAGCATCCGCGCCAGATGCCAGGGGCCGGGGGTGCAGGTGGTGGCGTTGGTGCCTGTCGCCGGTCCCGTGCCGCCGCCCAGCATGGTGGTGACGCCGGACATCAGCGCCTCGTCGATCTGCTGCGGGCAGATGTAGTGGATGTGAACGTCCAGAGCCCCGGCCGTGAGGATGCGGCCTTCGCCAGCAATCACTTCCGTTCCCGGCCCGACGATGATGGTGACGCCCGGCTGCACATCCGGGTTGCCGGCCTTGCCGATGCCGGAGATCCGCCCGTCCTTCAGGCCCACGTCGGCTTTCACGATGCCCCAGTGGTCGATGATCAGCACATTGGTGATCACCGTATCCACCGCCCCGGCAGAGCGGGGATGCTGCGACTGGCCCATGCCGTCACGGATCACCTTGCCGCCGCCGAACTTCACTTCCTCGCCATAGATGGTGAAGTCCTTCTCCACCTCGATGATCAGATCCGTGTCGGCCAGACGCAGCCGGTCGCCGGTGGTGGGGCCGAACATGTCCGCATAGGCGGCGCGGGGCATCTTGAAGGACATGGGAGAACCTCGAAAATCACGTGTGAAAACAGGACGTCAGGGACAGGCGCAACGTCTCGGGTTGTCAGAGCGGTCCCATAACCTTCTGGTTGAAACCATAGACGGTGCGGTCCCCGGTGAAGGGCACCAGCCGCACCTTGCGGGTCTGGCCCGGCTCGAAACGCACGGCGGTACCTGCGGGAATATCCAGCCGCTGGCCGCGTGCCGCCTCCCGGTCAAAGGCGAGCGCCGGATTGGTTTCGGCAAAATGATAATGGCTGCCCACCTGCACGGGCCGGTCGCCGGTGTTGGCGACTTCCAGCTCGGTCACCGGCGCCCCGGCATTCAGCTCGATCTCGCCATCAGCGGGAAAAATCTCTCCAGGGATCATCGTTTCATCTCCTTGTGGCCTGAAGCGTGATGGCAAGGTGTTGCCATGCAGCCCTGTGCTTCCGTCACCGTGCGGAAAAAGCCTGTTCATGCTGCCTTAGCGGATCGGCTGGTGGACGGTGACGAGCTTGGTGCCATCGGGGAAGGTGGCTTCCACCTGCACGTCATGGATCATTTCGGCAATACCCGGCATCACCTGGTCGCGGGTGAGAACATGGGCGCCGGCTTCCATCAGCTCGGCCACGGTGCGGCCGTCGCGGGCGCCTTCCACGACGAAATCGCTGATGAGCGCAATGGCTTCGGGATGGTTCAGCTTCACGCCTCGCTCCAGCCGCCGCCGGGCCACCATGGCGGCCATGGAAATCAGCAGCTTGTCCTTTTCGCGCGGGGTCAGGTTCACGTGGGTCCTCCGTTATGTGGCCCTGGTCTGCTCAGCAGGACCAGAGGCGGGGCAGGGGGGCCTGCCGGCAGGTTTCAAGAAAGGTGATGAGACCATCGCGCAGGCTGCGGCTGTCCGCGCTGGCGAAACGGGCCACGAGCTGACCGTTCCAGGCGCTGACACCGCCGCGCAAGGGGCCGCCCTCGGGCGTGATCTGTTCCAGACAGCGGCGCGCGCGGGCAAGGCCGCCTTCTGCGTCCGGCCCGCTGTCAATGAAGGTGGCAAAGGCGCAGCCGCCTGCAGCGGTGGCGAGGCCGTCCAGCATCTGCGTGTCCGGTCCGATGGCGAGATTGTCGGCAAAGGTGAGCCGCCCATTGCGCCAGATGCGCCACTGGTCGCGGAAGGAAAGGGTCTTCACGCTCTCGCCCATCGCCTTGCGGCCAAGCACCACCATCTCAAGGCCGGTGAAGCGGGCCGAGCCTTCAAGCCGCACATCCATCTTGCGGGAGAGGGCACTGGCCTCGAAGAGGATCAGCTCCTGCGGCAGCCATTCCAGATGCGCGCCGTCTTCTGCGGACAGGCTGTTCAGCACTTCGCCCGTGCCGCCGGAGCTGCGGTAGGCGCGCTCGGCGGTCTGCGAGATGAGGATGGCGCGGGTTCCTGCGGCGAGGTGTCCGGTGTAGCTGAGACGGTCGCCTCCGGTGATGCCGCCAGACGTGTTCAGCAGCACGGCCAGCGGCACGCTGTCGTAAACCTTCGGCAGGCGGATCTTGGCGGAGCCCGATTGATAAAGCCCATCCAGGCGGGTCTGGCCATCACGCAGGGCAAAGGACACGCGCGCCGTGCCACGGGCGCGCTGCATCACGGGCCGGGTGCTGCCCCCGCCGCCTGCTCCGCCGCCCTCGATGCCCGTTTCCGCCCGCATGCTGACCGTGTTCTCCATCCCCGCGCCCTTCGGGGCATTGTCTGATCTTGTGCCGGGAGCGCGGTCTTGCGCAAGGGTGCTCCCGGAAGCCGGTTCCGGCCCCGAAGGGAGACACTAGCAAAGCCGGGGCCATGTGCCTGCGCCTTGTGCGCCCGTGCCTGTGATGTTTGGACTTGATCTCAAAATGTGCAAAAATCAGGCAAATGCCCAGAACGCATGCAATCTATTTGCTCACGGCCTTTCACATCCCCGTGTCGAGGCTTTGCATTCCTTAACCTTGATCGGGTATGGAGAAGTGGGGGCTGCGTTCCGGGGCTGATCCGGGGCATTCGGATGACGAGGGTGTCGTGTTTTCGCGATTGATTGACAAGCGCCTGCTGGGCCTTGCTGCCATTTCCGGCTGGCTGTCCCTGTGCGGGCTGGCCGTTCCTGCCAAAGCGGACATTGGTCCCTATCTGGTGATCGATGCAGCCACGGGCACCGTGCTGGAAGAGCATGAGGCGACCCGGCCCTGGTATCCGGCGTCGCTGACCAAGATGATGACCGCCTATGTCACGCTCCGCGCCCTGCGCGAGGGGCGGCTGCAGCTGGACAGTCCGGTCACCCAGTCGGCCAATTCCCTCGCCCAGCCGCCCAGCAAGATGGGCTTCAAGGTGGGCACGCAGCTGACGCTGGAAACGGCGCTGACCATGCTGATGGTCAAGTCGGCCAATGATCTGGCCGTGGCGATTGGCGAGACGGTTGGCGGCACCGAAGAGAATTTCATTGCGATGATGAATGCGGAAGCGCGCCGCCTCGGCATGCGCAGCACCCATTTCGTCAATCCGCATGGGCTTCCCGACAACCGTCAGGTTTCCTCCGCTGCGGATCTGGCGATCCTGGCAATGGCGCTGAAGCGCGAGTTTCCCGACGCCCACAAATACTACCGTCATCCGGGCCTGAAGTTCGGCAAGCAGACGCTGCGCTCCGCCAACCGCGAGTTCCTGCAGCGTGTGGCTGGCGCCGACGGGCTGAAGACCGGCTACATCTGCAATTCGGGCTATAATGTTGCTGCCTCCGCCACGCGCAACGGCCGCACCGTCATTGCCGTCGTGCTGGGCGCGGGCTCCGGGCTGGAGCGCACGGCCTTTACCCGTGAGGTGATCGACCGCGGTTTCCGCCTTGGCGGGCGCGGCCAGCATGTCTCCACCCTGCCGCCGAGTGGTGCAGGACTTCCGGCAGACGGTTATTGCAAGCGCAACCCGAAGCTCGGACCGGAACAGATTCTGGCCCGCTACGACATCCGCCAAGCTGCGGGCAAGACACGTTCTGCGGTGATGTTCCAGTCCACGGGCGAGGGCCGTCCCGTCATTGCGGTTCCGGCAGGGGATGCGGAACCGGGAGAAGAGGGCGCCGAATTTTCGTCCAAATCCGGCAAGGTTGACTGGAACATGATCCTCGACCGCACGGTCGGCACCGAGCTGGTGGCCTATGCGCCCATCACCGTGCGCACGGGCCTCGCACCGGGCTCTGTCCCTGCTGCTGCGGCCATGGCCCCGGCGGCGGCGGCTGCCGCCACGGTGGCCGCTGAGCTGCCCTCCGTCCGTCTGCCGGTGTCGAAGCCGCTGGATCTCAGGCCTTCCGTGATTGTCCCAGGCGCGGCGCAGGGTGCGGCCCAGACCACCCCGGCATTTGGCTCCCTCTTCAACGGCAATGTGCCGGCTTCTGCCGTCCCCAGAGCCAAGAGCGGCAACTGACGCAGAGCTGCGCGAAGGATATTCAAGATGACCGAAGCTCAGGATGGCGCTGCACAGCCGCAGCGCGGCCCGAAGCCGCCCATTCCCCTGTCCATCATCACGGGCTTTCTGGGGGCGGGCAAGACGACGCTGCTGAACCGTATCCTCAAGGATCCGGCGATGGCGGATACGGCGGTCATCATCAACGAGTTCGGGGATGTCGGGCTTGACCACCTTCTGGTGGACCAGTCGAGCGAGGGCATTCTGGAGCTTTCCTCCGGCTGCCTGTGCTGCACCATCCGGGGGGATCTGATCAACACGCTGGAAGACCTGCTGCGCCGTCTGGATAACGGCCGCATGGAGCGGCTGGCGCGGGTGGTTATCGAAACGACCGGTCTTGCCGACCCGGCGCCCATCCTGCACACGGTGATGCTGCATCCCTATCTGATGCTGCGCTACCGGCTGGACAGCGTTGTGACACTGGTGGATGCGGTCAACGGTTCTGCGACTCTCGATGCCCATCAGGAAGCTGTCCGGCAGGCTGCCGTGGCCGACCGGCTGGTGCTGACCAAGACCGATCTTCTTGAAGGCGATGCGGGAGCGGCAACCCTTGGCGCCCTGACCGAACGGCTGAAGGCGCTCAATCCCGGTGCGCAGCTTCTCAATGGGCAGAAGGGCGAGGCCGATGCCGCGCATCTGTTCAATGCCGGGCTCTATGATCCCTCCACCAAGATCCCTGATGTGGCGCGCTGGCTGAATGCGGAGGCCTATGAAGCTCACGGGCATCACCATCACGGACATGATCACGCCCATGGCCATCATCATGGGCATGATCACCACCACGGTCATCACCACGATCATGGGCACCATCATCACGATGTGAACCGTCACGATGACAAGATCCGTGCCTTCACCCTGACCGCGAACCGCCCGGTGCCTGCCTCGGCGCTGGAAATGTTCCTCGATCTGCTGCGCTCCGCCCATGGGCCGAAGCTCTTGCGGGTGAAGGGCATCATCCAGATCGCCGAAGATCCGGCCCGGCCCGTGGTCATTCACGGGGTGCAGCATGTGTTCCATCCGCCGGTCACGCTGGCCGGATGGCCGGACGGCGACCGGCGCACGCGGCTGGTCTTCATCACCTATGATCTGGCCGAGGGCTTCGTCCGCCGTCTGTTCGATGCCTTCACCGGCGCCATGGTCAGCGACACGCCGGACGCTCAGGCCATGATGGACAACCCGCTCGCCATCTCCGGCTTCAAGCCGGGGTAAGGTAAAAGGCGGCGGCTGGTCTCTCCGTTACGGCGCTTTCAGGCCCCTCCCGCTCGTGGGGGGCAGTGTTTACAGGGACTGTCAGTGAGGCTTCAACTCCTCTCCCCCCTTGAGCTACTGGCTTCACACATCAGGTCCGGACACTGCCCACATTGATGCATCTGATCTTTGGCAGGGCCTCTCCGCCCCCCTCCCCCTGGTGGGGAGGGGTAAGGGGTGGGGGGCTCTGAGCCTGCAAAGATTTGAAAAATGGATCTTTTCCTGATGAGGCATCATGAGGAGCATCTGCCCACAATCAATGGACATTCTGCCAGCCGGAGAGACTTTTCCCCCCACCCCTAACCCCTCCCCACAAGGGGGAGGGGGGCTGAAACGCTGTGCCAGAGCGGCCAGATTTCAGGCTTTCCTGATCTGTCTTCGTCTTCCAGCACGATGTGTATGCAGTAGCCCCTCAAGGGGGAGAGGGGCGCTGCGGCCGGATTGAAACGTCTTTCACTCCTTGCAAGCCAGAAAAGATGCGTTCTTTTTCTGCATTGTTCTGCAAGCTGTGGCGCTGTGCAGACGCCACTGTTCTAATCACCTTAGCTGCGTTTCAGCCGGATCAGGCCTTCCTGGGCGGTTGAGGCGATGAGGTGGCCGCTGCGGTCATAGAGCAGGCCACGGTTCATGCCGCGCCCGCCGGAAGAGGAGGGGGCGTCGGTGGCGTAGAGCAGCCAGTCATCGGCCCGGAACGGCCGGTGGAACCACATGGAATGGTCAAGGCTGGCGGCCTGGATCTGCGGGCTGAATACCGACTTGCCATGGGGAAAGAGCGAAGTATCCAGCAGCGTCATGTCCGAGGCATAGGCCAGAACGCACTGGTGGATGCGGGTTTCGTCCGGCAGGGGGCTGGTGGCGCGGACCCAGACATATTGCTGCGGCGCCAGCTTCTTCTCGCTGAAATAGTGGGTGAGATCGACAGGGCGCAGTTCGATCGGGCGTTCCCGTTCCCAGTAGCGGCGCACGTTTTCCGGCGCCACCTTCAGAAACTTCTCCTTCAGGTCCTGCTCGCTCGGCAGATCTTCCGGCATCGGCACGTCCGGCATGTCGATCTGATGCTCAAGCCCGTCCTCCAGCGTCTGGAAGGAGGCGGACATGGAGAAGATCGCCTGTCCGTGCTGGATCGCCACAACGCGGCGCGTGGTGAAGCTGCCGCCGTCGCGGATGCGGTCCACGTCATAGATGATCGGCACCGCCGGATCGCCGGGCCGCAGGAAATAGCCGTGCAGGGAATGGATGTGCCGTTCTTCCACCACGGTGCGCGAGGCGGCGACGAGCGCCTGGCCGATCACCTGTCCGCCATAGACCCGTTGCCAGCCCGCCTGAGGGCTGCGGCCACGGAACAGGTTGTGTTCCAGCTGTTCGAGGTCAAGAATGGACAAAAGTGAGTTGATGGCCGTGTTCATTGCCGCATTCCTTGCTAAATGAGCGCATGGGGCTAAATGAGTGCATGGGATGCACCCGTGGCGCACCGTCCGTGAATGCCTGATTGGACGCGGTGTCCGGTCCGTGTCAATGCTGACCAAAGGGAAGACAGCCCGGAATTGTTGCGCAGCGCTTGCGAAACGGCCGGGCGATGAAGGAGATGAAGATGCGCGAGTCCCAAGCCGCTGACAGTCCTGCTCAGGAGAGTGCGGCCGATGTGGTGATCGCCGGCGGCGGATACGCCGGCCTGTCCCTCGCTCTGGCGCTCAAGCAGGCGGATCCGTCGATGGAAGTGGCCGTCGTCGATCCCAAGCCCATGGACAGCCTTGCCAGGGATCCGCGCGCGTCCGCCATCGCTGCGGCGGCTTGCCGCATGCTGGACCAGCTTGGCATCTGGGATGAGATCCGCGCCACCGCCCAGCCGATCAACGAGATGATCGTCACCGACAGCAAGCTGCGCGACACGGTGCGTCCGGTGTTCCTGACCTTTGCGGGCGAGACCGGCAGCGCCCAGGGTGACGAGCCTTTCGCGCACATGATCCCGAACGGTGCCATGCTGCCGGCGCTTTACAAGGCGGCGCTGGCGCTCGGCGTGCGGTTCCATGCGCCCGATACGGCGCGCGATTTCCATCAGGCGGGCGATCATGTCAGCGTGGCGCTGGCGAGCGGCGGGCGCATCAAGGCCAAGCTGCTGGTGGCAGCCGACGGCGTGCGTTCGCGCCTGCGCGATCTGGCGGGCATCCGCACGGTGCACTGGTCCTATGGACAGTCGGGCATCGTCACCACGGTGAAGCACGAGCGGCCGCACAATGGCCGGGCGGAAGAGCATTTTCTCCCCGCCGGGCCATTCGCCATCCTGCCGCTGCCGGGCAACCGCTCGTCGCTGGTCTGGACGGAGCGCACGGGTGATGCGGACCGGTTGGTGCGCGCCGATGATTTCACCTTCGAACTGGAGCTGGAGCGCCGCTTCGGCCACCATCTCGGCAAGCTGGAGCTGGACGGCCCGCGCCATGCCTATCCGCTGGGCCTGACGCTGGCGCGCGATTTCGTCCGCCCGCGCATTGCCCTTGCGGGCGATGCTGCCCATGGCATTCACCCGATTGCCGGGCAGGGCCTCAATCTCGGTTTCAAGGACGTGGCGGCGCTGGCGGAAGTCATCGTCGAGGCCCGGCGTCTGGGTCAGGATATCGGCGGGCTCGACGTGCTGGAGCGCTATCAGCGCTGGCGCCGGTTCGACACGTTCCAGATGGGCGTCGTCACCGACGTGCTGAACCGGTTGTTCTCCAACGATCTTGATGTGGTGCGCGGCATCCGGGACTTTGGCCTCGGTCTGGTGGACCGGCTGCCGAAGCTCAAGGGCATGTTCATCCGCGAGGCCGCAGGTTTTGCCGGGCCTGCGCCCCGGTTGCTGACCGGCGAAGCGATCTGAGCGGGCATCAGGGATAACTGGGCATCTGGGGGGAAGATGACGGCAACAGTGTCTGCCGGTGCCGAAGCTGGCCCGCGCACCATCCTGATCACGGGCTGCTCCAGCGGCATTGGCGCGGCCTCTGCCCGGCTGCTGCGGGGGCGCAACTGGCGGGTGTTTCCGGCCGCGCGCAAGCCGGAGGACGTGGAAGCCCTGGCCGCACAAGGCTTTGAGGCAGTGCTCATTGATTATGAGCGGCCCGAAACCATTCATGCGGGGCTGGACAGCGTGCTGGCGAAAACCGGCGGGCGGCTCGATGCGCTGTTCAACAACGGCGCCTATGCCGTGCCCTGCGCGGTGGAGGATCTCCCCGTCGAGGCCTTGCGGGCGCTGTTTCAGGCGAATTTCTTCGGCTGGCACGATCTGACGCGGCAGGTCATCCCGGTGATGCGCGGCCAGGGAGCAGGGCGCATTGTGCAATGCTCGTCCATCCTTGGCTTCATCGCCATGAAATACCGGGGCGCCTATACGGCATCCAAGTTCGCGCTTGAAGCCTATTCCGACACGCTGCGGCAGGAGCTGCACGGCACGGGCATCCATGTCAGCCTGATCGAGCCGGGGCCGATTGACACGCGCTTTACCGAAAATGCGCTGGCAAACTTCCATCACTGGATCGGCAAGGAAGGCATGATGGCCTCGCCCCACCGGGCCACCTATGAGCGGCGGCTGAAGCGGATGGAAAACGGCGAGCCCGGCCCCTGGAAACTTCCGCCGGAGGCCGTGGTTGAGAAGCTGGTGCATGCCATCGAGGCGAGCCGGCCCAGGGCGCGCTACCGGGTGACCAAGCCCACCATCTGGATGAACATCGCCCGCCGGTTCCTGACTACGCGCGCCCTCGACAGGGTGCTGATGAAGGCGGCTGACGGGGAAGAGTGAGATCATCCCCCTTGCGCAGGTCTGCGTAAACGGGGCACAGCGGCGGCGGGCATCCTGCCGCCTGAGGGGTACAGGAAATGGGCAGTTTCTTTTATTATCTCGTTCCCGTGGCCGTTGGAGCGGTGGCAGTTGTGCTGCTGCTCGGGCTCTGGAACATGATGCGCGGCGGTTCGTCCAACCGCTCGCAACAGCTGATGCGCTGGCGCGTCGGCCTGCAGTTTCTCGCTATCGTCATCATCATGGCAGCGCTCTATTTTCTGGGGCCCAAGCCCTGACGCGCGCCTGAGAGCCGCATCAAGACATGAGCGCCCGGGAGGCATTGCAGCATGGTTGTTCTGAACAAGATCTACACGAAGACCGGTGATGACGGCACGACGGCGCTGGGCTCGGGCGAACGGCGGCCCAAGTATGATCTGCGCATCGAAGCCTATGGCACGGTGGATGAAACCAATTCGGTGGTTGGCCTCGTCCGTCTCGCGCTTGCGGGTGCGGATGCTGAGGTGGATGCCATTCTCGGCCGTATCCAGAACGATCTGTTCGACCTCGGCGCCGATCTGGCGACGCCGGAAACGGACAAGGATCTGGGCTATGAGCCCCTGCGGATCACCGATGGGCAGGTGACCGCACTGGAAAATGCCATTGACCTCCTGAATGCAGATCTGAAGCCGCTGCGCTCCTTCGTGCTGCCGGGGGGCACGCCGGCGGCCACCTATCTGCATCTGGCCCGTACCGTCTCGCGCCGGGCCGAACGGCTGATGGTGCATCTGGCGGCGGAGGAGCGAATCAACCCGGCGGCCACGCGCTATATGAACCGTTTGTCCGACTTCTTTTTTGTCGCGTCCCGGTATCTGAATGACAAGGGCGCAGGCGACGTGCTCTGGGTGCCCGGCAAGAACCGGTAAGACCCTATTCCGATGAGCTGGACTCATCGGAATAGGCTCCAAGCCCGTGCGGCGTTTGAGCAATTCAGGGCTTGATGCGTCAGCATCTCAAGACCTGGCATAAGAGAAAACAGGATCAGGCAGAGCCGGATGTTCTTTCCCCTCTACGACCATAACCCCTTGCGCCACGTGCTGAAGCCTGTGGTCACGTGGTCGCTGATCCTCGCCAATGTGCTGGTCTATCTGCTCATTCAGGGCGGGGGCTTTGGCGATGCGGCCATTGCCAGCGCCTATTCCTACGGGCTGATCCCGTCCGTGTTCTTCGACACGAAGGATCTGGCGCCGGAGTTGATCGCCCTGCCCGCCAAGGTGTCGCTCGTCAGCTATGCCTTCCTGCATGCCGACATCATGCATCTGGCGGGGAACATGCTGTTTCTCTGGGTCTTCGGCGACAACGTTGAAGACGCCATGGGGCATGTGAAGTTCCTTGCCTTCTATCTCCTGTGCGCGGCGGCAGGCGGGCTTGCCTTCGCGCTGCTGGATCCGGCTTCGGATGTGCCGCTGATCGGCGCATCCGGTGCGGTGTCGGGCATTGTTTCGGCCTATCTCATGCTGCATCCACGGGTGCGGGTCTGGGTGCTGTTCATGGGGCGCATCCCCTTGCGCCTGCCGGCCCTGTGGCTGCTGGGCGGATGGATCATCGTGCAGATCGCCAGCCTCTTCCTGTTCCAGAAGAGCCAGGTCGCCTGGGTGGCCCATGCCGGAGGCATTATGGCCGGTGCCGTTCTTGTGCTGGTGATGCGCCGTCCGGGCGTGAGATTGTTCGACCGGGATATGGAGGCCGGACGCCGATGAGGTTTGCCCAAGCCTTTGCGTTGCAGCAAGAACTGGGCGGACCTTCCGTAGCGCCATCGTTGACACCCGGCGTCCGGGTGTTTACCGTCGCGCGCCGAATGCAAGTATTGGCTGAAACCCGCCATTTTCTTCGCGGGATGTTAAGCCGGCTCGACCTGTTGACGCAGTGCGGCAAAAAAGCCGCCGAAGCGGGAGGATAAGACCCATGAAAATCCTTGTGCCCGTAAAGCGGGTGATCGACTACAACGTCAAGGTTCGCGTGAAACCGGATGGTTCCGGCGTCGAGCTGGCCAATGTGAAGATGTCGATGAACCCCTTCGACGAGATTTCCGTTGAAGAGGCCCTGCGCCTCAAGGAAGCGGGCAAGGCAACGGAAGTCGTTGTGGTGTCCATCGGGCCGGCTCAGGCGACCGAAACCCTGCGCACCGCGCTGGCCATGGGCGCCGACCGCGGCATTCTGGTGAAGACCGATGCCACGGTGGAGCCGCTGGCTGTTGCCAAGATCCTCAAGAAGGTCGTGGAAGCCGAAGAGCCGGGTCTCGTGATCCTCGGCAAGCAGGCCATCGACGACGACTGCAACCAGACCGGCCAGATGCTGGCGGCGCTGCTCGGCTGGGGCCAGGGCACCTTTGCTTCCAAGGTCAGCGTCGGTGACGGCAGCGTGGATGTGACCCGCGAAGTGGACGGCGGCCTGCAGACCGTGTCGCTGAAGCTTCCGGCCATCGTCACCACGGACCTGCGCCTCAACGAGCCGCGCTATGCGTCGCTGCCGAACATCATGAAGGCGAAGAAGAAGCCGATCGACGAAAAGACCCCGGAAGACTTCGGTGTTGACGTTGCTCCGCGCCTGACCGTGCTGAAGACGGTCGAGCCGGCATCCCGCCAGGCGGGCGTGAAGGTTGGCTCGGTGTCCGAGCTTGTGTCCAAGCTGAAGAACGAGGCCGGCGTCCTCTGAGGACCCGTCACAGGAGGATAAACACCCATGACGACACTTCTTGTGGCCGAACACGCCAATGGCGCTCTGAACGATGCAACCGGCAAGGCCCTGACCGCTGCAGTGAAGCTCGGCGGTGATGTGCATGTGCTGGTGGCCGGTGAGGGCGCCCGCTCTGCCGCCGAGGCTGCTGCCAAGCTTGCCGGCGTTGCCAAGGTTCTGGTGGCTGAAGGCGGCGCCGTCGCTCATCAGCTGGCCGAGCCGGTGGCCGACCTGATCGTTTCGCTGGCCGGTGGCTATGACGCCATCGTTGCCGCCTCCACCGCCAGCGGCAAGAACATCCTGCCGCGCGTTGCAGCCCTGCTCGACGTGATGCAGATCTCGGACGTGACCGCCGTCATCGACGGCGAGACCTTCGAGCGTCCGATCTATGCCGGCAACGCCATCCAGACCGTCAAGTCGGGCGATGCCAAGAAGGTGATCACCGTGCGCACCGCCTCCTTCGCCGCTGCAGGCGAGGGCGGTTCGGCGGCCATTGAGGACGTGGCAGCTCCTGCGGACGGCGGCCTCTCCAGCTTCGCCGGCGAGGAGCTGTCCCGCTCCGACCGTCCGGAACTGGCTTCGGCCAAGATCATCATCTCGGGGGGCCGTGCGCTGGGCTCTTCGGAGAAGTTCCAGGAAGTCATCATGCCGGTGGCGGATGCGCTGGGCGCGGCTGTCGGTGCCTCGCGCGCCGCGGTCGATGCAGGCTATGCCCCGAACGACTGGCAGGTTGGCCAGACCGGCAAGGTGGTTGCCCCGCAGCTCTACATCGCCTGCGGTATCTCCGGCGCCATCCAGCATCTGGCCGGCATGAAGGACTCCAAGGTCATCGTCGCCATCAACAAGGACGAGGAGGCCCCGATCTTCCAGGTGGCGGACTACGGCCTTGTCGGCGATCTTTTCGAAATCCTGCCCCAGCTGAAGGCGGAACTCGAAAAGGCCTGATGGCACATCAAGAGGTTCAGGCTGCTGCGGACATCCCGGCAGCCTGAACTGTTTTTGAAGGTTCAGGCAGAAGGTATGATCCGGTTTTATGGCCGTGGTCCTTGCCCGATGCGGTGAACCTTGTAAAGAATAGCGCGGTTTGCGTGCATGTACCGCACGGCCTGCAACAGGATCGGATGAGACGATGGTGGTCGAGATCAAGAAAGTCGGTGTGATCGGTTCGGGCCAGATGGGCAGCGGAATTGCCCATGTCTGCGCCGTGGCCGGATATCAGGTCTATCTGAACGACCTGTCCCGCGACCGGATCGAATCCGGTCTGGCGTCGATCAACGGCAACATGGCCCGTCAGGTGTCCAAGGGCCAGATTTCCGAGGAAGACCGCTCCGCAGCTCTCGACCGGCTGCATGGTGCGGAAAACCTGGACATGCTGGCCGATGTGGACCTGGTGATTGAGTCCGCCATCGAGAACGAGCAGGTCAAGCGCAAGATCTTCTCCCAGCTCTGCCCGGTGCTGAAGCCCGAAGCGATGCTGGCGACCAACACCTCGTCCATCTCGATCACCCGCCTTGCCGCCTCGACCGACCGGCCGGAGCGCTTCATCGGCATCCACTTCATGAATCCGGTTCCGATCATGGAGCTGGTGGAGCTGGTGCGCGGCATTGCCACCGAAGACGAGACCTTCGAGGCCGCCAAGGCTTTCGTCGCGCGTCTGGGCAAGACCACGGCCGTGGCCGAGGATTTCCCGGCCTTCATGGTCAACCGCATCCTGCTGCCGATGATCAACGAAGCCATCTACACGCTCTATGAGGGTGTCGGCTCGGTGGAATCCATCGACACGGCCATGCGCCTTGGCGCCAACCATCCGATGGGCCCGCTGCAGCTGGCGGACTTCATCGGCCTCGACACCTGCCTGTCCATCATGCAGGTGCTCTATGAGGGTCTGGCCGACAGCAAGTACCGCCCGTGCCCGCTGCTGGTGAAATATGTCGAGGCCGGCTGGCTTGGCCGCAAGACGCGCCGCGGCTTCTACGACTATCGCGGCGAAACCCCGGTTCCGACCCGCTGACGGCGGCATGAACCTCGCCCGCTACTGTCTCACCCGCGCTGCGCCCGATCCGGGCGCGGTGGCGCTGGAGGTGGTGGGGCCGGGCGGGGCGCTGCTGGAACGCTGGACCTACGGCGATCTCACCGCAAGCGTGCTGTCTGTTGCAGGCGGACTTGCGGGCGAAGGCTTGATGCGGGGCGACCGCATCCTCCTGCGCATCGGCCATTCCAGCGATTTTCCGCTTTTCTTCTTTGGTGCCATTGCCGCCGGTTTCGTGCCGGTGCCCAGCTCCGCGCTGCTGACCGGGCCGGAATGCGACATGCTGCTGGCCGACAGCGGGGCTGTTGCCGTCATTCACGACGGGGCAACGCTGCTGCCGCAGCCGCGTGATGGGGTGCGCTTCATCGGGCCGGAAGGCATCGCCGCGCTTAAAGGCGCGCCGCAGGGCGCATTTGCGGACACGCAGCCGGACGATCCGGCCTTCATCGTCTACACCTCCGGCACCAGTGGCCGCCCCAAGGGCGTGCTGCACGCACAGCGCGCCGCTTCTGGCCGCAGGCCCATGGATCAGGGCTGGTACGGGATCTCCGCGCAGGACCGGCTGCTGCATGCAGGCGCCTTCAACTGGACCTACACCCTCGGCGTTGGCCTGATGGACCCCTGGGCCAATGGCGCCACCAGCATTGTCTATGATGGTCCGCGCGATCCGCATGTCTGGCCGGATCTGCTGGAAGCCACGGGCGCCACGCTGTTTGCAGCGGTGCCGAGCCTTTACCGGCGCATTCTGAAATACGGCGATGTTGAACCCCGCCGCTTCCCGCGCCTGCGCCATGGGCTGACGGCCGGCGAGGCTTTGCCCGCAGCCCTGCATGAGGAGTGGACCCGCCGCAGCGGCCGGCCGCTCTATGAGGCGCTGGGCATGAGCGAGATTTCCACCTATGTCTCCAGCGGTCCGCAGGTGCCCACGCGCCCTGGCAGTCCCGGCAAGCCGCAGGCCGGACGCTCCATCGCCATTCTGCCGGAGGAGGGCGGCGATACGCCGCTGCCCCTTGGCGAAACGGGTCTTTTGGCCGTCTCGCGTGATGATCCGGGCCTGATGCTGGGCTATTGGCAGCGGCCGCAGGATACGGCGGAGGTGATGCGCGGCAGCTGGTTCCTGACCGGCGACCGTGCCCGTCAGGATGCGGATGGCTATCTCTGGTATGAGGGCCGGGCCGACGATGTGATGAATGCCTTCGGCTACCGCGTTGCGCCGGAAGAGGTGGAGCGCGTCATTGCCAGCCATCCGGACGTGGCGGATGTGGCTGTGACGGCGGTGCCGGCCGCCAATGGTATCAGCCTTGTTACGGCCTTTCTTGTGCCGCGGGAGGGCGCAGCGCTGGACGTAGATGCTGTCGCTGCCTTCGCGGCGGAGCGGCTGGCGGAATACAAGCGGCCCAAGGTCTACCGTCTTGTTCCGGATCTGCCGCGCACGCCTTCCGGAAAGCTGCAGCGCAAGGCGCTGTGGCGGGAAAACTCCTGAAAACTATTAACGCCACATTAACTTTCTGCGGCGACACTGCTGGTCTCGAAGAGAGGCAGATCCATGAGCAGCGCATCCATCGCAGCCGCGCTTGTCGGGGCAACACAGGCCCAGACCCAGCAGCAGCTTCAGGCCAAAATGCTGAAGATGTCGATGCAGCCGGATCAGGCCGTTGTTGCCATGCTGGATCAGGTGGCCTCTTCCGGTTCAGGGTCTGCACCGCTTGCCGCAGGGACCGGCGGTTTCGTGGACGTTACCGTCTGACCACCTTCAGATTCGCTTCATTCCGCTGGTGCGAGCACGGGCCAAGCCCGGTGCAGGCTGCAGCCTTGCGGCCGTTTACCAAGTTTTCCTCTGATAAAATCATCTGACGAAATTCAGGGTAGGGCTTTCGTAATATTTTGGCACCTTGAGTCTATGGTTAATTAATAGTTAACTGATGAATTCGGGGCGGTTGATTTTATTGAGCTATTTCTAGTCTAACCTAGCGTAATTTGACATTTTAATAAAATTTTAGATAATTTGCCTGATTCGTTGTAATGTTTGCTTTGGCTCCATGGCCTATCTTATCCTTCGTGGCATTCCAGCTATCTGGCCGTTCGCCGGCCGATGCTCACGATGGAGGTTCACATGGCGGAGATCGAAAGCTACCGCGGTGTTCCAGCCTCTGCGCTGAGAGAGGAGAAAAACCTCTCGGAACGCCGCACTGAACGGTTCGAGGAATTCAACGCCCGGCGCAGCGCCATGCTGGCCGAAGCGGTGAACCGCGAAGCGGACAGGAAGGCGAACCGCGCAGAGCAATTGAGTGATGATGCTGATCGCATCGCGCGCCGTGCCGTCCTTGGCATGGGCAACCGCGTCGATGTGACGGTCTGATCCCGGCATTCTCCGGGCTCCGGCTGGCGCAGGCATCAACTGGAAAGGGCTTGAGTTATGGTTGCAATTTCCGGAACTGCATCGGCTGACCTCGCTGCGTCGGGCGTGCGTCCTGATTATTCCGCCAGGGCTGCGCAGGAAACAGCCCGGGTTGAGCGTCAGGCCGCAGAACGTCAGACGGAAGAGCGCCGCGAGACCGTGCAGGAGACGTCCCGCCAGGAAGAGCAGCGCGAAAGCCGCAAGATTCCCGGTCTCGGCAATGCGGTGGACATCACCGCCTGACGGTGGACGGCCTCATCAGCAGATCCATGGCCCCGCTCCGGCGGGGCTTTGTCTTTTTGAGGGCTGTTTCCGCAACCACCCACCTGCCGTTTATCCTGCCGTCTGGCCCGTACTCTGGCCCGTAGTCTGCCCTGGCGCCTTTGCGCGTGCCGCATCAATCAGCTGCAGCGCGTCCTCATGGTCCCATTCAGCCGGGCCGTACATGGTGCCGATCTCGCAGCCGTCGGGTCCGGCGAGGATCGTTGTCGGCAGGCCGGTGGCGCGGGCCTTGCTGCGCAGGTCCTGGAACACCGCGTTCGACGCATCCGAATAATAGGTGAGCGAGGCAACGCCGATTTCGTCAAGGAAGGCCTTGGGCTTTTCAGGACCGCCCCGGTCGAGGTTCACCGTGACCACCGCGAAATCATCGCCGTTGCGGGCCTGCGCCAGCCGGTCCAGCGCGGGCATTTCCTTGCGGCAGGGGGCGCACCAAGTGGCCCAGAGGTTCAGCAGGACCGTCTTGCCGGTGAATTGCGCAATGCTGACGTCCTCGCCGTTCGGTCCCTTGAATTTCAGGCTTCTCAGGTCGAGCGGCTTCTGCGCGGGCAGGAAGGCGGCGACATCACCCCGGGCAAAGGGCTTGGCCGCAGAGGCTGCCGCCAGCGAGGCCTGGCAGCTTTTCCCTGCGCTTGTGTTGCCACCGGGGCTGCCAATCACGTATACCGCCGCAATGGCTGAAAGCAGACCGGCCGCAGCGACCGCAACCAGCGGACGTCTGTAACCGGAGCGGGTCTGTCTTGTCGGCTTCATGTCTTCTTCACCTGGCAAGGGCACCTCTCCGGGGCGTCTATCAAGAGGCAGTCATATGAGCAACCGCATGTGGGGCGGCCGTTTCGCCGAAGGCCCGGACGCGATCATGGAAGAGATCAACGCGTCCATTGGCTTCGATCAGAAGCTATACAGGCAGGATATAGAGGGTTCCAAGGCCCATGTCCGCATGCTGGCCGCGCAGCAGATTGTCGCGGGCGAGGATGCAGAAAAGATCGTTCACGGTCTCGACACGATCCTGTCAGAGATCGAGACGGGCAAGTTCACCTTTTCCCGCGCCCTTGAAGACATTCACATGAACATCGAGGCGCGCCTTGCCGAGCTGATCGGTGCGCCGGCCGGACGCCTGCACACCGCCCGTTCGCGCAATGACCAGGTGGCGACCGATTTCCGTCTGTGGGTGCGCGATACGCTCGATACGCTCGATGGCCAGCTGGCCGAGCTGCTGGTGGCGCTGGCCGAAAAGGCCGAGACCCACGCCGCCGACGTGATGCCGGGCTTCACCCATCTCCAGTCGGCTCAGCCGGTCACCTTCGGCCATCACATGATGGCCTATGTGGAGATGTTTGCCCGCGACCGCAGCCGCTTTGCCGATGCGCGCAAGCGCATGAACGAGTCTCCGCTGGGCTCTGCGGCGCTGGCCGGCACGTCCTTCCCGATTGACCGGGAGGCGACGGCCAAGGCGCTTGGCTTTGACCGGCCGATGGCCAATTCGCTCGACGGCGTGTCCGACCGCGACTTCGTCATCGAGGCGCTTTCTGCTGCGTCCATCTGCTCCATGCACCTGTCGCGCTTTGCCGAGGAAATCGTGCTGTGGTGTTCGGCCCAGTTCGGCTTCATCAAGCTGTCGGACAAATTCTCGACCGGCTCCTCGATCATGCCGCAGAAGAAGAACCCGGATGCGGCCGAACTGGTGCGCGCCAAGACGGGCCGCATCTACGGCGGCATGATGGCGCTGCTGGTGATGATGAAGGGCCTGCCGCTCGCCTATTCCAAGGACATGCAGGAAGACAAGGAACAGGCCTTCGATGCGCTGCCGTCCCTGTCGCTGGCGCTTGCCGCCATGACCGGCATGGTGCGGGACATGGAGCCGCAGGTGAAGCGCCTGAAGAAGGCCGCAGGCTCCGGCTACTCCACCGCAACGGATCTGGCCGACTGGCTGGTGCGCGTGCTCGGCATGCCCTTCCGCGATGCGCATCACGTCACCGGCAAGATCGTCGGCTATGCGGTTGCCGAAAGCGTTGAGCTTGAAAAGGTGCCGCTGGCCGTGATGCAGGAAATCGAGCCGCGCATCACCCGCGAGATCTATTCCGTGCTGACCGTCGACAAGTCGGTGAAGAGCCGCACCAGCTACGGCGGCACGGCTCCGGCCAATGTGCGCAAGCAGGCCCGCCGCTGGCTGAAGCAGCTGGCCAAGGGCTGAGGAACCGGTGCGGGCGCCTGTCTCTTGCGGGAGGGGCGCGCGCACTTGCATCCGGCGCGGGGCTTGCCGCGCGCGGGAAGGCGTGCGACGACATCGCACCTGAGACGTTTCATGCAACGAGGTCCGACATGCTGAAGAACCGGCGCTTTCTGGCAGCTGCCACCTGCATTCTCTGCCTTGGCCTGGCCGTTTCGGCCTGTGGCCGCCGCGGCTCCCTGGAGCCCGTCCGCGCGTCTGCCAAGCAGAGCCAGACGACAGCACAGGCTTCGGCCATCACGGCTGTCACCGCGCTGAAGTCCTGATCTGCTTTTGCCCCGGGGCGGATGCCCTGAAGGGCCCGCAGCCGTGTTCCGGGGTCCATGATGCATCATTTCGAGATGAAAAACGGCGTTCTCCATGCGGAGGATGTCAGCCTGACTGCCATGGCGGAAGCCGTTGGCACGCCGTTCTACTGCTATTCGACGGCAACGCTGGAGCGGCACTACCGTGTGTTTGCGCAGGCGCTGCAAGGCATTCCGTCCCTGGTCTGCTTCGCGGTGAAGGCCAATTCCAATCTCGCTGTGCTGCGCACGCTGGCCCGGCTTGGCGCAGGCATGGATGTGGTTTCGGAAGGCGAAGCCCGCCGGGCGCTGGCCGCAGGCACTCCGCCGGAGCGCATCATGTTCTCCGGCGTCGGCAAGACCGAAGCCGAGCATGCCTTTGGCCTTGAGCAGGGCATCTTCTGTTTCAACGTGGAATCCGAGCCGGAGCTGATCCAGCTCTCGCGTGTGGCGCAAGCGCTGGGCAAGACGGCGCGGGTGTCGTTGCGCATCAATCCGGATGTGGACGCCCGCACCCATGCCAAGATCTCCACCGGCAAGTCGGAGAACAAGTTCGGCATTCCCTGGAAGCGCGCCCGCGAGGCCTATGCGGTGGCCGCGCGCCTGCCGGGCATCAAGGTCAGCGGCATCGACATGCATATCGGCTCGCAGATCACCGAGCTGGAGCCTTTCGACGCAGCTTTCTCAAGGCTTGGCGAGCTTGTGGCGCAGCTGCGTTCCGACGGGCATGAGATTGATCACGTCGATCTCGGCGGCGGTCTGGGCGTGCCTTATGTGTTTGACAACACCCCACCGCCGCACCCGGATGACTATGCCGCTGTCGTGCGCAAACATGTGGAGCGGCTGGACTGTCAGGTGATCTTCGAGCCTGGCCGCCTGATTGCGGGCAATGCCGGCATTCTGGTCACCCGCGTCATCTATGTGAAGAAGGGCGAGGACAAGTCCTTCGTCATCGTTGATGCGGCCATGAACGATCTGATCCGGCCAACGCTCTATGACGCCTGGCACGAGGTTGGACCGGTGGTGGAACCGGCCGCTGACAGCGGGCGAATCATTGCCGATGTGGTGGGTCCGGTGTGCGAAACGGGCGACTATCTCGCTCTTGGCCGTGATCTGCCGGAGGTGAAGGCCGGGGACCTGCTGGCGGTTTATACCGCCGGTGCCTACGGCGCGACACAATCCTCCAGCTACAATACCCGCCTTCTGGTGCCCGAAGTGCTTGTGAACGGCTCGCAATATGCCGTGATCCGCCCGCGCCCGTCCTATGAGGACCTGCTGGGACTGGACAGGATGCCGGACTGGCTTTGACGCGGGCAAGACGATCACGGCGGATTTGATCGCCCTTGATCACTGGGGCGGGTTGCCGTCAGACCCGCTTTGCCCCACTCTAGGATACTGCGGGGTTGAGGGCTGAACGCGGAGAGATACGGTTTGGCGGAACAGGACCCAGTTGAGCGCACGTTTCCATCCGGGCAGGAGATTGCCGTGACGGATAGCGACAGACTGTCTCTGCCGCAGGATCTGACGCGGGCGGCGGTGGACAAGCGGCTCAAGGCCGTGGTCTGGCGCAGCCGCGTTGCGCTGTTCTGGGAACGGCTCTGGCCCGCGCTCTATCTGCCCTTCATCATTCTTGCCCTGTTTGCCGGTCTCTCGCTCGTCGGGACCTGGCTCGTCGTGCCGGTCTGGCTGCGGCTTGTGCTGGTGGCTGCGCTGGCCGGGGCATTCTTCTGGTCGCTGCGCCCGCTCCTGGGCCTGCGCTGGCCCAGCCGTCAGGATGCCCTGCACCGGGTGGAACTGGTCAGCGGACATTCCCACCGGCCGCTCACGGCGATCGAGGATGACCTGCCGCCCGGCAGTGCCAGCCCGGAAACGCTGGCCCTGTGGGAGATGCACAAGCGCCGCATGGCCGAAGCCCTGCGTTCCATGCGGTCCGGCCTTGCCCACCCGGAAGCCTTCCGCCGCGATCCCTATGCGCTGCGCGTGGTTGCCCTGATGCTGCTGGTGACCGGATTTGCGGTCACACAGGACGGTACAAGACTGAACCGGCTTGGCTCGGCCTTCACCTCGCCGCTCGACTTGCAGGAGGTTGCCAGCCGTATTGATGCCTGGGTAACGCCGCCGCTCTACACGGCCCGCGCGCCCATCTATCTCACCGGGGAGAGCGCTGCCCTGCGCGATCCTTCCGTGCCGCTGAAGGTTCCGGCGGGCAGCGTGCTGACCCTGCGGGCGCAGGGCACGTCCGGCCTTGCCATTTACAAGGACGGCGAGGTGGTCACTCCGGCGCAGGAGGATGAGGCCGCAGCATCCCAGAACACCGGTGTTGAAGAGCAGCGGCTGACGCTTTCCGAAAGCGGCTCCTATGCGCTGCAACAGGGCGGCACCGTCATTGCCACCTGGCCGTTTGACGTGCAGCCGGATCTGCCGCCGACCATCCGCCTGCTGGATGATCCGGAAGCCCAGCTCAGCGGTGCGCTGAAGCTCAGCTATCTGGCGCAGGACGACTACCGGGTGACCGGCGCAGAGGCACAGATCGAGCCCGCGCCGAAAGCCTCAGACACCAATGAAGAGCCGCGCCCGCTGGTCGAGGCGCCGCAGTTTCCCCTTTCCGTTCCGCCGCAGGCACCCGGCTCGGCCAAGCCCGGCGAGACGATCCGTGACCTGACGTCTCACCCCTGGGCGGGTTCCGAGGTGCTGCTGACCCTGATTGCCCGCGATGAGGCGGGGCAGACCGGCACGTCGGACCCTGCGGCCTTCACCCTGCCGCAGCGCCGTTTTTCCAAGCCGCTGGCCAAGGCCGTGGTGGAGCAGCGCCGGGATCTGGCGCTGGATGCCAATTCGCAGCTGCGGGTGATCGATGCTTTCGATGCGCTGCTGCTGGCGCCCGAGGCCTTTGATGTGCAGCCGCGCGTGCATCTGGGCCTTGCCTTCGCCTACCGCAATCTGGTGGCCGCCCGCAACGACGAGCAGCTGAAGGAGCTGCTGCCGCTTTTGTGGGATCTGGCGCTCTCCATCGAGGACGGTGACCTCTCCATGGCCGAGCGGGCCCTGCGCGATGCGCAGGAGGCTTTGCGCAAGGCGCTGGAAGAGGGAGCATCCGATGAGGAGATTGCCCGCCTGACGCAGGAGCTGCGGCAGGCCTTGCAGGAATACATGCAGGCGCTGACCGAACAGCTGCGCCAGAACCCGCAGGCCATGCAGCCGTTCAATCCCAATCAGCAAAGCCTGAGCACGCGCGATCTCGACGAGATGCTGCGGCGTATCGAGGAGCTGGCACGCAGCGGCTCGCGCGATGCAGCCCGTGATCTGCTCTCCCAGATGCAGCGCATGCTGGAGAACCTGCAGACCGGCCGCCCGCAGATGGCGCCTGACGGCCTCACCAACGAAATGATGGAGATGCTGAACCAGCTTGGCCAGATGATCCAGCGCCAGCAGGAGCTGATGGACCAGACCCACCGTTTCAACCAGCAGCAACAGCAGCAGGGCCAGAACGGCCAGAATGGCGAACGGCAGCAGGGCGAAGGGGATCAGCAGGGCGGCCAGAATGGCGGGCAGGGCCAGCAGATGACCGAAGAGCAGCTGCGCAACCTGCTCGATCAGCTGCAGCAGGGCCAGGGCGATCTGGCCCAGCAGCTGCAGCAGCTGATGGAGCAGATGGAGCGCAACGGCCTGTCGCAGAACGAAGGGCTGGGCGAGGCGGGCGACGCCATGGGACAGGCCCAGCGGTCACTCGGGCAGGGGCAGGGCGATCAGGCGGTCGGCCAGCAGGGCGATGCCCTCGACGCATTGCGCCGTGGCGCCCAGCAGCTGGGCGAGCAGATGATGGGCATGGGCGAAGGGCAGGGCATGAGCCAGCGTTCGCCTATGGATACGGACCCGCTCGGCCGTCCGCGCCGCAATCAGGGGCCGGATCTTGGCAGTCAGGTGAAGGTGCCGGACGAGATCGACGTGCAGCGGGCGCGCCGCATTCTGGAAGAACTGCGCCGCCGCTTCTCCGACCCGGCCCGGCCGAGGCTGGAACTCGACTATCTGGAGCGGCTGCTGCGCAGCTATTGACGGGTGCCGGGGGGCGGATGTGCGCCCCGGTCATTCAGCCTCGTTCCTCAGCCCGCAGCGCGCTTGAAGATCATGTCCTTTGCCGCGATGACGGCGCCGATGGTGATCAGAATGCAGGCTGCACCGACGATCCAGGTGAAGGTGCCGAAGCCGAAGGCAATCAGCAGCAGCGTCGAGAGGAGCGGGGCCGAATAGGCGGCCGCGCCCAGAACCTGAATGTCGCCGCGCTTGACGCCAATGTCCCAGGTGAAGAAGGCAAGGCCGACCGGCAGCAGGCCAAGCGCCACGACGCTGGCCCATTCCACCGTGCCGGAGGGCCAGACGGTGTCTTCCAGCACCAGATGGCAGATGGCCGACAGCAGCGCCGTCATCAGGCAGAAGCCGGCCACTGCTTCCGTCGGCACCTCGCCCAGGCGGCGGGAGAGCACCGAATAGGTGGACCAGAACAGGGAAGAGGCGACCGCCGCGCCATAGCCGAGGGCAAAGGCGGGATCGAGGCTGAGGCCCTCTCCCTTGCTGACCAGCAGCGCTGCACCGCCGAGGCCGAGCACCGTCCCCAGGATGTGATGCAGCTTCAGTCTTTCGCCCGGCAGCAGGGCGGAGAACACCACGATCAGCAGCGGCCAGGTGTAGTTGATGAGATTGGCATCGACCGGCGGCGCGTTGCGGATCGCGGTGAAATAGAAGAAGTGAAAGCCGAACAGCCCCACCGTGCCGAAAGCCCAGACCTTCAGCGGCTGGCGCAGGGCGGAGAGTTTTCCGCGAAAGGCGAGCCACAAAAAGGCCAGCAGGCCCGACAGACCGAAGCAGAGCGCGTTGAGCAGGAACGGCGGCACCGCGCCGGACCCGGCACCGAAGACGCCAAGAGTGGCCCACATGAGCACGGCCGTGAGGCCAATGAGTGTGGCGCGGAAGCGGGCGGCTTGGTCGGTCATGGCATCCTGAGGAAATGGTGCGGCGGGTCTTGCAGCGACAGAAATACATAGTCCTTGAGGTGGCGCAAGGACAGGCATGCCTCATCTGCGTGCATTGTGCAGCTGTAACAGCTTTAGCAAGGCTCAAGCGCCCATGGGCTGGTTATGCCGCCTCATCAGGTGCTTGATCGTCCCGCCGGTTCGGGACATGTTGCGCATGTAACGATGATCCGACCCATAGCGGAGACCGAATTGACCAAGCTCGACATCAAGGCTCTTGGCCCCGACGATGCCCTGCACCTTGCGCCCCTGATTGCTGAAAATGCCCAGGCCCTCAAGCGCGGCGCCCCGCGCCGTCCGGACCAGTTCTATGCCGAGCGCATTCTGGGTGACCGCTCCGCCGAAGTGATCGGCGCCTTCGTGGACGGGCAGCTTGTCGGTTTTGCGGTCTTCTTCGATCTGCCGGAACTGATCACGGGCCTGCGCTCCGGCCAGATGGACCACATCTACGTGCGCCCTGAGTTCCGCCAGAAGGGCATTGCCCGCAAGATGATCCAGACCCTCGTCACCGAGGGCCAGAGCCGTGGCTGGCTGCAGCTGCGCTGGATCGTGCCGAGCAAGAACGCTCCTGCACTCGCCCTCTATGACCAGATCGCCGAGCCCGATCATCACAAGAGCTACATCATCGCCATCGACCGGCTGGCGTCAGCCTGACGCAGCTTGGGGCGAAGCGCCCCGGATGCTGAACGTCAGATCCGGGGCAGCCTTGCCAGAGGTTGGCCGGAGTTTGGCTGGAGTTTGGCTGGAGTTTAGGTCGCAGACACGCTTGCTCCGCCCTCTTTTTCGTCATGCCATGACTTGATCATGGCATCCATTCCCTTTCCGCACGCCAGCGCAAAAGCCAGATGACGGGCATTGGCATGGATGCCATGGGCGGAGCCATAGCATGACGAATGCGGTGGAGTCTCACGCGGTCAAAGGGGCTTGAAGCTCCCCCTCAATACACGGGGTCGATCTGCGCGAACGGCAGGATGCCGATGCGGGCGGAGCCGTTGGTGAGCTGCACCTTTGCTTCCACCGCCGCCTTGCCATCCACTTGCGTTGCCTTGCCGAAGCTGATGACGGCGCCCTGCAGCGCTTCCGGGAAGCCGGAATCGGACGGGAAGAAAGGGGCAAGAACGGCCTTGATGCCGTCCGGTTCCACCGCTGTCAGCGGCAGCTCGCCGGACAGGGTGCCGTTGGTTTCCAGCCGGATCTGACCGGTGGTGTTGAGGCTGGTGCTGCCGGTGGTGAGTTTCAGGGCGCTGACGATCAGCGCCGGCTGGCCGTCCGTGCTGGCGAACAGGCCTTGCGGCACGGTGCCTGACAGCAGTGGTGCGCCGCCGGAAATCTGACCGATGAAGCTGCCGTCACCGGGCTGATCCTCCGCCGTCACCTTCAGGCCCTTGAAGCTGACGGCCAGATCCAGATCGTCCGGCTGTGCCGGATTGGGGCGCAGGTGCAATTCTCCGCCTGCCAGAGACACTTCACCTGCATCGGGGTTCTCGGACGCAAAGAAACGAGGGGCTGCGATCACCCCATCCAGCTGGCGCAGGCTCGTGCCGTTAAAACGCAGGCTGGCGCGCAGGCTGTCCCATGTGCCTTCCTGGATCGGGCCGTCGCCGGGCGCAAAGGAGGCCATCGGGCTGTCCGCCTCGATGATCATGTGCTGCGGATTATAGGCGAGCGCGACGGCGCGCAGCTCGGCGACACTGACGAAATGGCCCACGGGCGTGCGCAGGGCAAAGTCCTTGCAGGTCAGCTCGAAGCGGAACGGATAGCCGCCGAGGCCGCGCTCGCTGCAGGCGATCTCGAAGCCCATGGCCGCTGCACTCTGCAGGGTGGCATCAATCTGGCTGTTGACGAAGCTGCGGGCCGCAACCCAGGCCACGCTCCATCCACCGGCCACAAGCACCACGGCTCCGGCGAGATAGATGAACTTGCGGCTGGAGGATTTGCGCGGCGCGGAAGTCGGTTCGGTCATGTCTGTCCTCTGGTGCCGCAGTCCACTTGCAGCACGGCCATTGAAACTTGCCCGGCGCATTGCTAAGTGCGCGGCTCAGGCAAAACAAGGTATCGTGACCGATATGGGCGATTTGTGGGTTTTTGGCTACGGCTCTCTCATCTGGAAGCCCGGTTTCCCGTTCGAGGAGAAGCGTCCGGCGCTGCTGCACGGTGCCCACCGCTCGCTCTGCGTCTATTCCTGGGTGCACCGGGGCACGCCGGAGCGGCCTGGCCTCGTTTTCGGGCTGGACCGGGGCGGCGCCTGCCGGGGCATGGCCTTCCGTGTGAGGGAACAGGACCGGGACGGGACGATCGAATACCTGCGCGCCCGCGAACAGGCGACCATGGTCTATCTGGAAGCCCTGCGCCCGGTGCGCTTCGCCGATGGCACCAATGCCACTGCGCTCACCTATCTTGTTGACCGGCAGCACCCGCAATATGCGGGCGTGCTGCCGCTGGAGCGTCAGCTGGAGCTGGTGGATGGGGCTGTGGGCCAGTCCGGCGCCAATCCGGAATATGTGCTGAACACGGCGAGCCATCTGGAAGAGCTGGGCATCCATGATGCCCGCGTCTCCTGGCTGGCCCAGCGGCTGAAGCAAATGGCCTCAGCCTGACGGGGCTTTCCCCTGATCAGGCCCCGCGCGGCGGAATGGTTTTCAACACCGGTGAGGGCCGCTCTGCCTGCCGGGCTTCCTCGATGAGGCGGTTGGACGCGCTTTCGATCTGTCCCGTCAGCGTCTCGAAAAAGACGGCCGGCTCAAGGCCCGGCTCGATGGCAGGCAGGAACTCGACAACCACCTTGCCCGGATGGATCAGGAAGCCCTTGCGCGGCCAGTAAAGCCCTGCATTGAGCGCCACCGGCAGCACCGGACAGGCAAGATCCCGGTAGAGATGGGAAATGCCGTATTTATAGGCGGGTTCTGCGCCGGCCGGACGGCGCGTGCCTTCCGGGAAGATGAGGATCTGGCGGCCTTCGGCAATCGCCTCGCGCGCGGCTGCCATCATGGCGGCGAGTGCCGCAGAGCGCTTGCCCCGGTTGATGGGGATCTGCTTCATCTTGGCCGTGTACCAGCCGAAGATCGGGATCCAGCGCAGCTCCCGCTTCAGAATGTAGGTCGGGTCCGGAAAGAACGGGATGAGGGCGAAGGTTTCCCAGGCGGACTGGTGCTTGGATGCCACCAGAAAGCCGCCCTGCGGGATGTTCTCAACGCCCCGGTACTCCACCCTGAGCCCGGCGATCCAGCGCAGCAGCGCCAGATTGACCCTTGCCCAGAACGGCACCACCACCCAGGCCATGCGGCGCGGGGCCAGAAAGACGAAGGGGCTGTAGACCACCATCTGAACCAGTGTCAGCAGGTAGAAGGCAATCTGGAAGAGAAGCGAGCGCAGATAGATCATCAGGAAACCGGACTGGAGACAGGAACGGGCTGGAAGCCGGGCAGACTGAGCGGCGCGGCCGGGTTGAGGCCATCAGCCCGCAGCAGAAACACCCAGAGTGCTCACCCGCAACCGCGCGAGGGTATACTTCACAAATTCCCTCAGGAGAAGCCGTAAGGTCCGCGGCTCCGCGTACCATCGCTCCAGGTTGAGATCGCCCGCAAACACCGGATAGGGAATGACCACCAGATCCGGCATGACTGCATTCAGCTCCATCTCGGCACGCGGCATGTGATAGGCGCTGGTGACGAGCACGAGCGAGTCATAGCCGTTCGTCTTCGCCCAGATGGCGGCCTCGGTGGCATTGCCGATGGTGTTGAGGGCCTTTTTGTCGAGGTCGATGCAGCAGTTGAAGAGGTCCCGTTCGGCCTCCGTGCGCAGCCGCAGCTGGCGTGCGGTGGTGGCCGGATAGACGCCGGAGATGAGCAGGCGCTGGGCGCGGCCCTGCTGCAGAAGCTGGACGGCGGTCTCGATCCGCTCCTGGCCGCCGGTCAGCACCACGATGGCATCGGCGCGCGGGTCTTGCGGTTGATCGATGGTGACGACATCGGCGGTGAAGCGGATGAAGGAAATGAGCAGCCACAGGCATACAAGCGCAGCGGCAATCCCCAGTGCCTTCAGCGCCAGCCAGCGCTTGTAACCCCGGCGGCGAGGCTGCAGAGCCTGCGGCGCAGGCCCTGGCTGCTGCTCTGCCTGTTCCCCGGCCGGCTCTCCTGCCGGCTGTCCTGCTTCGGGCGCAAGGGTCTGATCTGGCTCGTGACTTGCCCGCTCCCCGGACGCAGCCAGCAAAGCCTCAGCCCGCACACGGTCCTCCGGGACCGGTGCAGGGGCGGCAGCATCAGGCTGTTTGTCCGAAGGCGCAGGTTTCATCGTGCGAAGATTATAGACCAATTCCGCTGTTTCTTGGATGGATGTTGCAGTCAGTCGATTTTGGCAAGGTGGGATTTGACTGCAAGGCCGGAGGTCAGCGCCGTCAGCACGGCGACGATGAAGACAATGCCGACCACTCCGAAGTAGCCCGGCGTGCCGACCGCCACGGAGCCGAACAGCGCCGACATCTGGTCGGCACCGGCCATGCCGGATGTTTGCCGGGTGAAGACTTCGAGCAGAATGAAGCAGAAGGAAGCGGCAAGCCCGCCGGCTATTCCTCCCTTGAGACCCAGCACAAGGAAGTGGCGCTGGAACTCGCGGGCGATGAAGCCGTCACTGGCGCCGAC
Organism: Pannonibacter sp. Q-1; assembly: GCF_054073275.1. Lineage (NCBI taxonomy): Bacteria > Pseudomonadati > Pseudomonadota > Alphaproteobacteria > Hyphomicrobiales > Stappiaceae > Pannonibacter > Pannonibacter sp. Q-1. The sequence continues at coordinate 183,846 of NZ_JBSXNB010000009.1, forward strand.
GAAATGCAGCACAGACACAACGTCGCGGTTTCCGGCCATGGCCGCACGGGTGGCAAAGATCACGCTGAGCACCATGGAAAACAGCACCAGCGCCAGGATGCCGAAGCCCCCGGCCACCACAGCCCCGGCCATGGCGGCAAGGCGGGAGGTCCAGATGCTGTGATCGTCAAGGCTGGCGCCGCGCACGTTCTGTTCGATCGACTGCTTCAGCGCCGGAAGATCCAGCTCCTGCGGACTGCTGACCGTCACCTGGATCAGGCGCGGCACGGGCAGCGTTTCGAGGTCAAGGCCGGCGCCGAGCCAGGGCTGCAGCAGCTGGCGGGTTTCCTCGTCCGACAGGGCGCGCACCGTGCCGATGCCGGGAAATTCCTGCGTCAGCGCCACGGCCTTGTCGATCTCGCGCAGCATGTCGACCCCGTCGGCGGGGCGGATCTGCACGGTCACTTCCCGCACGAGGTCATTGCTCCAGTCGTGCGCCGCCTCCCAGACGACAGAGACGGAGCCGACGGTGAGGCAGGCCAGAAAACTCATGATGGCGACGACGAGCGTCAGGGCGCGTCCGGCCACGGACTGGGACGGGACGATCGCTGCTGACGGCCGCAGGCGTGCGTCCTGCCCGCCTGCCGCAGCTTTGACCTTGCCGCGCAGGGACAGCTTCAGCGAAGGGCGCGGCAGCTTGGTCCGGCTCTTCTGCTGTTGCGGCGCCTTTGCGCCGGTTTTCTTTGGTGGCGGGGCCTTGGATGCCATGCGCGGTGCCTTCCCCATGCCCTCAGTCAAAAATGGACAGGCGCCCGTCCGCCAGAACCATCCGGCGCGCCTCGACCTGTTCAAGCAGGGTGATGTCGTGGGTGGCAATCACGACGGATGTGCCAAGCCTGTTGAGTTCAATGAACAGCCGCAACAGCCTGCGGGCAAGGGGAGGGTCGACGTTTCCCGTCGGCTCATCCGCCAGCAGCATGTCCGGCCGGGTGATCAGTGCCCGTGCGATGGCCGCGCGCTGCTTTTCACCGCCCGAGAGAACCGGCGGCAGCACATGCATGCGCTCGCCAAGGCCCACCCATTTCAGCAGTTCCACCACGTCCGAGCGGTAGCTCGCTTCTTCCTTGCCCAGAACGCGCAGCGGCAGGGCGACATTCTCGTAAGTCGTCAGATGGTCCAGCAGACGGAAATCCTGAAACACCACGCCGATACGGCGGCGCAGCTCCGGCAGTTCCTTCTTGGCGATGGTCGCCATGTCCCGGTTGAACACGCGAATGAGGCCGCGCGTGGGCCGCAGCGACAGAAACAGCAAGCGGATCAGCGTTGTCTTGCCCGCGCCGGAGGGCCCGGTCAGGAACTGAAACGACTGCGGCTCGATGCTGAATGTCAGGTCGCGCAAGATTTCCGGCCCCATGCCGTATCTCAGCCCGACGTTCTCGAAACGGATCACGCAAAACCTCCGTGGACGGCGCTCACCCTAGAGCCATCCCTTTAACGCTTCATTAAACATATGAATGTCCTCTGGACCAGAATTGGGGGAGCTCTGACGCAGGTCTTCCCCCCAATTCAGCACCGGACTGCTATCATCCGCGTCATGGATGGCACCATCAAGGCCCCGTGAGGCCGTGGAGCGAGGGTCTCCCAAACATGAAGATCACCTGTCCGGACTGCGATACCTCCTATGACATCAAGCCGGAAATGGTTGGCCCGGAAGGGCGCAGCGTGAAATGCGCGCGCTGCGGAAACCGCTGGTTCATCAGCCCGCGCAAGGAAGATATCCCCGCGCCTGCCTCCCCGGCTGCCTCTGCCGGAGGCGCTGCAAAGGCGGCAGCAAAGCCTGCCATGGCCATCGAGGATGAGCCGGAGACAGACGAGGACGAGGATGAAGCGGCATGGGTGGAGGATGCCACGGAGGAAGAAGCCCTTGCCAAGGGGCGCGCGTTTGAGGATGAGGAGCCCGAACCTGCCAAAGGATCTGTGGATACTCAGGGTAAATCAAAGACTGGTAGAGATGCGCCGCCGGAATACCCAGATGTAGTGGCCTCCGATGCAAATGATGAAACGGACGAGGAGGAAAATGCTCGCCGTACGATTGACATCGAGTCCCTTGCCAAGCGTAAGAAGATCAAGGTTAACACGAAAAAACCCAGGCGGGAGCGCGACTGGTCATTCCTGACCCGTCACGTGACGGTGAACAACCTGCGCCGTACCGGCGGCCTTTTGATCTTTCTTGCAGCGGCGGGATTCAGCGCGCTCATCTTCACGAACCGCCAGTTCGTGGTCAAACACGTTCCGGACCTTGCCAGTCTGTTCGACATGATGGGACTTCCGGTGAACTTGCGCGGACTTGAGTTCCGTGATTTGAGAACATTCAGGGAAGTCGACGAGGGGACCATCGTTCTGGTTGTCGAGGGGACAATCCAGAGCGTATCGGAACAGCCTGCCGCAGTACCCGCGGTGCGCCTGTCGCTGCGAAGCGAGGATCAGCAGGAGATTTACGCCTGGACCCTCGAACCGCGTGCGGTGGCATTGGAGCCGGGCGCGAACACGCGCTTCAGGACCAGGCTGACAGATCCTCCCGCAGACGCCGCAGATATTCAGGTCCGCTTTGTGGACCGCCGCTCAGGACAAGCAGCAGAAGCAACAAGATGAAGCCGGTGATCCATACCCTTTACGATGAAGCCGAGATCGCCGCACGGGTCGAAAGCCTTGCCAGCGAAGTGGCTTCTTCCCGTCCGCATCAGCTGCTGGTCGTGGCTGTGCTCAAGGGCAGCTTCATCTTTGCCGCCGACCTGGTGCGTGCCATGCACCGTGCCGGCCTGGAACTCGAAATGGAGTTCATGCATTTATCCAGCTACGGGGCAGGGACCGTAAGCTCTGGAAATGTTCAGGTTCTGCGTGACGTTGAAAGTCTTGTTAAGGATCGCGATATCATACTGGCGGATGATATTTTGGAATCCGGACGTACCCTGAAGTTCGCCAAGGACAGGCTTCTTGAAAGGGGCGCGCGTTCGGTCAAAGTCGCCGCACTGCTGGACAAACCGTATCACAGAAAGGCCGATATTCAGGCTGACTATGTGGGCTTTAATTGTCCGGACAAGTTTGTGGTGGGTTACGGGATGGACATGGGGCACGCCTGGCGGCAGTTGCCCTTCATCGGGTATGTGGCCGGGGAAGAGGCTACACCCCCTCGCGAAACAACGGGAGTGTGATATGGCCCGGATTCTTCTGACGGAAGATGACGAGGCGGTTCGCAGCTTTGTGAAACGCGCCCTTGAACTGGATGGCCACACCGTCTGCGCCTCGGAAGATGGCGGAGCGGCGCTGGAAACGCTTGTCCGCGAGAGAGGCAGCTTCGATCTGCTGCTGTCCGACATCAAGATGCCGGTGATGGATGGCATCGCCCTGGCGCTGGCCACCGCCCGCGACTGGCCGAGCCTGCCGATCCTGCTGATGACCGGTTTTGCCGACCAGCGTGAACGGGCCAACGGCCTCGACGAGCTGGTGCATGATGTCATCACCAAGCCCTTCTCGCTGGCCGATATCCGTCAGGCCGTGCGTGACGCCATCCATGGCGTCGTCCGCGAACAGCGCCGCCTGTCAGCCTGAGCGGTCAATCTGCTGTCTTACTGGACGCGGCAGCTCTGGCATGTGTGAACCCGGCGTTTTCGCCGGGTTTTATTTTGGGCGGCTCTGCGCTGCTGCACCTGGGAGCCCCGAAAAGATACCCAGGAGATACCCGCCGAAAGGCGAGTGGAAAAAGCGGCGGCCACCGTCTAGCTTTTGCGCTCCAGCTTTTGCACTGCAGAAACGCAGTGCCGCAAAGACCCGCAGGAGGACCGCCCGTGACCGCAAGCTTCAAGCCCCGCCGCTCGGCGCTCTACATGCCCGGCTCCAACGGCCGGGCGCTGGAAAAGGCGCGCAGCCTCGGCGTGGACTGCCTGCTGCTGGATCTGGAGGATGCCGTGGCGCCCGATGCCAAGGAAGCCGCCCGCCAGCAGGTCTGCGAGGCCGTGACGGCCGGGGCCTTTGCGGGGCGCGAGGCGGTGATCCGCATCAACGGGCTTGATACCCAATGGGGCGAGGCGGATCTGGAGGCGGCGATTGCCGCAGCCCCCGATGCCATCCTCCTGCCCAAGGTTTCGTCCCTTGCGGATGTGGAACGCGTGGCGCACCGGCTGAAGCTGGTAGGCGCCCCTGCCTCCGTGAAACTCTGGGCGATGATGGAAACGCCGCTCGCCATGCTGCATGCGGCCAGCATTGCCTCGGCGGGGCGGGACCCGGAAACACGCCTCACCTGCTTCGTCATGGGCACAAATGATCTGGCCAAGGAAACCCGCGCCCGCCTGCTGCCGGGCCGGGCCGTGATGATGCCCTGGCTGATGACCTGCGTGGCCGCAGCAAGGGCGGGCGGGCTTGATATCCTTGACGGTGTCTACAATGATTTCAACGATCTGGACGGTTTTGCCGCCGAATGCGCGCAAGGGGCGGAGATGGGAATGGACGGCAAGACGCTGATCCATCCCAAGCAGATCGACGCCTGCCATGCCGCCTTTTCGCCCTCGGAGGCGGAAATCGCCTGGGCGCAGAAGATCAACGATGCCTTCGCCCTGCCGGAAAATGCCAGCAAGGGGGCGATCCAGATCGACGGCAAGATGGTGGAGCGGCTGCATGCGGACATGGGGCTGAGGGTGCTGGCCATTGCCAAGGCCATGGCGGCATCTGCGCAGGAATGATATGCCGGAGCAGTTCTTGTTCCTGGAAAGATTGCCATGAAACTCTACCGCTTCATCACCGGCCCCGACGACAGCCAGTTCTGCCACCGTGTCACGCAGGCCCTCAACAAGGGCTGGGAGCTGGCCGGTGCGCCGCAGCTGACCTTTGATGCCACCCGCGGCATCGTCGTCTGCGGCCAGGCCGTGACCAAGGAAGTGCCGGGCGACTACACCCCCGATATCAAGCTCGGCGACTACTGAGCCGCTTGATGAGCACCGCAGGGCGGAAGGCAGGGGCTGCCGGCGTCGCTGGCTGGGTTCTGTTCGACTGGGCAGCCCAGCCCTTCTTCACACTGGTGACGACCTTCGTCTTCGCGCCCTATTTTGCCTCCGCCCTTGCCGCCACCCCGGCGGAAGGGCAGGCCCTCTGGGGCTATGCCACCTCGGCGGCGGGGCTTGCCATTGCGCTGCTCGCCCCGTTCCTTGGCTGCGTTGCCGATGCAGGCGGGGCACGCAAGCCCTGGATCGCGGCTCTGGCCGTGCCTTACGTGCTGTCCTGCCTTGCCCTGTGGTGGGCCGTTCCCGGCACCGGCTACGGCATTGCCGTGGCGCTGGCGGGCTACGCGCTGGGCACGCTCGCGATCGAGTTCGCCACGGTCTTCAACAATTCCATGATGGGCTCGCTGGTGGCGCGTGACAGGCTCGGACGCCTGTCGGGCGCAGGCTGGGCGGTCGGCTATCTGGGCGGCCTGATCAGCCTCGTCATCGTGCTTGGCTTCATGGCGGCCAATCCGGAAACGGGCAAGACCCTGCTGGGTGCGGACCCGCTGTTCGGGCTTGATCCGGCCGCGCGCGAAGGGGACAGGGCGTCGGGGCCGTTTTCGGCGCTGTGGTTCCTCGTCTTCGTGCTGCCGATGTTCCTTTTCACGCCCGATGAGCCGCGCCGCATGGGGGTGAAAGCCGCTGTCCGGCAGGGCCTTGCTTCCCTGCGCCGCAGTCTTGCAGACCTGCGGCAGGTGCCCGGCGTGGGGCGGTTCCTCATCGCCAACATGCTTTACAACGACGGGCTGGTGGCGCTGTTTGCCTTTGGCGGTATTTATGCGGCCGGTGTGCTCGGCTGGGGCACGATCCAGATCGGCACCTTCGGCATCCTGCTCACCATCACCGGCACCATCGGCGCGCTGACCGGCGGCTGGCTGGACGACCTTATCGGTTCGCGCAAGGTCATTCTGGGGGCGCTTGGCGGTCTCATCCTGTGCGGCCTCGGCCTTGTTTCGGTGGACCGGGACACGGTGTTCTTCGTCTTCGATGTAACGCCTGCCGCCCCCGGCGCGCTGTTCGGGTCCCTGCCGGATCTGATGTTCCTCGTGCTCGGCGGCTGCATCGGCGCGCTGGCAGGGCCGTTGCAGTCGGCGGCGCGCAGCCTTCTGGTGCATCTGGCGCCGGAGGGACGTCAGGGCCAGTTCTTCGGCCTTCTCGCGCTGTCGGGCAAGGTGACCAGCTTCCTTGCGCCGCTGGCCGTCGCCCTTGTCACCACAGCCACCGCCAGTCAGGCGGCAGGCATGGCGGTGATCCTCGTGTTCTTTGCCGGCGGGGCTTTCGTTCTTGCAGGTCTGAAGCCGCGCTGAAACGGCAACAGCCCCGGCGGATGCCGGGGCTGCGCGTTTGCGTTGGATGCTGCGGCCGGTCAGGCGCTCTGGCGGATGTCCCGAAGGAACTGCTCCACTTCCTGCCGCAGCTCGCTTGCCTCCTGCTGGAGGATTGCGGCCGAGGAGCTGACCTTGCGGGCCGTTTCGCCGGTTTCGTTGGCTGAAGCGGACACGGCGACGATGTTGCGCGTCACTTCCTGTGTGCCGTTGGAGGCTTCCTGAATGTTGCGGGCGATTTCGGTGGTCGCAAGGCCCTGCTGATCCACGGAAACCTGGATGCTGCCGGAGATTTCGTTGATCTGCTCGATGGTCGAGGAGATCTCCTGAATGGCCTTCACCGCATTGGCCGTTTCCGACTGGACCGACTGGATCTGGCTGGAGATTTCCTCCGTCGCCTTGGCCGTCTGGTTGGCCAGTTCCTTCACTTCCGCAGCCACGACCGCAAATCCGCGGCCGGCCTCGCCGGCACGGGCCGCCTCGATGGTGGCATTGAGGGCGAGAAGGTTGGTCTGCTCGGCAATGGCCTGGATCAGCGCCACCACCTCATTGATGCGGCTGGCGGCATCGGCCAGTGCTTCGATCTTGCCATTGGTGGCCTGTGCCTGATGCACGGCCTGACCGGCGATCCCGGCAGACTGTTCCATCTGGCGGCGGATTTCCGAAACGGAGGCCAGCAGCTCTTCGGCAGCAGAGGCAACAGCTTCCACGTTGGCAGCCGCTTCCTCGGAGGCGGCCGCAACGGCGGTGCTCTTGGCGCTGGTGTCGTCCGCGCCCACCGTCAGCACGTTGGAAGCATTGTTCAGGTCGCCGACGAGGCTTGAGACCGTCGTGGTGAGCTTCGAAAGGGGCTGACATAGATAGCTAGGAAAGGCTATTTTTGTCAGATGGTTAAGTTCAGGCGCCGGAGCAGGCTTC
>NZ_JBSXNB010000010.1:0-169998 GCF_054073275.1 Pannonibacter sp. Q-1
TATGACCGCAAGCGATCCGGAGCACCTGCGAACTTAAACCTTGCGACCACGGGGCCGTCCACATATGGATCCCCGGTATCACTCGACGCTAGTCCACCTACCTTCGTCGGCCGAACGGTGGATTGTCTCCACAAGTTGCTGAACGCGAAAACCGGCACGGAAATTAAATGGCTCCGCGTGTTTGCCAGCGATTGCTTCCACGAAACGCGCGACCTCAATCGCCTTCAGGTCGTTGAAGCCGAGCTGATGGCCGGGGGCGACACAGAACAGGCCGTAAGGGTCATGATCCGGCCCCGCCTCGATACGGCGGAAGCCACGTCGGCCACTTGCGTCGGCGGTGCTGTAGAAATGCAGTTCGTTGAAGCGCTCTTGAGTGAAGACGAGCGCACCCTTGGTGCCATAGACCTCGAAGTCATGCTGCATCTTTCGGCCGGTTGCGATCCAGCTGGCTTCGATCGTCCCGGAGGCGCCGTTGGCGAACCGCAGGAACGCGCGGCCGATATCGTCAACCTCGACGGAGCGGCGTCCGCCCTTGCCGTCGGGACGGCTCTTGATCGCGGTGACAACGTCGCCCATCACCCGTTCGATGGGTCCAAGCAGGAATTCCGCTGTGGCGAGAGCATGGCTGCCCAAATCAGCAAGCGCACCGCCGCCCGCCGGATCATGACGGAAGGTGAAGGGGCTCGCGGCATCCATCATGTAGTCTTCGGCATGAACACCGCGATAGCTGCGGATTTCGCCGAGTTCACCGCTCGCGATCATCTCGCGCGCAAGCGCGAACATGGGATTGCAAAGATAGTTGAAGCCTACCTGGGTCTTGACGCCCTTGGCCTCTGCCGCGTCTGTCATCTGTCGCGCATCGACGGCCAGTGGGGCGAGAGGCTTCTCGCAATAAACATGTTTTCCTGCGGCGATGGCCGCCAGCGCCATTTCCTTGTGGAGGGCATTTGGAGCCGTGATATCGATCACGTCGACCTCTGGATCCTCGATCAGGCTCCTCCAATCGCCACTTGAGCGGGCGAAACCGAGCATGCGCGCCGCTTGAGCCGCGAGCGCCTCGGTCTGGTCGGCAACAGTATGCAGGATCAGGTCGTAGGGCAGATCAAAAACACGTTGGGCCGCCGCAAATCCGAACACATGAGTCTTGCCCATGAAGCCGGTGCCGATCAGGCCGATCTTGAGTTGAGGCTTATTACTTGCCATTCAGTTGGGCTCCATTGACCACGAGCGCCGGGTCGATCCTGCCGGCGAAGAAATCCAGAACGTTCTGTACCGAGGAGACCGCCATCCGCTCACCGCACTCGGCAGTCAGGCCGGCGATGTGTGGACTCAGGATCACTTGATCCAGGGCAAAGAAGGGATTGTCAGCCGCCGGCGGTTCCTCGTCGAAGACGTCAATACCAGCCGCAGCGATGCGACCGTCCTGCAGCGCCGAAATCAGCGCAGCCTCATCCACGACGCCACCGCGCGCGGTGTTCACAAGGATGGCGGTCGGCTTCATCACCGCAAGCTCCTCCGCGCCGATCACCGGCCGCTCAGCTTTCGGCACGTTGACGGAAACCGCATCGGCCCAGCCAAGCCCTTCGCGTAGGTCCCTCGCCGGCGCAACCGGACCCTCAGGCCAGCCCTGCTTTTCGAGAAACGGATCATGCGCTCGCACTTCCATGCCGAACGCTGCGGCCATGCGTGCGAGGTGTCGTCCTATGCGGCCATACCCGATGACCAGAAGCCGTCCGCCCGAGAGTTCACAAGCCTCCAAGCCGTTCCGCCAGCTCCAATTGCCTACACGCACAGAACGATCAGCGCGGACCGCCCGCTTGGCCGCAGCCAAAAGCAGCATCATCGCGTGTTCGGCCACGGAAACCGAATTCACGTCGCCGACGATAGCGAGCGCGATCTTGCGGCTGTTGAGCGAGGCGAGATCCACAGCGTCATAACCGACCCCGTGGCGGGAAACGATCTTCAGCCTTTCCGCCTGCGCAATAGTCTGTGCGGACAGCGGCTGGGTGCGGATGACGAGGCCATCGGCCCTGCCGATCAGCGGAGCATAGCTCTCCTCGGACACCTCCTCGACATAGTCAAAAGTAATGCCAGGCGCAGAGCTAAGAAGTTCGATCCCGCTGGGGTGGAGCTTTCCAGCAATCAGGACATGAGGCATCAATAACCTCCTTTGCCGGCTTCAGCAGCGAGTGCCTCGGCGCTCGTTAGCTCGCGAAAGCGGGCCACACTGGCCTGAGCCGCCGCGGCAAGCAGACGCGAATCCCCTGAAACCGTCGTCATGTCGAAGCCCCATTTTATCGCGCGTGCCGCATAGTCGGCCGTACCGCAATGGAGCGCGGCGCGAATGCCAACCTTCTTGCAAGCTGCGACGATCCGTTGAAGCGCCTCGATCATTTCCGGCTCCTCTCGGTCAAAGCCCGGCGCGAGCCGACCTTGTGCCAGTCCCAGCGTCAGATCGGCCGGACCGACATAGATGCCGTCCAACCCCGGCGTGGCGGCGATGGCGTCAAGATTGGCCATGCCATCGGCTGTTTCGATCATGGCGAAGGCAAGAATCTCGTCGTTGGCATCGAGACCGTATATGCCGCCATGGGCGAAGGACGCTCGCGTGGGACCGAAACTGCGCTGTCCCATTGGGGGGTAACGGAGGAAGCTGACGAATTCCGCGGCCTGCTCCGCCGTGTTGACCATCGGGCAAATGATGCCCATCGCGCCAGCATCCAGCGCCTTCATGATGATGCCGGGCTCACGCCAGGGCACACGGGCCATCGGCACGACGCCGGAGGCGCGCATCGCTTGGAACATCGGCAACAGCATGGAGTAATCGAGCGCACCATGCTGGACGTCGATGGTGATGCTGTCATAACCCTGCGCCGCCATGATCTCGGCCGTGAAGGGATTGCCGATGGAGAGCCAGCCGTTGATCGTCGGCCTGCCCTCGGACCATATCTGCTTGAGCTTGTTCTTGATCAACGTTGCCTCCTCACATCACAATCTGGGCGAGCTTGGTGTCGAGATAGTCGCCGATTCCTTCGATGCCGCCCTCCCGGCCCATCCCGGAATATTTGGTGCCGCCGAATGGAGCCTCGGACGCGGCCAACGCGAAGCTGTTGATGCCCACCATGCCCGCCTTCAGCTCGGCGACGACGCGCCGGGCTCGCGCCGGGTTGCGCGTGAAGGCATAGGCGGAAAGCCCCATCTCGGAGGCGTTGGCCCGAGCGAGGGCCTCGTCGTCAGAAGAGAAGCGGGTGATGGCGGCGATGGGGCCGAAGTTCTCGTCCGAGAACACGCGCATGTCGTCAGTGATGTCGGTCAAAACCGTAGGCTCGAAGAAATGGCCGGCATTGAAGGCGCTCGCACGCCGTCCGCCCGCGACGAGCCTCGCACCAGCCTTTTCCGCTTCCGCGACGATGCGCTCGATCTCCGCGAGACGGCCCGCGTTGATCAACGGCCCCATCTCGACCGACGGGTCCAAGCCGTCTCCGAGCTTCAGCGCCCTGGCGCGGGCGGCGAAGCCCTCGACGAAGGCGTCGTGCAGGCTTTCATGGACGAAGAAACGGTCCGGCGTCACGCAGACCTGCCCCGCATTGGCGTATTTGGTCGGAACGGAAACATTGAGCGCGGTCTCAAGGTCGGCATCGTCGAAGACGATCAGCGGCGCATTGCCGCCGAGTTCCATCGAGACCTTCTTCACCGTGTCGGCCGCGTCACGGATCATCTGCTGGCCGACGCGAGTGGAGCCGGTAAGCGAGACCTTGCGCACAGCGGGTGACGCCATGATCGGCGTATAGGTCGTGCTCGTCGGCCCCACGACGAGATTGACCGCGCCTGCCGGCAGATTGCCGGCGCGCATGCAGTCGACCATCACCATGGCCACGCCTGGCGTCTGACTCGATGGGCGGATGATGATCGAGCAACCGGCGGCAAGAGCCGGTGCGACCTTGCGGGCAACCAATGCAGCAGGAAAATTCCAGGCGGTGAAGGCCGCGGCGATGCCGACAGGCTCGTGCAACACCTCGAACCGGCCGCCCGGCACCCGGGATTCGATGACACGACCATAGATACGGCGCGCCTCCTCCGCGCACCAGCGGAACTGATCGATCGCGAGCCCCCATTCGCGCTCAGACTGGGCGAGCGGCTTGCCCGTCTCGCTCGAGATCATCCGCATCGCCTCGTCCTTGCGGCGAAACATCTCATCGGCGATCGCGTGCAGAGCGTCCGCGCGCTCGAAGGCGCCCCTTGATTTCCAGGCGGCAAAGCCGCGTGCTGCACTTGCCAGCGCCTCTTCCGTGTCGGGCGACGCGGCGACCGGAGCCTCCCCGAGCGGTTTCTCCGTTACCGGACTTATTACCGGCGAGGTTCCGCCGTCCGACGCGCCGCGCCACTTGCCATCAATGAACAATCCGAAGTTCTGGTACATCGCCCTATCCGATCTCGCTGATTTTTACGAAGCGGCCCTCGACCGCCGATTTCATGGCGGCTTCGGCCAGCACCAGCGCCTGGCGCCCGTCCTCGAAGCCGACCTGCGGTGCTTCGCCCTTCTCAATGCAGTCGACAAAGGCATGGATTTCCGCGTCGAACGCTTCACGGTAACGCTCGATGAAGAAATTGAGATAGGGTTCAGCCGCGTCGACACTGACGGCACCGTATCGCCGCAGTTCATGCGGCTTGCGGTTGCCGCTGATCACCATACCGGCGGTACCCAGAAGCTCGACCCGCTGGTCGTAGCCATAGGTTGAGGTGCGCGAATTGTTGATGTGGCACTGCTTGCCGCTTGCCGTTCGCATGATGACCATGACGCTGTCATAGTCATTGAGTTCGTCCATCAAGGTCGGGTCGATCAGGCGCCCGCCGACGGCGAACACCTCCTCCGGCTCCTCGCCCAGCATGAAGCGGGCAAGATCGAAATCATGGATGGTCATGTCCCTGAACAATCCACCGGCCGTCTCGTAGTAGGAGCGCGGCGGCATGCCGGGATCGCGGGAACTGATGATGACCTGGTGCAGCTCGCCGATCTCGCCAGACCGGACGGCATTCCATGCCGCACGGTGGCCGGGATCGAAGCGCCGATTGAAGCCGATCTGCACCGGGACGTCTTTGGACCTAATCGCGTCGGCACATCTGTTGACCCGATCCAGACTGAGGTCGATCGGCTTTTCGCATAGTACCGGCTTGCCGGCGGCCACCGCCTTCTCGATATAGTCGGCATGTGTCTCAGTAACCGTAGCTACCAGAACAGCATCGACAGCGGTTGAGGCGAATACCTCGTCCGCCGATTCAGCCGCGACAACACCGTAGTGGGCCGCAACCTGCTCAGCCGATGCACGATGGATGTCAAATACGGCAGCCAATTCAGCGCGCGGATGGGCGGCGATGTTCGCGGCATGCATTCGGCCAATCCGCCCGCAGCCGAGTACGGCGATCTTCAACATGAGCTCCTCCCAAGGAAATTTCTGCAATGTTCATTGCATATCTATTGATTTGTCAATACGCATTTCGTAAGATTTGGGAAATGCATCAGCAAGGGAGGAGTCACGATGGGCCAAGGCACCATCCGATTGACCATGGCACAGGCGCTCGTGCGCTATCTGTGCAACCAATTCACCGAAATCGACGGCGACCGTGTTCCGCTGTTTGCCGGGGTATTCGGCATATTCGGACACGGCAATGTCAGTTGCCTTTCCGAGGCGCTAGAAGCCGTTCAGGACCAGTTGCCCACCTGGCGCGGCCAGAATGAGCAATCCATGGCACTCGCGGCAATTGGCTTTGCGAAAGCGAAAAGGCGCCGACAGCTTATGGTTGCGGCGTCATCCATCGGGCCGGGCGCGCTCAATATGGTTACGGCTGCGGGTGTGGCGCATGCCAATCGCTTGCCTGTCCTTTTGCTGGCGGGCGACACCTTTGCCAACCGTGTGCCAGATCCGGTGCTCCAGCAGGTAGAGCATTTCGGGGATCCGACCGTAACGGTCAATGACGCCTTCAAGGCTGTCAGCCGCTATTGGGACCGCATCACGCTGCCTGAACAGATCATCTCCTCTCTCCCCCAGGCGGTTGCGGCAATGCTGGACCCCGCCGATTGCGGCCCGGCCTTTATCAGCCTCTGCCAGGACACGCAGGAAAGGGCATGCGACTACCCGGAGGCATTCTTCAAGCCGAACGTCTGGTCCGTACCGCGCCCGCGCGCCGACCGCCAGAAGATCGCCGAGGCCGCGGAATTGCTGAAGACGGCGAAAAAGCCGCTCATCATCTCCGGCGGCGGTGTCCGCTATTCGCTGGCGGAAGAGACCGTAGCCGAATTTGCGACTCGACACGGCATTCCGGTCGTGGAAACCATCGCCGGCAAGGGCACTCTTACCCACGACCACGCGGCTCACGCCGGGCCGATCGGGATCATCGGCTCGACATCCGCCAACGCACTCGCGGCCGAGGCGGATGTGATACTTGCCATCGGAACGCGGCTTCAGGACTTCACGACCGGTTCATGGACGGCCTTTGACAGGCTGGCCAAGTTCATTTCGATCAATACCGCACGCTTCGATGCGACAAAGCACCGGGCGCTTTCGGTCGTCGGCGACGCGCTGGAGACGGTCGGAGAACTCGACGCGGCGCTTGGTGACTGGACGGCCGATCCGGCCCATATGAAGCAGGCACAAACCCTCTTTGCCGAATGGAACAAGCTGCTCGACAAGCATCAGGCGCCGACCAACGCGCCCGTGCCCACCTATGCGCAGGTCGTCCATGTCGTGAATGAAGCAGCCAAGCCGGCCGATACGCTGATTACCGCCGCTGGCGGCTTGCCCGGAGAAGTCACTAAGGGCTGGCGGGTCAAGAACCCTGGCACCTTCGACTGCGAGTTCGGTTTCTCCTGCATGGGCTATGAGATCGCAGCCGGCTGGGGCCATGCCATGGCCAAAGCAGGCGACGGCACCCCGATCGTCATGGTGGGCGACGGCACTTACATGATGATGAACTCCGACATCTATTCGACGGTCCTGACCGGCCACAAGATGATCGTCGTGGTTTGCGACAATGGCGGTTTTGCCGTCATCAACCGCCTGCAGAACTTCAAGGGCGTACCTGGCTTCAACAACCTGCTCACGGATTGCCGGATCAAGGACAGGCAAAACCCTCTCCATGTCGACTTCGCCAAGCACGCCGAAGCCATGGGCGCGCTGACACGGCACTGCGAAAGCCTTGCTGAGTTGAAAGCCGCGATGGAATGGGCGCAGACGACTGACCGTACCACGGTGATCTCTATTGTCACTCACGCTTTCGAATGGGTGCCGGGCGATGCCGACTGGGATGTCGGCGTTCCAGAAGTCTCCAACCGCGAGAGCGTCCAGAAGGCGCGCGCGCATCAACTGGAAATCCGCAGCAAACAGCGTATCGGGGTCTAATTTACATGAAAGCCAAACTTGGTATTGCGCCGATCGCATGGTGGAATGACGATCTGCCGGAACTGAGCGACGATGTCTCGCTTGAAGAATGCTTGCGCCAAGCCCGCGAGGCGGGCTTTACCGGCATGGAGACCGGGCGGCGCTTCCCCATGGATGCGGCCGAGTTGCAGCCGGTCCTGGCGCGCCACGGCATGAGCGTCTGCGGCGGCTGGTTCTCCGGCCTGCTGCTCGATGGCGATATCGAAGCAGAAAAAGATCGCATCGCCCAGCAAATGGCGCTCTTCAAAGCGGTGGGTGCACCCTGCATCGTCTATGGTGAAACGGCCGGCACGATCCAGGGGGATCGCTCCGCCCCACTCGCCACCAAGCGCCGCCTCACCGAGGATGAGATCAAGACCTACGGCCGTAAGATGACCGCTTTCGGCGAATGGTGCGTCGATCAGGGCATGCCGATCGCCTATCACC
This sequence comes from Pannonibacter sp. Q-1, assembly GCF_054073275.1. NCBI lineage: Bacteria > Pseudomonadati > Pseudomonadota > Alphaproteobacteria > Hyphomicrobiales > Stappiaceae > Pannonibacter > Pannonibacter sp. Q-1. Next base: position 7,863 of record NZ_JBSXNB010000010.1, read on the forward strand.
ACCATATGGCCGCGCCCATCGAGACCGAGGACGAACTCGACCTTTTGATGAAGCACTCCGGCGAAGGCCTGCCGCTTCTCTATGACGCCGGCCACATGGCCTTCGCCGGGGGCGACGTGCTGCGGGTGATCGACAAGCACCATGCCCGCATTTCCCATGTCCACACCAAGGATGTGCGGATGGGCGTTATCGACGGACTCGACCGCATACGCGAAAGCTTCCTTGACGCAGTGATCAAGGGCGCTTTCACGGTTCCCGGTGACGGCTCGCTCGATTTCGAGGCCATCGTAAAGCGGCTGGCTTCCTACGGTTACGAAGGCTGGTTCGTCGTCGAAGCCGAACAGGATCCGAAACCTAACCCGCCGCTCGAAATGGCCAAGGTTGGTCACAGGGAGCTCCTGCGGGTCATGGCGGCGGCCGGTTATACGGTGGAGAATTGACATGAACCGCATGGATGGAAAGGTCTGCGTGGTCACCGGCTCAACCCAAGGTCTCGGCGCCGCCATCGCCCGTCGCCTGGCGGAGGCGGGGGCCGCTGGCATCGTGACGCTCGGCCGCAATGAGGCCAAGGGCCAACAGGTTGCCGACGCCATCACGCGTGATACCGGCATCAAAGTGCATTTCGTGCGCGCCGATTTGGGGAGCGTCGAGGATTGCCGCCATGTCATGGCGGAAGCCGAGCGGGTCTTCGCGAAGATTCACGTGCTGGTGAACGCGGGCGCGCTCACGGATCGCGGTACAATCCTCGACACCTCGCCAGAGCTGTTCGACCGGTTGTTCGCCATCAACGTGCGCGGACCCTATTTCCTGATGCAGGAAGCTATCCGCCGCATGATCCGTGACGGCATCGAAGGAGCGATCTGCAATATCGGCTCAATCTCCGAACATGCCGGGCAGCCCTTCATCAATGCCTACTGCGCTTCCAAGGGCGCCCTGTCGACACTGACCCGCAATACGGCATTCTCGGTGATGAAGAACCGTATCCGCGTCAACCAGCTGAATGTGGGCTGGATGGCCTCCGACCACGAACGGGAGCTACAGGCGGCCGAAACGGGCGATCCGGAGTGGGAGGCCAAGGCGGCCGCCCAGCTTCCCTTCGGCCGTCTCGTGGACCCGGAGGAGGCCGCCCGCGCCGTCAATTTCCTCGTGTCCGATGACGCCGGGTTGATGACCGGTTCGGTGGTCAATTTCGACCAGACCGTCTGGGGTGCGGCGGCCGGTGGAATGCCGGTACCCGACGAACCGCTCACCCTTTGAACTCAGCCGCGAACCTTATCGCAGTTCAACGCCCTGCTTTCCATTCAACGGGACGCAGGGCGTTATCTTGTGCGAAAAACGATCTCTTCGCTCGTCGACCGGCGGTATGACTTGGAATCGGAACGACGCAGTACAATTGGACAGAGCGCACATCCTGATCGTACCGGTAGCATGCGTTAAGGCGTTCAGGCCGTCGCAGGAAGGCCACAGGCGTCGGACACGTGGTCGATGCTGGCTTTCAGGTGAGCGGTGATCTCGGGATCTAGTTGAACGTCAGGATTGAAGGGTTCGACAGAGATGTATCCCTGATAGCCACCTTCGATAAGCGTGCGGAGCTGCCCGATGTTGCCTGCGCGGTCACCGGCAAAGACGAACCCGCGATCGGGCTCCGTCAATTCGTGGGGCGGGAGGTCCTCCCGTGCGATCCCGGAAATGTGGACGAGCCCGATATGTTCGGGAAACATCCGTGTGTCGCCGCAACGGTAGAACTGAAACGTATCGTGGCAAATCTGGAAAGCATCCCAGCCGCCGATATCGCTCACGGCCGCCACCGCTGCTTCTTGCATTTTCATCGTGCTGTCCTTCATGCCAAGGGGCTCGACAAAGCCGATGACGCCATGGTCCAGGAACATGGGCCGTAGCGCGCGAAGGGACTGACGCAGCTTTCGCTCAAGGTCCGCCTCGGACCAGCCATGGTCAGCCTCGATGACGGGGCACATGACGATTCCCGGCGCACCAAGAGCAGCCGCGTATCGGATCAATTGCAGCGCTTCTTCAGCGCGGGCATCGGTCCAGTCGTTGAAGCGTTGCAGCGCGTTGATCGACGCGAGCTTTAAACCGGCGTCCGAAAGAATCGCCCGCAAGCTTAGCGCGTCCATGCCGTTGGCGAATTCGCGCCCGGCGATGTCATTGCGGACCTCGACGGCCTCAACGCCAACCGCATGCGCGAGGGCAACAAACTGCTCGAGCGTCATCTGTGGCGAGCAGGTTCGATTGAGGGAAAAGCGGATGGCGCTCATCGATCACTCCAAAACTTGGAACTCAGAAACTTTGCTGCCCGGTCGCCTTTTCGATCAGCTTATCGATGGAGACGGCAAGCACGAGAAGAAGGCCTGTCACGATCAGGCGAACTTCGTTTTCGACGCCCATCAGATTGAGACCGTTTTGCACGGTGCCGATGACAAGCGCTCCAAGCAGTGCGGCATGGATTGAACCACGACCTCCGAAGAGACTAACACCGCCAATGACCGCTGCTGCGATGGATTCAAGCAGCAGGGTACCACCGCCGACACCACCACCGGAGAAAACGCCGACACCGAGGGTGCGCGATGCCGCGATCACGCCCGCAAGCGCGGCTACGCCGCCGGCAATGGCGAAGGCAGCCATCTTGATGCGCGGCACCTTGACCCCTGCTCTACGCGCGGCCTCGTCATTGTTGCCAACGGCATAGAGGTAAAGTCCGAATTGCGTTTCCTTCAGGACATAACCACCGACACCCAGGAGAATCGCAAAGACCAGCACGACCAAAGGAATACCCTGATGCGCATTGAGGAGTGCGACCACGACAGCTCCGAAGACAGCGGCACCGCCCAGCGGCAGGACCAGGCCCGTTGCCATCGAGACCTCAAGTCCATGGCGCTTGCGGCGAGCCAGGCCAGAGAGAACCAAGGCAGCAAAACAAACCATGCCGATTATATAGACACCCCAAGCCGCCGCTCCGGCAATCTTGATCTGGGCAATATTTTCAATCCCCGTTCCCAACAGGCCGTAGCGGGCAGTCTGCGGCAGCAAAATGAGCTGCAATCCGTTGAGAGCCAAACCGAGACCAAGGGTCACCACAAAGGACGGAACCCCGACAAAGGTTACCCATCGCGCCGACAGGCTGCCGATCACACTACCAACTACAATAGCGACCGGGACCGCCAGCCAGGGCGAAAAACCGAACTCCACGATGAGCTTGGCCATGAGCACCGCCGTGATGCCGTTGATCGCGGCAATGGACAGATCGATCTCCTTGACCAGCAGAACAAACATGATGCCCAGCGCCATGATGCCGACCACGGTGCTTTGCACCAGCAGGTTGGACAGGTTGCGCGGTGTGAGGAACACATCGTTTTGTGCCGCGAAAAACACAAACAAGGCGATGAGACCGATGACGATGGGAAGCGCGCGCAAGTCGGTCGACAGCAGTTCGCCAAAGCTGCGCTTGGGCGCAGGCGATGGAGCTGAGATATTTGAAGCGATATCAGACATTTTGCGAATTCCGGATACTGGGATTGAAGGGGCACATGGATTCAACCTGCAAGGTTGACATCTTCATTGCCGCCGACCATCGCGTTGACCACTTGCTCTCCGGTAACTTCTCGGGACTTGAAGCTGGCGACATTCGATCCCAGACGCATAACTTCAATCCGGTCCGTCGAATTTACGACGAAATGATGAATGTCATGGCTCACGACCACGATACCGAGACCATCGTCAGCCAGAGACCGGATCAACGAAGCAACCTGCTCGGCGGCCGAATGGCTGAGCGCTGCTGTCGGCTCATCGAAGATCACCACCTCGGGTTTCCATAGAATGGAACGGGCTATGGCAATGTTCTGGCGCTGGCCGCCTGACATGGCGCCAACGGGTCTTGTCAGTGAAAGATTGCCCAGCCGCATGCGTGTGAGAACCTCACGGGCACGAACCTCGCATTCAGCGCGCTGAATGCGCCGTCCGAACCAACTGGAACCGGTAAGCTCGCGTCCAAGAAAGAGGTTCTGAACCGCGTCGAGGTTGTTGCAGAGAGCGAGATCCTGATAGACCGTCTGAATGCCACGCGCCGTCGCGTCGGACGGAGTGCTGATGTTGGCAGCCTTACCCTTGAACAAATACTCGCCGGAATCGAAGCTGTGCACGCCCGCCATGACCTTCACGAGCGTGGATTTGCCAGCACCGTTGTCGCCTACAAGCGCCACGACCTCGCCCGCATGCACGTCGATCGACGCGCCGCGCAGTGCATGAAGCGATCCGAACGATTTGTGAATATTGCGCATGGAAATCAGGGGGGCGCCGCTTGCTTCCACCCGCGCATTTCGGACCGGTTGATCCGTCACCGTAGCAGTCATGATTCCTCCCAGTCGAACGTGAATGGGGGCAGCGCCTCCTGCCGCCCCCATCCCGGTCGAACTCCGCTTACATGTTTTTCTTGCAGACTTCCGTGTCTTCGATGCCTTGGCAAATTTCTGCCCAAGTCCACACGCCGGCCTTGACCACATCCTGGAGATTGTCGAGCGTGATGTTGGAGACGGGCAGGAAAACGGCTGGAACATCCATGTACTGGTTGTTGACCGTGCCGTTGACAAGCTCCTTCGGCACCCCTTTTCCATCAAGGATCGAAGCGACCACATCGGCGGCATAGGTGGCTTCGACCTTGAGGTCTTTCAGGACCGAATTGTCCTGCCAGCCCTGCGCAACATAGCGCAACGCCTCGACTGTGGCATCCTGCCCACCGGTGACCAGCTTGTCGCCGGGCTTGTAACCCTGGCTGATCAAGGCGGCGACAGAGCCGCCGGTCGTGCCGTCATTCATGCCAAGAAAAACATCGACATCACCCCCGGTTTTGGTCAGGCAGTCTTCGGCAAATGACTGGGCCAGTACGGGATCCCAGTTCTGGGTGTACTGCTCACAGACGACCTCAACCTTGCCGGAATCGATCAACGGCTGAAGGAATTCATTCTGGCCTTTCTCGTATTGGCCGGTGCCATATTCGCCCTGATTGCCCTTGACGCGAGCAACCTTGACCGGCGACTTGTCCATCGCTTCGATCAACTCAGCGGCGCGCTTGCCTTGGGCTTGCCCAACGGAGAGCGAGTCAAAGACCACGTGCGCCTCAGCTTTGCCGCCAACCGCATCATGGTCGTAGAGCACGACCGGAACGCCGGCTTCTTCGGCGGCCTTCAGACTTCCGGCTGCGAGGTTTGCATCAGAAGAAGTGTACAGAATCAGATCGGCACCTTGGGCGATTGCATCCTCGACCAGCCGCTGTTGGCGAGCGGGGTCGCCTTGACCGTTCTGAACGATCACCTCAACATCGGGCGCCTTCTCCTTCATCGCCTCTACGAAGAAGGGTGCATCACGGCTTTCGAAGCGGATGGTCGTGGAATTCGGCAGCAAAAAGAAGACCTTCTTGCCGTCATCGGCAAGCGCGGGCGCAGGCGCCGCAACGGCGCCAACAATGGCGGTGGTCGCTAGTAGTGCAAAAAGTCGCTCCATTTTCTCCTCCCATGGAACCATCGGACCGATGTGCGCGACAAGCGTCACACAGGGAGAGCTGCCGCTTTCAAGCGCAACGACCTATGCAATGCTTATTGCAGGACGACCATGGTCTGCAATTTGCCTTGAGTCAATAGAGAAGTTAATGATTTTTGCGTCACCCAAATTGCGCAATTTTCATTGCAACACCAGCTGTGGCGCGGGCGAGGGCCGTCGCACTGGGCGGCGGCGCGCTTTTTGCTTCATGCCCTTTCCGGCCTCATACACCTTCATGGTTGAGTCACGGTGGGAATCCGCGGCTCGTCAGCTTTCTGCAGTTTCGCAGCCAAAGCCACTGTAAGTGCCTGCGCCAGGCACATTGGTGCAGCGAGCGAGCGTGAGAAGGTATATTGATGCTCCGGGACGGCGAACAGCACATTCGCGTTCTTCGCGAGCGGCGACAGCGTTGAGTCGGATATGGCAATAATCGGTATGCTATTGGCCGCGGTCTGCTCGACCACATTGACCACCTCGGTAGCATAGAACCTGAAGGAAACCGCGAACAGCAGATCCGTTTGCCGGATTGCGTGCGCCATATGCGTGGCGAGTCCGCCGCTGGCGTCCAGCAAAACCACCCGTTTGCCGAGCATCGTCAGAATATAGCGCATGAGCTCCACGATGGGGGCAGAACGAAGCTGGCCGATCAGGTAAATTGTGTCCGCCGCCTCCATCATGTCGACCGCTTTGTCGATGGTTTCGGCGGAGATGCTGCTCAGCAGTTCCTGCAATGAAGCTATATCTCGCGAAACGAGATCATGGAGAAACGCCCCACCGCCCGCGTTACCTCGATCGCTCAATTCTGTCTCGAGCGCCTTGACACGGGCCTCGAATCCAGGGGCAGCCGTCGAAAGACGTTTCTGAAAGAGCGCCTGAAGTTCCTTGAACCCGTTATAGCCGAGCATTTGGGCGAAACGCACGAAGCTTGACGCGTGTATGCCGCATGCGTCGGCGATCGCATTCAGGGACATGACGGCAACATCGTTGGGATTCTGCGTAAGATAGACCGCGATCCGCTGATACGACTTGCTCATCTCGTCGTACCGTTCGTGAATGATGCGGATGAGCGCTTCGTAGTCCTTCGGCATTTCTTGACCTTGCATCGACTGTCCCTAGGCAATTTTCGTTGCATATTGCGCGGGAATTTCAGCAGTAGCCAGAGCAAATTGGCAAATTGGCAATTTCGCCATCGCGCCGCTCCACAATCGAAAAAAGTCAAGCCGCGCGAATAGGCGTTTGCGCGGCTTGACGATCTGCATCATAGGACAGCGAACATTTTTGGCGGCATTCGCCGCCAGACTCAGTAGGGGCTGTCCGGATTGTAGTAGTCGGCTGCGTTCGCCTTGGTGACCAGTGGGCTGGCGAGTTGATACGTGCCGCTAATCGGCGCTCCGGTGGCGTATTTCATGGTGGTCAATTCGATGGCCGGCACGATGAGGCTCGGGTGATAGAGCACATCGGCATCGATCATGTCGTGATCGCCGTCCATGACCGCCTTGACGATATCTTTCATGCCCCCACCGCCAAGCACTGTGATGTTCTCGCGTCCGGCCTGTCGGATGGCTTCCATCGCGCCAAGCGCCGGATCGTCGTCACCCGCCCACACCGCGTCGATTTCGGGGAAGCGTTGAAGGAAATCCTGCATCACCTCGAACCCCTTGTCCGGGTTCCAATTGGCGTATTGCATATCCAGAATCTCGATCTTGCTTCCCTTAAGCGTTTCCGTGAAGGCGTCGATGCGGATGTTGTCGATTGCGGTCGGGATGCCGCGCAGGACGACGATTTTCGCTCCGTCTGGAAACTTGTCCAGGAAGTACTGCGCGGAGGTCACGCCATATTGGCGATTGTTCCCGGCAACATAAAGATCCTCGATGCCCTCTTCGGCGAGCCCGCGGTCAATGACCGTAACGAACGCCCCCTTCGCCTTGACGGCCTTGACGGGTTCGGTCAACGGATCGGATTCGAAAGGCAGGATCACAAGCGCATCGATGTTGCGTGCCGCGAGATCTTCCACGTCGTTGACCTGATCCGTCGCATCGGATGCGGTCGCCAGAACGAATTCGATATTTGGAAATGCCTCCTTCATGCGTTCGATTGTGTCCTGGGCATAGTAGTTGAGGCCGCCGGTCCAGCCATGGGTTGCGGCAGGAATGGAGACGCCGATCGTGGCATCGGCCGCCAGCGCTGGCCCACACCAACCTGCAAGGGCAAGAGCGCCCGCGGCAACAACCGATTTCAGTCGATGGAACATCCGATTTACCTCCCTGGTTGAATGAAGCACTTGGCGCGTCAGCCTTGCGAGCGGTCACTCTGCAGCAGAACCGCAATGATGATGATCGCGCCTTGAAATGCGCCGTTGAGATGAGGGCTCACGACCCCCGTCAGATTCAGGATGTTGCTGATGAAGCCGAGGATCAGCACCCCGGCGACGGTGCCCCAGATGCGGCCGAACCCACCGCCGAGAGCGGTTCCGCCGATGATGACAGCGGCGATTGCCTCCAGTTCCCACATCAGCCCCGTGGAGGGCGTTGCGGTGCCGAGACGCGGGACGTAGATGGCGGTCGCTGCAGCGACTGCAACGCCCTGGATCACATAGGTAAGAATGCGTATCCGGTTGACCGGGATGGCGGAGTAGAGCGCGACATCGCGGCTGGACCCGATTGCCGCGACGTGGCGCCCGAAACGCAGCCGTCGCAACGCGACCTCGCTGACAACCGCCATAGCGGTAAAAAGTATGATGGGTACAGTGATACCGGCGATTTCACCGTAATAGATGGGGCGCGCGACAGAGCGCAAAGAGAAGTCAAGCGAGATCGAGCCGCCATCCGAAATCCAGGTCAGGACGGAGCGGAAGATGCCCATGGCGCCGAGCGTCACGATGAAGGCCTCGACCCGGCCCTTAACAATCATGACACCGTTGAGCAGCCCGGTAATTGCGCCGAATACAAGAGCAAACAGAATTCCGGCGGCAACCACGAACCAGCCGCCACCCAAATAGGCAGCCGCATTGTTCATCACGATGATCGTGACACCGGCCACCAAGGCCGATAGCGAGCCCACGGATAAATCAAGGCCACCCGCCGTGATCACGAAGGTCGCTCCGATGGCGATGATGCCGATGATGGCGCTGCGCGTGAAGACGTTCGAGAGGTTTTCCGCGCTCAGGAAGCTGTCGCTCATCAGGGCGCCGATGATCATCAGCAGAACGAGCGCCGCTAGCGGACCGGCCGCCTCCAGCACGCGGAAAGGAGACCGCGCAGCCGTTGTCTTGTCGCTCTGCGTCCCGCCTACGGCGATGTCAGACATGGTTTACCTCCTCCTGCAGGCCCATTGCGAAACGAATGATCTCGCATTCCCTGATGTCGTCACCGGTCAGTTCCCCGGCGACACGGCCCCGCCTCATGACCAGAACCCGGTCCGCCAGACCGACGATCTCCTGCATCTCGGAAGAGATGACCACGACGCTTTTTCCGGCGTCCGCTAACCGGGTGATGATCTCGTAAATTTGCTGCTTGGCTCCGATGTCGACGCCACGGGTCGGTTCGTCGAACACGACAAGTTCAGGGTCCGTGGCAAGCGTCTTGGCGATCAGGACCTTTTGCTGGTTACCGCCGCTTAACGCGCCTGCGTGTACATCAAGATTGCCCGCCCTTATGTCATAGGCCCGGACCGCCGCTTTAAGGTCACCGACCTCGGCGCGAAAGTCGATCCACGCACCGCCGCGTACCGCCCCCTTGGTCAGGGCGACATTTTCGGCGAGCCGCTTGCCGAGGAGCAGACCCTTGCCTTTCCGGTCCTCCGTCAGATAGGCGAGTTTCAGCCGCCACGCCTCGCGTGCCGAAGGCAGGCGCGTTTTGACGCCTTCTATCACGATGGATCGGCAGCTTGCCGGCCTCAGTCCGAGCAGTGCTTCAAAGAGTTCCGTGCGCCCTGAGCCGACAAGGCCGGCGATACCTAGGATCTCTCCTCTGCGAAGCTCGAGGCTTGCGTCCTGCACGGCGCCGGGCGCCGCGAGCCCGGCAACGCTGATCAGCGTCTCGCCATGCGAACGATTACCGCGTGCCGGATAAATCTCGGAAAGCGGGCGGCCCACCATCGCCTCGGCCATTTCCCCTTCGGAAATGCGATCGGCCTTTTCCACCCTCGCGATCTGGCCGTCGCGGAGCACGGCCACGCGGTCGGCTATCTCCTTCACCTCGTCTAGGCGATGAGACGTGAATATGACCGAGCCGCCGGCATCCCGGAACAAGCGAATCCGCACAAACAGCCGCTCGGCCTCACTCGCCGAAAGGACAGCGGTGGGCTCATCCATGAGGATGATCTTCGGCTCTCGGGCGAATGCCTTGGCGAGTTCGATCATCTGCCAGTCCGAAACCGGGAGATCGCGAAGCCGTGCACCCACCGGAACGTTGGAGCCAAGTTGCGCCAGCATGGCCCCGGAGGCCCGTTCCATCGCTTTGCGGTCCGTAAACAACCCGCGCTTCAGCTCACGTCCGAGGAAGACATTCTCTGCAACGGTCAAATGCGGCGCCAGGCAAAACTCCTGATGCACCATGACAATGCCGGCGCGCTCTGCCTCAACGAGCGAGGCTGGAGCCGAAGCGTCGTCGAACTGCAGCGATCCCAATGTCGGCACCGCGAGCCCGGCGGCGATCCGCATCAAGGTGGATTTCCCAGCCCCGTTTTCTCCAACCAGCGCGAGGACCTCACCTGGGTTGACCACAAGATCAATGCCCTTGAGCACTTCGATGGGCCCGTAGGACTTCGCGACTTGCTTGAAGGTGAGCAGAGGCATCCTTAGCGCCCCTCGCTGGTCGATCTTTTGGTGTCGCCCTGAATGTTCGGATATTCGTGGGGTCTTCGACCCGAGACAGCGGACATTGCCATTGCTCCTCCCAAAGCGCTTCATGCAATGAGAATTGCAATAGCTTAAATTTGTCAACCACTATTTCTCAACAAAAATTGCAACATTGTACGGCTGCAATGCCAAGATAGCTGGCGCGCGAGTTGAGGAACCTCGCCAGGTCACTCGGGCGGCAGGGCTCCGCTTGGTTTCCGAAAGCCCCGATCTCCTGCGATAAACTTTTGTACCATCGGACAGTCAGCCTATCCGGAGAAAACGGGAAGCTGACCGAGGGATTTCGCCAGAAGCTCGGCATTATCCAGAACCTACGAGGGCGTCTCATCACTTCGCGTCGAGCCGCTGGCCCGGAAGAGCCGCGCCACGCTGGCGGGCGCTGCTGGCTTTGCGGCTGCGCCAGCCGCGATCAGAGCGGAGAAACGCCTCCAGCATGTGCGGGATCAATGCAGCAGTTTCCACCGGCTCATAGAGACGGCTGTGCTCGGCCGCATATTGGTCGAGTTCCTCCTTGAGCGGTTCCGGCAGCGCGATCGTCAAACGCGCCACACCCACCTTCGGTAAGCGGCCAAGCTTCAATTCCGGCATGATTCACCTCCCGTCCATAAGAAATGGACATATTGACTGTTCAGATAATCGACATGGGCGATCAGATTGCGATGAAGCTGCGCGGGCAGTTCCACCGTCACCTTGACGAGCTTGTCCTCGACGAGGGGACGGAGCTTTGCCATGGTCAACTCCTGTAGGGTTCGAGCATTAGGTCGCGGGTGACGATAATCCTGACCGGAAAGCCCGGCCGGATCGTCAGCGTCGGCGCGACCTGCAACTGACGCTGGATGATTTGCTGGCCGGCCTGATTGATGGTGTCCTGCGCCCCGTCGCGGATGGCCTGGATCAGACGATCCTCGTCGCTGGTCGCGAGTTCGGTGCCGACCGCGAGCAGCGTCGAGAGGCCGGCGGCCTTGGCGAGATCCCACCAGTGATAATCGACGCCGTCCTCGAGACCGGCATAGCCCTGCGTGTCGGCGCCCGGCTGACGCTCCAGCACGAGGGAGCGGCCGTTGGGCAGAATGAGTCGGTTCCAGACGAGCAGCACGCGGCGTTGGCCGAACTGAACGCTGCTGTCGTACTGGCCGATGATGCGGGTGCCCTGGGGCACGAGAAGGAACCGGCCGCTCGGGCTGTCGTAGATGTTCTCTGTTACCTGCGCAGTGATCTGACCGGGCAAATCGGACCGGATGCCGGTGATGAGCGCGGCCGGTATGACGGCACCGGCCTGAAGCACATAGGGCGAGGCCGGCGGCATGACGCGATCCGAAGACGTCGTCCGGCGATCGACAGGGGCATTGAGGAACGCGAGTTGCCGGTCCTGCGCGATCTGCTGGACGGGCTGGCCGTTCAGGCCTGCCAGATCGGTACCCGAAACATTCGCTGTATTCACGCCTCCGGGTGAGGCCGCCGTCCCTGGTCCGGTCTGGAAGAAGACACGACTGGTTCGTGCAGCTTCCTCCTCTGCCAGCCGGCGTTGTTCCGCTTCGTCCACGGTGGGAGTCGTGATGGTCGGCGGCACGACGGGCTGGCCCCGGTTTTGAGCGTCGAGGATGGGACGGCCGAGGTCGCCGGGCAGCGCCGGACCGAGAACCGGGCCGGTATAGTCGCGCGGCAGGCCCGCAAGACCATCGGCGGTAGGCCGGTTCTCGGTCGAGTAGAGTTCTTCGCCGCCGGTACCGGCGTCACGGGACTGGAGCGCATAGATCAGCGCGCCGCCGATGCCTACCAGGGCGACTGCGCCCACGCTGGCGAGCACCTTGCGCGACAGGCGGGTGACGCGCGGGGGCTCTGCGCGAAGCCGCATCGGCGTGGCGGTGTTGGTTTCGTTCCCGCTCATGTCTCCTGCCCTCCGCTATGGCTCCGGGCGTTCGTCGCTTGCGAAGCTCCACTGGAGCTTCGCATCCACGAGAGTGGACCGCTCCTCACCCTCCCGTCCGTGCGGACAATTCTGACGGTCTGCTGGCGGTCGCCGCTGCCAAGGCGCAGCTCGGCCGCGCCGAACAGGCGGTCCACGATCAGGATGTGTCGATGGATGCGACTGTTGATGATCTGCGCTTCGCCGTTCGCGCCGAGGACGAAGATCGGCGGCATTTCGCCCTGCACGATGCCGCGCGGGAACTCGACATAGACCCTGCGGCCATCGTCATAGACGGCGACCGGCTTCCACGGCGGATTGTCACCCGCAAGGCCGTAGCGGTAGTTGCGCGCGGCCACAACCGGAATGACCGGCATGTCAGGGACGTTCCGGCGCTGGCTTGCCGGTGGCTGCGGATAGGCCCAGGCTACGGCTGGCATATAGGGTTTCTCGCCGGAGCGCAGCTCGATCATGTAAACGCGCCTGTCGGTCGTCACGACGAGATTGGTCGTGATGTCGGGCCGGGTCGGCTTGACGAGGATATGGACGCGGCGGGTCGTGCCGCTTCCGCTTTCCGTGTCGCCGATGATCCAGCGGGCGGTGTCGCCAGCCGCAATCGGCCCCGAGCCGGTCAGGCTTTCACCAGGCTCCAGCGCGATATTGGTGATCTGGCCCGGCGCGGCATAGACCTGATAGAGCGCGCCTTCCGACCAGGGATAAATCTGGATCGAGTTGTAATAGCCCTCGCGGCGCGGCTCGACACGGGCGGCGGCATTGGCATTCTCGACGCGCGCGGTCGGCGTGCCGGCGGCGTTGCCACCGCGAGCGACCGTCCAGGCCGGGGGCGTGTGCAGCGGCCGCGGCCGATCGTCAGTCACGGAAGCGGGTACTGCCGGTAAGGGTGGCACATTGGCGTCGTAGCTGATTTCCGGCGGCTTATAGGTGGCGCAACCCGCCAGCATCGTGGCAGAAAGCAGCAAAGCCGCGATTGCGGGTTTACGGAAAACCGGAACGGCGGGGTTGCGGATCATCGGCCGGCTCATTGGCTCATCTCCCGCGACCAGGAAATTGCATTGATGTAGATCCCGAGCGGATTGGCCCGGAGCCGTTCGGCGTCACGCGGCGGCTGGATCACGACGGTCAGGATCGCGGTCCAGCGTTCGGTGGTGGAGAGCTGGCCGTTCTCGAAATGCCGCTCGGTCCAGGCGACGCGGAAGCTGTCCGGCGATGCCCGGATGACGCTGGAGACTTCGACGGCGACCTGCTGGCGGCCGACGCGGGTGAACGGGTCATTGGCGCGGGCATAGTCATTGAGCGCCGCCGCGCCGCGATCGGTGGTCCACTCGTAGGCACGCAGCCAGTTCTGCCGCACAATGATCGGATCGGCCGGGATGGAGCGGACCTGTTCGATGAAGCGGCCGAGATGCCAGGCCACCTGCGGGTCGGTCGGACGATAGTCGGCCATGGCTGGAGCGACAGTCTGCGCCTGGCCGAGATTATCGACCTGCACCACCCAGGGAACGATGGTCCCGCGTGCCGATTGCCAGACAAGCGCGGCGGCGAAGCCGGCCGAAAGAACCAGGCTGCCGAAGGCCATCAGCCGCCAGTTCTTCGCCTGGACCCGGGCAGAGCCGATGCGCTCGTCCCAGACTTGTGCGGCCTTCTGATAAGGGGTCTCAGGTTCCGGCGTCTTGCCATAGTGGGTTGCCGGTCGTTTGAAGATGTTCATGTGCGGTCACTTGTCTGAAGGTTGACGGAGGAGCCGGAGCCGTGGCTGTCGCCGGAGCGGATCGCATGCGCGGCCGTGCTGACGCCGTGGCTCATCGCCTGGTTGCGTTTCATGCGCTTCGCCCAGTCGGGTGGGCCTTCACGGGCGGGCGCCGATCCAGCCGTCGAGGCAATGCTGCCGGAGGTGTCGCCGGTCGCGTCACCTCCGACCGTACCCATGGTCGAGGAGCCGCCGGTTGCCCCGAAGCCACCCTTCACGCCGTCCGAGAAGCTGGATCTGACGCTCTCGCTGGCTCGCGTGGCGGCCCGACGGAGCGGTGAACTGGCTGCCGATCCGGCAGCGCGGGCAACGCCGCCAAGACCGGAGGCGACGCCGGAAGCGCCGGTCTGCCCCATGGAGCCGAGGGTGTAGGCGGAAGAAGCCGCGCCGGCGGCGGCCGCCCCACCACGGACGGCGGCGGCGCCACCAGACAAGGCAGCAGCCCCTCCCTTCGCGGCGAGCCCGGCCGCTCCACCCGCAGCAAGAGCCGCGCCACCGACCGCGAGGCCGGTGCCAACCGCGGCGCCTGCGCTGAGTTGCGGCCCACCGGAAACAAGACCGCTCGCGACACCAGGTCCGAATATGCCGAGGCCGAGAAGGGAGAGAGCGGCCAGGACGACAGCCATGGCGTCATTGATGGTCGGGGTCTGACCGCCGAAACCGGCCGTGAACTGGCTGAAGAGCGTGGAGCCGATGCCGATGATGACGGCGAGCACCAGCACTTTGATGCCACTCGAAATCACATTGCCAAGCACACGCTCGGCCATGAAGGCGGTCTTCCCGAACAGGCCGAAGGGGATCAGCACGAAGCCGGCGAGCGTCGACAGCTTGAACTCGATCAGCGTCACGAAGAGCTGTACGGCCAGAATGAAGAAGGCGAGGATGACTAGCGCCCAGGCGAAGAGCAGGCATGCGATCTGGATGAAATTCTCGAAGAATGCGACCCAGCCCATCAGATCGGAAATGGACTCCAGCAGTGGCCGGGCGGCGTCGAGGCCGGTTTGCGCCACCTTGCCGGGGCGCATCAGATCCTGCGCGGAGAAGCCCGTGCCAGAGGCTTTCAAGCCCAGGCCGGAAAAGCTCTCGAAGACGATCTTTGCGAGGTTGTTCCAGTTGGAGATGAGATAGGCGAAGACGCCGACGAACAGCGTCTTCTTGACGAGCCGTGCGATGATGTCGTCATCGGCGCCCCAGCTCCAGAACAGGGCGGCAAGCGTCACGTCGATGACGATGAGCGTGGTGGCGATGAACGCCACCTCGCCGCCGAGCAGGCCAAAGCCCGAGTCGATGTAGCGGGTGAAGACCCCGAGAAAATTATCAATGACACCCGCGCCGCCCATGCTTCATCGCCCTTCTGTCGATTGCGGAGCGGCAGGTGCGGGCGAGCGACCGAGGAAGCGATCACGGGTTTCGGCCCAGACGCGCAGGCATTCTGCATCGCTGGCCGCCCGCTGCCCGAGCTGCTGGCAACGGCGCTGGCTCTCGCGCAGCAGATCGCGTTCAGGCTCGACGAGGCGCGCCGGCGGAGACGACGGCACCTCGTCTTTGCGGGTCATCTCGATGACCGCGGCCGTGAGGGCCGCGGCCACGAACACGACAGCGCCCAGCCGGGCCAGCATCTTGCCGTCCATAGCGGTGCCCTCAGTTTCCGTTGAACATCTGCGCATTGCCGGGCTGGTAGCCGGCGCCTGGCGTCAGGAAGCGCTCCCGCTGGACACGCCCCTGCTCGGCAGCCGCCGTGCGTTCGGCCTCGGTGAGCGCGCCCGCACGGCCGTTGGCGGCAAGCAACGCGACCAGGTCGGAGAGCTGCTGCGACTGGAGCGCCAGAAGCTGGTTGCCGGCCTGCGTCGCCTGAAGCGCGCCGGTGGCGCTCTGGCTCCGGCCAACGAGTGCCGACATCTGAGTGCGATTGGTGTCGATGTTGCCGACGACGCCTGCCTGCACGCGCATGGCATCCTGCAAGCCTCCCACCGTGTTCTGCCAGCGGGTACGGGCATCGGCGACGAGCTGCTGGTCCGTCGCCGACATCGACACATTGCCGTATTGCTGCTGGAACGCCTGGTCGATGCGCTGCACGTCGAAGGCGATGTTCTGCGCCTGGCTCAAGAGTTGCTGCGTGCGCTGGACGTTCTGCTGCAACTGCTGGAGCGAGGAGAATGGCAGGCTCGCCAGATTGCGGGCCTGGTTCATCAGCATGGTCGCCTCGTTCTGAAGCGAGGTGATCTGGTGGTTGATCTGCTCCAGCGTCCGGGCGGCGGTCAGCACGTTCTGCGCGTAGTTGCTGGGATCGAAGACGATCCGCCACGCATGAGCCGGCGAGGTCAGGGCCGGCGAAAGCGCAAGTGGCGCAGCAAGGAAGGTGGCGGCCAGGAGAACGGCGCGCGAGCGGAAACGGCGGATGGTCATGGTTGTGGGTCCTTTTCGGGCTGGGGGATGAACGTCGGGAAGTTGGGAACGAGATCGACCGCCCAGCCGACGTCGCGGGCTTTGAGCCAGGCGGCAAGGAATCCGTCGGGACCGTGTTCGGCGACGAGGCTGGCGATCAGCGATTGGTCGGTCTTGGACGATGCGGCGCAGAGCGCGAGCCCGACTTCGGACAGGCCGAGCTCGAACAGGCGGTTGCCGCGCCGGGACTGGCAGTAGTAGTCGCGCTTGGGCGTCGCCCGGGCGAGGATTTCTATCTGGCGGTCATTGAGGCCGAAGCGCCGATAGATCGCAGTGATCTGCGGCTCGACGGCGCGTTCGTTCGGAAGCAGGAGCCGCGTCGGGCAGCTCTCGATGATGGCCGGTGCGATGTCGGAATTGTCGATGTCGCTGAGCGATTGCGTAGCGAAGACGACCGAAGCGTTCTTCTTGCGCAGGGTTTTCAGCCATTCGCGGAGCTGACCGGCAAAGCCCTCATCGTCCAGCGCAAGCCAGCCTTCGTCGATGATCAGCAGTGTCGGCCGCCCGTCGAGCCGGTCGCCGATGCGATGGAAGAGATAGGCGAGCACGGCGGGCGCGGCCCCGGTCCCGACAAGGCCCTCGATCTCGAAGGCCTGCACGTCGGCGGAACCGAGATGTTCCGCTTCGGCGTCGAGCAGCCGGCCATAGGTGCCGCCCACGCAGTAGGGCCGCAGCGCCTGCTTGATGTCGTTGGATTGGAGCAGGACCGCAAGGCCGGTGATAGTGCGTTCTTCGACCGGCGCGGAGGCGAGTGAGGTCAGCGCCGTCCAGAGATGCTCCTTCACCTCCGGCGTGATCGTGATGCCTTCGCGCATGAGGATCGCCACGATCCAGTCGGCAGCCCAGGCGCGCTCAAACGTGTCGTGAATGCCCGAGAGCGGCTGGAGCGAGACGGAAGAATCCGAGCCTTCGGTCAGTCCGCCGCCGAGGTCGTGCCAGTCGCCGCCCATGGCGAGCGACGCAGCGCGGATGCTGCCGCCGAAATCGAACGCGAAGACCTGGCTGCGTTCGTAGCGGCGGAACTGGAGCGCCATGAGGGCGAGCAACACGCTCTTGCCGGCACCGGTCGGGCCGACGACAAGGGTGTGGCCTACGTCGCCGACATGCAAAGAAAACCGGAACGGGGTCGAGCCTTCGGTCCTGCCGTAAAGCAGCGGGGGCGCGCCGAAGTGCTCGTCCCGTTCCGGCCCCGCCCACACGGCGGAGAGGGGGATCATGTGGGCGAGATTCAATGTGCTGATTGGCGGCTGGCGGACGTTGGCGTAGGCGTGGCCGGGGAGCGAGCCGAGCCAGGCGTCCACCGCGTTGACCGTCTCGATCATGGCCGTGAAGTCGCGGCCTTGCATGATCTTCTCGACGAGCCGCAGCTTCTCGTCGGCCAGGCGCGGATCGGCATCCCAGACGGAGACGGTGGCCGTGACGTAGGCCATGCCGGCCACGTCCGCGCCGAGTTCCTGCAGCGCCATGTCGGCGTCGGCGGCCTTGTTCGCCGCATCTGTGTCCACGAGCGCTGATTGCTCGTTGGTCATCACCTCTTTCAGGATCGCGGCGATGCTCTTGCGCTTGGCAAACCACTGGCGACGAATCTTGGTGAGCAGGCGCGTCGCATCGGTCTTGTCGAGCAGGATCGCGCGCGTCCTCCACCGATAGGGGAACGGCAGCCGGTTCATCTCGTCGAGCAGGCCGGGCGTCGTGACGGTTGGGAATCCCGTGACGGTCAGAACTCGGATATGCCGGTCGCCCAAGCGCGGCTCCAGCCCGCCGGTCAGCGGTTGGTCGGCGAGCAGCGCGTCGAGATGCATCGGGACTTCCGGTACCCGCACGCGATGCCGGTTGGTCGAGATGGTGGAGTGCAGGTAGGTCAGCGTCCCGGCGTCATCGAGCCAGGCGCATTCCGGCATGAAGCCGTCGAGCAACGCCAGCACGCGGTCGGTGCGGTCAATGAAGCCGCGCAGGACTTCCCACGGATTCACGCCGGATTGTTCGCGGCCCTCGTAGAGCCAGGTTTCCGCACGGGCAGCGTCCTCGGCGGGCGGTAGATAGAGAAACGTGAGGAAATAGCCGGACACGAAGTGCGTGCCGGCTTCCTCGAACTCGGCCTTGCGCTCGGCATCGACCAGCGCCGATGCCGCTTCGGGAAAGGTGCTTTCGGGATAGGTCGCGGCCTCGCTCCGCTGCGCCTCGACGAAAATGCTCCAGCCGGAGCCGAGACGGCGGAAGGCGTTGTTGATGCGGTCGGCGACCGCGACCAGTTCGGCCGCGACAGCGGAATCCAGATCGGGCCCGCGAAACTTCGCGGTGCGCTGGAACGAGCCATCCTTGTTGAGCACGACGCCCTGCCCGACCAGGGCGGCCCAGGGCAGATAGTCGGCAAGCCGGCTACAGGTGCGGCGATATTCGGCGAGATTCATCATTGCGACGCCTCCCTCACACCGACAGATGACCGGGAATGCGCAGGTGTCGCCGCCCGACTTCGACGAAGAGCGGATCGCGCTTCGCTGCCCACACGGCCGCGAAATGGCCGACGGCCCAGATGGCGAGGCCGACCAGCCAGAGGCGCAGGCCGAGGCCCACGGCCCCGGCCAGAGTGCCGTTCATGATTGCGATGGAGCGTGGTGCGCCACCGAGCAGGATGTGCTCGGTCAGCGCCCGGTGGACCGGGACCGTGAATCCCGGCACCGCGTCGAGTTGTTCAAACGCGATCGCCATCAGACGAGCGCTCCGCCGCCAAACGAAAAGAAGGACAGGAAGAAGCTCGACGCTGCAAAGGCGATGGACAGGCCGAACACAATCTGGATCAATCGCCTGAAGCCTCCGCTCGTATCACCGAAAGCGAGTCACCGAAAGCGAGCGCGAGGCCGGTCGCGATGATGATGATCACTGCGACGATCTTAGCGACAGGCCCCTCAATGGACTGGAGGATCTGCTGAAGCGGTTGTTCCCACGGCATCGACGAGCCAGAGGCATGCGCGGCCGGGGCGAGCATGACGCTGATGGAAACGGTAGTGACTGCGGTCGCCATGGTGCGGCAACCGCGCGAGAGCGCGCGAATCATTCGGATTCTCCTGTGTTCGGGGTGGCAGGGGTGATGCGGTAGTCGCCGTCTGGACCGAGGCCATCAACACGGGCGAGTTCGGCGAGCCGGCGCGCGGAACCCCGCCCGGAAAGCACGGCAACAAGGTCGATGGTCTCGGCGATCAGCGCACGCGGGACTGTGACGACGGCTTCCTGGATAAGCTGCTCGAGGCGCCGGAGCGCGCCCATGCCGGAGCCGGCATGGATGGTGCCGATGCCGCCCGGATGACCGGTTCCCCAAGCCTTCAAAAGATCGAGGGCTTCGGAGCCGCGCACCTCGCCGATAGGGATGCGATCGGGACGCAGGCGAAGCGAGGAGCGCACCAGATCGGAGAGCGTGGCAACGCCATCCTTCGTCCGCATCGCGACGAGGTTGGGGGCAGCGCATTGCAGCTCGCGGGTGTCCTCGATGATGACGACGCGATCCGCACCCTTCGCCACCTCGGCCAGCAACGCGTTGGTCAGCGTCGTCTTGCCGGTCGAGGTGCCGCCGGCGACCAGGATGTTGGCACGGGATTGAACAGCCGCGCTCAGCGTTGCGGCCTGATCGGCGGTCATGATGCCGGCGGCCACGTAGTCATCGAGCGTGAAGACAGCGACGGCCGGCTTGCGGATGGCAAAGGCGGGCGCGGCGACGACGGGCGGCAACAGCCCCTCGAAGCGTTCGCCGGTCTCGGGAAGCTCGGCCGAGACACGCGGGGCTCGCGCATGGACCTCCGCGCCGACATGGTGAGCGACGAGGCGGACGATGCGCTCGCCATCGGCGGCTAACATTATCTCGCCCGTATCGGCCAGACCCTCCGACAGCCGATCAACCCAGATGCGGCCATCCGGGTTCAGCATGACCTCGACCACAGCGGGATCTTCCAGAAACCGCGCGATAGCCGGTCCGAGCGCGGTGCGCAGCATGCGCGCGCCGCGCCGGATCGCTTCCTGTCTCTGGTGAGTGGCTGCCATTTCGTCCCCGTTTCTCGCGGGGACGCAACAGATGATCCCCGGATCGGGGATGATTAAAAGAGCCCGAAATCAAGCCGGTTCAACAAGATTTGGTCGTAGTAGTAGTGTGGCGTGCAAATACAGGAGAACGGCGGTGACGCGCCGATCTTGATCGAGAGTCACGCGATCCCATGGCAGGCTCCTGCCGTCATGCCTGCGATTCGCCTACGTCCTCGGAAATCTCCTGCCGGAGCTTCGGACCATGTGCGAGGCGGCGTCCGAGGGCGCTCACGAATCGCTCGTAACGTTTGCCCGCCTCGGCGCGCGCAGCCTGGGCGGCAGGTTCCGGCAGGGCCGGCGTCGTGCTCAGCCAGAACCGGATGAACACCGCCAGGCTCTCGACCGCGATCCCGACGTCGCGCTCCATCCGGGTCATGCGGCGGTCGAGCTGGTCGAGGCGCTTCGTAATCAGCGCCTCCCTACGCTCGGCGTCATCCGGCGACAGGAAGGACGCGACGGCGGCCTCGGCGATCATGGATTGCGATTGCTCCCGGCGCGCGGCGTAGTCAGCCAGACTCCTCATGATATCCGGGTCGAGATAGACGGAGACCTTCCGTTTCTTCATACGAGCCGTCATGGCGCCTACAACTCCATGCCGTCATTGGGGTCGAGCGAAACCTGGCGGGCGACACCCTGCACGAGCCGGGTCAGGCGCTGGTTACGTGTTGCGTCCTCGTCAATATCGTCGGGCGGTTCGATCTCGAACTCGTTGTCGATCGGCTGCTTTTTCTCGAGAGGTTTCACGCGGCTGAGTTCGGGCTGCTGCCGGCGTTCGGATTCGGTCGGATCTTCATCCTGCGTTGCGGCCGCCGCGGGCGCTTCTATCTCCTCCCGCCGCGCCGGGATCGGCAAGCTGCTCCAGTCGTCTGGATGGGCAAGCTCGGACCGGGTCAGCTCGGGCGGCGGCAGAACGCGCTCCGTGAAGCGGTCGTCCTCGTAGTAGCGAGCCTTCTTCGCCCGGATCGGCGGCGTGCCAGCGACCATGACAATCTCGTCGGTTGGCGGAAGCTGCATGATCTCGCCCGGCGTCAGCAACTGGCGGGCCGTCTCGGAGCGCGACACCATCAGGTGGCCAAGCCAAGGCGAGAGCCGATGCCCGGCATAGTTCTTCATCGCCCGCATTTCCGTTGCGGTGCCGAGCGCGTCGCTGACCCTTTTCGCGGTCCGCTCGTCGTTGGTGGCGAAGCTGACGCGCACATGGCAGTTGTCGAGGATCGAGTTGTTCGGACCATAGGCTTTCTCGATCTGGTTCAGCGACTGTGCGATGAGGAAGCTCTTGAGCCCGTAGCCGGCCATGAAAGCCAAAGCGCTCTCGAAGAAGTCGAGCCTGCCGAGCGCCGGGAACTCGTCCAGCATGAGCAGCAGCCGGTGTCTGCCGGCCTTTGCCTGCAGGTCCTCGGTCAGCCGCCTGCCGATCTGGTTGAGGATCAGGCGGATCAGCGGTTTGGTCCGGTTGATGTCGGAGGGCGGAACGACGAGGTAGAGCGTCGTCGGCCGCTCGCCGCCCACGATGTCGGTGATGCGCCAGTCGCAGCGGCGCGTGACCTCGGCGACGACCGGATCGCGGTAGAGGCCCAGGAACGACATGGCGGTGGAGAGCACGCCCGAACGCTCGTTGTCGGATTTGTTGAGCAGCTCGCGCGCGGCGCTGGCGATGACCGGGTGCGGTCCGCTCGGCCCGAGATGCGCGGTCTTCATCATCGCGGCCAGCGTCGACTCGATCGGCCGCTTCGGATCGGAGAGGAAGGCGGCAACGCCCGCGAGCGTCTTGTCCTTCTCGGCGTAGAGGACGTGCAGGATCGCGCCGACGAGCAGGGCATGGCTGGTCTTCTCCCAGTGATTCCGCTTTTCCAGTGATCCCTCGGGATCGACCAGGATGTCGGCGATGTTCTGAACGTCCCGGACTTCCCATTCGCCGCGGCGGACCTCGAGCAGCGGGTTGTAGGCCGATGACTTCGGATTGGTCGGGTCGAACAGCAGCACCCTGCCGTAGCGTGAACGGAAGCCGGCTGTAAGCTGCCAGTTCTCGCCCTTGATGTCGTGAACAATGGCCGAGCCCGGCCAGGTCAGGAGCGAGGGTACGACCAGGCCGACGCCCTTGCCGGATCGTGTCGGCGCGAAACACAGCACATGTTCCGGCCCATCATGGCGAAGATAGTCACGCTCGTAGCGGCCGAGCACCACGCCATCGGGATCGAGCAAGCCGGCGGCCTTGACCTCTTCCTTTTCCGCCCAACGGGCCGAGCCATAGGTGGCGACGTTCTTTGCTTCCCGCGCGCGCCAGACC
Organism: Pannonibacter sp. Q-1; assembly: GCF_054073275.1. Lineage (NCBI taxonomy): Bacteria > Pseudomonadati > Pseudomonadota > Alphaproteobacteria > Hyphomicrobiales > Stappiaceae > Pannonibacter > Pannonibacter sp. Q-1. Next base: position 30,748 of record NZ_JBSXNB010000010.1, read on the forward strand.
GACATGCCGATCGCGACGGCGATGGCGATGAACCCGCCCGACGCGGCAATGATCCCGCCCGTGGCGAAGATCCCCGGCGCATAGGCGTCGTAAAAGTACCACCACCACATGATGGCCGGCGGATAGTAGACCGGCATTCCGAACAACCGGAACCACGGCTCACCGAGCTGCGCCTGAAACCCGAGGCTCCACGCGACATACTGCGTCGCGCCCCAGGTGGTGGAGAGGATGATGAGGAAGACCACGATGATCTGCCCCCAGAGGATTTTCGTCCCGGACATTGCGGCGGTCCTTTCTGGTCGAGGTTAGAGCCCAAGTCCGCGTTTGCGGCCGAAGCTCCAGTCGATACCGCCGTCATCGCGGGCGACGCCGGAGACGTGTCGACCGAGCTGCTTTTCGAGCGAGAGCGACCAGGGCACGAGTTGGAAGCCGAGGCCGTCATCGATCATCGCGAAGCGGCCGGAGGCGAGCGTGAAGCGCTGGCGATAGGAACCGGCGACATATTCGCCGCCGCCGGCGCGGTTGAACGGCATTCCGGTCTCGACGGCGAGCTTCTCGCCGAGGGTGTCCAGCTCGCGGCGACGAAGTGTGTCAATCAGCCGGCGTGCGAAGACGGTGCGCCCGCCCTGACGCTCGGCAAGACCTTCGCCGACCAGATGATCCGCCCGCTGTTCGAGAGCCTCTCGCACTTCCGCGCCGAAACCGCCTTCGGAGAGCGCCACGGGATCGCGGGCGACCGCCTGCCGGTCGAGCCAGGTCGCGCCCGACGCGGAGACCTGCTGTTGAAGGTCGAGATCGGAGCGAAGGGCGAGCGCAACGCGGCGCTCGCCACGCGCATCCTCGTAGGTGCGAAGCTCGACGATCGAGCCGGGCGCGCTGTCGCCGGCGGCGTCGAGATGCGGAAACTTCATATGGTGGGTGCGCCCGTCCACGCCGTCGACCACGGCATAGGCCGTTCCCTTCAGTTCGTCATCGAGGCCGCGCTCCACCAGACGCCCGATTACAGGAACGTCGAGGCTCTCCGCCGCGAGCACATAGCTGGCCGAGCCGCGCTCGATGCCGCGTTCGCTCAAGGCGCGGTGCATGCGCTTGATGATGTCGCCGCGTTCGCCGAGTCCCCGCAGGACGGTTTCGGCCTCGTTCTTGATGAACCACTGCGCCGGGCCGACCTGGCCGGCCAGCCCAAGGACTTCCAGGGTACGCAGCCGCCCGACCTTGAGCGCATGGAATTCGTCCGGCTGGCGGTCGGCGAGCGGGGCGAGATCGATAATTCCGGACTTGCCAGCGTCGCGGACGAGCTGCCGGTCAAGCTGGGTCCAGCGTTCCGCCTCGACCTGGCTTTCGAGAGTGCGACGGATGTCCAGATCGGTACGCGGCCCCAGCTCCATCGTGGCGAGATCCTGCGCGCGGGCACGCATGCCCTCCTTGATGTAGTCTCGCGAGATCACGAGGTCCTGACCATCATCGGTGCGGCCGCGCAGGATGATGTGGACGTGGGGATTGTCGGTGTTCCAGTGATCGACGCCGACCCAGTCGAGCTTTGTGCCGAGGTCCTTTTCTGCTCGAGCCATCAGATCGCGGGCGAAGGACTTGAGGTCAGCCATGTCCACCGCATCCTCCGGGGATACGATGAAGCGGAAATGATGGCGGTCATCCTCGACTCGCGCGGCGAAGGCACGGGCGTCCATGTCGTCGCTCTCCGGGCCGAACATCCGCGCCTTCTCCCCGTCACGGGTCACGCCGTCGCGGCCCAGGTAGTTCAGATGTGCGCCAAGGGGAGCGGAGCGCGCGCTGTGACGCACGACGCGGGTCTTGATGACGACGACGCGAGAGCGCCCGGTGAGCAGGCGATTGGCCTGGATGGCGGCGCGCTGGCCGCGTCCGAAGCGCGAGCGATTGCCGGGGGTGATCCTGCCGGAGCGCGAGACGCGACCGCCGGCCTTCTGCGCCGCCGCCAGCGCCTGCGCGATGAAGGGCCGTGCCTGTTGCGCGCGGGTCGAGCGGATGCGCCCGGGACGGATGCGGAACTCTCGCTCATCGGACATGGCGCAATTCCGCGACGTTCAAAATACCAGGAAAATTCAAGGGCATGGGCTTTCGGCGCACGGTGCGCAAAAACCCTGCAACGTGAAAAACGTGCCAAAAACCCAAGCAAAAACAACCGCCCGACCGACGCGCAACGTGCGCCCTTTTATCTCGCCATCCTCCGGTCGTGCCGCCTGCTTCCACCCTCGGCGCCCTCCATGATGCGCCGGGGTACGACAGGATGCGAATGCGCCGGGATGCCTTCATTGCTGGCTCCCGATGTCGTCGCGGGCGAGGAAAATGGGAGCGGCCCGCGCTCCGGCGGCGTCATCGCCTTGCGCCGGAACGGGAGAGCGGCGGTCACCCGATGCACCGCCGTTTGCAGGGAGATTGGCGGGATGGCTGTCGCCCGAGCGCACGACGAAGAGCGGTGCGTCGCGCCAATTGGTCTGCCGTTGCGGTGTCGTCGCAAGGTGGAGCGACGGCGATTTAACACCGAGCTGCGGTGCGAGAAGAGCGACATAGGCGCGCGTTTCGGCAGGGAGCGGGCGGCCGGTCGAGCGATACTCGTCGTAGCGCGCCGGACCCGCATTGTAGGCGGCGAGCATCGCGGCGACGTCGCCGTAGCGGCCCCACATCTCGCGCAGATATGCTGTGCCGGCGAGGATATTGCCGCGCGGCTCGTAGGGATCGCGGCCGAGACCGTAGCGGGTGCGAAGTTCGGCCCAGGTATCCGGCATCACCTGCATCAACCCCATTGCGCCGGCGGAGGACACGGCGCGCACATCGCCCGCGCTTTCGGCGCGCATGACGGCGACGATCCATGCTTCCGGGATGCCGAAGCGCTGCGACGCCTCGGTGATGTGCGCGGCATGTGGATCGACGGACGCGGCGCGTACCGGCGGCGCGGATTGCGCCAGAGCCGGGGGCGTTGCGGCCGTGATGAAAGTCAGGCCGGAAAGGAGAAGGAGGATCGCTGAATGCCGGACGGTGAATGACCGTCCGGCGCCGGCATGATCGTGGAGCGCCACGCTCAATCCCCCTTGCGCTGTTTCGCAGGGCGGTTGGTGTGCAGGCCCCAGACGGTGCCATCGCCGCCGGAGCGGAAGAGATTGGCGCGAAGCGGCCGCGCGAAGAGCGGGCTTTCGAGCTCGATGGAGACGTATTCGCCGGCGCGGTCGCCGACATGCGTCCAGCCCGCTCCTATGTCGAAGCCCTCCTCGTCGCCGAGCAGAACGCGATAGTCGGGAGCGTTCTCGGATTCCGAAGGCTCGGCCGGAACGAGCGTGAGTTCAGCGTCAAGGCCGAGCGCCTTCAGGTGCCCCTCGAAACCGCGTTCGGTGCGGATGAATTGGCCGATCTGCGCCATGGTGGTGGTCTCCTGTTTTTCGCAGTGGGAACGGGATGGACGCGCCGTCACCGCCTCGGCGCGCGCCAGACGAAACGACCGTCGCCGCCTTCGTCGGTGTAAAGAGGGGTGGCCCGGCCGATGACCGCCGAGGCAGGAAGCGGGCCGAAGTAGCGCCCGTCGAGGCTGTCGCGGACTTCCGGGTTCATGAGGAAGACTTCGCCGTCCGCGACGCGTCGGCAGCCCTGCCAGACAGGCAGATCGCGGCCACGGCTGTCGCGGTCGAACGCCTCGCCGAGCGGCACGCCGTCGACGGTGACGGCGCGACTGTGGCGGCAGATGCGCTGCCCAGGCAGCGCCATGACGCGCTTGAGGAGGGGTACATCAGGCCCGACATAACCGCGCTCGACCATGAAGGCGGCGAGCGGCTCGGGCGGCATGACGGCGACCAGGTCGGTAACGTCGAGACGGTCGGCGGGCGCGATTCCGTATAAGCCGATCGGCACGCTGGCAGAGGCGTTCCAGACCAGCTTGAGCGAGGTCGGAACGACAGCGGCAATGGCGACGCCGATCACGGCGGCCGTCGTCACCATGGCGTAGCGGAGGCGGGTCATCCTTCGATCTCCCGCCGCAGAAGCCACGCGCGATGGCGCTCCATCGAATACGGGCGCGGCGCTTCGCCGGTCCTCATCCGGTGGGCGACATGGCGCCAGTGATCGGGCGCGACGTCACAAGGGTCGATGTGGGTGGCCTCGATGGCATCGATGTGCCGCAGCACGTCTTCGACCTTCGGCCAGCTTTCGACTTTCAGCAGGATTTCGCCGCCGGGGCGCACGAAGGGCAGCGTCTGATAGGCATCACTTGGTGCGACCGTCTGCACGATGTCGATGCGCGAGATGACGGTGCCGAAGTCGTTTGCCGCCCAACGGACGAAGGCGAAGACGGTGTTCGGCCGGAACGAGACGATGCGCCTGCGACGGTCGAGGACCTGCTCCCGCGCCGTGCGGCCAAACCTGATCCAGTATTCGATCTTCTTCTCGATCCACGTCAGTTCGACATGGGTCAGGTCGTCCTGGGATTGCACGGCCGGCGCCGGGCCGCCGCGCATGCGAGGGGGCGCGGTGCCGGTCATAGCGTGTCTCCTTTGGTGGGTGGGAATTCGCGCGCGAACAGATCGCGCAGCATGTCGGCGGCGGTCACACCGCGCCGGAAGGCGGCGATCTTGATGCGGCCGCGCAGCTCTGGCGTGATGTCGATGGTCAGCCTTGCCGTATACGCGGCGGCCGCATCCCTGCCGCCCGGCGGTGTATCGCCGGCTTTGATCCAGCCTTCCGGATCAACCGGTCGGGAGGCGAAGCCTCGGCGGGTCCGGCGCTCGCTCATGGCACGATCCTCCCGATACCGAGCCGCGAGATCTCGCTCACCAGCGCGGCGATCTCGCGGGCGGCATGGCTGTCGCCAGCGATTTCCGAGGCGAGCCGCCCGGTCTGCGCCGCGTCCGCGAAGACGACGCGTTGGCCGATGGTGGAGCTAAGCACCGGCGGATCGTGATCGGCCAGCGTCTCGGCCGTTTCGCGGGCGATGACGGTGCGTGCGGCGCAGCGATTGAGGACGAAACGGGCGGCGAGCTGGGGCCGGTAGATGCGGGCCTCCGTGAGGAGGGAGAGCATTTCTGCCGAGGCCCAGCCGTCGAGCGGCGACGGTTGCACCGGGATCAGGACGAGATCGGCGGCGAGAAGCGCGGAGCGCATGAGACCGGCGACGCGCGGTGGTCCGTCGATCACTATCATGTCGGCGTTACGGGCGAGTTCGGGCGCTTCCCGATGGAGCGTATCGCGCGCAAGTCCGACGACGCCGAAGGCGCGTGGGAGGCCCTCGCGCGAGCGCTGCTGGGACCAGTCGAGCGCCGAACCTTGCGGGTCGGCGTCGATCAGGGTGACGCGCCTTCCCCGCCGGGCGAGTTCGCCGGCAAGGTGGAGCGCAAGCGTCGTCTTGCCGACGCCGCCCTTTTGATTGAGGAGGGCGACGATCATCGGCGTCCTCCCCGGGGATCGAGAGGAAGGCGGGATGCATCGCGATCTGCGGGTGCCTCAGAGCCGTCTTCACGGAAAGACGTGGCCGGATCAGGCTTCGGCTCCTGTCGTGCGGAGCTCTTCCTGGCGGCAATGCTGAGGCTTCTGGCGGTGTCGCGGATGCGGTTTTCCACATCGCGCGCGCGCTCTTCAAGGTTAGAGTCTTTGTTAGACTCTAAGTTAAGGGCGCGATTCCGCTTTTGATTTCCGCGCGTTACAACCTGTTTGGGTTCCCGATAGCACGATAGCCGGGTTCCTGATGGCACGATAGCTGGGGTTCCTGATAGCACGAGGCCACCCACAGGTTTTCCACAGGGCGGCATCGGCTCGAAGGCGAGCAGCATGCGGCCGCCAATCTCCGCCTCGAGGAAAAGGGTGTAGCCGGGCAGAGGCTGGCGGCGGATGATGTCGCGCAGTTCGAAGGCGAAGCGCTTGTATGGCGACAGGCTGCCGGATTTCTGGTGGAGATGGCGGAAGTCGAACCGCCAGCCGTCGCGCTGACGTCCGCCATGTTTTCGCACCAGTCGGTAGAGCCAGCGATCAAGCCCGCCCGTCAGATCGAAATATGCCCGATCGATGGTGAGTACGAGGGCGTCGTCGAGAACAGCCTGGTAGAACCAGTCCGGCACGATCAGCTCGACGCCGTCGGGACGGCCGTTTCGGTCGGTCCGTTCCTGCCATTCGTTGATCCACGAGAAGCGATGGCGACGGCCTTCTGCTGGCTGGCGGATCGTGGTGGAAACGGTGGTCGATTGCAGTCTGTCGAGCGCGGCCTTCAGGCGCTGATAGTCGCGCGAGCCGGTGCCTCGCCCGACGTAGGTAAGGATTTCGTATGGGGTGGCGGCCATCAGCCGAGAGGTGCGAAGCCCGGTATCGCGGGCTTCGATGATCTGGCTTGCGGCCCAGATCAGGATATCGGCGTCCCAGATGGTCGCCATGCCGTGATCGGGGACCGCCTCGACCCGGATCGTCACATTGCCCGCAACGAAATCGATTGGGGCGACGCGATGGGTCTTGGAAAGGGAGAAGAAGGGATAGGCCATGAGATCCTGCGCGTCTCGTGGCGCGAAGTCGCCGGGGAGCGCCCGGAACAGGTCGAGCTGCCCGCGCTCCGAAAGGGATCGACGTCGCACCGTCATGAACGGAACTGCCCGCAATCAGCGTGCGTGGCGGCCGGGTTGCGGACCGCCGGGGAGAACCTGACGCTTCGCTGGCGACACCTGCCCGCGCGGATCGGAGGTCGAGGTGACGGCACCGCGGGCGGCCCAGGCTTCGAGATCATCGACCGCGTAGACGACGCGGCCGCCGAGCTTGCGGTAGCTGGGGCCGGTCCCGTAGGTCCGGTGCTTTTCGAGCGTCCGGGCGGACAGGCTGAGGAATTCGGCAGCTTCCTTGGTGCGCAGAAAGCGCGGCGGCAGAACGGCGAGATCGGGTCGCATGGGTCGGCCTTTCGTGGTCTTCGTTGGGGCCGCCGGAGAACGGCGGCGGACGAGGGCCACGATGGCGAAGCGGAACCGGCGAGTTGCAGGGCGAATTTGGGGGGTATCGAAATCGCCCACCGGGCGAGCCGATGCGTTCGGCTAGGATGGTCGGCGATGACGAAGCAATCGACGATAGCCGCCGGCGATCATGGCGCGGGCGTCCCGCAACAGCGACTTGACCGCATGGCGGGCCGACGACGCCTGCCATTCATCGCGGTCGAGGCGACCACTATTGAAAATGACTTGCGCGATTTCCTGCTGGGTCGCGCCCGCGCGTCGGCCATCGAAGGCCTGCAGCATTCGTCGGGCGCGTGCTTTCTGCTGCTCCGTGAGTCGTGTATCCGGGGGCACAACACGGCCGTGGAGGCTGGCGAGGAGACGGTAGATCGCTTCCAGCCGGTCGAAGCCATCGAGCCCGAGCGGCACGAGAGCTGCACTGGCCGAGATGTCGAACCGACCATTCAGGGAGAAGAGCTGAAGGCGCTCCCCATTGGTGAGCGTGAAGAGCAGATTGCCGTCGTTGGCCGCGCCATCGCTGGAGGACCGTGTGTCGGCGGTCTCGCGAGATCTATCGGTGTCCGGCTCAAGCGACGGAGGAATCCTGTCGAGAACGACGACACTGGTATCTTCCTCAGGCAGCCAGAGTACACACGCTTCTGGGGACGCTTGCAGAGGATCGAGCGGGATAAAATAACCTCCAGTGCTGCCGGATCTTTTCCGTCAGCGATTGAACGTGAGCCTCGGTTGCGGCCAGGGCTTGGTAATCACGATCGTACGCCTCGTTGCGGCGCAGCCATTCCCAGGCGAGGTCAGAAGAGGTCAGGTCTTCGGCATAGTCGTATTCCGCCGAAGCATCCCAGTTTGACGGATCTGGCAACACCGCGACTCCCTCTCCATAAAGTTGATAACAGGGAGAAGGATTTCCGGAAAGGTTGCCGATCGGAAGTGTGTTTCCCGGCACCAGGTGATGCGCCGGCGGCATCACCTCGGCTTCTGGCGCTGACTTTCGCGGACGAGTTCCCGATAGCCGTGCTCGGTCATCCAGCGGGCCCGGGCGAGATGGCTGTCATAAATCTTACGACAGCGTTCTGAATCCTGCTCAGGGTCGAGATCGAACAGGATGCGGACGACCTCCCGCCAGTCCGCCCCATCCCGGTCCGCATCAAGGATGCGCAGATACAGCACCATGTGCTCCCGATCGTAGCTCGTCAGCTGCAGCTCGGGGGGTGGCGCGTCCAGAAAGGTCAGTTTGGCTTTCCCCATCAGAATTGCATTCTCTCATACGCGTCCGTGCCCCGCCAAGCGGCCGTCCTGCAAGGCGCACGGGTGTGTCCCTGAGACCCGGTCGAGCGCTCCCCACCTCTTGGCGGAAACACCGTCTCATACCACGGCGAGTACCTTTGTCGAGAATACTCCGTGGTGAAATACTCTACAAGGCGTCGAACTCTCGTTCATGGAGATTCGAGAGGTATTTGCGCGAAACCTACGTGCTGCCCGGCAGGCCAAAGGGCTGTCACAGGAGGAGCTTGCGCACCGGGCGGAGATTGACCGCACCTATATCAGTTCTCTGGAACGCAGCGTCTACAACGCCAGCATCGATGTTGTCGATCGCTTGGCGACCGTCTTGGGTATTGAAGCTTCGGACCTGCTGAAACGATCCGCGAATGAACAAACCACATCACCAGCGGAGCATGACGAACAGTGAGGTCGGTCATCCATACGCGGGTGCTGGCGGGTTGGAGTTGTATGCATCGTTCATTGCGAAGCTGTTTTTGACCACCGTCACGAGCACGCAAGAACCCGGCGGCTTGCGCCGCCGGGCCTTCGGCATCCCGCTCAGAACGGGATGTCATCGTCGTCGATGAACTTGCCGTCGTCATTTTCGGTCTGCTTCGCCCGGCTCAGGAAATCGACCGTCTCGGCAATAATCTCGCAGCCGTAGCGGTCGTTGCCCTGCTGGTCGGTCCACTTCGTGTAGTGGATGCGGCCGCGAACCAGAACCTTCATGCCCTTCTCGCAATATTGCTGGATCGTCTTGCCGAGGCCATTGAAGGCGGTGATGCGGTGCCATTCGGTGTCCTGGACCCGGTAGCCGTTCTCGTCCCGGAGAACCCTGCCTTCCGAGTAGCGGGGGCGCGAGGTGGCCAGCGTGAAGTGGGTGATGCTGGTGCCGCCCTGGGTGGTGCGGGTTTCAGGGGCCTGACCGATATTGCCGGCGAGAATGACGATGTTCTGCATTTTCAAGTCTCCGTTGCTTCTCGGAGGGACCATCCCTCCGACGAGACCCGAAAAAGGACGTCTGGAGGCTCCCGCACTGACGCCAACGGCGGCAGCTTGACCCCCAAGGCCCGGAGTGGTGCGGGCAGGCGCGTTTGCGCGCCAACACGGTCCGGAGCGGCGGGGGTTGCTGGAGAAAGCGGAACGGACTTAGGGGATCAGTCAGTCGGAGGGATTGGTGCTTCTGAGAGCACAAACGGCGACGAGCAGCAGAACGCTGCGTCCTTGTCGGCATCATCGTTCCGGCGGGCTCCCAAAACCCCCACCGCCCCGAGCGCGTGCCTGCAAGGATCCCGTTCAGCCGCTACCTGTGCCGCCGTCCGGACAGGCAGGCCGGGAAAAGAGGAACACGGCTATCGGGCTCCAGCGAATGGTATCGCTCCCGCTTCGATGGCTGAAGGCGCGGTTCAGCAGCATTGCAAGAGAGGCAGATGAAGAGGCTCGCGGCGTGCTTCCATTTCATGAAGTGGCCCGCACAGGGCGTCGAGCGCGCGCGGCCTGCGTGATTCATGCCTGATGACGATTTCCCAAGCCGGATGAGGCGGGCCGGACACGCCGGCAAGCACAGCGATGCCATGACTGCTTCTTCTGTGCGCCGAAGGGCCGGCGGCGCAAGCCGCCGTTGTCAGATCACAAATGAAGTGGCGGGCGCAGAAGAAAACTGGAATGAGACGAGCAGCGCACCCCTCAATCGCAAACCGTCACGGTCGCGAGAGGGTGTAAAGCGGACGGAGGGGCAAAACGACAATGGCTGCCCGTTCACCTAACTTTCTGCCGCATTATTTATCTCGATACCGATCTCCATAAATGGAATTTCGAGCAGACTGTCAAAATCGGCAGGCTCGGTGAGATATCGGAAGCCCCACGGGCTTAAGAGGAGCAGATTCTTTTGAGCCGGTTGCTCGAAACGATCGTCCCATAAACCGTCACGCTCGATTTGTTCCAAGAGTTGGGCCATTCGATCCTCGGGTAAGACGATCTCGTTAGGCGCAAAGCCAGCGTCCCACATGTAATTAAGAAATTCCGTTGGCTGTCCGGCGGTTTGAGCCGAGAACGCCGCCAAAACTTTTCCGCCAAGCTGACCGTTGATCGCTTCCTGTCGCTGAAATTCCGGTGTTGTTATTGGAGCTGGCGCCGAACCTGATATCGAGAACGAGTGCCGTTCGGGATCGGCATGGATCGTCCAGGGCGCGGGGAAATTCGCACTAAAACGGCCGATGACTGTTCGTGCGGGATGAAAAGAGAGGATGGCTTCAGATATATACGCTTTATGGATGTCAAAGAAGCCAACGCCTTTTGTGAGAGCTACGTTTACCTCGTCATAAGTCAACCGAGACGCTTGGCCGCCATTACGACGCCTGAGACGCAAGCCGTCCTCCCAGATAACGTAGTCGGCATGGCAGATGCCATTACGAATGTCGTCCCTGAAAGCCTCTTCCAGCACCGATGCAAGACCTGGCATACCAATCGCATGCGCGGTTTTAGCAAGATCTCTGAATGTCGCATTCGCATTCGGTCCTATGACTCGGGTAGGCTGCTGCCGTACTCGAACAAGATCTTGGAAGGGCCAAAGGAGATAGGGCTTGAGCGTGATGATCCCCATCATATTCTTGAGCGTCTCGTAGACGCCCCCTGCCTCAGCGAGCTGACAATAGAGAAACAGCAGGACACGAATTTCGGCCTTCGACCGCGGGCGGCCGCGCGCGGTGTGGGTGGAGATTTCTTCGAACACTTCGTGCGCTGTGATTGTGGTAGCCCAGCCGGCGTCCTGCATTCCACGGAATTCTCCGCTGAGCGAAGCGGCAAAGTCGAGTTCGTTGATCTGCCGAGCGAACGCCAACAGATACGAAAGCTGCCGGGACAATTTTTGGAGGTAAATTTGCGCAGTCATGCATAAGTCTCGGCAGTTTCGTGCCTGCCGCCGGGATTTTTCAATTGGAAAGTCTCCTTCCGGTTGGTTCGAGCCATAGGCTGTTTAGCAAATTTACTTCGGCTGACTTTCGATGGCTAGCGATCTGCTCCGGTTCGCTTCGGCACTCTCAATGCCCAACAATCGTGAGCTCGCGGGACTACAGCGCTCCGATTCACCCCTGCATTTGACGGCTTTGATATTCTTCGCGGTAGAGGCGGATCGTGGCGACCGCATCAGCGCGAGAGGGTGAATATCCCGAGAGCGTTGAGATTGACCATGGCCGCGATGCCGATGAAGAACCCGCCAGTGCCGCAGAGGATGTTGAGCGCAACGGCCGAGCCGATGGCGTTCTTCGCGACCCCATGAACGAGCGCATAGCCGGCAATCGCGGCAGGCACGGCGAAGACAGCGAGCGCGATGAGACGCAGAACCGGGTTCTTCGCAAAGCCGAGGACGGCGATCACCAGCCCAATGGAAAGGAGCGCCGCGCCGATCGCGGCAAGCCCCGACATCAGGACGCCGGCTCCAGCGCCGTATAAATATTGAGCGGCCGACAGGCCGGCCATGAAAGGCAAGGCGTAGATCGCGAAATTATAGGCAATGATGTAAAGTGCGATCGACAGGGAGAGAGCGAGCAGGATCAGGGTCATGGAAGCCTCCACGTGAATGGTTGAGGATCACGACAGGCTGCCCGAAGATATGCTCCGCCTGCGACTATGCTGCTTCGCCGGTTCTGCAAGTATGCTTCATCAAAGCCATCAACCTGTTGCGCAGTCAAGTATTCGCGGCTGAAGCAGCCGCCCGAAGCGGCGCTTTTACGCGCCGCCGTCGAACTTCATGACCGGGATGCCGAGCTTGCGGGCCTTGTCGCCGAGGTTTTCCTGAATCCCGGTTCCGGGGAAGACGAGGACGCCGACCGGCAGGACGTCGAGCATGGCGTCGTTGCGCTTGAAGGGGGCGGCCTTGCCGTGCTTCGTCCAGTCGGGCTTGAAGGCGACCTGCGGCACCTTGCGATTGTCCGCCCATTTCGCGGCGATCAATTCGGCGCCCTTCGGCGAACCGCCGTGCAGCAGCACCATGTCCGGGTGTTTGGCATGGACCTGATCGAGCTTCGCCCAGATCAGGCGATGATCGTTGAAGTCGAGACCGCCGGTCAGGGCGACCCTGGGGCCGGAGGGCAGCATCACCTCGGTCTCGGCGCGGTGCTTAGCGGCGAGGAAATCCCGGCTGTCGATCATCGCGGCGGTCAGGTTGCGGTGGTTGACCATCGAGCCGGTGCGCGGCCGCCAGGCGGTGCCGGTGTGCTGCTCGAAGGCTTCGGCGGAGAGATCGCGGAAGAGTTCCATGCTGTTGCGCCGCTCGATCATGGTCTGACCCTCGGCCGTGAGGCGCTCCAGCTCGACCGACTTCACCTCGCTGCCGTCCTGTTCGCGCTGGAGGCGGCGCTGCGCCTGCTCGTTGTCGTCGAGCTCGCGCTCCACACGGCCGGCGGCGCGGTGGAAGAGATTGACGGTCGACCAGAGCAACTCGTCGAGGTCCGGTTCGATGCGGGTGTCGCCAAGCGTGGCGACGAGGGCGTCAAAGATGTCTGCGACCGCGGCGGCGACTTGATTGCCCTCCGGCAGCGGCCTCGGATCGGCTTCATCCTGAAACGGACGCCAGCCATAGAGCTGGAGTTCGTTGAGGACATGATCGGTGGGGGACGAGGTGTGGTCCGGCTCGAGCCTCGAGTTATCGTCTTCGTTCATCATCGGGAGCGTCCTTGTCTGGAGACCGCGCCCATCGCGGCCTTCGCAGGCGTCGAAAGCCACGGGCGGGACGGACTGGCACCCTCGCGCTCCCGCGAGGGCTTTGATGGCGGGGCTCGGGCTATTTTGTTTCGCGCTGCAAAGCGCCCGCAGGGCGCGGCGGAAAATAGCGCGAACGCGGCCATTGCCCGGCCGTCCCGCTTGTGGGCCGATCGCCCTCTCGGAAGGCCGTGGGCGCCGGACTCTTTCGACAACAAAGGATGTTCCCGATGATGAGCGGAGGCGACAGGTGGAGACGCCTGGGGACCGCGCCTCATCCCCCGCCGATCTCCTCACCCTTCCATGAACCGGCTGACGTCTTCGGGATGAAGCTGCTCCTTCAGGGCCGCCCGGAGGGCATCGATGCCGCGCCAGCACAGATCCTCGTTGAAGTCCCCGCGCACCGGCGACACCGCGATCGCCTCGATCCCGACGCTCGTTGCTCTGGCGATCAGGCTGTCTCTCGCGCCGTCCCCGGCCGGGTCGCGATCGCGGATGACATAGAGCCTGCGCAGCATCGCCGGGAACAGGATGGCGGAAAGGTGAGCGGCCGAGAGCGCCGCCAGCATCGGCATATGGGGCAGGACCAAGCGGGGCGACAGCACGGTCTCGATGCCTTCGCCGGCCGCGAGCACCTCACCGGCCACCCCGAAGCGGACGGCGTGCCCGAGAAGGTCGCCCATCGCCCGCCGCGGTGTCTCGACAGGCGCCTTGCCCGAACCGTCGGGGCTGAGCCAGGTGCGGTGCGCCCCCATCTGCCGTCCGGCGAGGTCGGTGACGGAAGCGACCATCGCCGGCCAGATCTCGGTGGGCGAATGCGCGTCGGGCCTGTAATAGCAGCGCAGGTGAAAGCGCAGGCTTCCGGTTCCGTGCAAAGCCGTAATGCCGCGATTACGCAAATACGTTTCTGCGAGCGTGCCACCGATCGGCCGCGACATGGCAAAGAGCCGCCGCGATGCTTCGGGGGAACCGACGGTGATGCCCGGCACCCTGCCGGTCGGCGTCCTCGTCTTTTCCGGCTCGGAATGCGGCAGAGACAGGAACCTGCGCGCCTCCTCGGCCACGTCCTTGAAGTCGACAAGGCCGAGCGCCTCGCGGATCACATCGAGGAGATCGCCATATTCGGCCGTTGCGGCATCGGTCCAATGCCCGGCGGCGCCGGGACCGGATTCCGGTCCGCTGAGCCGGACGAACATCGACCGGCCGGGCGTATTGCGAACGTCGCCCACCGTCCAGTAGCGGCCCTGGCGCCGCCCGTTGGACAGGTAATGGCGGCAAACCGCCTCGGCATTGCGGCCGAGACGGATTGCCAGTTCGGAGGCGTCGTGATGGGCCATCAGGCAGCCTCCCGCTCGCCGATCCGCTCGACCGGCCAGCGGTCGAGGAGCTTGCCGAGCACGGCCGGCCCGCTGGCGTCGACCGGAACGAACATGCGCAGCGTCCACGAGATGATTTCGTGGAAGAGGCCATAGGCGGTGAGGCGCTCGCGCATCGTGTCGGTGAAACCCGACAGCTCGATACGGTTGGCACCCATCACGCGGGTCCGGCGAAGCTGGAGACCCTCGGAAAGATCAAGGATCGTCCGGCCGCCCATCAGCGCCATAAAGGCGTCCTCCGGCGTGAGCGCGGCCGTGCCGGTCGTGGTCGCGATGGCGGCCCAGGCGGGCGAGACCTTGCGGCCAATGATCCGCTCGCCCGCGTCGGTCTGGAGCCGATAGACGCGGGTGGACTCGTTCGGCAGCCGCTTCCAGATGGGCAGGAGCAGACCCGTGACCATGTGCAATGTGGAGTCGGAGAACTCCGGCACCTCCGCGATCTCGGCCTCCCAGGCAGACGCGAAGGCTGTCCGGTCGGCCTCGACCCAATGGGTTTCGCCCATCAGCCTGACCGGAACGTTGTGCGCCCCCATCGGCCGGATCAGCCGGACGCGGCGCTCGATCTCGCCGTCGTCGAGCATCACGCTGCTCGCCTGGATCTGCACGGCGGCACGGCGAGACCGTTCGTTGACGAGAAGCTTCGCTTGGCGGTTGTCGAGTTCAGCGAGGGCGTCGGCGAGCGTCACCGGCCGGTTTCGCTTGCGCTCGGTGATGGTCAGCAGGCTGGTCTCCGCGCCGGTGCGCGGATGGGTGTAGATCGTCTGGCGATCGGTGACGACAAAGCTCTCGGCGCGCAGGGTCTCCAGCCCCGCATCATAGGTGCCCGAGGCGATGGCGCCTTCGATCCGGGCGGTCAGAAGCTGCTCGAATGCCGTGAAGAGGACGTTCTGAAGCTCGATGGTGAGCGCCAGCAGCCGATTGAGGAAGGTGGTGATCGGCGGCAACTCGTCCCTGATGCCGTTGGAATCCACCAGCTTCAGGCCGGTTGCGGTCTCGAAGCGCTTCAGCGAGCAACCCTCGACCTTGCCGCGAACCAGCAGGAGATAGAGCTGGCGCAGCGCGTCGCGGGCGTAGTGGCTTTCGAGATTGTCCTCGGGCCGGAACAGCCCCTGGCCGCCGGCCTGGCGCTGGCCGCGCGTGATCGCGCCCAGCGTATCGAGGCGGCGGGCGATGGTCGAGAGGAAGCGCTTCTCGGCTTTCACATTGGTCGAGATCGGGCGGAAGAGCGGCGGCTGCTTCTGGTTGGTCCGGTGGGTGCGGCCGAGGCCCTGAATGGCGGCGTCCGCCTTCCAGCCCGCCTCGAGCAGGTAGTGGACGCGCAGCCGTGTGTTCTTCGCCGACAGCTCGGCGTGATAGGAACGGCCGGTGCCGCCGGCATCCGAGAAGATGAGCGCACGCTTCTGGTCATCCATGAAGGCTTGCGTCTCGGCGAGGTTGGCGGCCCCGGCGCGCGTTTCGACGACAAGCCGATCGATGGTGACGCTGCCGCCCCGCTTGCGGACGATGCGGCGCGAGCGACCTGTGACTTCGGCCACGACATCGGTGCCGAAGTGCTGAATAATCTGGTCGAGTGCTCCGGGCACCGGCGGCAGGCTGGCGAGCTTTGCAATCAGCGCGTCGCGGCAGGCCACCGCTTCGCGGCTTTCGACCGGCTGTCCGTCGCGGAAGACCGGGCGCGACGACAGATTGCCCTCGCTGTCCGTGAAGGGCTCGTAGAGCTGCACCGGGAAGGAATGGGCGAGGTAGTCCAGGACGTATTCGCGCGGCGTGATGTCCATGCGGACGTCGTTCCATTCCTCGGTCGGCAGTTCAGCAAGCCGGCGCTCCATCAGCGCCTCACCAGTCGATACGATCTGGATCACGGCCGAATTGCCTTCCTCCAGGTCGCGGGTGATCGACCGGATCAGGGTCGGTGTCTTCATTGACGTCAGGAGATGGCCGAAGAAGCGCTGCTTGGCGCTCTCGAAGGCCGAGCGGGCGGCGGACTTCGCCTGCCTGTTCAGAGTGCCCGAACCGCCTTCGCCGCCGCCGGTGATGTTCGCGGCCTGCATGGCGGCGTCGAGATTGTTATGGATGATCGCGAAGGCATCCGCGTAGGAATCGTAGATGCGGATCTGCTCCGGCGTAAGCTCATGCTCGACCAGCTCGTATTCGACGCCGTCGAAGGAGAGCGAGCGGGCGGTGTACAGGCCGAGCGCGCGAAGGTCGCGGGCCAGAACCTCCATCGCCGCGACGCCGCCGGCCTCGATCGCCTCCACGAACTCGGCCCGCGTCGAAAACGGGAAGTCCTCGCCGCCCCAGAGGCCGAGACGATGCGCATAGGCGAGATTGTGGACGGTGGTGGCGCCGGTCGCGGAGACATAGACGACGCGGGCGTCGGCAAGCGCATGCTGGAGGCGAAGCCCGGCGCGGCCCTGCTGTGAGGCGGCGACATCGCCATGTTCTCCCTTGCCGCCGGCGGCGTTCTGCATGGCGTGCGCCTCGTCGAAAATGATCACTCCATCGAAGTCGGAGCCCAACCATTCGACGATCTGCTTGACGCGCGAAACCTTCTCGCCGCGGTCGTCGGAGCGCAGCGTAGCGTAGGTTAGAAACAGGATGCCCTCGTTCAGCGTGATCGGCCTGCCTTGCGGAAAGCGCGACAGCGGCGTCACCAGCAGGCGCTCCATGCCGAGCGCGGACCAGTCGCGCTGCGCGTCCTCCAGGAGCTTGTCCGACTTCGATATCCAGACCGCCTTGCGGCGCCCCTGGAGCCAGTTGTCGAGGATGATGGCCGCGGATTCCCGGCCCTTGCCGACGCCAGTGCCGTCGCCGATCATGAAACCCTGGCGGAAGCGGACGGCGCCTTTGGAGCCTTCGGGCGCGACGGTCAGCGTGTCCAGCGTGTCGTTTACCGTCCATACGCCGGCGAGGTGGTCGGAATGGGCCTCGCCGGCATAGATAACGGTTTCGAGCTGCGCATCGGACAGCAGGGCGAGGATGTTCTTCGGCAGGCGCGGCCGGTAGCTCGGCTTCGGCGGCGCGACGCTCGCCATGGCCGCCGACTGCACGAGTTGGGTCGGATGCGCCTGAGAACCGGAAATACGGATCGCCTGAAGTCCGTATTCCTCATAGATGGCCTCGGAAATGCGGCCGCCCTCGGCAGCCTGCCAGTCGACGGTCTCGTATTCGAGCGGAACGCCTTCCGGCTCGGCAGGCGGCGCAGCTGGAACGACCTTTGTCGCCCGGTTCAGGTAGCCGCGCACGGTGCGGCGCGCGACCTGGGTGGCGACGGGCACGGCCGCGGTCGGATCGACCGGCAGCCGGGCAGGCAGATGCTCGGTCAGCCAGCCGATCAGCGTGGCGACATCAGGCGCGACGCCGGGAGACGCGGGAAACGCAGTCGGATCGTCGGCGGGCAGCTTGTCGATGACGGTGAGCCGTGTGTCGACGGTCGTGCCGTGCTTTGCATAGACCGAGCCGTCGATGGCGGCGGAGAAGACGACGCGGCCGCGCTCCTGCAGCCGGGCGAAGGCTGCGCACCAGGCCGGAGCGTCGGGAGCGAAGTTTGCGCCCGTGATGGTCACCAGACGGCCGCCGGGCGCAAGACGTGCCAGCGCCGAGGCGACATGGCGGAACGCGGCGTCGGGCATGCGGCCCTCGACATTCGCCATAACCGAGAACGGTGGGTTCATGAGCACGACGGATGGGACGACGCTGGTGTCGAGGTGATCGTCGATCTGGGCCGCGTCGAAGCGCGTGACGGCAAGGGCCGGAAAGAGGAGAGAAAGGAGGCCGGCGCGGGTCTCGGCAAGCTCGTTGAGCGCGAGCGAGCCGCCAGCGATCTCGCCGAGGATGGCCAGAAGCCCGGTGCCGGCCGAAGGCTCCAGCACACGATCCGCCGGGGTGATGGCGGCGGCTGTTGCGGCGGCTAGACCGAGCGGGATCGGCGTGGAGAACTGCTGGAAGGTCTGCGCCTCCTCGGAACGGCGCGTGTGCGTCGGCAGGAGGCCGGCGATTTTCGACAGCTGGACAAGCCGTGCAGCCGGAGATGCGGCTTTACGGAAAAGCGCACGCCCATATTTGCGGAGAAACAGGACGGTCGCGGCCTCGCTGGCGTCATAGGCCGTCTTCCAGTCCCAGGCGCCGGCCGCGTCGGATGCACCGAAGGCCGACTCCATCGCGCTACGCAGAATGGCGGCATCAACACGCTGGCCGCGCTCAAGATGCGGAAGGAGGAACTGCGCCGCCGCGAAGATCGCGGAGGAAGTGTCGGTATCGGAGACGAGCGGAAGCGACGTGGCAGCGGGCGCCGACGCCGACGCGGAAATCATGTTCATGGGGAAGACCTCGGGAGAGCGGGACAGGATCGAGCCGCGCAGCGCTCTCTCTCAACCGCACCGGCTCACATCCGTCCCGGCCGCTCTTTCCCTCTCACGCATCGGCCTTGACACATCGCCGGCAGGACATGGCTCGAGGTGGGAAGATCAGCGGGAGGGGCGGGGATCGCGCGCGCCGGCGATGATCGCCTCGCCGCAAGCGATTGCCCACGACGCCCTGTCGATCCATTCATGCGACGATGTGCGATGCGCAAGGAGATCTGCGACCAGCATCTTCAGGAGGCCGAGCAGGATTTCGAAATGCACAGCCTTGCGCTGGACCGTCTCCCCGAAATGCGAGGGGACGGGAATTGGCGGGCCTGAATAGGCCGCATCGACTCCCTGCCAAATTCCGGTGACGTAGTTCTCTCCTGCCGAGTCGTGATCGAACTTGCCGGTCATCCACTCATCGTCCTCGACAGCCAGGCGACAGGCGGCCGCGGACGTATCGGCGGAGTAATTGCGGTGCCGGTAAACCGGGAGGTGATAGGTGACCTCGATCGTGTATTCGGGCATGGAATGGCTCCTGAAACGACAAAGCCCGGCGCGAGGGCCGGGCTGGGTTGACTGAATGTTGCGGCGGTCAGGGCGTGAGCGTTGGGTGGATGCGGTCGCTGTCGAACTCGACGTCGTCCACGATGGCCTCGCGACCATCAGGGGTCACGCGGTCGATGAAGGCGATGATGCCCTCGCGCCGCTCCTCGATGTCGATGTGTTCGGGGTGAGCCATCCACTCCATGGCGGCTTTCGCCAGAACCTTCGCCTTCTCGATTGCTTCGGCGTCCGAGCCGGCCTCGACGGTGAAACCGTCATATGCGCGCAGCCAGAAGCCGATCTTGACGATGTATTCGCTCATGGCCGGTATCTCACGCGGCCTGGAGCAGCGCGGCGCGGGCCGCCTGCCGCCAATAGGCATCGACCAGCCGGCCCTCGAGTGCGCTCGCGCGGAAGCGAAGGCTGCGAGCGGTGCTGTGATTGTCCCATCCGGCCTCGAAGGAAGCTTCGCCGCGCAACTTGCTCGCCTTTTCGACGACAAGCCGGGCCTCGCCGTCCGAGGCGACGGGTTCGCACCATCTGACGCCGCGTTGCCACGGCTCGCCTGCGAGAACCAGGCATTGCTCGTCATCGCGGACGATGAACAGACGGGGCAGGAAGCCGAGGGCGTCATCCTCGCCGGTGGCGATCTCGTCCTGTCGGGCCAATCGTTCGACGCAGGCGATGGCCTCGGCGAGCGAAGCGCATTGCGCCAGCTCGACCGTGTGCGGAACGGTATAGGAGCCGTAGATCGGATCGTCTTCCGGGTACTCGATTTCGGCGAGGCAATCGATCCGCAGCGGGAACTTCCGAGCGGCCGTGAGGGCGGCGATGGCCCGCGCAACCGGAGCGGGAGCGGATATATGGGTGAACGTGTCCATGTCGTTTTCTCCGCGACGGGCGACGGAAGCCTCTCTCCCGCCTCATCCCGTCACGGCAAACCAGCCGGCCTCTCACTTTCTCTTGTGCCCCGGCTCCGACCCCGGCGCCGCCGCGGGTGGTGGGGCTGATTCCGCCGCACGCAATCGCGGCCCGGATGCGCTGTGCGTACCGGGCCGGGCAAGTGAGGCGCATCCGCCTCACTGCCAAGGGTCGAGTTCCAGTTTCACCATGTCTTCGTCGCCATCGAACTCGTTGGCAACCATGGTCGAGTGGGTTCCATCCCCTGCCTCGAAGACGACAATCGGGACCATCAGCGTGGCAGCGAGGCTGGCGGCGAAGGCGATGGCATCTGCATAGGACATCTCGTTCCGGCTCCTGTCTTGGAGGCGGGGGACCATCCCCCGCGCGACAGGCGCCCGAAGTGTCTGACCGGATCTGCAATCACCCTCGCGCGTTCGGGCAAACCCCGAATCCGCGAGGGCGGCACGCTCGCGTAAGCCGACCCCTCCGGGGTTGATTGACGAAGAGACGGTTCGGACCAAGGTTCGCGAATGGAAGCGGGGGTGGTGCATTGCCTCTGGCTTGAAGCCGGCACCCCTCGCAGGTGCCACCGCCTTCGCCGTCAGCCTTTCCCCCATGCCGGTTTTATCAGATCGGTGTTGCAGGCGGCGGAAACCGTCCCGCGCCCGGAGAGAACGATGGCGTCCCAAGCAAACCGGAACTCTGCCCTGGCAGGAAGGCCCGCATGTCGCCGGCCCAATGCGGCTTCGGCTCCACAACGACGGTGACGCCACCACGGGTTTCCACTCACGGAAGCGAGCGCTCCGGGGGAGGATTGCGGCGGTCCTCGGCGAAGATCTCCTCCACCGTCATCATGCTGCGCCCCCGTCTTCGCTGTTCGGGATAAAGCCGGTTGGATCGTCAGGGTCAGGCGGCAGGTAGGCGTCATAGGGATCGCCGTCTGCAAGATGGCCGAACGGCGTCATGACGTAATCGCCGTCGTCCGCGCGCCCCACGGCGCACAGGACATAGCGCGGCTCGCGGGTGACGGCATCCAGGCACTCCATGAGTGCGAGATTGCCGTCGCCTGCCGCGCGCAGCAGGGTGTTGAAGTTGGTGCGGGCGTAGTCGGGAATGGCCATGGATTCCTCCTGAAACAAAAATGGCCCGCGGTCATTCGACGGCGGGCCTGGTGAACGGGATTGGGCGACGGTCAGGCGGCGGCGCGGCCCTCGACGACATCGGCGCCGACCTGATCGGCCGTGACATCTTCCAAGCGAGCACGGCTGTATCCGGTTTTCGCCAGCCAGAGTTCGGCAGCTTCACGGTTCTCCGCCAGATGCAGCAGTTCGACGTTATCGCCGACATCCTGTACGACGCGGACCTGACCGACCCTCGGGCGCTCGACGACCCGGAAGGTCAGGTCGCTGTCGATGCCATAGGTGCGCATGACGGTGACGAGGATGATGCCGCTCTGACCGAAATTGCCTTCATGCAGGGTGAAGCATGGCGGGGTTGTGTACGTCGGGCGCTCGCGCGCGGGCTCCTTGCGCACGAGACGGCCGACACCATTGCGACGTTCCCAGGCTGCCAGCTTCTTCGTGAAGCGGGCGGGTGGCTTGGGCTCTCCGTCGGCATAGGCGATCAGCGAGCCGAGCGGAGCTATGTCGAGGACAAGAGAAGCGGACATTGTTGGTCTCCTGACCGAAAAGCGGCCCGGCGGGATGCCGGGCCTTGCGGGTGGAAGGTGAGGAAAAAAAGGGGGCGACCGGAGCCGCCCCGCAGATGCGTGTCACTCGGCGGCGACGAGAACCGCCGGCTCGTCGGTGGCGTCACCCGCATCGTGCTCGTCATCGCCGGCGAGGAAGTCGGGCAGCGCCTCGTCCTCCTCGTCGTGCTCGGCCGAAAGCTCCGCCGGCTCTTCCGCGACCAGGCGCAGCGGCTCGGGGAGCCAGCCTGTGTCGGCCAGCAGGCGTTCGGCCTCCCTGGCCATGTCGCCCTTCTTGAGATGGTCGATTAGCTCGGCGGCGCGCTCGCCTGCCCCCTCGCGCACGGCTTCGAGGATGCGAGGCTTGGTGACGCGGCCGAGATAGTTCTCGACCGTCGGCTTCCAGCCGGCTTCCACCATGTCGAGGTCGACAGCGCGCGCGAGACGATCGGCCTCGGCGAGACGCTGCTGGATGCCGTGCACGGTGACGGTGCCGCCACCGTAGCGATCGGCCTTCTCGTAGAGGGCGTTGACCCCGAATGCAGCGCAATGCGCGAAGAGCGCCGCCTGCTCGGTGCCTTCGAGAGAGACGAGCCAATCCCAGAGGGCGGCCTCGTCGGTCGGCATGCGCGCCTCCCATGCCTTGTGGCGTTCCTCGATGGCCTGCGCCGCCGGGGTGTCCTTCAGGCCCGGCGCTTGCAGGGAGAAGCTGGTGTTGCGCACCGAGACTTCCATGGCCGGGCTGTAGGAGATGTAGCGGGAGAAGACGTCTCGGCAGAACTTGTGCAGCACGGCCAGGAACGCGACGGACGGGTTGTTCGCCAGCCTGTCGCGCAGTGCAAGCGTCCGCTCGGCCGTCAGCTCCGTCACCAGGCGTTCCGGCAGCGGCTTGATGACGTCGCCTTCGTCGTCATCCGTATCCGTCGGCTGGCTGCCGATGGTGATGACGGCGCGCCGCGCCGAAGGATCAACATCGGTATCGGCGCGGTCGATGTCGGCCTCGTCACCGGTCCCGGAGCCGTTGCCCTCGACGGCGGCTTCGGGCTCATCCTCGGGACGGACATAGCCGCGGTCGACGACGAGTTGGCCGTCGCGGTCGATGCTGAGGAAGACGCCGGCGCGGGCGATCTCGCCCGGATCGAAGCTGACGGGGCGGTTCTCGAAGACCTCGAGCGCGACCTCGATCTCCGCGAGACGCCGATCCACCTCTGCGGGCAGATCGTCGGCCTCCGCGTATTCCGATTCGAGATCGTCATACTCGTTGCGGAGTGCCTCGCGGGCCGCCCGTTCCTCTTCGGTGAGGTCCTGCGTCGTGCCGGTCAGCTTGCGCAGGCCGTTGGCGTGGCCGTAGGGAAGTTCGACCGAAGCGTCGATCCATTTCCAGCCCTGGCCGGCAATCTCGTCGGCCATCACCTTCAGCTTCTCGTCGACCAGGCGGTCGAGCAGGGAGACATCCTGCAGCCAGCCGTCATTGTCGTGGGAGAAGAGATCGCGCAGGATCGCGCCGCCCGCTGCCTCATAGGCTTCAAGGCCGATGAAACGGGCGCGCTTGTCGGACGCCGGGACGGTGGTTTCGGTCAACATGCGCCGGATCTGCCACGGCTCCTTCTGCCAGGACTTGCGGATGCTCTCCCAGACCTGTTCCTGACGGGCATGGTCGGGATTGACGGTGAAGGCCATCAGCATCTCCAGCGTCATGCCGTCCTCGGCATAGACGTCGAGCAGCACGGGAGAGACGGCGGCGAGGCGAAGCCGCTGCCTGACGACCTGAACCGTGGTAAAGAAGGCCGCCGCGATCTCCTCTTCGGTCATGCCCTTGTTGCGCATGTCGAGGAAGGCGCGGAACTGGTCGAGCGGATGCAGCGCCACGCGCTGGGTGTTCTCGGCCAGGCTGTCGTCCTCGGCGAGGATGCTCGTCGAGGGATCGCGAACGACGCAGGGCACCGGCGCGGTTTTGGCGAGACGCTTCTGCTTCACGAGGATCGCCAGGGCCTGATAGCGGCGGCCGCCGGCCGGCACCTCGAACATGCCGGTCTCGTTGCCGTCGGCATCGAGCACAGGGCGGACATTGAGGCTCTGGAGGAGCGTGCCGCGGCGGGCGATGTCCTCAGCCAGTTCCTCGACCGAAACGCCGGCCTTTACGCGCCGGACGTTCGACTGGCTGAGAACGAGCTTGTTGAAGGGGATGTCGCGCGAGGGCGACAGGATGAGTTTCTGAGCGGCAGTAGCCATCAGGGTAGTCTCCGCGACGGGCGCCGAGAGCCTCTCTCTCCGCTTTCAACCCGTCGCGAAAATCCCCTCCCTCCTCTAACTCTCCGGGCAGAGCGGCCGGCTTCCCTTGACTGGAAGCCGCCGCTCCGGGAAACCGCGCACAGATGAAGCCGAGCACCGTCAGGCCATCCGACAAGCAATCAGATTTCGCCGCGGGCGCGCAGGCTGGTCTCCCGGCCGGCGCCGACGATGATGTGGTCGTGCAGCGTCACGCCCAGAACCTTGCAGGCCTTCTGGATCTCCTTCGTCATCGTGAGGTCGGCGGCCGAGGGTTCGGGATCGCCGGCCGGATGATTGTGGACGATGATCAGCGCGGTCGAGTTGAGCGCCAGGCTCCGCCGCAGCACTTCCCGGGGATAGACCGGGACATGATCGACCGTGCCGACGGCGAGGCATTCGTCCGAGATGAGCCGGTTCTTCCGGTCGAGATAAAGGACATGGAAGCGCTCCACCTCCCCACAGATGGTGATGGCGCAATAGTCCAGAACCGCCTGCCAGGACGACAGGACCGGGTTCTGATTGAGGTGTCGCAGCAGGATCTGGCGGGCCTCATAGACGACCGCCTGCTCCTGGGCTGAGAACCGGAGAGACTGCGGCTCGATGATGAGTTTCCTGTGGTGTGATGTCATGTTCGGAATCCCCGACGGGCAGCCGGCCGGGTGCCGGGACTTTCACCGCGTCACGGCGAGAAGCGCCGCCCTCTGCCTCGGAGAGAGCGGCGCAGGATCGCAAAGCCGGAGAGCCGGAAATCAGGCGTTCCGGTTTTCCGTATCGGTGGGATTCAGGATCAACCCGGCATCGCCGCGGGCGCGGGCGTAAAGAATGCGCTCGGCCGCACGTATGCTGCCAGCCTCTCTTGCCGCCTCGGCCCAGACCGAGATCGGAAAATCCCCGGTAAAGAGCAGTTCCCGCTCGATGCCCATGCCGAGGGGCAACCGGATGGACTCCAGTTCCTCCAGAGAGAAACTGCCAAGCTCCGGATAGCCGATATCGGCGAGGCCGAACATGACGTCGCCGTCCGGATCCAGCTCGGTCGCGAGCCAGACGCCTTCGCCGAGCGGATTGAAGAATTTCACGGCGGGCACATGGTCGACGTCGCGCCGCCGGCCGTTGGCGAGCAGGCGAACGCGCAGATCGGGTGTCAGGAGGATCATGCTGCTGCCCTCCTGTCGATGATGTCGGCATCGACGGCGGGACTGTCGGCATCCGGAAGGAAGGACAGGATCCAGTCCGCCGCCTTGCTGGCCTGCGAGGCGGCACGGACGATGGCGCGGGAATCCTCGCGCAGGACCTCGAGCCAGGAGCCGATATAATCTGCGTGGCGCACGGTCGGGACGATGCCGAGCGAAGCGCAGCAGAAAGCCGAAATCTGTTCGGCGATCATCTCTTCGAAGGCGTATTTCTTCGAACCGAAGGACCCGGAAAGATCGCGATTTAGCCGGCTGTGATGCCCGCTGGCGTGACCGATTTCATGAAGTGCGGTCCGATGCCAGTTGATCGGCTCGTAGTAGGCTTGCGGCGGTGGCACGACCACATAGTCGTGGGTGGGGACGTAGAACGCCTTGTCGCCGCCGATGCGGAAGTCGATGCCGGTCGCCCTGATGAGCGCCTCCACCTTCGGCTCGATCAGGCCGGGTGGCGGCGGCGGGGTGGTGACGGCGATATCGTCGGGCAGCCCCTCGCATTGCGCCGTGTTGAACACGGTGAACCGTTTGAGGAAAGGGATGGCCTGCGCCTCTTCGCCGGTCTCGCGGGCACGCTTCTTCTCGTCCTCGGGAACGAAGCGGTCGGCATAAACGACGGTGGTGCCGCGTTCGCCCTTGCGCACATTGCCGCCAAGGGAAAGAGCCTGCCGGAAAGTGAGCCAGCCCTGGCCGGGAAAGCCGTTCTGGACGACGGCACCCCAGAGAAGAAGGATGTTGATGCCGCTGTAGCTTCGGCCCGTGCTGGCATTCTTGGGCAGGCCGAGCGGGGCTTTCGCCGCGGACGTACCCCAGGGCTGCACCCAGGGCACGCGGCCGGCTTCCAGCTCGGCGATGATCTTGCTGGTGATTTCGTCGTACAGGTTCGTCCGGTCCGCGCCGGCGCGTGGGGTGCGATCATATCTGGACATCGCGGTTCTCCGCGACGGGCGCCGGAGACCACTTCTCCGACCCTCAACCCGTCACGGCAAACCCGTCCGCACTCTCACTCTCGCCGGGCCGGAGGCCCGCAAAGGCGCAGAAACGTAAAAGCGCAAAGCCGCCTTCCGGACATCCGCCGACAGCAGCAGCACCACCATGCGTCAGGGATCGACGCCCGCAGGGTGAAGACCCGCGCAAGCGGGGCTTCAGCGCCAGCCGAGGGCCCGGCCCGAAGGGCGGCGCCCAACCTCTAAATCGTCCGAGTATCGTGACATACCTCGGCCATCGCTGAGCTGCCCAACCTCGTAAAGTCGAAGGGACTGCAGGCGATTGCGTGACTACGATGCACCTTTCCACGGTTCGCCCGGCAGGCGTTCGATCAGCGCGGACTGAACCTTCGCCGCCGCCGACTCGAAATCCCAGGCGTAGCCGTTAGCCAGCAGTGGGCCGATGTCAGCAGTGAACTGCGGATCGCTCCGCTTCTGGTGCATGTTCTGCTCGAACAGCGCACGGGTAATGGTTTGGCCGCCATGCTCCATGTAGGAGCTGAAAGTCTGGACGATGCGCTCGGGGTCGGCGTCATTCTGCTCAAGCGCCACGGCCAGATCGAAGAGGTCACGACCCTTCTTGCGCTGGTAGAGCGCGCGCAGTTTGGTGCCGAGTAGTTCGTCCAACTCGTAGGTCGCGATCTCGCAGGCCCCTTCGAACCAGCGCGACGATACGCTGAAGGGAAGCTTCTTGAATCCGTGAACCGCAAAATGCTCGCGCGAATTGATCTCGACCTTCAGCTTCATGGCGATGGGCGGCGCGTCTTCGGATGCGAAACGATAGACGAAGGTCACGCGGCCTTCCGTCTGCTTCCAACGCGGTGCGCCGAGCCACGGGTCGAGCACCGACCGCAGCGCGTCCATCACCGGCCCGGCGGCTTCCGCGCGCATCTGCACGAGGTCGATGTCCTCGGAATAGCGTGCGGCCGGTTTGAGATAGAGTTTGTACAGCGCCGTCCCGCCACGAAAGGCCAGCGCTTCGGCGAGGACCGGATGAGAGAATATCGCGACCAGCGTGCGGCAGATGACGAGGTCCTGCTCGATCTGGATGTCCTGCACCCAGGGCGCCTGCGCCCGCCATTCGGTAATGTAGTCGCGCGGGATCACAGTTCGGCCTCCACGTCGGCGTTGACGAGGAGTTTCCACCCGTCATCTCGAGGCGCACCCTCGGCCGAGGCCATGGGCAGAAGCGGAGCCGTCTGCCGTGCATGTGTGCGAACATAAGATTTCAGCGGTGCGGCAAGCGTGTGGGCATCAACCTTTTCGAGGAGATAGCCAAGACGCTGCGCCCAGGGGATCGGCGCTATTTGCGCCGCCGCGACCAGTTTGCTGGCGTCGAGGTTCTCTGCGAGTTCGCCCAGAACCGTTGCCACCTGGTCGAGGCCGCCGACGTGATCGTAGTAGCCGACAATGTCGACCGCCGTTGCCTCAGGGGTGGAGACGAGCACGGTGCCGCGCGGCGTGTTGAAGGTCTGGACGGGTACCCGTGCGATATCCTTGCGCACGATGAAGGCGACCCGCACCGCGCCGCACGCAAGCGGGCGGCGGCTCTTGGCGACCATCACCTGCGCTTCCTGCGGGCGATGATGGGCAGCGCCGTGATACTGCGCTGCGGAGAGAAGCCCCATATAATAGGGCTGTCCCAGCTTCTGCATGAGCGCCGGGATGAACTGGTCCGCAGGCAGGCACCCGAGGGATCGGTATTCCGGAGGAATGATGACGTAAAAGCCTCGCGTCGGCGAGGCGATCAAACCCTGCTTCGCGAGCCGGTTCAGAGCGAGTTTGGCAGCGTCGGGTGAGACTCCCAGCGCCTCCCGCGCGTCCCCGGAACTGAAATGATAGCGCCCGCCGCTGGCAAGGCGCGTGATATAGTCCCGGGCGTGAATCCGCGATTCTGATTTCATGTGCGCAAAGTATCATTTTTTAATACCTTGCGCAATTGATTCGGGAAAGACCATGCCTGCCAGCAGGATGCCTGGCCCCATTCCTCGTTTCTTGACAAGAGCAGGCCTGCCTACCTGGTTCCGCCTTCGGACTGCGCCTCAGCTCTGGCTGCATGGACGACGCGCGCTATCGCGGCTACGGCGGCCGAGGGCCGTGATCACAGCAGAGGCGAAGCCTTAAGGCCGCAGGCTCGCGTAGGTTTGTATCACCGCATCAGACGGCGCAACACCCGAAGCCGCGATTCGATTTCGTCGCCCGGCAGGAACACAGCCGGATCGTCACGCCATATCTCCAGGGCCGTGAGAAGGAGATCGAGCGGGCTGTTCCCGGCTTCCCTCAGCCGGTCGAGGAGCCATAGCACGCCATGCACTTCCACCTCCATCTCGTGTGCGGTCCGGCGCAGATGCTGATCACCGGTAAGCAAGATCGCCTCTTCATGACGCAACGTCGTCACCAAGCAGAAGCAGTCATTCGCGGAGAGCCGTCCGCGTCCGGCTTTGATCTGCAGCGCTTCACCGACGGCGTCGGGCGGCAGGTCGAACGTGACTAGGCCGCCGTCATCAAGAAGGCGCCATTCCTGCGCCGTGAAATCCAGCAGTTCCGATGCGCGCACCGGGAAGGGCACGACAAAGCGGTGGGGCAGGGACAGCATCGCATGAAGGAGCCGCCCCTTGCGCAGATCGATCAGGCAGGACGCATCATTGACGATCACATACGCCACTGTTCCCGCGGCCCCCTGATCCCCCGTTCAATCTCCGCAAGAGGGCGCTTGAGCAGCTGCGCGGCCCTTGCCGGCGAAATAAGCTGCTCCGCGAGCGCCCTGTAGACCAGCCCTTCGAAGCGCTTGGGCTGTTCGAAGGCGCCGATCCCGATCCCGTCCTCGATCGGCTCCGGCTCCTCCTTGCGCCAGCTCCTGGCGTAGGTGCGGAAGGCGTAGACGATCACGGCTTCCGACAGAATGCCGACATCGCGCAGCCGCATGAGCAGCGCTGCGGCCGACACGCCGTAGAACCTCTTCATCTCCATGATCTCGTGATAGGCGATGCCGTGGCGGCGCGGGCCGACCTCCCGCCTCAGATGTTCGGCAGGCACGAGAAACGCGCCCGCGAAGCGGTGCATGGCGTTCTCGAGTTTGATGTCCTTGCCGGAAACATCCTTGACGACCCTGTGTGCCAGCTCGTGCGCGAGGGTGAAC
Organism: Pannonibacter sp. Q-1; assembly: GCF_054073275.1. Lineage (NCBI taxonomy): Bacteria > Pseudomonadati > Pseudomonadota > Alphaproteobacteria > Hyphomicrobiales > Stappiaceae > Pannonibacter > Pannonibacter sp. Q-1. Next base: position 60,088 of record NZ_JBSXNB010000010.1, read on the forward strand.
CGCTTGCGCTCGACATTGATGTTCTCCGAAATCACGATGGCTTCGGTGGCGGGCCTGCCGCTGGCGCGCTTCACCACGCAGGTCATGCCGGTGACCCTGTCCGGAAAGTCCGCCTCGATGACCTTGATGCCCTTGTCTTCGAGCAGGCCGGTCATACTCGGAATAGGGTCGGTGCCGAGCTTCCAGTCCTTGCGCAGCCTGTCCGCGAGCTCTTCCGCTTCCTCATAGCTCTCCACGTGATCGCACCGCACCGCCGCGAAAGGGTCGCCTGCGGGCGGCAACTCCAGAATGTCCTCAACGGCGAGATAGTCTTCCAGCGCCTCGGTCACGATCGCCTCCACCCGTGCGCGGTCACGCGCGGACGCGCCGGAATGTTTGCGGAACTCGACGCCTTCCAGTTCCTCGACCTCGCCGCTCATCAGGAAATCGAGCGACACGCCAAGCACCTTGCCGAGCCCTACGAGCACGCGCGAGCTTGGCATCATTTCATTCGCCTCATACTTGCTGATCGCCTGGGCGCTGACAGGCGGGTCCATGATCGCGGCCAGCTCACGCAACGAAAGGCCCGCCTTTTTTCGAGCGATTCTTAGCCTTTCCCCGAGCATATGCCTCTCTCCTTCCTTAGGTTGACGATACGCATTTCAATACCTATATTGTAAACATGTGGTTGATGATTGTCAACCAAATCGATCAAGGAATAGCGCGAATGTCGAAGAAGAATCAGCATGTTGTGCCGCATCCGGACGGTTGGGCGGTGAAGAGCGAAGGCAGCCAGAGGGCGGCGTCTGTCCACCAGACGCAGCGCGAGGCCATCGAGGCGGGCCGCCAGAGCGCGATCGGCAACCGCAGCGAACTTCTCGTACACGGCCGCAACGGCCAGATCAGGGAGCGCAACACCTACGGTTCCGACCCCTATCCGCCGAAGGGGTAGGGACAAAGCCACAGCACCCGGCCGGGGGTTGACGCGCTGCGCCGACTCGGCCTGGTTGGTGAGAACGAAACTCGAACACGCGGAGCCGGCTATGACCGCTTCCCTTGCATTTTTTCCCGTTTCCAACGGGGACATGACCCTGGTCGTTCTTGATAACGACCAGACGGTCCTGATCGACATCAACATTCGCGGCGCAGCCGACGACGAGGACGACGACACGCCTGACGTGGCGACCGACCTCCGGGACCGGCTCAAGCGCGACGACAAGGGTCGGCCCTATGTCGATGTGTTCCTGTCGACCCACCCCCATCAGGACCACATCACGGGGCTGCGGAATCACTTCCATCTCGGGCCGCCGGGCGAATGGAGCAAGGATGACGACAAGATCATCATCCGCGAGATGTGGTCTTCGCCCGTGGTGTTCCGGCGTGCCGACTCCCAGACCCCGCTCTGCGAGGACGCCAAGGCCTGGGCCAAAGAGGCAAGGCGGCGCGTGAAGCGCTTCCGCGAAATCGGCTTCGACACCGTGCCGGGCGACCGGATCCTCATCATGGGCGAGGACATCGACGGCAAGACCGACGACATCCTCGACATCGTCATCAGGCTCGACGAGACCGTGACCGCGGCCAACCGCGTCAGGGCCGGCGTCTTCGAGGCCCGGCTGCTTGCCCCGCTGCCGGCGCAGAGCGACGAGGAAGAGGAGGAGCTGTCCACCAACGAGTCGTCGGTGGTCCTGCGCTTCTCGCTGACCGGCGGCGGCGTTGCCGACCGCTGCCGTTTCCTGACCGGCGGCGATGCCGAGGTCGCGATCTGGCAGCGCCTGTGGCAGCGTCATGGCGACGACAACCCGGACTGGCTGTCCTACGACGTCCTCCAGACGCCCCATCATTGTTCGTGGCGGAGCCTTAGCTTCGATAGCTGGAGAGATCTCGGCGAGGACGCCGAAGTTGACGAGGACGCACGTAGCGCCCTGTCGCAGACCAGGAAGGGCGCCGTCATCGTTGCCAGCAGCAAGCCGATCAAGGACGATGATGACAACCCGCCGCACCACCGGGCGAAGCGGGAATATCTCGGCATCGTCGATGGCGACGACGACCGCTTCTTCTGCACCGACGAGCACCGGGACGACGAAGGGCTGACCCTTGAATTCGAGGTCAAGGCGAGCGGGATCGTCCGCAAGCTTGCCAAGGCCGCCGCGCTTGCCGCGCCGGCGCTTGGCATCAGCGCGACGGCCGCCCATGCGCGCCAGCATGGGTGAGACGACCCGATGTCGACGGACGGGCCGGGCGATCATGCCGAACGCTTTCTGACCGCCGCGCGCACTCATCGCGAGTGCCGCGGCGGCCGGATTGTTTCGGTCGACGAGACGGCCGCGATGATCGAACTCGACATCAATGTCGAGATGCCCCTGCACATGCGGGTCGACGGCGTCAGCGAGAGCGGGGTGCGTCGCACCGAGACCGTTACCGCGCACCTTGGCGCCCGCTATCCGTGGTCGCCGCCGACCTTCTTCCTGCGGGAAGACTTTCCCCGCAACCTGCCCCATCTACAGCCCGGCCCCCTGACGGAACTGCCGCGGCCATGCCTGGTCGACGGTAACGAGCGCGAATTTTTCATCCAGTTCGGGCTGGTTGAGCTGGGCATCTTCAATCTCGTCCATCAGCTTGTCCTGTGGCTGCGGCATGCGGCCGAAGGCGCCCTGATCGACCCGGAGCAGGGGTGGGAACCCACCCTGCGGCGTAACCTGTCGGCCGAAATCGTCATCGATGCCGAGGCCTGCCGTGCGATCGTAGACCGGAACGGCGGGCATCGCGTCCAGAAGGCACGCTTTCTTCGGTCCGGCGCGAACGGCGCGTCGATCGGCGCCGAGGCGTTCGCGTGGATCGACGTTACTCCCGAACAGGCGCCGCTCAGCCGCGACGACAAGAAGCTGTTTACGCACCGCCCCGGGCAAGGCTATGCCGAGGGCAACACGGTCTGCGCCGTGATCTGGCCGGATAAGCTGCCGGCCGGCGGACCGTTTGTCGCTTCTTCCTACATGCCCGAAACCGTCACCACCTATGAGGACCTGGCGGCCCGCGCCGATGAACTCGGTTGCGGACGCGCCCTTCGCGTTTTCATCGACGGCCTGGAACGGTGCTTTCGCGGGTTTGTGCTCGATCCGCCGGTGCCTGTTGCCGTCATTCTTTGCGCGCGCCGTCCGTTCCACCTGATCGGGTCTGCCTCCGACATCGAGCTTCTGCCGTATGTCATCGAAATCCGCGCTCCAAATGGCCGGACATCCTTGTTCGCCGGTGGCGACGCGGAGCCGGTCGCGCCGGCGATCCAGCGCGATACACCCAATCCCGCCTTGTTGCGGCGCGTCTCCGGCGCCCCCGAAATTGCACCCGTCGTGATGCTCGGCTGTGGCAGCGTCGGATCGAAGATGGCGATGCATCTCGCGCGCTCCGGCGTCCCGATTCCGGTCGTCAGCGACAGGAGCAGCCTGCTCCCGCACAACATGGCCCGCCACGCGCTGGCGCGGCCGCCGGTCGCCCGGTCCAAGGCGACGGAGCTGGCTGCGGAGCTTTCACAGATCGGGCAATCGCCGCAGGTCCATGAGGACGACCTTGTCTTCGATCTTCCGGAACGGGACAAGCGCCGCACCCTGTTGCCGAGGGACGCCGGCTGTGCCGTCAACACGACCGCCTCGCTGGCCGTGCGCGAGGCCTTGTCCGCGCTCCCCGCGAAGGAGGTCAAACCGCGTCTCGCCGAAGCGGCGCTGTTCGGGCGCGGGCAAGGCGGGTTCGTGCTGATCGATGGCGCGGCCCACAATCCCACTCTCTCCGATCTGACCGCCGAGCTCTATGCGACCGCCAGGTCGCCGCGCCTGCGCACGCTGCTCTTCGATCCCGGCCACGGGCTCGCCGAGGTCCAGATCGGCCAGGGCTGCTCGTCGCTCACCATGCCGATGACGGATATGCGCCTGTCCGCCATGACGGCCGGCCTCGCCGAGCAGCTCGTGCAGGAGCTTCAGGCGCCCGCCGCCGACGGTCGCATCGTCGTGGCGACGACCGCCGGGGATTCGCCCGACACGAGCTGGTCCTGGCAGTCGGTCCCGCCCTTTGCCGTCGTCGATGTCGAAGGCGCCGACGGCTGGACCCTGCGCATCGCCCGGCGCGTTCTCGACGATATCTATGCGGAGGTCGCCCGCTGGCCTGCGGCCGAGACGGGCGGCCTGATGATCGGCACGTGCAGCGCCCGCCTGCGCACCGTCACGGTCGTCGATCTCCTGCCGGCGCCGCCGGACAGCCAGCGCTCGGCCGGCCGGTTCGTCCTGGGCACCGAGGGGCTCGTGGCGGCGATCAAGGCCCGCCATGCCGAAAGCGGATCGACCCTGTTCGACGTCGGGACCTGGCACTCGCACCTGGCCGACGAGGGACCGTCCGCGCTTGATCGCAAGACGGCGGCCGAACTCGCTGCGGAACGCCCGCCGCCGTCGGCCTTGCTGATCGTCACACCGGCAAGGCTTTTTGGTCTCATGCATGCGCGGCAGGGCGCCACCGGCGGCACGGGCGTCCGGCGGGAGGCGCATTGATGGGCTATGAAGTCGATTTTCTGCCGGTCGGCAATAGCAACGGGGATGCCATCTGCATTCGCTACGGTACGGACGCGACCGGATACACCATTCATGTCGTTGATGGCGGTTATGCCGACACCGGGCAAGCCGTGGTGGATCATATCAGGCAGTACTACGGAGCACCCGGTTTCGTCGATCACGTCGTCCTTTCCCATGCCGATCAGGACCACGCTTCCGGCCTGATCACGGTGATGGAGCAGTGCACCGTCGGCGCTCTGTGGATGAACCGCCCCTGGCTTCATGCCGCGGAAATCATCGACAGCTTCCATGCCAACTATACCGTTCAGGGACTCTGGAAGACGATCCGGGAGGCGTATCCCCTTTTGGTGGAACTGGAGCGCATAGCGATCTCCAATGGCGTTCCAATCTACGAAGTCTTCACCGGCACTCAGATTGGCGCCTTCACCGTCCTTGCGCCGACGAGACAACGATACCTGGCGCTTATTCCTGAACTGGACCGGACTCCGACTTCGTATGCCGAAGCCCAGAAGACGACGGGCCAGACTTTTGCCGAGGCACTGCGCAAGGCGGTGAAATGGGTCGAAAGCTGGTGGGCCGAGAATCTTGACGAGAATCCGCCCCCTGTTTCGGCCTCGAACGAAACCTCGCTTGTCCAGCTCGGCATGATCGACGGACGAACGATTCTGCTCACTGCCGATGTGGGGCCGGTAGGTCTGACCGAGGCGGCAAACGTCGCCGCCTATTACGGCGTCCTCTCGCCACCCAATGTCGTGCAGATCCCACACCATGGCAGTCGACGGAATGTGACGCCGACAGTGCTCAACCGCTGGCTCGGCCCCCCGGTTGCCGAGGGGACAAACCGGGGCACGGCTTTCTGCTCGGTCGGCCTCAACAAACCCGAATACCCGCGCCATCGCGTTAAGAACGCCTTCCTGAGGCGCGGCTATGGCGTCATCGCAACGCGCGATACCTGGAAGTCGTCCTACTATCAATTGCCGCCGAAGCCTGGCTCAATCCCGGTGGCCTCCGAGCCATTCTCCTACGAGTATCACGAATGAGCACCACGCAGTTCATCGATACCTACAACCTTCGCGCCCGGCTGTGGCCCGCTATCCTCGGGATCGCGCCGGCGATCGCACTGGCAGCAATTGCCGTCTCATGGGACGAGCTGAGCTTGCCGCAAGTGATAGCTACGGCAGCGATCGCGGTCCTGTTCGGAGCAGCGTCCGACCTTGCGCGACGCATGGGCAAGCGCTTCGAGCGAAAGATGTTTGCCTCAACCGGCGGCAAACCAATCATGACGCTGCTGAGGCATTCTGACGGGACGCTCGAGACGCGTACCAAAGACCGTTACCGCAATTTCCTGGCCGAGCAGCTAAAGGAACCACCACCCACCGCGGAAGACGAGACACGCGATCCTGCGGCCGCCAACGGATTTTACGATCGCTGCGGAATCTGGCTCCGCGAGCGCACCCGCCGTGACACAGGCAAATACAAGGTTCTGTTTGAAGAGAACGTGACCTACGGGTTCAGGCGAAACTTGTACGGACTGAAATGGCCTGGCCTCACCCTGAATGCGACGGTTGTTGTCGTTTGCCTGTATCTGTTGTCTCCGTATGGAAGCTGGATTAGCGCAACGACCCGGGCGGAACTCCATGCGGTGCTAACCATCGCTGCCATCCACGCCGTGTACTTTCTCTTCTTTGTCACCCGAAGGAGCGTCGAGGAAGCATCCGATCAATACGCGCGGCAGCTTGTCCTTAGTTGCGAAGGTATCATCGAGAACGCCACGGGACACGCCCGACCCTCTCCGACTTCCTGAAGTTCTCACTGGCCGGAGATTGGCAGGCCAGTGACTAAAGGCCGCCTATCCTGTGCCGAACACAGAACCGTACCTGCCATTACACCAGATGCCGGTCAACGCGGCGTTCGTGTCAACTTTTGTAGGTGCGTCGGGGTCGAAGGACCATTTACGAACCTTGCACCGGTCAGGTGATGGGGATTTGTAGATGCTGTGAGGAACGACTGCATTATACGGAAAGTGGTGCGCGGCTGTACGTGGCAATTACTCTGATCACGCGATAGCTCGCAAGCCCTTGGCCTTGACCAGATTGAGCAGCTTGAGCGAAGGGCCGTCCGGTCGCTTTTCTCCCCGCTCCCATTTGCTGATGGCATCCTTACGTACATTCAGATAGTGCGCGAAAACAGGTTGTGAGACCTGCTCGCGCTCCCGTAGCGCGCGGATCTCGTCTGGACTAAGGGGCTCGACTGGTGTCAAGCACATGGCGTCAAACTCGCGCATAGTCGCCTTGTCGACCAGGCCAGCTTTGTGCAGGCCGGCGGCCGTCTTGTGGACGGAAGCAAGGATGCTGCTTTCAGCCTTCCTGTTCTTTGTCATCTCTCGTCACCAAGATCAGTTCACCGCCGCTTTGCGCAGTACGAAGTTCTTCACCCGAAAACCCTAGCAGCACATCCGCCAACTGCCTGAGCGCCTTCAATTCCTTCGCTGACACGTTCGCCTTGTCGCTCTTGGCGAAGCCGTGAACGAAGAAGCTATGGTCACCGGCCTTGAACACGACAATCGTGCGAAAACCGCCCGACTTGCCACCCCCTTCGCGCGCGACCCGCTGCTTGAACACGCCCACGCCGAGATCGGCGTCGTATCGGCCTTCCATCACCTCCGCCGCCGCCTGAAGCAGCCTGTCGGCGGAAAGGCGGGACTTGCGCGCGAATCGGGCGAACTCCTTCGTGACGAAGACGGTCATGCCGAACGGTGCCCACGCAAGCTCCCATATGTATAGTCCTTGGGACTACATTTTTCAAGCTGCAGAAGCATGGGCGCGGTCCTCGTGCGTGGTGCGGCGGGATCGGCGTCCGCTTCCGGACTGGTCGAGAATGGTGGCGATCTCGTCCGCCACCTTGTCGGCTGCGAGCTTCAGCGCTTCGTCAATGTGAATGTAACGCTGCGTCACGCCACGCGCGGCATGGCCGAGAAGTGCGGCGATGGTCAGCTCCGAGAAGCCGAGATCGGCGGCGACGCTGGCGAAGGTATGCCGAAGAGTGTGCAGGGTCACACTAGCGAGGCCCACCCGAGCGCAGACGCGATCGAACACGCGGACCAGGCCGATGAAGTGTCCGTCGCCCCAATCCGCAGGAAAGAAGAACGGCGATTTCGTCCTGGGCTGGGCCAGAAGCAGGTCGACCGCCGACCGGCCAATAACACGGGTCTGCGCGCCGCTCTTGGTATCGGGAAAGCGGATCGCACCCTCTTCCTCGTCCAACCAGGCGCGCTCCAGTCCGAGCCCTTCCATGCGGCGGAAGCCAGTCAGCAGCAGGAAGCGGATGGCGGCGAGGCCGGTGGGGTGCTCGCCATCCTTCTCGGCCGCAAGCATCGCCTTGCCGAGCTTCTCGATCTCGGTACGGCTGAGCCGCCGGTCGCGCGGTGTGCTGGCGATCTTCCGAACGCCTCTGGCCGGATTGTCGTCGATCTTTCCGAGCCGGACTGCGTGCTCGAAGATTGCATGGAGTGTGGACATGGTGCGCGCGGCGACACCCTCCCCGCCGGTGGTCACGCCGCCGCGGGACCCCTTTCGCGGCTTCGACGTCTTGCCCGCCGCTATATCGGCCTGCGCGCCTTCGATGTCCCCGAGTTTCAGTTTGCTGACGACGCGCTTGCCGAGCAACGGCTTGATGTGGGCTTCGATACGGCTCTTGTCCATCGCGAGCGACGAGGCCTTGATCGGGCGCCTGCGCCGGCCAAGAAGACGGCCGCTTTCCGCTTCGCTGAGATACCAGTCGCACAGTGCGGCGACTGTTATCGGCCCGTCAGGATCATCATCGACGTCGGCAGGGTCTTCGCCGGCCGCGATGGCGCCGAGCTTGATCTTGGCCTCGGACCGGGCATTTTCGAGCGTCATGACGCCGTAGCGTCCGATGTTGATACGGCGGCTTTTGCCGGCCGCATTCCGATACTGAAGAATGAAGGTCTTGGCTCCGGCCTTCGTGATGCGAACCCCGAAGCCCTTCAATTCGCCGTCCCAGAGAAATGCCTGTCCCGATGCCGGGGCCTTGAGATCGTCGACCGCCTTCTTGGTGAGCTTGGCCATTTCGCTCCCTCGCTCTATCAATTTGCTTACATGGATTGGTTCTAGCACGTGTGTAAGCACTGTGTAAGCAGATTTGGCGAAAATGGCGGCATATTCTGGCGGACGATGGCGAAGGCGTGTCCAAGATTATTGTGTCATCGTAGTGCTTTAGAGAAACGCCGGATATAGTAGCGAAGGGCCTCGGGAAAGTTGCCAAGGTTGGAGTCGAGGGTTCGAATCCCTTCGCTCTCTTCAGATTTCTAAAGGAAATCAAAGGATTAAGTAAGGGCCATCTTCGGGTGGCCCTTCCCTTTTTGGGCTTGGTCAACACCTGGTCAACACGAATGACGCCTGAGCAGGCAGGACGGGATGATCGCCTGAACACCAGCCGGACGATGCCTCGGCGAGCCGAACTGATTCGAGTCCGTCTCCAATGCGCATTGCCCAACTGGCTCGGGCAGACAAGTGGACCCGCGTATCGTTTCAGGCCGGGCGAGTTCCTTCACCGCGACCAGCAACAGCCCGATGGACAGGAGGGTCGGAATGACGGGTACACTGCCGCCATGCCAGCGTTTTGTTTCGGCGCTGGGCTGGAGATGCCCATAAGGATCAGGGCGAGAACGGCGTTTTTGCCGGCGCGATTCCAAGTCTCGAAGACGTCCGACTCTTGGCTCAGGTAAGATGAGGTACATCACAGGCGCCCAATCCCCGAACGATATCGAGCGCGCTCAAGTTTGATCCTTAAGGCTGCCTTAAGCCTCGTATAGAAATGCGACCTGGAACCTCGGGTGATGACCATGCGCGTGCTGATAGTCGAAGATGATGCCGTCCTCAGAGACGGATTGACGGTGGGCCTTTCGATTGGCGGCTTCACCGCCGATGCGGTCAAAACCTGCGAAGAAGCCGGCGCAGCTCTCACGAACCATGAGTTCGATGCGCTGGTGCTTGACCTGATGCTTCCCGACGGTTCCGGCCTCGACGTGCTGAAATCCCTGCGGGAACGGCAGGACGCCACGCCCGTCCTCCTCCTGACTGCGCGTGATCAGGTCGCCGACCGGATTCACGGACTGGATGCGGGGGCCGACGACTATCTCGGCAAGCCGTTCGACCTCGACGAGGTCGCGGCGCGGCTGCGCGCGCTCGTCCGCCGTGCCGCTGGCCGGCCGCAGGCGCTTATCGAATGGCGCGGCCTGCGGCTCGATCCTGCAAACCAGAATGTCGAACACCAAGGCGAACCCATCCGCCTGTCGCGGCGCGAATACTCGATTTTGCATGCCCTCATGATCCATCCCGGCCGGATCCTGTCGCGGAGCCAGATCGAGGAGAAGCTTTACGGCTGGCAGGAGGAGGTCGAGAGCAATGCTGTCGAGGTCCACATCCATCATCTTCGCGGCAAGCTGGGACCGGGCATGATCCAGACCGTCCGTGGGATCGGCTATCGCCTCGGAGACGAACCGTGATGCCGTCGATCTCCAAACGGCTGTTCCTGATCCTCGCCCTGACCACCGGTCTCGTCTGGCTGTCGGCGGTCGTCTGGATTTTCCTTTCCACGCGCGCGGAGGTGGAACGGGTTCTCGACGCGCGGCTGATGGAAGCCGGCCGGATGGTTTCCTCATTGATCGTCAGCCAGGAGATCGCCATCGATCCGACGCAAACGATCACGTCCGATCTGCCGGTGCGCGGCCACAGCGCCTATGACCGCCAGCTTTCGTGCCAGATATGGTCGCTGCAGGGGACATTGATCGGGCGATCGGATGCGGCGCCCGATCAAGCAATGTCGGAGCACACCGACGGGATCTCCGAAACCGTGATAAATGGTGAGCGGTGGCGGGTTTATGCAATCACCAATACCGAGCGCGGTGTTCGCGTTCTGGTCGGCGACAATCTGAGTATCCGTAACGGGTTGGTGAACGACGTCATCCGCGGTCTTCTCCTGCCGGCCCTGCTGATGTTGCCGGTTCTTGCTGTCCTGATCTGGCTCAGCGTCAGGCGCGGCCTTGAGCCGCTAAGGAAGATCGCAGGCGACCTGGAAGCACGACCCGCCTCCGACCTCAGCCCGATCGAGGACGTGCAGACCGCGAAGGAGATTGCGCCGGTCTTGCAGTCGCTCAACGGATTGTTTGCACGCGTGGCCGGGCTTCGGGAACGCGAGCGCAACTTCACCGCCTTTGCCGCCCACGAACTGCGCACGCCGTTGGCCGGCCTCAAGACGCAGGCGCAGGTCGCGCTTGCAAGCGGCGATGGCACGATCCGCGAGCAGGCATTGCGTCAGATCATGGTTGGCGTAGACCGCACCGGCCGGCTCGTTCGGCAATTGCTGGATATGTCGGCGGTTGAGGCGCTCGACCAGGGCGAGCGTAGTGGGAAGGTATGGCCCGGGAGTATACTGAGAGCGCTCGCGGACGAATTAGCAGATCCGACCAGGGGCGTTGCGGTCGAGGTTTCCCCTGATCTTGACCGCATCGAGCTGGACATCGAGCCGGATCTGTTTGCTCTTGCTGCCCGGAATCTGATGGAGAACGCAGTGAACCATTCGCCGCCCGGAGGCGTCGTCAGGTGTCGTATGGCCGGTCGCGCCGAAGAGGGCCAGATTATCATCGAGGATGATGGTCCCGGTATCCCCGAGGAGGAGTTGGCCCGCGTCACCGAACGTTTCTTTCGCGGCCGCAACAAAGTACCGGTCGGCAGCGGTCTCGGCCTCGCAATCGTCGAACTGGCGCTCGGGCGGAGTGGTTGGCACCTACGACTTCAGAATCGCGATTGCGGAGGGCTGCAAGCTGTGATGGCGAACGCCGCGTGACCCGTTGCACATACATGGTGCGGGGCGCAGCCAACTCATCTTCAAGAAGATGGAGTGCCAGCAGGATGCGCCAACGCAGGGAGTGATCTTCTCGCCGCGCGACGAAGCTATCCCACCAAAAGATGGCCCATAGCCGGATCTGCTATCACAACCAGCGGGCTCCCGTCACGAACGTTGTCGGCGAGGTGGATGACATCCTGATTGATCATCCTGATGAAACGGCCTGGCCGATGGTCCAGAATTCCGGGTTTCCGTGGATGCGATAAATCGTGTCCCGGTTTCCTTCATGAATGTAGAGGGCGCGTGCTCCAAGTGGATTTTTCAGCCCTGGGTCCATGCCGCCATTGGCGATTGAATAGGGCTCTAACTCGGGTTGGCGCGCAACCATTTCATCGGGAGGTGTCCAGCGCGGCCATTCCCGCTTGTATGCGATATGACGCCCTCGGCCAGCCCACGAAAAACCGTCCCTGCCGACACCCACACCGTATCGGGTTGCGCGGCCGTGAGGCTGAACGTGGTAGAGGTAACGGTTTGGCGTATCGACGATGACGGTGCCGGCTCGCTCATCGGTCGGATAGTCGACTTCCGTCCGCCACCATTTCGAATCGACCTTGGAAACGTCGACTTCCGGGATCGGGAAGCGCTCGTTCGTCATTGCGTAGTATATTGGGGGCGTCGGCGGCGTGGGCGGCGTCGCGACCGGCTGCGCGACGTGCGGTGTTTGCCTCGTGGAAACGCATCCGGCGAGGGTCATTGCACTGGCACCAATGAGGAACGCGCGTCGCGCGATTGCGGGTGTCGGTAGCTTAGTCACGTTTCATACGCTCTCTGCTTTGCGATCGATCAAGCCGCACAGCACGATGCCTGTCTTAAGGGCAGCTTAAGGCAAGCGCGGCCGATGATAACGATGCGGCGGGGACTTCAGGCGCCGGCCTGCGGCTCAAGTGATCCGGCCGAACAGGTTTTCGATTGGGTGGGGGCACCTTGTTGGAAACGCGGGCTTGCGTCGCAGGCGAGGAGCACTTTTCCGCCCTTAAGCGGGCCTTAAGGAACGCCCGCTTTGCCGCCGGTCCTGTGAAGGAGACGAGGATGCGGACGCGACTTTTAAGAAACAACGCCGTAGCGTCCGCGGAAGGTGTTGGATGCGGCATCGATGCTGATGCTCAACGCAAGAATGGCCAATGGATCCGCCGCGAGCTTCTGCTCGGGGGCCTGGTGGTACCGGTAGGATTGTTGACGGCTCCCATAGGGATGGCCGCCGCCAATCCAGCTGATATGGTCACGGACGTCGCTTCCCACGGGGAGAGGCTGGAGCAGGTTGCACGAACACATAGCTTCGCGCTCATCGACATCCGTGCGGACTGGTGTGCAGTGTGTCACCGTATTGAGCGGGAAATCCTCGCCCATCCCGCTGTGCTACAACACCTTGAGGCTTTGCCTCTCGTCAGGGTGGACGTCACGACAATGGACGAGGGAAATCGCCAGCTCCTATCCCACCTTGGAGCGAGCGGCCCGCCAACATTCTTCATCGTGGATGCAGCCACCGGACGGGAGTACGACGGCACCCGTTCGGTCGGATCGTTCAGCAGGCGTGATCTCATGCGCCGATTGCGGCCGTTCATCCGATAGTCCGTAGTCTGGATAACCTGCCATCGCATCTTCGGATCGATGGATCCTTAAGGCTGCCTTAAGCTCGGGAGAGTGTGCTCGCTCCAATATCCATGATCTGGAGCTTTGACCATGCACGATCGGCGCCACCGCACATCCACACTTCTTCCCTTTTCTATCGGTGGGCCGCCATTTCGCAGTGCGATGAGCCGGCGGACCTTGCTTTCGGGGTTGGCGGCGCTCGCTGCCGCCGGCCTTGCCATGCCCGTGCGTGCCGACGACATGTCAGCCGAGATGATCCTGAACGACCCGGAGGCGCCGGTCGGCGGCAACCCGAATGGCGACCTGACGATCGTCTCGTTCTTTGACTACAACTGCCCGTTCTGCAAGCGCACCGTCGAGCCGCTGAACGCTGTGCTGGAATCGGACGGCAATGTGCGCCACGTCTATAAGGACTGGCCGATCCTCGCGCAGTCGTCCGTCTATGGCGCAAAGCTGGCGTTGGCGGCCAGGTATCAGAACCGCTACGAGGATGCCTATCTGGCGCTGATGGGTGTCGAAGGCTCGCGGGTTCCGGAAGAGCGGATGCGACAGGCATTGGAAGGCGCTCGCTTTGACATGGCGGGTCTTGAGACCGAAGCCAACCGCCGTGACGCCGAAATCACCGCCTTGCTTCAGCGCAACAACGCGCAGGCCGAGGGGCTGGGCCTGCGCGGCACGCCTGTGTTTCTGATCGGTCGGTTTCTCGTCGCCTCCGCCCTCGACGAGGACGGCTTCCGCCAAGTTGTCGCAGACGCTCGCAAAGCGTCCTGATACTCCCCCCCGATCGCGATCATCCGAGTAATTGCATGTCCTCAATCCCCTTACTCCGCCTCCTTGCCGTCCTGTTCTTCGTCTTCCTGTCGCTGCCCGCCGCGGCGCAACAGGAGGATCTCCTGCAAGCCGAGGAAGCCTTCCGTTTCTCGGTTGAGCGGAATGCGGATCAGCAGATCCAGCTCCGTTGGGAGATCGAGGGAGGCTATTATCTCTATCGCGACCATCTGGAAGCGAAGGATGCCGCGACCGGCGAGCCGGTCCCGCTTTCGACTCGACCAGGCGTCGTGGAGACAGGGGATGCCAACTTCGGCCCTTCGGAGGTCTATTATCTTGAAGCGGTGGCACGTCTTGGCGTCGAAGCGCCCGGGCAGGTCGCAGTCACCTATCAGGGCTGCAAAAAGGATTCGATCTGCTATCCGCCGCTGACCCTGACGATCAACACGGCAAACCTTCAGGTTTCCGAACCCGTTGTGGGCTTTGGCATAGCTACAACTCCGGCCGCCCCTGCCGGAGGGACGGGAAGCGGCAGCTTCAACCTGGCCGAGGACACGCAGGGCGGTGGCATGGTCGGCTCGCTTCTCGCCAGCGGCGGTGCGATCTGGGTGATCGTGAGCTTCCTCGCCTTCGGGCTTCTGCTCGCCTTTACGCCTTGCGTGCTGCCCATGTATCCGATCCTCAGCGCGACCCTGGCGCGCGAGGGCGAGGCATTGACGGCCCGGCGCGGCTTCATCCTGTCTTTGGCCTACGTGCTGGCGATGGCCGCAGCGTTTGGCATGCTTGGCGTCGTCGCCGCGTGGTCTGGCCAAAACCTCCAGATGGTGCTGCAATCGCCATACGCCATTGGCGCCGTCGCAGCGCTGTTCGTGGTGCTGGCGACGGCGATGTTCGGCCTGTTCGAACTGCAACTGCCGACCACCTGGGCCAGCCGGATGGCAGGGGTACAGGCCGGCACGCGCGGCTCGGTGGGCGGAGCCGCCGGAATGGGCTTCCTTTCCGCGCTGATCGTCGGTCCCTGCGTCACCGCGCCGCTCGCGGCGGCACTTCTCTATATCGCACATACGGGCGATGCCTGGATCGGCGCGAGTGCGCTGTTCGCCCTCGGGCTCGGCCAAGGCATTCCGCTGATCGCATTTGGCACGATGGGGAGCCGCGCTCTGCCGCGTGCGGGGGCGTGGATGGTGCAGGTCAAATACGCGTTCGGCTTCGTCTTTCTCGGCGCGGCGATCTGGATGGTCTCCCGAATCCTGCCGCCGCAAGTGACGCTGGCGCTTTGGGCGGGCCTCCTCTTGATTGTTGCGGTCTTCATCGGCGTCGCTGATCGGCTCCTGGCCGATGCGGGTGCCTGGCCACGTTTCCGCAAAGCCGCCGGACTTGGGGTTTCCCTCGGCAGCGTGTTTCTGGCAATCGGGGCTGCGTCGGGCGGAACCGACCCGCTGCGCCCGCTCGCCCACTTCGTCACGACCGGTTCAGGCCAGCAGATCGCCCAGTCCGAGATGACATTCATCGAGGCAAACTCGACGCCGCAGGTCGAGCAAGCGATTGCCTCTGCCAACGGACGTCCGACATTGGTCTATTTCACGGCCGACTGGTGCGTCATCTGCAAGACGATCGAACGCGACGTCTTTTCGAGCACGGAAATCGTTGCCGCACTGAACGACTTCCAGCGTGTCAAGGTGGATCTGACCGCACTGGATGAGGTCAGTCAGGGCCTGATGCGCGATCTTGCTGTGGTCGGCCCACCGACCATGATCTTCTTCAACCGAAATGCCTCGGAGGCAAACGGCTCCCGCCTCATCGGCGATGTGACAACCGATACGTTGCTGACATCGGTCTCTCAGGCGAGGCAGTGAGATGAACGCAGTCGCCATCGGGCCTTTCGTCTTCGCACCCGACCGCTTCGCCGCGATCCTCGCCATCGCCGCCTTTCTCCTGCTGAGCGAGATCCTCGCCCGCAGGGTCGATCAGCGCTTTTCGTCCTGGGCCTGGGGCGCGACCGTCGCTTTCGTGGTCGGCGCACGCGTCGGGCACGTCATCCAGCACGCGAGCAGTTTCCTCGCCGAGCCGCTGCGCGTATTCTACATGTGGCAGGGCGGCTTCATGATTGAAGCCGGCATTGCGCTGGCGTTCGCCCACACGTTCTTTCGCTTCCGGCGCGAATTGCGGCTCACATTGTGGACGGCCCTGCCGAGCGCCGCTGCGGCCTATGTCGCGTTCTTCGTGCTGCAGCTCACCGCCGGCGCGCCGGCGACCCCGCTGCCAACCGGAGGCATTTACCGCACGCTGGCCGGTGAACGGTTCAATCCAAGTGGACTCGAAGGCCAACCGGTGGTCATCAACCTGTGGGCGACGTGGTGCCCGCCGTGCCGTCGTGAACTGCCGATGATGGCGGACGTTGCCGCAAATACGGACGCTGCCGAACTTGTCTTCGTCAACCAAGGTGAAGGCCAGGAGATCATTCAGCGCTACCTCACAGCCGAGAATCTTGAGCTTGAGCATGTGGTGCTCGACGGACTCGGTGAGTTCGGTCGTCATTACGAGGTACCGGGCCTGCCGGCTACGTTGTTCCTCAAGAGCGACGGGACGCTGCAATCGGTACACATGGGCGAGATCTCAAGAGAAGCCCTCGTGAGCGGCATTCAAGGTCTCGAATAGCCGCCGCAGGTCCGGCACGGCTGGCTTTTGCTGACGACCGTGACGAAGCTGCGACCATCCTCATGATGTTTTGTCATGCAATCCTCATTGAACCTGCCATTCTCGGACGCTATTGGGCAAGGCAACAGGTCTTAGGGCCTTTGATCGAGACGAGCCTTAATTGTCTCCATCTGCTCGATCTCGCTGCGCTGGGCTGCGATGATTTCTTCGCAAAGCGTCAGCAATTCAGCATCGCGCAGGTCTGCTTCCCGGCACATGAGGATCGCGCCCGAGTGGTGCGGGATCATCGAATCGATGAACTGCCCGTCACCGATCAGGGTTTGGCTTCGTGTGGCTGCGAATGAGGCGATCGTCAAGACGAGGAAGACGGCGTAGAGGGTGATATTGAGCCCTTTTCGCGGAAACATGCCGGGCATCGTTGCCAGCATGAAGATGCCCATCGGCGCCCACATGGTCACGGCCATGTAGAACATGTTGAGATTGTTTCGGAAATCTTGAAATCCGTCGATCATCGAGAACATGACGACGTACATGACGATCAGGCCGAGCGCCATGTTGATCCAGAACATTAGGTAGGGACGTCCTTCGCCGTGATCGGCGTGTTCGTGCTTGCCATTATGGGACGATTGGGTCATCTCGTGGCTCCTTGGTTTTCGCTTAATGTCCGAGACCGATGCCCATGGGCTTGAGTAGCATCCAGATCGCCATGCCGACCATCATCAGGTTCTCCGTCAGCGAGACGAAGCCGAGCGGAACGTTGCTGTCACCGCCAACGCAGGCGCATTTGAGTTCGCGCTTGTCGATATAGACCGCCTTGAAGACCGATACGGCTCCGACAGTGCCGATGAAGAGGGCAACGGGGATCGACAGCCACATCAGCGCGCCGGCCATCATCAGGATGCCCGCCAGCGCTTCGGCGAACGGATAGACGTAGGAGTAGCGCACCCAGCGCTGGGCGAGCAGATCGTAGTTGAGGAACATGGTAGCGAAGCTTTCCACGTCCTTGAGCTTCTGCAGGGCGAGCAGACACATGGCGATGGCAATGAACCATTCTGCCGCCGCAACGGTCGCAAGGGTACCGAACGCGGCCCAACTCGTCGCTAGCGCCATCAACGCAGCCATCGCGAACAACGCGATCACCGGCGTATAGGTGGTGGCGTCCTTGTCCTTTACCTCCTTGCCGAAGAAGGCGAGAAGATCGTCGTAGCCGCCGATGCGATTGCCGCCGATAAAGGTCTGCGGTGTGGTGTCGACGCCGTGCGTTTTCTTGAAAGCATCGATCTCGGCGCGCGACGTCAGCTCATGATCGTTGACCTCGTAGCCCTGCCGTTTCAGGAGGTCGAGCGATTTGAGACCGTAGGGACAGGTATGTTCGTGGGTCACCATCCTGTGCAGGTCGGCGCGTTTTGCGGTGGAAGTGGCCATGTCGTCAGTCCTTCGATTTCAGAGTTTTGCTTTTGCGAACACCTCGACCAACTCGCTGAATTTGCGGCGTTGCGCGTCCGCATCACCTGCCGCTATCGCTTCCTCGACACAGCAAGCGGCGTGGGTCTTGAGGATTTCGGTCTCGACCTTGGCCAGCGCCGCCTTGATGGCGTGGATCTGATGCAGGATATCGATGCAGTAACGGTCATCGGCCACCATCTGGCTGACCCCTCGCACCTGTCCTTCGATTCGCTTGAGCCTCGCGCGGAGGGCTTTGTTGTCCTTCTGGCACATGGCCGTAAAATACCCCGTATGGGTATATTTAAGGTTCGAGAGCCATCTTGGTTCCCTCCGATCAAAAAATCTCGCCGGCGCTTTCTGTCTGCTTTGCACCATTGTCGCGATCATCAGTGGGGTTGACCTTCCAATGGTTGGAACCCTCATCTTGGAGGGCCAAACGAAGGAGATGGACATGAAGATCAGAGCCGAGAATCTGATCGCCGCAGTTGGAGAGCTTCGGGTCGGGTTGCTTGCGGTCAGGGATCTGGCCGATACGCTGTTATCCCTGGTCGAGGCCGCGGACGCATCACCATTATCGAAACAGGGTTCCAGACGTGGTTCAGCGTCCACGCGAGCCGTTTGCCTTGACCGAAGGCGCACCGATGGGGCGCTTGTCGCCTTCGCGGTGGCAACCGTCCTCGTGCTGATGACCGGCAAAGGAAAAGGGCGGAATTGATCCGCCCTTCACCGTCTCATTGGCTGCGCTTGGCCAGCCATTCCTGCATCTGCGCGATTTCCGCCTCCTGGGCGGAGATGACCTCCTCAGCAAGTGCTCGCACCTCGGGGTCTGATCCGTGTTCGAGAACGACACGAGCCATGTCGATGGCGCCCTGGTGATGGGGGATCATGCCGCGCATGAAATCCTCATCCGCATCGCCCGTAAACTCGATCGCCATATCGGCATGCATCTTGTCGTTGACTTGCTGGTAGGCGCGAATGACAGGGTTATCCGAAGGCGGGGTGGCGCCGTGTCCGGCATGTTCGCCGTGATTCATGGTCGCTCCTTGGCCTTGCTCGTCCATCTGAGACTGTGCGTAGGCGAGTCCGCCAGCAATGACGAACGCGCCGGCAATGAAGATCGGGGTGAGCTTGTTCATGACGCAGCTCCTGGTCAGTTTACAGTTGCAGGATAGCCGGCTTCTTCGAGAACCTGCTGAATAGCCCCCGCACTAGCAGTCGTCTCAACCTTGACCGCCCGCGCCTCCGGATTCGTCTCCACCCTGGCGGTGGGGTCGACTGACTGGATCGCCTTGGTGACGGATTTTGCGCAGCCACCGCAGGTCATGTTCTCGATTCTGAGTTCCATGAGAATTCTCCTTGTTTCGGTCTCACGCTGCCGGATGTAGGGCTTCCAACCATGGGAAGGTCAAGAGCGATTTTTCTCTTTCTGCCCTCTTGACCTTCCCATGGTTGGAAGCCCCATCTTCTGTCCGAACTGAAATTTCGGGACAAAAAGGAGGCGGCTATGAATGCCCCCGTTCGAGCAACAGACCCGTCTGGAACGATATCACTCCCCATTGAGGGGATGACCTGTGCATCCTGCGTAGGTCGTGTCGAAAGAGCCCTCAAGGCCGTGCCTGGCGTCGCCGATGCGGTCGTCAATCTGGCGACCGAAAAGGCGAGCATCACCACCAACGCTGCGGTCGATCCTGCCACGCTCGTCAAGGCCGTGGAGGATGTAGGCTATGAGGTCGCGGCAAGCTTCTCCGCGCCGACGGCAGCCTCGCTTGAAGTGGCGATCGAGGGCATGACCTGCGCATCCTGCGTGGGACGCGTCGAAAAGGCGCTCAAGGCCGTACCCGGCGTCACCAATGCCGTCGTCAACCTCGCGACCGAGAAGGCCACGATCCAGGGCAGCGCCGATGCGGCGGCTTTGGTGGCTGCCATTGAGGGCGCGGGATACGACGCCAGGGTGATCGCCACGGCGGCAGGAACCAGCCAGGGCGAGACGGATGATCGTACCGAAAAGAAGGAAGCGGAGCGCCGTGAACTGACGCGCGATTTCACCATCGCGGCGGGGCTGACGGTGCCTGTCTTTATCCTGGAGATGGGCTCGCATGTCGTCCCGGGCATGCATGACCTGATCGCTTCGACCATCGGCATGCAGATGAACTGGTACATCCAGTTCGTGTTGACGACCATCGTGCTGTTCGTTCCGGGTATCCGCTTTTATGATAAGGGGCTGCCCGCCCTGTGGCGGCTCGCCCCCGACATGAATTCCCTGGTCGCGGTCGGCACGCTCGCCGCCTATGGCTATTCGCTGGTCGCGACCTTCGCGCCCGGTTTCCTGCCTGCCGGAACGGTGAACGTCTATTTCGAGGCAGCCGCCGTCATCGTGACGCTGATCTTGCTCGGTCGCCTGCTGGAGGCGCGTGCCAAGGGACGCACCTCCGAGGCGATCAAGCGTCTCGTCGGCCTTCAGGCCAAGATGGCGCGCGTGCGCAGGGACGGCAAGACGATCGAATTGCCGATCGATTCCGTTCTGACCGGAGACGTCGTTGAGGTTCGGCCCGGCGATCGCATCCCGGTGGATGGCGAGGTCATCGAAGGCGAGAGCTATGTCGATGAATCCATGATCACCGGCGAGCCGATCCCCGTCTCCAAGGCAAACGGCAGCGAAGTCGTGGCCGGAACGGTAAACCAGAAGGGCGCTTTCGCGATCCGCGCCACTGCGGTCGGCGGCAACACAGTGCTGTCGCAGATCATCCGTATGGTGGAGGAAGCTCAAGGGTCGAAGCTGCCGATCCAGGCGCTGGTCGACAAAGTCACGATGTATTTTGTGCCGGCGGTGTTTGCGGTAGCGATCCTCACCTTCGCCGCATGGATGTGGTTCGGCCCGTCGCCCGCACTCACATTCGCTCTGGTCAATGCCGTCGCCGTCCTGATCATCGCCTGCCCATGCGCCATGGGTCTGGCGACGCCGACCTCGATCATGGTAGGCACAGGCCGCGGTGCGGAACTTGGCGTGCTCTTCCGCAAGGGCGAGGCGCTGCAACTGCTGAAGGACGCGAAGGTCGTCGCCGTCGACAAGACGGGCACGCTGACGGAAGGCAAGCCCGCGCTCACCGATCTGGAACTGGCCCTTGGTTTCGACCGGGCAGATGTCCTCGGTCTGATGGCGGCCGTCGAGGCGAAGTCGGAGCATCCGATCGCCCGTGCGATCGTGGATGCGGCCGCCGGGGAAAACATCCCGCTGCCGGCTGTGTCGGATTTCGAATCGGTGACTGGGTTCGGCGTCAAGGCCGTGGCCGGCGACAAGCGTGTCGAGATCGGCGCCGACCGCTACATGGCAGAACTCGGCCATGACGTGGCCGGGTTCGCTCAGGTCGCCGAACGTCTCGGCAACGAGGGCAAGTCACCGCTCTACGCCGCGATCGACGGCAAGCTGGCGGCGATCATCGCCGTGGCCGATCCGATCAAGGAGACGACGCCCGCGGCGATCAAGGCGCTGCACGATCTCGGCCTCAAGGTCGCGATGATCACCGGCGACAATGCCCGCACGGCAAAAGCCATTGCGGCTCGGCTGGGGATCGACGAGGTGGTGGCGGAAGTGCTGCCGGACGGCAAGGTCGACGCGGTACGCCGCCTCAAAGCCCAGCATGGCAAGGTCGCTTTCGTCGGCGATGGCATCAACGACGCTCCGGCGCTGGCCGAAGCGGATGTGGGCCTTGCCATCGGCACGGGTACGGACATTGCCATCGAGGCAGCCGACGTGGTGCTGATGTCGGGCAGCCTGCAAGGCGTGCCGAACGCGATCGCACTGTCCAAGGCGACGATCGGCAACATCCGGCAGAACCTGTTCTGGGCCTTTGCCTACAATACGGCTCTTATCCCCGTTGCCGCCGGTCTGCTCTATCCGGCCTACGGCATCCTGCTGTCGCCGGTCTTTGCCGCCGGCGCGATGGCCCTGTCGAGCGTCTTCGTCCTCGGCAACGCGCTGAGGCTCAAGACCTTCCGCGCGCCCGCGCAGGCGGAAAGCGGCGCAGTCCGGCCCCGTCGGCCTGAACTTGCGCCTGCGGAATGAGAAACAGGCGAGCCTGCTTCGGCAGGCTCGCCACATGTAAAGGAATGAAGCAGTGACCAATACAGGAACTCCGTCAGTGGTGCTGTATACCACGCCAACCTGCCCCGATTGCCATGCCGTCAAGCGATGGCTTGCTGACCAGGGTGTCCCATTCGAAGAGCGTGACCTGTCAGATCCGCAGATCGCCGAAGAGGCGAAAGCGCGGACCGGCGTGCGCGTTGCCCCGATCACGATCGTCAACGAACAGGTCTTCTATGGCACCTTTGCTGACCAGAAACCTCGTCTGGCGGAAGCCCTGTCATCAGGCGCCGCCTGAGGGGAGATTGTCATGGGAAGACAAATCGAAATTCGGCAGGCGGGGCGCATCATCGACGTGCCGGATGGCCGAACCATTCTGGAGAGAGCGCTAGAAGAAGGGATCGCATACCCGCATGGATGCCGTTCGGGCCGCTGCGGCTCGTGCAAGTCCCGACTGGTCAGCGGCGAGGTCGATCTTCTGCCGCACACGCGCTTTGCCCTGACGGACGATGAGCGGTCTCAGGGACTGATCCTTGCATGCCGCGCGCAGCCGCTCACGGACTGCACGGTCGCATGGCTCGATGAGGAGGAAGAACAGCTTGATCTTCCCGTCCGCACCTATCGCACGCGGGTTGTCGCGATCGATGACGCAACCCACGACATCCGGCAAATCAGGCTGGAGGTCGAAACGGGAGAGGCCGTCGCGTTCAAGGCGGGCCAGTATGCGCAGGTGACGTTCGATGGCGTTCCGGCGCGCGACTATTCGATGGCGAACCAGCCCGGGCGAGACCATCTCGAATTCCACATCAGGCATGTGCCCGGTGGAGCGACGAGCGAACACGTCGCCAGGTCACTCAAGGTCGGTGACGAGGTTTCGGTCCGCGGGCCGCTCGGCAGCTCTTTTCTGCGCGAACAGCATACTGGTCCAATTCTGGCGGTCGCCGGCGGGTCGGGACTGGCGCCGATCAAGTCGATTGTCGAAACGGCGCTGACAAGCGGCCTGCGGCAGCCGATCCATCTCTATTTCGGGGCACGGACGGAGCGCGATCTCTATCTGGTCGAACATTTCAGTCTTCTGGCGAGCGCCTACGACAACCTCACCTTCACACCCGTGCTTTCGGAAGTGAGCCGATCCGATCGCTTCCGAACCGGCCTGGTAACGGATGCGATCGTGAGTGACGTGCAGGATCTCGATGGCTGGAAGGCATATATGGCCGGACCGCCCGCCATGATCGATGCTTCTGGCATCATGCTTCGCGAACTGGGCTTGCGCGGCGAGGACATACATGCGGACGTATTTTTTACGCCCGAAGAAGCGCCTACATAAGTCGAAGAAAGGAACCAGCGATGAACATCGGAAAGGCAGCGGCGGCATCAGGCGTTTCGGCGAAGATGATCCGTTACTACGAATCGATCGGATTGATCGCGGAAGCGTCGCGGACGGATAGCGGATACCGAGATTACTCCGACAAGGACGTGCATACGTTGCGTTTTATCAGGCGTGCGCGCGATCTCGGTTTCTCGGTCGAGAAAATGACGGAACTGCTTGCGCTCTGGCGAGACCGAGACCGGGCGAGCGCGGACGTCAAGCGTGTTGCCCTTGAGCATGTCGAGGAACTTGAACGGAAGGCGCGTGAACTCAGGGAGATGAGCATGACGCTCAAGCACCTTGCCGAGAACTGCCGGGGCAATGCCCGGCCGGACTGCCCGATCATCGATGAGTTGGCGACGACTGATGACCCTGAGACCAGCCCCACACACACCCGCGATCGTTCCGGCGCGACAGGGAACAGGTTCGAGCACACGAGGCCCGTCGTGTCGGCGAAGGCGGAAAGAAGCGGTCACGGTGCCAGGGAGCAATAGCCATGACACTTGCCGGCGAAATCCTGCACCTGTTCAAACGGGCATGTTCGGACGGCGACATGGAAGTTGCCGAGAAGCTATTGCAGGCTCTTGAACTGATTGATGCGCGAGGGCTCGGCGTCGCAGCTTCGCACAAGCCGTTGTCTCAAGCTTATCTGGCTATCGGAGAACTTCCTGTGCCTCCGAAAAAATGTCAGCGGCATCACTAGGACATCATCCGTTCAATGAGGCCCAAGGATGGATGAGCCGGAAACGGGACGGGTCAATGCCGACTTCGCAGGTCAACAACTGCCCGCGTAGGCGGGACTCCGAAACTCAGCGGCGGCGGGAGACCTCCTCCTGATATCCGCGCTCTCGTTCCGGCCAGGTACTCTTAATAAAAGCGAGGACAGCCCGGATCTCGCCCTCGCTCAGGGCATCGGCAAAACCAGGCATGTCGCTCTCATAGCTCCCTCCGACGATGGCCGCTGTACCCTCCTTGACGATGCGGAACAGCATCTCATCGGCATGGTGCCAGGTGTGGCCGCTCTCGTCGTGCGGCGGTGCGGGCAGCCGACCGGAGGGAAGCGGCGAGCGCCAGTCCGGCTGCCCTTCGAGATTCGCACCGTGGCAAGACGCGCATTGATCCGCATAGACTTGTCGGCCCTGCTCGACGACCTCCGCTGATGCCGCAGCGGTGGATTCGGAACGGGCGTAATGCCACCCAGCCAATGTTACCACGATCGCTCCTCCGAGGAACGACCTTGACCAGAAAGTATTTTGGGGCTTCTTTCGCATGGCACGCATGTTCAGTAACGAGGAATTGCAACGCACGAGATGGCAAGGAAGATTTGCCAGTGGTGCGACACCATTTGCAATAGACATTCCGGTGAGTAGTACCTATCTTTCCAGTATGTTTGCGCGCGTTGTCTCCATGCTTGCCATAGCCGCGGTCGCCATCATGACGATGGTGTTTTCCGCGCACGCGGCACGCATGAGCATAACGCCGGACCCGGCTGTGCATGCGAACGAGATGATAGTCGTCTCAGCCGGCATCGAGCCTGCATGCAGCAGCGAACACTGCGGATCGGCAGACATGGATGCGGGAACCTGTGAACTGGTTTGTGCAGGTTTTTCGCTCTTTCTCATATCACCGAGCGGTGGTTCTGGAAACCAATACACGCCAACCATCTATGTCCTGCCGCCTGATGCAAGCATTGCCGGTGGGGCGCTTGGACTGAACGAGCGTCCTCCGAAGGTCCGCTTCCTCTGATCGCGCCCGGGCTTCGGCCCGCGGACTTCCGACAGCTTGAGGAACGGGACTGCTGTCCCGAGGAGACGACCATGAATACCCTTTCACGACGCGGCTTTCTCGCCGCTGGCGCAGCTATGCTGGCCTACGCTCATGTGCCCCGGACGGCGGCAGCGCAGGACGCCACGCCGCTGTCGCTTCGCGCCGCCAGCCGGACTCTGGACATCGACGGACGCGCCGCCACTGTCTGGGGTCTTGCCGGGCCATCAGGACAGGGCCTGACACTCGATCCCGGCATGCCCTTCCGGGTGGATCTAACAAACGAACTCGATACCGCCACACTGATTCACTGGCACGGCCAGATTCCGCCCAATGCGCAGGATGGCGTGCCCGACATGCCCTTGCCGATGCTCGCCCCCGGCGAAACACGCGCCTATGACTTCGCACCGCTGCCCGGCACCTATTGGATGCACGCGCATGTGCCGCTGCACGAGATGCGCCTTCTGGCCGCGCCACTGATCGTGCGCAGTGCCGAGGATGTCGCCGCTGACCGGCAGGAGGTGGTGCTGTTTCTGCATGATTTCTCGTTCAAGGCGCCCGAGGAGGTGATGGCCGAGATCACATCCGGCCATGGCGCCACGGGCAATCACGGAAGCGGCGCAGGCGCAGGCACGGGCGGAATGTCGGGTATGGACCACGGCGCGATGGGAAACATGCCGATGACTGGCATGGATCACGGCGCCATGGGTGGAATGGGGTCCATGGACAGTATGGCGATGGACCTCAACGACTACGATTGGGACGCCTATCTTGCCAACGATCGCACGCTCTCGGACCCGGAAGTGGTGCAGGTCGAGCGCGGCGGGCGTATCCGCCTACGCGTCATCAACGCCGCTGCGGCGACTGTGTTCTGGCTGGACACCGGCGAAGCGCAGGCCCGGCTCGTCGCGGTTGATGGCCACGCCGTTCAGCCGCTGTCTGGCACGCGGTTCGGTCTGGCCATGGGCCAACGGCTCGACCTTGAGATCGACCTGCCTTCGGAGGGTGGTGCCTGGCCGATCCTTGCGCTGCGAGAAGGAGCGCGGGAGCGCACTGGTCTGATCCTTGCCACTCCGGGCGCCGAGATACGGCACATTGATGCTTTGGCAGAGTCCGAAGCACCGGCTTTTGACACCAACCTTGGACAGGAGACGCGCTTGATCGCTTCCGAATCCTTGCCGGAGCGGCCGGTGGACCGCAGCCACATGGTAATGCTGGGCGGCTCGATGCAGCCCTATGTGTGGACGATGAATGGCGCCGTCTGGGGCCAGCATCGCCCGGTTACCGCGAGGCGCGGCGAGCGGATCGTGCTGTCCTTCCACAATATGTCGATGATGGGTCACCCGATGCATCTGCACGGGCATGTGTTCCAGGTCGTCGGGCTGAATGGACGGGCGGTTACGGGCGCGCGGCGGGACACGGTGTATGTGCCGCCAATGTCGATGGTCGACATTGCACTCGACGCCGGAGAAGCCGCGCGCTGGATGCTTCATTGCCATCACATGCCGCATCTTGAAACAGGCATGATGACCGAATTTGCGGTCAGCGCATAGGCAGCGTGCTGGCAGGAGGACGCCGGCACCGGCGTCCTCCTGTGCAACAAGGAGGTGAACCCTATGTCAATGTCTCACGGCGGTCATGCCGGCCACATGCCCGCGAGTGGTGATCGCAAAGCGCTCGTCATTTCGGGCTGGCTTACCGGCCTTTACTTCATCGTGGAACTCGGGATCGGCATCTGGACTGGCTCGGTCGCCGTCATGTCGGATGCCTTCCACACCTTCTCGGCCGTGGGCGGCGTGCTCATTGCGCTGGTCGCCATGCGTCTGGGTGAGCGAAAATCCAGCCCCTCGCGCACCTTCGGCTACATTCGGGCGGAGATCCTGGGGGCCCTCTTCAACGGCCTCTTCCTCGTCGCCATGGCTCTCTACGTGCTGTGGATGGGCGCGATGCGCCTCATGGAGCCCATCGAACTGGCCACGACGCCGATGTTGATCGCCGCAGCGGGCGGCATCGCCACCGAGCTTGTCGCGCTCTGGCTCATGTACGAGCGCCAGAAGGACAACCTGAATATCCGGGGTGCGTATTGGCACATACTGCAGACCTTCGTCGGCAGCTTCCTGATCATCGTCTCGGCGCTGGTGATCCGATTCACGGGCTTTGTGGCCATCGACCCGCTGCTTGGCATGGCCTTCGGACTGGTGCTGCTCTGGGCTTCCTGGGGTATTATGCGCGAGGCATTGCACATCCTGCTGCAAGGCACGCCCGAAGACCTCGACTTGGAGGCCGCCATCGAGGCCATCCGGCAGCTAGAGGGGGTTACCGACGTGCATCACGTCCATGCCTGGAGTCTGACATCCGGGCGCAATGTATTCTCAAGCCACGTCTGCGTTGGGGACTTTCAGGAAGGCGAACGGGTGTTGCGACAAGCAAGCAATCTCCTGCGCGAGCGTTTCAACATCTACTTCTCGACGTTGCAGATCGAGAAATACTGCCTCGACGGCGAGGACTCTGCGGCCGAGATTGACATCATGCAGTCTCAGACGGGGCAAGAACGGACCAGCATCGGAAAGATCCACGACAATCACTGATTGGCAGGAACTCCGGATTCCGATCACCTCTTGACCTTCCAACGGTTGGAAGGCGCAGAATAGGCGAAGAGCAAGCTTAGGATAAGACGCCGGGGAGGCGTGAAAATGGCCAGCAAGACCGAACACGATCACCAGAATCAGAGTCACGTTCATTCCGCCCAAGGTCATGCGCATGATCACGGGGCGGTCGCGCAGGACGACGCGCACAAGGTCAAGGACCCGGTCTGCGGCATGATTGTCGATCCCCACACGGCCCAGCACAAGGCCGAGCATGCGGGCCGGCCCTATTATTTCTGCTCGGCCGGGTGCCGCGCGAAGTTCCTGGCCGAGCCCGAAAGCTATCTCGATCCGGCGGCGGCGGAGGTAGTACCGATTCCCGAGGGGACGGTCTATACCTGCCCGATGCATCCCGAGATCCGGCAGGACGGCCCCGGATCATGCCCGATCTGCGGCATGGCGCTGGAGCCGGTGCTGGTCAGCCTTGAGGCCGAGCCCAATGTCGAACTGATCGACATGACACGCCGCTTCTGGATCGGCCTCGTTCTGGCGATCCCGGTGTTCATTCTCGAGATGGGCGGGCATGTGTTCGGGCTGACTCACGCCATCGGGCAGCAGGTCTCGAACTGGCTGCAACTGATCCTCGCAACGCCGGTCGTTCTCTGGGCGGGCTGGCCGTTCTTCCAGCGTGGCTGGCAGTCGCTCGTCAACCGCAGCCTCAACATGTTTACACTGATCGCCATGGGCACCGGGATGGCGTGGATCTACAGCGTCGTCGCCACGCTTGCACCCGGCATCTTCCCCGACGCCTTCCGCCAGAACGACGGCTCGGTCGCGGTCTATTTCGAGGCGGCGGCGGTCATCACCGTGCTGGTGCTGCTGGGACAGGTACTGGAGCTGCGGGCGCGCGAGAGCACCAGCGGCGCGATCCGGGCGCTGCTTGACCTCGCTCCCAAGACCGCGCGGATCATTCGTGACGACGGCACTGAGGAGGAGGTTCAACTCGACACCGTTCATGTCGGCGACCGTTTGCGGGTGCGGCCTGGCGAGAAGGTGCCGGTCGATGGCGAAGTTCTGGAAGGACGCAGCGCTGTCGATGAATCGATGGTGACCGGCGAGTCGATGCCGGTGACCAAGGAGGCCGGCGCCAAAGCCATCAGCGGCACCATGAACCAGTCCGGCGCGCTAGTGATCGAGGCACGCAAGGTCGGGCGAGACACCATGCTGTCGCAGATCGTCCAACTCGTCGCCGAGGCGCAGCGAAGCCGCGCGCCGATCCAGCGCCTCGCCGATCAGGTGTCGGGGTGGTTCGTGCCGGCGGTGATCGTCGTCGCAGTCATCGCCTTCATCGCTTGGTCGATCTGGGGACCGGAGCCGCGCTTATCCTTCGGGCTGATCGCGGCGGTTTCGGTCCTGATCATCGCCTGTCCCTGCGCGCTCGGGCTGGCAACGCCGATGTCGATCATGGTCGGCGTCGGCCGGGGCGCACAGGCGGGCGTGCTGATCAAGAACGCCGAGGCGCTCGAGCATATGGAGAAGGTCGATACCATCATCGTCGACAAGACCGGTACGCTGACCGAGGGCCGGCCCGCTGTCACCGCAATCGTGCCAGCGCCTGGCTTCACCGAGGACGAGGCTTTGCGGCTTGCCGCCAGCGTGGAGCGGGCCAGCGAGCATCCGCTGGCGCTGGCCATCGTTCGCGCTGCCGAGGAGCGGGGGATCGTGACCGCACCGGTCGCGGATTTCGACTCGCCGACCGGCAAAGGCGCCTACGGCACGGTCGAAGGCAAGCGCATTCCCCTTGGAAATGCCAAGTTCCTGGCCGAGCAAGGCGTTGATGTCGCCCCACTGGCGGATGAGGCCGACCGGCTGCGCGAGGACGGGGCAACCGCGATCTTCATGGGAGTGGACAACCGCATCGCCGCCATCTTCGCCATCGCCGATCCGGTCAAGCCCTCGACGCCCGAGGCGCTTGCCGCGCTGAAGGCGCAGGGAATCCGCGTTGTCATGCTTACGGGTGATAACTGGACCACGGCCAAGGCGGTCGCCCGCCGGCTCGGCATCGACGAGGTCGAGGCCGAGGTCCTGCCCGACCAGAAAAGCGCGGTCGTGCAGCGTCACAAGGCGGCAGGCGAGGTGGTGGCGATGGCAGGCGACGGCGTGAACGACGCGCCGGCGCTGGCGGCGGCCGATGTGGGCATCGCCATGGGCACCGGTACCGATGTGGCAATGGAAAGCGCAGGTGTCACATTGCTCAAGGGCGATCTCACGGGCATCGTCCGCGCGCGCCGGCTCTCGGAGGCTGTCATGCGCAACATCCGCCAGAACCTGTTCTTCGCCTTCATTTACAACGCGCTCGGCGTGCCGGTGGCAGCCGGGGTGCTCTACCCGTTCTTCGGCATCCTGCTGTCGCCGATCATCGCCGCCGCCGCCATGGCGCTGTCGTCGGTGAGCGTCATCGCGAACGCCTCCCGGCTGCGGGCCACGAGATTGTAGGAGGCTGACGTGGGCGAAGGTCCTCCATCTGGAAAAATTGGTGACGATGGTGGCGCCAACAGCCCGGATACCGTCCCATCCTTGCGCTAAGTCAAAGTCTGCGGCGAAGGGGGCCGCTATGAGTATCTTTGCGACGGAAGGGCAGAACAGGCCATGATGCAATGTCATGATGTCGGGCGGGATGATGTGGGGCATCGTTCTTCTGGTACTCGTGCTCCTTACCGCCGCCGCTTTGATCAAATACGTATTTTTCCGGTGATCCAGCTTTGACGAAGTTGCGGCCCAGATGGAGGAACTGAGATGCAAACCATCCATATGATCAGCAGGCGCTCCTTCCTAGCCAGCGCCACCGCGTTCCCCGTCCTGCTCTCAACGGCGGGAACGGTTCGCTCGGCAGGACTGCCTCTGGTGACCGTCACCAAGGATACGAATTGCGGGTGCTGCGGCGCATGGGTCGAGCATATCGAGGCGGCCGGCTTCCCGGTGAGCGTCGTGGAATCGAGCGAGGTCGAAAGCCTCAAGCAGCGGCTCGGCGTCCCGGCGGCGTTGTACTCCTGCCATACGGCCGAAGTGGACGGCTATGTCATCGAAGGACATGTGCCGGCCGCCGCGCTTCGCCGCCTCCTGGCCGCGCGCCCGTTCGCGACAGGGCTTGCGGTTCCCGGAATGCCCGCCGGCTCCCCCGGCATGGACTTTCCCGGCGTGGTCCCCGAGCCATACGAGGTGTTCCTGTTCGGCCCTTCCGTCCAGAAAACCTTCGGGCGTTTCCGCGGCGCGCGGGAGATCTGAGTGGAACGCTGCTCATGATCCATCCGGTCGCCATCAGTCCGATTCAGAACCGGGCCTGCGGGGCAGACCCTGCCTTTGTCAGGAGCTCTGGTTGCCTGGGCTCGGATATTGACGGCCGCAAGGATGTCATCTGGTGCGTGGCAACTCTCCATCCCGACCTCGACAAAGAAGCCAAGCCATGAGCAGGAGCTCGACTGCGGCTTTCGGATCGAAAGGCGACTGGCTCCGCCAGTTCCTGACAGGCCTGCTGCTGCTTGCGTTCAGCGCTTTTGTTTTCCTGGCAGCGGCGCATGCCAGCCCGGGCACACACGGCTCGCATCAGGATCAGACCGTTGCGGGTGCACAGCATGAGGCCCATTCGAATTACTCCGACGACCGAAGCAAGGCTGCGGACGAACGATGCTGTCACACTGAAACGGCGCCGGACCGCGATTGCGGCCAGCTCTGCACCATTGTTGCCCTGCTACCCGAGGCGCCGCCTGTGATGCCATCCTCGGACGGCGAGCCATTGCTCGGTTTCCAGGCCAGCGATCTGGGCCGAAATCCTTCAGTCCTCCTGACACCACCGCGTCTGACCGCCCCTGCGTAGTGAACGCATCGGCCGGGAGATGTTCTTCTCGGCACTCAAGCAGCAAACAGTCAGACGAAGCCACGGTAGGCGCGCGTCCAGAAATTAGACGCGGCTCTCCGGTGCCAAAGGATAAACCATGACGTACCGAACAATAGTTGCGCTTTCTGCTAGTCTCTTGATGGGAGTCTCCGGCGCTGCTCTGGCGCAGCAGGCAGAGCATGACGCCCATTACCCTCAGACGCCACAGGCCCAGGAGGAACGGGCCCCTGCCTCCATGTCCCCTTCAGGACAGATGCCTTCGATGCAGGACATGCCGCATGAATGCCGGGCCATGATGGAGACCATGCCCCAAGCGTGCATGGACGCCATGCAGCAGATGATGCAGGGCGGCATGATGCACGGTGGGATGGCCGCTCCCCAAGGCGGAGAGTCGGCTCCAGCCGACGCCGATGTCGCCGACTTCACCAAGGCCTATGTCGATGCGATGGAGGAGATGCACGGCCCGATGATGGAGGGCGTCATGGCCGAGGACCCGGACGTCGCTTTCATCCTGGGCATGATCCCGCACCATCAGGGTGCGGTCGACATGGCGAAGATCGTGCAGCGATACGGAGATGACCCGCAGACAAGAGAGTGGGCGTCTCAGATCATTGAAGCACAGGAACGTGAGATCGCCGAAATGCAGGCGTGGCTGGACAGGAATGCCGGCCAGCAGCCTGCTGGCTTGGTCGAGACAGGCGGAACCGTGTACTCCGCCAACGAGGGCGACAATTCGATCAGCGCCATCGAACTCGGCACGGGTTCGGTCGAGACGGTGCAGATCGGAGTCTCACCGCACAATGTCGATCGGACGCCGGACGGGAGGCTGCTGCTCGCCGTCGGGAGCCCTGCCTCCGATCACGCTCACGGATCGGATGACCAGGGACATGCCGATGCCGGCAACGGGCTTCTGGTGGTGCTCGATCCGCAGCAACTGTCACAACCCGTCGGCACTGTAGAAGTCGGTGCGCATCCGGCGCATGTCGTCGCCGATCGCAGCGGCCGCGCCTATGTTTCGCTGTCCGGCGGGAACGAGATTGCGGTCGTTGATCTCGCAGCGGCTTCGGTGATCGAGCACATCACGACAGGAGCCTATCCGCACGGGCTGCGCCTCAGCCCGGATGAGAGCGAGCTCTATGTGGCCAATGTCGAGGACGGCTCGGTCTCCGTCATCGACACGCAGGAGCTGACCGAGGTTGCGCGCATTCCGGTGGGCGCAGCGCCCGTTCAGGTCGGGTTCACGCCCTCGGGCGATCAGGTCTACGTCTCTCTTCGAGACGAGAACCGGGTGGCCGTCATCGACACCGCATCCCGCGAGGTGACGAACAGGATCGATGTCGGGCCGAACCCGATCCAGATGTTCGCCACCCCGGATGGAGCCTACGTCTATGTGGCCAATCAGGGCACCGAGGCGGAACCGAACGATACGGTCTCCGTGATCGAGACTGAGTCCGGAAACGTGATCGAGACGATCACCACCGGGGGCGGCGCCCACGGCGTCTCGGCATCGGCTGACGGGGCATTCGTGTTCGTAACGAACATTGCCGATGACAGCGTTTCGATCATCGACGTGGCGAGCCAGGAAGTGCTCAAGACCGTGCCGGTCGGCGATCGCCCGAACGGCATAGTCTACGCCGGATCGAACTAGTAAGCAGCGCGGCGCCGGAGCGAAACAGCTCTGGCGCCAGACTTGAGAATAGCTATTGGCGTCGATGAGCAGAGCCGGCCTGCACGACGAACTTCGAGGCAGCACGGCATTGGTTGCAGACATCGGAACTGATCTTGTCGCATATGCCGCCCTTTTCGTAAGCGCGTTCACGTCGGCGACCCTCCTACCAGGGTCGTCCGAGGCAGCGCTCCTGACTCTTCTAACAATGGGACAGGCCAACCTCGTCACCCTAGTGGGCGTCGCAACGGCAGGAAATGTGCTCGGCTCCTTGGTGAACTGGGCGCTGGGCAGGTTCCTCTCGGGGTTTCGAGACCATCGCTGGTTTCCGATTGACGACAGGTCATTTAGCCGTGCATCGGATTGGTACGGACGTTATGGCGTGTGGTCTCTACTCTTGTCCTGGCTGCCGATTATCGGCGATCCGCTGACAGTTGTGGCAGGAGCACTGCGAGTTGACCTGTTTCGTTTCCTCATATTCGTGTCGATCGGCAAAGCGGCACGCTATCTCTTTGTCGCCGGCGCATTTCTCTGGTGGAGCGATTCTTGAGTGTACTTGCACGTCGAGTCGAGCTGTTGAGAATGGCGGAGACGAAGGGGCGCAGCCGAGCCGCCACCGCGCCCAGAAGCCTCACCCGGCCGCCGACTGGTCCTTGCGCTCGGCCGGATAGCCTGCCTCGGTTAAGGCGGCGGGAAGTACCTGCTCGTCCACCTTCGTGGTGACCGTCACTTCGCGCGTGGGTGGATTGGTGGTGACATCAGCCGCCGGATCGACGCTCAGAAGTGCGTTGGTGACCCGGCGCGCGCAGCCGCCGCAAGTCATGTCGGGAACAGTGAATCGGAACATGCGAACTCCCTCTGTTGGGTGTTCACGGACAAATCTGGTCCTTGCCACGTTGGCAAGGTCAAGGGTCAACGAGGAAAATGATATCGCGGCCAAGGTGGCTTGACCTTCCCATTGTTGGAAGCCACATCGGGGGTGCAATGGATCAGGAAGGAAGCATGTCAAGACGAACGTTGTTCCGGCGAATTTGCTGCTAGGACCGTCTGACCGCCGCCCGTTCCTGCCGCGCCAGGCCGCTCGGCCCGTCCGTGAACGACGGAGCTGGTCATGTCCTGGCCAGCTAGACCACTGATCGCCATTGCCTGATCGGCGCTTCTCGCATGCAAAATGTGGGCGATGTGCAGATCATCGGCTTATAGATCAAGTTTCAGCGGATTTGGGAATCAATTTGTTCTTGACCTTCCAGCCATTGGAAGGATTAGAGGTCTGCGACATCTGAACGACTCAAAAAAGTAGCAGGAATTCCCGGATGTCTACGATCTCCCCTCAAACGCCGAAGCCTCCGGTCGCTTCGGCACCTGCAAGCACGTCATTGCCGCTTGTCGTCATTGCGACGGCCCAGCTCATGGTGGTGCTTGACGATACCATCGCCAATATCGCCCTGCCGACGCTCCAGAACGATCTCGGCATCTCGGCCGCGAACCTGCCCTGGGTGATCAACGCCTACATTCTTGCCTTTGGTGGACTGCTGCTGTTCGGCGGCAGGCTGGGCGATCTCTATGGCCGCAGGCGCATGTTGCAGGTAGGCATGGCGATCTTCACCATTGCGTCCCTGTTCGTCGGTCTTGCCCAGGACGGTGTGAGCATAATCGCGTCGCGCGGCCTTCAGGGGATGGGCGCGGCACTAACCGCCCCTAATGCCCTTGCCCTTATCGCCACGACCTTTCCCGAAGGCAAAGCCCGCAACGGGGCCATGGCCGTCTATGGCGCTATGTCCGGCCTTGGCATCATCGCCGGGCTTATCCTTGGCGGACTGCTGACGGGATTGCTCGGCTGGCGTTGGGCGTTCTACATCAATATTCCGATCGGCTTAGCGGTGCTGGCCGGATCGAGAACGCTTGTCGAAGCGGAACTGCACAAGGGCCGACCCGATCTTGCCGGTGCGCTCACCAGCATCCTCGGCATGGCGGCGCTCGTCTTTGGAATCACCCGTGGCGGCGAGCATGGCTGGACCGACAGCATCACCCTCGCTGCGTTCGCCACTGCAGTGATCCTGCTGCCGGTGTTCCTGATCCTTCAGGCCCGTAGCAAGGACCCGCTTCTTCCGCCGCGCCTGTTCAAGGAACGCAACCGCGCCGGCTCCTATCTCGCCATGCTGCTGCTCGGCTTTGGCCCAATGGGCATGATCTATATGCTGACGCTCTATTTACAGCATATCCTTGGCTACAGCCCGATCATGACCGCACTGGCGTTCCTGCCCTTCGGTGCGGGTATTATCCTTGGTGCCATTGTCAGTTCCAAGCTCGTCACGCGGTTTGCACCGCGCGAGGTGGCAGCGCCCGCCGCACTGATCGGTGGTGCTGCCTTGTTCTGGCTAGCCACAATCGGACAGGAACTCGACTATATCTGGCATTTCATGCCGGCCGCCTTCCTTTCCGCTTTCGGCTTCGTAGGGGCGGTGATTGCCTTGGCGCTGACCGCCGTGAAAGGCGTGCAGGCACAGGAGACGGGCATCGCATCGGCGCTCTTCAATGCTTCGCAGCAGATCGGGGTCGCGTTGGGGCTGGCCGTCCTTTCGACTATTGCGGTCTCGGCCACGGCTGGCCGATTGCCGGATGCACTCGGTGCGCTCTATCGCGGGCGAGTGGCTGGCGACAGCGATGTTGTGAGGTCTGCCAGTGATGCGCTGATCCACGGTTATGGTCTGGCGCTTATGGGCGCTGGAGCTGCCCTCGTGATTGCCGCCGTCATTGCAGCGGTGCTGGTCAACGCCAGGAGGGGACAGGTTTCTCCCGGCACGATCGCTGTCCATTGACAGGATAGTCATTAAGCCTACGGCGCGGTTCCGTGGCGCGCTACCCGCCGTATGCCTTGTGCAGACGCCTACTCGGGCGA
The DNA here is from genome assembly GCF_054073275.1 of Pannonibacter sp. Q-1. Classification (NCBI taxonomy): domain Bacteria; kingdom Pseudomonadati; phylum Pseudomonadota; class Alphaproteobacteria; order Hyphomicrobiales; family Stappiaceae; genus Pannonibacter; species Pannonibacter sp. Q-1. Next base: position 96,265 of record NZ_JBSXNB010000010.1, read on the forward strand.
ATTGCAAGCGGAGCAGTGGATATGCAATACATGAACACGTATTCATATGTTGCATGTTAAACGGATGAGCCCTAAATGTCCCATTCACACAGCCATGGTCATTCTCATGATGACCATTCCCATGATCACTCCCATGCGCCGACCGTCACGAGCGATAATGAGCGCAAGGTCCTTCTCTCGTTCTTCCTGATCCTCACGTTCATGATCGTGGAGGTGATCGGCGGTCTAATCTCAGGATGGCTGGCGCTGCTCGCCGACGCTGGACATATGCTGAGCGACGCGGCTGCGCTGGCGCTAGCTTATGCCGCCTTTCGGTTCGGACGGCGGGCGGCAGACTCCAAGCGGACCTTTGGCTATCTGCGTTTCGAGGTCCTTGCCGGTTTTATCAACGCAATCACGCTATTCGCGATCGTCGTCTGGATTGTCTATGAAGCCTGGCAGCGCTTTCAGGAACCGCATGTTATCCTCGCGGGTCCGATGCTTGGCGTCGCCATTGCGGGGCTCCTCATCAATATTCTCGTGTTCTGGATTCTGACGCGCGGAGATACCGAGCACGTGAACATCAAGGGTGCCATCCTTCATGTGTTGGGCGACCTCCTCGGCTCTGTGGCAGCGGTTTCAGCGGCCATCGTGATCATGTACACGGGTTGGACGCCGATCGATCCTATCCTCTCGGTGTTTGTCTCCCTGCTGATCCTGCGCGCCGCGTGGAATCTCCTCGGCAAGTCGATACATATCCTGCTTGAAGGTGCGCCAGATAACGCGACGCCCGAGAAGATCGAACGCCATCTTGTCGAGAACATCGCTGGCGTGGCGTCGGTGAGCCACATCCATGTCTGGTCGATCACGTCCGGGCGGACCTTGGCCACCCTACATGTGCGGCCGAAAGCCGATGTCGATGCCCGCTCGGTGGTGCGCGCGGTCGAGCGTGAGTTGAAGTCACAGTTTACGATCGAACATCCGACCATCGCCATCGACTGGAATGACGATGCGGACGCGTGCAGCCTGTCGCAAGCCTCTGCCTTGACCGGGCACGCGCATGGGGATCCACACGACCATGATGGGCATCACCACAACCATGGGCCTGAGCATGTCCACAGCAAGCAGGAGCATGAACGTTGAAGCAAGCCCCGTCCCTGTCGCAGAACGACGTAACCGTACTGGCAGAGACTTTTCGCCTGCTGGGCGATCCCACACGGCTGAGAATTCTGCTCTTTTGTCTGCCGGGTCCAAAGTCCGTCGGCGACATTGTTGAGAGCCTGGAACTGTCGCAGACACTGGTTAGCCACCATTTACGCCTGCTCAGAGGTGCACGGCTCGTCAGGGGGGAGCGTCGGTCAAAGCAGGTTTTCTACGAAGTGGCAGACAGTCACGTGAGCGACATGCTGATCGACATGGCGACCCATATCGACGAGGAGCACTTTGATGACTGACAAACAAGGCTTCTTGGCGATGTGATGCCTGTACCGCTGAAGAGCGGGCCTCTAATGCGTTCGTTGACGCAGGCAGCAGCACTTATCGCCGACACGGCAATCTTCACGCTGCGGTTAAGACCGGGATCTGTAATTTGCAGAGCTTGGCGGTGTTTCCCTTGAGGGTTTCAAGGATCTGTCCGCACTGACGGCTGCGAGCAGCGGTCGTGCTGTATCGGGTTTCACAAGGCCGAACGTTGCATTGACTCGAAGCGGGCTCACTTGCCCATCCGGTAACCTTCGCAGATCGTCCGTCCCTGCGTTCCCTCTCGGGACACCGCCCTCGGATCAGCTTCTGGGCTTCACCGCTGGCAATCAGATTCTACCTCACTTCATGCTTCGAACAAAGTGCCATCGCGCAGCATGGCGTGCATGATGACGGCAAGACGGCGGGCAAGCGCGACACGCGCCTTTCTCAGCCCGCGCCGCTTCGCGATCTTCATGGCCCACCCTTTGAGGGCGAAGCTGCCGCGACTGCGCGTTAGGATCGAGTTGGCCGCTTCGTAGAGCAGCTTGCGCACCATACTGTCGCCTTGCTTGGTAATGCGGCCTGTCCAGTCGACCTCTCCGGATTGATGACGTCGGCGGACCAGTCCGAAGTAGGCTCCAGCCGTTCGTGATTGCCGGAACCGGCCAGCTTCATCGACTGCTGCGGCGAATGCTGCTGAAGTCTGGACACCGACACCAGGGATGCTCATGAGCTGCCTGCAGGATTGCGATCGGTGGGCGAACTCACGCAGCACCAGATCCATTTCCTTGATCTGCTTCATCAGCCCGGTTCTCACGGCAAGCAACGCGGTAATGCTCTGGCCGAGGCCAGGTATATTGGCAGCCTCCATCACACGGTCGATAAACGCCTTGCCCTGACCGGGACCGGGTTTAAAGCCGAAGGTCGCGCACAAGCCCCGGATCATGTTGTCGAGCCGTACCCGGGCTTCGACCAGATGGTTGCGTGCCGTGATGACGCTCCGCACGCCATGAGCAGCGGGCGATTTGACATGCACCTCTTTGTAGAAGCCGGTCCTGGCCAATTGCGCCAGACCGGCGGCGTCATGAGGATCGGTCTTGTTCGCCTTCAATGCTTTCAGACTCTGATGCGCCTGCCGTGCATCGATACAGACGACGGGAACGCCGAGAGAACGCAGACCGTGACAGATCGCCGGCGACATGCGGCCGGTTTCGATCACCGCCCGTTTGACGCCACCAACCTCGCGCAACGCCTGTGCGATCTTGTCGGGAGCGCTCTCGACCTTCATCGAGGCGATCTTCCCGCCATTCTCATCGACAATGCAGACCTGCGTGGTTTCCATCGACAGGTCCAGTCCGGCATAGTGTTTCATGGCTGCTTCCTTCCTTCAGCTTTCGACAGCCAGAAGTGTGAGCCATTTCAGCTCCGAGGGAAGCGGCCACAAATTACCCGATGACTTAAGCAATTTCGGTCTTGACCTTCCAATGGTTGGAGGCCGCACGATCTTGCTTGATACCCGTTTCGTCAATGCAAGGCGGCAGAAATGAAAGACCAAGCGAAGAACCGTTCGTCCGTCGACAAATTATTCGGCTCGCTGATCGCGGAAGGGTACGTTTATGCAGATGATGCCGCGGACCTCGATGATGGTGCCGACATACGGATTCGTTTGGGCTTTCTCCAGACATTGATGTTGGCGACCAGAAGCAAGGTGGCCGCATAATGCGGAAAGGGGTCAAGTGTTCGGATAAAGTCGAGCTTCGCCATCTCCGTTATTTCGTGGCGGCGGCCGAGCATGGCAGTTTTCGTAAAGCAGGCGCTGCGGTTGGGCGGTCGCAAGCTGCGATCAGTCGGTCCATTGCCAAGCTGGAAGACGAGATCGGCGCCTCCTTGTTTCACCGGCACACGTGGGGCGTATCGCAAACCTATGCCGGCCAGCGATTCCTCATACACGCCCGCAGGGTCATCAGGACTGTTGGAGAAGGCGCTCAAGAGGTTGCCTCCGCAGGTCGTTCTGAAAAGGGACGTGTCCGAATCGGTATTTATTCGTCGATCGCTTCCGGCTTTTTGGCGGAGTTGCTGGAAGTTTACGGCAGGCGACATAGCGCGGTCAGAATCGAAGTGGCTGACGGGAACCCCGCAGAGCATGTCGCAGCGATCCGGCAACTCAATCTCGACGTCGCCTTCATCACTGGAACACGAGACTGGCCGGATTGCGAACGCGCCCTCTTGTGGTCGGAGCGTGTGTTCGTGGTCTTGCCTGGCCATCATGCCTTAGCCAACAGAGAGGAGGTCGTGTGGCGCGATCTGGCCGACGAATCCTTTATCGTCAGCGAGACTGCTCCGGGACAGGAAATCCATGATCATCTGGTGCGGCGGCTCGCGGATCTCGGCAGGCATCCCGAGATCCAGGTGCAATATGTCGGTCGGGATAATCTGGTGCCGCTTGTCGCACTCGGTCGAGGGCTGACTCTGGTGAGCGAAGCCATGACCGTCGCACAATTTCCGGGTGTGGTTTACCGGCCGGTCCTCGGTGAGATCCTGCCCTTTTCGGCCGTCTGGTCGGCGAGCAACGACAATCCCGCCTTCCGTCGGTTTCTCAGTCTGGCGAAAGCAATGGCCGTCAGACCTGCGACTTCGGAGACCGGACGGAGCGCCGTGCTTTCGTGAATCCCCTGTCGGTGGCGATAAAGCGCTCCAACATAGGCACGATCAGCCTGACAGGATCAGCGGCGGGCTGGCCCGTCTCGCGGGCCAGTACTTCGGCATAGGTGGCAAGATCGCGATGGAGCGGCCCCGGCAGCTCCACCGTGACCTTGACCGGCTTGTCGTCGGGCAGCGGGCCGAGTTTCAGCTTGGTCATGGTCAACCTCCTCCGTTGTCAAATACTAAATCTCGGGTCACAATTATCCTGACCGGGAAGCCCGGCCGGATGGTGAGCGTCGGCGCGACCTGCAACTGGCGCTGCACGATCTGCTGCCCGGCCTGATTGACGGTATCCTGTGCGCCGTCGCGGATAGCCCGGATCAGCCGGTCCTCGTCGCTCGTCGCCAGCTCCGTGCCGACCGCGAGCAGCGTGGACAGCCCTGCGGCCTTCATCAGATCCCACCAGTGATAATCGACGCCATCCTCAAGGCCAGCGTAACCGCTGGCGTCCGCGCCCGGCAGGCGCTCCAGAACGATGGAGCGTCCGCCGGGCAGGATCAGGCGATTCCACACCAGCAACACCCTGCGCTGGCCGAAGGTCACGCCGTCATCGTATTGGCCGATGATGCGTGTCCCCTGCGGGATCAGAAGCAGGCTGCCGGTTGGGCTGTCATAGACGTTTTCGGTCACCTGCGCCGTAATCTGGCCGGGAAGATCGGAACGGATGCCGGTGATGAGCGCGGCCGGAATGACGGCGCCCGCCTGAAGGATATAGGGCGAAGCGGGCGGCGTGACGCGATCCGCGGAAACGGTCTGCCGGTCGACCGGGCCATTGAGGAAAGCCGCGTGCCTGTTCTGCCCGGACGCGTCCTGTTGCTGTCCGCCAAGCCCGGCGAGGCCGGGCATGGCCGTTCCCGGTGTCCCGCCAGAGCGCGGGCCGGACTGGAAGAACACGTTGCTGAGGCGGGCCGCCTCTTCCTCGGCGCGCCGGCGTTCCTCTTCGGGATCGACGGCAGGCGTCGTAATGGCAGGTGTCGCTATGGGCTGGCCCCGGTTCTGAGCCTCAACGATCGGGCGGCCGAGATCGCCCGGCAGCGCCGGTCCCAGGATCGGGCCCGTATAGTCGCGCGGCAGGTCGGATAACCCGTCGGCCGTAGGTCGGTTTTCGGTCGAATAGAGTTCTTCGCCGCCCGGTCCCATGTCGCGGGTCTGGAGCGCGTAGATCAGCGCGCCGCCGATGCCGAGAAGTGCAATCGCACCGACGCCCGCCAGCACCTTGCGAGACAGTCGGGTAACGCGGGGCGATTCAGCGCGCAGGCGCATGGGCGCGGCGGTGTCGGTATCGCTCATAAGGACGATGCTCCCGTGGTCGTGCGGGCCGGCTGGGCTGCGGCCTGCCTCTGTTCCATGCGAACGATCCTGACCACCTGCTGGCGGTCGCCGCTGCCAAGGCGCAGTTCGGCCGCGCTGAACAGGCGGTCCACAATCAGGACATTCTGGTGGACACGGCTGTTGACGATCTGCGGCTCGCCATCGGAGCCGAGCACGAAGATCGGCGGCATCTCGCCCTGCACGATGCCGCGCGGGAAGACGACATAGACGCGGCGTCCATCGTCGAAGACGGAAACGGGCCGCCATGGCGGGCTATCGCCTCGCACCTGCAATCCGTAGCGATAGTTTCGGGCCGCTTCGGCCGGGATGACGGGTGCGGTCGGAACGCTCTGGCGCAGGCCTGCCGGTGGCGCGGGATAGGCCCATGCCAGGGAGGGCATGTAGAGCGCTTCCCGCGCGCGCAACTCGATCATGTAGGTGCGCCGGTCGGTGGTCACGACAAGGTTCGTGGAAATGTCCGGTCGCGTCGGCTTCACGAGGATGTGGACACGGCGGGTCGCGCCCGAACCGGATTCGGTGTCGCCGATGATCCATCGTGTCGTATCCCCGGCCGCAATCGGTCCCGCGCCGGTCAGGCTTTCGCCCGGCTCCAGCGCGATATTGGTGATTTGACCGGGGGCTGCATAGACTTGGTAGAGCGCGCCTTCGCTCCACGGATAAATCTGGATGGCGTTGTAATAGCCTTCGCGGCGTGGTTCGACGCGGGCGGCGGCATTGGCGTTTTCGACACGGCCTGCCGGTGTGCTGGCAGCGGTTCCGCCCCGCGCGACTGTCAAGGCAGGCGGGACATGCAGCGGCCGGGGCCGGTCGTCGGTGGCGGCCGCCTGCACGGCGGGCAGCGGCGGAACGTTGTCATCGTAGCTGAATTGCGGTGTTCGGTTGGTCGCGCATCCCGCAAGTATGGTCGCGGAAAGCAGCAAAGCCGCGAAAGGGGGTTTACGGAAAACCGGTAGCCCGGCTTTACGGAAAGTCGTGCGGGTCATTGGCTCATCTCCCGCGACCAGTTGATCGCGTTGACATAGATGCCTAACGGATTGGCGCGCAGCCGCTCGGCGTCGCGCGGAGCCTGGATCACGATGGTCAGGATGGCGGTCCATCGCTCGGTGGTAGAAAGCTGGCCGCTCTCGTAATGCCGTTCCGTCCACGCCACGCGGAAACTGTCCGGCGAAGCCCGGATGACGCTCGATACCTCGACAGCGATCTGCTGGCGGCCGACCTTGGTGAACGGGTCGTTGGCGCGGGCATAGTCGTTGAGCGCCGCCGCGCCACGATCGGTGGTGAACTCATAGGCGCGAAGCCAGTTCTGCCGGACGATGATCGCGTCCGCCGGGATCGCGCGGACCTGCTCGATGAAGCGGCCGAGATGGAAGGCGATCTGCGGATCGGTCGGGCGATAATCGGCCGCTGCCGGCGCGACTGCCTGCGCCTGTCCGAGATTGTCGACCTGCACCACCCAAGGCACGACGGTTCCGCGCGCCGATTGCCAGACGAGCGCGGCGGCGAAGCCGGCCGCGAGGATCAGGCAGCCGAAGGCCATATAGCGCCAGTTCTTCGCCTGCACGCGGGCCGAGCCGATGCGCTCGTCCCAGACCTGCGCGGCGCGCTGATAGGGGGTCTCGGGTTCCGGCACCTTGCCGTAATGGGTCGTCGGTCGTTTGAAGAGATTCATGAGCGGTCACTTTCGGAAAGGCTGACGGAGGAGCCGCCGCCGCGGCTGTCGCCGGATCGGACAGCATGAGCAGCAGCGGTAACGCCGTGGCTCATGGCCCGGCCGCGGCGGATCTGCTGTGCCCAGGCTGGCCCATCGGTAGATGGCGAAGTTGATGGCTCGGCAGATGCGCTTGCGCCGACCGTGCCCATAGAGGAACTGCCGCCGGACGCAGCGAACCCGGCTCTTGCACCGTCGGAATAGCTGGATTTGAGGCTGTCGGTGGCTCGGGAGGCGGCGCGTTTCAGGGGCGAAACGGTCGCGGAGGCTCCGGCGCGTGCCACACCTCCAAGGCCGGAGGCGACCCCGGCCGCGCCGGAGCCGCTCATGGAACCAAGGGTATAGGCGGACGAAGCCGCACCGGCTGCCACAGCACTACCACGCGCCAACGCTGCACCGCCCGATAGCGCGGCTGCACCTCCCTTGGCGGCGAGCATGGTCGCACCGCCTGCGGCAACGGCCGCGCCGCCAACCGCAAGGCCAGTGCCGACGGCAGCGCCTGCGCCGAGTTGCGGGCCGCCGGAGACAAGGCCGGTGGCGATACCGGGACCGAAGATGCCCAGGCCGAGAAGGGAGAGTGCGGCGAGCACAATCGCCATGGCGTCGTCGATCGTCGGGGTCGCACCGCCGAAGCCTGCGGTAAACTGCCCGAACAGTGTCGACCCGATGCCGATGATGACGGCAAGAACCAGCACCTTGATGCCGCTGGAGATCACATTGCCCAGCACCCGCTCGGCCATGAAGGCGGTCTTTCCGAACAGGCCGAATGGAATCAGCACGAAGCCGGCCAGCGTGGTCAGCTTGAACTCGATCAGCGTGACGAAAAGCTGGATTGCCAGGATGAAAAAGGCCAGCACCACCAGCGCCCAGGCGAACAGCAGGCACGCGATCTGGATGAAGTTCTCGAAGAAGGCGATCCAGCCCATCAGGTCCGAAATGGATTCCAGCAGCGGGCGACCGGCGTCCAGCCCGGTTTGGGCAACGCGGCCGGGGCGCAGCAGATCGGCAACCGAGAAGCCAGTTCCGGACGCCATGAGCCCGAGCCCGGCGAAGCTCTCGAAGACGATCTGTGCGAGATTGTTCCAGTTGCTGATGAGATAGGCGAAGACGCCGACGAACAGCGTTTTCTTCACCAGTCGTGCAATGATGTCGTCGTCGGTGCCCCAGGCCCAGAACAGTGCGGCGAGCGTCACGTCGATGACGATCAGCGTCGTGGCGATAAAGGCTACTTCGCCGCCGAGCAGGCCGAAGCCGGAATCGATATAGCTGGTGAAGATGCCGAGAAAGTTGTCGATGACCCCCGTTCCGCCCATGTGCTCACGGCCTCCCGTTCTGTTCGGGTGTCGCTGGCGCAGGTGTGCGGCCGAGGAAGCGGTTGCGGGTCTCGGCCCAGATCGCGAGGCAATCGGTGTTGTTGGCCGCAGCTTCGCCCATCTGCTGGCAGCGGCGCTGCCCCTCGCGCAAGGGATCGACCGGAGGCTGGAGCGAGGGAGCGGAAGGCGCCGGGACGGAGACGTCCTCGCGGGTCATCTCGATGATGGTCGCCGTGATGGCCACGGCGACAAATACGATGGCCGCGATCCGTGCCAGCACCTTCCCGTCCATGACTTCCCCTCCCGGCTCAGTTGAACATTCGCGCGTTGCCGGGCTGGTAGCCGGACCCCGGGGTCAGGAAGCGCTCGCGCTGGATGCGTCCCTGTTCGGCTGCGGTGGCGCGTTCGGCCTCGGTCAAGGCGTCCGCCCGGCCATTGGCCGAGATCACCGCGATCAGGTCGGAAAGCTGCTGCGACTGGAGGGCGAGAAGCTGGTTGCCAGCCTGGGTTGCCTGAAGCGCACCGGTCGCGCCCTGGCTCTGGCCGACAAGTGCAGACATTTCGGCGCGGTTGCTGTCGATATTGCCGACGACGCCGGCCTGCACCCGCATGGCGTCCTGCAAGCCGCCGACCGTGTTTTCCCAGCGGGACCGAGCATTCGCTATGAGCTGCTGATCGGTGGCTGTGAGGGACAGGTTGCCATAGTCCTGCTGGAACATCTGGTCGATGTTCTGAACGTCGAACGCAATGTTCTGGGCCTGCCCGAGAAGCTGCTGGGTCCGCTGGACGTTCTGCTGAAGCGCCTGAAGCGAGCTGTGAGGCAGGCTCGCGAGATTGCGGGCCTGATTGATCAGCATCTGCGCCTCGTTCTGAAGCGAGGTGATCTGGTTGTTGATCTGCTCCAGCGTACGGGCGGCGGTCAGCAGGTTCTCCGCGTGGTTGGTCGGATCATAGACGATCCTGCCGAATCCGCCAAAGAAGGCATTGGCCGGGGTGATGAAGACCGGCGCGAGCGCCAGCGGCGCGGCGAGCGAAAGGGCGAGCGCCGAAGCGCTGGCCATGCGGGAAATCTGGGTCTTTGTGCGCGTCATGGGGTAATTTCCTCTTCTTCCAGGGTGAACTCGAACGCGTCGTCATCGAAAATGACGGACGGCAGATCCTCGCTTTCGGTCGCGAGATTGCTGAGGTCGGGGATGAGATCGGCCGCCCATTCGACATCGCGCGCCCGCAGCCAGGCGGCGAGGAACCCGTCACGGCCATGCTCGGTGAGGATTTCGGCAATGAGTGCCTGATCGGATTTGGCGGACGCGGCGCAGAGCGCGAGGCCGACTTCGGACAGGCCCAGCTCGAACAGGCGATTGCCGCGCCGCGACTGGCAGTAGTAATCCCGCTTGGGCGTGGCCCGGGCCAAGATTTCAATCTGCCTGTCGTTCAAGCCGAACCGGCGATAGATCTCCGTGATCTGCGGCTCGACGGCGCGCTCGTTCGGCAGCAAGAGCCGCGTCGGGCAGCTTTCGATGATGGCCGGGGCGATGGCGGAATTGTCGATGTCGGACAGCGACTGCGTGGCGAAGATGACGGAGGCGTTTTTTTTGCGCAGGGTCTTGAGCCATTCCCGCAACTGATCCGCGAACCCCTTGTCGTCCAGCGCGAGCCAGCCTTCGTCGATGATGAGCAGCGTCGGACGGCCATCAAGCCGGTCGCCGATGCGATGAAACAGGTAGGACAGGACAGCGGGCGCCGCGCCAGTGCCGACCAGGCCCTCGATCTCGAACGCCTGCACGTCGGCTGAGCCGAGATGCTCGGCCTCGGCATCGAGAAGGCGTCCATAGGGGCCGCCGACACAATAGGAGCGCAGCGCCTGCTTGAGGTCATTGGACTGAAGCAGCACGGCAAGGCCGGTGATGGTGCGTTCGCCGACCGGGGCGGAAGCCAGCGAGGTCAGCGCCGTCCAGAGATGTTCCTTCACCTCGGGCGTGATCTGGATGTTCTCGCGCATCAGGATAGCGACGATCCAGTCGGCGGCCCAGGCCCGCTCGGCCGTCTCGTGGATGCGGGCCAGCGGTTGCAGCGAAACCGAGGTCTCGGTCGCATCGGTCAGTTCACCGCCGAGATCGTGCCAGTCGCCGCCCATGGCCAGAGCGGAGGCGCGGATGCTGCCACCAAAATCGAAGGCAAAAACCTGCGATCCCGCATAGCGGCGGAACTGCAAGGCCATCAGCGCCAGCAACACCGACTTGCCCGCGCCGGTCGGGCCGACGACGAGGGTATGGCCCACGTCGCCGACATGAAGGGAGAGCCGGAACGGCGTCGATCCTTCGGTCCTGCCATACAGCAGCGGGGGCGAGCTGAAGTGATCGTCCCGTTCCGGCCCCGCCCACACGGCGCTTGAGGGAACCATGTGGGCAAGGTTGAGCGTCGAGACCGGAGGCTGACGAACATTCGCATAGGCATGTCCGGGCAAGCTGCCGAGCCAGGCGTCGACGGCATTGACCGTCTCGACCATGACACTGAAGTCGCGGGACTGGATGATCTTCTCGACCAGCCGCAGCTTTTCGTCGGCGCCGCGGGCGTCCTCGTCCCAGACCGTGACGGTCGCCGTGACATAGGCCATGCCGGCCATGTCGGCGCCGAGTTCCTGCAACGCCATGTCCGCGTCAGCCGCCTTGTTCGCGGCATCGGTGTCCACGAGCGCGGATTGCTCGTTGGTCATCACCTCCTTGATGATCGCCGCAATGCTCTTGCGCTTCGCGAACCATTGCCGCCTGATCTTCGTCAGCAGCCGCGTCGCGTCGGTCTTGTCCATGAGGATGGCGCGGGTGGACCAGCGATAGGGAAAGGCCAGCCGGTTCATCTCGTCGAGCAGGCCGGGGGTGGTCGTGCTCGGGAAGCCTGTGATCGTCAGCACCCGGAGATGTTGATTGCCCAGGCGCGGCTCCAGGCCGCCGGTCAGCGGCTGATCGGCCAGCAGCGCATCGAGATAGACCGGAGTTTCCGGCACGCAGACACGATGCCGATTGGTCGAGATGGTGGAGTGCAGGTAGGTCAGCGTCCCGGCGTCATCGAGCCAGCGGCATTCCGGCATGAAGCCGTCGAGCAGCGCCAACACGCGATCGGTGCGGTCGATAAAGCCGCGCACCAGTTCCCAGGGATTGACGCCCGAGGTTTCGCGGCCCTCGTAGAGCCAGGACTCGGAGCGGGCGGCATCCTCGGCGGGCGGGAGCCACAGGAAGGTCAGGAAGTAGCCCGAGACGAAGTGGCTGCCTTCCTCCTCGAAATCGGCCTTCCGCTCGGCATCGACCAGCGCGGAGGCCGGATCGGGGAACTGGCTGGCGGGATAGGTCGCGGCTTCCGACCGCTGCGCCTCGACAAAGATCGCCCAGCCCGAGCCGAGACGGCGGAAGGCGTTGTTCAGCCGTCCGGCCACAGCGACCAGCTCGGCCGCGACGGCGCTGTCGAGATCGGGACCGCGAAACTTGGCGGTCCTCTGGAACGAACCGTCCTTGTTGAGGACAACCCCCTCCCCGACCAGCGCGACCCAAGGTAGATAGTCCGCGAGGCGGGATGCGGTGCGGCGGTACTCTGCAAGGTTCATCATGGCTCGTGCCTCACACCGAGAGATGGCCGGGGATACGCAGATGGCGGCGCGCGACCTCGACGAAGAGCGGATCGCGCTTGGCTGCCCAGACGGCGGCGATATGGCCTACCGCCCAGATCAGGATGCCGGCGAGCCAGAGCTGAAGACCGAGGCCGACGGCCCCGGCCAGCGTACCGTTCAGGATCGCGACGGAGCGCGGCGCCCCGCCGAGCAGGATCGGCTCGGTCAGGGCGCGATGGACCGGAACGGAAAAGCCCCGCACCGTGTCGAGCGCCTCAAAACTCACCGCCATCAGACCAGCGCCCCGCCGCCGAAGGAGAAGAAACTGAGGAAGAAGGAGCTGGCGGCGAAGGCGATGGAAATGCCGAAGACGATCTGGATCAGACGGCGAAATCCGCCGCCGGTATCGCCAAAGGCCAGCGTCAATCCGGTGACGATGATGATGATCACCGCGACGATCTTCGCCACTGGGCCCTCGACGGATTGCAGAATGGACTCGAGCGGGGCCTCCCATGGCATGGAAGAGCCGGAGGCCCAGGCCGGGGACGTCGTGAGGCTCACCCAGGCGAAGGCCGATGCGGTTGCGATATGGTGGCGGATACGGAAGGCACGACGGATCATGCAGGTTCTCCAGTGTTGTGAGCGGTGTCTGGTTCTGAGAAAGCGGGGGAAATCCGGTAGTCGCCGTCCGGCCCGATCCCTTCGACGCGGGCAAGCTCGGCCAGGCGGCGCGCAGCCCCGCGACCTGCGAGGACGGCCACGAGGTTGATGGTCTCCGCGATCATCGCGCGGGGGACGGTGACGACGGCTTCCTGGATGAGCTGTTCGAGGCGGCGCAGCGCGCCGATGCCGGAACCGGCATGGATGGTGCCGATGCCGCCGGGATGCCCGGTGCCCCAGGCTTTGAGGAGATCGAGCGCCTCGGCGCCGCGCACCTCGCCGATGGGGATACGATCCGGACGCAGGCGCAGCGAAGACCGCACCAGTTCCGACAGAGTGGCGATGCCATCCTTGGTCCGCATCGCCACCAGATTAGGCGCGGCGCATTGCAGTTCGCGGGTGTCCTCGATGATGACGACACGATCCTGCGTCTTCGCTACCTCGGCGAGCAGCGCATTGGTCAGCGTGGTCTTGCCGGTGCTGGTGCCGCCTGCAACGAGGATGTTGGCGCGGGAAGAAACGGCCGCGCGGAGCGTTTCCGCCTGATCGGCGGACATGATGCCGGCGGCCACATAGTCATCAAGGGTGAATACGGCGACCGCGGGCTTGCGGATGGCGAAGGCGGGCGCGGACACGACCGGCGGCAGCAACCCCTCGAAGCGCTCGCCGGTTTCGGGCAGTTCGGCCGAGACGCGCGGGCTGCGCGCATGGACTTCGACGCCGACATGGTGGGCGACCAGCCGCACGATGCGCTCGCCGTCAGCGGCGGACAGTATCTCGCCTGTATCGGCCAGCCCTTCGGACAGCCGGTCCACCCAGATGCGTCCGTCGGGGTTCAGCATGACCTCGACGACAGACGGGTCTTGCAGCAAGGTTGAGATGGCAGGTCCGAGCGCTGTCCGGAGCATGCGCGCGCCGCGGTCCACATTTGCCTGTTTGTGGTTGATGCCTGCCATCTCGTCCCCGTTCCACCGGGGAGGCGAGAGACGATCCCCGGATGGGGATCACTAAAAGAGACACAAAACAGGTCGTTTCAACAAGTTTCGGTCGTCGTAGTAGTGTGGGATAAAATTACAGGAGAACGGCGGTGTGTCTGAGCAGTCGGATGATCCGCAGGCACACCGGCATGCTCTCGACTGATTCGACTGGCTCGTGGCGTCAGGCCGCCTCGCCGGGACCGAGCCGGCGTTCGCCCCAGGTGGTCCGCTCTCGGAAATCATGTCGCAAGTGGCTTAGCACTTGCGATAAAGACTTGTGAAACGAAAAGCCGCGACTTTCCGGGTGCAGCCGATCTATTGCGGGTTTCAGGAATTGCGCGAGATTGACGCGTGCGCGCTCCATCTATAAGCAATAATTTCAACAAAACATGAAACGTTGAAATGATATGGACGAAAACGACGCGCTCGCGGGCTTCGCCGCGCTCTCTCACGAGGACCGCTTGCGGATAATCCGCATGTTGGTCGTCGCCGGCGCTGACGGCATGGCCGCTGGTGCCATCGCCGGCGCGCTCGATAATGCGCCGCCGTCGCGCGTCTCCTTCCATCTCAAGGAACTGGAGCGTGCCGGACTCGTGCAGGGGCGGCGAGATGGCAAGTCGATCATCTACAGCGCCAACTGGCCGGCGCTCTCCGATCTCGTCGCCTTTCTCATGCACGACTGCTGCGAGGGCCACTGCAAATATTGCGATCAAGCGATTGCCCTATTCGCAAAATGCGAGGGTCGCCCAACCGGGCCGATCTGCTGCGACTAGAACTGGCCGTGCAAAAAATCCTCGCTTTCGTTGAAAACAACCTTCTGCTGCTGACCGTCGCGACGGCCGCGCTCGGCCTGCTGGTGCCTTCGGTCGGAATCATCCTTGAAAGCGGCATAAGCCCGCTTTTGGCCCTGCTGATGCTAGTCATCAGCCTGACCTTTGACGCTCATGCCGTAAAGCTGGTTTTCCGGAAGCCGAGCCGGCAGCTTTGGGCGCTTGGCCTCGTCTATGGTCCCATGTCGCTCGCCGGATGGCTCACCGGGCGGCTGTTCTTCGGCTCTGGGCCGCTGGCCGCCGGTCAAACCCTTGTCGGCACTCTGCCGACTGACGTTTCCGCTCCGTTGCTGGTCCTGCTCGCACGCGGCAATGTCGCCCTCGCGGCGGTCCTCAATGCGGTCAACACAGTGCTTTCGCCCTTCATCGTGCCGATCCTGTTCCTGCTTCTCACCGGAATCGAGCTGCAAGTTCCCATCGGGGCGGTCATCATGGAATTAGTGCTGATCGTGGTGCTGCCGACCGTGATCGGGGTCTACCTACGCACGCGATACCCGGAAGCGGTCGGCCGACACGATGGCCTCTATCCCTCTCTTGGTTCGGTGCTCTACCTGCTCCTGCTTCTGGCGGTCGTGGGTCCAAACGCCGAAACAATCCTCGGCTATGGCTGGTTCGCCCTCCTAATCGCGCTGGCCGCGCTCACGCTGAACCTGATCGGCTATGCGGTCGGGTCCATCGCAAAAGTCTTTGTGGCCGACCGGCAAGAGCTGATCGCCTACCTGTTCACGGTGAGCAAAAAGGAGTTCTCCATTGCGGCGGCGTTCGTAGCGGCGTCCGGGTTGCCCTCGGAAATCGCCGTGCCTGCCGCCTTCTTCGCTGTGATCCAGATGATTACGTCACCGATCGCCGCAAAGATTTTGGCATCGAGAGGCCCGGCGCTGCGGTGAGCAGTCATTAGGTTCTGGCTGGCAGCGGAGACAGGCTCTCTATTATCCTACAATCTGCGACCAGCCCGCATCCACACTGGTCTATCATCCTGTCCAGTTCCGACTTGAGCGCAGTTAGGTCTTCGATTTTTCGCTCGACTTCCTTCCGGTGCTCCTTTGCGATCGCATCAATCGCCGCGCAGGACTGCGAACGATCGTCGGCCAGCTTGAGAAACTCCCTGATCTGATCGAGCGAGAAACCAAGCTCGCGCGCACGCCTGATGAAGCTGAGGCGGTTGAGGTGGCCCGGCTCATATGCACGGTAGTTGCCATCGGTACGCGAGGGTGCGGGCAGGAGACCGTTCTTCTCGTAGAACCGGATCGTCTCGACCTTGGTCCCCGTTCGTCTAGCCAATTGGCCGATCATCAGAATTCTGTCGTTCATCTCTTGACCCTATAGTCACTACAGGGTCTATCTACAATGTCACATCGGGAAAGTCGAGGTGACATCATGGCGGCAGCGAACCCTTACAGACTGCGCGTAGAAGGCATGGACTGCGCCTCTTGCGCGTTGAAAATTGAAACGGCGATGCAACGCTTGCCGGGCGTTAGCGACATCAATGTCAGCTACGCCAACGAGACGCTTGCATTGCAACTCGATGAAGACCGTACGGCCCTCGGCACCATTGAGCAAAAGATCCGATCGCTCGGCTACACACCAGTGATCGAGCAGACCGAGGCAAAGGCGAGCCCACCTCGGAAACGCATCACAGAGGCATGGTGGAAAGGCAACAAGGGTCGGCTTGTGCTCCTTACCGGCGCGTTGTTCATCCTTGCCTTCGCCCTCGCGCGTGTCCTGCCCGAATCGGAGCAATGGCTATACTCAGGCGCTGCATTGATCAGCGTCATCCCGTTTGCGAGGCGGGCGGTCGCCGGCGCGATGTCAGGCTCACCCTTCACCATCGAGACGTTGATGACGGTCGCGGCACTCGGCGCGGTCGCCATTGGCGAGGCCGAAGAAGCTGCTGTCGTGATCTTCCTGTTCGCAGTGGGCGAATTGCTTGAAACGGTCGCGGCGGGCCGTGCGCGTGCTGGCATCGAGGCGCTGATCGATCTGGTGCCCCGCGTCGCATTCCGCGAACGTGATGGTGCCGTTGAGAAGATCGACGCCGAAGATCTGGCCATCGGCGATGTCGTGGTCGTTCGGCCAGGGGACCGTGTGCCGTCTGACGGCACGGTGATTGACGGTGTATCTGAGGTCGATGAGGCGCCCGTGACAGGCGAATCCGTGCCCGTGCTGAAAGAAGCCAGCGCAAACGTCTATGCCGGCAGCATCAACGCCAATGGAGAGCTGTGCGTAGCGATCAGCCATGTCGCGGCCGACAACACCATCGCCCGCATTATCCACATGGTCGAGGAAGCCCAGGAATCAAAAGCCCCAACGGCGCGTATGATCGACCGTTTCAGCCGCTGGTATACGCCGGGCGCGATGGTCGTCGCGGCTCTGATTGTTGTCGTGCCGCCGCTCGCCTTCGGCGGTGACTGGATGACATGGGTGTATCGGGGTCTCGCGACGTTGCTGATTGCTTGTCCCTGCGCGCTCGTGATTTCCACACCGGCGGCTATTGCCTCGGGTCTTGCCGCCGGTGCGCGTCAGGGACTGTTGATCAAGGGCGGCGCGGCGCTGGAAACACTTGGCAAGGTCGTAACCGTTGCCTTCGACAAGACGGGAACGCTGACGCGTGGCCATCCCCAAGTGACGGACATTGTGCCGATCAACGGTGATGAGAACTCCGTCCTTGCCACCGCAGCGGCCGTCGAGCGCAGCACCAGCCATCCTCTCGGGATTGCAATCGTGGAGGCGGCAAAGGTGCGGGGGCTCGAACTGCCCGCCACCTTCGGGGGCGGCGTTGCCACACCTGGCAAAGCGGTCACAGCGCGGTTGAAGGACGGCTTCGCTTCGGTCGGGTCTCCCCGTCACGCCGCCGAACAAACGGGCCTCGAAGAGGGCATCGTTGAGACGATCACCGAGCTGGAGAGCCAGGGCAAGACGGTCGTCGTGCTTATGAAGGACAAGACCATCGAGGGATTGATCGCATTGCGCGACGAGCCGCGCGACGACGCTATCGAAGGTGTGAAGCGGCTGACAGACCGCGGCGTGCGCCCTCTGATGCTGACGGGCGACAACAAGCGCACGGCCGACGCCATCGCGGCTCATCTTGGCCTTGAGGCGAGCGCCGAACTTCTGCCCGACGCCAAGCTCGCCGAGATCGGCCGCCTCAGGGCTGATGGACCGATTGCCATGGTGGGAGACGGTATCAACGACGCTCCGGCGCTCGCTGCTGCCTCCGTTGGCGTTGCCATGGGTGCGGGCACCGACGTTGCTCTGGAGACCGCCGATGCCGCGCTGCTAAGAAACCGGGTGACAGGTATCGCTGATCTCATCGGATTGTCGCAGGCGACGCTCGGCAATATCTGGCTGAATATCGCAATAGCGCTTGGTCTGAAGGCTGTCTTCCTCGTGACCACTTTATTCGGCATTACCACACTCTGGATGGCGATCCTCGCCGATACGGGCGCTACGGTCCTCGTTACGGCCAATGCGCTGCGCCTGCTGACCTGGCGCGGCACCCGCGACAAATGAGCTTGAACAGTGCGCACATGCAGGTCGCGGCTTCCACTTCTCGCCAAGAAAGCCGAGGTGTAATTTATGAGTAATCAGTCCCAGGGCAGTGCCAATTCATCCGAGAAGAGCGAACAATGGGCGCTCGCATGGGTACTTGCGATCAATACTGCCCAAGCAGCCATTGTGGGAGGATTAGGGTGGTGGGCTCAGTCAACAGGATTGATGGGCTCTGCGCTCGATAATCTTGGCGATGCAGGTGTCTACGCCATCAGCCTTTTTGTCGTAGGGCGCGGACTGGTGGCGAAGGTTCGCGTTGCGCGGCTGTCGGGTATGCTGCTGATATTATTCGCCGGTTTGCTTCTGTTTGAGGTCGGCCGACGCTTCTTCACTGGCTCCGATCCGATCGGGCCGGTCATGATCGCCGTGGCGATCGCGAGCGCCCTGACGAATATGGTCTGTATGTGGTTCCTGAAATCTCATCGGGAAAGCGGCGTGCATCTGCAAGCCTCATGGATTTTTACGACAAACGACATGCTGGTGAACTCGGCGATCGCTGTTTCTGGTCTTGCAGTAATTCTTTTCAATTCGCCTTATCCGGATCTGATCATTGGCTTGGGTGTGGTTGTAGTCGTTGTCAGAAGCGGCTTCGAAATCCTTGAGAAGGCCGGCGAAGCTGGAAAAGGAGAAAAGGAACATGACTAGTTTGCGAGCCCTATCCGCCGCCTTCCTTGCCTTTGCAGTGTCGATCTCTCCTGCTGTGGGTCACGACTTCCAAGCTGGTTCGATCACCATCAATCACCCGTGGTCACGCGCGACTCCGCCGGTCACGCCGGTAGCCGGCGGCTATCTCACGCTGACGAACGATGGCGACATTGCCGACCGCCTGATCTCGATCTCATCACCCCTGTCAGACCGGGTGGAGATCCACGAGTCGACCGTGAGCGACGGGGTTGCCAGCATGAGACCAGTGCAAATTGGCATCGAAATTGGAGCTGGCGAGACCGTCGAGCTTCAACCTGGCGGTATGCACATCATGTTCTTGAAGCCATCGCGCCCTTTGAAGGATGGGGAGCGGTTTGGCGCGACTCTTGTGTTCGAGCAGGCCGGTGCCATCGACGTTGAGTTCGCTGTGCAGAACATGGGTGCTCGTCCGGCATCTGCGAACGAGCATGACGGGCACGGGGAGCCCGCCCAATGAGCGGCGTCAAACTTTTCCGACTCGTTGCATGGGTCTCCGTCGCCGTTGTCGGCGGGCTTTTCATCGGCCTGTCCGTATCCAAGCCTTGGCAACAGCAAACCGTGACGGTCGCGTCCTCGACAGGCACGGCAGCCATCGGCGGCCCGTTCCAACTCACATCCCATCGAGGCGAGACGATCGACAATGCTGCGCTGGCCGGAAAGCCTTATCTCGCCTTCTTCGGCTTCACCCATTGTCCCGATGTGTGCCCGACGACGCTCTATGAATTGAGCGATCTCATGAACGAGCTCGGGCCGGTGGCCGACCAGTTCAACGTCCTGTTCTTCACCGTCGATCCCGAACGGGACACACAAGAATTGCTTGCTCAGTACATGACAGCCTTTGATAATCGCATCCTCGCACTGCGGGGCAATCGACAGGAAACGGACGCTGTGGTGAAGGCCTTTGCGGCCTATGCGCGAAAAGTGCCTCTGGAAGGGGGCGAATACACAATGGATCATACCGCCGGCGTTTACCTGATGGATGCCGAGAGCCAATTCGTCGGCACGCTCGACATGCACGAGCCGCGTGAGATTCGATTGCAGAAGCTCCGCCGCCTGGCGGGCGAGATTGGCTGATGGAGTTCTCCAGTATCGGAATAGCGACGGCTTTCGCCGCAGGCGTCGTATCCTTCCTGTCGCCCTGCGTTCTGCCGCTGGTGCCGGGCTATATCTCCTACGTCGCAGGCCGCACGATTAGCCCGGATGGCACTGCGGCCGATGCCGAATTCAAGGCGGCAAGCCGAACTCTCGGCCTCAGCCTCTGCTTCGTGCTCGGCTTTACGACCGTGTTCGTCCTCCTTGGGGCCAGCGCAACCGTGTTGAGCCGGCTCCTGCGCATGTATCTTTTCGAAGCGAACCTGATCGGAGGCGTGATCGTCGTCCTCTTCGGTCTGTTCACGACAGGTCTCGTACCAATGCCCTGGCTCAATCGTGAAGCGCGGTTCCATGCCAATCCGGGCAGCGGAAGCGCCGGGGCGGCTTATCTCCTCGGTCTCGCTTTCGCGTTCGGCTGGACTCCCTGCATCGGACCAGTGCTGGGCGCGATTCTGACCCTGTCCGCCGCCAACGCCACGGTCGCAAGCGGAACGACGCTACTCGCCGTCTACTCGCTCGGCCTTGGCCTCCCTTTCATCTTGGCCGCTTTGTTCATGCGCGGGTTCATGGCCCGGATGATGTCGATGCGCCGTACTGGCCGGGTGCTCAAAATCGTCGCTGGTGGGGTGATGGTGGTGATGGGCATCGCCATGATCACCGGCCATCTAACCAGCTTTGCGATATGGCTGCTCCAGACGTTCCCGGCCCTCGGTCGGATCGGCTAAGCCGGAGTTTAAAGGACATTTGGACATGCTCAGACTCGGCCTCCCCCTCGCCCTTGGCGGATTTTTCTTTGATCAGGCGACGAAGTGGTGGGTCCTGAACCATGTTATGAACCCGCCTCAGGTCATCCCCGTCACCGGCTTCTTTAATCTCGTGCTCGGCTTCAATACCGGCGTGAGCTTCGGATTGTTCGGCCAAGCGCCGGCTTGGCTCCTGATGGCGTTCACGCTCGCAATAGTCGCCGGCCTCCTTATCTGGATCCATCGAAGCGACAGCCGCCTGACGGCATCCGCCCTCGGGCTCGTGATTGGGGGGGCGCTCGGCAATCTGCTCGACCGGCTCCGGCAGGGTGCCGTGACGGATTTCCTGGATTTTTACATTGGCAGCTATCATTGGCCCGCCTTCAACCTTGCCGACGTGGCGATTGTTTGTGGGGTCGGGCTTTTGCTGGTGGAGAGCGTTCTGGCACGAGGCAAAACAAAGGCTGCATGAACAGAAGCCCTCGCCAGCTATCCGAAACTATCGCCGCAAAATTCCCGGAACCTGCAACGTAGCGGGCTTTAGAAGTAGTGCGACATGGCAATGGCTCGGGCGGGCTCAGCCGCAGCAGGCAGACGCTCTCGTCTGCTGCGCGCGATGCCTCGGCTTGCAGATTGCGGAACGTGGGCTGAGACGCACAATCGTCCGGTCTTTCTCGATCTCGATTCCGGCCCCGTCATAGACCTGCATCGGCTTACCGGGCCGGCTCACCTCCCATGTCAACCGCACGTCCGTGTCAAGCTGGACCCTGCTGCCGACCTTTCCCAAGATTGACCGGAACTTGGCGACGGTCATCGGCATGCTGCCTTCGGTCGGGGGGAATATCCTCGACCTGCAAGACCGTCTCCCGCCACGCATCGGGATTGCCGCCGCAATCGAGCGTGACGAAGGAACCGGCCTTGACCTCCGTGATGTGATAGCCGGCCTGCACCTGCTGCCCGTCGCCATAGGCGAGCACAAGAGCCTTGTCGGCATGGCCCTCCAATATATCGAGGATCGCCCCGAGCGAGGCATCATCAGGAAATTCTGTAATTGAGGGGCTGGCGTGAGCGTTCATGTCCGTGTATCCATGATTCAATTACTCTTGAGATGTTGAGGCATACATGAACGAAAAGCAAGCCCTCTCCGCGTTCGCGGCGCTCTCGCAGGAAACCCGCCTGCGCATCGTGCGCTTGCTGGTCACGGCCGGGCCGGAAGGGATGCCGGCCGGCGCGATCGGGGAAGCGATGGACGGCGCATCGTCGTCGCGCATGTCCTTCCACCTGAGCCACCTTGAACAAGCCGACCTCATCGAGTCGCGGCGCGACGGGCGCTCGATCATCTACAGCGCCTCCTATCCGGCGCTGTCCGGCCTGCTCGAATTTCTCATGCGCGATTGCTGCCAAGGCCACCCGGACGTGTGCAACCCGGCAGTCGCCGCGCTGTCCTGCTGCGAACCGACGAAAGGCGTCACCCATGCCTGAGCCTATGACCAATCACTCCGATAGAATCTTCAACGTGCTGTTTCTTTGCACCGGAAATTCCGCCCGCTCGATCCTCGCCGAAAGCATCTTGAACAAGGATGGTGCGGGTCGCTTCCGGGCCTACTCGGCTGGAAGCCAGCCCAAAGGCGAAGTAAACCCGCTCGCCCTGAAGGTACTCGAAAGCTACGACTACCCGGCTGAAGGCTTCCGATCGAAAGGATGGGAAGAATTCTCCGGGCCGGTAATGGATTTCGTGTTCACCGTTTGCGACAACGCGGCCGGCGAAGCCTGCCCGGTCTGGCCGGGCCAGCCGATGACCGCGCATTGGGGTATCGAAGACCCTGCCGCCGTCGAGGGCACCGAGATTCAGCGCATGGCCGCTTTTGTCACGGCGTTTCGCTACATGAAAAATCGGATTTCAGTCTTCGTGGCCTTGCCCGTCGCCAGCCTCGATAAATCGTCGCTCAAGGTGAAGCTCAACGAAATCGGTCAATCCGAAGGGGCAACCTGGCCCCGCTCTGGCGCGGCGTGAGGCAATCCATGGATGTCATTATCTACCACAATCCCGATTGCGGCACCTCGCGCAATACGCTCGGCCTGATCCGCAATTCCGGCGTCGAACCGCATATCATCGAATATCTGAAAACCCCGCCCTCACGGGCGCTGCTCGTGCAACTCATCGAGCGCGCCAGCCTGACGGTCCGCTCAATCTTGCGGGAGAAAGGAACGCCCTATGCCGACCTCGGCCTTGGCGATCCAGAATTGAGCGATGACGCATTGCTCGACGCCATGATGGCGCACCCGATCCTCATCAATCGCCCCCTCGTCGTCACCCCCAAAGGGGTCAAGCTCTGCCGACCGTCCGAAGCCGTTCTTGATCTGCTGCCCCCACAACGGGGCGAGTTCGTGAAAGAGGACGGCGAGCGGATCATTGACGAACATGGACGGCACGTCGCTTCCGCCTGACTTTCAGCCTGTGATTGGAGAATACCGATGGCTTCCCTCAAGCCAGCTTCCCGCCTTGGTTTCCTCGACCGCTATCTGACGGTGTGGATTTTCGCCGCGATGGCGCTCGGCGTCGTGCTTGGCACGATATTCACCGGCTTGCCGGAAGCTCTTAACGCCATGTCGGTCGGCACGACCAACATACCGATCGCCATCGGCCTGATCCTGATGATGTATCCGCCGCTCGCCAAGGTCCGCTACGAAGAACTGCACCGGGTCTTTTCCGACAAGCGGGTGCTGATCCTCTCGCTGGTGCAAAACTGGATCATCGGCCCGACATTGATGTTCGCCCTGGCGGTGATCTTCCTGCGCGACCACCCGGAATACATGACAGGACTGATCCTGATCGGACTCGCCCGCTGCATCGCTATGGTGCTGGTCTGGAACCAACTCGCGCGCGGCGACAATCAATATGTCGCCGGTCTGGTTGCCTTCAACTCGATATTCCAGATTCTGTTCTTCTCCACCTATGCGTGGTTTTTCCTTTCCGTCTTGCCGCCCCTCTTCGGCCTTGAGGGCAGCGTCATAGACGTGAGCTTCTGGACCATTACCGAAGCGGTGCTGATCTATCTCGGCATTCCCTTCCTCGCCGGGTTCCTGACGCGCCGCATCCTCATCGCTCGCAAAGGCGCGGGCTGGTATGAGCACGAATTTCTGCCGCGCATCAGCCCGATAACGCTAGCCGCGCTGCTGTTCACCATTGTCGCCATGTTCAGCCTCAAGGGCGCGGACGTGGTGTCGCTGCCTCTCGATGTCCTGCGCATAGCCATTCCCCTGGCGCTTTATTTCGTCATCCAGTTCCTCATCAGCTTCGCGATGGGCCGGCTGATCGAGGCGGATTATCCGCGCACCACGGCCATCGCCTTCACCGCTGCCGGCAATAATTTCGAGTTGGCCATCGCGGTCGCCATCGCGGCATTCGGTCTCGCATCGCCGGTGGCCTTCGCCGCCGTCATCGGCCCGCTCGTGGAAGTGCCCGCACTGATCCTGCTTGTCCATGTCGCGCTCAGGCTCGGCGCGAAGTGGTTTCCCGAGAAGGGACGCCCGTTGCCGTTCCGGCCGAGGCCAAGCCATGACGGTTTCCGACCTTCCTAATGTGGTCCGCGCGGTGCTCGACAGCCCATCGGCTGAACGCCTACGAACGACGCCCTCTGCTCATCCGCCGCGCATTCTCCTGCTCTACGGCTCGTTGCGTGAACGCTCCTATAGCAAGCTGCTCACGCTCGAAGCCGAACGGCTCCTCAACCACTTCGGCGCGGAAACCCGTGTGTTCGATCCGCACGGCCTGCCGCTGCCTGATGGTGCGCCCGTTGATCATCCGAAGGTGCAGGAGCTTCGGAAACTGTCGCAATGGTCAGAAGGGCAGGTCTGGACCAGCCCAGAACGCCACGGTGCCATGAGCGGAATCCTCAAAGCGCAAATCGACTGGATACCGCTCGCGATCGGCGCAGTTCGCCCAACGCAAGGCCGAACATTGGCGGTAATGCAGGTCTCCGGCGGCTCGCAGAGTTTCAACGCCGTCAACCAACTTCGCGTCCTCGGCCGCTGGATGCGGATGATCACCATCCCCAACCAGTCCTCGGTCGCCAAGGCATATCAGGAGTTCGACGAAGCGGGTCGAATGAAGCCTTCATCCTATTACGACCGGGTGGTCGATGTGATGGAGGAACTGGTGAAGTTCACGCTTCTGACCCGCGACGTCGCTCCCTACCTCACCGATCGCTACAGCGAACGCAAGGAAACGGCCGATAAGCTGGACGAGCGCATGGCGCTCAAGCGCGTCCGGTGATGACGAACCTGCCGGCGCATACAGGTATGTCATCTGGGCCAAGAAGGTGGCCCGTCATCTCCGCGCTCGGCATCGTACAGATATTTGCATGGGGCAGCTCCTATTACCTGCTCGCCGTTCTCGCCGCCCCGATCGCGGCCGATACGGGTTGGCCGCTTTCATGGATCGTCGGCGCTCTCTCCATTGGCCTGCTCGCGGCCGGCGTCGTTTCCCCGCGCGTGGGTGACGCCATTGGCCAGCACGGCGGGCGTCCCATCCTAGCTCTGGCTTGCCTGCTGCTGGCGGCGGGTCTCGTCGTCCTTGCGGCTGCGCCGTCCCTATGGGTATTCGTCGCCGGATGGATCGTGCTCGGTATCGGCATGGGGGCCGGCCTTTATGATGCGGCATTTGCCACGCTCGGGGGCTATTATGGCCGTTCCGCGCGATCCGCCATCACTACACTGACCTTGTGGGGCGGCTTCGCAAGCACGGTCTGCTGGCCGCTCTCGGCCTTGTTTCTGGAGCATCTTGGATGGCGCGGGGCCTGCATGGCCTATGCCGGCATTCATCTCGCGATCTGCCTGCCGCTCGTGCTGCTGGTCCTTCCGAGCAACGGCAAGCCCAGGCCGATCGGTGGCAAAGACCAAGCTCCTGCGATCAAGCTGCGCGACCATGAACGTCGGGCCTATCTGATCATGATGGCGATCGTGGTGCTGGCCGGATTGGGCGTCACCATCATATCGGTGCATCTGCTGACCCTGTTGCAGCAACGCGGGCTGTCGCTGGGCGAAGCTGTAGCCCTCGGCGCGCTGATAGGCCCGGCCCAAGTCGCCGGCCGAATTGGCGAAATGGCGAGCGGGGGGAGGCATCATCCCTTCTGGACGCTCGCGGCCGCCTCCGTCCTGAGCGCGGCAGGGGTGACGATGCTCGCGGCAGGTTTTCCCATCATCGGCCTGTCGCTCATCCTCTACGGGACCGGCAATGGCATCTTCTCGATCGCCAAGGGTGCGCTCCCGCTCGCCCTGTTCGGACCTTCCCGCTATGCGCCGATCATGGGGCGGCTTGCCCGGCCCAGTCTCGTCGCCCAAGCTGCCGGCCCAACCGTGGGTGCGATCCTGCTTTCGGTCGGGGGCACCGATCAAACTCTTGTGGCGCTGGCAGCTCTCGCCATCGCCAATCTCGCCCTCGTCGCGCTGTTATGGGGGCCGATCAAAGGAGAAGCGGGAAGCAACGATAAGTTTTGAGAAGCCGTCACGAAGATCCCTGATTTTTGTAGCAGGTCAGGCCAACGTTGAATTTTCAGGGGAATTTCTGTCGCAAATGTCGCGTGCGAAAGTCAAAATTGTGCGACTGATTTTTGCGACACGTCGCGGCCCGGAATCCGGGCCGCAATGGATTACCGCTCTTCCCGCTGCTGTGGTGCTGGACCGATTGTAGCGGGTTCCCCTTCGATGATGCGGATCGGCACGCCCAAAGCAGCCGAAAGGGATGCTTCGCTGCCACCGGCAAGCTCTGTTCCGGGGAGAACCGTAAGAACCACATATCCGGTGCGCTCATCGACATATCCGCCGTAGCCATCGGGAAGAACGCGCGTAATCATCTGGCGGTCATCCAACGCGGCGACCAGTTGATCGACGGTATGGGATGCGCCTGTCAGGACTTCGACACGCACCCGATCTTCGCCCAATTGGTACTGAAGCGTGCCCGCATCCCGGTCTCCCGTTAGCCTGACGACGACATGGAAATCGGGCTCGCGCTCGATGAAGATACCGGCGATACGGTCGCGGAAACGCTCCTGTAGGGCGGCCGAAAGCGGGCCGGTGTCCGGCTCCATCTCATGCGAGGGGATTTCAGGAACATAGTTCTCAGGCAACCCGGCCGGTCTTGCGGGGTCGGGCGTCTCCGCGCCTGCCACGGATGCTGCCGCGACAAACACCGTTGCGCCAAAAGCCCCCGCCCATACCCTATTCATTTGTGGTTTTGCCGCGTGCTTCGAAGAGCGCGGCCTTGTCTTCCGCGGGGCTGATGAAACCGTCGCCATCGGTGTCGATCTGGTCGAAGACTTCATCGGTCATGTTCGGATTCCCGGCTTTCGCCTCTTCCCGGCTCAGCTTGCCGTCGCCATCCGTGTCGCCCGCGTCCCATTCGGCCTGCCATGCGGCTTCGTCAAAATCTGCGGGTGGTTCCGTCTGGGCGAAGGCAGGGACGGCGAGACCGATGGCGAACAGGCTGGCAATGGCAAGTCTCAAGGCTGTTCCTCCAAAGTCGAGTGAATATACAGCCATCACCTTAGGATATTTCGCGAAAATCCCAAAGACCGCGACAGTCGCGAAGGCTGCTTCCGGCCGATCCTTGTTACTGCTCAGCCAACCGGGAGCGGGAACTCGTGTCAACGACTAAGGCGGCCGAATTCAACTCTCTGATCCGTCCATATCCTCCGAAACCTCCTGCCGGAGCTTCGGTCCCTGTGCGAGGCGGCGGCCAAGCGCGGTGATGAACGCCTCGTATCGCTCCGCCGATTTGGCCTTTGCGGCCTTTGCCGCCGGCTCAGGCAAGGCCGGTGTGGTGTTGATCCAGAAGCGGATGAAGACCGCCAGGCTTTCGACGGCGATGCCGACGTCTCGTTCAAGTCGGTCCATGCGGCGATCGAGTCGATCGAGGCGCTTGGCGATTATGGCCTCTCGACGTTCGGCATCGTCGGGAGACAGGAAGGAGGCGATGGCCGCCTCGCCGATCATCGACTGCGACCGATCCCGCCGCGCGGCAAACTCGGTCAGGGCTTTTTCGACATCGGGGTCCAGATAGACGGTGAGTTTTTTCTTCTTCCGGTGATTGGCCATGGCGCTACAACTCCATGCCGTCGTTCGGGTCCATGGCAACCTGTCGGGCAATGCCCTGCACCTGCCGAACCATGCGCCGGTTCTGGGCGGCGTCTTCATCGACGTCATCGGGCAGCGCGATCTCGAACTCGTTCTCGATCGGCTTTTTCTTCTCCACGGGCTTTACGCGGCTGAGTTCAGGTTGCAACCGGCGTTCGGATTCAGTCGGATCTTCGCCATCGGTCCTCTGGTCATCGTGATCCGTGGCGCCTTCCGGTCGCGCCGGGATCGGAAGCGTGGTCCAGTCGTCAGGCCGCGTTTCTTCGGGACCTTTCAATTCAGGCGGTGACAGTACGCGCTCCCGAAACCGGGCATCCTCGTAGTAGCGCGCCTTCGTCGCCCGGATCGGGGGGATACCCGCCACCATGACGATCTCCTCGTGTGGGGGAAGCTGCATGATTTCGCCCGGCGTCAGCAACTGGCGCGCCGTTTCCGAGCGCGAGACCATGAGATGCCCGAGCCAGGGCGACAGCCGGTGCCCGGCGTAGTTTTTCATGGCTTTCATCTCGGTGGCGGTGCCGAGGGCATCGGAAACACGTTTCGCGGTGCGCTCGTCGTTGGTGGCGAAGCTGACCCGGACATGGCAGTTGTCGAGAATCGAGTTGTTCGGGCCATAGGCTTTCTCGATCTGGTTCAACGACTGCGCGATCAGGAACGATTTCAGGCCGTACCCTGCCATGAAAGCCAGCGCTGTCTCGAAGAAATCGAGCCTGCCGAGCGCCGGAAACTCGTCGAGCATCAGCAACAGGCGGTGCCGGCCGGCATTCGCCTGCAGATCCTCGGTCAGGCGGCGACCGATCTGATTGAGCAGCAATCGCATCAGCGGCTTGGTGCGGTTGATGTCGGAGGGCGGCACGACGAGATAAAGCGTGGTCGGTTGATCGTCTCCCACAATGTCCCTGATGCGCCAGTCCGAGCGGCGCGTGACCTCGGCCACGACCGGATCGCGATACAGGCCGAGGAACGACATCGCCGTCGACAGGACGCCGCTCCGCTCGTTCTCGGACTTGTTGCGCAACTCCCGCGCCGCACTGGCCACGACCGGATGCGGCCCTGCTTCGCCCAGATGCGCGGTCTTCATCATGGCGCGCAACGTAGAATCCACCGGGCGCTTCGGATCGGACAGGAATTTGGCCACACCTGCCAGGGTCTTGTCGGGTTCGGCATAAAGCACATGCAGGATGGCGCCGACGAGGAGGCTATGGGAGGTCTTTTCCCAATGGTTGCGCTTGTCGAGACTGCCTTCCGGATCGACGAGGATGTCGGCGATGTTCTGGACATCCCGCACCTCCCACTCGCCGCGGCGCACCTCGAGCAGCGGATTGTAGGCGGAGGAGTTCGGGTTGGTCGGGTCGAAGAGCAACACCCGGCCGTGGCGTGAACGAAAGCCGGAGGTGAGTTGCCAGTTCTCGCCCTTGATATCGTGAACGATGGCCGAGCCCGGCCAGGTGAGGAGCGAGGGCACGACCAGGCCGACGCCTTTGCCCGAACGTGTCGGGGCAAAGCACAGGACATGCTCCGGGCCATCGTGCCGCAGATACTCGCGATCATACCGGCCGAGGACGACCCCATCGGGATCGAGCAGGCCCGCCGCCTTGATCTCTCCTTTCCCGGCCCATCGCGCCGAGCCATAGGTGGCGACGTTCTTCGCCTCGCGCGCCCGCCAGACGGACATGCCGATGGCGACCGCGATGGCGATGAAGCCGCCCGAGGCCGCGATGATCCCGCCCTTGGCGAAGATCGGCGGCGCATAGGCTTCATAGAAATACCACCACCAGAAGATCGCGGGCGGATAATAGATCGGGGTGCCGAACAGCACGAACCAGGACGGCCCGAGCTGCGCCTGATAGCCGAGGCTCCAGGCGACATACTGCGTCGCGCCCCAGGTGGTGGCGAGAATGATGAGGAAGACCACTGTGATCTGTCCCCAGAGAATCTTGGTCGCGGACATGGCGTAGTTCCTTTCCGATTGAGGCTAGAGACCGAGACCGCGCTTGCGCCCGAATTCCCAATCGACGCCGCCATCGTCGCGGGCGACGCCGGAGACGTGGCGGCCGATCTGCTTTTCGAGAGAGGGCGACCAGGGCACGAGCTGGAAGCCGAGGCCGTCGTCGATCATGGCGAAGCGGCCGGAGGCGAGCGCGAAACGCTGCCGATAAGAGCCGGCAACATATTCGCCGCTGGCGGCGCGCTCGAGGGACATGCCGGTCTCGGTCGCGAGCTTCTCGCCGAGACTGTCGAGTTCGCGTTGGCGCAAGGTGCTGAGCAGCCGGCGCGCGAAGACGACACGCCCGCCTTGCCGCTCGGCAAAGCCCTCGCCAATCAGATGCTCCGCGCGCTCGTCCAGGGCCTGACGGACCTCGGCGCCGAAACCGCTGTCCGAAAGAGAGATGGGTTCGCGCGCCACGGCCTGCCGGTCGAGCCAGGTCGCGCCTGTGGCGCCCACCTGTGCGCCAAGATCGAGATCGGCACGGACGGCGAGCGCGACGCGGCGCTGCCCCTGCGGGTCCTCCCAGGATCGCAGTTCAACGATGGAACCGGGCGGGCTGTCGCCGGCGGCGTCGAGATGCGGCAGCTTGATGTGGTGGGTGCGCCCGTCAACACCGTCGACCACGGCATAGGCCGTGCCTTTCAGTTCGTCGTCGAGGCCGCGCTCGACCAGGCGGCCGATGACGGGAACGTCGAGGCTTTCGCCGGCGAGGACATAGCTCGCCGAGCCGCGCTCGATGCCGCGTTCGGTCAGGGCGCGGTGCATACGCTTGATGATGTCGCCGCGCTCGCCCATCTCGCGCAGCACGGTCTCGGCTTCGGGCTTGATGAACCATTGCGCGTGCCCGACCTGTCCGGCCAGCCCGCGGATTTCGAGGGTGCGCAGCCGCCCCACCTTCAGCGCATGAAACTCGTCCGGCTTGCGGTCGGCGAGCGGGGCAAGGTCGATGATGCCGGACCTGCCGGCTTCGCGCACAAGCTGCCGGTCGAGCTGCGTCCAGCGTTCCGCCTCGACCTGCCGCTCCAGATTGCGGTGGAGCTCCAGATCGGTGCGGGGCCCGAGTTCCTGCGTGACAAGATCCTGCGCACGGGCGCGCATGCCCTCCTTGATGTAGTCGCGGGAAATCACGAGGTCCTGGCCGTAGTCGGCGCGGCCGCGCAGGATGACATGGATGTGGGGATTGTCGGTATTCCAGTGATCGACCGCCACCCAGTCGAGCTTTGTGCCGAGATCCTTCTCCATCTGCCCCATCACCTCGCGGGTGTGGGCTTTCAGGTCGGCCATATCCGGCGCGTCCTCGGGCGAGACAATGAAGCGGAAATGATGCCGGTCATCCTGGCAGCGCTCGGCGAAGGCACGTACGTCCATGTCGTCGCCTTCCGGGCCGAACATCCGCGCCTTTTCGTACTGCTGCCCATTGCTCACTTCGTTCGCGGCACGGGTCACGCCATCGCGGCGCAGGTAATCGAGGTGCGCGCCGAGCGGAGCCGAGCGCACCGTATGGCGAACCACGCGGGTCTTGATGACGACGATGCGCGAACGTCCGGTGAGAAGCCGGTTGGCCTGGATGCTGGCGCGCTGACCGCGCCCGAAGCGCGAGCGGTTGCCCGAGGTGATCTTGCCGGAGCGCGAGACGCGTCCGCCGGCCTTCTGGGCGGCAGCGAGAGCCTGGGCGATGAACGGCCGGGCCTGCTGCGCGCGGGTCGATCGGATGCGCCCAGGACGGATGCGGAACTCGCTGTCATCTGACATGGCGTTGCCCCGCACCGTGCAAATCATCATGGAAAATCAGGAAGATGGGCGCGCAGCGCACGGTGCGCGCCAGCGCCGCACGGTGCGGAACGCGCCGGAAACCTGAACAAAAACAACCGCCCGCCACAGCCGCACCGTGCGGCCTTTTATCTCGCCATCCTTCGGTCGTGGTGCCTGCCGCCACCGCCCGCACCCTCCATGATGCGCCGGAGCCCGATGCAGTGCGAAAAACCGCGGAGCCGCTCATGGCCGGTCCCCACCGGCATTGCGGGCGACGAAGAGGCCCTCCGGCTGCAAGGCCGTGAGGGCGTCGGGTGTCGCCGGAAGGGACGAAGGGATGTCATCCGGCGCGGGATCGGGCAACGCCGGATCGGCGGCGGAAGCATCATCTTCGCGGACCACGAAGATCCCCGCCTCGCGCCAGTCGAGCGGCCGGGCGACAGCAGAAGCGCCGCCCGAGGGCCGCTCGCCGAGCAGGATGGGCGCAAGCGAAGCGACATAGGCGCGCGTCTCGGCGGGCAGCGGACGATCTGCCAGGCGGTATTCGTCGTAGCGGCCGGGACCGGCATTGTAGGCCGCGAGCATCGCGGCCACATTGCCGTAGCGATCCCACATCTCGCGCAGATAGGCCGTGCCCGCGAGGATGTTGTCGCGCGGATCGTAGGGGTCGCGACCGAGGCGATGGTGGTTGCGCAACTCCGCCCAGGTGTCGGGCATGACCTGCATCAGGCCCATCGCGCCGGCGGAGGATAAAGCGCGCACATCGCCCGCGCTTTCGGCCCGCATCACGGCGGCGATCCATGTCACCGGGATGCCGAAGCGCTGCGCCGCTTCGGCGATGTGGGTGTCATGCGGATGCGCTGCGGTCGCGCGCGCCGGCACGATGGTCTGCGCCAGAACGGGCGGCGTGGCGACAGCCGGGATGAACAGGCCGGAAAGAAGAAGGAGGAGGAGGATGCGGCGACGGGCGCCGCATCTCCCGGTGACGGGGCGAGGACAGGAATTGCGCATGATCATTCCTGTTCGTCGCGCTTCTTCTGACGGGTCCAATGCAGGCCCCAGTCGCGGCCGTCTTCGTCCGACTGGAACAAGCGGGCGCGGATCGGCTGCTCGAAGACGGGATCATCGAGGAGCACGGAGATGAACGTGCCCGCGCGTTCGCCGGAGTGTTTCCAGCCCGCGCCGACTTCCGGCCCATCGTCATCGCCGAGGTGAATGCGATAGGCGGGAGCCTTCTCGGCATCCGTGTTCTCGGTGGGAACAAATGTCAGTTCGACGTCGAGCGCGAGCGTGCGCACACGCCCGGAATAGCCGGACGGGGTGCGGGTGAATTGTCCGATCTGTGCCATTGGAGGTTCCTTTCCTACGCGGTGGAGAAGACGCGGGCCGTTCGCACGCCCCACTATGGGCGCGCCGTCACCGCACCGGCGCGCGCCAGACGAAGCGGCCATCGCCGTCCTCGTCGGTGAAAAGCGGAGTGGCCCGGCCGATCACCGCCGCGGCAGGGAGCGGGCCGAAGTAGCGGCCGTCGAGACTGTCGGCGGCTTCAAGATTCATGAGGAAGAGTTCGCCGTCGGCGATCACGCGGCAGCCCCGCCAGACCGGCAGGTCGCGGCCCCGGCTGTCGCGATCGCGGGCGGCGCCGAGTGGAAGGTTGTCGACCGTGATGGCGCGGCCGTCGCGGCACACCCGCTGACCCGGCAGACCGACGACGTGCTTCAGGATTGGCACGTCACGGCCGACATAGCCGCGTTCGACCATGAAGGAGGCGAACGGTTCGGGCGGCATCACGGCGACCAGATCGAGCACATCAAGCCGGTCTGCCGGCGCGATGGTGTAGAACCCGACCGGCACGCTGGCCGATGCGTTCCAGACCAGCCGGGGCGTTGTCTCAATGCCGCTGGCGATGATGACGGCGAACACAGCCGCCGCCGTCGCAATGACATGGCGGGCGCGCGTCATCGTGCGATCTCCCGGCGCCGGAGCCACGCCTGATGGCGCTCTGTCGTGTAGGGACGCGGCGTCTCGCCTGCGTTCATCCAGTGGGCGACATGGCGCCAGTGATCCGGATCGGCGTCTGCGGGATCGACGCCGAGGATTTCGATCGCATCGACATGGCGAAGGACATCCTCGACGTGTCGCCAGCTTTCCGCCTTCAGCAGGATTTCGCCGCCGGGACGCACAAAGGGTAGCGTCTGATAGGCATTGCCCGGCGCGACGGTTCGCACGATGTCGACCCGCGAGATCACGGTGCCGTAGTCGTTCGCCGCCCAGCGGACGAATGCGAAGACGGCGCCGGGGCGGAAGGAAACGATGCGGCGGTTGCGGTCGAGAATCTGCTCACCAGTCGCGTGGCCGAACCTGATCCAGTACTCGATCTTCTTTTCCACCCACGTCAGCTCCACGCGGGTCAGATCATCTTCATGGGCTGCGGCGCCAATCATGAGCGCTCTCCTGATGTGTCGGGAAATTCGCGCGCGAGCAGCTCGCGCAGCATGTCGGTGACGGTGCCGCCGCGCCTGATCGCGGCGATCTTGATCCGTCCGCGAAGCTCGGGCGTGATGTCGATCGTCAGGCGGGCGGAATAGACCGCGGCATCGCCGCTGCGTTTCGGCGGCGTGTCATCGGCCCTGATCCAGCCATCAGGATCGACCGGACGGGCGGCGAAGCCGCGCTTCCCGTTGCGGGCCGTCATGACGAAACTCCGTCATGGAACGGCAGCACGGTTGCGATGCGCGCCCGCGCACGCTCGGCCATGTCGGGGTCTATCTCGCAGCCGAGATAGCGCCGGCCGGAAAGCCGGCAGGCTTCCCCGGCCGCGCCGGACCCGGCGAACCAGTCACCGACCAGACCGCCTTCCGGGCAGCTCGTGCGGATCAGGATTTCCAGCAGAGCCGACGGCTTCTCGGTCGGGTGGATGGCGCGGCCATGGCAGTTGCGCAAATAGATGACCGAGCGCATGAGGCGCGGCCCGCCGTCGTGGCTGACATAGTGGCCGGCGTCGATCTGGCCGGTATGGGGAGGACGCTGCTTGCGCCGCACGGTGCGGGCCGTCGCGTCCGGCGTGGTCTGGACGTCGTTGTAGATGTCCCGCCATGCCGTTTCGGCCGGGTAGAACTGGACGGCCAGTTCATGCACACGCTTGAAGCGGTCGGCATGAAAGCCGGTGCCGTTCTGCTTTTCCCAGACGATCTCCTGGGCGATCCGCAAGCCGGCATCGGCGAAGCGGTCGGCAGTCGCCATGAAGCTGCGCAGTGAGCCGAAAACCCAGAGCGAGCCGGTCGGTCGGAGGGCGGCGCGCGCGAGCGCAACCCAGCCCTCGACGCGCCGATCCCAG
Source organism: Pannonibacter sp. Q-1 (assembly GCF_054073275.1). Classification (NCBI taxonomy): domain Bacteria; kingdom Pseudomonadati; phylum Pseudomonadota; class Alphaproteobacteria; order Hyphomicrobiales; family Stappiaceae; genus Pannonibacter; species Pannonibacter sp. Q-1. Next base: position 131,107 of record NZ_JBSXNB010000010.1, read on the forward strand.
GCAAGCGAGGTGTCGCCGTAGGGAGGATCGGCGAGGATCATGTCGTAGGGTGCGTGCCAGGGCATTTCTTCGCGGCAATCGCCGGTGAGGATCGTCATGGCGCGACCCTCCCGATGCCGAGGCGCACGATCTCGGCCGCCAGCGCCGCGATTTCGCGCGCCGCAGGCGAACGATGGTCGATGTCCGAGGCGAGCCGCCCGGTCTGCGCGGCGTCGGCGAAGATGACGCGCTGACCGATGGTGCTGGTGAGGACAGGAGGATCGTGTTCCGCCAGCGTCTCGGCCGTCTCGCGGGCGATGACGGTGCGGGCGCCGCAACGGTTGAGCACGAAGCGGGCGGCGATCTGCGGGCGATAGATGCGTGCCTCCGCAAGGAGGGACAGCATCTCGGCCGAGGCCCAGCCGTCGAACGGCGATGGCTGCACCGGGATCAGCACGAGATCGGCGGCGAGCAGCGCGGAGCGCATGGGGCCGGCGACGCGCGGAGGCCCATCGATGACGATATGATCAGCATCGCGGGCGAGTTCGGGCGCTTCACGGTGCAGCGTATCGCGCGCCACGCCGACTGTGCCAAAGGCACGCGGCAGGCCCTCACGCGCGCGTTGCTGCGACCAGTCGAGGGCGGAGCCTTGCGGATCGGCGTCGATCAGGGTGACGCGCTTGCCGCCCCGCGCCAGTTCTCCAGCGAGATGCAGCGCCAGCGTCGTCTTGCCGACTCCGCCCTTCTGGTTGAGAAGCGCGATGATCATCGGCGACCTCCCGGCAGATCGAGCGGAAAGTGGGGTGTATCGGCGACTTCAGAGGCCGCAGCCGCACCTTGATCAGGTGCCGGTCGAGCCGTTGTCGGGGCGTCAGATGCCCTCTTCCTCGCTTCTATTGTCGTTTTTCCTTGAACCCGAGACTGGGCCACGGCGAAAACTGCGTATTTCCGGACTGTTGAGCATGGCGTGATTTCCCTTGAATCGTGGAATTTCTCCTTAAATCGTGGACTGACTGCGCCAGCTGCATGCAGGCGCGACTTTGAAGCCGAAAGGAGAAAAGGAACGGCGAAGCGAGCCTTTTCGGGAGGTCGCCCGGTTTGCGGGGAGGCCGTTATCGGGTTGATCTGCAAGCGTGGCGAAGCTGGGAGTCCGCCCAAGCTGGGAGCCAGCCAAGTCTCATCGGCAAGCCAGTCCACGATTAAAGGAAAATCCCGTTCAACGATTAAAGGAACGCGGGTCCACGATTTAAGAAGCCGTTCAATCATTTATCGGCCCTCGTCCACGATTTTGGGGAAACCGACATCTATGCTGAGGCTTCGGGCGGTGTCGCGGATGAGGTTTTCCACATCGCGCGCGCGCTCTTCAGGGTTAGAATCTAGGTTAGACTCTAAGTTAGGGGCGCGATTTCGTGTTTCTGTGTTATATGTTAGGGCTGGTTTCGGTTCCCTATAGCACGCGACCCGGGTTCCCGATGGCACGCCTCTCCGGGTTCCGAATGGCACGACGCCTTGCACAGGTTTTCCACAGGGCAGGATCGGCTCGAAGGCGAGCAGCGCGCGACCGCCGATCTCAAGCTCCAGGAACAGGGCGTAGCCGGGCAGCGGCTGGCGCCGGATGATGTCACGCAACTCGAAGGCAAAGCGCTTGAACGGCGACAGGCTGCCGGATTTCTGGTGCAGGTGACGGAAATCGAAGCGCCAGCCTCTGCGCTGGCGTCCGCCATGTTTGCGAACGATCCGGTAGAGCCAGCGTTCGAGCCCGCCGGTCAGCCCGAAATAGCTCCGGTCGATGGTCAGGATGAGCGCATCGTCGAGAACCGCCTGATAGAACCAGTCCGGCACGATCATCTCGATGCCGTCGGCCTTGCCGCAGCGATCGGTGCGCTCCTTCCATTCGTTGATCCAGGAGAAGCGGTGGCGGCGACCTTCCGCCGGCTGGCGTATCGTGGTGGTGACAGTCGTGGACTGGAGCCGGTCGAGAGCGGCCTTCAGGCGCCGATAGTCGCGTACCGATGTGCCGCGCCCGATGAAGCGGAGGATTTCGTAAGGTGTGGCGACCATCAGCCGCGAGGTGCGAAGCCCGGCGTCGCGCGCCTCGACGATCTGGCTTGCCGCCCAGATCAGGATGTCGGCGTCCCAGATCGTCGCCATGCCGTGATCGGGAACAGCTTCGACGCGGATCGCGATATCACCGGCCGAGAAATCAATCGGCGCAATGCGATGGGTCTTGGAAAGGGAGAAAAAGGGATAGGCCATGAGATCCTGCGCGTCTCGTGGCGCGAAATCGCCGGGGAGTGCCCTGAACAGGTCGAGTTGCCCGCGCTCGGAAGGAGATCGATGTCGCACCGCCATGAAGGGAGCCGGCGGCGATCAGCGCGCATAACGTCCGGCCCGCGGGCCGGACGGAAGGGACGTATGTCGCTTGGCGGGCAGGACGGAGCCACGCGGATCGGACGTAGACGTCACCGCGCCGCGATCGGCCCACGATTCGAGATCGTCGATGGCGTAGACGACACGGCCGCCGAGCTTGCGATAGGCGGGTCCGGTCCCGTAGGTGCGGTGTTTTTCGAGGGTGCGTGCCGAGAGGCTGAGAAAATCGGCGGCTTCCTTGGTGCGCAGGAAGCGCGGCGGCAAGACGACGGGTTCGTGCGGCATGGGTCGGACCTCCGTGGTGTCGGGACGGCCGCTGCGGATCAGCGGCGGGCAACGACCACGGTGGCGAAGAAGCACCGGCAATGTGCAGGGCGAAGTTGGGGGGTATCGAAATCGCCCACCATGCTGGGCGCAGGATTGCGCTAGCGTGGGCGACGATGACGCAGGAGTTTTCGATAGCCGCCCGCCACCATGGCACGGGCATCGCGCAAGAGCGATTTGATGACATGGCGGGCAGAGGATGCCTGCCATTCGTCACGGTCGAGTGGGCCGGTCTTCAGGATGACCTGCGCGATTTCCTGTTGTGTGGCGCCCGCCCTATGTCCATCCAAGGCGCGTAGCATCCGTCTCTGGCGTGTGCGCCGCTGTGGTGTCAGGCGCGTATCCGGTGGGATTGCCCGGCCATGCAGAGCACTGAGGAAACGGCGAAGAGCTTCGATGTGGTCAAGGCCATCGAGATCCAGCGGCACGATGGCAACGGCGATCGTGTCGTCATTGACGGTGCGGTCGAGAACCTGAAGGTATTGTCCGTTTCCAAGAGCAAATCGGAAATCGGCATCGGAATCGTCTGCCCGCAAATGAGGACGCCGGATCGGCAGAACGTGTCCGATAATATCGGCAAGCAATGCAGGGGCTTCCGCCAGCAGGATAATGCTGGTGTCCTCCCGCGGAAGCCAGAAGACGGGGGCATCAGGAGGCGGGGTCTGGGGGTCGACCGGGAAATCGCAGCCCCCACCGCTGCCGGATTCGTTCGGTCAGCGGTTCGGGATCTCCATGGCCTGCAACTGAGGCTTCAAAATCGGCGTCGTAGGCATCGTTGCGGCGGAGCCATTCCCAGGCCAGATCGGATGCCGTCAACGCATCCAGATGCTCGTATTCCGCCGAGGAACGCCAGGTAGATGCGTCGGGTGTCATCGCGATCTCCCACGTCAAGGTCGAGAAAGTTGGGGATTCACGATTCCCGCTCGGGTTGAATTGAGCAAGTCAGGTCAGAATCAACAGGTAATGCGTCCAGCGCATCACGATGAAGGTCGCTGCTGGCTTTCGCGGACCAGTTCGCGGTAGCCGCGTTCGGTCATCCAATGCGCGCGTGCGAGATGAGCGTCATGAACGAAGCGGCAGCGCTGGGGGTCGAGATCGGGATCGAGATCGAAGAGGATTCGCACCGCCTCGCGCCAGTCGGCCCCGTCGCGCTCGGCATCGAGCAACCGCATGTAGAGCTTCATATGCTCGCGATCATAGGACGTCAGCGTGTGGCTGGACGGTGGTTCATCAAGAAATGTCTGCGTCGCGCGTCCCATCACTCGCTCACGATCAGGTAACGTGTTTGTTAACCATCTCTGGTGAGAGATAGCCATTCTTTTTGACGAGAGCAGGTCAACGCCCAAGCCGCGACGCTACCTTTGGGCATCGATCCTGTCGTGCAGGAGCAACACCCCTTCGCCCTTGTCCGTCGACAGGAGAACGATTCCGGCGGCTTCGAGTGCGCGGCGCACCTGATCGCGCGTCGATTCGAACACCTCGAGTCCGCTTTGGGATTCGAGGCGTTTGAGCGCGGTCAATGCGACCTGGGCCTTGTCAGCGAGCGTCTCCTGTGTCCACCCCAGCAACGCGCGTGCGGCCCGTGATTGGCGGGCGGTGATCATACATGATCACCTCCCACTCACTGCTGCACTCGCTCCAGAACTACGACTATAATAGTCGTTTTCTGGTTGGATTCCACCCGAAATACGCGTGAAACAGCCATCGCTCACAGGATGTTACAGCGTGAGGGTCGCATCTGATTCGGTCGCCGAGTGGGCGGCCTCCAGGGAGAGGGATGGGGCTTGGGGAAGGGAGGAGGGAACCGTCTCCCTTCCTCATGGGAGGGTTCAATGGAGGGGTTTCCCCTCCATTGGGGAGGATGTTTGAAGGAGGGGGCTTGCCCCGTCCTTCATGGGGAGAGTTTGAGAGGGGTGGCTTGTCCCCTTTCATCAGCCCTGGTGGCCGGTCGATCCGGCCGGCAGTGCTCCTGACGACGAAGCAAAGACGCGAGGCGGCTTTCGCCGCCTCTCGTCGCAGGTTCAGTCGGTATCCGGTCCCCAGAGCGGATTGCTCGCCGGATGCTCGATGCCTCCCCAGTCGGGTTCCAGGCCCTGGATCACCGCCCCGATATTGTGCCCGCCGATATGCGTGCGGCCTTGCGCGACGAGGATGCTCACCGCGGTCGGGTCGGCCTCGATGGCCCGGATCGCGTCCTCCATCTCGTCGTGGGGGGCGAGGTTCTCGATGGGGATCACATCGCCGTCCTCGTCGTAGCCGCCGTGCAGATACATCGGCGCCTCGGCCAGTTCCTCCGCCGCCAATTCGGCCTCGCGGATGAGCCCGAAGGCATGCTTGCGCTCGCGCCAGTAGGCCGCGCTGCCACCGTCGATGCTGATGTGCTTGTAATTATTCATGTCATGCTCCTTTCTCTCGCTGACGAGAGGGTCGGGCACCGTAGCTGCGAGGAGTCAGGGATCGCGTAGCGACCGCCAGCGGCGGCGAGCGGGGGTGCCGATTTTCTGACGACGCCCGATGGGCGGCGACTGAAAATAGGGGGCACCGCGAAGTCCTTGACGCCGGAGTAGCTGGTGCATGATCCGAAGTCAGTGAGAGAAGAGCGCGCGGCCCCGACCAGGGGCCGCGTCAATATTGGAATGGGGATGGTTTGGAAGGGGGTGTTACACCCCTTTCCATGGGAGGATGTTTGAAGGAGGGGCTTTGCCCTTCCTTCATGGGGAGAGTTTGAGAGGGCGGCTCGCCCCCTTTCATCAAGCGATGGCGGCCGATCGATCCGGCTGGCATCGTTCGTTCGGCACAGCAAAGCAACGGGCGCGATATAGTGCGAACATGGAAAACCCGGCGGCTTGCGCCGCCGGGCTCCGGGCTTCCGCTCAGAACGGTATGTCATCATCGTCGATGAACTTGCCGTCGTCGTTTTCAGTCTGCTTGGCCCGGCTCAGAAAATCGACCGTCTCGGCGATGATCTCGCAACCGTAGCGGTCAACCCCTGCCGCATCGGTCCACTTCGTGTAGTGGATGCGGCCGCGAACCAGAACCTTCATGCCCTTGTCGCAATGCTGCTGGACCGTCTTGCCGAGGCCGTTGAAGCAGGTGATGCGGTGCCATTCCGTGTCCTGGACCCGATAGCCGTTCTCGTCGCGGACGACGCGGCCTTCCGAGTAGCGAGGGCGCGAGGTGGCCAGGGTGAAGTGGGTGATGCCGGTGCCGCCCTGGGTGGTGCGGGTTTCGGGGGTCTGACCGATGTTGCCGGCGAGGATGACGATGTTCTGCATTTTCAAGTCTCCGTTGCTCCTCGGAGGGACCATCCCTCCGACGAGACCCGGCCAAGGCCGTCGGGAGACTCCCGCAACTGCCGACCTTTCGGCAGCTTGCCCCTAAGGCCCCAGGTGGGGCGGGCAGCCGCGCTTGCGCGGCAACACGGCTGGGAGCCGCGGGGGTTGCTGGAGGAAACCGAACGGACTTAGGGGATCAGTCAGGCGGAGGGATTGGTGCCTCTGAAAGCACAAACACGGGGACGCACAGCAGAACCATCGTCCTTGCCGACGACAGCGAACAGACAGGCCCCCGAGACCCGGACCATGGGGCACAACACCGGCCCACCCGCCTTCTCTTTCCCGGCCGCGCTCGCGCTCGCCGCAGGAAGGCTATGTCGTCCGGGATGAGAACGAAGCAGCTATCGGGTTTCCAGGCGCGGCATTGCATTGCCCCGGCTTCGACAGCGGAAGGCCCGGTCCCGCTGCATTGCGAGAAGCGGCAATGAAGGTGTTCGTGGCTGAACTCCCGGAACGAAGCGCCGATGCTGCCGGGGTTGACCGCTACGGCTATGGGATTCATGCCGATGACCGATTTCCAGGCCGCTCGCGAAGCAGACCGAGAATGATGGCGGTGAGGACAGCGATGACATGACCGCTCAACATTCGAGGCGGAAGCCGGAGCCCGGCGGCGCAGGCTGCCGGGTTTTCCCCTTGGAAGCGGAAGATCACTACCGCCGTTTCAGCGCGAGAACACCGACTCGCCGAGGGCGTTCAGATTGACGACGGCCGAGACGCCGATGGCAAGGCCGCCAATGCCGCCGAGCAGATTGAGGACAAGGGCCGAGTCGATGGCGTTCTTCGTGATGCCATAGACAAGAGCATAGCCCGCGATAACGGCGGGCACCGCGAAGAGAGCGAGCGCGATGAGGCGCAGGACCGGGTTTTTGGCGAAGCCAAGAACCGCGATCACCAGTGCGATCGACAGCAGGGCGGCGCCAGCAGCACTGAGGCCGGACATCACGACGCCCGCTCCCGCGCCCCAGGCATATTGCGCGGCGGTAATGGCGGCCATGACGGGCAAGGCATAGATCGCGAGATTGAAGGCAATCACGCAAGCCGTGATAGTGAGCGAGATGGCGAGCAGGATCAGCGTCATGGAAACCTCCAGATGACCAGTTGAGGATCACGACAGGCTGCCGGGAGATACGCTCCGCCTGCGACTATTCTGCTTCGCCGGTTCTTCAAGGATGCTCCATCAAAGGCCCCGCCTCTCCTTCTGTCAAGGTTCGGCGGCGCTTACGCGCCGCCGTCGAACTTCATGACCGGGATGCCGAGCTTGCGAGCCTTGTCCGCGAAGTTCTCCTGAATCCCGGTGCCGGGGAAGACCAGGACACCGACCGGCAGGACGTCCAGCATGGCATCGTTGCGCTTGAAGGGCGCGGCCTTGCCGTGCTTCGTCCAGTCGGGCCGGAAGGCGACCTGCGGCACCTTGCGGTGATCTGCCCAGCGGGAGGCAATCAGTTCCGCGCCTTTCGGGGTGCCGCCGTGCAGCAATACCATGTCCGCGTGCTTGGCATGGACCTGATCGAGCTTCGCCCAGATCATGTGATGGTCGTTGAAGTCGGCGCCGCCGGTCACGGCCACCTTCGGGCCGGCGGGCAGCATCACCTCGGTCTCGGCCCGGCGTTTCGCGGCAAGAAAGTCGCGGCTGTCGATCATCGCGGCGGTCAAGTTGCGATGGTTGACCATCGAGCCGGTGCGCGGTCGCCAGGCGCTGCCGGTGTGGTGCTCGAAAGCCTCGGCGGCGAGGTCGCGGAAGAGTTCCATGCTGTTGCGCCGTTCGATGAGGGTCTGCCCCTCGGCCGTGAGGCGTTCGAGTTCGACGCTCTTGACCTCGCTGCCGTCTTGTTCCCTCTGCATCCGGCGCTGCGCCTGCTCGTTGTCGTCGAGATCGCGTTCGACCCGGCTGGTGGCGCGGTGGAAGAGATTGACGGTCCCCCAGAGCAGTTCTTCGAGATCGGGTTCGAGGCGGGTGTCGCCGAGCGTCGCGACAAGGGCGTCGAAGATGTCGGTGACGGCGGTGGCGACGGTATTGCCCTCGGGCAGCGGCCTGGGATCAGGTTCGTCCTGGAACGGACGCCAGCCGTAGAGCTGGAGTTCGGTGAGGGCGTGGTCGGTCTGGGAGGCGGTGTGGACCGGCTCGTTGCCTGCGGAATAGGTTTCGTTCGTCATCGGGAGCGTCCTTTGTCTGGAGACCGCGCCCATCGCGGCCTTCGCAGGCGTCGAAGCGCACGGGCGGGACGGGTTGGCAGCCCTCGCCCGCTCCGCGAGGGCCTTGATGGCCGGGTGCGGCTAATTTGCCTTTCGCGATGCAAAGGCGGCGCAGCCGCCGGCGGAAATTAGCCGCACCCGGCCATTGCCTGCCCGTCCCGTTTGTGCGCCGATCGCCCTCTCCGAAGGCCGTGGGCGCGGGACTCTCCGACGAAGGATGCACTTGGCGATGGCGAAAGAACGAAACCGGTAGGGGCTGAGCCGGGCCGTGCCTCCGGGGCCGATCACAGTGTCACCCCTCCAGAAAACGGCAGGCGTCTTCAGGATGAAGCTGATCCTTCAGGGCCGCCCGGAGGGCATCGGCGCCGTGGCGTCGCAGATCATCGTTGAAATCGCCGTTGAGCGGCGTGAGCGATATCGCCTCGATCCCGAAGCTCGCTGCTCTGGCGACCAGACTGTCTCTTGCGCCCTCCCCGGCCGGGTCGCGATCCCGCAAGACATAGAGCCGACGCAGGGACGGCGGGAACAGGATGGCAGCGAGGTGAGCGGCCGAAAGCGCCGCCAGCATCGGCATGCGAGGCAGAACCTGACGGGGCGACAGCACGGTCTCAATGCCCTCGCCGGCGGCGAGAACCTCAGCGGCAGTGCCGAAGCGGACGGCGTGGCCGAGAAGGTCGCCCATCGCCCGCCTCGGTGTCTCGACATCCGCCTTGCCGGAACCGTCCGGGGCGAGCCAGGTGCGATGCACGCCGGTCTGATGGCCGGCGAGATCGGTGACGGCGGCGACCATCGCCGGCCGGATCTCGGTGGGCGAATGCGCCTCAGACCTGTAATAGCACCGCGGATGGTAGCGTAGCGCGGCGGTGCCCGAGAGGGAGGTGATCGCCCGCCCGCTGAGGTAGATTTCCACAAGCGTGCCGCGGATCGGCTGCGCCATGGCGAAGAGCCGCCGCGACGCTTCGGGCGAACCGAGTGCCGGGCTGGATGTCCTGCCGGTCGGCGTCCTCGTCTTTTCAGGTTCAGGATGCGGGAGGGCGAGGAAACGGCGCGCTTCCTCGGCCACGTCCCTGAAGTCGACCAGGCCAAGTGCTTCGCGGATGACGTCGAGCAGATCGCCATGCTCACCCGTGGCCATATCGGTCCATTTCCCCGCCGCGCCCTTGCCGGAGGCAGGGCCGGTAAGACGGACGAACATCGAGCGTCCTGGCGTGTTCTGCACGTCACCGACCAGCCAGTACCGCCCGGCATGCTGGCCGGACGACAGGTAGTGGCGGCAAACCGCCTCGGCCTCCCGGCCAAGGCGGATCGCCAGTTCAGAGGCGTCGTGACGCGGCATCAGGCTGCCTCCCGCTCGCCGATGCGCAGGGCGGGCCAGCGGTCGAGCAGCTTGGCCAGCACGGTGGGGCCGTTGGCATCGACCGGCACGAACATGCGCAGCTTCCACGAGATGATCTCGTGGAAGAGGCCATAGGCCCGAAGCCGGTCGCGCATCGTGTCGGTGAAGCCCGACAGTTCGATCCGGTTCGCGCCCATGACGCGGACCCGGCGAAGCTGGAGGCCCTCGGCGAGATCGAGGATCGTCCGGCCTTCGATCAGCGCCGCGAAGGCATCTTCCGGCGTGACCGATGCAATGCCGGTCGTGGTCGCGTTTGCCGCCCAGGCCGGGGAGACCTTGCGGCCGATGATGCGCTCACCCGCATCGGTCTGGAGGCGATAAACGCGGGTGGAGTCGTTCGGCAGCCGCTTCCAGATCGGCAGCAGCAGGCCCGTCACCATATGCAGGGTGCTGTCTGCAAACTCCGGCACCTCTGCAACCTCGGTATTCCAGACCGCGGCGAAGGTATCGAGGTCAGCCTCGACCCAATGGGTCTCGCCCATCATCCTGACCGGGATATTGTGGGCCTCCATCGGCCGGATCAGCCGGACGCGGCGCTCGATCTCGCCATCGTCCAGCATGACGCTGGTGGTGGGTATCTGCACCGCCGCGCGGCCCGAGCGCTCGTTGACCAGCAGCTTCGCACGCGGATCATCGAGTTCGGCCAAGGCGGCGTCGAACGTCACCGGCCGGTTGCGCCTGCGCTCGGTGATGGTCAGCAGGCTGGTTTCCGCCCCGGTGCGAGGATGGGTGTAGATCACCTGCCGGTCGGTGACGATGAAGCTCTCGGCGCGCAGCGTTTCCAGCCCGGCGTCATAGGTGCCCGAGGCGATGGCACCTTCTATCCGCGCGGTCAGCAGTTGCTCGAAGGCGGTGAAGAGGACGCCCTGAAGCTCAATGGTCAGCGCCAGAAGCCGGTTGAGGAAGGTGGTAATCGCGGGCAGATCATCCTTGATGCCGTTCGAGTCCATCAGCTTCAGGCCGGTGGCAGCCTCGAACCGCTCCAACGAGCAGCCCTCGACCTTGCCACGCACCAGAAGGAGATAGAGCTGGCGTAGCGCGTCGCGTGCGTAGTGGCTCTCCAGATTGTCCTCGGGCCGGAACAGGCCCTGGCCGCCGGTCTGGCGCTGGCCGCGCGTGATCGCGCCCAGCGTGTCGAGGCGGCGGGCAATGGTCGAAAGGAAGCGTTTCTCGGCTTTGACGTTCGTGGAGATCGGCCGGAACAGCGGCGGCTGCGCCTGGTTGGTGCGGTGTGTGCGGCCGAGACCCTGAATGGCGGCGTCGGCCTTCCACCCGGCTTCGAGGAGATAATGGACGCGCAGGCGGGTGTTCTTTGCCGAGAGTTCGGCGTGGTAGCTACGCCCGGTGCCACCGGCATCGCTGAACACCAGCACGCGCTTGGCATCGTCCATGAAGGCCTGCGTCTCGGCCAGGTTGGCCGAACCTGCACGGTTCTCCACCACGAGGCGGTCGATAGTTACACCGCGCTTGCGGACGATACGGCGTGAGCGGCCCGTCACCTCGGCCACCGTGTCGGCACCGAAATGCTGGATGATCTGGTCGAGCGCGCCGGGGACCGGCGGCAGGCTGGCGAGGCTGGCGATCATGTCGTCGCGCCGCGCCACGGCCTCGCGGCTCTCGACCGGCTGGCCGTCGCGATAGACCGGGCGCGAGGACAGATTGCCCTCGCTGTCAGTATAGGGCTCGTAGAGCTGCACCGGGAAGGAATGGGCGAGGTAGTCCAGGACATACTCGCGCGGCGACAGGTCCATTTTCAGGTCGCCCCATTCCTCGGTGGGGATCTCCGCCAGACGCCGCTCCATCAGCGCCTCGCCGGTCGAGACGATCTGGATGACGGAAGAATGTCCCGCTTCCAGATCGGCGGTGATCGAGCGAAGCAGGGTCGGCGTCTTCATCGAGGTCAACAGGTGCCCGAAGAACCTCTGCTTGGCGCTCTCGAAGGCCGAGCGCGCGGCGGATTTGGCCTGCCGGTTCAGCGTGCCCGAACCGCCATCGCCGCCGGTGATATTGGCGGCCTGCATCGCGGCATCGAGATTGTTATGGATGATGGCGAAGGCATCGGCATAGCTGTCGTAGATGCGGACCTGCTCCGGGGTCAACTCATGGTCGAGCAACTCGTATTCGACGCCTTTGAACGACAGGGATCGGGCGGTGTAGAGGCCGAGCGCCCGCAGGTCGCGGGCCAGCACCTCCATCGCCGCGACGCCACCGGCCTCGATCGCTTCAACGAACTCCGCCCTGCTCGAGAAGGGGAAATCCTCGCCGCCCCAGAGGCCGAGCCGCTGCGCATAGGCGAGATTGTGGACGGTGGTGGCGCCTGTGGCCGAGACATAGACCACGCGGGCATGGGGAAGCGCGTGCTGGATGCGCAGCCCGGCACGGCCCTGCTGCGAGGCGGCGACATCACCACGTTCTCCCTTGCCGCCAGCGGCGTTCTGCATCGCGTGCGCCTCGTCGAAAACCACCACTCCATCAAAGTCGGAGCCCAACCATTCGACGATCTGCTTGACGCGCGAAACCCTTTCTCCGCGGTCGTCGGAGCGCAGCGTGGCATAGGTTAAAAATAGGATGCCTTCGTTCAGCGTGATGGGCTTGCCTTGCGGGAAGCGCGACAGCGGCGTGACCAGCAGCCGCTCCATGCCGAGGGCCGACCAGTCGCGCTGCGCATCCTCCAGCAGCTTGTCCGACTTCGAGATCCAGACCGCCTTGCGCCTTCCCTGCATCCAGTTGTCGAGGATGATGGCGGCCGATTCCCGGCCCTTGCCGACGCCGGTGCCGTCGCCGATCATGAAGCCCTGCCGGAAGCGGATGGCGCCCTTGGCGTCCTCCGGCGCGGCCGACAGGGTGTCGAGCGTGTCATCGACCGTCCAGGCCCCGGCGAGGAAGCCCGCATGGGCCTCGCCGGCATAGATCACGGTCTCCAACTGCGCCTCGGACAACTTGCCGAGGATGTCTTTCGGCAGCGTCGGCCGGTAGCTCGGCTTCGGCGGCGCGATGCTCGCCATCGAGGCCGATTGCACGAGCTGGGTCGGATGCGCCTGCGCCCCGGCGATGCGGATCGTCTGGAGACCATATTCCTCATAGATCGCGTCGGAGAGACGGTCGCCCTCCGCCGGTTCCCAATCCACGGTTTCATAGGCGAGCGGAACGGCCTCCGGCTCGGCCAGAGGCGCGGCAGGCGCGGCCTTCGCGGCCCGGTTGACATAGCCGCGCACGGTGCGGGGCGCGGCAGGTTGTGCGGCCGGCACGGTGACGTCAGGATCGACCGGCAACCGGGTCGGAAGCTGTTCGGCCAGCCAGCCGATCAGCGTGGCCACGTCCGGCGCGACACCGAGCGCTGCCGGAAACAATGACGTATCTTCGGCGGGCAGCTTGTCGATGACGGTCAGCCGCGTGTCGATGGTGGTGCCATGCTTGGCATAGACCGAACCGTCGATGGCGGCGGAGAAGACCACGCGGCCGCGTTCCTGCAGCCGGGTCCAGGAGGTCGTCCAGGCCGCATCGTCAGGCGCGAAGCTCGCCCCGGTAATGGTCACGAGCCGCCCGCCGGGCGCAAGGCGCGCCAGCGCCGAGGCGACATGGCGGAAGGCGGCATCGGCCATGCGGCCCTCGACATTGGCCATGACCGAGAACGGAGGGTTCATCAGCACCACCGTCGGGATCAGGCCCGGATCGAGATGATCGTCGATCTGGGCGGCATCAAGCCGGCTGACGGAAAGGGCCGGAAAGAGGGAGGAAAGCAGGCCGGCGCGGGCTTCGGCCAATTCGTTAAGCAGGAGCGAGCCGCCGGCGATCTCGGCCAGGATGGCGAGGAGCCCGGTGCCGGCCGAGGGCTCCAGCACCCGGTCGGCGGGCGTGATCGCCGCCGCCGTCACCGCCGCGAAGCCGAGCGGGATCGGGGTCGAGAACTGCTGGAAGATCTGGGCTTCCTCCGACCGGCGCGTATGCGTCGGCAGAAGCCCCGCAATCTTGCCGAACTGGAGCAGGATCGCGTTAGGAGAACCGGCTTTGCGGAAAAGCGCATTGCCGTATTTGCGCAGGAAGAGGACGGTCGCCGCCTCACAGGCATCATAGGCGGTCTTCCAGTTCCATGCGCCGGTGGCATCGGAAGCGCCGAAGGCAGCTTCCATCGCACCGCGCAGGGTGGCGGCATCGACGCGCTGACCGCGCTCCAGATGCGGCAGCAACAGCCCGGCAGCGGTGAAGATGCTGGCTGCGGTCTCAGCGTCTTGGTCGAACGGAAGCGGCGCGGTGGCGGATGCCGCCGCGGATGCAGAAATCATGTTCATCGGGATTCCTCGGGAGAGCGGGACAGGATCGAGCCTAAGCGGCGCTCTCTCTCGACCGCACCGGCTCAAACCCCTTCCGGCCCACCTCTGCCTCTCAGTCCGAAACGATAGCAGACATGAAACAAGCGCCCGGCCGTCAGGCGGGGCGCTTGTGAGGATTAGCCAAAACGGCGTCCGGCTTCGGTGAATGTGTATTCGTTGGCGGTGATGGCCGCGTCCACCGCCTCGTCCGAGGTCAGGTAGTCGTATTCGCGCTCAAGCTGGCGATAGAGCCATCGTGCCAGGTCCCGCAGCGTCTCGCTCACGATATCCTCCGCATCGGCGGTCATGTCCCGCCAGGTCGGACTGTCGCGGGTGACGGAAATCGCCATGGAGTATTCGTGATAGTAGTGGCCGCGGTGGCTGACCTCGGCGCGAAGCTGGTAGAAATTGCGCCGCTGGACGGACTGGAGCACGTCGGCAATCCTGTGCAGCTCGATGTCCTGTGGCGCGTATTCCCTCATCCGGCGCGGCGCGTCCTTCTGGTAGGAATACCAAGCCTCAAAACAGGCGCCATCGCCCTGGTTCCAAAAGCCGCGGAACCAGATGCACGGCTGTTGCTGGCTGCCGCCGCCCTTGAGGCGCAGCGGACGCAATTTCAATCGCAGGCCGAGAATGTCTCCAATCCGCAGGAAATCCTCATAGACGGCATCATACCAGTCGTAGCCGAAGCCGCCTTCGCGATACCAGACACGGGCGTTGTCCTTCGCGGCGTCGGAAAGCTCGTCGAGCCGATAGACGGTGGTTTCGATAACGTCAGGCATAGGGGTCGCCTCCGTCCAGAACGATCTCCAGCCAACTGTCGCTGTAGATCCAGTCCACGGTCTCGCCCGTGGCGAGATCAAGGGCGTGCGCGCCGCCGCCGAAGGCGTTCACCCGCGCCTGCGAACAGGTGGTTGCGTATTGGAAACCCCATAATCCGGTGAGGCCGAACTCGGCGGCGCAGCGCTTGACGAACTGGATGACATGTTCGGGATCGCCGGTTTCGTCATCGCGCATCCAGAGCTGGGTGCCACCATGCTCGGGCTGGATCGAGAGCAGGAAACCCTCGGACGGAGGGTCTTCCGCGGCGTTTTCCTCGGACAAGGCATTGTAGAGGTCGAGCGCTCGGGCAGCATTTTCGGGAGTGCCTACATCGAGCAGGCAGGAGAAATGCGTGTAGTAGTTGGCCATGTCAGGCTCCTGAAACGACAAAGCCCGGCGCGAGGCCGGGCGGTATGGGTAGGAAGCAGGGCGAGAGATCAGGCGGCCTGTGGCAGCCGCAGAAGCTCGGCGGCGGTCTCGCGCCAGAAGGGGTCAACCAGTCGCGCCTCGAGGAGACTGGCGCGGTAACGCAGATCGCGGGCGGTCGCCGCGTCGCCGCGCCCGGATGCCGTGAAGGCCATGCCGCGCAGACGGCTGGCCTCGGTGACGACGCGGCGGGCCTCGGCGTTGGAAGCGACGGGTTGCTGCCAGGTGACGATCCCGGACCGGACCTCGCCGGCGAGGACCAGGCCAAGTTCGCGGTCCTGAATGACCATGACGCGCGGGCGGAAGCGCGGCGCATCGTCCGGGCTGATGCGGAAATCGCCGCGCGCGACGCGCTGGCTGGCGATTGTCATGGCCTCTTGGGGGGAAAGGCCCTGGCCGATGACGAGTGTGCGGTCGAAGCTGTCGACGTGATCGCTTTCGTCGTAGCTGGCGATACCGATGCAGGAGATGCGCAGCGGCAGCTTCTGGGCGGGACGCAGCCGGGGCAACACCTGCTGCGCGACGATCTCGCCGATTGGGGCGAAAGCGTTTTGGCGGGATAGGGACATGGGAAATACTCCGCGACGGGCGGCGGAAGCCTCTCTCCCGCCTTCCAACCCGTCACGGCCAGCCGGCCCGCACTCTCACTCTCCCTTTGCGATGGAGGATCGTTCCCGCTTGCGCCGGACTGATCCGACGCTCAGCACCAGGGGTCGCGCCGCCCTGCCCAGGTTCTCGCCAGACCCTCGCTGACGAGAACATCACCGACATCATGACCTCCGACGCGGATCGCTGCCAGCGTCCGGCCATAGCGGTCGGTGCCCTGGCGCAGGATTTCGACCCGCCGGCCTTGCAGGATTTCTGCCAGCCTGATCTTGGCTTGCCGGGCAAGGTTGGATTCATAAGCGCAGCGGCCCTCGATCTCGGGGGCGTCGATGTTGAAGATCCGGACGGATTCGGATTGATGGCCCGCACCCAGCCGGATCGAGTCGCCGTCCCAGACCCGGACTTCCGCGGGTTCGCAGGATGCCGTGCAGAGCATGACGGAGATGACGATATGGCTGAGCATGGCGAACGGCTTTCATCTTGAAGGCGCGAAATCTGAGTGATTGCCACGGTTCTTTCCCGATGCGGGTCGAGATCGCAATGCAGATTGGTACGCAAGCGGCAATCGGCGGTGATTGACGGGAGAAGGCCCGGCTGGGCCTGGGCACCGGGCCGTGGGGTGAGGCGCTTTCGCGCCTCAGCTCCATGGATCGAGTTCCAGCTTCACCATGTCCTCGTCACCGTCGAATTCGTCGGCCGGCATGGCGGTATGGGTGCCGTCCCCGGCCTGGAGCACGACGATCGGGACCATCAGCGTGGTGGCGAGGCTGGCGGCGAAGGCGGTGGCATCTGCATAGGACATGGGTTCCGGCTCCTGTTTTTGGAGCGGGGGACCATCCCCCGCGCGACAGGCGCCCGAAGTGTCCGGCCGGATCTGCAATCACCCTCGGGCGTTCGGGCTCGTCCCGAATCCCCGAGGGCGGCACGCTTGCGTAAGCCGACCCTTCACGGGTTGATTGACAAAGAGACGGCTGGACCAAGGTTCGCGAATGGAAGCGGGGGTGGTGCTTTGCCTCTGACAGGCGCCGGAAATCCGTCGCAGATGCCTCGCCGCGCAAGCCTCGTTGCCGGGCCGATTTCCAGGATGTGCTTCAGGCCGGGGACGGAGCCGTTCCTCCGGCACCGACAAGGAGACGTTGCAATGGTGAAGCTGGACCTCGATTCATCGCTGCCTGACCAGCGATACTCCACGGCCCGGTGCCCAGGCGCAGCTTTCAGGGCCGGTCAGTCCCAGAAACTATCGGCGATTTCACGGGCGATCATGGCGCGGGCCTTCATCATCACGCCGTCGCCGGAGGTGTCGATATGACCATAAAACCGCGCGCGGCCGCCATCTGCGGTCCAGTCGGCATAGCGGCAATATTCGCGGGTATCGAGCAGGAAGACGCGCATGTCCTCAGCCCAATGCGGCTTCGGCTGAACAACGACGGTGATGCCGCCGCGTGTTTCTTCCCGCGGAAGTGAGCGTTCCGAGGAAGAATTGCGGCGGTCGTCGGCGAGGATTTCATCGACCGTCATCATGATGCGTCTCCGTCTCCGGCGATCTCGACGAAGCCGGCAGGATCGTCAGGGTCCGGCGGCAGATAGGCGTCATAGGGATTGCCGTCGGCGAGATGACCGAACGGCGTGAAGACGTAATCGCCGCGGTCGTAGCCGACAGCGCACAAGACATAGCGAATCTCGCGGGTTGCGGCGTCGAGGCATTCCATGAGCGCCAGATTTCCGTCACCGGCGGCGCGCAGCAGGGTGTTGAAATTCGTTCGGACGGGATCGGGAATGGCCATGATGTTCTCCGGATACGAAAAAGGCCCGCTATCGAAAGACAGCGGGCCATGTGGATGGGGTTATGTGGATCACGCGGCGGCACGACCTTCGACGACATCGGCGCCAGCCTCGTCGGCGGTGATCTCCTCCAGACGGGCGCGGCTGTATCCTTTCTGCGCGAGCCAAAGTTCGGCCGCCTCGCAGCTCTCCGCGAGGTGCAGCAGTTCGACGTTCTCTCCGACATCCTGAACGACGCGGACCTGACCGATCTTCGGGCGCTCGATCACCCGAAACCTCAGATCGCTGTCGATGCCGTAAGTGCGCATGACAGTGATGAGGATGATACCGCCTTTGCCGAAATCACCCTCATGCAGGGTGAAGGAAGGCGGGCTGGTGTAGGTCGGACGCTCGCGGCCGGGCTCCTTGCGTACAAGGCGGCCGACCCCGTTGCGGGATTTCCACGTGGCGAGCCTCTTCGTGAAGCGCGCAGGCGGCTTCGGCTGACCGTCGCTATAGGCCACGAGCGAGCCAAGCGGCACGATGTCGAAGATGAGGGAAGCGGACATGAATCTGGTCTCCTGAAACGAAAACGGCCCGGCGAGCTGCCGGGCCTTGGAATGGACAGGGATGGAAAGCGGGGCGACGGAGGCCGCCCCGCTGGTGCGCGCATCACTCGGCGGCGACGAGGGCCGCCGGATCGTCCGCGGCCTCGGCCGCGTCCAAGTCGTCACCGGCGAGGAAGTCGGGCAGCGCCACGGTGTCCTCATCCTGATCAACCGCGCCATCGACAGCCTGCGCGTCCATGGCGGGGCGCAGCGGTTCGGGCAGCCAGCCTGTGTCGGCCAGTAGGCGTTCGGCCTCCTTCGCCATGTCACCTTTCTTCAGGTGGGCGATGAGATCGGCGGCGCGATCGCCGGCGCCCTCGCGCACCGCTTCGAGGATGCGGGCCTTGGTCACGCGGCCCAGGTAGTTCTCGACCGTGGGCCTCCAGCCCGCTTCGACGAGATCGAGGCCGGTTGCCTGGGCCAGCCGTTCGGCCTCGGCCATGCGACGATCGAGACCGTGCTGCGAGATGCCGTTTCCCGAATAGGGGTTGGGCCGCTCGTAGAGCGCGTTGACGCCGAAGCTGACGCAATGGGCGAGCAGCGCCAGGCGGCTGGCCTCGTCGAGGCCGTCGATCCACCCCCAGAGCCGGTCGTCATCGCCGGAGGGAATGTCGCCCCGCCAGGCTTCCCCGCGCTCGTCGATCATCTTCGCGGCGGCACTGTCCGCGAGCCCGGTCGCATCGGCCGGGAGGTAGATGTGACGCACGGCGGCATAGAGGCTCGTTCCCGCGGTGGAGGTCCGCTCGAAGGTGTCGAGGACGAGCTTGTGTAGCAGGGCCGTCATGGCGACGTGCGGATTCTCGGCGAGCGCATTGCGCAGCGCCAGCGTCCGCCAGGCGGTCAGGTCGATCACCAGCCGCTCGGGCAGCGGCTTGACGGCATCGTCCTCCTCCTCGTCGTCGCCCTCCGGGACCGGCTCGCCGCCGACGGTGATGACGGCGCGCTGCACGGCATCGGGATCGGACGGGTCCGCATCGTCTCCGGCATCCTCGCCATCGACGGTCTCGGGTTGCTCGTCCTCGGGGCGGACGTAGCCGCCGCTGACGATCAACTCGCCCTCGCGACCGATGCTGACGAACACACCGGCACGGGCGATGTCTTCCGGCGCGAAGGTGACGGGCCGGTTCTCGAACGCTTCGAGTTCGGCCTCGATTTCGCCGAGCCGCTGGTCGACCTCATCGGGCAGTTCATCGGCCTCGGCGTATTGCGATTCGAGTTCGTCATACTCGTCGCGCAGCGCTTCGCGGCTGGTGCGTTCCTCATCGGTCAGCTCCTGGGTCACGCCGACCAGCCTGCGCAGGCCGTTGGCGTAGCCGTAGGGAAGCTCGACCGCCGCGTCGATCCACTTCCAGCCCTGACCCGCGATTTCGTCGGCGACGGTGCGCAGCTTCTCGTCGACCAGCCGGTCGAGAAGCGTGACGTCCTGCAACCAACCGCCGTTCTCCTCGGAGAAGAGATCGCGCAGCACCGGGCCGCCCGCCGCCTCATAGGCTTCGATGCCGACGAAGCGGGCGCGCTTGTCGGCTGCCGGCACCGTGGTCTCGGTCAGCATGCTGCGGATCTGCCAGGGTTCCTTCTGCCAGGAATTGCTGACGCGCTCCCAAACCTGCTGCTGACGCTCGTGATCGGGGTTGACGGTGAAGGCTTCCAGCATCGCCAGCGTCATCTCGTTCCGCGCATAGGCGTCGAGCAGGGATGGCGCGACGGTCGCGAGGCGAAGACGCTGCATGATGTAGCGCGGCGTGGTCCGCCAGGCGTCGGCGATCTCCTCCTTCGACATGCCCATGTCGAACATCCGCTTGAACGCCTTGAACTGGTCGAGCGGATGCAGGGCGAGGCGTAGCAGGTTTTCGGCCAGCGAGTCGTCGACTGCCGAGGTCTTGGCATCGGCCTTCTTGACGATGCAGGGGACAAGGCCATCGGCCGGGAAGCGTCCAGCCTCGACGAGGCGCGCAATGGACCTGTAGCGCCGGCCGCCGGCGGGCGTCTCGAAATCGCCGGTCTCGTTGCCGCCCTCATCGAGGATCGCGCGGACATTGAGGCCCTGAACGAGATCCTCGCGACGGTCGATGTCATGGGTGAGTTCGTCCAGGCCGGCCTCAACGTCGATCTCGCGGACATTGCTGTCCGACAGGCTGATCCGGTTGAACGGAATGTCCCGCGCCCGCGAGAACTCGATCATCGGGAGGGCGGGCTTCTTTTTCTTGGCAGCTCTTGCCATCGTGGTTTCTCCGCGACGGACGCCGAAAGCCTCTCTCTCGACCCTAAATCCGTCACGAAACCCCACCCCCCTCTCTTCCTCTAAACCGCCAGCGGCAGGCACCGCGTCACCAGTCGAGGCGCCGCGGCCGCTCCTCGTTGACGCCATGTTTGCGGCGCAGCGACAGGATGGCCGCCTCCTGCCGGTCGATCTTTCGCCGGAGCCGTTCAAGGTCTGGCCCGACCGCGAGGAGCAGATCGTCGAGGACGCGCCGATATTCGGCCTCGTCCGCGCCCGTCCACCGGCTCATCCGACGATGATAGTGGCGCGCCTTCGGTCGCTGCCGAACGGTCATGGCCTCGGCCCGGTCGCGAACCGCGCGTTCCGCGAGCGCCAGGTTGCGACGGGTATCGGCAAGGCTCGCTTCCATCCGCGCCAGCACCGCGCGCAACTCGTCACGGCTCATCATGGCGGGGCTCCCTTCTGGCGTCTCGATCACCCAGGTCGAGATCCTCTTGCTGGAAGCGCGCCGGGATTTTTTCCTCCGGCCCCTGCCAGACGACGCGCCCGTTGCTCCAGATCGTGACGAAGCCGCCGCCGACCGGACGATCCGCGCGGGGCTTCGCCTCGAAGTTCCGGCAACCGAACTCGGCGGTCGTCGCCGAGAAGACGGTGGAGGACGGGCCAGCGAAGAGCACCTGGTCGCAGGTGCCGGTCGGCCGTTTCACGCGCTTGCACGACAGGCCGACCCGGAACATTTCATAGGCGCGCTGCTCATTCTTGGGTCGCGCAAGCGAAGGGATGCGGTTCTTGCACCGGCCGCGTTCATGCGGAACGGACGGGTCGAGCGGAGGCCCGCCATTGTGGCCGGGACGGAGGGGACGGCCGGTCATGACAAACCTCCAGCTCGTGCCTTGGACCGGGCGGAGACGATGTGCTGGACAACGACCGGCCGCGTATCGGCGGCCTGAGCGAGCCGTTCGATCAGCGCAAGCTCCGCCCTGGAACAGTCGCCGCGCACCTCGATTTCCACCCAATGACCGGAGCGTCCGACATGGGAATCGCGCAGGCGATGGCTGGACGAGGTGTAGAAGCTCTCGTTCGGGTCGATCAGCCGGACGCGGGTGGTGAGGAAGATGATGCCGGAGCCGAGATTGCCGCAGAACAGCAGCTCATCCGCCGGCGTGGTTTTCGGGCCGCCGCCGACCTGTTTGCGGCCGATCTGACGAAATGCTTCATCGAACGTGGCCGGATCGTGGGTCATGCGTGCCGACCGGGCTTGCTGGAAGACCCACGGCGGCCGCCAGGGATCGAGCTTGCCGACGGCGATCTGGTAGAGGAAATCGGCGAAGCTCGCCGGATCGGCCGGATATGGGCACGTCCGCCAAATCTCGCGAACACGCGCGCGCAACGTGTCGGGTAGCGCGAAAAGCCGGGCGCGGGCCTTCCGCCACCAGGCAGCTCGCTGGCTGCGGCGTTTGTGTTCGGCCTCGCCCCACCAGACGGCGCGGCGGGCCATTTCCTCATCGACACCATGTTGTGTGGCGGCGATCTGATCGGCAAAGAGCGGCAACGCTTCCCGTTCGAGGCGTTGCTTGCGGAGAAATGCCGCGCGTTTGCGCGACGTATCTCCATAGGGTTCAAATCTGTGCCAGCGACGGAAGCGCATCACACGCCCTCCCACCGGGACTGCCGGGCCGTGCGGATGATCCGTTCGGCCTGGCGGATGCTGCCGGCCTCTCGCGCGGCTTCGGCCCAGACCGAGATAGGGAATTCGCCGGTAAAGAGGATGTCGCGTTCGATGCCGAGCCCGAAGGGCAGGCGCACCGAGGTCATTTCCTCCAGCGAGAAATAGCCCAGCTCCGGCTCGCCGAGATCGGCCAAACCGAACAGCGTGTCGCCGTCGGCGGCCAACTCGGTCGCAAGCCAGACGCCTGCGCCGAAGGGATTGAAGAACTTCACGACCGGCACATGATCGACATCGCATTGCCGTCCGTTGCCGAGGAGCTGTTCACGCAGCTCGGGTGTCAGGAGGATCATGCCGCCCTCCTGTCGATCTCGGCCGCGCCGGGCTCGCTGGCTTCGGCATCCTCGCCGGCGTCCGGCAGGAAGCCGAGCAGCCAATCGGCGGCCTTGCTGGCCTGCGAGGCAGCGCGGACGATGGCGCGGTTGTCCTCACGCAGCACCTCCAGCCAGGAACCAATGTAATCCCCATGACGCACTGTCGGCACGATGCCGAGCGATGCGCAGCAGAAGGCGGCCGTGATCTCCGCGATTTATCTGAACAGTCAAGCTGTCTCAGCGGACTTTCATCAGCCGAAACCAGCCGATCTGGCGGCGTTGCGCGGTTTTAGAACGGGTGAGACACTCGGGAGTATCTGGAGGGCTGCTCTTCGCATTGCGGTTCGTGGTTTTTACGACTGCTCAGCGAACCGAATGCGACTGGTGAAGGGATTTCTTTCGTGCAGACTGCTCCGCGGCCGTACCGGTCGACCACCTCACTTACGCTCAAAGCATCTCGCCGATATCTGACGCGCCGCTGGGATATGCGAACATGGTGGTCTTCAACTGCTCTGCCGTCAGCCCTTGCCTGATCGCCAGTGCAAAGATGTTGATCACTTCGTCAGCGTGCGGACCGACAAGATGGGCGCCGAGGATGCGGTCAGTGTCCGCGTCGACCAACGTTTTGAAGCCATACACCGTCTCGGCCTGCTGGCGTGCGGTGAACCAGCCGTCCACGCGCTCGGTCTTTACGCGAACGTTCAGGCCTTTCTCACGCGCCTTGGCTTCGCTCATGCCGACGGCTGCGATCGGCGGGATGGTGAAGGCGACACTCGGAACGCCTGTGTATTCAGGCCTGACCGTGTTGCCGTTGAGCAGGTTCGCCGAGACTACCTTCGCGTCATGGCTTGATACCGGAGTGAGCGGCGGTCCTAGGCCGGCGGCATCACCTGCTGCGTAGACCGCGGGGTTGGAGACGCTTTGCAAAAATCCGTTCAACGCCAGCCGCCCGTTATGGTGCTTTACGCTCCCGGCATCGAGATCGAGCGTCGCGAGCGCCGGCGCCCGACCCGCGGCATGGACGACCAGATCTGCGTCCATATCGAGTTCGCCGTCAGGACAGTCCGCCCGGACGCGATAGCCGTCTGATACCTTCTCAATGGCGGTCACCCCTGCCTGTGTGCGGACATTGATGCCGCGCTCGCTGAACTTGTCCATCAGCCAGCCGACGAGATCGGGGTCGAATTGCTTGAGCATTCGCTTCCCGTGCTGAAGAATTGTGACCTGTGCTCCGGCGCGCGCCGCGATGTGCGAAAACTCGGCCGCGATATAACCGCCGCCGACAAGGACGATGCGTTCAGGCAGGCTCTCCAGTTCCAGGAAGCCTTCATTGGTGATCAGGTGCTGCTCGCCCGGAATGCCGAGCGGCACGGCCTCGGCGCCGGCGGCGATCACGATACGGTCCGCCTCGATCCTCTCTCCTCCGAACTCGAGCGCATTCGGGCCGATAAAGCGAACGTGACCGTGGAAGGCGTGAATCCCTTTGTCGGCAAAGGCTTTCTCACGCTTCTGCGGTACCGGATCGGTGAAGCTGCGCTTGAAGGCCATCAGTCCCGTCCAATCGAGCGTCGCGTCCCCTTCGATTCCACGTCCGCTCATGCGCCAGGCGTGATCAGCCGCCTCGGCGCCGCCGACCATCATCTTCTTCGGATCGCAACCGCGCAAGGCGCAGGTGCCCCCGAAGGGCCGGAAGTCCGCGACGGCGACGCTCCAGCCAGCCGCACGAACCCTGTGTGCTGTTACGATCGCAGCCGTTCCCGTGCCGATGATCGCAAGGTCATATCTCTTCGCCACTAGATCTCCTCCAACATTGTCACGTTCGACATCCGAGCCTTCACGGCTCAGCCGGCGCAGCATGAGAGCTTCGCCACGTCCTTGTCGAAGGCAAGAGCCGCGAGCTTCAGGCCCTCAACGGTGGTGAGATACGGAAAGAGCGTATCCGCGAGGTCGTCGACGGTGAGGCCGTGCCGGATTGCCAGGGCCGCCGTCTGGATGCTGTCGGCTCCCTCCGGTGCGAGGATATGCGCCCCGAGCAGCCGGCCGCTGCCAGCGTCGGCGACGAGCTTGATGAGCCCGCGTGTGTCTCGGGCGGCAATCGCGCGCGGCACCTGGTCGAGACCGATCGTGGAGACACGGACGGCGTGGCCGGCGGTCCGCGCAGCCGCCTCTGTCAGCCCGACGCTCGCCACCTGCGGATCGGTGAAGACGATGGCCGGCATGGCACTGTTGTCGTAGCGCAGGCTGTCGCCGTTGAGGGCGTTCTTCGCCGCGAGCTTGGCACCGTAGGCGGCCATGTAGACGAACTGATCGTGACCGGTGACGTCGCCGGCAGCGTACACGCCCGATCTTGTCGTGCGCATGCGGTCATCGACGAAGATGCCGCCCTTCGGCGAGAGAGCGATCCCATGCTCGGCGAGCCCGAGACCTTCGATATTGGGCGCGCGGCCCGTCGCCACGAGCACCTGATCGGCGTCGATCGTGACGTCCTTGCCGTCGCGATGGACAGTGAGTGCAACACCGTCCGCGGTCTTGCGGATCGTCCGGTACGTGATGCCGGAAATCACCGCGATGCTCTCGTCCATGAAATACCCCGTCAGCGCCGTGCCGATCTCGGGTTCGGCCTCCGGAAGGAGACGCGAGCGGCACACCAGCGTCACCTCGACGCCGGCGCGGGCGAACATCTGGGCGAGTTCGGCCCCGATATAGCCGCCGCCGATCACGAGCAGAGATCGGGGCAGCGCCTCGAGATCAAGCGCCGTCGTGCTCGTCAGGTATGGCACGGTCTCGATGCCGGGGATGACAGGGACGGCCGGTCGCGCGCCGGTCGCGATGATGATCTTGCCGGCTGAGACAAACGTGCCGTCCACCTGGACGCCGCCGTCCACGATGCGCGCCGGCCCTTCGCGATAGGCGATGCCGTTGTAAGCCGGGAGCAGGTCGGCGTACTTGGCCTGACGTAGCTCCGAAACCAGCGCGTCCTTCTGACGGACGGTTCCGCCCCAGTCGGTCAGTTCGGCCTCGGCCGTGATGCCGGCGAAACGTGCCGCGGCTCGGGCATTGTGGAGCGTCTCGGCGGCGCGGATCAGCGTCTTCGACGGCACGCAACCGATATTGACGCAGGTGCCGCCGATGGTGCCGCTGCCGATGAGGGCCACCTGGGCGCCCTGATCGGCTGCCGTGATCGCGGCCGAGAAGCCGGCCGAGCCGGCGCCGATGATGGCAAGGTCGTAGGAACCATTGTTGCGGCCATTCGTGCCAAGGCGCCGATGCGTCACGGGCCTGTCCGGCGATGCCGTATCGCCCGACGATTGAGGCTCACCTTGTGTCTCGGCCGCGTTGTTGCCGTGGCCGGCGATTGTGCCGATTCCGGCAAGGCTGGGCCCGAAGATCGCCCGACCTGCTTCGAGAGCTTCCTCGATCGACAGCCGGAATCCCGGCTCGTCTGCAGGACGCTGCCGGCGCCACGCGGCGAGGTGATCGTCGGAACAGAAGAAGGATGTTGCAGTGCACAGCGAGTTCGCAGCGCATCCGCCTTCGTAATGGACGCTGAGCCATACGACGGCCGTCGTCGGCTCAACGTCGGCCAGAGCCCGGCCCCGTTCCTGCGTGGTGATCCGGACCGGCGCGCCGCAGTGGCGGCAGCGCGAGACGATCGAGATGTCTTGGTCGGTCATAGCGCCGATGCCGAGCGCGTCGACCGCGCACATCGCAGTAAGAGTGCGTCCGTCCAGTGTGACCCGGTGGCCGGTGTCGCGGTCGGTGAAGGGATACGCGCCGACAATCATGTCGCCATCGAGTACGACGAGGTCGCGACGGCGGAGCTCTTCGAGCAGCGCACGGACGGCTTCCTCGCTCAGCCCCGCACGCTTGGCAAGCGCGCTTGGGGTCGGGGCTCGCCCGTGTTCGGCGTAGAGCTGTAGCAACGCAACGCGCACGCGATCCGTGGCCGCCTCGTAGCCGCTCCAGCGGTTGAGCACATGGTCGGAGCCGACCATGGCCAGCAGGGCCTCCTTCACCACGGGTGACGAAACCACCGACCAGTCCGGAAACGTCACACCCGGCCGCACGGCCAAGCTCGGCACCGTTGCGGATGTAGAAACCGTCGCCTTGTCGCGGGACGCAGAGGATGTGCAGCAATCGTTCATGGCTTCAGGCCTTCATTCAGAATCTTCGTGTTGGAACAGACGACCTTTGCACGGCGATGATGGATGCCGCAGGCGACAAGCCCGAGGCCCGCGGCGATCAGGGAAAGCACGACCAGACCCGAACCCGTCAACCACGCGCCGAGGCCGGCCAGCGGCGGGGGCACGGCAAGGAGTGGCGCCGCGCAGCAGATCGCAACGACAATGGCGCCTGCGGCGCCGGTGCGGATCAGGGCGCGGTCATGCATGTCAACTGCCTTGCTCCTGCGTCGGGCGGGCCGGATAGCCGGCATTCATGCTGGCGGCCGCGATGGCATCCGGGGTCGTCTGCGCGTCGTCGAAGGTCACGGTCGCGGTCTTGGCTTCGAACGAGACGGCCACCGTCGAGACCCCGGGGACCGCCGCCATCGAGGTCTTCACGATGTAGGGGCAGGAGGCGCAGGTCATGTTGTCGATGGCGAAGGTGACTGTGCGTTCGGTAGCGAACACGGCAGGCGCGGTCATCACCGACATGATCAAAGCAAGAGCACTCAAACTCTTCTTCATGGGACGGGTCTCCTCTTGGTGTCAGGCGGAAAGCAGCAGCGGGGCGACGTAGTCGAATGCGAAGGCGGCCGCGACGAGCACCGTCGCAAACCAGAGCGCGATCTGGACAATGCGGCTGGGGATCGGGCGCGCGCAGGCAGCATCCTCGGCGCAGGCCCGCCTCGGCTTCCAGTAGACGAGATAGAAGCCGTAGCCGAGAACGCCCGTCGTCCCGGCGACGAAGAGCGGCTTGTAGGGCGCGAGCGCCGTCAGATTG
Organism: Pannonibacter sp. Q-1; assembly: GCF_054073275.1. NCBI lineage: Bacteria > Pseudomonadati > Pseudomonadota > Alphaproteobacteria > Hyphomicrobiales > Stappiaceae > Pannonibacter > Pannonibacter sp. Q-1. Next base: position 158,442 of record NZ_JBSXNB010000010.1, read on the forward strand.
CCGATCCAGGCGCCACCAATGCCTAGGCTAAACAGGATGAGCGGGACGATGCAGCACGAGGAGGCGGCAAGCGCGCCGAGAATGCCGCCGACGGCGACCAGGCGCTGCCGTCCGACTTCGGCTCGGTCCGACGCGAGCACGTCGGTCGTGGCGGACGTCATGCCCGCCGTGCTGGGTCGCGATATATCCATGTCCGATCTCGCTTTCCTTGCCGAAATCCTCATTGCGCAGTACCATGCGGTCTGTAGCAACTACAGGGTCAAGAGGGATTTTTGCGATGCGCGATCACGCTGGCGTGAAGGGCCTGCAGCGGGCTGAGCTCGCCCGGCGGACGGGCAGCAATCTGGAGACTGTGCGCTACTACGAGAAGGTCGGGCTCCTGCCCGAGCCACCGCGCACGGCGGCCGGCTACCGCAGCTACGACACGACGCACGAGCGGCGCCTTCGCTTTGTGCTGCGGGCACGCGAGCTCGGCTTCTCACTCGACGAAATCCGCGAGCTGTTGCGCCTGGTCGACGAACGCGACCAGCCCTGCGCCGAGGCAAGCGCGGTCGCCGCCGCGCATCTCGACGATGTGCGGGCGAAGATCGCTGACCTGAAGCGCATGGAGCGGGTGCTCAAGGACGTCGTCGCGCAATGCGCCGACGGCACGCGGCCGGAATGTCCGCTGATTGAGGCGCTGTTCCGGGAGCGAACTGTCAACTGATCGGGTCGAGGAGCGCCTATGCGGCGCCCCTGACGTCGTTCCGGCAAGCGTTGCCCTGCTGGGCGTGCAGCCAGTCGGCGATCTGCTGCGCCTTGGCTGCGGCGGTGAAGATCGCGCGCTTGTCGGAGCGAAGCACCTCGAGCCAGGAGGCGATATAGCTGGCGTGGTCGGGCCGCGGCTCGACGCTGAGATGGAGGTCGGCGCAGATCATGGCGCTCAGGAGCTCGACCGTGCATTCCTCCATAGCATAGGCGGCCGAGCCGAACCGTCCGGAGAGATCACGGTCGAGGCGATGCCTGGCGCCGGAGGCGTGCCCGCATTCGTGGAGCAGCACGGCGTAATAGGCTGCGGCATCGCGGAAGCAGGCGAAGTCGGGCATCTGCACGTGGTCGGTGGATGGGCGGTAACAGGCCTGCGATCCGCCGTGGCGGATGTCGATGCCGAGCGCTGCGCAGAACCGTTCGGCCCGCTCGATGCGCTCGGCCTCGGGTAGCACCGGTATCTCGGGCGGCGTGTAGCCGTCGACCTGCGCGCAGTTGAAGACCGTGTAGCCGCGGGCGAACATGCGCCGGGCGGGCTCGTCGCGATCCTCGTCGCCGTCCTGTACGTCTGCCTTGCCGTGGCGATCGACGGTCTTCCAGAACACGACGAGGTGCCCGCGCTCGCCCTTGCGGACCTGGGCGCCGAGCGCCTGCCACTGGCGATAGGTGCCCCAGATGCCGGCGGGAAAGCCGGCGGCGTGCGCGGCGGCCCAGAGTGCGATGACGTTGACGCCACGATAGGCCTTGCGCGAGGCGACGTTGACGGGCGTAGTGATGGCCGATCCGTCGTGGTGCCAGGGCATCCGGTACTGGTCGGCGCCGGCCTCGATGGCGGCGATGATCTGGCTGGTGACACGCTCGTAGATGTCGTTCCGGGGCTGGGGTGTGCGATCGGTGGTCATGGCTGCCTCCTGTGTTCGCCCTCTCCGTCGAGGGCGAGGCGGCAGGGGCAGACGCGGGAAGCCGGGCCGTCACACCCTGTTCTCGGTGCTGGTGCGGAACAGGGTTGATGGGCCGGCAGCGTCTGCCACAACCCGAGCCCTGCCTCGACGGGCGAGCACGGGAGGCAGCCATGACCGGCGAGCGGCGCCTGGACCGGTCAGGATGAAGCGCGGCTGTCAGCCGGTGCCGTCCAGAGGCGGACGCCGCAACGGGACGACCCTGGCGTCCACGGATCGAGACAGCTCCGCTCGCAGACCTTCGATGACGGCATCTCGCTCGGCGAGCTGCAACGTCAGCATCTGGATGTGCTGCGCGAGCGTCCGGGTGAGCGCCCGCAGCTCCGCCATCTCGGCACCACGCACGGCGCGTAGTTCCGCTTCCAGAGCATGGATGCGTTCCTTGAGGGCCCTGGGCGACGATCGCCGCAGGCGGGCTTCGGCCGCGCGGAGCTCGGCGAGAAGATCGCCGGCCCGGTTCGCCGTCGCTCGGCTGACGCCGGCCTCGCGCGCCAGGTTGGCGACGGTCAGCGCCCCGTCGGTGCGTTCAGGGCGGCCGTCGAGCAACCGCTTCATGGCAGCCCTTAGCGCCGCTTGGCTCTTCGGCCCGAGCGCGGTCATGCGTCACCGTCCATGAGAGGCGCGATCAGCCGGCACTTGCGCTCGTTGTCCCGCAGGATCGCCGTGCGCTGCAGCGGCGATAGACGCCGGTCGGCCAGAAGCGCTTCGCCCTCGACGATCGAGGCCTGCCACGGTTCGCGGTGCCGGGCGGTCAGGCAGGCGTTCGGGCACCGGTCGGGGCTGCAGCGCGATAGGGCCGGCGCCGTCCGCTCGGCATCTGGCGCGCCGGTGAGGCAGAGCGCGGTCGCTGCATCGAACAGGCAGTCGTTGAGGAAACCGACATGCAGGGTCCGCCCGAGATGGGCAACCATGGTGCGCAGCCGCTTGCGGTCCAAGATCCGGCCGGGAAGATCGCCAAGTTCCTCCTGCACGCGGCCGAACTCGCGTCGCAGTCGCGCAGCACCCGGTCCCGCCGGGCCTTCACGGCGAAGATAGGCCTCGTAATGGGCGACAATGTCGTCGAGCTGGCCGAGTGCACGTTCGCGCTCGATCGCCAAGCGGAAGTCGGCCTGCGCCGATCCGGCATAGCCTTCGAACATGGCGACCGAGGCGTGCTTGTACTGGATCTTGCCGGCGACCGTGCCGAACGGCCGGTTGGCGATGTACCAGGCGATCGTGCGTCGGAGCTGCCGGGTCGTAAACTTCCAAGGCTCGTCGCCGATGCGCGGAATCGCCGGCGCGGCCTCCGAGCGCGTGTCGAGGCCCTCGCGGAAAAGGTTGAGTGTCGGCGTTGCACCCATCCCGAGATGATCGTTGCTCCAGGGCCAGTCCTTCAGCGCCACCCACAAGGATGACAGTTCCTTCTCTCGGCGATTGCGTGCCGAGAGAACCTCCATCACCGCGACGGCGCGAGCGACGGGCTCGATCGTGATCCAGTCGGCCGTGACGCCGCGCGCGCCATGGCGCTTGTACACCGTGCTGCGCAGCCGGTACCGCTCGACCAGGCCGTCGGCGCTGCGCACCGGCGACACGCAACCCGGCTGCATCGCCTGCACCTCGCTGTCGCGCATGCCGGTGAGGTAGGCGCAGACGAGATAGCAGGCGCCCTGCAACATCCGTTCTTCGCGGGCGAGGCTGAGGCCGTCGAAGCGCTCGCGCCATGGCAGTCCGGTGTCCGGATCGATCGAGATCGGCGTATCGAGCCCGCCGATCTCGGTTCCGAGCTCGGCGGCTGCCTTCTCGATCAGTCGTGCAGTCGGCTCGGACTGGCTGATGCGGCCGCTCTGCGGAGCGCCGGCGTGAAGGCGCATCAGATGGAGATTGTAGGGCGGGGTCTCTTCGCCGGTGAGCGGGTCGATGCGGCGGGCCACATTGGGCGCGTGCTCCCAGATCGGCACGCCTCGGCCCATGGCCCGGCGCACGTCGAGCCACTTGGCCACGCGGGCGCGATAGTTCTTGGCCACGGCCCGTCCGGCCCGCGCGTCCCGCGCCATCAATCGGGCGCAGCGGGCTTCGAGAGCGTCAAGCTCGGCCCGCGCCGCGAGGATATCGGGCGCATAGACCTCGACATACTTGAGCGCCCAGCGCAGCATGGCGCCGATGACCGGCTCGGGAATGCGCGGCGTGGCGTTCTCGGCGGGCGCTGGCGGCCGGCCGGCAACGCGGTGCGCCGCACGTCCACGCCACGGCAGGAAACCGATGCCGCCGCCGGTTAGCCATGGCGCCAGGTGATGCAGGTCGATCGGCACCTCGACATACTTCACCGTCTCGTGAGGCGTTCGCCGTCCGCCGTCACGGGCATACGCCAGATAGGCGTCGAGCAGCGCCTGATCGATCCGGCTGAGATCGACGGCGCCAGTCCTTGCGCGGAGGAACGCGGCGAAATGCTGGATGTAGCGCAGCAGGCGGATCGCCGAGGTCGCGCCGCAGGGCGCCCGATATCCCGGCACATGGATGCGCAGGCGGGCGATCACGTACTCCTTCGCCAGCCGCCGCGTGACGGGATCGGCGATGCGGGCGAGGTTCAGCCGGTAATTGCTGTAGCGGGCGTTCACCCGGAAAATGGCGGCGCCCAGGTCCCAAAGATCGTCACCGAAGCGCGGAAGTCGCGTGCGGTCGGCATCGTCCCTGACCGCCACGCCGGCAAGCACGGGCTCGTCGTTGCCATAAATGGCCGAAGGCAGCGACGCGTGCTGCGGCAGCTTGATCGGTGCCGGCATCATGGCGCTCTCGCTTCGGGCGGCAGGTAGAGGAGCGCGGGGTCCGATGACCCAATCCGACGGGCTTCCTCGATCTCGGCGTCGGCGAACCGGGGCAGAATCTGTTCGGCGATGCGTCCGTGAACCCGGCCGAACTTGGCGATCCAGTCGGCTTCGCTCAGCACCTGCCGCTGCGCCCGGATGAAGTTGAGGAAGGCCAGGAGCGCGGGCACCTTGCGGGCGGTGACCACGGCATTGCTGCATTCGAGACACCCCCAGAAGGGGGACGGACAGGCCTCTCCCTCCGAGCCGAACGGGCTGTTGTAGAAGCCGCCGCAACTGGCGAGCCAGACGTCCTGCTCGCCGCCGAACAGCGCCTTGACCGCGGCGGCGCCGACAACGGGAAGGCCGGTCGCCTTGTCGGGATCGGTCTGGACGGCCGCTTCCTCCTCCGACGACAGGACACAGGGGGGGAACGCGGCGTCGAGCGCATCGGTCATGGCGTCGGCAATTGTCGCCTCGTGCAGATGACGAAGCGCGGGAATGTCGGCGTAGTGGTCGGCCGCGACCGCGACAGTGTGGCCGACGGCGAAGCGGTCGAGCTGGCCGCCCGTGCGCCGGTACCATGCCGCCTTATGCGTCTTGCGCAGGCGCGTCAGATTGAGGCGAAGGCGTTGGCCCCGCTCATCAAGGATGCCGTGCCGGCGCGTCCATGAAGCCGCGAGCTCCTTCATGCTGAGCACCCGAGGGGTCAGGCGGCCCCAGGCACAGTGCGCCCAGAGCGTGTCGGCGCCGAGCCGGCTTCTCGCCGGACCGGTCCACTGCAGCGCCTTGCGGATCAAGCCGCCCGGCGTCGAGGAACCGCCGTCGCGCACACGCAGCCGCTTCCACTCGGCGCCGCGCGCCCGACGCTTGCAATACTCGATCTCGACATAGCCGCCCGCCGGGTTCTTCAGGCAGTCCGCTCGCAAGCCCTTGATCGCTTCGATCTCCATGCCGGTGTCGAGCGAGATAAGCACGATGAGCGGCACGAGATCGGCGGCGATGAGATGCCGGCGGCCATGCAGATCGTGGATCAGGCGATCGTTCGGCAGGCCACTCTCGCGGCGGAGCGTGTAGAGTCGCTTGAAGAGAGGGTGCCTGTGCCCGATGACGCCTTCCGCGTCGATCACTTCCATTACCTGTTTGTGGGTTGCTGCCAGCGCCTTGCTCCGATCGGAATCCTCGACCGCCGGAATACGATCGGCCTCGCCCAAGCGGCGGATGATGGCGGCGAGATCGGTGCGCGCCGCCTTCCGCAATGCCGCGGCGACATCATCGCCATAGGCATCGCGCGGCCTGGCGCGCACGCCGGGCCGATCGCTCGTGTACATCAGCCGGCGTGAGGCATCGGGCGGCAGGTGGCTGGGCTCCGCGGCCTCGGCAAGCCGCAGCAGGTTGAGCACCTTGCTCATGCGGTGCAGGCGGTGATTGGGATGCAGGCCGCTCCCCTCCATCCAGGAATCGAAGCCGTCGATGCAGACGGCACTGACGTCGGAGAGACGGGCGACGTGCGATCCGGCGGAATCGAGATAGCGCCAAAATGTCTTGAGCGCATTGGCATAGGCGTAGGCCGTCGAGATCGAGCCGGCCGGACCACCGACCTGGCAGGCGCGCCAGAGCGCGCCGGCAAAGGTCCGCGCCAATGCCTTGCGGCCGGCGAGCATCGTCAGGTCGATCGTCTTGCTGCGATCCGCCAGCGTGACGGTAAAGCGCAGCGATGCGATCGCAGCGGCGGCCTCGCCCTCGGGATCGGGCAGCGCCTCGGGAAAGAGGGCGCGGCGACCCGGCCGCCGCACCGATGGAGCCGCCGCGGCGGTCATGCCGCGCCGCCAGCCGTGTCTTCGGCCCAGCGATCCGCGGCGGCCTCGACCAGCTCCTGCGCCTCGGCGAGGCTGTCGAGATAGATGTAGGTGCTGGTGATACTCGCATGCCCCAGCAGGTGCTGGAGCTTCTGCAGAGGATCGCCGAGAATCCGCCGATAGGCTGCGCCGTGCTGGTCCTGCGGATCGAACACGGATCCGATCTGCTCGCGGATCAGCATGGAGAGCATGTTGACGGCGAAGGTGTGCCGCAGCGTGTGTGGCGTCACCTCGACCTCGATGCCGAAACGGCGGCAGCGGGTGCAGGCCCGCCGAAAGGCAGCTTCCCAAGTCGCCGAGGGCACGGGCTTGCCGCCTTCAGTCAGCCAGAGCAAGGCATGCTGCGCCTGGCCGGGCGTGCCGACCAGCACGCGGCGGCGTTCGCCCAGCGTCAGACGGTCGAGCCGGACACGCTTGCCCGCCGCGTCTGTTGCCTTCCCGTCCTCCAGCATCAGCCAGAGCGGATCGGACACCGAAGGCTCTGAGCGCGCGGCAGAGACCGTGCGCTCGAGATCGACATAGTCGCCGATCAATCTCAGTACCCGGCGGGGAACGCGGATGCGCCGTGGTCGTCCGCCCTTGGCGATCGGACCGGGGAGATCGAACGGCACCGAGCGCGATTCGGGATCGGTCAGGCGCGGCAGCTCACTCAGCAGCAGACTGCCGGCCTCTGTCAGCCGCAGGCCGGTCGTGACGAGAAGCTCGGCAAACAACGCATTGCGCTCGCCGTTGCGGCCGCGCCACGTCGCGTCCTCCGAGCCGTCGGGAAGCCGGCCGCGCAATCCCACCTCGCGGAACAGCAGGTAGCGGCCAAGATCGATGTAACGGGTATCGTGGCGCCGCGCGGCGCGCTCGCGGGCACGGTTCGTCGTCACAGCGAGCACTGCGCGGCTACCGCCGGCCCTGCGAAGGGTGGCGCCGTAGCTGAAGGGCGAGATCGCAATGATTCCTTCCTCGACAGCCCAGCGATAGAGCTTGTCGAGCGCGGCAACGCTCCGGTTCCAGCTCGCAGCCGAGATGCGGTAGGGAGCTGCCGACAGCCGACGCGCCCGGTGAAAGGCCAGGACATCGTCGCGGCCGGCCTGCCAGACCGTCTTGCCGCCGCGCCGTTCGACAAGAAAGCGCGCCCAGACGAGAATGTCGCGGGCGTAGGAGCGCCACGTGTTCGGCGATCGCGCTCCCATAGCAGGACAGGCACGAAAGAACCGGTTGAGAGCGAGATCGTAGCTGCCGTCATCCATCAGGATGAACGGCATGCCGTGAATCAGCCCGGTGCGCTCGACCGCGTCGAGCGCACCGGGCGCGAGGCTCACTGCAAGGTCATCAAGGAAAAGCGGACGCGAAATAGTGTCAAGATCGGTAAAATACAAATGCACGCACGATACCCAAGCGGAGCGCCTTCGGCGCAACTTCATTGTTTAGAATGCGAGGGGTTCCCCTCGCGCTCTCCCGCTCGCCGCGTGGCAGGGGTGCAGGACTTAGCCTGCACCCCATGAACAGCTTGTCGTGCCGCCGCCGCGTCAAGCGTTGTCCTCGCTACGCTGCGGGAACGCTTGACCCGGACGTCTGAAGAGCTTCACCGGAGCCGTGGCGAGGCGCCTCCAATGCATGATTCTGAGACAGGATCACAGAGTCAGGATAAGGCGACCAGTTCCTCGAAAGCGTATTTCCTGGTGCCGAAGGAGCCGGAGAAATCCCGGTTCAGACGGGACGCATGGCCAGTGGCATGACCCAGCTCATGCAGGGCTGTCCGATGCCAGTTGATCGGCTCGAAGTAAGCTTGCGGCGGTGGCACGACCACATGGTCGAGGGCCGGGACATAGAAGGCGCGATCCCCGCCGATGCGGAAGTCGATGCCGGTGGCTTTGATAAGCGCCTCGACCCTCGGCTCGATTAGGCCGGGTGGTGGGGGCGGCATAGCGACGGCGATATCCTCGGGCAACCCCTCGCATTGGGCAGCGTTGAACACGGTGAACCGCTTCAGGAACGGGATCGTCCCCGGTTCCTCGCCGGTCTCTCTCGCGCGCCGCTTCTCGTCCTCGGGCGTGAAGCGGTCGGCATAGACGACGGTGGTGCCACGCTCGCCCTTGCGAACATTGCCGCCAAGGGTGGCCGCCTGGCGATAGGTGAGCCAACCTTGTCCGGGGAAACCGTGCTGAACCACGGCGCCCCAAAGGATCAGGATATTGATGCCGCTATAGGCGCGGCCAGTGCTGGCGTTCTGCGGCAGGCCGAGCGGGGCCTTGGCGGTGGCCTTACCCCATGGCTGGACCCAAGGAAAGCGCCCGGCCTCAAGTTCGGCGATGATCTTGCCGGTGATTTCGTCATAGAGGTTCGTCCGGTCCGAGCCGGAGCGTGGGGTGCGGTCATATCTGGACATCGCGGTTCTCCGCGACGGGCGCCGGAGACCTGTTCTCCAGCCTTCAACCCGTCACGGCAAACCCGGCCCGCACTCTCACTCTAAGGGGCGTTGCGGGAATCTCCCCGCTCGATGGGGGGTGCGCCGGCAACATGGTGCCGGCCAAGGGAAAGGCTTTCCCCCAAATAAACGTTTTTGACTGGCTGGATTATCCTGAGGCTCATGCCTGCGCCAGCATGGCGGCAATGTCGGAGATCGCTCGCAGCAGAACCAGCGGATCATCTCGGGAAGGCATAAAACCATGTCGTTGCCAGAATAGCGCCGCCTCCTCATCGACGGCATTGACCAACAAGGCCCGACCGCCGATCAGGCGCGACGCCAGAACGCAACGCTGAAGAGCATGTTTCATCAAGCCGGTGCCGATCCCCTGCCCCGCCCTATCAGTGTCCGTGGCGAGTTGCCCGAGAAGCAAGCAGGGGACCGGGTTGGGCGGCTGTCCGGTGCGGATTGCGCGCGGCAGGATTGAGGGGACGGCTCCTGTCGGGGCCAGCCCATAATATCCGACGACACGCCCCGCCTCGTGGACGACGACGACAGCCGTGAAGCCCTTTTCCTGATTGGCAAGGGCGCGGGTCTTCAGCCAGTGATCGAGCGTGGGCTTACCGCATGAAAATGCGGAAACGTCATGGGCCGCAGTCAGCGGCTCGGGCGCAGATAAAGCCACGGCTCACCGCTTCGGCTCAAAGCCGGGTTCCCACGGCGCGGGCCGCTTCAGCACTTCCATCATCTCGGGGACGATGGTGGGCGGGCGTGACAGGATCTCCATGAAATCCGCGAAGCCCTCCGGGCTCATGCGGATCAGCCCCTGCTCCATGACGACCTCCTCGGCGGCCCGCACGGCGGCATCCCGCACGAAATCCGTTCGGGAACGGCCGCGCAGGTTTGCCGCGCGGTCAATCATCGCCACATCCGCTTCGGGCAGTCGCATTGAGATGGGATATTCCTTGCGTTCCGCTGTGCTGACCATGAGTCGTCTCCTTTCATGCAAGATAGGGGATTGTATCGCAAAAGGCAATACGATAATATCCTAGTCATGCTCACCGAACTCGCCATAGCGCCAAGGAGCCCCTCGATACCCGCCGCCGGGGCGAAATCCCGTAGGTTATTTCGCTATGCCATGATGCGCATGACTACGCTGGAACGCGCCGGAATACGCAGCATAGCGCCGGATTCCGCCAAATATTCGACTGCGTTTTCAGTTGCTTATACTGTCATAGGCACGAATTCTGTCTCGCATGACCTTGCGAGCCCCCGGAAATACAGCAAAGATGTCAGGACGAGAGCGCGAAGCGCTGCTCGAATCCCTGGTGATCGACGAGCCGGAACTGACGTTCACCCCGTGCGGCAATCCCGATCCGCGCCTTCTGCGTCTCGTCGAGTTTCTGGCGCGGCAGGCAGCGCGGGAATGCTACGCCGAGGAAGTGAAGATGACGCGTCGACGGGGGAAGCGCACCTCCTGATGCCGAAAGGAGATGTGCAGTGAAAGTCGCGATCTACGCCCGCTATTCGTCGGACAATCAGCGCGAGGCGTCCATCGCCGACCAGTTCCGCATGTGCCGCCTGCGGGCGGAGAAGGAAGGCTGGACGGTGGTCGAGGAATATTCCGATCACGCCATCTCCGGCTCCAGCATGATCCAGCGTCCTGGCATCCAGGCGTTGATCATGGATTCCGCGCGAGGCCGGTTCGACATGATCCTGGCTGAGGCACTGGACCGGATCAGCCGTGACCAGGAGGACATCGCCGGCATCTACAAGCGCATGCGCTATGCGGACGTGAGGATGTTCACCTTGTCGGAGGGTGAGATCAGCGAGTTGCATGTCGGGCTCAAGGGCACGATGAATGCGCTGTTCCTGAAGGATCTGGCCGACAAGACCCGGCGCGGACAACGCGGCCGCGTCGAGGCCGGCAAGTCCGGCGGCGGCAATTCCTATGGCTATGACGTGGTGAAGAAATTCGATGCCAACGGTGAGCCCATCCGCGGCGACCGCACGATCAACGAGGCGCAGGCCGAGGTCGTGCGCCGCATCTTCCGCGACTACGCGGCCGGCAAGTCGGCCAAGACCATCGCCTTCGCCCTGAACAGGGACCATATCCCCGCGCCATCAGGCGGCGACTGGGGGTTCAGCACCATCAACGGCAACCCGAAGCGCGGGAACGGCATCCTCAACAACGAGATGTATGTCGGCAAGATCGTGTGGAACCGCCAGCGTTTCGTCAAAGACCCCGATACCGGCAAACGTCAAGCCCGGCCCAACCCGGAATCGGAATGGGTTATTCAGGAAGCGCCCGAGCTACGCATCCTCGATGACGACCTCTGGAACGCCGTGAAAGCCCGCCAGGGCGAAATGCGGACTGAACGGGACGAGAGCGGCACAGCCGACGTAGGCAAGATGAACAATCGGCGCCGACCGAAGTATCTCTTCTCCGGCCTGACGAGATGTGCCTGCTGCGGTGGTGGCTACTCCGCGATTTCTGCAACTCTCATTGGCTGCTCGACGGCGCGCAACAAGGGCACCTGCGACAACCGGGTCAACATCCGCCGCGACGAACTGGAATCCCGTGTGCTGAATGCGCTTCGCACCCGGCTTGTCGATCCTGAACTGTTCGCTCGTTTCTGCGCGGTGTTCACGCAGGAGATGCACCGCCTGCGCATGGAAGGGCGCGCGGGGATCGCCTCGGCCGAAGCCGAGATCGCACGGATCGACCGGGAACTCGACACGCGGCTTTTGCGCGTGACGGGGCGTTTGCAGCGGGAAGGGCAGGTGGTGCATCTCATCGCCGGACAGATCGAG
>NZ_JBSXNB010000011.1:0-126687 GCF_054073275.1 Pannonibacter sp. Q-1
AAGCCTGCTCCGGCGCCTGAACTTAACCATCTGACAAAAATAGCCTTTCCTAGCTATCTATGTCAGCCCCTTACTTTTTTCTTGTTTGTTGGGGCTTGTCCAATGAATGAAGCATCTATATAAGCTCGAATACGTTGCCTCTGCATAAGAATCAAATTTTTCTCGTCGCGCTTCCCAAGTAAGCTTGTGCTGCAAAGCGTCGATTGGTGAAGACCTTGGGTTTGTGCAGGAATGCGAACACGCGACAAATTTACGAGATGGGTGAGAAATGACTGACACGCCGGTAGATGCAAACCTGATCGACCTGACCGCTGAGATTGTTTCCGCTTATGTGAGCAATAATACCGTAGCGGCAACTGAGCTTCCGGGCCTGATCAACGAAGTTTACGGTGCATTGCAGCGCACGTCTGGCGCCCAGGTCGAGCCGGAGCCGGAGCCGCTCAAGCCGGCCGTTCCGGTCAAGAAGTCTGTGATGCCGGACTACATCATCTGTCTGGAAGACGGCAAGAAGTTCAAGTCGCTGAAGCGTCACCTGCGCACGCACTACGACATGACCCCGGAAGAGTACCGCGAGAAGTGGGACCTGCCGGCCGACTACCCGATGGTTGCTCCGAACTATGCTGCTGCACGTTCGGAACTGGCCAAGAAGATGGGCCTGGGTCAGCAGCGCAAGCGCGCCAAGTAACTGGCAGCCCTGCTCTGCAGGTATGATTTTGAGGCCGCTGCGGGAAACCGCAGCGGTCTTTTGCATTTGTGGCTGCAGTGCTTGGAGGCTCAGGCGCCGCACCGGCCGGAGCTCTTTCGGTGAAAACGACGGCGCTGAGAGGCTCTCTCTTGGCCTTGAAGTAAGTATGGACGAAAAGCCGGTTCCCGCTTCTGTCCGAGTTGCCTGAGATGAGCTGCTGGCAGGACAAGCTCACCGGCGGCGGCATGAGTGGCGCAGGGGCCACAATATGCGGAAGGAAGCACGCAGTCCGGCAAGGCGGTTGAGATCGCCTGTCCAGTGCGCTTGCCGGCACCTTGCCCGCTCTGCCCGCATGGCACGGACCAGGCTGAGCAGCAGGGCGGGAATGCCGATGCCGCGGTCATGGTGATCAGGCCCTCCCATTTCTGCCCCAAGCCCAAGACGCGCAAGACGCATCCAGAACAATCCGTCCGGCACTGTCGGTTTATGCATCCGGGCTCCCTTCACGCCTCCTGGAGCAAACCAAGGCTTCGATGCTGATGCGTCATGCCAAGGCTTTCGATGCTGACGCATCACGCCTTGAAGTTGCTCAGGCGCCGAAGAGGCTCAGGCTCCGGTTTCCTGTCTGCGGTGGCAGTCAGGAATTTATCCATCATCACCGGACTGGCTGGCGTGGGGAGAAATGGCGGATATCTGCGCTCTCTTAAAAGTTGCTAGGAAACTTATCCCTCACCCCGGATTGCTGACGTATTATGTAGGAATATAAGCCTAAAGGGGAAGCCCACGGGGAGATTGGTGATGGAGTGCGTAGCGAGGACTTCTATCCGGCAACAGCGTCAGGGTGGAGGCGGGGGACAGGCGGGAGAGGTGAGGAACAGAACCGTCTTGGCCCGGCTTCTGCTGATCGAGGGGTTGGTTGCGGAGGTTTATGGCATCAGCCCGCCGGAGCTGCTCAGTGAGGGCCGTGGCGTCCGGCTGATTGCCGATGCCCGGCAGCTGGTGATGTATCTGGCCCATGTCGCCCTTGGCCTCTCCTGCGCCGAAGTGGGGGACTACTACGGCCGCGACCGCTCCACGGTCGCCTACGCCTGCCGCAAGTGGGAGGACCGGCGCGATGATCCTCAGGTCGACGCCGTACTTTTCAAGATTGAACAACTGATTGCAGGTGGCATGACGGTCTATGGTCTTGCCCGCTGGGAGGGTTTCCGATGAGCAGAGCGCTGACAGAGGAAGGTCGCAAGGTTCTCAAGTTTCTGGCCGCGACAGGGGCTGTCATTGTGTCCGGCAGCGGTCAGGAAGACGCTCCGGTCCGGCTTGAGGGACGCCAGGAGACAGGCGGGAAGCGCCGGCAGATGATTGCGACAGTGCGGGTGCTGCACGAACTGAAGCATCTGGGCCTGACGCGTGAGGCGCCGGATGGCGCATTGAGGCTTTCGACTGAAGGCCGCCTGCATGTGCGCAGGATGTTGAGCGGGGGCAGGGACGGCTTTCAGCTGCAACACCAGATCCGGGAGGCGCAGACGCTGCAAGCAGGGGCGGACGGCCCGATCCGGGTGACGGTCAATCTGGCGGAAAGCCCTCTTGCCTGGCTGGCGCGGAGAAAGGATGGCAAGGGCAAGGCGATGCTGACGGCAGCCCAGTTTGAGGCAGGTGAACGCCTGCGGGAAGACTATACATTTGCGGCGATGATGCCGAACCTGTCCGGCGGCTGGCGCACGGAAGCCGGAGCCGGGCGCCATACCGGCCGTGGCCCGGCCGGACCGGACATGAGCGACAATGTGATGGCGGCACGGCTCCGGGTGGAGCGGGCTCTGGATGCCGTCGGCCGCGGGCTTGGCGGCGTGCTTGTGGATGTCTGCTGCCTGCTCAAGGGGCTGGAGACAGTCGAGCGGGAACGGGGCTGGCCGGTCCGCTCGGCAAAGGTGGTGCTGGGGATCGGCCTGTCCGCTCTGGCCTCGCACTACGGCATGGCGGAAGCGAGGAAAGCGCGCCGGAAATGCGATGGCCCGGCGGTCACGCCGCAGCCAGAGCCGAGGCCGCGTCGTCCTTGATGCGCTGGACCATGGATTTCAGGCCGTTGGAGCGCTGCGGTGTGAGGTGATCCTTGAGACCGATGCGGGCAAAAATCGCGTCCACATCGGTCGCAAGAATGTCTTTGGCTGAATGGCCCGAGAAGACGGCAAGCACGATGGCGACAAGACCTTGCACGATCAGGGCGTCGCTGTCGCCGAGGAACGTAAGAATGGCACTGCCATCCTCGCCATGCGTGACCTGGGTCACCAGCCAGACCTGAGAGACGCAGCCGCGCACCTTGTTGTCTTCGGTGCGCTGGTCATCAGGAAAGGCGGGCAGGGCGCGGCCCAGTTCGATGACATACTTGTAGCGGTCTTCCCAGTCATCGATGAATTCAAAGTTCTCGAGGATTTCGTCAAGACTGGCGGTCATGTGCCGGGGTTCCGCTTTCTGGAGCACGTCAGGTGCGCAGATATAGACGTTGCGGCCCGTCAGGCAAGGGCGCCCGGCATTGCGGCGGGAAAAAAGACGCCGCAAGTGGAAGGGGCAGCAATCCACTTGCGGCGCGGCGGCATGGCCACCGAGTTTTTCCGTCTCTCCAGTCCGGCCCCGGGTCAGGACGGGGGACCGGTCCGGTCATGCGGGCGCAAACCACCGCGGTCCGGAATGACAGGCCCGGTGCCGCGGCAGGGTCGGTCAGACCCGGGGGACTGACCTGGGATTGGGCCGTGGCACCGGCCCAAAGGAGGCCTCCGGAACGGAGGAATTCTGCTGTGCAATCTCCGGCGCAGGCAGATGCCACGACGGGATGCTGAGTTCACCGCCGGATGTGCCATCCGGGGCTGGAATGGAGCCAGTGACGTCACCGGGGGCAGGGTGCGCTGCCAGCGCCGGATCGTTTGTTCCACTTCCTGCCTCTGCGCCGTCGAAATACTGGTAGACCAGCTTTGCGCCGTCGCGGGCATTGGCGCCGATGGCCGCAAGGGCCTCGCCGCCGGTTTCGCAGGCCTGCGGATTGCGGCCGCAGAAGCCTGTCAGATCACTTACGGTTGCCTGAGCGGCCATGAAAGCCGCCACAGGGTCGACGTTGAGGCCGCCTGCCTGCTCCTTGCCGGCGAAGAACGGCACCATCGCCAGCACCAAGACAAGCCAGAAGGCTTTCCTGACGAGGAAGAACATTGCGCTACCCTTCAGTTTTCCGGTTCCGCCAGTCTCCGTGCCATGGGCTGACGGTTTTGTTATGGCACGACATTAGCCGGTACATCCAAAAGCGGCGTTTCTCTCCGGGGGGTGATTTTCTTCAAAGAAAACAGAATGTTGAATATATTTTTCGGCAAACTTGATTCAAATTTGAACGGGATTGAGCCAAGGGGCTGCACGGAACTGATGTTTTTTTGCCCGGGCTTTTGAGGAGTTTCGATCCGCCTTCAACGTTCCTTAAGTGATCCGGGCGAAAAATCGGGTAACGAGAAACTGGAGGTACCGGGCTTACCGGTCCCGTGGTGAGTGTGTTGCGTAGCGTATCCAGGTTCCTAACCATCTATGGCCAGCCCATAGCCCGTTTTGTCGAGGGACTGGTTCATCCATCCGTCGAAGGGGATGAGCTGCGCGCGCCGCGCCACAAGGCCTTTATCACGGCCAATCTGGTGACAGGCTCGGCCGCTCTGCTTCTGTTTCCGCTGCATCTCGCTGTCGCCGGGCCGGCCTCGCTGCCCTTGACGCTGATTCTCGGCTGGGCACTGGCTCAGTGGCCGCTGGCACTGTTCCTGTCGCGCACAGGCAATCTGACGGTGGCACAGGCCGCCTCTGCGGCAGTCTTTGCGCTGTTCATTGGCGGCATTGCGGCCATAACGGGCGGCATTGCGTCCTTTGCCCTGATCTGGCTGATTCTGGCGCCCGTTGAGGCGGCCTTGACCGCCGACCGGCGCGCGATTCTCTACGTGACGACGCTCTGCATAGTCGAAGTGGGGCTGCTGGCTCTGCTGGGAGCTGTTGCGCCGGTCTATGCGCTGGCCGGGAGCCCGGAAGCGGCGCTGGCCGTCTCCTCTGGTGGCGCGCTGGCCTATGCCATGATGATGGGCGTCAAGCTTGCGCGCGAACAGCAGCGCGGCGAGGGCCTGTTCCGCCATCTGGAAAGCCGCCTGAAGATGGTCAATGACGAGGCCAGCGGCATGGTTGCATTGCTGGGCGAAGGCGGTGACGTGATTTCCATCGGCGGATCCTGCGAGGCATTGCTTGGCGCCAGCGCACGGCAGGTCCAGCGGGAAGGGCTGTTCCAGCGGCTGCATGTGGCAGACCGGCCGGCCTTCCTGAAGATGGTGTCGGACGTGGAGCGCGACCGCTGCTCCATGAGCCTTGAGGTGCGGCTGCGGCAGGGCCGGAACCGGCCCGGCGAGGCTGGAACGGCCGATTACCGCAGCGTTCTGATCGAATGCCGCCCGGCTTCGCGTGCCGATGCAAGAGACAGGTCGGGGCGCGTGCTCGCGGTGCTGCGGGAAGCGGCAGGCCATAGCAATGCCGGCTCTGCCGAAGAGAATGTGTCGCGAACGGTTGCTGAGGCAGGGCATGAACTGCGTGCGCCGCTGACCGCGATTGCCGGTTTTTCCGAGGTGTTGCGGGAACGGCCAGACAGCCTGAGCGATGCTGCCCGCAGGCGCGAATATGCTGACCTGATCCATGCGTCCAGCACCCATCTGCTGGACGTGGTGGACGGGATGATATCCGGGCAGCACAAGCCGGCCATTCCTCTCAAGCCCGGCAGCCGGGCTGAGGCGGATCTGGTTGCCTGCCTGCAGGACTGTGTGCGGGTGGCAGCGGATGAGGCGCGGCTGCGCAATGCTGCGCTGGTCAGCGAAATTGATCCGGCGCTGGGAAGTTTTCCGGCGGATGAGGTGGCTTGCCGCCAGATCGTGATCAATCTGCTGTCCAATGCCGTGAAGTCGGCACAAGCGGGCGGGCGGGTCGAGCTTCTGGCCCGGCACCTTGGCAATGGTGCGGAATTCCGTGTGACGGCGACGGGGATGCTGCCGGATGCAGGCGCGGCCTCGCGGCGCGGGCAGCCGGAGCCGTTGCCGGGCGCTGAAATCGGTCTTGCCCTGGTGAGAGGTCTTGCCGAGCTGCATGGCGGCAGCTTCCGTGTTGATGCGACACGGGGCAACGGGACAAGCATGACGGTTCTTCTGCCGCCCTCTGCGGCAGGGGCAAAAATAAATTCACCGCGCAAGGCAGGTCAGCTGCCGGTGCGAACGGTGGCCTGAGGCCGGAAAGCGGAGAGCGGACTGGAGCGCATGGCACGCAAGCGAGTTGACCCTGAACCGCCGCCCCGTGAGGGGCTGGTTGCCCGCATGGGCACGGCTGCGATGGACAATCCCGTCGCGGCCGGTGGTTCCATCGTCATGGCGCTGACCGGGTGCCTGATCATTGCCAATGCGGTTGGACTTCAGCCAGGCCGTCATCCGGCGCCGCTGGTCGTGACGCGCGAGCGGCACAGCGAAGTGGTGCCCCAGGAAAACCGCGCGGTGATGCCGCAGGCGGTTTCGACGCTGGTTCTGGACGTACAGACCGAATTGCGCCGCATCGGCCTGTATGAGGGGCTGCTGGACGGCATGGTGGGCCCTGCGACGGAACGGTCCATCCGCCGCTACGAGATTCTAAGCGGTTTGCCGGAAAGCGGCGAGGTGAACAGCGCCCTGCTTGCCCGTCTGCTGATGGAGACCGAAGGGTTGGTGGAGCGGGCCGCTGCCAGCAGCAGCGGCGGCGGCGGGGCGGTGCCCTTGCCGAGACCCTCACCTTTCGCCAGCCCGGCACATCGCAACAACGCAGCTGCGGCGAGCCCGGCACCGGCTGTGGCTACTCCTCAGCCTCCGGCAACGATTGCGGCGCTTGTCGAACAGTCGCAGCCGGTGCGCCATGTGCCGCTTCCCACCGCAACAGGCACAGTGCCTGTGCCCCCCCAGGAGGTGGGCAGAGGGACACAGGTTGCGGAGAATGGCGGCGGGCAGCTTGCCAAGGTGCAGCGGCTTCTCTCGGAACTTGGCTATGGCCCCTTGCGGGCAGACGGCATGATGAGCGACAACACCGCCAACGCGATTCAGCGCTTCGAGCTGGACCGGGGGCTTGCCATCACCGGACAGGTGTCGCCCTCGCTCATTCGTGAGCTCGAAGAATTCACAGGGATTCCGTTCGAGGGATAACCGGGCCTGCCTTGCGGGCTGGCCCGCAGGAAGGAAATGCGCATGCCGCGGCTTACATCCAGATTTTTCGTCAGCGCGCTGGTGCGGCAGGTCTTCACGGCCGGTAGCTTTGCCGCGACCACCCGCAAGGGCGCGGAGGAAGCCGGGGTTGTTTTCGTGCTGGTGGACCGGATGGACGGCACGGTCGACCTCTACGGTCCTGCGCCGCAGGCCTTCATGGATACGGCGGCCGACGACAGGGCTTTCGAACTGCTGATCTCCCAAGGCACCCGCGAAGACGCGCAGGCGCGGCTTGAGAGCGAAAAGCGGATGGACCCGGATTTCTGGGTCGTCGAAATCGAAAGCAAGGGCGGGACGGATCTGTTGCAGGTGGTGGATACGGGCGCCTGACCGCAAGGCTGGGGGGAGAGAGTCAGACGCCCGCCGCCGTCACGCCACGGCTCTTGCCGGACGGAAGCTGACCTTCGTGAACATCACCAGATTGCCAAGACCGGTCAGCGCCAGCCCGGCGATGGCTTCGGGCGTCCACTGATAGCCTTCAAACAGGCTGGAGGCGGCAAGGGCGATGACCGGAAACAGCACCGTGGCATAGCCTGCCTTGGCCGAGCCGATGCGTGCGACAAGCATCAGATAGGCCGTGAAACCTGCCACAGAGCCGAAGACGGCAAGGTATCCGGCGGCGAGCCAGTAGGTCGAAGAGGACGGGGTCACCAGGGTGTTGCCGGTGGCGTAGATGATCGCCAGCAAGGCAATGGCGCCAAAGCTCATGCCCCAGGCATTGGCCGTGGCTGGGGGAACGCCTTCTGCCGTGTTGCGCCGCGAGGCCATGTTGCCGAGCGAAAAGAAGCAGGTGCCGAGCGCCGCCCAGCCGATGCCCTTCAGCACGGAAATGTCGAAGTCCACCGTCAGGTCGTGCCAGAACAGCAGCAGCAGCCCGCAAGCCCCGAGGGCCGCAGCAACCAGGGTGCGCGGCGTGATCCTGTCACCGAAGAAGATCCGCGCATTCACCGCATTGAAGAGCGAGGCCAGCGAGAAGATCACCGAAACGAGGCCGGAAGGGATGAGCGTTGTGGCCGTGTAAAGCGCGATGAAGTTGCAGCAGAACAGGCAAAGCGCCTGCGCGAACACAAAACGCCAGACACGGGGGCGGCGCAGGCGGCCCATGAGCGCCAGCCCTGCGACCATGACGAGGGCGGCCAGCGCAAAGCGGTGGAAGATGGAGACGAAGACCGGGACGGGCGCGGCCTCAATCTGGAAGGCAATGGCGATCCAGGTGGTACCCCAGAGCAGGACAGTGGAAGCGAAAAGCAGAATGTTGGTCATGGGCAGGCTCCTTACCTGCCGGTATTACGCTGCAAACAGGGGCAGCGGCTTGCACGATCTTGCGGTATTCTCTGTCCAGCCTCTGCCTTGCAGGCAGCCGATGATGTAGACAGTGATCATGCGCCCGACCGTTCACGATGTTCTCAGCCAGTCTGCCACCGCCTTTGCGGCCGCCCATCTCGGCATGGGGGCTGAACGCTCTGTGACGATCTGGGAAAATCATGACGACGAGGTGTCCTATGAGACGCCGGAGCGGCATACGTTCAGCCTCTATCTTCAGGGTGGAACCGGCACATCACGCCTCGACAAGGGCGCCTTGCCCGGCTGGCAGGGGGCAGTCTGCGTGATGCCGGAGGGTGAGGCATCGGACTGGAAGATCACCGAGCCTTTCCGCTTCGTGCATCTCTATGTCAGCGACAAGGCGTTGCGTGCGGCCTTCGCCGAGGTGCATGACTGCGACGCGCGGCGGCTGGACCTGAGGGATGAAACCTTTGTGGCGGCGCCTTCCATCGCTGTGCCGTTGCTGCATATGGCCGAGGCGGCCATGACCGAAGATGCTCTGAAGGCAGATGAGGCCTTTGCCGTGATGGTGGCGCATCTCACGCGTGGTGCACCGCTGCTGAAAGGCGGACTCAGCCCGCATCAACTGCGGCGGGTGGATGACTGGGTGCGGGCCCATATGGACGGCGTGATCCATCTGGAGGACCTTGCCGCGCTGACGGGCCTTTCCGTGTTTCATTTCCACCGCATGTTCAAGCTGGCGCGCGGCATGGCGCCCAGCGAATGGGTGATGATGCAGCGGATCAATCTGGCCAAGCAGCTGCTGAGGGCAGGGGAAACGGCGGCAGGGGTTTCGGCTGCCTGCGGCTTTGCCAACCAGAGCCACATGACGCGGGCCTTCCGCAAGCAGACGGGAATGACGCCCGGCCGCTATGGCGAGCTGACTGCTGGCCGGTGAAGCAGGCCGGTGAAGCAGGGGTGGTGAAGCAGGGGCGGTGAACCTGGGGCGCTGACCCCTCAGCCCCGGTCAGACGCTGGTGATACGGCGGGTCGAAGGAACGGCGCGTGGTGCGGGCCTGTGGGTTGGCAGCGGGCGTTCGCCGGGGCGGGCAATGTCCTGCGGCCGCTGGCCGGCGCGGGCGCCTCCGGCCTGCTGCAGCCGGGCAGCTGCGGCCTGCTGAAGCTCTCCGTCGATGATTTCGCCCCTGTGGCGCCAGCTCGACAGCAGGCAATCGGCCGCATCGAGGGACATGTTCTCGAACAGATGCTGAAGCTTGCGCAGGCGTGCAAGATCCAGTGTGACGCCGCCAAGGCGCACCAGCATTGCGGTTGCGCTCTCGCTGTCAAAGCCGAGTACCTTCAGGCAGACCGTCAGGGCTTCGCCCTGTTCGTCTGCGGCCAGATGCAAGGCAAGTCCGGCATCGAGCCCCAGCGCATAGGCAATACCTTCTGCAAAAGCCTCGTGGCCGCCGGACAGGGCAGTCTCGCGCAGCCGCTGCAGCAGGGCGGGCTTGAAAGCCGGACGGGGCGGGCGCTTGCCGCCCTGCCGGGTCAGGTTGCCAAGGGCGCGCAGCTCCGCAGCGCCAATGGCCAGCAGACGGTTTGCGTGATCCAGGAACGGGAAGTTGGCGAGCAGAAGCGGCGTCGGCAGCAGGGCGCGGGCGGCCAGATCCGGCCCGATCGCAGCCATGACATCGGAGCGTTCGCTGAGCGCTGCGAGGATTTCGGGACGGTTTGCCAGATCAATACGGGGCAGAAGCTGCTGAAGCGATTGGGCATCCGCAGTTCGGGCGAGCACGGTCTGGGCGGCAAGGACGAGATCTTCACGGCGGATCAAGGCCCGGCGCAGGCTCTCCGGTCCGCGCTCGGCAATGAGAAGCTGCGCCTGTGTGCTGATCATGGCCGCATGCAGAACAATCGGATAGGCGACGAGCGCGTCTTCATCGCGGGCGAGAAGATCCAGAAACTCGGCCGGAATATCGCTGGCGCGGGCGGCGAGGCAGGCGATGCGGCGGCGGTCTGCCACATCGGTTCCTTCGTAGAGATTGATGGCCAGCTCGCCAAAGGCGCGGATCTCCTGCCGGTCGTGCCGTTCGCGGGCCACAAACAGCTCGGTGGCCGCCAGTAGCAAGCGTTCGCGCCGGGTGAGATCCGGAGTGCCGCTCAGGAAGTTGGGACCGCGACCAGGCGGAACTGATGACATGATACGCGCCGCTACAGCCAGATACTCAATACAAGGACGGACAGGCTACCCCCAGTCCAGTGGCTAAAATTAGACATAAACCGTTAGCGGCCTGTTAACCCTGCAGGGGCGTTACTCTGAAAACCAGCATAAGTGTCCACAGTCCTGAAACAGCCCGCGCCTTTTGCCGGAGCTGCTGCCGAAGGAGGAAGCGATGGGATACGTGCTTGATTTCCGCATGGCACCAAGGCGGCCGCAGCGCAAAGCAGCGGGCGGGCAGGGGCCTGTTTCACAGGAAGACGTGGTCGTTCTGTTCCCCGGAGCGCGTATCGAGCGGGAAGCGCTTGATCTTGCCGCCCGAATCGGGACCATCGGAACACCAGCCGGACAGGCTGCGCCCGAGGCGGAGTGACGCGCAAGGCGTGCCTGCCGCCACCCATGGCCAGGGAACGCCAGCATGACCATTACCAGGGCAGACAGTGCCCGGCCGGCCTGTGTTGCGATCCGGCCCATCCGGACGAAGCGCGGCCCCTCGCGTTCTGCCGTTTTGCCGCTGCTGTGCTGTGCTGTGCTGGTTGCAGGATGCAGTCGGCCGACGGGAGATTTCGGCAGGGCGGAGCCCTCCGTCATACATGACACGATCATGCCTGAAGCAGGCAAGCTGGCGGCGCGGGTGCGCGGTGAGCCGGTGTCGGAGTTTATTCTCACGGACGATGAAAAGCTGCTGCGGGATCTTGGCTGGGGGCTGATCCGGCCGCCCTGGGCGAAGGACTGGATCGGTGGCACCAAGGTGGAACTGGCCCGCACGCGAGTGCTGCCGGAAAAAGAGGGCAAGGTTCCGGTGACGCTCTATTCGGTGTTCCTCGGATCCGAAAAGTTCAACTCCAGCGAGGCGCGGTTTGACCGGATTGCCGCGGATGCCCGCGGCGACACCAAGCTGGTGCCGCCGTTCTGCGAGGTGGCAGCGCGCGTGGAGGCCGCCGACCGGGAGAGGCTGGCTGCGGTGTCGCGCCGGGATATCCTGACGCAGGATACCTTCGAAGGGGCTAATGCCCGCGTCTGGGAGAACCGGGCCTATATCGGCTGGGTGGCACAGGCGCTGCGCTTCCGCATCCAGGCCTATCAGACGGCAACAGACCATTTCGAGATCGAGACCCCGTCCGGATCCCGGCTTTGGGACACGAACCGGGCGATCAAGGAACTGGAAGACGTGGTGCGTCTGACGGAAAAAGGCTGTGCGGCGGAAAACCGGTTCGATACCCCAGACGATCTGAAGCGGTCGCGTATCTATAACAACTGGGGGCTGGAGCGTCCGCCAGTTCAGAAGTGATGCCAAGGCTTTCGATGCTGAGACGCATCACGTCTTGAATTTGCTCAGGCCCGGTGCGTCTCAGGCTGGTTTATGTATCCGGCGTGAAGATATCCGCACATCTGGCGGCACCCAGTTCATCCGCAAGGACGGGGTCTGCGGCGGCATCCGGCACGAAGGCGCGCAGGAGAGCGAAGCCCTCGTTCTGATCGGTCTCGATGACGATCATCTCATCCAGGTTTTCCGGCGGGTTCTCACGCAGGATCGACAGCTGGCTTGATGTCAGGACCAGCATGGCGAGGGCGCCTGAGCCGGAGGTGCGGTTGTTGAGGCTGTAGACCACCTCTCCACGCCCGTTGAACAGCGCCATGGACCAGAAGGGCGAGTCCACGTTGGCCGCAAGTGTCAGGGGACCATCCTCCAGGCGGAACCAGCAGACGGCATGGCGCATGGCCGGGTCCAGCATGGGGGCGAGTTCTTCCCCGTCGGTGATGGGGGGCAGGACATGGAAAATGCGGTCCGGGCCGAGGTGACGCAACTCGGCAAATGCCTTGGCGCGCACATGGCCGGGAACAGTCAGAACCACGAAGATATGAATGATGCCGCCGATCAGCAGCATCGCGAGCAGCCAGAGCGAGAACCGGGGCAGGACGGCCCGGACGTGTCCGGATGCACGGCTCAAGAGACGGGGCAACCGCAGAGATCCGGTGATGGCGCGGCTCATGGACAGGAGACCTCGCTGATCGCGGGCATGGTCAGGCCTGCAAGGGAGGAGCCCGTGGTGATGGGCGCATCATAGAGGCGCAGAATGAAGGAAAGGCCCTCGCCTTTGCCTGTCGGCAGCCAGTTTCCGGGAGCCGGGCGGGCGGAGGCGGTGATGTCGAAGGAACCGTCCGGTTTGCGCAGGATCTGGTTGCTGTCGAGATAGAGCCGGTCCATCGGTACCGGGACGAGACGGGCCTCTCCATCCGCGGAGGTCAGTGTCCACAGGCGTGCGGATGGAGTCAGGCCTGAAATCAGATAGGTGCAGCCGGGGCGGAGCGGGCGTCCGGCGGAGGTTTCCTTGGCGATGAAGGCCACACCCTCGCCGGAGGCCAGGGGAACACGGCCCAGCCGTGCAAAAATGGCTGCGGAATAGGGATCGGCCTCCGGTGTTCCGGCCAGCGGATGAGCGCCCCAGACACCGATGCGCACGCTTTGGAAAAGATCCTCACGGCTGAGGGCCAGATAAGCAGAGCCGACGCCGATGATGAGCGCACCGGCAAACAGCAGCGTGATGGTGAAGGCCCGCCACAGCGGATGCGGCTTGCGGCGTGACAGGACGGCAGGTGTTTCCACCTCTTTCCAGTCGAGTTCCGGGCCTGAGTCAAAGCGGGCGTTCATGGCTGGGCCGCCCCGCTGCTGTCCATGCCGGCCGCGCTGGCCGTCTGGCCAATGGCCGCGAGTGCGTCGCCGATCTGCGTGATGACCGCCAGCGAGCGGCTGTTGAGAATACGGGGCTGGCTGCCGGTGCTGGCCACTTCCGGTCTTGCAGCCAGCTGCTTGGCAGGCTTGACCTTGGCCGCATCAACGCCGGGAATGGGCTGGATTTCAATGCCCTCATGCGCATAGGCCATGAAACGCTGCCAGATCATGGCCGGAAGCGTGCCGCCGGTGACATTGTTCGTGCCGGTGAAATCGTCATTGCCCACCCAGACGGCGGCGGTGAAGTTGCCGGTATAGCCCACGAACCACGCATCTCGGTAGGCCGAGGTGGTGCCGGTCTTGCCTGCTGCCACGACCCCGTCCAGCAGGGCGCGCCTTCCGGTGCCGCGCTCCACCACGTTGACGAGAATGTCGTTCATCTCGAAGACCTTCTCCTCCGGCAGGATACGCTGGGGCTCAGGCTCGTTTTGGGCGCGGTCATAGATGACAGTGCCGCTGGAGCTGCGAACCTCCAGAATGGTGTAGGGCGTTGCCTTGTAGCCGCCGTTGGCGAAGACGGAATAGCCTGCGGCCATGTCGATGACCGAGACATCCGAAGAGCCGAGCGCCAGAGAGGTGGAGTTCTGCAGTTCGTGGCTGATGCCCATGAGATAGGACATCTCGATGATCTTCGGACGGCCAAGGGCAATGGACAGTCGGACGGGGATCGTGTTGATCGAGCGGGTGAGGGCTTCCTTCAAGGTGATTGCACCGGCATAGCCGCGCGAGTAATTGCGCGGGCTCCAGTTGCCGATGGAAACGGGGGCATCCGGAACGATGCTGTCCTTCGAATAGCCGTTCATGAAGGCCGTCATGTAGACGAAGGGCTTGAAGGCCGATCCTGGCTGACGCAGCGCGTCGACGGCCCGGTTGAACTGGCTGGCGCCATAATCGCGGCCGCCGACCATGGCGCGCACCGCGCCATCCGGCACCAGGGCGACGATGGCCGCTTCGCGGGCACGCCGCTCTTCCGAGAACTGACGCATGATGGCGTCGATGGACTGCTCGGCTTCCCGCTGAAGGGCGGGGTCGAGTGTGGTCCGGACGGTGACGATACGGTCGCGGGCGAGGGCAGGATAGCGGCGTGCGAGACGCTTGACCTCGTTGAAGGCCCAGTCGAGATAGAAATCGGGGGCCTGCTCACGGGAGCGGTCGACTGCAACGGCCGGATTGCGCCGCGCACCGATGACCTGGCCTTCCGTCATGAAGCCGGCCTGCACCATGTTGCTCAGCACCTCGTTGGCGCGGGCACGGGCGGCGGGAAGGTTGATATGCGGGGCGTATTTCGAGGGCGCCTTGTAAAGGCCTGACAGCATGGCGGCCTCAGCCAGCGTCAGTTCCCGGACATTCTTGCGGAAATAGAATTCGGACGCCGCCGTGACGCCGAAAACGCCGCCGCCCATATAGGCGCGGTCCAGATAGAGTTTCAGGATCTCGCGCTTGGAGAGGTTCGCCTCCAGCCAGAGGGCGAGGAAAGCTTCCTTGATCTTGCGCTCCAGCGTGCGTTCGTTGGAGAGGAAGAGGTTCTTGGCCAGCTGCTGGGTGAGAGATGAACCGCCCTGCACAACGGTGCGGGCGCGCAGGTTCTCCACCATGGCGCGGGCGGTGCCCAATACGTCGATGCCGAAATGCTCGAAGAACCGGCGGTCTTCCGTCGCCAGCGTTGCCTTGATCAGGATATCGGGAAGTTCGTCGAGGGGCACGGTGTCGTTGAGCACAATGCCGCGCCGGCCGACTTCCTTGCCGAAACGGTCGAGGAAGGTGACGGCGAAGTCATCCGTCGTGCGCCAGTCCGCCACACGCGTTGCCTCAAAGGCGGGCTGGGCAAAGGTCAGCAGGATGATGAAGCCGAGGAGGCCGAAGGTGAAGCCATCCGAGCCAAGCTCTGCCAGCCCACGCCAAAGGCCGCGGGCCCGGAAGCGGCGCAGGAACCTCGAATAGGCATCCCAGCCGTCCGTGATGGCCTGCCAGCTGCGCCACAGGACCGTATCCAGCCAGGCGTCAATTGACATGAGCAGGGCCGGCAGCGACCGGCGCGGACGGGTGGCAAACGGTTGGCGGGGTTTTTCTTCAGGAGGTAATGGGACGGAATGGACTTCAGCCTCGGGCGGCGCGTGAGTTTCAGCGCTCACCGCATCCGGCTGGCCAGCCTCCGTCACTGCAGCCTCAGAAGGGCTGTCCATATCCGGTTTGCTGCCGTTCTCCGGCGGGCTTCCGTTGCCGTTGTGCTGGTCCGACGTCACCGCAAGCTACCTGTGCCCTGCAGATGGTGATAAGGAAACTATCGAGTGACATACCCTGTCCCGCAAGGGAAGCCGAAAGCGAACATGAAATCAATGACCGAAGCGGAAAACCCGGGAAATGCGCCCTTCTGGAAGACAAAAACTCTGGAGGAGATGACGCAGACCGAATGGGAATCGCTGTGCGACGGCTGTGCCCGCTGCTGCCTGAACAAGCTGGAGGACTGGGACACGGGGGCAATCGTGTGGACGGATGTGGCGTGCGAGCTGCTGGATGGCACCACATGCCGCTGCCGCGACTATGCGAACCGGACCGATACCGTGCCCGATTGCATCCAGCTGACGCCAGCTGAAGTGCGGACGCTGACATGGCTGCCGCCAACCTGTGCCTACCGCCTGGTGCGGGACGGGGAGGATCTGGCCTGGTGGCATCCGCTGATCTCGGGCTCGCCGGAGACGGTGCATCTGGCAGGCATCTCCGTATCCGGCCGCACGGTGACGGAAGCAGGGATCGAGATCGAGGACTACGAGAACCATGTGGTGAGCTGGCCGGAGGAATGGCCGGAAGAGGCACTTGAAAGGCCCGCGCAGAAGGCCTGAAACGTGCCGCCGGACAGCACCTTGCGGGTGCCGTCCGGCGGGTTTTGGTCACAGATGAGAGCTGGCGAAGGCGGCGAGTGCCTGTACTTCGCCCTGGCGCAGCTCATGGCCGCCATCGTGCCACACCAGTTCCACATCCGCTGTCTGGCCCGTGAACCAGTCCGCCAGCGACTGCGTGAGAGGCGCGGGGCAGATCGGGTCGCGCCGCCCGGCGGTGATCAGGACCGGCAGGCCGGAGAGGCCTGCATTCTCCTTCGGTGTGAAGGGAATGAGCGGATGCAGCAGCGCGATGGCGCTGAAGAGTTCCGGCCGCTGGAACGCAACGCTCGCCAGAATGTTGGCGCCGTTGGAATAGCCATAGGCGAAGACCCTGGACGGTGCGAGACGCGCTGTCTGGTCCGCGATGAAGGCAGCCATCCGATCCGTGCGGGCCGCAAGGTCCGCCATGTCATAGACGCCTTCGCCGGTGCGGCGGAAGAAGCGCAGGGCGCCGCCTTCCGAGATATCGCCTCTGGGGTTGAGGAGCGTGGCCTGCGGGAAAAGCTCCGCCGAAAGCCCCGCGAACTGGTGCTCATCCCCGCCCGTGCCGTGAAAGGCGAGGACGAGGGGAGCAGGCGCCCCGCCGGGGGCGGGGCGCTCGTAAGTGGTGTAGGATACTGTGGTCATAATCATACCAAGTCTTTCGATGCTGACGCATCAAGCCTTGAACAGGCTCAGACGCCGCTCGGGCATGATCCTTTCCCGGTGAGACGTGCCCACCGGGGAAGAATTTCAGCCTTCCAGTGAAACCAACTGCTTTTCCAGATAAGGGCGCAGGTGGGCATGCTGGGTGGGAAGCTTGAGTGCTTCGCCCAGATGGGCCGTGTCCTCATCCCGGTTGAAGCCCGGTTCATTGGTGGCGATCTCGAACAGCACGCCGCCGGGCGTGCGGAAATAGATCGCGTAGAAGTAGTCGCGGTCGATCACAGGTGTAACCTGATAGCCCGTGTCCATGAGGGCCTTGCGGACCTCAAGCTGGGCGGCCCGGTCCTCCACCGCGAAAGCGATGTGGTGGACGGAACCGGCACCGGAGACGGCCGGGGCAATCGAGGGCATGGTTTCCACGTCGATGACATGGGCGCCATTGCCACCGGGCACCGTGAAACGCTTCACGTCATCTGCGGAGTCTGCCAGTTCATAGCCCATGAAGCCGAGCAGTTCCGCCGTTGCACCATCATCGCGGAGGCGCAGGCTGGTGGAGTGGAAGCCGCGGATGGCCGCATCTTCCGGGACGCCGCCCGCCGTCCAGGGCGCGCGGGCGTCTCCGTCCACTTCAACAAGCGCGAAGGCATCGTTGTCGGGGCCGAAGAAATGCAGGCGCTTCTGGCCGAAAGCCGTGTCTTCGACCTGTCCGGCCGCCCCGGCGCCGGCAAGCCGCGTCTGCCAGAAGCCGAGAGAGTCTTTCGGGACGGAGAAGAGCGTGGTGCCGACTTCCCCCGTGCCTGGGCGGCCCTGACGGGCACCTGGGAAGGGGAAGTAGGTCATCACCGTGCCGGCCGAACCGGTCTCGTCACCATAGTAGAGATGATAGACATCGGGCGCATCGAAGTTGACCGTCTTCTTCACGCGGCGCAGGCCGAGCACGCGGGTGAAGAACGCATTGTTCGCCACAGCATCGTCAGCAATCGACGTGACATGGTGCAGGCCTTTGATCTGCGTGATCATTTCCTATCTCCTGATCTGGCGCGGCGGGGCCGCGCCTTCGTTCTGGAGTGAACATAGGTGGTGAACAGCGATCTGATTAGCCGGTCCAGACTTCGACTGATGTTCAGTATATGTGAACAGTTGCTGTGAGCCAGCCTTACTTTGTGAAAGTCAGGTCAACAGTTCCCACGGTGATACCATATTTCATGACGGTGGCCGTATTGCGGACCGTGCGGGGGCCGGTCTGGGTGAGCGTGTCATAGAAACGCAGAGCGACACTGCCGTCCTTCAAAGGCACCTCGACCGGATAGGTGAAGACGATGCTGTCGCCCTGATAACCGATGTTGACCGGGGTCAGCACATCGGAGCGCTGGCCGATATAGCGGTCTTCTGCGACTTTCTGGAAGAACCAGACCTTGGTGTCCTTCTCACCATCGTCATAGACGAAGTCCTCGCGCAGGCGGAGGGTGAAGGTCCTGGGATCCCATGTGCCGGTGAGCTTGACGGTGAATTCGCGACGCACGCCGGCGATCCTGCTTTCGAAAACTCCGTGGGCGGTGGTGGTGCCGCGGAAGTAGTCTTCAAGGACGAGCCGTTGACTTGCGCTTGCAAAATTCGTCCATGATATTGTCGAAATTATCAGGGCGAAAATCACTAGAAAAAATGACTTTAACTTCCTGGTTAAAAATAATTCAACCTTGAATTTCATGAAATTTCCTCCTTTTGGATTTTTGTGTACGATCGGAGGGAGATCATGGATCCCGAATTTATGCATTTTTTTGAAAATTACGTAGTAGTGCTGACTTTATTGTATTTGCTGTTCAGGGGTTCGTTAAGTTTTTAGGGGGAATTTCGTATGAGGTAGCCCGCATGCAACCGTACTGCGTCTTGTGGGTTATGAGGCCGCTTTCTGAGGTGCTTTCGATGCTTATGCATATGTCGCTTTCCAAATCCAAACTCGACGCAATCGGGCGCTCGCAAGCCATTATCGAGTTTGACACTGAAGGGCGGATCGTTACGGCAAACCAGAATTTTCTGGATGTCTTAGGATATACGCTGGCTGAGATCACCGGGAAGCACCACAGCATGTTCGTTCCTGCTGAGGAGGTGAACACGCCCGCCTACAAGGAGTTCTGGCGGGATCTGGCGGCTGGCAAATGGTCGTCGCGGGAGTTCCGGCGCATTGCCAAGGGCGGCCGCGATGTGTGGATCCAGGCATCCTACAACCCGATCATCGGGCGTGGAGGCAGGGTGACCGGTGTCATCAAGGTGGCTGCGGATATAACGGCCGCCAAGCGTAATGCACTCGAAACCGCCAGCAAACTATCGGCCATCAACCGCTCGAACGCCATTATTGAATTTGAGCCGGATGGCACGATCGTCGAGGCCAACGAGAACTTCCTGAAAACGGTCGGCTACCGCCTGGACGAGATCAAGGGGCGCCATCACAGCATGTTCATGCCTCCGGAAGGGGCCAAGAGTGCAGACTACCGGGCATTCTGGGAAAATCTGCGCCAGGGAAAGTTCCAGGCTGGCGATTTCCACCGCCTTGGCAAGGGGGCGTGGATGTCTACATCGCCGCCAGCTACAATCCTGTTTTCGATGAAGCCGGGCGTGTTGTGAAGGTGATCAAGTTCGCCGTTGACCGGACTGAATCGGTGCGCCAGCGAATGGCGCGCGAGGAGATTCAGAGGCAGATCGTCGCCGAGCTGGCGAATATCGCCGGTGAAGTGGATATCGCCAATGAACAGATCCGTGAGGTTTCGGCCGCGTCCACCAACACATCCGACAATGTTCAGACGGTTGCTGCAGCCTCCGAGGAACTGGTGGCTTCGATTGCCGAAATCAGCCGGCAGGTGAACCAGGCCAGCGGAATTTCCGCGCAGGCGGCCGAAGAGGCTGCCCAGTCCCGCCAGATCATGGAAGGGCTGAATGCCAACTCGCAGAAGATCGGCGAGGTTCTGGAACTGATCGAGGCGATTGCCGGTCAGACCAACCTCCTGGCCCTCAACGCCACCATTGAAGCGGCGCGCGCCGGTGAAGCAGGCAAGGGCTTTGCGGTGGTGGCGTCGGAAGTGAAGAACCTCGCTTCCCAGACCAGCAAGGCGACGGAGGACATTGCGGCACAGATTGCCTCGGTGCAAAGCTCAGCAGACCGCGCCGGGGAGGCAATTGGTTCCATCCTGGCGACGATCGAGAGCATCCGGACCATTTCGTCCACGATCGCAGCAGCCGTGGAAGAGCAGACGGCCGTGACACGGGATATTTCGCACAACATGCAGGCGGCCTCCACGGGAGTGCGGTCGATCACATCCAGCATGGGCGATATCAGCAACTCCTCGGAGCGTATTGCGCAGGCGACGTCTGAAGTGCGGGAAATGTCGCGCCGGATTGCCTGAGGCGCAGAGATTTGAAACCGGCCCGAACCTGGGCCGGTTTTTTCTTGCAATGGAATAGGAAAATAATCCTTGACACCCGCACGCTGTTTGGGTAGGGTTTTGTCATGATCCGAAAAGTGCGGCTGCGGCGCACATCTGGGTTCAGCGGCAGTTTAGGCTGACATGGACCGGTGAGGGATAGAATTCGGATGACGATTTTGGCGGGCGCCAGCGAGGGCTGGTTGGCCCGCTTTTTGTTTGAGCTGGAATGAGCCTGGGCAGGCGGCTTGCGCCGGCTGGTGAGGCTGGTGCAGGCGGTTTGCCTGTGAGCGCTGCGCGCGCGTTTTGAACACTCCGGAGACGGCGGGATGACAGGAGATGCAACGGCGGAAGGGCCGGGCAGGGACGGGACACGTGTGCCTGCAGCGCGCAAGGGCATGCGCAGCCGCAAGGCGGCGGCTTCTCCAACTGAGACAGGCGGGGAAGGGCTGAAAGCTGACGCAGTGCCCAAGGTGCCGGTGCGGCGCAGGCGGACGGCGAAGGGCGCGGCGAAGACTGTGGCGCCTTCGCTGGATGCGGCGGCTTTTGCGGCGGCTGGGCCGGAAGCGCGGGGCGTGATGGTGGTCCGGCTCTACCGGGCCTTCGAAGCGCAGGTGGCGCAGCTGGAAGAGCGGCTGGCGGGGCTGGCCAAGGGCGAGCTGAAGCTGACCGAGATGGATCAGGGGGCCAAGACACTGGCGAGCCTGGCCCGCACGCTCGACACGCTGCTGGAATTGCACAGGGACCAGAGCGGGGAGGCGGATGAGACAGGCGATCCCGAACAGATGCGCGAGGAACTTGCGCGCCGCCTTGGCAGCCTGCCGGACGGCGGGGCGGATCGGCACGGTGCTGGACAGCCTGACCCCGGCGGAGATGGCGTTTCTGCTGCATGACTGGCCGACCTTCGCCCATGAGCACCAGCTGCCGCCCGAAGGGGACTGGGGCATCTGGCTGATGATGGGCGGGCGCGGTGCGGGCAAGACGCGGGCCGGGGCCGAATGGGTGCGGGCGATGGCGCTGGGGCACCGCTGGTGCGCGCCGCACGGCCCGGCTGGCCGGATTGCGCTGGTGGGGGAAACCTATGGCGACGTGCGGGAGGTGATGATCGAGGGCGTCTCGGGCCTGCTCGCCATTCACCCCAAGGCGGAGCGGCCGCAGTGGAACGCCAGCCGCAGGCGGCTGGAGTGGCCGAATGGCTCCATTGCACAGGCCTTTTCCTCGGAAGACCCGGAGGCCCTGCGCGGGCCGCAATTTGACATCGCCTGGGCCGATGAACTGGCCAAATGGCGCCATGGCGAGGAGACTTTCGACATGCTGCAATTCGGATTGAGACTGGGGCTGCGGCCCCGGCAGCTGGTGACGACGACACCGCGTGCTGTGCCGCTGCTGAAGCGCATCATGGAGATGCCGGCAACGGTGC
Source organism: Pannonibacter sp. Q-1 (assembly GCF_054073275.1). Taxonomy (NCBI): domain Bacteria; kingdom Pseudomonadati; phylum Pseudomonadota; class Alphaproteobacteria; order Hyphomicrobiales; family Stappiaceae; genus Pannonibacter; species Pannonibacter sp. Q-1. Next base: position 21,530 of record NZ_JBSXNB010000011.1, read on the forward strand.
TGAGCCGGGCGGGGACGCAGGACAATGCGCTGTTTCTGGCGCCGGGATTTCTGGAGCAGGTGGTGGCCCGTTATGCGGGCACGCGGCTGGGGCGGCAGGAGCTGGACGGTGAACTGATCGAGGACCGGCCCGGTGCGCTGTGGCGGCGGGACTTGCTGGAGGCCTGCCGGGTGAGCCGGGCGCCGGAGAGTTTCGCCCGCATCGTCATTGCCATTGATCCGCCTGCCAGCGCGACCAAGCGCTCAGACGCCTGCGGGCTGGTGGTGGCAGGCATCACGGATGCCGGGCAGGCCTATGTGCTGGGGGACCACAGTATGGCACAGGCGCGCCCTTCCGACTGGGCGGCGAAGGCGGTGGCGCTGTGGCATCACCACGAGGCGGACTGCCTTGTGGCGGAGGTGAATCAGGGCGGTGACATGGTGCGGGAGGTGATCCATGCGGCTGATCCTGCGGTGCCGGTGAAGTCTGTCCGCGCGAGCCGGGGCAAGTTCGCCCGGGCCGAGCCGGTGGCGCTTTTCTATGAGCAGGGGCGGGTGCACCACGTTGGCACCATGCCGGAGCTGGAAGACGAGATGGCCGACTTCGGGCCTTCGGGTCTTTCCAGCGGGCGTTCGCCGGACCGGATGGATGCGCTGGTCTGGGCGCTGACAGAGCTGCTGATGGGCGGGCGGGCAGAGCCGCGCCTGCGCCAGCTTTAATCCTCCGCACGAACTCTCCGGCACTGAATCACAGTCTCAAGACGCTGACTCACCACGTGAAGACGGCGCAAAAAGGAGTCTGAAATCATGAACTTGGGATGGCTTCTGGACTCTTTTCGCAAGGCGCCTGCGGTTGAAGAGAAAGCTTCAAGAACGGCGCCGGTGATCGCCTGGCAGACGGCGGGGCGTCCTGTCTGGAGCCCGCGTGACTATGGCGCCCTGTCCCGCGAAGGTTATTGCCGCAACCCGGTTGTCTACCGGGTGATCCGCATGGTGAGCGAGGCGGCGGCGAGCGTGCCGCTGCTGCTGTTCGAGGGAGAAGAGGAGCTGGTGCGCCATCCGCTGCTGGCGCTGCTGGGGCGGCCCAATCCGGGACAGAGCGGGCCGGATTTCCTCGAGCAGGTCTATGGCCATCTGCTGACGGCGGGCAATGCCTATGTGGAGCAGGTGCCGCTGGACGGCAGCCCCCGCGAGCTGCATGCGCTGCGGCCGGACCGGGTGAAGGTGGTGCCGGGAGCGGATGGCTGGCCGGCGGCCTTTGACTACAGCAACGGGGCGAAGACCGTGCGCCTGTCCGGAGAGGCAGGGAATGCGGGTGAACCGGCCCAGGTGCGGCAGCTGAAGCTGTTCCATCCGCTGTCGGATCACTATGGTTTCGCCCCCATTGAGGCGGCGCAGGTGAGTCTCGACATCCACAATGCGGCGTCGGGTTGGAACAAGGCGCTGCTGGACAATGCGGCGCGACCCTCCGGTGCGCTGGTCTATGGGGCGGGGGAGGGAGTGAACCTCTCGGCAGACCAGTTCGAGCGGCTGAAGGCGGAGCTGGAGGCGGGCTATCAGGGGGCGCGCAATGCGGGGCGGCCGCTGCTTCTGGAAGGCGGGCTGGACTGGCGGCCCATGGGGCTGACGCCGAAGGACATGGACTTCATCGAGGCCAAGCGCGAGGCGGCGCGGGAAATCGCGCTGGCCTTCGGCGTGCCGCCGATGCTGATCGGCATTCCGGGCGACAACACCTTCGCCAACTATCAGGAAGCCAACCGGGCCTTCTGGCGGCAGAGCGTGCTGCCGATGGTGCGCAGGACCGCACTGAGCCTTTCAGCCTGGCTGGCGCCTGCCTTCGGCGAGGGGCTGAGGCTGGAGCCGGATATGGATGCCATCGATGCCTTGTCCACCGAGCGCGAGGCACTGTGGCGGCGGGTGGGGGAGGCCGACTTCCTGAGCCGGGACGAGAAGCGGCAGGCGGTCGGCTATGGCACGGAAGGCGGCGAGGCCGGGGCATGAGCGGCGTGACGCAGGCCGTCATCGAACGGGGCGACCTGGCGCATCTGGCGCTGTTTCTCTGGGCCGCTTCCGCCTCGGCACTGGCCGTTGCGCTGCTGAAGGAGCTGGCGGCCTGCAACCGGCGTTTCGGCGACTTCGTTGATGAGATCGACCGCTTGAATCAGATCTTCAACGACCGTGACGCGGGTTGAGGGGATGCAGGCAGAGCGTTGGAATGACTCATGGAACGGGCTTCATTCTGACGTCTGGTGAAATTGGCTGACGCGGCATTCCGGATTCAGGATGTGAAGCCTCTGACGTTACGTCAGAAAAGCCTCGTCCGGAATCAGACCGGACAAAAGAGGGAAGAACCTCATGACATTGCTGGGATTTTTGCGAGGGCGGGCGCCGGATGCCCGCCGCGAGGGCTCAAGCTTGCCCAAATACACGGGCAACCGCTGCCATCGCTTTGTTTTTGCGGCCTTTGTCTGCCGTCTGGCGCAGCTGGCCGGGGCTGGTGAGCGGACCGGTGACGGGAGGGCCTCATGAAGGCTGGCGTCAAGCGCCTGGCGGCGGCTTCTGCCGGTGAGCCCGCCTTGCGGATCGCGGGCTATGCCAGCCTGTTCAACCTGAGCGATGGCGGCGGAGATGTGGTGGCCAAGGGGGCCTTCCGGACCGCACTGGGCCGCCGGGGCGCCGCCGGCGTCCGCATGCTCTGGCAGCATGACCCGTCCCGTCCCATCGGCATCTGGGACCGGATCGAGGAGGACCAGCTGGGCCTTTATGTGGCCGGGCGGCTGCTGACCGGGCTGGAACTTGGGCGGGAGGCGGCGCTGCTGATCACGGCAGGGGCTCTGGACGGCCTCTCCATCGGGTTCCGGGCGATCAAGGCTCAGAAAATGGCAGGCGGCGCGGCGCGGCGGCTGGCCGAGATCGATCTTTGGGAAGTGTCGCTGGTGACCTTTCCGCTGCTGGATGCGGCGCGGCTGAAGCCCGTGCCGTCTCTGTCCTCTTCTGCAACTGGAGACGCATGATGGATTGCGAGATGAACGGCATGACGGTGGAGCACGGCCTTGCGACCAAGAGCCTGCCGCCCTACGAGACCAAGGCGGGCGCTGCTCCGTCCGTTTCCGGCGAGCATCCGCTGAACGAGATGTATGCGGCCTTTGCGGCCTACCGTGAGGCCAACGAGGAGCGGCTTTCGGATATCGAGCGGCGCGGTTCGGCCGATGTGCTGACGCTGGAGCGGTTGGACCGGCTGGATACTGCGCTGGACGCCACCCGCCGCCGCCTGGACGAGTTGTCGCTGAAGAGCCGCCGCCCGGAGCTGAGCCACAAGAGCCTTGAAGGCAATGCGCAGGTGCTTGAGCACAAGGCCGCCTTCGAGGGCTACATGCGCTCCGGCCGCGAGGAGGGGCTCCGGCCGCTGGAGGTGAAGGCCATGTCCATCGGCTCGGATCCTGATGGCGGCTATCTGGTGCCGGAAGAGACGGAAGCGGGCATCCTGAGCCGCCTTGCGGCTGTCTCGCCGATCCGTGCGATTGCGGGCAACCGGCAGGTGTCGTCGAGTGTCTTCAAGAAGCCCTTCGCCATCTCCGGCCCGCAGACCGGCTGGGTGGGCGAGACAGCCGCAAGGCCGCAGACGGCCGCTCCCACGTTGGCAGAATTGACCTTCCCGGCGATGGAGCTCTACGCCATGCCTGCGGCCACCGCCTCGCTGCTGGAGGATGCGGCGGTGAATGTGGATGAGTGGCTTGCCGAGGAGGTGGAAACTGCCTTCGCCGAACAGGAGGGGGCAGCCTTTGTCAATGGCGACGGGGTGAACAAGCCGGTTGGCTTCCTCTCGGTGCCGCGGCTTGCGGACAGTGCCTGGGCCTGGGGCTCTCTCGGGACGCTCAACACCGGCGTCAATGCCGCCTTTGCCGCCACCAGCCCGGCGGACAAGCTGATCGACCTCGTCTATGCGCTGAAGAGCGGCTACCGGCAGAACGGGCGCTTCGTCATGAACCGCCGGACGCAGGCGGCGGTGCGCAAGATGAAGGATGCTGACGGCAACTACCTGTGGCAGCCGCCGGTGAGTTCCGATGCGCCGGCAACCCTGCTGAACTTCCCGGTCAGCGAGGCGGAGGCGATGCCGGATATTGCCACGGGTGCTGCGGCAATTGCCTTTGGTGATTTCCGCCGCGGCTATCTGGTGGTGGACCGCACGGGCGTGCGCATCCTGCGTGATCCCTACTCGGCCAAGCCCTATGTGCTGTTCTACACGACCAAACGTGTCGGCGGCGGCGTGCAGGACTTCGCGGCCATCAAGCTGCTGGTGTTCTCCGCCTGAGGGCAGGCTGAGCCGATGAGATGAGGATGGGCCGTCCCGGCTGACCGGGGCGGCCTTTTTTCTGCCCGTCTTTTTCTGGCCGCGCGGGTGGCGTGATTTTCCGAGGACAAGATGACCCATATGGTGACGAGCCCGCCAGCGGTGGAGCCGGTGAGCGTGGCTGAACTGCGGGCGCAGGTGCGCCTTGTTCACACGCAGGAAGATGCCCTGCTGGAGCATTACATCAAGGCGGCACGCCAGCATGTGGAGGCCCTGACGCGGCGGGCGCTGATCACGCAGACGCTTCAGGTGATGCTGGATGCGTGGCCTGCAGGGCGGGCGGTGCGCCTGCCGGTGGGGCCGGTGCAGGACGTGCTGGTGGTGAACCTGATGGACGGGGACGGGGTGCCACAGCCGCTGCCGTCCGGTGCCTGGCGGTTCTACCGTGGTTCCGAGCCGGGAAGCCTCAGGGCGGCGCCGGGAATGGGGCCGGTTGAGCCGGTGAACGGGATCCAGATTGAGTTCATTGCCGGATACGGGCCAAATGGTTCGTCGGTGCCTGAGCCTTTGCGGCAGGCAATCCTGCTGCTGGCGGCGCATTGGTACGAGAACCGGGAGGCCTCCGTCGAGTTCGGCAACGGCACCATGCCGCAGGCGCTGGACCGGCTGCTTTCCACCTATCGTCTGGTGCTGCTGTGAGCGGGGCGGGGGATCTGCGCCGTCTGGTGCGGCTGTGGAAGCCGGAGCGGACTGCGGATGCCGGGGGCGCGGCGCAGACAAGCTTTGAGGACATGGGCGCCGACCATGTGGCGGTGCGGCTGCGCAGCCAGGCGGAGCGGGCGAGTGATGCGCGGGCCGATGGCGTGGCAACGCATGAAATCCGCCTGCGGCACCGCGAAGACATTGCGGGCGGATGGCGCATCGCGGACGGGGCGAAGAGCTACCGCGTGCTGGCGGCGGCGGACCCGGACGGGCGGCGGCGCTGGACCCAGTGCCTGTGCGAGGAGGAAGAGGCATGACCGGCGAAATGGCGCTGCGCGACGCGCTGATTGCCCGGCTTTCCACTAACGCTGACCTGACGCTGATTCTCGGCGTGGGGCACGTGCACGACGGGGCGCCGCGCAGTGCGGCGCATCCCTATCTGACGCTGGAGAGCATCACGTCCCGGCCTTTGGCCGGTGAGCCGGACGAGGGCATGGAGCATCAGGTGGTGCTGGCGCTCTACTCCCGAGCAGACAGCCGCGATGAGGCGGTGAAGGGCGTGAAGGCGGCGGCAGAGGCGCTCTTCGGTTCCAGCCTCAGCCTGAACGGCTGGCATCTGGCCGATCTGCGGGCCGTCGAGACATCCAGCGAACGGCTGAGGGACGGGCGGAGCTGGCGGGCGGCATTGCGCCTGCGTGCCGTGACCGGCCCGGAAGACTGACAGCAACACATCAAACGGCAAGGAGCGCGCAATGGCGGCGCAGCGTGGACGTGACCTTTTGCTGAAGCTCGGCACGGGCAGCGGCAATTCCTTTGTGACACTTGCGGGGCTTCGGGCCCGCAGGATCGCGCTCAATGCGGCGGCGGTGGACATCACCAATGCGGACAGCGCCGGGCGCTGGCGGGAATTGCTGGCTGGGGCAGGCACCCGCAGTGCCAGCATCTCGGGCTCCGGCCTTTTCCGTGACGCCAGCGCGGACGAGACGGCGCGGGCGCTGTTTTTCAGTGGCGAGATCAGGGCCTTTCAGGTGGTGATCCCGGATTTCGGCACGCTTCAGGGGCCGTTCCAGATCACGGCGCTGGAATATGCCGGACAGCATGACGGGGAGGTGACCTATGAGATCGCCCTTGAGTCCGCGGGCGAACTGGCCTTTACGGCCCTTTGAGGGGAGCGGCAGGGATGACGAACCGGCTGAGAGGCGAAATCAGCGCCATGCTGGACGGGCGGGAATGGACGCTGGTGCTGACGCTGGGCGCGCTGGCGGAACTGGAGGCGGCCTTTGCCTGCGAGGATCTGCAGGGGCTGGTGGACCGCTTTGCCAGCGGGCGGTTGGCGGCGCGGGACATCATCCGCGTGCTGGGAGCGGGCCTGCGCGGGGCGGGCAACAGCGTTTCCGACGAGCAGGTGGCGATGATGCGGGCGCCCGGCGGCGTGGCCGGTTTCGCGGCGATTGCGGCGGATCTGCTGCGGATCACCTTTGGTGGCACCGAAGAGACAGCGGAGGCAGCCACGGGCACCGCGCGCCCTTGAGGGGCGGCGCGGGGCATAAGGCTGCGGCGGGCGGGGCCGGGGCGTTTCCATGGGAGGCGGTGCTTCATGCCGCCATGGGGCGCCTCGGCTGGAGTCCGGCCGGAACCTGGGCCGCGACGCCGCGTGAACTGGCCTTCGCGCTGGGCCTCCGGCGGGGAGCGGGTGCTCTCAACCGCCGTGGGCTGGAGGCGCTGATGCAGCGTTTTCCGGATGAAGGAGAGACGGGATGGCAGACGACAGCCTGATTGGAACAGGGAGTGCCGATCTCGACCGGATGGCACTTCAGATGCAGGACATGCAGCGCACGGCAAACGACTTTTCCCGTGTGCTGAACACCGGTCTCAAGTCTGCGCTGGTCAGCGGCAAATCGCTCGACAGCGTGATGAAGTCGATGGTTCTGAGCCTGTCGTCGCGGACGCTTTCCAGTGCGCTGGCACCGCTGACAAATCTGGCGGGAAATGCGGTGAGCAGCCTGCTGGGTTCGGCAGCCTCAAGCGTTGCAAGCGGCGTGTCCGGGCTGTTCAGCTCCGGTGTATCGTTGTTCGCAGACGGGGGCGTGGTGTCCTCACCGACCTTTTTCGGTCATGGCAGTGGGCTGGGGCTGATGGGGGAGGCAGGGGCAGAGGCCATTTTGCCCCTGCAGCGCGGCGCGGACGGACGGCTGGGGGTGGCTGGACCTCACGGCAATGGCGGGGGAACGGTGGTCGTCAACGTGACCACGCCGGATGCGCCCAGTTTCCGCAGGTCGGAAGCGCAAGTCTCGGCAATGGTGGCCCGCGCCGTCGGACGGGGACGGCGCGGGCTCTAACACCGGCTTGAAGAGGAGGGGCTCAATGGCCGGTGTTCCCGGGAAGCATTGGCCGGTCAGGTGAGATACCGGACCGGCCAATGCTTGCATCTGTAAGCTTCAGGCAGCCAGCATGGCTGCAATCTGGTCCTTCAGGTGAAGGCGTTTCTTCTTGAGGTCTTCCGTAGCTTCATCAGACGCAGGGGCAATGCCGCTCTCGATCCTGTGAAGCTCCCTGTTCACTTCATGATAATCGTCGGCCAGTTTCGCAAAGTGGGCGTTGGACAGCTTCAACGCGTGAAGCGCCCCGGCCGCCTCCGGAAATTCCTCATGAAGTTCGTGGGCAACGTGGCTCATTCAGGTCCTCCTTATGTGTGCTGACCATGGCCGGGCGACCCGGAACCGTCTTTGAGCAAGATCAAAAAACCGCAAGAACACGGGGGAGCATGCCGTGGCTGGATTTCTGGACGAGAGTTTTCCATTGCCGGTGGCCTTTGGTGCCAGAGGCGGGCCGGAACGCCGGACCGAGGTGGTACAGCTGGCGAGCGGTCAGGAAGCCCGTAACGCCAGATGGGCGGACAGTCGCAGGCGCTATGATGCGGGCTCCGGCGTGCGGTCGCTGATGGACCTGCGGGCGGTGGCCGGGCTCTTCGAGCGGGCAAGGGGGCGGCTCTATGGGTTCCGGTTCCGAGATCCCTTTGACAACAGTTCTGCCTTGGCCGGGGGGGCACCTGGGGCAGGAGATTGTCTGCTGGGGCTGGGGGATGGATCGCGGACCCGGTTTGCGCTGGTGAAAATCTACGGGACAGGCAATCTTTCCTATACGCGCAGTATCACGCTGCCGGTTGCCGGAAGCCTGCAGGTCAGCGTGGAAGGTGTGGCGCTGGCTCCGGCGGCGTTCAGTTTTGATGCAGGGACGGGCGAGGTAGTGCTTGCCGCCGCGCCTGCAAACGGTGCGAGGGTGCGGGCGGGGTTCCTGTTCGATGTGCCGGTGCGGTTTGACACCGATACGCTGGATTTCAGCCTGACGCACTTTGAGGCAGGCGAGGCGCCGGCCATTCCGCTGGTGGAAATCCGGCTCTAGGAATTTTTGCCGCAAGCCGTGGAAGTCGTCCGCGCTGCGAAGCAGGAAAATCATCCATGAAAACAATCGACGAGGCACTGGCCGCCCATCTGGCGGGCCGGATCACGACGCTTTGCGCCTGCTGGCTGGTGACGCGCAGTGATGGGGTGATGCTTGGCTTCACCGACCACGACCGGGCGCTGACCGTGCAGGGCGTGATGTGCCACCCGGCCAACGGACTGGAGCGCAGCGCGGTGACGGAAGGGCCGGGACTGGCCGTGGGTGGCGGCGAGGTGAGCGGCAGCCTGACGAGCGAGGGCCTGAGCGACGCCGAACTGGAGGCGGGGCTGTGGGATGGAGCCGGGGTTCGGGCCTATCTCGTCAACTGGGCTGATCCCTCGCAGGTGCTCCTGGAGCGGCGGGCGACGATCGGCGAGGTGACACGAGCGGGGCTTGTGTTCCGGGCCGAGCTGCGCGGCCTTTCGCAGGCGCTGGAGGCGCGGCGGGGGCGGGTGTTCTCCGGCCAGTGCGACGCGGATCTGGGGGATGCGCGCTGCGGTGTGGATCTGACCTCAGCCACCTACCGGGGAACAGGAACGGTGCTCCTCTCGCATGACGCGCGGCGGCTGCGGGTCTCAGGACTTCATTCCTACGCCGGCGGCTGGTTCGACGGCGGGCGGCTGGTGGTGACCAGTGGCACGCTGTCCGGCTTTGCCTGCGAGGTGGCCCGGCACGACCGGACGGATGTGGGTGCTGAACTGGTGCTGTGGCTGGCGTCGCCGCAGATGCTGGCGGCCGGGACCGGCATCACGGTGACGGCGGGCTGTGACAAGCGCTTTGCCACCTGTCAGGTGAGATTCGCCAATGCTCTGAACTTTCAAGGCTTTCCGCATATGCCGGGGACGGATTTCGTCCTGTCCTACCCGAACCGCAATTCAGGTGAGAACGATGGAGGGGCGATTGTCTCCTGACGGGATTTCACGGGCGGTGTTGCTGGCCGAAGCGCGCAGTTGGATCGGCACACCCTACCGGCATCAGGCCTCGCTGAAGGGCGTGGGGTGCGACTGTCTTGGACTTGTCCGGGGGCTGTGGCGCCAGTTTGTGGGGCCGGAGCCTGTGCCTGTGCCGGCCTATTCGCCGCAGTGGGCGGAAGCGGGCAGTGCGGGCGAGAGCCTGCTGAAGGCGGCCGGGACCTGGCTTGTGCCGGCGTCAGGGACTGGCGCGCCGGGCGATGTGGTGCTGTTCCGCTGGCGCGACGGAGCGCCGGTGAAACACGCAGGTCTCCTGAGTGAAACGGGCGGCCTGATCCACGCCTATGAGCGGGCAGGCGTGATCGAAAGCCCGCTGGTGCCTGCGTGGTCGCGGCGCATTTCGCATGTGTTTTCCTTTCCCGGAGTTCTGCCATGGCAACCCTGATCCTTGCAGCGGCCGGTCAGGCCCTTGGCAACATGGCTGGAATTGGGGCCATTGGTGGCATTCTGGGGCGTGCGGCGGGCGCTGTGGCCGGGAGTCTGATCGACAATTCCCTGTTCGGCAGCAGCCGGACGGTGGAGTCCGGCCGGCTGGCCGATCTTTCGGTCCAGTCCTCTGCTGAGGGGGCCTCCCTGCCATTGATCTATGGCCGGGTGCGGCTGGCAGGGCAGGTGATCTGGGCGACACGTTTCGAGGAGGAAGTCAGCGAGGAGACCTCCGGCGGAAAGGCGGGCGGCGGATCACGCACGACGGTGCGCAGCTACAGCTATTACGGCAGTTTGGCCGTGGCCCTGTGCGAAGGGCCGGTGGCGCGGATCGGGCGCGTGTGGGCCGATGGCAAGCTGCTGGATCTCTCCGGCATCAATCACCGCATCTATACGGGCACGCGGACGCAAGGGCCGGATCCCTTGATCACGGCCGTGCAGGGTGTGGCTCCGGCCTATCGCGGGACGGCCTATGTGGTGTTCGAGCGGCTGCCGCTGGAGAGCTTCGGCAACCGTCTGCCGCAGCTGTCCTTCGAGGTGGTGCGGGTGGTGGAGCGGCTGGAGCCAATGGTGAAGGCTGTGACGCTGATCCCCGGTGCGGGCGAGTTTGTCTATGCTCCCACCAAGGTCACCGACGAGCCCTCCACCGGCACGACGGTGGTGGTGAACCGGCACACGTCCATCGCCGCCAGCGACTGGCACGCGGCACTGGACGAATTGCAGGCGCTGTGTCCGGCGCTGGAGAGCGTGGCGCTCGTGGTAGCCTGGTTCGGGGATAACCTTAGAGCCGGACAGTGCTCCATCCGGCCGAAGGTGGAGACAGCGAGCCGCAACACCTCCGGCATGACCTGGCAGGTGGGCCCGGTGACACGAGCGGGTGCGCAGCTTGTTTCGCAGATTGACGGGCGGCCAGCCTTTGGCGGAACGCCTTGTGATGCCAGCGTGATTGCAGCCATCCGCGATCTGAAGGCCCGGAGGCTGAGGGTGGTGCTCTATCCCTTCATCCTCATGGATATCCCGGCTGGCAACAGCCTGCCTGCGCCTGAGGGCGGGGCGTCGCAGCCGGTCTATCCCTGGCGCGGGCGGATCGTGCCCTCGGGGAGTGTTGCGGCAGATGTGGCGGCCTTCATGGGAAGCGCGATGCCCGCCCATTTCAGTGTGAGCGGCGAGGCGATCGGGTTCAGCGGCAATGCGGAGGACTGGGGCTACCGGCGTTTCATCCTGCATCTGGCGCATCTGGCGGAAGCGGCGGGCGGTGTTGATGCCTTTCTGACCGGCTCGGAAATGCGCGGGCTGACCAGGGCAAGCGCTGGCGGCGGCAGCTATCCCTTCGTGATGGCACTGAGAGCGCTGACAGCAGATGTGCGCGGCGTGCTGAGGGCCGGGACGAAGATTTCCTATGCGGCGGACTGGTCCGAATATGGCGCGCATCAGCCGCAGGAGGGGGAGGTGCGGTTTCCGCTGGATCCGTTGTGGGCTGACCCAGCGGTGGATTTCGTCGGCATCGACAATTACCTGCCGCTGACGGACCTGAAGGGCGAAGACGGCGAGGCACCCTATGATCTTGAAGCCTTGCGGGCCGGAGTGGCGGGCGGGGAGTATTTCGACTGGTATTACCGCTCGGATGCGGAGCGGCGGGCGGGACAGCGCACGCCGATCACCGATGGGGCCTATGGCAAGCCCTTCGTCTACCGCGCCAAGGATATCCGGGGATGGTGGGAAAACCCGCATGTGGAGCGGGTGGGCGGGGTGGAGCTGGGTGCGGCGACGGCCTGGGTGCCCATGTCCAAGCCCATCTGGTTCACCGAACTGGGCATTCCGGCGATTGACCGTGGGGCGAACCAGCCGAATGTGTTCGTCGATCCGAAATCATCGGAATCCACCCCGCCGCATTTTTCCAGCGGAACGCGTGATGACGCCATGCAGCGGATGGGGCTGGAGGCGGTATTGAGCTACTGGGGCGGCAATCATCCGGAGCTGGCGCGCGGGGACAATCCGGTCTCACCCGTCTATGGCGGGCGGATGGTGGATGAGGCCAATCTGCATCTTTGGACCTATGACGCCCGGCCTTTTCCGGCCTTTCCGGTCTATGGCGACGTCTGGTCGGACGGGGGCAACTGGGAGGTCGGGCACTGGCTGAACGGGCGGCTTGGCTCGGTGAGTATTGCCGGATTGATACGGCAGATGCTGGAGGATTTCGGCATCGATGGTGAGGCCTGCGACGTGCTGGGGCCGGCCGCTGTTGTCGAAGGGATGACGCTGGCTGGGCCAGTTTCATTGCGAGATGCCATCGAACCGCTTCTGGAGGCCTTTGGCGGGCAGGCGCTGGATCTGGGGGACCGGCTGCGCTTTGCCATTGCCGGGACGGGCAGAGTGTATGCGCTGGACGGGCACCTGCTGGCAGAAGAGGCGGAAGACCAGCCGCTGCTGAGCCGGATGCGGGCGCAGAATGCCGAGCTGGCGAGCGAGATCCGGTTGTCAGGCGAAGATCCGCAGCAGGACTTCCGCCGGCAGGTGGTGGCCAGCCGCCGCCTCGAAGGGGGAAGCCGGACGGTGAGTTCGCAGGATCTGGCCGTCACGGCCAATCCGGTGGTGCTGATGCAGGCGGCGGATGCCCGGCTGCAGCGGGTCTGGGCGGAGCGGGAGAGGGTGGAATTCTCCCTGCCGCCAACAGAGGCCAGATTTGAGGTTGGCGATCTGGTGGAGATTGCGGAAACGCCGGATCAGGTGTTCTCGCCTGCGCTGCGCCTGCGGATCGAGCGGATCGAGACTGCGCAGACGCGGAAGATCGAGGCGGTGCGCAGCGCGCCGGTTCTGGCGGTGTCCCGCACGCCGCAGAGCCGGGCGTCTGTCTGGCAGGATACGGAAGCGGGGCCGCCGCATGTGGTGATGATGGACCTGCCGCTGCTGCAGGACACGGATGGTGCCTTCTCTCCCGTGGTTGCGGCTTTTGCGCGGCCCTGGCCGGGGGAACTGGCAGTGCTGCGCAGCCGGACGGGCGACAGTTTTGAGGAAGTGGCGCGGCTGGAGCGGCCGGCCACCACTGGCACGCTGACGGCGGATCTGCCACCGGGGCCGGTGTGGCGATGGGATGAGGCTTCCGTCTGCGAGGTGGAGATCCACGGTGGGCTGATGCAAAGCCGCAATGCGGAAGCGGTGCTTTCTGGTGCCAATGCGATGGCTGTTCTGAGCCGGACGGGTGGATATGAGCTGCTTCAGTTCCGCAATGCGGAGCTGATGGGCACGCGGCGGTACCGCCTGACGGGGCTGCTGCGCGGGCAGAAGGGCAGCGAGACAGAGGCGGCGGCTGGAGCTGAAGCCGGTGCGACCATTGTTCTGCTGGATGGCACCCATGCGGCACTGCCGCTGGAGGCGGATCTGCTGGGGCGTTCGCTGACCTATCGAATCCTGCCCGCCGGTGCGGCTTTGGACACGGCAGCCCGGAGGGATGTGGACTTTGCGGCGAGCGGCCGGGCGGCCTTGCCGCTGGCGCCGGTGCATCTGAGGGCATTGCGGGAGAGCGGAGGCATCCGCCTGTCGTGGATACGGCGGACCCGAAAGGGCGGCGACAGCTGGGACCTTGCGGAGGTGCCGCTGGGCGAGACGGCGGAAGTCTACCGCGTGGACATTCTGTCCGCCCCGGGCGGGAGCGTTCTGCGGTCGCTGACCAGCACGGCCACCAGCCTGGTCTATCCGGCTGCGGATGAATCTGCCGACTTCGGCGGGCCAGTGGCGAGCCTTGCGGTTCAGGTCTGCCAGATTTCGCCCGAGGCAGGGCCGGGCGCATTCCTGAAAGAGGTGTTGAATGTCTGAGACAGCAAGGCTGGGCCTGCCGCTGATTGCGGCAGCTCAAGCGCAGAAACACGTGACCCACAACGAGGCGCTGGTGCGGCTGGATGCGCTGGCGCATCTGCGGCTGATCGAGGAGCGGCAGGCGCCGCCTGCCGCTGCCGGAGAGGGGGATAGCTTTCTGGTCGCCTCCGGTGCCTGGGGGGATTTCACCGGACACGAGGGCAAGGCGGCGCATTACAGCGGCGGTGCCTGGGTGTTTTATCCGGGCTTTGAGGGGCTGCGGGCCTTTCTCGCGTCCGAGGGCAAGCTGCTGGTTTTCTCCGGTGGGGGCTGGCGGGACTATGCCGCACTGCTCGGGCCGCAGATGGTGCTGGCCCGCAGCAGCGGCGGGGCGACGGCAGGTCTCTCCGTGCTGGAGGCGACGCTCTCCGGGATGAGCGGGGCTCATGTGGAGGCGCCGGGCCTGATCCCGGACCGGGCGGTGGTCTTCGCCGTCTCCTGCCGGACACTCACAACAGTCACAGGTGCTGCGTCCTATGACTGCGGACTTTCTTCCGAAAGGTCGAAGTTTGGCGGGGCTTTGGGCATCACCGCCGGAGCGCAGAATGCGGGAGTGATTGGCCCGACCGCCTTCTATGCGCCCACCAGCGTGCGCCTGTCGGCCAATGGCGGGAACTTCACCGGCGGTGCCGTCCGCGTGGCGGTGCAGTGCCTGATCGCGGGGGTGCCTGCAGCGTGAAGGCGCAAGGCCACGAGTTCAAGTGTTGTCGAGGGAGTGATGATCATGAATGTCAGTCCTGAAGGGCTTGCCTTTATTGCCCGGCACGAGGGCTTTTCCTCGCGTGCCTACATGGATCCGGCCGGGGTGCCGACGATCGGTTACGGCTTCACCCTTGCCTCCCGGCTGTTCCGTGACTGGTGGACGAAGCGGGGCCGCAAGGACCTCAAGGCCGGAGACATGATCGACCGCGCCGATGCCAATACCGTGCTGAAGACGCTGGCAGATCATGAATATGGCGCTGCGGTGCTGCGCCGCTTCGGCAAGCTGCCGCAGAACCAGTTCGATGCGGTTGTTTCGGCTGTCTACAATCTCGGAGAACAGTGCCTCTCCTGGCGCTGGGCGGCGGCGCTGGCGGCCGGAAACGTGGCCGAGGCCGCGCGGCTGCTGGCCATGACCGGCATCCGGGCCGGAGGGCGCATTCTGCCGGGACTGGTCCGGCGCAGGTCCGAAGAAGCCCAGCTTCTTCAGGGGGGCGATTATGGCTTCAACGGGCATAACTCCTTGCCCGAGCCGGACCCTGAGGTGATGCGGGGCCAGCAGATGCTGGCACGGCTTGGCTTCAAGCCCGGCCCTGCCGACGGGATCGAAGGGCCGATCACACGGGCGGCGGTGCTGGCATTCCAGATCGAGCACCCGCCGCTGAAGCTCGACGGCAGGCTGGGCCCGGCAACCCTCTCCGAACTGGAGCGCGCCGTTGGAAAGCAGAAAGGTGTGGCCGGAACACTCATCTGCGGTGCGACTGGCGCGGGCGTTTCCGTTTCGAATGGCGATGCCTGGGTGGAAGTCCTTGGCTGGGGGCTGGCGCTGGCTGGCCTTGCCTTCGTGACCTATCTGGTGTGGGCAAACCGGGGCCGTATCCGGCTGCTTGCCCGCCAGCTCATTTCCTGAAACCTGATGCGGAAGGACAGGCACATGAATGGTTGGAAGACACTTGCCTTCAATGGAGCGGTTGGCATCGCCAGTCTGGGTGGCGGAGTGCTGGACCAGCTGGAGGTGATCGACTGGAGCAAAATTTTACCGGGTGGCTGGGGGCCGTTTGCCGTCATGGCGATCGGCCTCATCAACATCCTCCTGCGGCATGTGACGACGGAGCCTGCGGCCTGGCGCAAGTAAGCGGGGCCTGAAAAGATGCTTGGGGCTGACGGGAGACTGTCAGCCCCGTTCATTTGCCATTCAGGCAGAGGCAGCTACAAAAGGGATACTTCCGGCCCGAACCGAAGCAGGAACAGTCCCGTGACCAGATCTTTTGCCGCCGCCCTTCTCTTTCTTCTTGCCGGACTTGTCCCGGCTGCAGCCAATTGCCTGTCGCAGGGCGAGGCACAGCAGGCCGTGGCAAGCGGGCAGGCGCAGCCGCTGGGTGCTGTTGCAGGCTCCGTGGGCGGCGAAATCGTCAAGGCGCAGCTGTGTATCGAGGGCGGGCGCTATGTCTACCGTCTCTCCGTGCTGGCCAACGGACAGGTGACGACAGTCGTTGTCGATGCCAGCCGGTAGGCACAGGGCGAAGACTCGCCTAAATGTGACGATAGACAGATCCATCCGGGAAGACAGATGCGCCTCCTCATTGTTGAAGACGACAAGGACCTGAACCGCCAGCTTGCCGAGGCACTGACCGAAGCGGGCTATGTTGTGGATCGTGCCTATGACGGCGAGGAGGGGCACTATCTCGGCGACACGGAGCCCTATGACGCTGTGGTGCTGGATCTCGGCCTGCCAGTGCTCGACGGCATTTCGGTGCTGGAAAAATGGCGCCGGAACAAGCGCACGATGCCTGTGCTGATCCTGACCGCCCGCGACCGCTGGTCTGACAAGGTGGCTGGCATTGATGCGGGCGCGGATGACTATGTGGCCAAGCCCTTCCATATGGAGGAAGTGCTGGCGCGGGTGCGGGCGCTGGTGCGCCGCGCGGCCGGCCTTGCCTCCAATGAAATCGAATGCGGTGACCTGCGCGCCGATTTGCGCACCAGCCGGGTGACAGTGGGTGGCAGTTCGGTGAAGCTGACGTCGCTGGAATACCGCCTTCTGGCCTATCTGCTGCACCACAAGGGCAAGGTGATCTCCCGCACTGAGCTGGTGGAGCATCTCTACGATCAGGATTTTGACCGGGATTCCAATACGATCGAGGTCTTTGTCGGACGCCTGCGCAAGAAGCTGGGCGGTGACTATATCGAAACCATCCGTGGGCTTGGCTACCGGATGGGAGAACCGGTGTGAGCGGGCCGGATCAGGCTTCGCCGAGTGAGGCGGCAGGGCCGCCGCGGCGCAGGTCTCTGGCAACACGGCTGGTGCTCGCTGCCTCGCTCTGGTCGACGGCAGCGCTTGTGATCGCGGGCGTTATCCTCGTCGGCCTTTACCGCGAGGCGGTGGAGCGTGGCTTTGACAGCCAGCTTGAGGTCTACCAGAAGAGCATCATTGGCGCGATGGCGCCTGCCGCTGCCGGAGAGCCGCTGAACAGGCCGGACAATCTGGGAGAGCCGCGCTTCTCCCTGCCGCTTTCGGGCTGGTACTGGACGGTGACGGATCTGGCGGGAGGCGAGCGGGTGTTCGCCTCGCCTTCGCTGCTCGGAGATCCGTTGAACCTTCCCGCGCTGGGCGAGGGGGAGCGCAGCGGCAGCGCCGCCATGATAGGCCCGGGTGACGACGAATTGCGGGTGACGCAGCGGATCATCTCCTTCGGAGGCAAAAGCTATCTCATTGCCGTGGCCGGTCGCACAGCCGGGCTGCGGCAGGATGTGAGAGCCTTTGCCGGGCAGGTGGCGCTGACGCTGTTCGTCTTTGGCCTCGGGCTGGTGGCTGCGGTGTTTCTTCAGGTCCGCTATGGACTTGTGCCGCTGAAGCGCCTGCAGGCATCGCTGGCGGCGGTCCGGCAGGGCGACGCCGAGCGGGTGGAGGAGGATCTGCCCTCGGAACTTGCCCCGCTTGCCGTGGAGTTGAATGCGCTGATTGCCTCGAACCGGGAAGTGGTGGAGCGCGCCCGCACGCATGTGGGCAATCTGGCCCATGCCCTGAAGACGCCGCTAAGCGTGATTTCCAATGAAGCCCGGGCACAGGGCGGGCCATTTGCGGAAAAGATGGCCGAACAGGCCGGCATCATGCGCACGCAGGTTGACCATCATCTTGAGCGGGCGCGGGTGGCTGCCCAGCGGCGGGTGATTGGCGTGGCAACTCCGGCCGAACCGGTTCTGACAAAGCTGGCCCGCGTGATGGAACGCATCCATGATGCCAAAGGGCTGGATATCTCCGCCGATTGCGCCGAAGGGATGCGCTTTCGGGGCGAGCAGCAGGACCTCGAGGAAATGGCCGGGAACCTGATGGACAATGCCTGCAAGTGGGCAAGGTACGAGGTGCGGCTGACATCGCGGCTGACAGACACCGGAACCCCAGGCCGTCAGTTCATCGAAATCATCGTCGAGGATGACGGGCCGGGCCTGACGGAGGAGCAGCGCAAGGAAGCCGTGAAACGCGGCAAGCGGCTGGACGAAAGCGTGCCCGGCACGGGGCTCGGGCTGTCGATCGTTGCCGATCTGGCGGGGCTTTATGGCGGCAGTTTCGAGCTGTCGTCTTCGGAACTTGGCGGACTGAAAGCACGCCTGCTGCTGCCTGGGGTCTGACGCCAGGTCTTTCGGTGCTGACGCATTACACCGTGACACTGCCCATGCGCCGCACGGGTTTGCAGGAGGGACTCTGTAAGGTTGGGTAATGCAGCTTTACTGGACGTCCGCCACCCTGTGACCTACATCACTAAGAGTGCGCTGCAACATCCCTAATGTTTCATCAAGATGGCGTGATTCGGCCATAAATTTGGGAAATTTTAAGGATAACGGGCGCAGTATGGGAACCTTGTTACCATTCTTGCGTTGTCGCGTTTGAGAACGCGCGAACCGGTCCTTGGCGGCCGGTTGATGGAGTGCGAGATGCGGTTGAGCAAAAGTGGGTTGATTGTGCTCTTGTCTGCAGGCCTGTCGGCTTGCGGCTCGCTCGGCAGTGACAGCAGCTCCGGCGGCGCGGATCTGTGGGGATCGGCTTTTGGCCGCTCCGAGAAATCCATCGCTGAGGCCGAAGCCAACGCAGCTATCAACAAGCTGCTGGAAGGCACTCCCGGCCTCGTGCTGGAAACGAGTGACCGGCGTGTGGCCGCCGAGGCGCAAAAGCAGGCTTTGGCCACGCCGGGCGCAGGTGGCGCCGTGCGCTGGGACAATCCGCGGACCGGACGGCAAGGTGAAGTTCGTCCGGGGCCCAAATATCAGGTCAACAACACCGAGTGCCGGGAGTTCACCCATCAGGTGACGTCCAAGGACAATCCCGTGCCTGTGGTGGCCCGCGCAACGGCCTGCACCGACGAAAAGGGGCTGTGGCGCCCGATCGGTTGAGCCGCATCAGAGCTTCGCATATCCCGGTCCGACTTGCGGCCCGCCGGTTTCCGGCGGGTTTTCTGTTTTTGCAAGCAACGCCGTGATCTGGAGGACGTGCAGGATTTTAATGTTCAGGTCAACCAATTGGAAAGGAACACTTAAGCCCTGAAGTGCTAGGCTTCCCGCCAGTCTTATCCGGTTGATCAAAGTTCTGCGTATCATGACCGATCAGGATCTTCTGAAAAGGAAGATACAGTCCTATCTCGGAGAGCTGTCTCCGGGTGCTGTCTCCATGCTGGCCAGAAGCCTGGAGAGGACACATGCACTTGGACAGAACGAGCCCCATGCAGAGCTTATTCTGGCGGCCGCGCTGGCTCTGTTGTCTGGGCAAGCCTCCGGCGAAGAGCCTGTGAATGCAATTCCAGCCCGGCATGCCGGCCGCGACGGGCGCCAGAAGTTGGAGCGGAGCTTTTTCGCGCCGCTCGATGCCTTTGCCATAAATGAACAGCTTCCCCACAAGCAGGAAGGCCGGATTTACCGGCCTTATCTGAGTGAATTCTGGAGCTGGATGGAGCGTGATGTCCTGGCGGACGACATTTCCCGGGCGGTCGAGTTTCTGGAAAAGCGTCCGGATGATGACGAGCGGGTTCACCGCGTGGCTGCTGTCTTGCGTAAGCAGGCGGGAGAGGCGCTGACGGGCATTCTCGAGGACTGCGCCGCATCTGAACGCGAGCAGCGCCGGCTGAAGATGATGCTGGGCGGCGAACGTGCGCTGCAGGATCTTGCCGATGTGGCCAAGGTGTTCAAGGCGGAGCCCTGGCTGAGAGCCTTCCTCCGGCGCATTCCTGACACGCTCAGCGAGCGGGCGTTGAAACAGGATAGGGACATCCTTGATCTGGTTTCCGCCTATGCCACGCGCCATCCCCAAGATGTGCCGGTGATCGCGGCCGCCATGCTGGACCGGGCGGAGGCACCCTGGTCGCTTGGCCCCTTTGCGGAGCGGCTGGCGAAGGTGCGCGGCGCCAGGTGGCTGACGAAGACCCGGTATGCGCCCTTTGCCTCGATTGTGATCTCGGAGGTGGAGCGGCTGCATCTGCTGGCCCATGAGCACCGCAAGAACAACCCCGACCCCGTTGGTTTTGCTGCCGCGCTATCCGCCTATGTCTGCGTGGTCAAAGGGGTGGAACTGGACATGGATCTGACGGGCGCCGACCAGTGGCGCAGCCGGATCGCCGAAACCCGCCGGAGCATTTCGGGGGCTGTTGCTGATGAGCTTTCCGGGGCTGCGGGCGCTGTCCGCCGCGCCTTGCTGGTGCCCAAGGCCGGAGAGCCGGGTGAGAATCGGCCGGATGATGCGGCCCTTGATGCGGCCGTTCGCGCGCTTCGTGTGCTGGACCTGAGCCGCAGCGCTGCCGAGGTCCTGGCCGTGAATGAAGCTGGAAAGCGGGCACGCCAGTCGGTCGAGCAGACACTGGAGATTATCTCGCGCTCCCTGATTTCCGATCTGGGAAAGGCGAAAGGAGCCCAGAAAGAGGCTGTTGCTTCTGCCGCCGAGGCAGCCATTCTGCTGAGTGAAATCTGTTTCGGGCAGGAATATGCCGCTCTTCTGAGGCGAAGCCGCCAAAGCGCGATGGCCGCAGCAGCCTGAGGGCGCCGGTCTGTCCGTGTTTTCCAGATCCGTGTTTTCACCGCGACCCAAGGTCACACACTCTTTTGTTGCCAGACGGGGTGTGTCTCGATCTATATGACCGCATGACACTGTGGATCTTTTTTGCCGTTCTGACCGCCCTGGCTGCGCTGTCCATTCTCGTGCCCCTGCGGCGCGGGCCCGCCACGTTTTCCAAATACGGCGAAGCGTCTGCGGGCGAAGCTGTCTATAAGGCGCAGCTCGACGAGCTGGAGAAGGATCTTGCCCGGGGCGTCATTGACGAGACCGCGGCCAAGGCGGCGCGCACCGAAATTGCCCGGCGTCTTCTGGCTCTGCGCAAGGGCGCAACGGAAGAGGCCGGCGAGCCGCTGGCTGGGTCCGGAAGCGGCGGAGCCCGGCACACGGCAGTCTTGATGCTGGCGCTGGTTGCGGTGCCTTTGGCAACTGTCGCTGTTTACTTGACCATCGGTTCTCCAGCTTACCCGGACCAGCCGCTGCAGGCGCGGCTTGATGCGCCGGCCGAGACGTTGCCGGTGAGCCAGATGATTGCCCGCGTCGAGCAGCACCTCGCCCAGAACCCGGCCGATGGACGCGGCTGGGAAGTTCTTGCACCCGTTTATCTGTCGATGGGGCGCCCGGAAGAATCTGCAAGAGCCTACAGCAACGCCATTCGCCTGAACGGCAGCCGCGAGGATCTGGAATCGGGATTGGGTGAAGCGCTGACCGTTGCCGCCCGCGGCGTGGTGACCGCGGATGCCAAGACGGCTTTCGAGCGGGCGGCCGCCCTATCGCCTGATGCTGTGAAGCCCCGGTTTTTTCTGGCCTTGGCATTGGGGCAGGACGGCAAAAGGGACGAAGCCATCAGGGCATGGAAGCAACTGCTGGCAAGTGCTGATGGCAATGAACCCTGGGTGCCGGTCGCCCGGCAGGAGCTGGCAGTTGTCGAGGGGCGCGTCCTGCCTGCTGCATTACCAGGCCCGGCGGCAGAAGACATAGAGGCCGCCAGCGAAATGGCTGCAGAAGATCGTCAGTCCATGATCCAGAGCATGGTGGACGGCCTTCAGCAGAGGTTAAATGCGGATGGTGGCTCGATTGATGAATGGGAACGGCTCGTGCGCTCCCAGATCGTTCTCGGGGCGCGTGATGCAGCGAGGGACAGCCTCGGCAAGGCACGCGAGGCGATGGCGCAGGATCAGGACGCGCTGGCCCGCCTGACAGACCTGGAAAAGGAACTCGGGCTCGGATCCTGAGGACCTGAAATAGCTGGAACCGTGAGGGAGCGGAGCGGGGAATGACCAGAAAACAGCGCCGCCTTACGCTGATCGGAGGAGCCGGAGCCGTGCTTGCCGCTGCTGCCGGCCTGATCCTTTATGCGCTGAGCGACCAGATTGTCTTCTTCCAGACACCGACCGATGTGATCACGAAGCAGATTGCGCCGGGCCAGCGCATCCGTCTGGGCGGGCTTGTTGAAGACGGCTCGGTCGAGCGGCGTGCCAACGCGGAAGTTCTGTTCCGTGTGACTGACACGGCGAACACCGTGCAGGTGACCTACAAGGGCATATTGCCCGACCTGTTCCGCGAAGGGCAGGGCGTCGTGACAGAGGGCATGATCGGACCCGACGGGGTGTTCAAGGCCGACAACGTGCTGGCCAAGCACGACGAGAATTATGTACCGAAAGAAGTCGCCGATGCCCTGAAGGAACAGGGCGTCTGGAAGGGCGATGAGGATCAGCAAAGCAATTGATGCCGTCCGTGCCGGGGGCCGGACTGGCGTGAGGGAGAACAGGACGCATGATCGTTGAGGCCGGCCATTTCGCCCTTGTACTGGCGCTTGTCATGTCGCTGGTGCAGTCGGTGGTGCCCGTGTGGGGCGCCAAGACCGGCGATCTGCGCCTGATGTCCGTTGCGGCGCCTGTCGCCAATCTGATCTTTGTGCTGGTCGCGATTTCCTTCGCATCGCTGACCTGGGCCTATTTGAGTTCCGATTTTTCCGTCCTGAATGTCTGGGAGAACTCCCATTCGGCCAAGCCGCTGATCTTCAAGATCTCCGGTGTCTGGGGCAATCACGAAGGCTCCATGCTGCTGTGGGTGCTTATTCTGGTGCTCTTCGGGGCCCTGGTGGGCCTGTTCAGCAGCAATGTGCCCGCACCGCTGCGGGCGACTGTCCTGAGTGTCCAGTCCTGGGTGTCGACGGCTTTCCTGCTGTTCATCCTGATCACATCAAACCCGTTCCAGCGGATCGCCGAGGCGCCTTTCGAGGGCAACGA
The DNA here is from genome assembly GCF_054073275.1 of Pannonibacter sp. Q-1. NCBI lineage: Bacteria > Pseudomonadati > Pseudomonadota > Alphaproteobacteria > Hyphomicrobiales > Stappiaceae > Pannonibacter > Pannonibacter sp. Q-1. The sequence goes on from NZ_JBSXNB010000011.1 coordinate 44,176, forward strand.
CCTCAACCCGATTCTGCAGGACATTGGCCTCGCGATCCATCCGCCGTTGCTCTATCTGGGTTATGTCGGCTTCTCGATCACCTTTTCCTTTGCTGTCGCAGCGCTGATTCTCGGGCGGATTGACGCGGCCTGGGCGCGCTGGGTACGGCCCTGGACGCTGCTGGCCTGGCTGTTCCTGACGCTCGGTATCTCCATGGGCTCCTACTGGGCCTATTATGAACTGGGCTGGGGCGGCTGGTGGTTCTGGGACCCGGTCGAGAATGCGTCCTTCATGCCCTGGCTGGCTGGCACAGCACTGCTGCATTCGGCCATCGTCATGGAAAAGCGCGAGGCGTTGAAGGTCTGGACGGTTCTGCTCGCCATCTTCACCTTTTCCCTGTCGCTGCTTGGAACATTCCTCGTCCGCTCGGGCGTTCTGACCAGCGTGCATGCCTTTGCGGTCGATCCGTCACGCGGCGTGTTCATTCTGGGAATCCTGTGCGTCTTCATTGGCGGCTCGCTGGCGCTCTACGCCTGGCGTGCGCCGATGCTGAAGCAGGGAGGGATCTTCTCGCCGATCAGCCGTGAAGGTTCGCTGGTCCTGAACAATCTGTTCCTGACGGCAGCCTGCGCGGCGGTGTTTGTGGGCACGCTCTATCCGCTGGCGCTCGAGACACTGACGGGTGAGAAAATTTCCGTAGGGGCGCCATTCTTCAACCTGACTTTCGGCCCATTGATGATTCCGCTGCTGATTGCGGTTCCTTTTGGTCCTCTGCTGGCCTGGAAGCGCGGCGATCTGCTGGCAGCCTGTGAAAGGCTCTATGCAGTGTTCGGCCTGACACTTGTAGCTACGCTCTTTGTCTTCTGGCTTTGGGGCATGGACCGTGTTCTGGCGCCGCTGGGTGTTGGCCTCGCAGTATGGGTGATGGCGGGCTCGATTGCGGAAGTCATCTCCCGCAGCAGGCTTCTCGAAGTCGGCCTTGCGCGTGGTCTGCCGCGCCTGTTTGGTCTGCCGCGTTCGGCCTGGGGAACGGTGCTGGGGCACTTTGGCCTTGGCATGACCGTTCTGGGCATCGTGGTGGCTTCTGCTTTCCAGATTGAGGTGGTGCGCAACGCCAAGCCGGGCGATACGTTTGACGTATCCGGCTATCAGTTCACGTTTGACGGCGTCGCGCCCCAGCAGGGGCCGAACTTCACGGCGCAGGTGGGGCATTTTACCGTGCGCTCGGGCGGAAGCGAAGTCGCAAAGCTGGATCCTTCGAAGCGGGTCTATACGGCGCGGGGCATGCCGACGACCGAGGCGGCGATTGCCACTTTCGGTTTCTCGCAGCTCTACATCTCTCTGGGCGAAAGCCACGCGGACGGCAGTGTGGACCTGCGCGCCTATCACAAGCCGCTGATCACCCTGATCTGGCTGGGCACGCTGGTGATGTCGCTGGGTGGAGCCGTATCCCTGACCGACCGGCGCCTTAGGGTCGGGGCACCCAAGCCGGCCAAGGCGAAGGCAGGCAAGCCGCAAACCGTGGCAGCGGAGTGAGCCGGATGAGACGTTTTCTTGCAAGCCTGCTCATGGTCTTTTCGCTGTGCGGAACTGCCCTCGCCATTGGACCGGACGAAATCCTGCCAGATCCTGCGCTGGAAGCGCGCGCGCGGGAGCTCTCTGCACAGCTGCGCTGCATGGTTTGCCAGAACCAGTCGATCGACGACAGCGATGCACCGCTCGCCAAGGATCTGCGTGTGCTTGTGCGTGAACGTCTTGTCGCGGGCGACAGCAATGAGGCTGTCATCGACTATCTCGTTTCCCGCTATGGTGAATTTGTGCTGCTGAAGCCGCGGATCGGCTGGAACACGATCTTTTTGTGGGCCTCTGCGCCCCTGGCTCTCTTCGCTGGAGGTATCGCGGTTCTGGTGGCGTCCCGGCGTCAGAAGCGAAGGGCAGCCATAGCCGAAGCTGAGCCTCTGACAGCTGCCGAAGAGGCTGAGCTGGCGGCGATCCTCAAGGAGGAACCAGAGGCAGACGCATCCGGGCAGGGCAGGTAATACCACGCCTCCCGATGCGGGCTCCTCACGCCGCCGCAGCTGCCATGACAGACAGGCGGACCTTGATGAAGCGCATGGTGCGCTGTGCTTCTGCTTCTGAGAGGATCCGGTATTCTCCTGCCCAATGATCCACCTGAGTGGAGGGGCAGCGCATGTGGCGGCAGCGGGCCTTGCAAAGCGCGCCGAAGGCGGTGTCGCTTACTCCGACTGATCTGCACAGGACGGCAATGGCCTCAACATCTGGGCGCACCATGATATTGCGGACAAACCTTTCGTCGATCTGGGCGAACTGGCCGAGCAGGAAAGCAAGCTCGTAGAGTTCGTTGGACAGACTGTACTCGATAACAGCCTGGTCCAGCTGCTTGTGACCGTCGCGCAGATCCTTCAGTGTTGCCTTGGCATTCAGGCGTGATTTGCGCCGCTCCAGCTTTCCCTCGTCAACAAGGGCGCTCGCCTCCTTGAACAGGTTGCGGGCCATCCGCTCGTTGTTTTCAAAGATGTAGCGCAGCTTTGCCTGACGGTCGGCGGGCAGCATGGACAAAAGCCTGTCGAAGTTCGGCTTGGACAGATCGTGCCGTTCGGTCAGTGCCTCGCGCAGCTCCCGGTCACTTTCGGCGAGTTTCACCAGAAGCCGCCCGCCCCAATCCGAAAGCTCTGCGCCCGTATTGGCCGCAACCGAGTGCTGGACAGGCTTTTCGCCCCGTTCCAGCAACACATCGGTGATCTTCGGCCTGAGACTGCCCCGCCGCGAAATAGCCATCAGATGATCTTGCCCCTTGGTCCGGGCCAGCTGGAAAAGATCCTCATCCGTGAGCACGCATGAATGCTCCAGTACAGGTGCTGCAACATCCGCCTTGTCATTGGCCAGTTTGAGGATGAGCGGACGGGGCGTTGTATCTACATGCGCCATCCGGCCGGAAAACTCCCGGCGCTCATTGATGTCTATCAGATCAAGCAGATTGATCAGGATGTCATTGAACAGCGTCAGCTCTTCATCCGTGTGGCGGTCTGCGCCTTCAATGAAGAGGCTGGCGATATGGCCCATCAGTTCGCGGCGTTTGCCGCTGCAGCTTTCCTTCGCCAGATCAACAAGCGATCTCAGCATTCTGTCCTCTATACAATGCGGTGTATGTGTGTTGGACATTGCAGAAAACAGATTTACGGAGAGATAAGTTGAATGCTGAAAATTTGATGTTTCCGGATGTATTTTTGCTAATTGTTACTTGTAACAGTGTCTGATTTTTCATGCGTGAAAATACATTACGAAGGTTTAATCCGCCGGTCAGGCGCCTGTAATGCGGCGCTCTCCATATTCGTTTGCAACAAGGCGCGGTGCCCCGCCTGCGCCGGAAAGACAGTCAGACGATGAGGAGTGATTTCATGTCCGAGCAGCAGAATTCTGAGCAGTCCGGCAAGCCTTCCGCCGGGTTCTTCGCCCGCCACAAGGCAAGCCTGCTGGCTGGTGCCATGGCTCTTGGCCTTGCCGGAGCTCTGACCGTTCAGGGTCTCGTTCCTTCCAATTATGCTTTTGCTGCCCCCGTCGAGGTGAGCCAGCCCGCCCCGCTGAATTTCTCCAACGTCGTATCCGCCGTGCAGCCGGCCGTGGTCAGCGTCAAGGTGAAGCAGGCCGCCCAGCCGCGCATGATGAATTTCCGTGGCGGCGAAGACTTCTTTGGCCTGCCGGGGATGGATGAGCTGCCGGACGGTCATCCGCTGAAGCGCTTCTTCGAGCGCCGTGGCCAGGGAGGACAGGGTGGCGGCCAGCAGAATTCCCGTCCTTATGAAATGTCCCAGGGCTCCGGCTTCTTCATCTCCGATGACGGCTATGTGGTGACCAACAACCACGTGGTCGACAAGGGCACGGAATTCACCGTGACCGACAACGAAGGCCATGACTACAAGGCCAAGCTGATCGGGGCGGACCCGCGCACGGACCTTGCTGTCTTGAAGGTGGAATCGGACAAGAAATTCACCTACGTGGCTTTCGCAGAAGATGCGCCTTCCGTCGGTGAGTGGGTTGTGGCCATTGGCAACCCCTTCGGCCTTGGCGGAACCGTGACTGCCGGTATCGTCTCGGCGCGCGGCCGTGACATCGGCGCCGGTCCCTATGACGACTTCATCCAGATCGATGCCCCGGTCAACCGCGGCAACTCGGGTGGCCCGGCCTTCAACATGAAGGGTGAGGTGATCGGCATCAACGCCGCCATCTACTCGCCGTCCGGCGGCAACGTCGGCATTGCCTTCGCCATCCCTGCTTCGACGGCGCGTGATGTTGTTGCCTCGCTGCAGAAGGATGGCGCCGTGACGCGCGGCTGGCTGGGCGTCCAGATCCAGCCGGTAACGGATGACATCGCAGCCAGCCTCGGCCTCGCCGATGCACAGGGAGCAATCGTCTCCGATCCGCAGAACGGCAGCCCTGCCGCCAAGGCCGGGATTGAGGCCGGAGACACGATCCTCAAGGTTGATGGCGCAGACGTGAAAGGTCCGCGGGAGCTGTCCCGCATGATTGCGGCCTATGCGCCGGGAACGAAGGTGGACCTGACGGTCTGGCGCAATGGCAAGGAAAAGGATGTCTCCGTCACGCTGGGCAAACTGACCGACAGCCAGCAGATGGCGGCCGCCGGTGATGAGGGTGCGGGCAAGACGGAGCTTGAAGATCTCGGAATTGATCTGGCATCCGCTTCCCAGGCCGGACTTGATGTCGAGGGCGTGGTGGTCCTGAACGTGGACCCGGCTGGGCCTGCCGCAGACAAGGGTCTTGCCCGCGGTGATGTGATTGCCGAAGTCGCCGGTCAGAAGGTCTCAACCCCGGCGGACGTTCAGGCGGCGCTGGCCAAGGCCGAAAAGGATGGCCGCAAGGCCGTGCTGATGCGGGTCTTCCGCGATGACAGCGCCCGTTTCGTCGCCTTGCCGCTCAACGTCGGTTAAGCCGCATGGATTGGGGCGGGGCATCCGGCAGCCTCCGGTGATCCCCCGCCTCATGCCTGGCCTTTCGGGTCTCCGCTGCCCCCGATCCCACCCCGCAGAGGTCAGGCCAAGTGTCCGCAGCACCCGCAAGAGGGTTGCTGCGGACACTTCTTTCCGGGCAAAAGCTCAGGTAAAAGATTGGCATGCTGAAAATTCTCATCATCGAAGACGACAAGCAAGCCGCCGCCTATGTTGCCAAGGGGCTGCGCGAGGTCGGCCACTCTGCAGATCTTGCCGCCGATGGCGAGGAAGGGCTGCAGATGGCGCAGGACAGCCGCTATGACGTGCTGATCGTCGACCGCATGCTGCCGCGCCTGGATGGTCTTGCGATCATCCAGTCCCTGCGCAAGAGCGGCGACCACACGCCCGTGCTGATCCTCTCGGCGCTCGGCCAGGTCGATGACCGGGTGACGGGCCTCAGGGCAGGGGGCGATGATTATCTGCCCAAGCCTTTCGCCTTCACCGAGCTGCTGGCCCGTGTCGAGGCGCTGGGGCGCCGGCCCAAGGCCGGTGGTGACAGCGAGACGACCTACCGGGTTGCGGATCTTGAGCTGGACCGCCTTGCCCACCGCTGCACCCGCAGCGGCAAGGACATTCCACTGCAGCCGCGCGAGTTCCGCCTGCTTGAGTATCTGATGCAGCACGCCGGTCAGGTGGTGACGCGCACCATGCTGCTGGAGAATGTCTGGGAATATCACTTCGACCCCCAGACCAACGTGATTGACGTGCATGTGTCCCGGCTGCGGTCCAAGATCGACAAGGATTTTGACGTGCCGCTGCTTCACACTGTCCGTGGTGCGGGATACACGATCCGTGACAGCGCTGGCTAGGCTCATCCGCACGACGGCTTTCAAGCTGTCGCTGCTCTATCTGGCTGTGTTCACCGCGCTGTCCGGGTTTCTGCTCTTCTCCATTTCCAGCAACACCAACACGCTGATCACCGGTCAGGTGGTGCAGACCGTTGATGCGGAAATCGAAGGCCTTGCCGACCAGTTCGCGCGCGGCGGCGTCCGGGCGCTGGTCACGGCCATTGACGCGCGGGCGCGCCGGCCTGACGCCAGCATCTATCTTCTCATCGATTTTGCTGGCAATGCGCTTGCCGGGAACATCTCCCGTCTTCCGACGACCGTGCTGGAGGAGGCTGACGGCGGCGTGCGCCGGGTGACCTATTTCCGCCGCGAGGCCGATGGCGAGGTCAACCGGGAAAGCGAGCGGCAGGCCGTTGTCCGGACCTTCGAAATCCCCGGCGGCTTCCGTCTGCTGGTCGGGCGTGATCTTGGGGAGCAGCAGCGCTTCAAGGAAGTGCTGGCCGGGGCCATGCGGGTGTGGCTGCTGGTGGTTCTGGCCATGGCGGGCGTGTCCTGGCTCTTCGTCTCGCGCTATGTGCTGCGCCGCATCGACGCCATGGCTGCGACCAGCAACCAGATCATGGAAGGCAATCTGTCCCGCCGCCTGCCCGTTGCCGGAAACGGCGATGAGTTCGACCGTCTGGCCCTCAGCCTCAACGGCATGCTGGAGCGGATCGAGCAACTCATGCAGGGCTTGCGCGATGTGACCGATAACATTGCCCACGATCTCAAGACGCCGCTCACCCGCATGCGCACCCGTATCGAGGCGGCGCTGCGCGATGGCGGAACCGGGACGGACTACCGGCAGGCCATGGAAGAAACGCTCGAGGACTGCGATGGCCTTCTGCGGATCTTCGATGCCTTGCTGCGGATTGCCCGTGTTGAATCCATGTCGCCGGAAGCCGGGCATGAACAGGTCGATCTGAAGCAGGTGGCGCTTGAAGTGGCGGATCTTTATCAGCCCGTCGTCGAGGATGACGGCGGAAGCCTCACCGTCGTGGGGGAGGGTGAATTCCGGGCTTTGGCCAACCGCGAGCTTGTCGCCCAGGCTCTGGTCAACCTCATTGAGAATGCTCTGAAATACGGCCAGCCCGAGGATGGACAGCCGCTCGCGATCACCTTAAAGCTCGAACAGGAGCATGACCGGATCGCCATAAGCGTCGCTGACAACGGGCGGGGCATTGAAGAAAAGGATCGCGGGCGTGTTCTGGACCGCTTTGTCCGGCTGGAGGAGAGCCGGACCGAGCCGGGATACGGGCTGGGCCTGAGCCTTGTGAAGGCGATTGCCCGGCTGCATGGCGGCTCCCTTGCACTGGGGGATGCCGGGCCGGGGCTGGTTGCGAGGATTGATCTTCCGGCAGCTCAAGTGGACATGCCGGGAGGCGCAAGACGTGACGACAGAAGCAGGGAAGCGGGAAGCCGGAGCTGAAAAGGGGCCGCTGCGCCATCGCATCAAGGTCATTCCGCGGCCACAGTCTCCCGAAAGGGCAGAGAGCGTTCTCTCCGATCTGCTGATCCGGGCAGCGGAGGATGCAAGCACCTCGGATCTTGCGGCATGGCTCGGCCAGGATCCTCAGCTTGGTGCGTTTCTCGCCGGTGTCTTTGCCAATGCCCCTTATCTGCGCGAGCTCGCCATGGTGCGCCCGCAGCGTTTGCAACGGGTGCTGGGGGAGGATCTGGAAGGCCTGATCTCCGGCACGATCCATGCTGCCCGGCAGGCGCGGCCTGCTGATGAGGCCGGGCTGATGCGCGAGTTGCGCCAGCTCAAGCAGGATCTGGCCCTTGCCGTTGCCCTTGCCGACATTGGCGGGGCGATTGACCTTGATGATGTGACGCGCGCGCTGGCCGAACTTGCCGATGCCAGCCTCACCGCCGCTATCCGTCTGTGCCTGCGGGAGCTGGCCGCGCGCGGCAAGTTTTCGCCGCTGGACTTAGACGAGCCGGAAAAGGGCTCCGGCCTCATCGTTCTTGCCATGGGCAAGCACGGTGCCTTCGAGCTGAATTACTCCAGCGATATCGATCTGATCGTCTTCTATGATCCGGAGATTGCGCCGCTTTCCGCCAATGCCGAGGCTCCGGTGGAGTTCGTGCGCCTGACCAAGCGGCTGGTGAAGATCATGCAGGAGCGGACGGCGGACGGCTATGTCTTCCGCACCGATCTGCGGCTCCGGCCGGATCCCGGCGCAACGCCTGTGGCCATCTCTGTGCCCGCGGCTCTCGCCTATTACGAAGCGCTGGGGCAGAACTGGGAGCGTGCGGCGCTGATCAAGGCGCGGCCTTGCGCCGGTGACATTCCGGCGGGCGAAGCCTTCCTGCACGAGATCGTGCCCTTCATCTGGCGCAAGTATCTGGACTTTGCCGCCATTGCGGACGTGCATTCCATCAAGCGCCAGATCCACATGCACAAGGGGCACGGCAAGATCGCTGTTGCCGGGCACAATGTGAAGCTGGGCCGGGGTGGCATCCGCGAGGTTGAATTCTTCGTCCAGACGCAGCAGCTGATCGCAGGCGGGCGCAATCCCGAACTGCGCGGGCGCCGCACGCTGGACATGCTCGACCGGCTTGTCGCCTTCAACTGGATCAAGCCGGACACCCGCGACGACCTGAAAGAGGCCTACCGCTTCCTGCGCAAGGTCGAGCATCGCATCCAGATGCTCAATGACGAGCAGACCCACCTGCTGCCGCAGCTGGGCGAAGGCCTGCAGCGCGTGGCTTTCCTCGCCGGTTTCGATGACCTGCCGTCCTTCGAGGCCGAACTGCTGAAGCAGTTGCAGACCGTGCAGAGGCATTATGCCGGTCTGTTCGAGGATGAGCCGGAGCTGGCGTCGGACATGGGCAATCTTGTCTTCACCGGCGATGACGATGACCCGGACACGCTGGAAACCCTCTCCCGTCTCGGCTACCGCCAGCCTTCGGATGCGGCGAAGATCATCAAGGCCTGGCATTTCGGCCGTTATCCGGCCATGCGCTCGACCAAGGCGCGCGAGCGGCTGACCGAGCTGCATCCGGCGTTGATTTCGGCGCTTGCCCGCAGCGACAATGCGGACGCGGCACTGCGCGCCTTCGACGCGTTTCTGGCCCGTCTGCCGGCGGGCGTGCAGCTTTTCTCCCTGCTGCGCTCCAACCCCCAGCTTCTGCATCTGATGGCAACGGTCATGGGCTCCGCCCCGCGTCTGGCCGAAACGGTGGCGCGCCGGGTGCATGTGCTGGATGCAGTGCTCGATCCGGCTTTCTTCGGTGCCATGCCGAGCCGCGAAGAGTTCCGCGCTGGTCTTGATCAGACACTTGCCCTCGCCCGCTACTATGAAGAGGCGCTGGACAGGGCGCGCATCTTTGCGCAGGAGCAGCAGTTCCTGATCGGCCTGCGGCTGCTGTCGGACACCCTGTCGGCCGATCAGGTCGGCCATGCTCTGGCCCGGCTTGCCGAAGTGGTGCTGGACCGCATTCTGGCACGGGTGGTGGACCATGTGGCTGCGTCCCATGGCCACGTGCCGGGCGGAGAGTTTGCGCTTCTGTCCATGGGCAAGCTCGGCGGCGAAGAGATGACGGCGAGCTCCGATCTGGATCTCATCCTGCTCTATGAAGTGCCGGAAGATGCCGCCGGCTCTGATGGCGCGAGGCCGCTGCCGGTCAGCCAGTACTACATCCGCCTGACCCAGCGGCTTGTGACGGCCCTGTCCGCCCCGACGGCGGAAGGCAGCCTCTACGAGGTGGATTTCCGCCTGCGCCCCTCCGGCAATGCCGGTCCGCTGGCCACCAGCATCACCGCCTTCGAAACCTATCAGCGCAACGAGGCCTGGACCTGGGAGCATATGGCCCTGACCCGGGCGCGTGTGCTGACCAGCTCGTCGGAAGCCTTCTCCGCCAAGGTCTCCGCCTTCCTGCAGGAAATCCTTTGCCGCCCGCGCGAGGCGCAGAAGATTGCCGCTGACGTGGCATCCATGCGCGGGCGTATCGAGAAGGAGAAGGGCACCAAGGATATCTGGGATCTGAAACAGGTCGCAGGCGGGCTCGTCGATATCGAGTTCGTTGCCCAGTATCTGCAGTTGGTGCATGGCCACGCGCATCCTGAGGTTCTGGCCCAGAACACGGAGATTGCCCTTGGCCGGGCGCTGGAACTCGGGCTCCTCAATGCAGATGACGCGGGCGGGCTCTTGCAGGCGCTGCGGCTCTATCACCGCCTGACCCAGATCCTGCGCATGACGCTGACGGGCAAGTTCCAGCCGGTCGAGGCGCCGGGCGGCGTGCTCGCGCTGCTGCTCAACGCAGCGGCAGCACCCGATCTCGCCCGCCTCGAGGTGGAGCTGGCCGAGACACAGGCCAATGTCCGCAGCATCTTCGAAAGGCTGGTCGGTCCGGTCAATCCGGACTGAGATCCTCTCTTTCTTGAACGAAGAAGAAAAAATCCCGGGATGCGCTTCGGTGCATCCCGGGATTTTTTTTGTTTCAGGAAGCTGTTCCTGCTTCACGCCGCCACGGCGTCTTGCGTCAAAGGCAGAGTGAAGGAGACGGTGGTGCCCTGGCCCGGAACGGAGTCGATCATCATGGCGCCGCCCTGCATTTCGATCAGAGACCGGGCGATGGCGAGGCCGAGGCCCGAGCCCTTGTGCGTCTTGGTGAACTGGTTCTCCACCTGGACGAAAGGCTTGGCGAGCCGTTCCACGTCCGACTTGCGGATGCCGATGCCTGTGTCCGTGACTTCGATCCGGGCAAATCCGTCCGCAGTCGTGGCCTTGAGGCGCACCTCGCCGTGGTCCGGCGTGAACTTGATGCCGTTGGAGAGGAGGTTCAGCAGCACCTGCTTGAAGGCGCGGCGGTCGGCGGTGATGTCGAGCCCGTCCTCGACTTCGCAGGTCACCTCGATGTCCTTCTCCTGTGCCGGGGCGCGGATGATGCGCACGGCTTCCTCGATCACCGACTGGGCATCGAAGGGCGTCATGCTCATGTCCATGCGGCCGGCTTCGATCTTCGACATGTCGAGGATGTCGTTGATCACGTTCAGCAGGTAGGTGCCGCTTTCGTAGATGTCGCGGCAGTATTCTGCATAGCGCTCCGAGCCGATGGGGCCGAACATGGCCTTGTCCATGATGTCGGAGAAGCCGATGATGGCGTTCAGCGGCGTGCGCAGTTCATGTGAGATATTGGCCAGGAACTCGGACTTGGCGCGGTTGGCGTTCTCCGCGTTGGTCTTTTCCTGGGCGTATTTGTCGGCCAGTTCCACCAGCTGCTGCGCCTGCATTTCCAGCGTCTGGCGCGACTTGCGCAGGTCCGAAACGGTGGCCATCAGGCGCCGCTCGCTCTCCATCAGCCGCTCTTCCTGCCGCTTCAGCGGGGTGATGTCCGTACCCACCGACACGAAGCCGCCGTCCTTGGTGCGCCGTTCGGAGATCTGCAGCCAGCGGCCGTCATCCAGCTGTGCTTCATAGGCAGTGTTGCTGCCCGGTATCAGCGTGGAGGGCAGGGACGGCACGGTCTTGATGTGCGAGTTGCGCGCCGCTTCCATGACGGTTGTGTAGGGCGTGCCGGGGCGCACCACCGTGTCGGGCAGATTATGCAGCGACTGGTAGTTCGAGTTGCAGATCACCAACTCGTTGTCCGAGTTCCACAGCACGAAGGCTTCGGAGATCGTCTCGATGGCGTCGCGGAGGCGCAGGTCGGCGGTGCGGCCCTGCTCGGCAAGCTGATGCTGCTCGGTCACGTCGATGCAGATGCCGATCAGATGCGGCTCATGGCGGCCCGGCTCGGTCTGGACTTCACCGCGGGCCCGCAGCCACACCCAGGAGCCATTGGCATGGCGCATGCGGAACATGCGGTCCACCGTCGTCTCTCCATCCGCCAGCAGGCTTTCGGCCAGAGCGTAGAGGTTGATGTCTTCCGGATGCGTCAGGTCGGAAATCTCGGCAAAGCCAAGGATATCGTCCTTCGGCTCGCGGCCCAGCAAGTGGTAGAGCGAGGCAGACCAGAAGATCCGTCCGCGCGACAGGTCCCAGTCGAACAGGCCGCAGCGGCCATGGGTGAGGGCCGTATCGATGCGGCTGCGGGTGGCAGCATAGATTTCGTCTGCCTGCTCGGCGCGGGTGGCCTGCGCAAAGAAGCCGTAGATCATCACCAGCAGAACCGTCGATGTGCCGACGAAGAGGGTGACGTTGGTTGATACATCCGAGCGCCATCCGGCGAAAAGCTGATGTTCGGGCTGCATCACGGCAACCATGCCCAGCCGGCCGGCGAGGTGATGCACGGTGGCCAGAGCGGCCTCGTCGCTTCCCTTGTTGATCGTGAGCACACCGGCGCGGGCGCCAAACACCGTCAGCGGCTGCGAAGGGCCGAACAGGTCGGCAATCATCGTGCCTTCCAGCTCTGGACGCATCGGGGAGGAGGCAACGATCTGGCCTTCCGGATCGGTCAGCAGGATCTGGCGGCCTTCGCTGGTGGCGCCTGCGGGCAGGGCGTCGGCGAGCACGCGCTGGAGCGCGGTCCGGTAGCCCACTTCCGGCATGGCGCTTTCCTCGCTGACGAGCCGCGACGACAGGACCGAGGCGATCAGCGCGATCTTGTCGCGCGCCTGCTGCTCGGTCTCCTGATAGGCAAATGTCAGCTCGAGCACGCGGTAAAGCGCAAGGCTGGCGATAAAGACGAGGCAAAGTGCCGGGATCAGGCGGCGGAACAGGGGTTCGGTCCGCAGCAGCCGCTGATAGGTCGGCTGAGCCAGAAGCCGGATGTGCCCGGTCAGAGAGTTCGTGGCCTTGTTAGAGCCAGTGATTTGGGCAAGGCGTCGCATGGACGCGCTGCCGGCAAAAGCCCGCGCCATCGGCAAGGTCCCGATTGTGGTGAATTTCGTTGATCCGGTAATTGGTTACGTCCGAATCAATTGCATTTGAATCCAGCTTTAATGGTTTGTCCAGATGCAAAATGAAAAAAATGGTTAACGTCAGAGGCTTGGCAAAACCTCTGGCGTTAACCTCTTCCGGTGCGGTTTTCTGCCGCTCAGGCGAGGCAGCGTTCCACGATGTCGCTGCAATCACGCGACAGATCCGGCTGCGCTGCAATGGACTTCAGCGCCGCTTCAGCAAGAGCCGCGCGGCCCGGCTCATAAGCCTTCCATGAGCGGAACACCGTCAAAAGCCTTGCGGCCACCTGCGGGTTCTTCGGGTCCAGCCGCTTGATTGCCTCGGCGGCAAAGATGAATCCGGCCCCATCCGCCCTTGCAAATTGCGACTGGTTTCCGGTGGCAAAGGCGCCGATCAGCGCGCGCACCCGGTTGGGGTTGAACCAGTCGAAGGCTGCATGGTGTGTGAGGCTGTCGGTGGTGGTCAGCGCGGAAGGATGCGGCCGCGTGGCCTGCACGGTGAACCATTTGTCCATCGCCAGCGCATGGCCCCCATGCCGCGCCTCGAAACTGAGCAGTGCCTCTTCGGCCACCGGCAACCCTTCGTGAACGGCGGCCGTCAAGGCCGCCAGACGGTCGGTCATGTTGCCTGCGCTCCGCACGGCATGGGCCACAAGCTCCGGCGTCTCCGGCAGCCCGGAAGCTGCGGCATAGCTCAGGCACAGGCCTTTCAGGGCGCGCTGCCCGGCGCTGGCTGCATCCGGACGGAAGGTCCCGCTGTCATCCAGCCTGACCACCATATCCGCAAGAAGTGCCCCATGCTGACGGCCGATGGCCTGGCGCAAGGTCTTGCGTGCAGCAAGGATCGCGTCGGTGTCCACGTTGCTGCCGATGTCACGGGCAAGGTCTGCCTCGCCCGGCAGGGCCAGGATCTGCGCCCGGAAGGCATGGTCCAGATCCTCGTTGCCCAGAACGTCTCCCAGCGCATTCACCAGAGCCATGTCGCAGGCGAGCGTTCCGCCCCTGCGGGCCTCCTCGTAAAGCCGCATCAGTTCGCGCGTTGCCAGATCCTGCCCGGCCTGCCAGCGGTTGAAGGGATCGCTGTCCTTGCGCAGCATCATCAGCAGATCGGCCGGTGTCAGCCCCGCCTCCAGCTTCACCGGCGCGGAGAAGCCGCGCAGCAGCGAGGGCAGGGGCTTGTCGAAGATGCCTTCAAAGGTGAAGCTCTGCCGCTGTTCCGTCAGAACCAGCACGCCTTCCGGGCTGCCATCCCCGCGCTCAAGCGGCAGATCCCTGCCATCCGGACCAATGAGGCCGAAGCTGACCGGAATTTCGAAGGCATTGCACCCGGCATCCTGCGCCGCCTTGGAGAGTTCCTGCGTGAAGGTCAGGGTCAGGCGCCCGGCTTCCGCATCATGATGAACGTCTGCCCGCAGGCGCGGCGTGCCGGGATGGTCGTACCAGCGGGCAAATTGCGTCAGATCCCGGCCCGAGGCCCCGGCGAAGCAGGCGAGGAACTCCTCGATGGTTGCCGCCGTCCCGTCATGCCGCTCCACATAGAGGTCAAATCCCTTGCGGAACGCCTCAGCCCCCAGCAGGGTCTTGAGCATGCGGATGATCTCGGCGCCCTTTTCATAGACCGTCGCCGTGTAGAAGTTGTTGATTTCCTTGTAGGCGCGCGGCCGCACAGGGTGGGCGAGGGGGCCGGCATCCTCCGGAAACTGATGCGAGCGCAGCAGCCGCACATCGGCGATGCGCTTCACCGGGCGCGAGCGCATGTCCGAGCTGAATTCCTGATCGCGGAACACGGTCAGCCCTTCCTTGAGGCACAGCTGGAACCAGTCGCGGCAGGTGATGCGGTTGCCGGTCCAGTTGTGGAAATACTCGTGGGCGATCACGGCTTCCACGTGGGCATAGTCCTGGTCGGTCGCAGTTTCCTCATCGGCCAGAACGTATTTGTCGTTGAAGATGTTGAGGCCCTTGTTCTCCATCGCGCCCATGTTGAAATCCGAGACGGCAACGATGTTGAAGACATCAAGGTCATATTCGAGGCCGAAGACCTCTTCGTCCCAGATCATGGAACGGCGCAGGCTGTCCATGGCCCAGCCGCACATGTGCTCCTTGCCGGGCTCAACATAGATGCCCAGTTCCACAGCGCGGCCCGAGCGGGTGGTGAAGGTCTCCGTGAGCCGGGCGAGTTTGCCCGCGACCAGCGCAAACAGATAGGCGGGCTTGGGGTGCGGGTCATGCCACACCGCATAGTGACGGCCGGTGCCTTCGATCCGCCCGTGCTCCACCGGGTTGCCGTTGCCCAGCAGCACCGGCGCCTCGGCCTCATTGGCTTCGATCCGGGTGGTGTAGATGCTCAGCACATCCGGCCGGTCGAGGAAATAGGTGATGCGGCGGAAGCCTTCGGCCTCGCACTGGGTGCAGTAGGTGCCCGACGACCGGTAGAGTCCCATCAGCGTGCTGTTGGCCTCCGGGTTGAGGCAGGTCACGAATGTGAGGGTGAAGGGCGCCTGCGGCGTCTGCTTCAGTTCAAACCGGCTGGGCGAAGCCTCGTAGCTGTCCTTGTCCAGACGCTCGCCATTCAGATGCACCTCCAGCAGCGCGAGGCCATCACCGTCCAGAATGAGGGTGCTGCGATTCTGGCTGGAAGGCTCGATCTCCAGTGTGGCTGTTATGCGCGTGTCATGCGGCGCCAGATGCACATCAAGAGAAATGCGCGGAATCTGGAAGGCGGGCGCCCGGTAGTCTTCGAGGCGTATGATGGCGTTTTCCTGCGATGACATGGGGCACTCCTGAAGGCTGGCTGGATGCCTGTTCAAACAGACCCGGCGGCTGCTTGCAACCCCGTGAAAAAGCGAAGTCCCTGCTGGCAGCTTGTTTGCATCCGTCAGGCCGCGGATTGTGGTGATTGCACCCGTGCGCCCAAGGCGCTACGCAGGGTCCGGCAATCGTTGATGAGGAGATTCCATCGTGGGCGCACCGCTCGAAGGTCTCAAGGTACTGGAACTTGCGCGCATTCTGGCAGGCCCCTGGGCCGGGCAGACGCTGGCAGACCTCGGCGCGGATGTGATCAAGGTGGAAAGCCCGGCCGGGGACGACACCCGCACATGGGGGCCTCCCTTCCTGACCGGCGCGGATGGCGAGCCGTCTGACGCGGCCTATTACCATGCCTGCAACCGCGGCAAGCGCTCCATCACGGCGGATTTCACCACGGCGGAGGGGCAGGCGCTGGTGCGCCGTCTTGCGCAGGAAGCGGACATTCTCATCGAGAATTTCAAGGTCGGCGGCCTCGTGAAATATGGGCTGGACTATGACAGCCTGAAAGCGGTCAATCCGCGGCTGATCTATTGCTCCATCACCGGCTTCGGTCAGGATGGGCCCTATGCCCACCGGGCGGGCTATGACTTCATGATCCAGGGCACCGGCGGGCTCATGGATCTCACGGGAGACCGGGACGGCGAACCGCAGAAGGTTGGCGTTGCCATTGCCGACATCTTCACCGGCGTCTACGGCGTCATCGGCATTCTGGCAGCGCTCCGCCGCCGCGACATGACCGGTGAGGGCGAGCATGTGGACATGGCGCTTCTGGACACGCAGGTGGCGGTGCTGGCCAATCAGGCGGAGAATTACTTCATCTCCGGCAAGGCGCCGCGCCGCCTGGGCAATGCCCATCCAAACATCGTGCCCTATCAGGTGTTCCCCTCCAGCGACGGGCACCTGATCATCGCCTGCGGCAACGACGGCCAGTTCCAGCGCCTGTGCGGCATCCTCGGCTGCCCGCAGTTTGCCACAGACCCAGCCTATGCCACCAACGCGGGCCGTGTGGCCGGGCGCGGTGTGCTGGTGCCGCAGCTGGCGGATCTCACGGCCCGCTTCACGCGGGATGATCTACTGGCAGCGCTTGAGACGGCAGGCGTGCCCGCCGGTCCGATCAACACGGTCGCCGATGTCTTCGAGGACCCTCAGGTTCTGCACCGCCAGCTCAAGGTGGACCTTCCGGCAACCCATGTTGCCGCCGGTTCCGTGCCTTCGGTGCGCACGCCCATCCGCTTCCGCAATGCGGAGCTGTCCCTTAAAACGGCTGCTCCGGGCCTTGGCGAGCATACAGCGTCGGTGCTTGCCGAAATCGGCTGGGAGAAGGGTGAATAGGCGCCTTCACGTTTGCATTGCCCGGCAAAGCGGGACAAGGATGTAAGGGCACCTGAGAGCGGGGCAGGTGCCGCAGCTTTTTGGAGGACGATGCGGAATTGAATATCTTCCGGATTTTCGGCGGCAGGCGGCGCAACTTTGCCCTGACCCGCATCGTGAGCTTCAGCTTCGGGCTTTTGATAGCCTCAGGCATGGCGCTGGTGCTCTTTATGTCCGTGAAGGCCAATTTCGAGAACACGTTCTCCCTGCTCAACGACAAGGCAATCCTAACGATCCAGAGCATGGAGCGGCAGGTTCGCGGCCATCTTGATCAGGTCGAGGATGCTGCCGTCGCGCTCAAACGGCTCTTTGACGAAGGCATGATGAAGCCGGAGGCAAGCGAGCAGACGCTGGCTGACCTCAGCGCCGCTGCGGCTGCCAACGGCCGTCTCTCCGTGATCCTGATCCGGGATCTGCGCGGCAACAGCTTTGGCATTTTCAAGGCTGACAATGGCAAGCTCTGGCCGTTCAAGGAAGCAGCCGACGTTCCGGGCCGCGCGCCAGACAGTCTGCCGCGGCTGGAGCCCTCGTCCCGCCCGGTCTGGGGCCCGCTGGTCACGCATCCCACCGGCGTCTACGCCAATGTGACGGTTCCTCTGCTGCGTGATGGCCAGACTGTCGCCTATCTGACGGCGGCAACGTCGCTTGCCAGCATCGGCGAAGCCGTGAGGGCTTTGGATGAAGGGCCGGACACGACAACGTTCGTGCTCACCTCCGGCGGCGACGTCCTGGTGCACTCCGATCAGCATCTGCTGATCACCGGCACGGCCCCGGCCACTGCGCCTCCCGCAAGTCTTGAAGATTTCGGCGATCCGGTTCTCTCCGGCATTGCCACGGGGCAGCGTTACGCGACCTTCCAGCGTGCCGCGGATCTGGGTATCGAAGTGATCGGCATCAACGCAGCTGCTCAGGAGTTCATTCTGATGCGGGTGCCGGTTTCCGGCTACAGTCCGGAGCCCTGGATCATCGGGCAGTATTTCCGCGCCACATCCGTCTCGCGTGAGATCCAGCGCGTTTCCGGTTCCGCGCTTGTGGGAGTGGCGGCCATCGTCATCGGCGTCCTGATCGCGGTCTGGCTTGGCCGCCGCGTCGCCCGGCCTTTGCGGCTTCTGGCGGCCCAGTCCGAACATGTGGGCCGTCTCGCCCTGGATGAGGTGACGCCCCTGCCGAGGAGCCGCGTCAAGGAAGTCGATCAGGTGGCGCTGGCCTTCAATGCCATGGTCATCGGCCTCAAGGCCATGAACACCTATGTGCCCCGTTCCCTGTTCCGCAAGCTGATGCGGATCGGTCTTGACCAGGCAGCCCTTGCCCGTGAAGCGGAACTGAGCATTCTCTTCACCGACATCATGGGCTTCACCTCCCTGTCCGAAAGCCTGACAGCCTCGGAAACGGCAGCGATGCTGAATGAGCATTTTGCCATTCTGGTTGCGGCCGTGGAGGAGGAGGGCGGCACGGTCGACAAGTTCATCGGTGATGGCATGATGGCCTTCTGGGGCGCCCCCGATGCACGGGCCGACCATGCCCTCGCGGCCGCCCGCACCGCGCAGAAGATCGGCCATGCAATCATGGTCCAGAACCGGCAGCGGCGCGAACAGGGGCTTACGCCCGTCCGTGTGCGCGTCGGTCTGCATTCCGGGCCGGTCGTGGTTGGCAATGTCGGGGCGCTGGACCGGTGGAACTACACGATCGTGGGCGATGCCGTGAATGTCTGCGAGCGGCTGCAGTCTCTGGGGCGCGAGTTTGCCGGTGAGGAGGATGTCATCATCCTCGTCAGTGGCGAGACGGTCTGTCAGCTCCCGCAGGACGCGTGTGTGCAGCGGGTCGGACAGCAGCAGCTGCGCGGGCGCAGCGGCGACATCGAGGTGTGGAGGCTCGATGTGCATGGCAAGGTCCTGTCTGCCATGCCCGCCGAAGACGCCTCCGCTGCGGAATAAGGTCCCGTCAGCACTGCATTTCTCCGGATCATCAACGCCTGTCTCTTGCCGCCGGGTATTCTGTGCGGATAGGCTGAACATGTGATGGCCGTCACGGAAGCGGCATGACTTCCCTATACCGTTATGAACACAGGTATTACGGGGGAGAGCATGCCATGCGGCAGGCGGCCTTCGTGTGCAGCAACTGTCTCTTGGGGGAGGGACACCAGAGTGAATGTACTCTCGATCAACGGCCTGACCGTTGATTTCCATACGGACGAAGGCGTCTCGCGCGCCGTCGACGGAATTTCTTTCGCCATTCCCCAGAACAAGACAGTTGCCCTGGTGGGCGAGTCCGGTTCCGGCAAGACTGTCGTATCCCAGACGATCATGGGCCTGCTGCCCGCATCGGCCCACGTTTCGTCCGGTGAAGTGGTGTTGAGCGATCCCACCGGCAAGACCCCGCCGGTGAATATTGCAGCGCTCGACCGCAAGGGCCCGCAGATGCGGCACCTGCGCGGCAACCGGGTGGCCATCATCTTCCAGGAGCCGATGACCTCGCTTTCGCCGCTGCACACCATCGGCGACCAGATCGGCGAGGCGGCGCGGCTGCACCGCAATTGCGGGGCGGGCGAGGCGCGGGAGCTGACGCGCGAGATGCTGCGTCTCGTGCATTTCCCGGACCCCGCCCGCGCGCTCGACAACTACCCCTTCGAGCTGTCCGGCGGCCTGCGCCAGCGTGCCATGATTGCCATGGCCCTGATCTGCCGCCCGGCGCTGCTGATTGCCGATGAGCCGACAACGGCCCTCGATGTGACGATCCAGGCCGAAATCCTCAAGCTCATCAAGGAAGTGCAGTCCGAGCTGCAAATGTCCGTGCTGATGATCACCCATGACTTCGGCGTCGTCGCCAACATGGCGGACGAGGTGGTGGTGATCTATCACGGGCGCATCATGGAAAAGGGCACGGCCAGCCAGCTGTTTTCCGCGCCGGGCCACCCCTATCTCAAGGCGCTGCTTCATGCCGTGCCGCGCTTTCACATGGACAAGGCCGAGCGGCTGGAGCCGATCCGCCCGATCAAGGTGGACACATCCGGCATCCGCAGAACCGCATGTGCGGCCTCTGATCTGCCGGCCGGCAAGCCCCTGATCGAGATCAAGGGCGTTTCCAAGGATTTCACCACCCGCAAGGGCAGCCTGTTTTCGGGCAAGCCGCGCACGGTGAAGGCGCTCGACGATATCAACCTGACGGTCCGCAAGGGCGAGTGTCTGGGCATCGTCGGCGAGTCCGGCTCCGGCAAGACCACCCTCGCCAAGGCGATCCTGCGGGCCATTCCGGTGTCCGGCGGCTCGATCATCTATCACGGCGGCAAGACACCGGCCAATGTGGCGGAACTCTGCGGCGCCGAGCTGCTCGACTACCGCCGCCGGGCCCAGTTCATCTTCCAGGATCCGTTCTCCTCGCTCAACCCGCGCATGACGGTGAACGAGATCCTCAGCGAGCCGCTGCAGATCCACAAGGTCGGCACGCCGAAGGAACAGGCCGAGCGGGTGCGCGAGCTGATCCAGCTTGTCGGCCTCGATCCGCGCTATCTGCGCCGCTATCCCCATTCCTTCTCCGGTGGCCAGCGCCAGCGCATCGGCATCGCCCGCGCCCTGGCGCTCGGACCCGAATTCATCCTCTGCGACGAGCCAACCTCCGCGCTTGACGTGTCCGTGCAGGCGCAGGTTCTGAACCTGCTACAGGATCTCAAGGCCGATCTCGGCCTCACCTATCTCTTCGTCAGCCACAATCTCGCGGTCGTTGACTACATCGCCGACCGCATCGCCGTCATGTGCCGCGGGCGGCTGGTCGAGCTGGGCCGGACGAGGGACGTCATATCCAATCCGCAGCATCCCTATACGCGCGCTCTGCTGGCCGCCGTGCCGGAACCGGATCTGAACTGTCCGCTGGATTTTGCCGCTCTCGGCGCGCAGCGGGCCTCGGACCCATCCGCCTGGCCGGCGCCATACCGTCTTGGCGCAGGCATGGCGCCCACGCTTGTGGAAGTGGCGCCCGAACATCTGGTTTGCGCCCCGGGCCTTGCCGCAGGCGGCCCCCTGAAGGAGACCGCAGCATGAGCGGGCATGTTCTGGCGGCAGGCCAGCGGCTGGCCGCAGCCTGCCTTGTCGCCGCCGCGCTTCTGTCTCCGGCATCCGCGCTGGTGCTGAAGGAAACGGCCGGTCTTGAGCAGCTTGGCTTCATCAATCCGCCGCCGGTCAGCGAGCGCGTGCCGCAAGAGCCGCTGATCGTGGATATGGAGGCCAAGGGCCGCAAGACCGGCGTGCCGGGCGGCGATATCAACACCCTCATCGGCCGGGCCCGTGATGTGCGCCTGATCAACGTCTGGGGCTATGCCCGGCTTGTCGGTTACAATGCGGATCTGGAGCTTGTTCCCGATATTCTCAAGGATGTCGAGGTGGTGGACGGGCGCATCTTCACGCTGCATCTGCGCAAGGGGCACAAGTGGTCCAACGGCCAGCCCTTCACCTCCGAGGATTTCCGCTACTTCTTCGAGGATGTGATCACCAATCCGGAGTTGACGCCGGCCGGCCTGCCGCCCTTCCTGCTGGCGGGCGGCAAGGGGCCGGTGTTCGAGGTTCTGGACGAGACGACCGTCCGCTACAGCTGGGACAGCCCCAATCCACTGTTCCTGCCGGAACTGGCGTTGTCCCGCCCGCCGTTCATCTACCGCCCGGCGCATTACCTGAAGCAGTATCATGCCCGCTATGGCGATCCGGCCATCATCGAACGGGCGGCGCAGGCACAGAAAGCACGCTCCTGGGCGGCGCTGCATAACAAGCTGGATGACATGTACAATGCGGGCAACCCGGATCTGCCCTCGCTGCAGCCCTGGGTCCGGATCACGGGTGAAAGTGACCAGCGGTTCGTTCTGGTGCGCAATCCCTTCTATCACCGGGTGGACAGCACCGGCCAGCAGCTGCCCTATGTCGACCGGGTGATCATGACCGTGGCCGACGGCAAGCTGATCCCGGCCAAGACCCAGGCGGGCGACGTCAACCTTCAGGCCCGCAACCTGTCCTTCGCCGATATCACGGTGCTGAAGAAGGGCGAGAAGAACCAGGGCTACAAGACGCTGCTCTGGCCGATTTCCAAGGGCGCGGAGATTGCCATCCTGCCGAACCTGACGGTGAAAGACCCGGTGTGGCGCACGCTTCTGCGCGACACCCGCTTCCGCCATGCCCTGTCTCTGGGCATCGACCGGGAAATGATCAACCGGGTGCTTTATTTCGGCCTTGCCGTGCCGGGCAATGACACGGTCATCGACATCAGCCCGCTCTACAGGGAAGACTACCGCACCCGCTGGGCGGACTTCGATCCGGACAAGGCCAATGCCCTGCTGGACGAGATGGGCCTGACCAAGCGGCGCGGCGATGGCATCCGCCTGCTGCCCGATGGCCGGCCGCTGGAAATCATCGTGGAGACCTCCGGCGAGAGCCAGACGGAATCCGATGCGCTGGAGCTGGTGGGCGAGACTTGGCGCGATATCGGCGTGAAGCTGTTCGTCAAGCCAAGCCAGCGCGACACCATGCGCGACAGGGCCATTTCGGGTGATCTCGTCATGGCGGTCTGGTCCGGCCTCGACAACGGCATACCCACATCTGAAATGCCGCCCACCGAGCTTGTCCCCTCCCGCGTCGACTGGCTGTCCTGGCCTTCCTGGGGGGATTTCTACGAAACCGGCGGCAAGAGCGGTGAAAAGCCTGACTGGGAGCCTGCCGTAAAGCTGATGCAGCTTTACGACGCCTGGCTCACCTCCATCTCGCCGGAACAGCGCGAACAGATCTGGCACCAGATTCTCCAGATTCACGCAGACGAGACCATCCGGATCGGCCTCGTCTCGCAGGTGCGCCAGCCGGTGGTGGTCAAGGGTGTCGAAAACGTGCCGGAGGAAGCCATCTACGGCTGGGACCCCGGTTCCCAGTTCGGGCTTCACCGCATGGACGAATTCTGGCTGTCCGGTCAGCGTTGAGGGGGTGTGAGAGAGAATGACTGTCCTGTTGTTTGAGCAGGTGTGCGCCATCCGCGCCGGGCAGAGAGAGGGGCTCTGATGTTTGTCTACATCCTGCGCCGGGTCCTGACGATGATCCCGACGCTCTTTGTGATCAGCCTGCTGATCTTCTTCATCATCGAGCTGCCGGCGGGTGATTACATCTCCAACCAGATCGCCATGCTGCGCTCCACCGGCGAGGCGTCCTCCATTGCCAAGCTGGAGTTCCTGCGCGCCGAATTTGCCATGGACCGGCCGTTCTTCGAGCGCTATCTCATCTGGATCGGTGCCTGGTCCGGTCCCCACGGCTTTGACGGCTTGCTCCAGGGCAACTGGGGCTGGTCCTTCGAGTTTGAAAAGCCGGTGTCCGAAGTGGTGGGGCCGACCCTGCCGCTGACCCTGATCCTGAATGCCGCCACCATCCTCTTCGTCTATGTCGTGTCCTTTCCTATCGGCATCTACTCGGCAACACGGCAGTATTCCTGGGGGGATTACGGCTTCACCCTGCTGGGGTATCTCGGCCTTGCGACCCCGAATTTCCTGCTGGGCCTGATCCTGCTCTATTTCTTCAATCAATGGTTCGGCCTGTCGATCGGCGGCCTGATGGACCCGCAGTACATCGGCCAGCCGTGGAGCATGGACAAGGCCATGTCCGTCATGGCGCATCTGATCGTGCCGACCATCGTCATCGGCACCTCCGGCACGGCCGCGATGATCCGCCGCCTCAGGGCCAACCTGCTGGACGAACTGCACAAGCAATATGTCACCACAGCCCGTGCCAAGGGCCTCAGCGAGGGCAAGGCACTGGTGAAATATCCGCTGCGCATGGCGCTGAACCCCTTCATCTCCGACATCGGCAACCTGATTCCCTCGCTCGTCTCCGGCTCGGTCATCGTCTCCGTGGTGCTCAATCTGCCCACCGTCGGGCCGGTGCTTCTGTCGGCGCTGCAGTCGCAGGATCAGTTCCTGGCCGGCTTCATCCTGCTCTTCGTTGCCATGCTTACCCTGCTGGGCATGCTGGTGTCCGATCTTCTT
Source organism: Pannonibacter sp. Q-1 (assembly GCF_054073275.1). Classification (NCBI taxonomy): domain Bacteria; kingdom Pseudomonadati; phylum Pseudomonadota; class Alphaproteobacteria; order Hyphomicrobiales; family Stappiaceae; genus Pannonibacter; species Pannonibacter sp. Q-1. The sequence continues at coordinate 68,033 of NZ_JBSXNB010000011.1, forward strand.
CTGGCGGTCCTTGATCCGCGCATCCGTCTGGGCGGGAGGGCCGGGGCATGAGTGCAACCGATCGTGACGAGGGGCATTTCGTTGACGATGCGCCCTTCAATCCGCGCGAAACCAAGGCCCTGACGCCGGAGCAGGAACGCTATTTCCAGGCCTCCCAGTGGCAGATCATGTGGTGGAAGTTCCGCCGCCACAAACTTGCCCTGTGGTCCGGCGTCATTTTGCTGCTGTTCTATCTCTGCGTGCCCTTCGCCGAGGTGATTGCGCCCTACAAGCCGTCGGAGCGCGATTCCCAGCATCTCTATGCGCCGCCGCAGATCGTGCGTTTCTTCCATGAGGGCAGCCTGACCACGCCCTTCGTCTATGACCTCAAGGCCAAGGTCGACATGGAGAACCTGCGCTGGGTCTATACGGAAGACCGCAGCACACCGAAACATCTGCGCTTCTTCTGCCGTGGCAGCACCTATGAGTTCTGGGGCCTGTTCGATGCCAGCTTCCGCCTCGTGTGTGCGCCGTCGGACGGGACATTCTTCCCGCTGGGCACAGACCGTCTCGGCCGCGACCAGTTCTCCGGTCTCGTCTATGGCGCAAGGCTGTCGCTGACCGTCGGCCTCGTTGGCGTTGCCATCTCCATCGTGCTCGGGCTGTTCTTCGGCGGCATTGCCGGCTATTTCGGCGGCTTCATCGACAGCGCCATCCAGCGCCTCATCGAGATCATGCGCTCCCTGCCGGAACTGCCGCTGTGGATGGCGCTCTCCGCTGCCCTGCCGGTGACGTGGAACCCGGTCTGGATCTATTTCGGCATCACCATCATTCTGGGCCTGCTCGACTGGCCGGGCCTTGCCCGTGCGGTGCGCTCCAAGCTCCTGTCCCTGCGCGAGGAGGAATATGCACAGGCGGCATTGCTGATGGGCGCAAAGCCGTCCCGCGTCATCCGCAAGCATCTGCTGCCGGGCTTCACCAGCCACATCATCGCCTCGGCCACCCTGTCCATTCCAGGCATGATCCTGGGTGAAACCGCGCTGTCCTTCCTCAATCTGGGCCTGCGCCGTCCGGCCGTCTCCTGGGGCGTGCTGCTCAACGAGGCGCAGAACATCTCGGTGGTGACGGTCTATCCCTGGCTGATGGCGCCGATCATCCCGATCATCATTGTCGTCCTTGCGTTCAATTTCCTGGGAGATGGTTTGCGCGACGCAGCCGACCCCTATAAGTGAAGCCATGCGAGAATGAGCGCTTCCGGCGCTTCAGGAGATTACAGGGCGTGATGCACCTGCATGCCGGCGCCCTGGCACAGGAGTTTTGACATGTCGAAGAATGCCACCACCGCCGAAGGCTGGGACGAGGAATACGAGGCCGGCCGCTGGGCCTTCCTGCGTGATCTTCCAGAAAGCGGGCGCTACGGCATCATCGGCATGTGGCTGCTGCTGAACAAGGCCTTCGACCGGGTGCTGGATATTGGCTGCGGCGAAGGCCTTCTCTATGAGCGCCTCGCCCCGCTCGGGCTCAAGCACTACACCGGTGTGGACCTGGCCCCGCGTGCGCTGGAAATCGCCAATGTGGACCCGTCCATCGCCTCGCTGCGGGCGGGCGACATGCACAGCTTTGCGCCCAATGAAGGCGAGCGCTACAGCGCCGTTGTCTTCAACGAGGTGCTGCATTTCGCCGATGATCCGGCAGCCGTCGTTTCCCGCTACGTGCCCTTCCTGGCGGAGGACGGGGTGATTGCCCTGTCGATGTATTCCCCGAAGCGGCCGGAGTCCGGTGCAAACAAGCTCATCGCCCGCCTCTGGGAAGCGACGGATGATGCCAGCCGCTGGCAGGTGCTGGATGACTACCGGCTGGTCTCGGACAAGAAGGGCGTCACCTGGCGTCTGCGCCTGATCAAGCCGGTGCGCTGAGCCCGGCTTCTTCCGCCTCCCGCCGCCGCAGGATGGCGTCGAGATCCGGGGCGGAGGCCACCAGCAGTTTCGTATAGGGATGGGATGGCTCGGTCAGTACGGCTGCGGTCTTACCCTCCTCGACAGCCACGCCCCCGTTCATCACCACCACCCGGTCGGTGATTGCGCGCACCACCGTCAGGTCGTGCGAAATGAAGAGATAGCTCAGGCCGAGCCGGTCCTGCAGGCTGGCGAAAAGATCGAGCACCTGCGCCCGGATCGATACATCCAGCGCCGATACGGGCTCATCTGCGATGATCAGCTTTGGTTCCGTCACCAGCGCCCGGGCGATGCCGATGCGCTGGCGCTGCCCGCCGGAGAACTCATGCGGGTACTTCTTCCCGTCCTCGGGCGTGAGGCCAACGGACACCAGCGCATCCGCCACCCGCCGCCGCTTCTGCGCAGGCTTCAGCTCCGGATAAAGATGCAGCGGCTCGGCAATTGCCTGTTCCACCGTCTGGCGCGGATCGAAGCTGCCATAGGGGTCCTGAAACACCACCTGCACCTTGCGCCGCAGCGCCCGCATGGCCTCACCGCGCACCTCGTGCGGCGCCTTCCCGTCAATCAGGATCGTGCCGCCGGACGGTTTCTGCAGGCCGAGAATGGTCCGCGCCAATGTGGACTTGCCGCAACCGGATTCGCCCACCAGCCCGACGCTTTCCCCTTCCGCGACTTCCAGGCTGACACCATCGACCGCCCTGAGCCGCCCTCCGCGTCCGGTCAGGCGGGAGAGAAATCCTGCACCGGGAACGGGATAATCAACCGTCAGCCGGTCCACCCTCAGCAGCGGAGTGGCCGCTGTCTGCTTGCGGCCGACGGCAGCCGGGCAGGCTGCAATGCGCTTCGGCATATGGCTGGAGGCCTCCAGCAGGCGGCGGGAGTAGGGGGCATTGAAACCGCGCAACAGCTGGCAGGTGGGGCCTTCCTCCACCAGTTCCCCGTCTTTCATGATGGCGATACGGGCGGCCATGTCGGCCACCACGGCCAGGTCGTGGCTGATCAGCAGCAGCGCGATCTTCTCCCGCTCGACAATTTCCTTCAGCAGATCGAGGATCTGCGCCTGAACGGTTACATCGAGGGCCGTTGTCGGCTCATCGGCAATCAGCAGCTTCGGGCGGCAGGCGATGGCCATGGCAATGACCACGCGCTGGCGCTGCCCGCCTGACAGTTCATGCGGAAACCGGTCCGGCGAGACACGGGCGCGCGTGAGGCCCACCCGGTCCAGCAGCAGGGCTGCCTCCCGCTCCGCCTCCGCGCGGCTCGCCTTGCCATGCACGACGAGGCTCTCCGCCACCTGCGCGCCGATGGTTTTCACCGGGTTCAGCGCCGTCATCGGCTCCTGAAACACCATGGAGACGAGATTGCCGCGCAAGGCGCACATGGCGGCCTCGCTCTTGTCCGTCAGTTCCTCCCCATCCAGCCGGATGGAGCCGGAGAGCCTTGCCCGGTGCGGCAGCAGGCGCAGGATCGAGAGCGCTGTCAGCGACTTGCCCGATCCGCTTTCCCCCACCAGCCCCAGCACTTCGCCCGCACAGATCTCGAAGCTGAGATCGCGGATGATTGGCCGGGAGCCAATGTCCAGCGACAGGTTGTTGATGCCCAGGAGCGGTCCGGTCATGCGCGTCCCCGCAGTTTCGGGTCGGTCAGGTCGCGCAGGCCATCCCCCAGCAGGTTGAGCCCCATCACCGTCAGCACGATGGCAAGGCCGGGGTAAAGCGCCAGCTGCGGGGCAAAGGCCATCATCGTCTGCGCCTCGTTCAGCATCCGCCCCCAGCTCGTCAGCGGCGGCTGGGCGCCGAGGCCGATGTAGGACAGAGACGCTTCTGCCAGAATGCCGAGGGAGAACTGGATGGTCGCCTGCACGATCAGCAGGTTGGCGATGTTCGGCAGCACATGTTCCACCGTCACCCGCACCTCGCCCTTTCCCGCCACCCGCGCCGCCATCAGATATTCGCGCGAGGAGAGGGCCAGCGCCGCGCCGCGTGCCACGCGGGCAAAGACGGGAATGTTGAACAGGCCGATGGCAAGAACCGCATTGAAGGCGCCGGGACCGGCCAGCGCCGTGATCAGCACGGCGGACAGCAGGGCGGGAAAGGCGAACACCAGATCGTTGAAGCGCATGATTGCTTCGTCCATCAGGCCCCGCTGGTTCGCGGCCCACAGCCCCAGCGGAATGCCGATCGCCATGCCGATGCCGACCGCCACCAGCGCCACGGCAATCGATGTGCGCGCGCCCACCATGAGCATGGAGAGCACATCCCGGCCATAATGGTCCGTGCCCAGCCAATAGGTAAGGCTGGGGCCCTGCAGCTTGGCGGACACCTTGAAGGTGGCAATGTCATGCGGCGTCCACGCCAGCGACAGCAGGGCCGCGCCGAGGAACAGCAGCGTCAGCGCAAGGCCGAGTGCGAAGGAAAGGTGCCGTCTGCTCACGCCGCCCTCCGCCGCAGCCGCGGATCCGCCAGCGCATAGGCCGCATCCACGAGGAAGGTCACGAAGATGACGAAGCCGACCATCAGCACCACGACGCTTTTGACGACGATCAGATCGCGCTGGGTGATGGCCTGGAAGATCAGCCGCCCGAGCCCCGGCAGGTAGAAGACGTTCTCGATGATGATCGTGCCCGTCACCAGAAACGACAGCTGCAGGCCAAGGATGGTCAGGACCGGGATCATCGCATTGCGCAGCGCATGACCCCAGAGCGCTGCACGTTCCGTCAGTCCCTTGGCACGGGCGGTGCGGATGTAGTCCTCATGCAGCGTATCGACCAGCGCCGAGCGCATGATGCGGGCAAGGATCGACGCCTGCGGCAGGGCGAGCGCCACGGCCGGCAGGATCAGCGCGGCCAGCGCAGCGCCAATGCCTTTGTCCCAGCCCGGAAAGCCGCCGGAGGGCAGCAGCCGCAGGCTGACGGCAAAGACATAGACCATCAGCATGGCGAACCAGAAATTCGGCACGGCCACGCCCACCTGCGTCAGTGCCATGATGCCGGTATCCGCCGCCCGGCCCCTGCGGCTCGCCGCCCAGACGCCTGCAGGGATGGCGATGACAACGCTCAGAAGCAGCGCGATGAGGGCCAGCGGCAAGGTGACAGGCAGCCGGGCGGCCACCAGATCGCGTACGGGCACCGAGTAGGTGTAGCTGACGCCCAGATCTCCTTGCAGAAGGCCTGCGATCCAGAGCAGAAACCGTTCCGCCGCCGGGCGGCCGAGCCCCATCTGGTTGCGCAGGGCCTCCAGCGTGTCGGGCCGCGCCTCCACGCCCAGCATCAGCTGGGCCGGGTCGCCGGGGATGACTTCCAGGATCAGGAACACCGCCAGCGCCGCCGCCAGCAGCGTCAGGCACAGGCTTACGAACCGGCGCAGCAGGAAGCCGGTCATGCGGCCATCCTGCATGGCACTGAGAAGCGGCGCCCCTTCTGCGTGCTGGCCCCCATGCGCCTCAGTCTTCCCAATAGACGCCGGTCAGGTCATTGGCCTGCACGGGCGCGTTTTCCCAAAGGCCCTTCAGCTTCACGTCCCACACGCCGGTCTTGGGCAGCTGGAACAGGAAGCCGTTGACGGCATCCTTCGCCAGCATTTCCTGCGCCTGCCGCAGCAGCGCATTGCGCTCCGCCTCATCGCTGGTGACGCTGACCTTTGCCATCAGCTCGTTGAAGGCGGGGTTCTTGTAATTGAAGTAGTAGTCATCACGCGCGTAGATATCGATATCATTGGCTTCGGTATGGGCGACGATGCTGAGGTCATAGTCCTTGCCCTTGAACACCTGCTCCAGCCACTGCGCCCATTCCAGCGGAATGATCTCCAGCTCAATGCCGGCTTCCTTGAACTGGGCGGCCAGAATTTCCCCGCTGCGGCGGGCATAGGCGGGGGGCGGCAGTTTCAGCGTTGCCTTGAAGCCATCCGCATAGCCGGCCTCCGCCAGCAGAGCCTTGGCTTTTTCGACGTCGAAGGGATAGGTGCCGGTCAGGTCTTCATAGGCCGGAGCATGCGGGGCAAAATGCGAGCCGATGGGTGTGCCATAGCCGAACTGCGCCCCGTCAATCAGCGCCTGCCGGTCGATCAGATGCGCGATGGCCTGCCGCACCCGCAGGTCATCAAACGGTTTGCGGGCATTGTTGGTGGCCAGCACGGTTTCGCCCTCGGTGGTGCCCACCACCACGGCAAAGCGTGGATCCGCCTCGAACTGCGGCAGGTTTTCCGGCGCCGGATAGATCGGGAAACCGTCCACATCGCCCGACATCAGCGCCGAGAAAGAGGCGGCATTGTCGCCAATGATCTTGAACACCGCCTTGTCCAGCTTCACCGGTGTGCCCCAGTAGTCCGCATTCTTCTGCAGTTCCACCCGGTCACCCTGCACCCACTGGCCGAAGCGGAAAGGCCCGGTGCCGACGGGAGCCGTCTTGTTGGTCTCCGCGCTTTCCGGCGCTACGATCACGGCGTCACCTGTGCCCAGCAGGGTGATGAAATCGCCCACCGGCTGTTTCAGGGTGATGATCACTTCGGAGGGGCTGCTGGCCTCGACGCTGTCTATCGCCTCGAACCGGGCTTTCTGGGCGTTGACACTGCCGTCTGCCTTGGCCCGCTCCAGCGAAAATTTCACGTCAGCGGCGTCAAAGCTGGTGCCATCGTGGAAGGTCACGCCTTCGCGCAGCTTGAATGTGTAGGTCTTGCCATCATCCGAAATGGTCCAGCTTTCGGCCAGCGCGGGCTTCACCGTGCCGTCGGCTGCAACCTGCGTCAGGCCCTCGAAGAGGTTGATGAACACCACCTCGTCGATGGCGGCTGCCGCGCCTGCGGTGGGATCAAGATGGGGCGGCTCCAGCCGTACGCCGAGCGTCACGTCCGTGCGCGCCGCCTCTGCGGGAGCTGCAGCGAGGATCGCAAACGCTGAGAGACTGCAAAGCGCCATCCGGCGCAGGCCAAGGGCTGAAATCCGCGTCATTTCCCACTCCCCAACGGTTGAACTCCGCTTTGTGTTCAGGAGTTTAACCACACACACGGGGAAGGGAAGTGAAAACTCGGCAAAACTGCCAGCCCTGTCCGTCAGGCCTTTCCACTCATGCCTCGGGCAGCGGAATGAAGTCTTCCTCATCGCCCGGCACGATGTCGAAACGGCCCTTGCGCCAGTCTTCCTTGGCCTGTTCGATCCGCTCCTTCGAGGAGGAGACGAAGTTCCACCAGATGTAGCGCCGCCCGTCCATCGGCTCGCCGCCCAGCAGCATGAAGCGGGCAGGGCCCTTCGCCGTGGCGCGGATCTCCAGCCGGTCGCCGGGCTTGAAGACGAGCAGCTGCGCCGGGCCAAAGGTCTGGCCGGACACCTCGACTTCGCCTTGCAGCATATAGATTGCGCGCTCCTCATAGCCTGCATCCAGCGGAATGCGGGCGCCTGCCTCCAGATGGACATCGGCGAAGAAGAGATCGGTTGCCGTTGTCACCGGCGACTGCGCCCCGTAAAGCCCGCCCGCAACAATGCGAACGGTTGCTCCCTGATCACTCAGGGCAGGCAAAGCCGCATCGGAATGGTGGGCAAAGAAGGGCTCGCTCTCCTCCAGGTGCTTGGGCAGCGCCACCCAGCTCTGGGTGCCGAACAGGGGCCGTGGCGCCGTCTTGCGCTCGTCCCGCTCCCGTTCCGAATGCACGATGCCGCGCCCGGAGGACATCCAGTTCAGTTCACCCGGCTTGATCAGCTGGTCGGAGCCGAGGCTGTCGCGGTGGTAAAGCTCGCCTTCCAGAAGATAGGTGACGGTGGCAAGGCCGATATGCGGATGCGGCCGCACATCCACGCCGCCGCCGACGATCAGCTCCGCCGGGCCGATCTGGTCGAAGAAGATGAAAGGCCCGACCATGCGCCGCCGGGTGGAGGGCAGGGCGCGCCGCACCTCGAAACCGCCAAGATCCGACGTGCGCGGCATGATCACCGTTTCGATCTGGTCGCAGCTTGCCGCATCGCCGGGAACCGGATCAGGTGCATTCAGCCAGGTCATCGTCTTTCTCCTCGTGCGAACCCTTGCCATATTTGAACTTTAAGGTGGCCTTCTTCGTCCGGCCTGTCCATTGAACAGTCTGTTTCCTCTCCCGTTCCCTTCCACTTCACCAGAGACAGAACATGCAGCGCGTGATGATTGTTGGCGGCCCCGGTTCGGGCAAAAGCATCCTGGCGCGGCAACTGGGTGAGCGTACGGGCCTGCCCGTCTTCCACATGGATCAGATCCACTGGCTGCCGGGCTGGGTCGAGCGCAGCAAGGAAGACAAGGACTGTTTGACCAGCGAAGTCCACCAGCAGGAGCGCTGGATCTTCGAGGGCGGCCATTCGCGCACCTATCCGGAACGGATCGCCCGGGCAGATACCTTCATCTGGCTTGATGTGCCGGTCTGGCTGCGCATGGTCCGGGTGCTGCGCCGCAGCTGGCGCTACCGCGGGCAAAGCCGTCCGGATCTGACGGAAGGCTGCCCGGAGCAGTTCAGCAAGGAAACGCTTAAGTTCCTGCATTTCATCTGGACGACCCGGCACTCCGCCCGCGCCAAGCTGCTGGAGGTCTGGCAATCCCCGCCGCCGCATCTGGCCGTGCACCGCCTGAAAAACCTTGCTGAGGTCAGGGCCTTTCTCGGAACCGTGAAGCGCTTATAGGCCCTGCATTCCTCACCCGAACATCGCCCTGTCCTCCGCCACGCAGGCACGCAGGAAGTCCTGCACGGCGGCGATGTGGCGCAGCGGGCGGGAGCTTTCGTGCGTCACCATCCAGTAGGCCCGCTTCACCTGCACCTCCGGCAGAACGGGGCGGAGGTTTGCGTCATTGCGGGCAATGAAGGCATGGAGGATGCCGATGCCGGCGCCCGCCCGCACCGCCTCCGTCTGGCCAAGCGCCGAGGCGATCTCGAAGCGCGATGTCCAGTTGCGGGTGAAATCGGCCGCATAGTTGAGGGCAGGGGAATAGATGAGGTCTTCCACCGAGCCGACGAGATCATGCGCTGAAAGATCCGCCAGTGTCTGCGGCGCGGCGCGCCGGGCAAGATACTCCGTCGAGGCATAAAGGCCGAGGGCATAGTCCACGAGCTTTGCCGCCACCAGCCGGCCATGCTCAGGCCGCTCGATGGTCACCGCAATATCCGCCTCGCGCCGGGAGAGCGAGAAGGAACGCGGCATCGGGACAAGCTGGATGGTCAGCCCCGGATGCGCCCGCGTCAGCCGGGCAAGGCGCGGGGCGAGATAGGTGACGCCAAAGCCATCCGGCGCGCCGATGCGCACCGTGCCGCTGATCCCCGGATGCGTGCCGGAGAGGCCGGAACTGGCCGCCAGCAATTCCGCCTCCATCCTCTCGGCTGCGGGCAGCAGCCGCTCGCCCGCTTCCGTCAGGCTGCAGCCCGTCGTGCCGCGCTCCACCAGCCGTGTGTTCAGGCTGTCTTCCAGCGCGGTCAGCCGCCGGGCGACCGTGGCATGGTTCACCCCCAGCCGCTTTGCAGCGCCCAGCATCTGCCCCGAGCGGGCGACAGCCAGAAAGATCCTCAGGTCATCCCAGTTCATGCTGCGCTCCTTGATGTGCAAAAATGCACAGCGGTTGCGGGAAATGCGCTGTTGTTTTTGCAAAATAACACAGGCAAGACAAGGGCATCAAAAGGGATGCCATGCGAGGCATCTTCAGCCCGGAGGACAGCAGATGCGCAAGATCGGACATTTCATCGGCGGCAAGCATGTGGAGGGCACCTCTGGCCGCTTTGCCGATGTCTTCAACCCGGCAACCGGTGAAGTTCAGGCGCAGGTGGCGCTGGCCACCAAGGCCGAGCTGCGCGCTGCCGTCGAAAATGCCGCTGCCGCCCAGCCCGCCTGGGCCGCGCAGAACCCGCAGAAGCGCGCCCGCGTGCTGATGAAGTTCGTCGACCTTCTGCACCGCGACATGGACAAGCTGGCCGAGGCCCTGTCCCGCGAGCATGGCAAGACCATTCCGGACGCCAAGGGTGACGTGATCCGCGGTCTCGAAGTGGCCGAGTTCTGCATCGGCGTGCCGCACCTGATGAAGGGCGAGTTCACCGAAGGCGCAGGCCCCGGCATCGACATGTATTCCATGCGCCAGGCGCTGGGCGTTGTCGCTGGCATCACTCCGTTCAACTTCCCGGCCATGATCCCGATGTGGAAGTTCTGCCCGGCCATCGCAGCGGGCAATGCCTTCATTCTGAAGCCGTCCGAGCGCGATCCTTCCGTGCCGCTGATGCTGGCCGAGCTGATGATCGAGGCTGGCCTGCCCGCCGGTATCCTCAACGTGGTCAACGGTGACAAGGACAGCGTGGACGCCATTCTGGACGACGATATCATCCAGGCCGTCGGCTTCGTCGGCTCCACCGCCATTGCCCATTACGTCTATTCGCGCGGCTGCGCGGCCGGCAAGCGCGTGCAGTGCTTCGGCGGCGCCAAGAACCACATGATCATCATGCCGGATGCGGACATGGATCAGGCGGTGGATGCTCTGGTCGGCGCCGGTTATGGCGCGGCAGGCGAGCGCTGCATGGCGATTTCCGTCGCCGTTCCGGTGGGCGAAGACACGGCCGACCGCCTCATCGCCAAGCTTGCCCCCCGCGTTGAAAGCCTCAAGATCGGGCCTTACACCGGCGGCAACGACATCGACTTCGGCCCGCTGGTGACGAAGGATGCCTACACCCGCGTCAAGGGCCTCGTCGACAAGGGCGTTGCGGAAGGCGCCAAGCTCGTCGTCGATGGCCGCGGCTTCAACCTTCAGGGCTATGAGAACGGCTATTTCATCGGCGGCTGCCTGTTCGACAACGTCACCAAGGACATGGAGATCTACAAGACCGAGATCTTCGGCCCGGTTCTCTCCGTCGTCCGCGCCAAGACCTATGAGGAAGCCATCGACCTGCCGATGAGCCATGAATACGGCAACGGCGCTGCCATCTTCACCCGTGACGGTGATGCGGCCCGCGACTTTGCCTCGCGCATCAACATCGGCATGGTCGGCATCAACGTGCCGATTCCGGTTCCGCTCGCCTACCACACCTTCGGCGGCTGGAAGAAGTCCGGTTTCGGCGACCTGAACCAGCACGGCCCGGATGCCTTCAAGTTCTACACCCGCACCAAGACGGTCACCTCCCGCTGGCCCTCGGGCATCAAGGACGGCGCCGAATTCGTCATCCCGACGATGCGCTGATCCGGTTCGGATCAAATTGGAAAGGGCGGCCCCGGTGGCCGCCCTTTTTGTCTTCGCCCATCGCCGTCCCTCCTCCTCTACTGCCTCTCCACCTCCCACTGCCCCTCCACCTCCGTCATGCCACGGCCCAGACCGTGGCATCCATGCCGTGCCCTCTCTCTGCGGGGAGCCCCGGAAACTTGCGCACCCCGGCGCGGGCTGGAACGGCACGGCATGGATGCCATGATCAAGTCATGGCAGGACGGAGCGAGGGGAGGGGTGGCAGGCCATCGGAAGTTTCCTGTCCAAATGCGACAAAACGCGTTTTTTTCCCAAGTTGCCTCCCTCTGTGGCCAGTCTATAACCGGACTAAGGTAAAGCTGGCTGCCGTGACCCGCATGGCGGCTGGCCCTGTTGGGGGACAGACAAGGCTGCTTCGTGCGGCCGGTCAGGAAACGCATGAGTGAGCAGACAAGCGCCCACACCGCAGCGGACGGCTGCGCGGCGCATGGCGTGGAGGCCGGCAAGGCCGCAGCACAACCCGTTCCGGCCGGAACGGAGCTTCTTCGCGCCATCACGGCACCGGAGCGCCGGACCATCGCCCGGGCCGGGATGCTGGCCGGGTTTGCTGATTGTCTCTGGATTGTCCAGGCCGCCGCCATTGCCACGGCAGTGGTGCAGATTGCCTTTCCCGTTGCCCTGAAGCTGCCCGGCTGGCCCACGCCGCTGTCTTCCCTTGAAACGGCGCAGGTGATGGCCGGCGTTGTCATCCTGCTGGCTGTCCTGCGCTACGCGCTCTCGCTGGCCGCAAGCCGCCTTGCCTTTGAGGCCGCCGAGCGGGTGAAAACCACCTTGCGCCGCCGCCTGCTCACCGGCCTTGCCAAGGCGGGGCCTGCCGCAAAACTGCCGGTCAGCGGCGCGGTAGCGGCCGCCGTCACCGATCAGGTCGAGGCGGTCGGCCCCTATCTCCGCCGCTTCCTGCCGATCCGCATCCGGCTGGTTCTGGCGCCGCTGGCGATCCTGCTCATCAGCTTCTGGGTCAACTGGTTCGTAGCCGTGATCCTGCTGGTGGCTGGTCCCATGATCCCGCTTTTCATGGCCCTCATCGGCATGCGGGCACAATCGGCCTCTGACGAACAGCAGGGCGAACTGACCCGGCTTGGCGGGTTCCTCATGGACCGGCTGGCGGGGCTCGAAACCCTCAAGCTTCTGGGTGCGGCGGATCGAACAGGCCAGCAGGTGGCCGAGGCCGGGCAATCATTCCGTGTTGCCACGATGAAGGTGCTGCGCATCGCCTTCCTGTCCTCCACGGTGCTGGAGCTGTTCAGTGCACTGGGAGTTGCCTTTGTCGCGGTCTATGTCGGCTTTTCCCTGCTCGGGCAGATCGGTTTCGGCACCTGGGGAGCCCCGGTTGATCTGTGGTCCGGCCTGTTCGTCCTGCTGCTGGCGCCGGAGTTCTTCTCGCCCCTGCGTGCCTTTGCGGCTGCCTATCACGACAAGGCGGGCGCGCAGGCCGCAGCCGGGCATCTGGCTCTCCTGCCCATGGCGGAGGAAGATGCGGCTCCCACGCCAGCTCAGGCTGCGATGACGCCGCCTGCCGGACCGGTGGCCGTCACGTTCCGCTCTGCCACGCTTGGTCACGAAGCCAGGCCGGTGCTCGCCGGGTTTGATCTTGATCTGCGCGCTGGCGAGTTGCTGCATCTGCGCGGGCCGAGCGGCTCGGGCAAATCCACCCTGATGGATGCGCTCATCGGTCTCAATCCGCCGCTGTCTGGCGAAATCCTGATCAGCGGCACACCGCTTTCCGCGCTGGACCAAGGGCTCTGGCGCAGCCGCATTGCCTGGCTGTCGCAGGATCCGCGCCTGTTCTTCGGCTCCGTGCGCGCCAATCTGCGCCGCGCCGCGCCTGATGCCACCGATACGGATCTGTGGGCCGCGCTGGAACTTGCAGGGGCTAAAACTCTTGTCGAACAGATGCCGCGGGGCCTGTCCACCAGCTTGGGCGAGGATGGCTTCGGCCTTTCGGTTGGCGAAGCGCGCCGCATTGCTCTGGCCCGCGCCATGCTGCGGCCTGATCCGCTGCTGGTGCTCGCAGACGAGCCCACCGCCGGGCTCGATGAGGACACAGCGGCCGTCGTCATCGCGGGCCTTAAAGTCCTGTGCCGGGGCCGCAGCGCGCTCATCGCCAGCCACGATCCGGTGCTTCTCGCGCTGCCGGGCCGGGTGTTCGATCTTGAGCCCCAGAGCCTGCCGGAGGTGGCCGAATGAGATCCGTTCTCCAGCTCCTGCGCCTGCAATTTGCCGCTGGCCGTGCCAGTTTCCTGCTGGGGCTCGCTGCTGCCCTCGTTCCTGCGCTCGCGGGTTTCCTGCTGCTGGGCGTGTCCGGCTGGTTCATCACCGCCTCCGCTCTCGCCGGGGTGGCGGGCACGCTGCTGAACTTCTTCGTCCCCAGCGCGCTCATCCGCGCCTTTGCCATTGCCCGCACCGCCGGGCGCTATGGCGAGCGGATGCTGACCCATGACGCCACCTTCCGTTTTCTGGCGGACCTGCGCGCCCGTGTCTTTACCGGCTTTGCCCATCGCCGCGCCGTCAGCGCCCAGCAGAGCCGCAGCGGCCTGAAGCTCTCCCGCCTGACGCTGGATATCGACCAACTCGACCGGGTGTATCTGCGCCTTGCCGTGCCTGCTGCTGCCCTTGCCGCCGTGCTGGCGGTGGCGGCGCTCATGGCCGCCAGCCTCGTGCCCGCCGCGCTGCTGCTGGTGCTGCTCGGCCCGCTGGTGCTGCTGGGCGCTGCCCGCCGGGTCATGGCGCCCGCCATGGCAGGGGAGGCGCGAAGGGCGGAAGCGGCCGAAGAAGCCATCCGCCTGCGCACCGTTGATCTCGTGGCTGGCCGCCGTGACCTTGCCGTCTATGGCGGTCTTGACCAGCCGGTGGGGGCGGTTCTTTCCGCCGACCGGCGCCGCGCAAAGGCTGCCCGCCGCATCGAGCATGTCACCTCCCGCGCGGAACTTGCCGTCATGGCCTCGGGGCAAGCCATTGCCGCCATTGCGCTGGCCGTGATGGCACGTGAAGTGGAAGGCGGGCTGGCGGGCGCTGCCATTGCCGCAGGTGTCATTCTGGCTTCGCTGGCTTTGGCCGAAACGCTGGCCGGCTTGCTGCCCGGCCTTGCCGCCTTCACCCGCACCCGCCGCGCGGCGGACCGGCTGGTGCCGCTTGCCGCCGGTGCGGATGTCCGTCCGGCGGAACCTGCTGCGGCCTCTTATGCCGGAACCGCCCCCGCTGGCGCCGTGCTGGCACTTTCATCGGTCAGCTTCACCTATCCCGGGGCCATCCGCCCCGTGCTGGAGGATTTCAGCCTCACGGTTGCGCCGGGCGAATGGCTTTGCCTTGCCGGACCCAGCGGCTGCGGCAAGTCCACGGTTCTGGCCCTCGCCAGCCGCCTGATGCCGCCGGACAGCGGCCAGATCTGGCTGGAGGGGCAGCCCCTCGAAGCTCTGGAGGAGGCCGCCCTGCGGCGCTCTGTTGCCGTGGTCACGCAAAAGCCCGTTCTCTTCGCCGGGACGGTGGCCGAAAACCTGCGTCTGGCCGCCCCGGAGGCTACCCCGGACGAGATGTGGCAGGCGCTGGAGCGGGTGAGTCTTCAGGATGTCATCGCTGCCCGGCCGGAGGGGTTGCTGAGCCCCCTGGGGCAGGGCAGCACCGGCCTTTCCGGCGGCGAGGCCCGGCGCTTCACGCTGGCCCGGGCGCTCTTGCAGCGCCCCTGCTTGTGGCTGCTGGACGAGGTTACGGAAGGGCTTGACCCGATAAGCGCTGCCCGCGTGCTCGACACGATCGAAATCCTGCGCGGCGAATCTGCCGTTCTGATGATCTCGCATCACAGACGTGAAATGGACCGCGCCACCCGTGTTCTGCACTTCCGCCAGTCTTGATCTCGATCAGGCGCATCAATCGTCTGAAATCGGGGCTTGTACGTATCAAGAGGGGGCGAAACCTTTGAAATCAAGGCGTCATCAGTCTGAAATACCCTACGGGCTGGACCTTGTTGCCCCTGCGCGAAACCGCCGCGGCAACTGTTGGTAACAAAACGTCCACCAGCGTTCTATTATAGTTCGTCAAATCCGAAACTATGTCACCGGTGGAACGCGAGATGGGGCTCTCGCGCCAGTCCGGGACGGGAGACAAGCCATGGATATCGGGGTCGTAGAACTCTCTCGTCTGCAGTTTGCCATGACTGCGCTTTATCACTTTCTCTTCGTGCCACTCACCCTCGGGCTCTCTGTCATTCTGGCGGTCATGGAAACCGTCTATGTGATGACGGGCCGCGAGATCTGGAAGCGCATGGTCAAATTCTGGGGCACGCTGTTCGGCATCAACTTCGTGCTGGGGGTGTCCACAGGCCTCACCATGGAATTCCAGTTCGGCATGAACTGGAGCTACTACAGCCAGTATGTGGGCGATGTCTTCGGCGCGCCGCTGGCCATCGAGGGGCTGATGGCCTTCTTCCTCGAGGCAACCTTCGTCGGCCTGTTCTTCTTCGGCTGGGACAAGATGACCCCGCGCGGCCATCTGACCGCCACCTGGGCCATGGCGCTGGGCACCAATTTCTCCGCCCTGTGGATCCTGGTCGCCAATGGCTGGATGCAGCACCCGGTAGGTGCGGTGTTCAACATCGACACGATGCGCATGGAAGTCGCAAGCTTCTATGATGTGATCTTCAACCCGGTGGCGCAGTCCAAGTTCGTGCACACGGTCTCCGCCGGCTATGTCACGGCGGCGCTCTTCGTGCTGGGTGTGTCGGCCTGGTACATGCTGAAAGGCCGCCATCTGGAGCTGGCCCGCCGCTCCATCGCCGTGGCCGCCGCCTTCGGCTTTGCCTCTGCCCTGTCTGTCGTCGTGCTGGGCGATGAAAGCGGTTACGAGGCCAACACGAACCAGAAGATGAAGCTGGCCGTGATGGAAGCCATGTGGGAAACCGAGCCCGCTCCTGCTTCCTTCAATATCATCGCCATTCCGGACATGGCAAAGCGCGAGAACAGCTTCGCCATCCACGTGCCTTATGTGATGGGCCTCATCGCCACCCGCTCGCTGGATCAGGAAATGCCCGGCATCAAGGAGCTGGTGGAACAGTCGAAGGACCGCATCCGCTCCGGCGCCATTGCCCTTGAGACCCTGCGCGAGATCCGCGCCGGAGACGACACGCCGGAAAAGCGTGAGCTGTTCCAGCAGCATGTGCAGGATCTTGGCTACGGCTACCTGCTCCAGCCGCATACGGATACGCCGATGGAGGCCACAGAGGCCCAGATTGACGCAGCCGCCTGGAACACGGTGCCCAATGTCTGGCCGATGTTCTATGCCTTCCGCATCATGGTCGCCTGCGGCTTCTTCTTCATCCTGCTGACGGCGGTGTTCTTCTATCTCTCCTCCGCAGGCAAGCTGGAGACGGTCCGCCAGAACCACCGCTGGCTGCTGCATGTCGCCGTCTGGTCCATTCCGCTGCCCTGGATCGCCTGCGAGATGGGCTGGTTCGTCGCCGAATATGGCCGCCAGCCGTGGATCATCGAAGGTGTGCTGACCACCGCAGCCGCAGTCTCCAGCCTCACGGTCACGGAGGTTCTGCTGACGCTGGCCGGCTTCGTGGCGCTTTACACCGTGCTTCTCGTGATCGAGGTGAAGCTGCTGCTGAAATACATCCGCAAGGGGCCCGAAGAGCCCTCCCTTCCCGAGACGGGCATGAGTGCGCCCCGTCCCATCCAGATTGCTGCGGAGTAAGACCATGGTCCTTTATGAACTCATCGACTATTCCGTCCTCAAGCTCATCTGGTGGGGCCTGCTCGGCATCCTGCTGATCGGCTTTGCCGCCACGGACGGCTTCGACATGGGCGTCGGCACCCTTCTGCCGGTCGTGGGCCGCACCGACATCGAGCGGCGCGTCGCCATCAATTCCATCGCCCCCACATGGGAAGGCAATCAGGTGTGGTTGGTGCTGGGGGGCGGGGCCATCTTCGCCGCCTGGCCCGCGCTTTATGCGGTCAGCTTCTCCGGCTTCTACCTTGCCATGTTCGTGGCGCTCGCCGCGCTCATCCTGCGCCCCGTTGCCTTCAAATACCGCTCCAAGAGCCCGGATCCGGTCTGGCGCAGCCGCTGGGACTGGGCGCTGTTCACCGGCAGTGCCGTGCCTGCGCTGGTCTTTGGCGTGGCCGTCGGCAATGCGCTGCAGGGCGTGCCCTTCAGCTTCGACAATGATCTGAGGATGACCTATTCCGGGTCCTTCTTCGGCCTGTTCTCGCCCTTCGCGCTGCTCTGCGGCCTGCTGTCCGTCGCCATGCTGGTGATGCACGGCGGGGCCTGGCTCGGCCTCAAGGCCGATGGTGTGGTGGCGAAGCGCGGCCGCTTCTACGGCACGGTTGCCGCGCTCGCTGTCATCGTCCTCTTTGCGCTGGGCGGCCTTGCCGTCTCCTCCGGCTTTGTCGAGGGCTACCGCATCACCAGCGCCATTGACCCGCAGATGCAGGCCAACCCGCTGGCCAAGGTGGTGGAACGGGCGCCCGGCGCCTGGATGGAGAATTACAGCCTCTATCCGTGGATGATCCTTGCCCCCGTGCTCGGCTTTGCCGGGGCAGTGGGCGCGCTCATCGGCCTCAACACCCGCTTCGAGGCGCTGACCTTCATCTCCTCGAAGCTGGCCGTCTTCGGCATCATCTCTACGGTGGGCGTTTCCATGTTCCCCTTCATTCTGCCCAGCTCGCTGCAGCCGCAGGCCGGACTGACGGTATGGGACTCGCCCTCAAGCCATGCCACCTTGTTCAACATGCTCGTTGCGACCATCATCTTCCTGCCGCTGATCCTCATGTACACCGCCTATGTCTACCGGGTGCTGTGGGGCAAGGTGAGCGAGGAAAGCGTCGCCAACGATCACGCCTCTTACTGAAGGAACCTGCCCATGTGGTACTTCGCCTGGATCCTCGGTATGCCTCTGGCCTGCTGCCTCGCCATCCTCAACGCCATGTGGCTTGAAATGCGCGAGGACACCGAAAAGCAGAAGAAGGCAAGCTGAGAACGAAGAAGCAGCCCGTCAGTGCTGCCTCAGGCCACGGCTACGGCCGTGGCATCGTTGTTTCGTGGTCTCTGTGTTGGCAGACCCGTACAGTTCCACCGTTCATCCGATGCGGCGCGCATATTCCCTGGCAAGGTCCAGAAACGCCCGCACACCAGCGGAAAGATTGCGGCGGCCGGGATAATAGAGGCACAGCCCCGGATAGGGTGGTGTCCAGTCCTCTAGGACCCGGACAAGGCGTCCCGCTTCGATGTCCGCAAGCGCTTCCTGTTCCATCGTATAGCCCACACCGGTGCCCTCAAGCGCGGCTGCCCGCACGAGGCTCGCCTCATCGAGGGTGATTGGCCCCGGCACATCAAGATGCAGCTGCTCCCCCTCCTTTTCGAACCACCAGCGGAACAGCGCGCCATCGGGCAGGCGGACGCGGATGCACCGGTGATTGAGCAGATCGGGCGGGACCATCGGCCGGCCATGTTTCTCGAAATAGGCAGGGCTTCCCACCACCGCATGCCGCTGGGGCTGGCCCAGGGATACGGCGATCATGTCGCTCGGAACGAGGCCAGCAACCCTGACGCCCAGATCGAACCCGTCCCGGACAATATCGACCATCTTTCCTTCAGTGACGATATCGGCATGCATCTCCGGATAGCGGCGCAGAAACTCCAGCACGAGCGGCGAAAGGATCGCGCGGGCTGCAAAGGGCGCGGCGTTGATCCTTATCGTTCCGGACGGGGTGCCGCGTTGCGCACGGACGCTATCCAGAGCCGTATGCAGGTCCTGGAGCGCAGGCGAGATCTGCTGCACGAAAAGCCGGCCGGCCTCCGTCAGTGACACGCTGCGCGTGGTGCGGTTGAACAGCCGCACACCCAGCCCCGCTTCCAGCTTGCCGACCGTGTGGCTGAGCGCCGTCGTCGACATGCCGAGTTCGATGGCCGCTGCCCGGAATGTTCCCCGCCGTGCAATGGCGATGACCGCTTCAAGTTCCCTCAGGCTGGCCTGTTCCATTATCCCGATCCATTCATCACGATATGCATGTTTATCCTGCTTATCCATACAATGCTTGAAGGCTAAAGTCGTGTCATCGGAAAAGGAGACACACGATGGATATGCCCGGTATCGTGAAAGCGTTTTTTGACGCAGACAGCCGCAACGATGCAGATGCCTTGTCGGACACCTTCGCAGCGGACGCGGTCGTGCAGGACGAAGGCGCCCGTCATCAGGGCACGGCTGCCATTCGCAGCTGGTGGAGCGCAGCCAAGGCCGCATCCCAGTTTGTTGCCGAACCGCTCGAAGCCACATCAGGCGACGGCAAGGCCCTCGTCCGTGCGAGGGTCAGCGGCCAGTTTCCCGGCAGCCCGCTGATCCTCTCCTATGCCTTCACCCTCAGGGATGGAGAAATCGCAGCGCTGGAGATCACGGCATGAGCGGCTTTCTCGATCTGGAGGGCAAGCGGGTTCTCGTCACTGCCGGAACCAAGGGGGCGGGTGCTGCGGTGGTGAGCCTGTTCCGCGAGCAGGGTGCGCAGGTGCTGACGACGGCGCGGGCACGTCCGGCCAGCCTGCCGGAGGCGCTTTTCGTCGAAGCGGACCTGACCACCCCCGAGGGCTGCCAGACCGTCGCAGAGGCTGCACGTCAACGGCTCGGCGGCACAGACATTATTGTCCACATGCTGGGGGGCTCGTCAGCCCCCGGCGGCGGCTTTGCGGCGCTGACGGAAGATCACTGGCAGCAGGAACTGTTGCTCAATCTTTTGCCTGCCGTCCGGCTGGACCGGCTTCTGGTCCCGGAGATGGCGGCCCGGGGAAGTGGTGTGATCGTGCATGTTACCTCCATCCAGAGCGTGATGCCGCTGCCGGAAGCCACCACCGGCTATGCCGCGGCCAAGGCGGCGCTGTCGGCCTACAGCAAGGCCCTCTCGAAGGAGGTTTCACCCAAGGGCGTGCGGGTGGTCCGGGTGTCGCCGGGCTGGATAGAGACCGAAGCCTCGGTTCATCTGGCGCAGCGGCTCGCAACGGAGACGGGCACAGACCTTGAGGGCGGCAAGAAGATCATCATGGATGCGCTGGGCGGCATTCCGCTGGGCCGCCCGGCAAAAACGGAGGAGGTCGCCAATCTGATCGCCTTCCTGGCCTCCAGCCGCGCCGCCTCGATCACCGGCAGCGAATACACCATCGACGGCGGAACCGTGCCGACGGTGTAGCCGCCACCGCAGGTGTCGCGGCTCAGGCGGGCGTGTCCCACCCGCCGAGTTGCGCATAGACTGCATCGCGCAGATGGCGGATGCCGCGGTTCAGATCAGCCAGTTGCTGTGGCGTCTGGGCCGAGGCGGCAAGCAGGGTGTCGCTGAGACAGCCCGCCTTGTGCTTCAAGGCGATGCCCTCTTCCGTCAAGGCGATCACCACCTGCCGTTCATTGCTCAGGTTCCGGGTTCTGCGCAGCAGCCCGGATGTCTCGAGGCGCTTCAGGACCGGGGTAAGCGTGCTGGATTCCAGGGCCAGGGCGCGGGCGATGGCACCCACTGTCTGGCCATCTTCGCTCCACAGCACGTTGAGCACCAGATACTGCGGATACGTCAGGCCCAGCCCGTCGAGCAGGGGCTTGTAGGCGCGCTGGATGGCGATGCCGGCACTGTAGATTGCGTAGCACAACTGGTCGTGCAAGGGCGGCGGATCATTGGGGCGTTCGGTCATTCGGGGCTCCTGTCAGCCGGTATATAACCCATGCGCCGGCGAAAACCAATATCGCGATAACAATCCGCTTGACGCGTCGAGTGAGGTTCGATAATAGAGATATCGCGATAAATGTTATTGCAACTTAAGAAGGAGATAATCATGACCCGCCAGATCAGGACCACCATCGCCGCGATTGCAGCGGCCGCCGCAATGTCTGCCGCACAGGTGGCAAACGCTGCTGACAGCATTCCTCACGATCAGTCCGTCAAGAACGTCGTGCTCGTCCATGGCGCTTTCGCGGATGGCTCGGGCTGGAAGGGCGTTTACGACAACCTCACACAGCGCGGTTACCGCGTGACCATCGTCCAGAACCCGCTGACCTCTCTTCAGGACGATGTTGCGGCCACCCGGCGTGCGCTTGAGCGGCAGGACGGCCCGGTCATTCTCGTCGGGCACTCCTGGGGCGGCACCGTCATCACGGAAGCAGGCATTGATCCCAAGGTCGCAGGGCTGGTCTATGTCTCCGCGCTGTCCCCGGATGCGGGCGAGACCACGGCTCAGCAATATGAGGGCTTCGCCCCTGCATCGGAATTCGTGCTGGACATCACGGCGGACGGGTTCGGCTATGTCAGCCCGGAAAAGTTCAAGGCTGGCTTCGCGCATGACACGACGGATGCCGAGGCCGCCTTCATGCGGGACTCGCAGGTTCCGATCAATATGTCGGCATTCGGCACCAAGCTCGAAAACGCAGCCTGGCGCATGAAGCCCAGCTGGGCGGTGATCGCCACCGAAGACAAGGCATTTGATCAGGCCATGCTGGTCCATATGGCCGAGCGCATCAATGCCAGGATCACCCGGGTGCAGGCGAGCCATGCTCTGTTCATGACGCAGCCGGAGACTGTCTCTGACACCATTGACGAGGCCGCCAGAACCGTCTCAGCCGCAAGCAAGTGATGGCCGCTGTGTGAACGGGCGGGCCGTTTGCAAGCCCCAGGCATAAAACTCCAGACACAAAACCCCGGCGCAATCTCTCGCGCCGGGGTTTGTTCTGTCCGCCGAACCGGAAAGCCGGATCAGGCAGCCTTGGTGGCCGCGTCCGCCTTCAGGGCTTCGAGGATGTTCTGCGGCGAGGAGACGCCATAGGGGTCGGTGGCGCAGTTGTCGGAGAAGCCTTCTTCCTCGAACCACTTCTCGACGCGGCCATTGTCCACGACGGCCGCATAGCGCCAGGAGCGCATGCCGAAGCCGACGTTGTCCTTGGCAACCAGCATGCCCATCTTGCGGGTGAATTCGCCAGAACCATCCGGGATGACCTGAACGTTCTTGATCTCCTGAGCCTTGGCCCAGGCGTTCATCACGAAGGCATCATTGACCGAGATGCAGTAGATGGCATCGACGCCGAGGGCCTGAAACTCGCCGA
Organism: Pannonibacter sp. Q-1; assembly: GCF_054073275.1. Classification (NCBI taxonomy): domain Bacteria; kingdom Pseudomonadati; phylum Pseudomonadota; class Alphaproteobacteria; order Hyphomicrobiales; family Stappiaceae; genus Pannonibacter; species Pannonibacter sp. Q-1. The sequence continues at coordinate 90,249 of NZ_JBSXNB010000011.1, forward strand.
ACAGCTTCTCGAAATCCGGCAGCTGATAGGTCGAGCAGGTCGGCGTGAAGGCGCCGGGCAGGGAGAACAGCACCACGCGCTTGCCGGCAAAATAGTCGGCCGTGGTCTTGTCTTCCCAGCGGAACGGGTTCGGCCCGCCAACGCTTTCGTCACGCACGCGGGTGCGGAAGGTCACATCGGGAACGTTTCTGCCGAGCATGGGTCAACTCCTTGAAGTCATGAGTGTTTCCAGCAGCGCCGGGAGGTGTGCCGGGAAAGGGGGGCTTGCCGCCCCTGAATTTGGGTGCCTGGACAGCCGGGAGGGGCCATCCGCAAAAACCGCTACCCCAAATGCTGCAACGCCGCAACCCCATGCGGCAGTGCGGTGGGGGAGTTCGCTGCCAAATGACGCGGTAAGGCTGCCATGACGGCGCCATTCTGGAATTTCTGCGGGAATGGGCGTATATGCGGCGCCATGACGATCAAGACACCCAATGCGGCCGGGGCAAATGCCCCTGATGCCTCCAGCGCAATCTATACACCCGGCGCGCCGGTCTTCTCCGTCGCCCCCATGATGGACTGGACTGATACCCACTGCAGGAGCTTCCACCGGCAGTTTTCGGCGCGGGCGCTGCTTTATACGGAGATGGTGACGACCGGGGCGGTGATCCATGGCGACCGGGAGAAGCTGCTTGGCTTTTCGGGCGCGGAGCATCCGGTGGCCTGTCAGCTGGGCGGGTCGGAGCCGCAGGATCTGGCGGCGGCGGCGCGGATCGTCGAGGACTTCGGCTATGACGAGGTGAACCTCAATGTCGGCTGCCCGTCCGACCGGGTGCAGTCCGGCTCTTTCGGCGCATGCCTGATGCAGGAGCCGCAGCTGGTGGCTGATTGCGTGGCGGCGATGAAGGCGGTGGTGAAGATCCCCGTCACGGTGAAATGCCGCATCGGCGTTGATGAGCAGGACCCGGAAGAGGCGCTGGATGCTTTGGCTGACCGGGTACTGGCGGCGGGGGTGGATGCGCTCTGGGTGCATGCGCGCAAGGCCTGGCTCAAGGGTCTCAGCCCCAAGGAAAACCGCGATATCCCGCCGCTGGATTATGGCCGCGTGCGCCGCCTCAAGGCGCGGCTGCCGCAGCTGTTCATCGGCATCAACGGCGGCATTCCTTCGCTTGATGCCAGCGAAGCCCTGCTGGCGGAGGCTGACGGCCTTCCCGGTCTTGACGGGGTGATGCTGGGCCGCGCTGCCTACCACGATCCGGCGCTGATGGGCGCAGTGGACCGGCGGATCTACGGGCTGGAGACGGGCGATGTCAGCCCGCGTCAGGCCATCGAGGCCTATATTCCCTATATCGAGGACTGCCTGTCGCGGGGCATCCGCCTGTCGCACATCACGCGCCACATGCTGGGGGCCTTTACCGCCGTTCCGGGCGCGCGCCTCTTCCGCCGCATCCTCACGGTGGAGGGCGTCAAGGCCGGAGCGGGCCTCGAAGTACTCACTTCGGCCCTTGCTGCCCTTGACGAGGCACAGGAAAGGGCGGCAGATCGGATTGCGGACAGCGCCGCCTGATCAGCTCTCTGAGCGGATGGGCTGACCGCGTGCCTGCATTTTTCGATCTGCCCGCCAGCGTCCTTTCAAGAGGCCCCCATGGATATGTCCCTTCTCACCGGCGAGACGCTGGGTCTCGTTGCCGCGCTCGTTGCCTCCGGCATCATCGCCGGGCTCATGGCCGGGCTTTTCGGCATTGGCGGCGGGGCGGTGCTGGTGCCGGTGTTCTATCAGTTTCTCGCCATTGTCGGCGTGGATGAGGCGGTGCGCATGCATGTGGCGGTGGCAACCTCGCTGGGCATCATCGTGCCCACGTCCTTGCGCTCCTTCTTCGCCCACAAGGCACGCGGGGCAGTGGACATGGAGCTGCTGAAAAGCTGGCTCATTCCGCTGCCGCTCGGCGTTGTGGCCGCGTCTCTGGTGGCGGCGCATGTGTCGGGGCAGGGGCTCAAGGGCATCTTTGCGGTGATTGCGGTGGCCGTCAGCCTGCGCATGTTCTTCAACCGGGACAGCTGGCGCCTCGGCAGTGACATTCCGGGCTTTCCGATCCGCCCGCTCTGCGGCGCGCTCATCGGCTTCTTTTCGACGCTCATGGGCATCGGCGGCGGGGTGATGAACAACACCTTCATGACGCTCTATGGCCGCCCGATCCATCAGGCGGTGGCGACCTCGGCAGGCACCGGCGTGCTGATCTCCATCCCCGGCGTCATCGGCATGGTCTGGGCCGGCTGGGGAGAACCTTTGCTGCCGCAGTTTTCGCTGGGCTATGTCAACCTGCTGGGCGTCGCCGTCATCATGCCGCTGACAACCCTTGCTGCCCCCTATGGGGTGAAGCTGGCCCACCGCATGCCCAAGCGCGCGCTCGAGCTGGCCTTCGGCACCTTCCTGATGCTGGTCGCCATCCGCTTCGGCATCAGTTTGCTATAAGGATTTTTGGTTCTTGCCAGCCCTCTCCATCGTCATCCCGGCCAAACGCAGTGCGAGCCGGGACCGGTGGGCCGGGGTTGAAGTTGGTTCTATGGCAAGAACAGAAAGACCGTGGCTCACCGGCCCCGGATCTCCGCTACGCTCTCGTCCGGGGTGACGATGGAGAGGGAATGCCTGAGGTCAAGAGCCCTCACGGCTTCAGCACCAGCCGTTCGCCCTCCACCTGCCAGCCGGACAGGCGGGAGAGGGCGCTCATGCCGAGGAGGCTGGTTTCGAGGCTGCCGGGGCGGGCGACGAAGCCGCGCACGTTGGACAGGGAAATGCTGCCGATGCTGACCTGTGCCAGATTGACCGGTGCCACCATGGTGCGGCCATTGGCGGTGGACACGGGCACGGAATAGGACAGGCTGGCCGGGTCGATGCCCGAGGCCTCAGCATCGCGTTCGGTCAGCACCACGGCCGAGGCACCGGTATCGACAAGAAAACGGACCTTGTTGTCATTCACCAGCGCCTCCAGCTGAAAATGGCCGGAGGCATCGCGCATCACGGCGACAGTGCCATCGGTCTGCGGCACGGTCATGCCCGGCGCCAGCGCTCCCAGAATGCGGTAGCCACCGGCCACCAGCTCTGTCCGGTAGGTGTAGCCACCCACGAGCACAAGGCCGAGCAGGCCCCAGACCACGACAGCCCGCAGCACTTCGCCCGCACGCGGCGCGCCAAAGACAAGACTTGCCATCACCACGCAGCCGATGGCCGACAGGGCCACGATGCGCGGGGTTTCGGAGGTGCTGGAAAAGGTCTCTTCCAGCATGGGAAATTCAAAGAGATACGTCAGGCCGGCCGCAATCATGACAAGCACGAGGACGGCCAGTGTAAGTCCATAGATCTGCCGCATGGGTGCTCCTGATCAAGTGGCCGGGGCGGGGGCAGGGCTGGAAATTGCACCAAGGGAGGCACCCATCCGCGCCCGCCGTGCGTCAAGCTCCGCCATCACCTTGCGGCGGTGCTCCGGGGCAAATCCCGCCCAGCCGGCGATCTCGTCCAGCGTCCGGGCGCAGCCGTGGCACAGCCCGCTCACCGGCTCCATGATGCAGATCTTCACACAAGGGCTCTCAATGCCCGCCATCGGTCCATCCTGTTTCCTGCAACTCCCTTGGCCTAACGGCCTCCCATCACAATCTCAACCGGCGTTGTCACCAAAGTCACAGGCAATGTCACCGCGATGTTGACCGTGCCTGTCACAAAGCTTCCAAGCGTGCGGCCGGTGCTGGCCAGGGCGCCGCCGTCCCCATTGGGAACGTCCAGTTTGTTCTGGCCCAGAACGGAGGATAATTGTGGCGCGATGGCGGCGAGGGCGGCAAACTTGGAGTGATTGGTCGGGTCCGGCCCCTTCAGATCGGTGAGATCAACGACAACCGCACCGAGCTTGGCCAGCGCTGCGTCATCGTCATAGCCGCCCACGCGTGCCATCCCGCCTGCAATCAGCCGGGAGACGCCAAGCGCCCTGTCATCGCGCGACAAAAGCAGGATCAGGGGGCTTTTCAGCTTGCCGATGCGCTGCATCTGGTCCTTGAACACATCAAGATCAATGTCGGGTGCGGCCAGAACCACCTGGTTGATGCGGCTCCGCTGGGCCGGTGTCATCTGCCGCAGGGTTTCCATCAGCAGCCATGTGCCCATGGAATGGGCCAGAATGTTGATCTCCGCCGCGCCACTGGCGGCAAGGTCCTCAAGGGTTGCCTGCAACTCGTCGCGCGCCACGGTGGCGCTGTTGAGGTCATAGACATAGTCGCGCACGTCCCCGCGCGAGGCCCAGGTGAACAGCACCGGCACGCCGGGGAAGGCGGAATCATGCACCACCTGCGTGAAGCGGTAGAGCCCCTCGGCAAACAGCGTGTTGTAGCCGTGGATGAACAGCATCACGGACCGCTCTTTCGGCGGGCGGGCGGCCAGTTCGCTCTTCAGCGCCTGCCGGAAGGCCGTTGCATCCTTGAGATAGCCGGTGGACCGGGGCACCATTTCCTTTGCCGGGTCGCCGGGAAGAACGGCAGGCCATTCGATCGCACCGGAGACATGCGTGGGCGGCACGGAGATGACGGCCTGCGCAAAATCGCGTCCGCCGCTCCGCTCCCCGTCAAACAGGGTGTTGGGCGCGTCCGTGCGGCTGCGCGTGGTGGCGATCAGGATCTTGTGGTCCTTTGCGCCGGGGGCAGGTTTGTCCGTGGGCACCAGCGCCCCGGAAACCGGGCGGCTTGCGCAGGAACACAGCAGAAGCCCCACAAAAGACATGCTGAAACTGCGGCGTGACAGAAGCACGGAGTTTGTCATCAGAAGGCTGTGTCCCTTCAAGTCCAGGCCAGAAGCCCGCCAAGAAAAACGGTCAATGTGACCTGCTGAATGGCTCCTAACACGTCTCCTGTGATCCCGCCAATTGCTTTGAGTGCCAGTTTTGCTGTGAACATGGCACTATAAACTGCGAGCGCCAATCCAAGTATGGCCCCGAAAACAGGTTGCACACTGAACAGGCAAAGAAAAACCGGCAGCGTAAACAGTCCGCCTTCAAGGGCAGCTCCCGATCCCGGCACGCCGAAGCGGGCGCCCAGCCCGTCCGGCCGGGCGGAGGGCTGAGCGGTCCACTGCCAGAGCATCAGCGTGCGGCTCAGCATCTCCGCCGCCACCATCACCAGCATGGCCGCAGGCGCGCCAGTGCGTTCCAGCAGGGCGGCGGTCAGTGTGATGCGCAGGGCCAGGAACAGGATCAGCGCCATGGCACCGAAGGCGCCGATGCGGCTGTCCTTCATGATCTCCAGCCGCCGCTCCGGCGTGGCCCCGCCGAAGAAACCATCCGCCACATCCGCCAGCCCATCCTCATGCAGCGCGCCGGTCACGGCGGCTGCCGTCATCACGGCGAGCGTGGCAATGGCAAGTGCGGGCAGGGCGGTGAGGGAAAGCAGCCCCAGAACCAGCGCCGGAATGCACCCGGTCACGGCCCCTGCCAGAGGCATGGCCCTTGCGATTCTCCGGAAGTCTGGAACGGCGGCCGGATCATCCAGCTTGTTGATGGCAGGCAGCGGCAGACGCGAAAAGAAGCGGATGCAGGCCGCCGTATCGGCGGCGAGTTGCCGCAGCCACCCGCTGCGCTCTGGCGTGCTTTCGGGCTCCTGCGGCTGGCCTTGCGGTGTCATGCGCCCTCGCTGTCTGCCATGGCGGTTGTCTTTTGCCGGAGGAGCCTTATAGAACGGCAAACCTTTGGCGCCAATCGCTGCCCGCAAGTCCGGAGAACACCTCTCGTGTCCATGTCCCCGTCCGCTCTTCCTTTCGATGATATCCGCAACCTTGTGGCCGAAATGCCGGGGCCGGATGAGGCGGCGGTGGTAACCGTGCGCGCCCGTGACAGCCAGCTGACCAAGCCTGCCGGTTCGCTCGGCCAGCTGGAAAGCATCGTCGAGTGGCTGGCTGCCTGGTCCGGCAAGCCGGTGCCGAAGATCACCCGCCCGCTGGTCGCCATCTTCGCCACCAATCACGGTGTCGCTGACAAGGGCGTTTCGGCCTATCCGCAAAGCGTCACGCGCCAGATGCTGGAGAATTTCGCCGCAGGCGGCGCGGCGATCAACCAGATCTGCGCGGCCTATGATCTGGGCCTGAAGATCTTTGATCTGGCCATCGACATGCCGACACCCTCGATCACGGATGAAGACGCGCTGGACGAGCCGAACTGCGCCGCCACCATGGCCTATGGTATGGAAGCGATTGCCGGCGGCACGGATCTCCTGTGCCTTGGCGAGATGGGCATTGCCAACACCACCGTGGCCGCAGCCGTCTTCAACGGCCTGTTCGGCGGCACGGCGGCAGACTGGGTTGGACCGGGCACCGGCGTGGATGCGGCCGGGCTGGAGCGCAAGCGCGTGGCCGTGGAAATGGCCGTGTCGCGCCTGGGTGCAGCCGCCAAGGACCCGCTGGAAGTGTTGCGCAAGGTGGGCGGGCGCGAGATTGCCGCCATGGCCGGTGCCATTCTGGCCGCGCGCCTGCAGCGTACGCCGGTGATTGTGGACGGTTTCGTCTCCACGGCTGCGGCTGCGGTGCTCTACAAGATGGACCCGTCCACGCTCGATCACTGCCTCTTCGGCCATGTATCGGCAGAACCGGCGCACCGCCGGGCGCTGGCGGCCATGGGCAAGACGGCGCTGCTGGATCTCGGCATGCGGCTGGGGGAAGGCACGGGCGCGGCCATGGCCGCAGGCATCGTCAAGGCGGCGGCGCAGGTTCATGCGGACATGGCAACCTTTGCCAGCGCCGGCGTTTCGCAGAAGGACTGAGCGCCCGTTCCGGTCAGGACGCCCGGCGGCGCATGTTCGGCCGCCGGACCGGCAGGGTGTAGATGTCGTCGAACAGCTGCGGCATGGCGGGCAGCACGCGGGCAGAGGGCAGGGTGACACGCACCTCGGTGCCCTCGCGCAGGCGGGATTTCAGCTCGAATGTGCCGCCATGCTGGTTGACCAGCGCCTGGACGATGGACAGGCCAAGGCCGGTGCCGGGCTCGGCGCTCTTGATGGCCATCGAGCCCTGACCGAAGGCCTGAAGCACGATCGGGATTTCCTCTTCCGGAATGCCGGGGCCATTGTCCTTGATGGAGACGAACTGGCCGCCGTCACTGGAAGAGCCGATGCGGATCAGCACCTCGCCGTTGGAGGGGGTGAACTTCACCGCATTGGACAGGAGATTGAGAATCACCTGACGCAGCGCGCGCTCGTCGGCCCAAAGGCGGGCAAGGCCTTCCTCGTGGCTCTCGCGGATGGCGATCCCCTTGGCCCTTGCGCGCACCTGCATCATGCTCTGGCAGTCTTCCACCACATCCTGCAGGGAAACGGCCTCCTCATTCAGCTCATACTTGCCCGCCTCGATGCGCGACAGGTCGAGGATCTCGTTGATGAGGTTCAGCAGGTGCTGGCCGGAGCCGTGGATGTCGGAGGCATAGCCCCGGTAGATCTTGTTGTTCATCGGCCCCATCACCTCATCCTTCATGATTTCGGAGAAACCGAGGATGGCGTTGAGGGGTGTGCGCAGCTCATGGCTCATGGTGGCCAGGAACCGCGACTTGGCAAGGTTTGCCTCTTCGGCGCGGCGGCGGGATTCATCGGACACCGCATTGGCCTGTTCCAGCTCGGCGATCAGATGGTCCTTCTCGGCGCGGAAGGCCAGCATGGCACGCGAGGAATTCAGCAGCTGGTTGCCCAGCACCAGGAAGAAGCCCTGTGCGCCGACAGCCATGGCCGCCATGGCATAATGCAGCGGCGCGTGGCGCTGCAGCAGCGCCAGCGACATGGCCAGCGTCACCGGAAGCGTGCTGGCCAGCAGCGCATGGGGCAGGGTGGAAGACTGCATGGTCGCCATGGCAATGACGATCAGCATGATCGAAAACTGGAAGATCTCAATGCCTTCCGCCGTGCCGCTGGACGCGGGCAGCAGGAAGAAGGCTCCCCAGCACAGGCCGTAAAGGAAATCGCCAACCGCAAAACGCCGCCGCCAGGGGCTCGTCTGGCGCTCCTCCTGCGTCATGCGCTCGAAACGCCGGCAGGTGGACACGGTCAGAATCCAGATGCTCACCGTGAACATGAGCCAGCAGGCCACCAGAACCGGCGAAATCCACATGAGAGACACGGCGGCCACGATGACGAGGAACATGGGTCCGGCGAATGCCGCGCTCACACGCGCCCTGGCAAACAGCAGCAGCAGCTCGGTGTTGAAATCAGGCGGGACGCCTTCCTTCGCCGACAGGCGGTCGCGAACCTGACTGACCGTGCGCGCAACCTCACGGCGGCGCTGGGCACGCTCGCGGTTGATCGCCGTCTTGTGGTCGCCCCTGCCGGGGGAAGTCTGGGCCATTGCGGTTCTGGCCGTCGGCGGCCATCCTCCTCGCGTGGTTTCCTGATGCTTGACACAACTGTGCCTCTTTCTGTGTTTTGGATCAGCAACCCTTAAGAAGCGGCTCAAGGACTTGGTTAAAAAAGGCAAAACAGCGGCAGACAGTGATCCGGAAAGGGCAGGCGGCGTCGTGGCTTCGCCGGGGCTCGCTCCGCTGGCCCGGCGCGTGTCGCTTTGCCGGGTGTGTCTTGAATCGCCCCGCGGCAGGCCACTTCCGCACGAGCCGCGCCCGGTTGCCCGCCTGTCGGAGACGGCAAGGCTCTGCATCGCGGGGCAGGCGCCCGGAACCCGCGTGCATGCGTCCGGCGCACCTTTTACGGACCCTTCCGGGGACCGCCTGCGCCACTGGCTCGGTATCGGTGATGATGTTTTCTACGATGTCTCACGTGTTGCGATCGTACCGATGGGCCTGTGCTTTCCGGGCCTCGATGCCAAAGGCGGTGATCTGCCGCCACGCCCGGAGTGCCGCGCCACCTGGCATGACAGCCTCTTTGCGGCCATGCCCCAGCTGAAACTGGTGCTCGTCATCGGCCGCTATGCGCAGGCCTATCACCTGCCGCATCTCAAGGGAGCCGGATTGACGGAGATTGTCGGCAACTGGCGCTCCATCCTGTCGGAAAGCGAAGAGCGCGCAGGGCCTGCCTATCTGCCGCTGCCCCATCCTTCCTGGCGCAACAACACCTGGCTGCGCCGCAATCCCTGGTTCGAGGAAGAGCTGGTTCCGGAGCTGCGCCGCCGGGTGGCGCAACTGCTGCAGCCTTGAGGCGGCCGTGCTGAGTTGAGGAAAATTGTTCTTCACACTGTCACAAAATCAGCAGCAAGACCCGTTCAGCCTTCGATTTACCGCTTGCCAACGAAACAAAAATCCATTCTCTCAAGAGAGGCGGCAGGACTGTGTCCGGCAGCCGTTGTACCGCATCTGGAACCAGAACATGATTGACCGCATCGACCGGCGTATTCTGTCCATCCTGCAGGAGGATTGCACCGTTCCCGTCGCCGAGATCGGCCGCCGGGTCGGCCTGTCCACCACGCCCTGCTGGCGCCGCATCCAGAAGCTGGAGGAGGATGGCGTGATCACGGGCCGTGTTGCCCTGCTGGATCCGGAGAAGGTCAATGTCAAGGTGACGGCCTTTGTCGCCATCACCACCAACCAGCACACGGAAGACTGGCTGCGCAAGTTTGCCGATGTGATCAAGGAACTGCCGGAAGTGGTGGAATTCTACCGCATGGCCGGTCAGGTGGACTATCTGCTGCGCGTCACCGTGCCGGATATCGCCGCCTATGATGCCTTCTACAAGAAGCTCATCTCGAAGATCGACATCACCGACGTGTCGACCACCTTCGCCATGGAACAGATCAAGTGCACGACGGAACTGCCGCTGAGCTACATCCCCGTTGAGAAGACCCGCGCGGAAAGTCAGGGCTGACGGTCCGCGCCGCAGACCTGACTGAATGGACAGGGAGAGGCGGAGCTGGCCTGCGGCCCCTTCGCCTCAATATTCCTTTTCGTAGAAGATACCGGCCTTTGACGAGCCGTCGGCCCCCACTTCACCGCGGGCCTTGAGGTTGCGGTTGAGGTCGATGTCCACCTTCACCCGGCTGGAATTGGCGGAAGTTCCCTGTTCCACACCCAGATAGATGTTCTCGTTGATGTAGCGCCCTGCGGAGAGCGAGGGCCCATCGGCGCCGCCAAGGTTCACATCCACCGCATCCAGCCCGAGAGACTTGCGCAGCTGTGACAGCGGCCCGGTGTCACTGCCACCGGTGAGCGACGTCACGGCAGCGGCCAGCTGGGCGATCTGGGTGGGCGACAGGTTGGTCACCGAGCGGTCGAACAGCAGCTGCGCCAGAATCTCGTCCTGCGGCAGGGCGGGGCTTGAGGTGAGGTCGATCACCGGATCCGCGGCGCTGCCCGTCACCGTCACGTTGATCGAGGTCGAGCTGGCTGACGTTGCCGCCAGGAAGTCCAGGTTTGGCGTCAGCGAGCCTGTGAAGCCGATGGAGCCACGCGAGAAGGTCAGGCGCCGGGTCAGGATGTCGAGCAGGCCACGGCGCAGGGTAAAGCCGCCAAGGGCCTGCGGATTGGCCGTGGTGCCGGTGAGCCGGAGCGTGCCGCCCAGTTCCGCATCCACACCGCGTCCGCGCACGAACACGCGGGAGGGCGCGGACAGCGTGATGTCGAGACCGATCGGGGCGGAGGCGGAACTCTGCTGTCCGCCGCTGCTGCCGCCTTCGGCCTGCAGCTCTGCAATCTGTTCACGAACCGGCTTGGGCGCATTCACATGCCGCACGGCGAGGGGCGACAGGGCACCCGGCAGGCTTTGCGGAATGTTGATGTTGGCGGTGCTGATGTTGACGGTGCCGCTCAGCCGCCCGCCCGTACCGGTCCCTGCCAGAGGGCCGGAGAGCCTGAGGTCTGCGTTCAGGTCCGCCGTCACCACACGCCCGTCGCTGTAGCGCGCGTTCACAGCCTGAATGGCCAGCTCCGCCGGAAGCCCCTGACCAAGTCCGACCGTGCCATTGGCGGAAACCCGGCCGCCTGCCGAAATTGCGGCGTTGAGGCCCGAGATTGTGATCTGCTCGCGCGTGACGCCGATGGAGCCGGCGAAATCGCGCAAGGTGAGGCCGGTGGCCAGCTCCGTCAGTTCCAGCCCCTGCGGCTGCATCTGAAGGTTGATCGCCGGATTGGTCAGCGGCCCGCTGATCCGGCCGCTGACGGCCAGCGTGCCTGCGCCGCGGTAGCCCATTTCCGTCAGACGCACGCGGGCAAGGCCCAGTGGCACCGAACCGTTGACGCCGATATCGAGTGAGCCAGATCCTGCCAGATTGATCGGGCCTTCCGCCGTCAGCGCCAGCCCGTCCGCGCCGGTGATGCGGGCGGTCTGGGTGATGCGGTTGCCGGAATAGGCGCCGGTGCTGTCCAGCCCAAGCGAGGTGATGCCGTTCTGCGTCAGCAGGGATGCGGTCAGTCCCCGCCCGGAGAGGTTCCACGACGCTTGCGGCGCGGCGGCCGCACCCGTGACCGTGGCCGTACCGCTTAACGTGCCGCCGAGGCCGTAACCGGGCGCAAAGGCATTGCCGAGCGCCAGCGGCACATCGGCCAGCGCCGCCTTGATGTCGAGCCTGTCGCCCGCCGTGCCGGAAATGTCCAGCCGCCCGCTGCCGAGCGCCAGCTGCAGCGGCTCGATCCGGGCCACGGCGCCCTCATAGGTCAGCCGAGCCGGGCGGGCGAGAGTGGTCTTCAAGCCGCTGTAGCTGCCCTGCAGCCGTTCCAGCGCCAGATCGAAACCGGCCGCGGTGGCCGTCAGGCTGCCGGTGGCCGACACGCCATCGGCGCCCTGCAGACGGGTGTCGAGTGTGAAGCCCGTGCGCGTGCCATCGCTTTCTGCCGATAGGGTGAGGCTCTCGACGGCGGTTGCACCGGCCATGATCTGGCGGGCCTCCAGCTTGCCGCGCGCCTGCGGCACACTGAGGAGATCAAAAACTTCGCCATTGATGGCAAGCGTGCCGACGCGGTTGTCCTGATAGGCCACGTTGCGCCCGCTGGCCGTCAGGCTGACTTGCGGGCCGCTCTGATTGGCGGAAATGCGCGCCGTTGCATCCAGCGTGCCCGAGACCGGCGTCAGCAGCAGCGGCGACAGGTCCTCAAGCGCCGCGCCCTTGAAGACAAGCTCGCCCGTCAGGGTTTCGAGGGCACGGGTGAGGCTTGCAAGGCTCAAGGCGCCATTGAGCTCGTTGCGCCCCGCGACGAAAGAGATATTCCGGACCTCAGCTGTGCCTTGCGAGGAACTGACATCGGCCCGGGCGGTCAGCGGCGCGCCGTTCAGGCTGCCGCTGAGGCGCAGAGCACCTGCCGGGGCTGCTGCATCGGCCTTGCCGTCCAGCTCCAGCACCAGATCCGTCAGGGGCGTGCCTGCAAGCGTCAGCTGCGCGGATTTGGCGCTGAGGCTGACGTCCGGACCGGACAGGGGGCCATTCGCCCTCACGGACGCCTCCAGCGCACCTGTCAGCCGCGGATCGATCTCGTCCACCCGCGTCAGCACCGCCTTCACCTCACCGTCGACAGTGGGGGTGGTTCCGCCTGTGCCGAGTTTCCCGGTTCCATCCAGCTTCAGAGCAGAGGTGCCAAGCGCAAACCGCCGGAAGGCAATCTCCCCGCTGCTGTTGATGCCGGCTTCCAGCTGTCCTTCCAGCGCGCCTGCCAGCAGCCTGTCCACCTGCTCGAGACCGGTGGCGACATTCGTTCCGGCTATCGAGGCGCGGATGGAGCCTGCCTGCTGGGAGGGATTGCCCTCCACCACCATGTTCATCGCCAGCGCGCCGGAGGTTTCAAGGCCGGTCATGCCCGAAAATCGGGAAAGGTCAGCAAGGGTCAGTTCTGCGGCAAGCCGGGCGTTCGAGTGGGCGATCACGCCTTCCTGCAGGCGCATCTGCACGCCCGGAGCGCTCAGGGTGCCACGGCCAATGGACACCTGCTTCTGGTTGCCGAGAAGCTGGCCGACGATTTCCAGGCTGGAGTCGCCTGCCAGACTGGAGAGACTGGCGTCTGCCGGTTGCAGCCCGCCCAGAGTGAGCCGGGCAGAGAAGGGCAGGCGGAAGTCATTCTTGAGTTCGGCGCCGATACCGGTGGCGGACAGTTGCAGCCGCTCCAGTGCCCCTTGCGGCGCCGACAGGCGGTCTCCCTGCAGATTGAGGTTCCAATCCGCCTTGGCGAGGGAGCCCGAAATGTTTCCTGTCAGCGACAGCGCCTGCATGATGTAGCGCTGGCCGTCAGCTTCCAGAGCCAGAAGCGCATCCCCGCCGGCAGCAATCCGTGCATCCGTCTTTGCCGAAAGGGCCCCGGACACGGGGTCGAGGCTGCCGCTGGCATTGGCCTGCAGGGTGCGGGTGGTCACGGCAAGCGAAGCCGACAGGGGCTTGTAGTCCTGAGACATCATCAGGCTGAGGTCAGCCTGCGTGTCGCCTGCCGCCAGCGCTGAGGCCGCCGGTGGCACCAGCGGCTCCAGCTGGCCGGTCAAAGCCAGCTTCAGCTCTCTTCCGGCATCGGTACGGGCCAGCTGTGCGGCCCCGGTGGCGGTGCGCCGGCCATCCAGAGCAACGGCCAGATTGGCGGCCCAGTTGTCCAATGGGCCGGAGCCGTCGAGGTTGAGATCAACCGCAGGAAGACCTTCGATCCCGGCAAGCCGGGCGACAAGCCCGCCGCGCGGCTCGCTTGCCCTCAGGGACAGGGTGAGGGCGCCGGACTGGGAAACATAGGCAAGCTGGCCCGAAATCACGCCTCGGATGCCATCGGTCCGCTCGATGTTGAGAGAAGCGTTGACCGAATCAGCTGGTCCCGAGGCCGATGCCTGCCCCCTGACGGAAAAGCGCATCGGGGCGCCTGCAACATCTTCACCAAGGTCGGCCTCGGCGATGTTGAGACGCCCAAGCGTGATCCGGCGCAAAGGCGGCTTGAAGCCGTCCTGCTGGTCATTGCTGGCCGTCTCCGGCAGCGCAGGGCGGCGCGGCAGGGCGACGCGCTGTGCGCTCACACTGTCGATGTTCAGCGAAAGCCCGAACAGGGCCAACGGGCTCCAGACGATGCTGAGATTTTCAATTTCACCATAAGTGCCAACAGGATCCGTCAGTTCCAGCCTGTCGAGCCCGATGTTGCCATTCCAGCCGATGGTCAGGCCTGACAGCCGTGCACCGCCGTCTGCGGTATCCAGAAAACGGTTGGCCAGCCGCTCGGCCGCAGCCTCGCCAAGGGGCGTCGGCAGCAGTGCCAGCGCAAGGCCGGTCAGAGCCGTCGTCGTCAGGGCGGCAATGCCAAGACCCTTCAGGATGCGTCGTGTTGCGGTCATGGGCCTTTAGAATGCCTGGCTCAGTCCAAGATAGATTCCGAACTTCGGATCATCTTTTTCCGGCGAAAGTGGGACCGCCACGTCCAGCCGCAAGGGGCCGATCGGCGTGAAATAGCGGATGCCGCCGCCCACGCCGATCTTGAAGGGGCGGGAAAGGTCCGGGGCAATGGCGCTGTAGGTATTGCCTGCATCGACAAAGCCGACGACGCCAAAGCTCTCCGTGATGCGAACGCGCACCTCGCCGGAGAGTTCCACCATGCTGCGCCCGCCGGTGACCTGCCCGTTCCGGCGCGGGCCGGTGTTGCGGTAGGCATAGCCGCGGATCGAGCCGCCGCCGCCTGCAAAGAACCTGCGGCTTGCCGGCACATCATCGACGCCCGGCGCCACGATGCTGCCTGCCGCCACACGTCCGGCAAGGATGAAGCGTTTGGCATCATCCAGCGCGGCATAGGTGGAGAAGGAGCCTTTCATGAACATCATGCCGTTGCCATTGCGGATGTCATAGGCTGGTTCTGCAAAGGCGACCGCCAGCAGCCCGCGCGACGGATTGAACACATCGTCGCGGGTGTCATAGGTCAGTTCCGCCGGGATGCCGGCGAGAAGATACGTGCGGTTGCCGAAGGCATCCGTCTCGTCAATGAAGCTGACCTGCGCACCCACCCGGCCAGACAGCTGGTCCGAGAAAGTGCGCCTCAGATAGGCATCGCCCGAGACCGACCGGCTGGTATAGGCATCCGGCGTTTCCTGCTTGGCACCGAGGCTTGTGGAGAAGCTCGTCAGCGGCCCGAAGACGCCGGGCTTCTCGAAGGCGATCCGTGCCGCATATTCCATGTCCTTGGCCGCCTGGTTGCCAAGCCGGCCGACGGATCCTTCAACGCTCAGCAGCTCGCCCTTGCCGAAAAGGTTGCGCCGCCGCCAATAGGCCTCGACGCCGCCGCCCTCGGAACTGGACCATGTGGCGCCAGCGCCCAGCACATGGCGCTTGCGCTCAGCCACCTGAATGGTGATGGGCATCCTGCCATCGGCTCCGGCAACCTCGCCCTCGACCATGCTGACCGAAGCAAAGATGCCGAGATCATTCAGCCGCTTCTGCGCCTTGGCCAGGACCCCCGGATCGTAGCGTTCCCCCTCGGGGATATTGGCCATTTCCGCAACAAACGCCGCATCGGTGACGTTTGTCCCCTCCACGGTCACCGTGCCGAAAGTGGCCGCCGGGCCAGCCTCGGCCGTCAGTTCCACGTCCAGCCGTCCGGTGGCATGGTCGGCGGTGATGTCGCGGTTCGCGATCCGGGCCTTGGGATAGCCATTCTGGTGCAGCGCATTGACGATCTGCCGTTCGGCGGCAACGATCTTGGCGGAGTTGGCCGTTTCGCCAGGCACAAGGCCCCAGGTCTGAGGGCTGTCGGGAACACCCGGTGCGCCGGTGGAAACCTGAAGGTTGCCGAAGGTGAACAGCGGTCCTGCCGTCACGTTGACCGACACCTGCACGGGGCGCGGACCTGGAATTTCTCCCCGCTCCAGCACGCTCTGCAGGGGCTGCCCGCCAAGCTGGATGTTGACGGTGCCGCCGTAGAAGCCTTGCAGATAGAGCTGAGCCACCAGCCTGTCGAAATCATTGAGGGCGCGTGCGATCAACCCGTCGCTGCCGGAGGGCGGAGAGCTCATCTCGGATATCAGAACGGAGGCTGATTCCAGCTGGTCCTCCAGGTCATCCGATCCGCCGGAGAGGTTCAGTTCGGCCTCATAGGGCAGGGCATCGGGCGCCACCGTTTCGCTGCTGCCCCACAGGCGCACGCCAAACAGTTCGAAAGCGGCCACAGGAGTGGCCAGCGGTGATGCGGACAGAACAAGGGTCACGGCAAGGCATGCCGCAGGCAGCCGGAGAGCACGCGGCAACATCACCTGCCGGGCGGCCGGCACAGCGGTGGTGCTGCGGAGCCGGAAATCCGGCCCGAGCCTGTCTTCTGACGGAAGACGCATCAACTTGCTACCGTCCCAAACCTCATGCCGGTCTGTTTCCCGGCGTGTCCCATATCCTCGCGCGAAGCGCAGCGTCATGCCCCTGTATGGCACGGCCGGACGCCGTTGGCGAGCCTCTTGCTAACCATACGGGAGCCCGGAGATACCCCAATCCCCGGTGTCAGTCTGACGCAGAAGTGTCAATAGTTTCCAAAGATTGAGACCACCCTGGCAAGCCTTCCGCAGGGCAGGGAAAACACCGGAAACCTCAGAACAGCTCCGGCTCCGGTGCCACGCCAAGCCCGTGCGGCGCTTGAGCAATTTCAAGGCGTGATGCGTCAGCATCTCAGTGCCTTGGTATAAGGTGTATTTTTTCCATATGCAGTTACCGGTGTAGACATCATGATGCCGCAATAGGGGAATGGGGCAGAAAGATTGGCTATCAAGTATCCTGTGAAGATCAAGGCTGCTCCGAAGGTCGGCAGCTTGTACTGGTGCAGTCTGCACCCAGAGGAGCACATTCATATTCCGGAGTTCTGGAAGAAGCGGCCTGTCGTTATCATCTCAAGGAAAAATACCTTGCATGGAAAGGTGATGATACTTCCCATCACAACAGATCAGGACAACGAGAATTATGCAAACAGCATTGAACTTTCGCAAGGCGCCAGTGACAAGATCAATGGGAAGCGCTGCTGGGTTGTCTGCGATCATGTCATGACAGTTGCAACGTCACGCCTTGATTTTATTCATGCAAAGCCTCCCCGGCTTGAGACTGCCGAGCTGACCCCCCATTCTTGAACTGATGCATTCGCTTCTGGCCGGCTGGCGGTAATACGAGCGCTCAATGAAGATTGTTTCATCGAGAGTTGGTCCAGCGCGTTGATCGCAGGGCTGCTGAAGGGCCACCGATTCTTGACAGAAAGACACCATGCCGGTATCTTCAGATCATATGCGGGGCGTGGGAACGCGTCACCGTCTCCCTGTTTCAGGGACATATAAGCCAAGCCACCCTCACGGGTGGCTTTGGTCTTTCTGATGTTCCTTTTTGCAAGTTCTTTCCAGAAATCCCAATGCCCAGCCCGGACAAGAACGTGGGCAGAACCGGCAAATGTCTGTTCAGAACAGCTCCGGCTCTGGTGCCACGCCAAGCTGGCGGCGGGCGGCGGTGAGGGTGTTGGCCATCAGCATGGCGATGGTCATCGGGCCGACGCCGCCGGGCACGGGCGTGATGGCGCCTGCCACTTCGGCAGCTTCTGCGAAGGCAACGTCTCCCACGAGCTTTGTTGCGCCTTCGCCCTTCGCCGGATCGGGCACGCGGTTGATGCCCACGTCGATCACGGTTGCACCGGGTTTGATCCAGCTGCCGCGCACCATTTCCGGGCGGCCGACGGCAGCCACGACGATATCTGCGCCGCGCACCACTTCGGGAAGGTCCTTCGTGCGGCTGTGGGCGATGGTCACGGTGCAGCTTTCGGCGAGCAGCAGCGCGGCCATCGGTTTGCCGACGATGTTGGAGCGGCCGATGACAACCGCATTGAGGCCGGCGAGCGGTGTCTGAAGCGTGCGCTTCAGCAGCACGAGGCTGCCAGCCGGGGTGCAGGGCACAAGCGCCGTGTCACGGGCACCGGTTGCCAGGAGGCCCACATTGACCGGGTGGAAACCGTCCACATCCTTCTCCGGGCGGATCAGGCGCAGCACCTTGGTCTCATCGATATGGCCGGGCAGGGGCAGCTGTACCAGAATGCCGTGAATAGCATCGTCTTCGTTGAGCTGCGTCACCAGCGCCAGCAGGCTGGCCTCGGACGTGTTTGCGGCCAAGGTGTGCTTGACCGAGTGAAAGCCGCAGGCTTCCGCCGCCCGGTCCTTGTTGCGCACATAGACCTGGCTGGCCGGATCCTCCCCCACGAGCACCACCGCCAGCCCTGGCCGCTTGCCGGTTTCTGCCAGAAGCCGTGCGGCACGGGCCGTAATTTCGCTGCGCACGGAGGCGGCAACCGCCTTGCCGTCAATGAGGTTTGCCTTGCTCATGGGTCATGTCTTTCACAAGCGGCGCGGGAGGCGCACCGGCTGGCTGAATTTGCGCGCACCATAGGCAGCAAGGCCCGCGCTGAAAAGAGGTTTCAGGCCGGTTTCCGTGTCTTTCCGCCGCCGCTTTTGAACGGCTTCAGAACGTGCGGGCGAAAGCGGCAAGACAGGAGATGGCGCAGACGATGTGATAGAGCGAACTCGCCGGTGCAGGCTCGTCCACGAAACTGCCGTCCGCGCGCCACTTGTCACGCCACAACCCGCGCAAGGGAACGTCGAGATAGGTCTCCAGTGCCTTGCCAGCCCGCAGGATGGATGCCAGCGCTTCTTCCCGCTTCTCTCCATTCGGTGTTTCGGCCAGCGTCTCGGCCAGTGTCTCGGCCAGTGCAATGCCCGCCTTCAGCCACTCCGTCTGGCCCCAGAGGCGGGCCACCGTGTCGCGTGGGCTCAGGTCTGCATTGAGGGACATGAAGGCGGCGTCCCGAGTCGGATCCACCCCGCAGGTCTCGCCAATCTCCACAAGCCGGACAGCAACTGGCAGGACTTCCGCCGTCCGGCCGCGCCGCCTTGCCCAGGTCAGCAGCAGCCAGGCCCATTCAAACTGATGACCAGGCTCCACCGCCTGCTTCGCCGGGTCTTCGGGCAGCGACCAGTCGAGCGTGAAAAACTCATGCAGGGCACCGGTCGCCGGATCTATGAAGCGGGTGAGGGCAAGAGTTGCGATCTGGTCCGCCAGATCCCGCCAGCGCATGCCGCCGCCGGCCTCTTCCATGGCAAGGCATGCCTCCAGCATGTGCATGTGCGGGTTGGAGCAGAGCGGCGCGCGCGGTGGATTGGCCTCGTGAAAACCGCCTGCCGGGTGGGCGTATTCTCTCAAGAGCTGCAGAAGGGTTCTGTCGGCCCGTGCCAGCAGATCCGCCGTCCGCGCCGGAAAGGCAATGGCTGCAGTGGCGAGCCCAAAAAGTGCAAAGGCCTGATTGTAGAGATCAAACGCCGTGTCGCGCGTCTTTGCGTCGATGCTTACGGCGTTGATCACAAGATCGCGCTCGTCAAGATAGGTATCGCGAAAGTACGCCATACCCTTCGCCGCCATGTTGAGCGCTTCAGGGTCCTTGAACCCCAGCCTTGTGCCCTCGATCAGGCTGTAGATCTGCCGCGGGGCAACACGTGCGCGCACCATGCCGCTCACGGGTGCCAGGGCTTCATCTATGGACAGGGTTTCGGCGAAGCGGCCCGTCTGCGCATCAAACCCGGCCTTCAGCCAAAGCGGCAGCGCAGCGCCGCAGAGCCAGGTTCTCAGGCGCAGATCGAGATCTTTGATGGCGGCGAGTGCCGGAGACGTAGAAGCGGATGATATCACAGCACAATCCAGTTCTCTGCGGCGCGGCAGCATACGGCGGTTCTCAGTAGTTCTACTAGCACAGCCTCTGCCGCATGGACAGGCCGCAGCGGAACCTTGATGTCAGACAAGCGGACATAGTTATTGTCTGATTTGCGGAGGCTTGAAAAGGTGCATCCATCCGCAACCGGTCTGGCGTATCTGGAGAACGCGTATCCCTCCCGCGCCTCAGAACAGACCCTCCACCTGACCGTCCGCATTCAGGTGAATGTCGAGTGCCGCCGGATGGCGGGGCAGGCCGGGCATGGTCATGATGTCCCCGCAGATGGCAACGATGAACCCGGCTCCTGCCGACAGCCGCACTTCGCGCACCGGCAGGGTGTGCCCTTCCGGTGCGCCCAGCAGGGCGGGGTTGGCGGAGAAGGAATATTGGGTCTTGGCCATGCAGACCGGCAGGTGGCCGTATCCGCTTTCTTGCCAGCGCTCCAGCTGGCGGCGGGCGGCGGCGTCAAAGGAAATCGAGCCGGCCCGGTAGATCTTCCGGGCCACGGTTTCGATCTTGTCCGTCAGGGGCATTTCATCCGGATAAAGCGGCGCAAAGCGGGCGCTGCCGCCTTCCGCCAGTTCCACCACCTTGTTGGCGAGAGCTTCCGTGCCCTTCGAGCCTTCCGCCCAGTGGGTCGCCAGAATGGCTTCGACGCCGAGATTGCGGCAATAGGCAGTAATGGCGGCAATCTCCGCATCCGTGTCCGAGGTGAAGTGGTTGAGGGCCACGACAACCGGAACACCGAACTGGCGCAGGTTCTCTATGTGGCGGCCGAGATTGCACAGGCCGGCCTCGACAGCGGCCACATTCTCATGGCCAAGATCGGCCTTGACGATGCCGCCGTTCATCTTGAGGGCACGGACTGTTGCAACGAGAACCACGGCAGCCGGCTCAAGGCCCGCCTTGCGGCACTTGATGTCGAAGAACTTTTCCGCCCCAAGATCCGCGCCGAAGCCTGCCTCTGTCACCACATAGTCAGCCAGCCGCAGGGCCGTCTGTGTCGCCACAACGGAGTTGCAGCCATGGGCGATGTTGGCGAAGGGGCCGCCGTGGACAAAGGCGGGCGTGTGCTCCAGCGTCTGCACCAGATTGGGCTGGAAGGCCTGACGCAGCAGCACAGTCATGGCCCCGTCGGCGCCCAGATCGCGCGCCGTTACCGGGCTGCGGTCCGCGCGAGTGCCAACCACGATATCGCCAAGACGGCGCTGCAGGTCGTCAAGATCCGTGGCGAGGCAGAGGATCGCCATCACTTCCGAGGCAACGGTGATGTCGAAACCTGCTTCCCGCGTTGTGCCATTGGCCCGTCCGCCCAGACCGGTGACGATGGCGCGCAGGGCCCGGTCGTTCATGTCCATCACACGGCGGAAGGCAATGCGCTGCGGGTCCAGTCCCAGCGCGTTGCCCCAGTGCAGGTGGTTGTCGATCAGCGCCGCCAGCAGGTTGTGGGCCGAGGTGATGGCGTGGAAATCGCCGGTGAAATGAAGGTTGATGTCCTCCATCGGCACCACTTGCGCCTTGCCGCCGCCGGCTGCTCCCCCCTTGACGCCAAAGCAGGGGCCGAGCGAAGGCTCGCGCAGACAGATGGCCGTCTTCTTGCCGATGCGGGACAGGCCGTCGCCGAGGCCGACGGTTGTCGTCGTCTTGCCTTCGCCGGCCGGCGTCGGGTTGATGGCGGTGACGAGGATGAGCCGACCCTTCGGGCGGCTCTGCACATTGGCGATGAATTCGCCGGAGACCTTGGCCTTGGTCTTGCCAAAGGGCTCAAGTGCCTCTTCCGGAATGGCGAGCTTCGCAGCAATATCTCTCATCGGCAGCAAGTGTGCTGCCCGCGCGATCTCAATGTCGCTCGCCATGTATGCTCCCCTGGAATCAGTCTGGTGCTTTCTCACCTTGGTAGCCTGCCGGGGGCTTGCGGGGGAGAGAATTCTTCTTTCTTCAGGTCAGGAGCTGGCCTGGGTGTCAATGACAGTAAACCGGCTTCTGCCGCTTGGATCCTGGGTCAAAAGCCCGTGCCCGCCAGCCTGATCCATGATCTTGGCAGCGAGCGCTTCCAGCGGCACGGCTGCCCCGAACAGATAGCCCTGTCCCTTGGAGCATCCCGCCTTCTGCAGCAGTGCTTGCTGCTCCAGCGTCTCTACGCCTTCCACGGTCACCGCAATGTTCAAGTCGCGCGCCAGACTGACTACGGCTTCGATGATCGACTTGCTCTGCGGGTCCGAAGACAGGGACCGCACGAAGCTGCGGTCGACTTTCAGCTCGTCCCAGTCGAACTGGCGCAGATAGGAGAGGGACGAATAACCGGTGCCGAAATCGTCCAGGGCTATCGTCACGCCAAGCTGCTTCAGTCTGTTGAGCGTCGAGATGCAGCGTGCCGTGTCACTCATCAGAATGGATTCGGTCACTTCCAGCCGCAGCCGCCCTGGTGCAAGGCCGGTGTCGAGCAGGATCTGGCGCACGGTCTCGAGCAGGTCATCGCGCAGGATCTGGGCCACGGAGAGATTGACCGACACAGGCAGCGTACCCAGAACGCGGGCGGCATCCGAACAGGCCTGCTGCAGAATGGAGCGGCCCATGTCGACAACCTTGCCTGAGCCTTCGGCTATCGGCACGAATTCATCCGGTCCGATGCGCCCCAGCTGAGGGTGGGTCCAGCGGGCCAGGGCCTCCACGCCGATGATGCGTCCGGTGCCAAGTTCCACCTGCGGCTGGTAAAAGGGGAGAATATCGCCGGCCATGATCGCCGGATGCAGATCGGCTTCGATTTGCCGCCGCCGGGACAGGTTGGCCCGCATGCCGGCATCGAACAGTTGCACGATTCCCTTGGCCCGGCCCTTGGCAAGGCTGAGGGCAAGATCGGCGTTGTCGGGGAGCTGTGTCCGGTCCTGAAGCCCGGGGCCATCGACAGCAAGACCGATCGTGGCATCCACCAGCACGGTGCCATGTTTCATGTGATAAGGCTCCCGCAGGGCCTTCAGCAGAAACTCGGCCTTCTGGCGGGCATCCTGAAGCCCGTTCTCCGTGCGCAGCAGGACGAGGAACTCATCGCCGCCGAAACGGGCTGCAATGGCATTTTCCCAGAGCGAGACGATGCTGGTGAGCCGCTGGCCGACGCCGTTCAGCAGGGCATCACCTGCGGCATGGCCGAGCGTGTCATTGACGGTCTTGAAGCCGTCAAGGTCAATGGCGAGCACGGCAAGCGGGCGGCTGCTCTTGCGCTGCAGTTCAGCACGGAAAAAGTCCTGAAAGGCCAAGCGGTTCGGCAGGGAGGTAAGCTGATCGTGGCGGGCAACGAAGGCATGATCGGCTGCCGAACGCTCCGCCTGGGCCCGGGCGGCTACCAGCGTTCTGTTCTGCAGGAAAAGACTGGCCAGAAGCACCCCGCCGACAGCAAGAAGGGCATAGGTCAGCCAGTGCCCTGCCGTCATGGAGGTCTGAATCCGTTCCCGGATCTTGTCTGCCTCGACAAGGCTCAGGCTATAGGCTTCCCCGCCAATACGGTCGACAGCGGCCTTGACCGGAACCATACGGTCGATGATTTCGAGCTGTGCGCCGGGATCTTCGATCCGGTCGAACAGCGGTTCAAGCGCCTCCAGATCAGCTGCCAGCTGCTCGAACCGCGCGACCCGCTCGGCGGACAGCTCCAGAAACATCCGGAACTGTCCAGAGCTCCAGGTTTTCATGCGGCCGATCATGATCTGATAGTAGAGCTGCGCTTCGCTTGCGGCGGACTTGTCCCCCGTCGCTGCATAGCGCGCGACCAGCTCGCGCAGGGTCGAAACCTCCAGACGGCCGTTGAAGCCGGTCCAGGCAATGTCGTAACGCTTGGCCTGAATGACGGCGCTCTGGTTGGCTGCTGTGATATAGGGCTGGATTAAGGCAGCAGCGGCCAGACAAATGAAGAGTAGAACAGTTATTCGCCGGAACCATATTGTCATGGCAACAGTCACCAGTAAGAGGGGAGGGCTTGTTACCTGATGGTGATCTGGCGGATCTGCCAGACCGCGCGCGAATAGTAGCTTTCCGTCTTGAGGTCAGGCCTGTCACTGAAAGGGAAGATCAGAAAAAGAGGGCCTTTGTCTGCCACGGGCATATGCTTGCCGTTCTGCCGTGTTGCCAGAAGGCCTTTCGCCTGAACAACGTCGTCAAACGGCATCTGGACGAAGTAGCTGTTGAGGGCCATCACCTCGACCGTACCATCTTTCACGCCTGCATGGGCCATGAGCCTTGCAAAGGGAACACCTTCAAACGTTACCGGACCATCATGCCAGGGCGTAACCGTTGTCATGCTCTCCAGCCCCAAGGCCTCAATCTCATCCATTGTCATGGCGATGGGGCCTGAGGGGAGTTTTCCGTCAATCGTCAGTATAGTGGGTGCGCCGGAAGCTGTTGATGCCGCTGGAAAAAATGAGATGAGAAAAAGAACGCTGGCAAAAATGACAGTAAGGAGACGCATCGGAACTCTCCGCAATATGAATAAAATTAGAGTAGCCTTTTCCCATCCAAGACTGGGTAAAGGAAACCGGTAAAATTTTAGGCAATTATCCTTTTGTGACCTAACGTCAAAGGGTGCATTCCCAAAGGGGAAGCGCGTTCCCGGGGCTGCAGTGCTGGTAATAGGTCAATTCGCTAAGGAAATGGTAAAATTTGGCGCACTTGGATAAATTATACACGCATCACGAGAAATGCACCGCGCCAGACGGGGGGGCTGACGCGGCTGTCATGATCTCAGGTCTTTCAGGTGGATTCAGACCGGCACAGCTGCCTGCCGGAGCTGCATGCGCGTGCTGCGCGAAGCCCGGTTGCCGCCTTGATAGGTGTTGCGCTCTTCCGTCGGGGTGACGAGGAAGCGTTCCCGGTAGCATTTGGTGAAATGCGATGTGGAGGCAAAGCCGCAGGCAATGGCCACATCCAGCACGGCACGTGAGGTGCGCCGCAGAAGGTCACGGGCCGTCTCGAGGCGCAGTTTCAGATAGTACTGCCCCGGAGTGCAGTTGAAATGGCGCCGGAACAACCGCTCCAGCTGGCGGGGTGACAGGTTCACCGTCATCGCCAGTTGCTGGCAGGAAAGGGGATCCTCGATATGCATGTCCATGATGCGGATGGCTTCGAGGATCTTGGCATTGGAGATGCCGGTGCGCGCCTCGATGTCATGGCGCTGCGCGCTCTCGCCCGAGCGCATGTTCTGGTAGAGGGCCACCTCGGCAACCTCATGCGCCAGCGCAGCCCCGTGCCGGATGGCGATGAGCCGCAGCATCATGTCCAGAGAGGCCATGCCGCCGCCGCAGGTGATGCAGTTGCGGTCAATGGCGAAAATGTCGGAGGACACGTCCACGCCGGGAAATTCCTCGCGGAAGGAGCGCAGGTTCTCCCAGTGCAGCGTGCAGCGCCGCCCCTCCAGAAGGCCGTAGCGGGCCAGCAGATAGGCGCCGGTGCAGATGGCGCCGAAGGTGCGCCCGCGTGAATTCAGCTTCCGCAGCCGTGTGCCCAGTTCCTTGTCCAGCGGCAGCCGCTCCACATCGATGCCGCTGCACAGCAGGGTGATATCCGCATCCTCCAGTTCGCGGATGCTATGGTTCACGCTGATCTCACAGCCATTCGAGGCGGTGACCGCCGCTCCATCCAGGGAATAAGTGCGCCAGCGGTAAAACTCCCGCCCCAGAACCCGGTTGGCAAGGCGCAGCGGTTCAACGACGGAGGTGAAGGCAATCATCGAAAACCGGTCGAAGAGGACGAGGGCAATGGTCTGCCCATCGAGATCTGACCTGTGCGGCTGCGGACCGGAATTGGACATGGAACGCGGCACCCTTAACTCTGGAAGATTATGTATTTTCCGGTATGGAGCGCTATCATTGGTTTGCCTGTCAATGAAAATCTGAGAAATCGGAGGCTTGCGGAAACCGTTCCTAAAACGCCCGGGCGAATAGATTTTTTTTTATGCGGAAGGCGTTTTCCTGGGCGGTTGTTGCTTCATATCAAGGCGAAGAAAGTGGTAGGTGATACGCCACAATAGCTCGTGCCTTGCCGGTGAGGAGACGACTCTCTCTCATGTGCTTGTGCGGGCCGTTCCAATGGACTGGCCGTCGACGTGAAGTGTCGCGGCGTAACATGACTGGACCGCCATGAACGTTCTTGCCAAACCCGCCGACCTGGAAGCTGTCGCAGGCCCGAGCGCCTTCGTGCAGGAAGTGACGGAGGTCAAGCATTACACCGACCGCCTGTTCAAGTTCCGCACCACGCGGCCTGCCGCATTCCGTTTTCGCTCCGGCGAATTCGTGATGATCGGCCTGCTGATCGACGGCAAGCCCCTTTACCGCGCCTATTCCATCGCCAGCCCGTCCTGGGATGAGGAACTGGAGTTTTTCTCCATCAAGGTGCCGGATGGCCCGCTGACCCAGCATCTGCAGAAGATCCAGCCGGGCGACGCGCTGCTTCTGAAGAAGAAGCCGACCGGCACGCTGGTCAACGATGCCCTGACGCCCGGCAAGCGCGTCTACATGTTCTCCACCGGCACCGGCATTGCCCCCTTCGCCAGCCTGATCCGTGATCCTGAAACCTACGAGAAGTTCGATCAGGTCATCCTGACCCACACCTGCCGTGAAGTCGCAGAACTGCGCTATGGCGAGGAACTGGTCGAGGCAACCAAGAACGATCCGCTGATCGGTGAACTCGCCAGCGAAAAGCTGGTGCATTACACCTCCGTCACCCGCGAGGACTTCCCGCGCCAGGGCCGCATCACCGATCTGATCGAGAGCGGCAAGCTCTTCACGGATCTCGGTGTTCCGCCGCTGGACCCGGCCATCGACCGCGGCATGATCTGCGGCTCCATGGAAATGCTCCGCGACACCAAGGCCCTGCTCGAAAAGGCCGGCCTCAACGAAGGCGCCAACAACAAGCCCGGCGAATTCGTCGTGGAACGGGCGTTTGTGGGCTGAGATCAGATCCTGACGAGCTTGGCTCAACGGGACCTGGTCGAGCCTATGCGGCGTGATGCGCCAGCATCGAAAGCCTTGGTATGATACTCCGGTCTGAAAGTACGTCCGGCCCGGTCAGGGCCGGACGAAGAAGGCGGGTACGCGGTAGTTTGGCAGTTTCTGCAAGCTGAGACTCGCAGCTGCGCCTCCCGCTGCTCTCAGGAACTCATCCACCGCATTGGTTGCTCCCGCAACAGCGTTATAGTCATCCACGACGACGAGCCCGCCCGGCACGACCCGCTCAAACAGCTGTTCCAGCGCAAAACGCGTGGGTTCGCCCACATCCATGTCGAGATGCAGCAGGGATATGCGAAGCTGCGGATTGCGGGCCAGGTAGTCCGGCAGGGTCTGGAACACGTTGCCTTCCACCAGATCCACATTGCCGATCCGCTTTGCCTCCAGAATGGCGGCCAATTCGGCTTTTGACAGTCCCTTTCCTGCTTCCGTCTCGAACTTCTCGATGAATTTGTGGTCCGATGGATCAGACAGCCCCTCCGCCGGAAAGTCTCCGAAGGCGTCGAAGCCGATGATGCGGCGTGAAGCCTCGGTTTCGAGCAAGGCGCGGAACTGGGCGAAGCGGATCAGGGACAGGCCCTTGAAGACGCCGAGTTCCAGCACATCTCCTGGAAGGCCTGTGATCCTCTGGTAGAGCTCGTAATGAGCCAGCATCTTGTTGAGGCGGCTTGGATCGGAGAACCAGTAGAAGCCGTTCTCGTAGTCCCAGACCTTGCCGGGCGACAGGCCCTGAATGCTGTCCGTGCCCTGTGTCATCTGCCTTCTCCCCTAGCATGTGCGGGTGACCGGTACGGCCGCGTGCGTCTGACGCCAGAATCGTCAGATGCCCAAAGAGATTACGTCGAGCCTGCCGGTTTTCTCTATGTTTTTCCCTGTATGTCCGGGTGGAGCCCGCCTAAGCTATCTTATGCCGTAGTGGAAGAGGCTGAAGTGATTCCACCGCTTCGGCAGCGGGCGAGACCGGAAAGGTGCGGCAATGGCGGTTTGGGACAGGTTTTCTATCGTGCCCGCGGCCTTTGCCATGCGCGAGCAGCCGCAAGAGATTGACCCGCGCTCTGTGCCGGAAGGTATCAGCCATGCGGACGACTGGATCATCTTTCGCGGCGGCGGTGAGATCCGTGTCTATGACCGGATCTGCGACCATAATGGCGGGCGCCTGATCTTCAACAACGGCCGTGTCTCCTGCCCCATGCACGGCTGGGAACTGGATGCTGCGACCGGGCGCTACAAAAATGTGGAATGCACCAAGGTGCCTCTGGTGGTGGCTGTGGATGATCCTGCGTCAGCAGCACCGGTGCGTTTTGCCCTGAAGTCCATGTCGCGCTCGCTGGCAGGATATTCAAAGCCGCTGCCGGTTGAGATTGAGTTTCTCAACCACGCCTGCCTCATCATCCGTACAGAGGGCTTGAGCTTTGCGACGGATCCCTGGCTGCTGGGGCCTGCTTTCTGCAATGGCTGGTGGCTGGCATTGCCATCGCCTGCCGGTGCATTTGAGAAGATCAACGCCTGTGATTTTCTTTATATCTCTCACAATCACCCGGACCATCTTCACCGGGAAACTCTGGAGCGCGTGCGCAAGGACATGCCCATCCTGACACCGGCCTTCGACAGCGGGTCGACAGCCCGCTATCTGGAGGATCTGGGCTTTGTCAGCATTCTGGCTGCCCCTTTTGATGCCGCCTTGCGCGACGATGTGGCGGAAATCTCCCTTTCGGTGCTGAAAAGCGGAGACTTCCGTGATGACAGCGGCCTACTGGTGGAAATTGGCGGTTTCAGTGCCTTGCTGGCGGTGGATGCCAACTTCATCGACTTTTACCGCTTCCCCGAGGGGCTGACCGTCTTTGCCTCGTCCTTTGCCAGCGGGGCGAGCGGCTTTCCCCTCTGCTTCGACAATTATGATGAGCGCGAACGTCAGCAGATCATCATCCGCAATCGCAACACGGTCAGATATCTGGCGTCTCGGATCCTTGAGAAGGCGGCTCCGGCTGCCTTTCTCCCTTACGCTGGGTTCTTCTCGGAAGCCGCGCCGCGGGACAGTTACATCAAGGAGCATAACCGGAAAAACGCGGTTTCTGACTACAGCGCCATCTGTGAGGATCTGGGGGTCCGGCTGCTGGATGTGACCGTAGATACGCGTTTTCTGTTCGAGGGACGGGATTTCAGGACAAGCCTGCCCCGAAGTGGGACCGTTCTGGATCAGGCACCAATGGAGGCCTATCTGGCTGCGCCGCCGCCGGGCGGATCTGCGCTCGATCCGGCTGAAGTTGCCACTTATTTCCTCGGCTCAGGCTATGCCAAGCCCCTTAACCTTCTCGTTCGCCTGACGGATGATGCGTTTGAGGAAGGGGAGGAGGCCTTTTTTTGCCGTTTCGACGAAAAAGGTCCGGGAAGCGTTACGCCGCTCAACCGCGCTGACTATGAAGCATATCTTCTCAGCCTGGACCGGTTTTTGTCGCTGCGTATCCGCCGTAACGAGTTCATCCGGGTCATCCGGCTTGGACTGCCCTGGGAAGATCTGTCGATCGGTTTCCAGTGCCGGGTGAAGCGCCAGCCCAATATCTACCACTCAGACTTCTGGTATCATTTTTCGAATGTCTACGTGAACGACAAGGTCAAGCGCGCTTCGCTCGCGTGCGACGCCTGTATCAATATTCAACATGAATTCGTGGTGTGAGACGCATGCAACAGGACACGAGACGTAATGAATGGAACGCCGCCTATGACCGTGGCGGCAACTTTCTTTTCTATCCCAATGAGGAAGTGATCCGTTTTTTTGCCCGTCACGTGGCCAAGCGTACCGGTCTGGATACGGTGCAATACATGGAGGGCTTTGGCCCCGCTTCCCGCATTCTGGACTTCGGCTGCGGCCTTGGCCGTCATGTCGGCCTTGCGCTGGACCTCGGGCTGGATGGCCGGGGCATTGATCTGTCTGACAGGGCTATTGCGGCTGGCCGTAGCTGGCTTTCAGCTGCCGGCTGCGGGGATGCAGAAGAGCGTCTGATTTGCGGCGACGGGCGTAGTTTGCCATTCGAGGATGGCTTTTTTGATGCGGCTGTCTCCCATGCGGTTCTTGATTCCATGCCCTTCGAGCATGCCAGAGCGGCCATGGAGGAAATTGCAAGGGTGATGAAGCCCGGCGCCCTGTTCTATCTTGATCTGATCAGCCCGGAAGACAGCGAGCTGCGGAAGCCGGGGTTTACCGGAGAGTTGACCGTCTCCAAAGACCATGAGTTTGGCACGGTCCAGAGCTACTTCGATCCAGACAAGATTTCACGGCTGCTTGAGGGGCAGTTCCAATTGCAGGAGCTGGTGCTGGTCCGGCGCACGGTGTTGACCGTCTCGGCGCACGCTTCCCGGTATCACGCGGTGGCGCAACGCATCACGTCTTGAAAAAAGCAGAAGCTGGTCAGGAGCATCAGCTATCCCGCGCTGTAGAAGTGCTTCTGCAGCGGGGCATCCCAGAAGCCGGCACCATTCAGGATCTCAACAAAACGGGCCGCCGAGTTGCCCTGCCCGAAGCTGCGGTCGGAGGCGAAGCGCTGGCCCCATCTGTTGGTCAGGAAATCCGCGATGGCCTCGCGGTCGAAGGCTGAGGCTTCCGTGATGGTTGGCGCCACGGATCTGTTGAGCTGCCGGGTGCCGAGATTGAGGCTGGGAATGCCTAGGAACGGGGCTTCACGCACACCGGCACTGGAGTTGCCGATGATGGCAGCCGCGTTCTTCATCAGCTCGGAAAAATAGGCAAAGCGCATGTTCGGCAGATGCCGGAAGCGCCCCGGATCCAGCCTCTCGATCTCAGCAAAGATATCCTCTGAACCGGGATCATTGTTCGGGGAGATGACGATGAAGTTGCGGCCGCTCGCGGAGAGGGCAGAGAAGAGGCTCTGCGCCTGCGCGCCGATCGTGTCCCGCTCCGATGTCACCGGATGAAACACCGCAATCCCGTAATCCTTGAAGGGAATAGCATAGCGGCGGCGTACCTCGTTCAGAGTGACGCCGGAGGACCCGCCGTGAAAGTCCAGCTCCGGCGAGCCGATGTTGAAGACCGTGCCAGGCTCCTCACCAAGCGTCAGAACGCGCGCTCTTGCAGCCTCCGAGCTGACGAAATGATAGGTGCAGAGCTTGGTGTTGCAATGCCGGTAGACCTCGTCAATCGTCCCGGACACCTCACCGCCTTCGATATGGGCACAGCGGATGTAATTGGTCGCGCAGACCAGCGCTCCGGCAAGGGCTTCGATCCGGTCGCCATGCACGATGGTCAGATCCGGCCTGTTCTCATGCACCCAGTCCGAAAGACCGAGGATCGTCTTGGACAGGATGATGTCCTGCGGATCGCCCAGCCGCTGGTTGATGAATTCGTGCTTGACCACGCCCGGCAGCCGCTGCACTTCGTTGCGGGTGAGGCCGTATTTTTCCAGCATATGCATGCCGGTGACGAAGAAAGTCACCTCGTGGCCGGCATCTCGTGCGGCGATGGCGAGCGGCTCCAGCTTGCCGAAGTCGGCCCGGGTGCCGGTCAGAAACAGGAGCCTGCGTATTGTCATTGGCGGGGCTCCAGATCGCTCCAGCGCAGTTGCTGATTGCGCTTGACCGCAAGCTTCAGCTTGCGGCCAACGACATCGTCAAACTGCGAGACGGGGATCTCGCCATTGCCCGGCCGCCGCGCCCAGATATCGGCTTCGGTGATCTCATGACCTTCCGGCAGATCCCGGTCTGCCACAACGGATCCGCGGGCGAAGCGGTAGACATCTTCCTCCGGCGCCGTGCGCTTCTTCTCGTTGTGAAGCGCGATGTGGATCTCCCGGGAGCGCTCGATCAGAAACCGCAGTTCGGACGGGTCCATGGAACAGGAAATATCCGGACCCTTGCGGTAGCGCGTGTCGGTGAAATGCCGCTCCAGAATACAGGCACCCAGCGCCACGGACGCCAGCGCCATCTCCGGGCCGATGCTGTGATCGGAGAAGCCGACAACTGCATTGGGAAATGCCGCCTTCAGATCCGTCACCCCCCTGAGGGAAACGATCTCGGGCGGGGAGGGATAGAGGTTCGTGCATTCCAGCAGGGCATAGCCAATGCCGGCCTTGTCGAGGATCTCGACCGAGGGGCGGATGCTCTCCAGCGTCTGCATGCCCGTGCTCATGATCACCGGCTTGCCGAAACCGGCAATGTGCCGGATCAGCGGCAGATGATCGCATTCACCGCTGCCGATCTTGAAGCCGGGCACATCGATGGAGTTGAGGAAATCGGCGGCCGCGCGGGAAAAGGGCGTGGAGATGTAGATGAGGCCGAGGCTTTCGGTATAGGCCTTCAGCTCTTTCTCCGCCTCCAGCGGGAGGGCGCAGCGGCGCATCACCTCGAAGATCGAGACATCGGCATTGGGCGGAAAAATCTCCCTGGCCTCATCCGTCATCTCGTCCTCGACGATATGCGTCTGGTGCTTGATCATCTCGCAGCCGCTCTGGGCTGCAGCGCGCACCATGGCCTTGGCAACATCAAGGCTGCCGCCATGATTGATACCGATCTCGGCAATCACCAGCGGGGGATGCGCGGGACCAATGTCTCTGTGAGCGATTTTCACGTCAGTTATCCCTTCGCCATCAGATCTGCGCAGCGCTGAAAATCTTCAGCCGTATCAATGTCTTGAGCCTCGTCCGCGGTAACCGGCAGAACGCGGATCGATGCAGCGGAAAAGTTGCCATCTGCGATGAACTGCGCCGCATCAAAAACATAGAGAACGCCATTCGGCCTAATCAGGGCCGGCAAGTCCTGCCGGTTCGCAAAGCAGAAATCTGGAGAAACCAGCGGCACGAACCGGTCTCCCTCCGCAAAACCCCACTTCAGCACGGCGGAATCTGCCGGAGATACGCTCATGACCATGCTGGCGTCCCCTTGCCGGAACAGGCCGATGCCCTTGCGCACGGTCTCGGCCTTGCGCAGCGGTGACGTGGGCTGCAACAGAACGGCAAGGCCTGAAGTGACGCCTGCGCTGGGTAAGAGGTCGCGCAGAACCTCCGCCATCGTCGTGCTGTCCGTTGCCAGTTCCGGCGGGCGCCGGATGCATTCCACCTGCGGGGGCAGGTCATGAGTGAAGATCTCACCGATATCGGTGCTGATGATCACACGGCCGATTCCGGCGGCGAGCGCAGCATCGACGCTATGCCGGTACAGCGGCTTGCCGGCCAGCGGCCGTATGTTCTTGCCCGGCAGTCCCTTTGACCCGGCCCTTGCAGGAATGATGGCGGTGACTTGCGTGGGCGCTGCCATGATGCCTCACAGCTGCAGGCGCTTCATGCGCTCTTCGGGAGAGAATTCTGTCTTCCATGCTTCCAGCCGCGAAACCAGGCCAGGGATCAGCTCAATGACAGGCTGGCCAGGCTTCAGTTTCGTGTAGGTTGTTCTGGGGAACCAGGGTGTCTGCTCCTGCCCAAACATGTAATGACTGATATCGTCGCCGAAGGTCCAGCAGGGCATGCCATAGCAGCCGGCAATGTCTGACACGCTTGTGTTTGCCGTTATGACAAGATCACAGCATGAGGCAAGTGCAGCAGCATCCTCGATGTTGTTCATCTGGTCAATGTCGGCAAAGTGAATAAGATTTGCGCCACGCCCTTCCTGAAGATAAGTAACTTCCCGGTCGATGCAGGAATATTGCAGATTGACGAAGACGATATCTTTCGTCTCGACAACCGGTGCAAAATCCATCACCGAAAGGTAATTTTTCGCACGGGCAGGGGCCAGCTTGCTGGAGCGCCATGAGACACCGACAACCGGCTTCTTGTCGGCGTCAGGAATCCGGCGGTAAAGTTCACGGGCGCGCCCGGTGTTGATCTTGAACACGGGATGCCGTGTTTTCTTGAAAGACTCCAGATCATTGCGGATATAGCGCGGAAGATCTGCCGAGGAGATCTGGCAGTCATAGTCATCGGTGGTGGCCATCAGGGTGATGGATTCAAACGTCGGTGTGCGTGTCAGGGCATCCGGGAAACTATGCTCGAAAGGTGCGACCAGTTTCTTCGGCACCTCGATGATCACCTTGTCCGCCATCTCCATGATGTCGGCAATCAGCGTGCCGGAGCGAAGGCAGTCGCCAACCCCCTGATCATTCCAGATCATGATCGTCTTGCCGGTCAGATCAGACCCATCCCATTGGGGCTTCCGGAACTTGCGGTTGAGGCAGGATGTGATTTCCGCCTTGAAGCGGGCACCATAGTGCTTCCAGCCCTCTGCAATGTTGCCCGCTCCCAGATAGGCTAGGGCGAGATTCCACTCCGCAACCGGAAGGTCGCCATTCGCCAGTTCGATGCCCTTCCGCAGGACCCTTATCGCGTCCGTGGACCGGTTCATGCTCTGCAGAATGACCCCCAGGGTGACATGCCTTGCAACATCCTGCGGTTTCGCTGCCATGGCAGCTTCTGCAAAGGGCAGGGCATCCGATGCTTCGCCGATCCGGAACAGCAGCCGTGCCATTTCATGCTGGAGATCATCGTCCCCGGGGAAGAGTTGAAGAGCAAGCCTCAGTTCCTCGCCTGACTTGTCATACTGCTCTGCTTCAAGTCTTGAGCGGGCCCGCTGGACCCATATGTCGGAATTGCTGGGATCGATCTGGATGGCCTTGTCGAAGAACTCAACGGCCTGATGGAACTTCTTCTGATCCCGCAACAGAACGCCATAGTTGCGGTAGGCATCTCCGTAGCCTGGATGATCCGCGACAATCTGCTTGAAGATTTCCTCTGCCTCAGTCTCCCGGTCCAGTTTGGTCATGGCCACGGCACGCAGGCTTTGCGCTTCGGCAAGCCTGGGATCCAGCGCCACGGCCCGTTCGGCTGCAGCCAGCACATCGGCATGGTTTTCTTCATCAAGGTCAGAGAGCGCGCGTGCCAGATTGGCATGATAGGGGGCGCGGTCCGGGGCGAGGGAAATGGCCTTGCGGATGAACTCCACTGCCCGTTTGGGGAAGCCCAGCTGCCGGTAGCAGACACCCAGAAGGTGGTTGGCATCCGGAGACGAAGGGTTCTTCTTCAGGACGGTTTTGTAAAGCCGCTGCGCTTTCTCGACTTCACCGGCCTGCTGCAGGGCCACGGCCTTGCGCATTGTGTCGAGTGTCGTGGTGGCGGCATTTGCCGGCTTGAAGCTCATTCGTCCATCCGCTGACTTCGGAGAATCACTCCGCAAAGTCTAGCAAGAAAAGCTCGGAAATGGGTGAGCTGTCCGCATTCGCCTGTTCTGCCGCTGATTTGCCCCTGGAAAGAGTGCAGTGGCCAATGCTTGACGCAAACAGGCAGGCCCAGGGGGCCTGCCTGTGGATTTTCAAGAGAAGTCTTCAGGCCGCCTTGCTGGCCGCAGCTGCAATCTTCTGCAGGTTCTCGAAGAAGTGGCGCACATCATCCCCGATCTGCGCCGAGCAGCTCTTGAGGCCATCGGCCGCCACCTGGAAATCTGCGGCGGCGGTGCCTGTCTGGGCAATGGCGCCGGCCACACGGTCAACGTTGCCGGCCAGAGACTGGGAGCCGGAGGCTGCGCTCTGGATGTTCGACGAAATCTCGCGCGTTGCCGCACCCTGCTGCTCCACCGCAGCGGCGATGGTGGCCGTCATGTTGTCGACTTCCTTCACCGTGTCGGAAATCGCATTGATCGACTTCACGGCGTTCTGGGTGGCCGACTGGATGGCGGAGATCTGGGACGAAATCTCTTCCGTCGCCTTGGAGGTCTGGTTCGCCAGTTCCTTCACTTCGGCTGCCACGACCGCAAATCCGCGTCCGGCTTCGCCAGCGCGGGCGGCCTCGATGGTCGCGTTGAGGGCGAGGAGATTGGTCTGCTCTGCAATGGCCTGAATGAGGCTGATGACGTCACCGATCTTCTGGGCCGAATCGGACAGGCGCCCGACTTCGGCAGAGGTCCGGTTCGTCTCGCCATTCGCCCTGCGCGCCACATCCGAGGCGCCGGTGACCTGGCGTGAAATCTCGGCGATGGTACTGGACAGTTCTTCCGTCGCTGCGGCGATCGTCTGGATATTGCTGGTTGTCTGGACAGAGGAATGTGCAGCTTCAGAGGCCTCTGCGTTCGCAGAAACGGACATGTCAGACAGGGACATGGCCTGACGGGTCACCTTTTCAGCGCTGTTGCTCACCTCCGCCATGGAGGCGTCCACCTTGACCTTGAAAGTGTCGATGGCGTGGCTGATCTGCCGTTCCTGTTCCTGTTGCAGCTCCATCAGAACGTTCTGATAGGTCGAAATGGCAAGATCCAGGTCGAACAGCACTGCCTTGTTGAGCGCCTGCACGGCGGTCAGTGCCCTGCGCTGAGAGAAACGGTGCTTCTTCAGGACGATGCTGACCAGCTCGTTCAGGACATACTGATAGCCTGCGATATACCACTTCGGCTCCAGTCCGATGCGGACATGGGCCCGGCCAATGCGGTCTATGCTCTCGAAATAATCCCGGTCAAACCGGCCGGAGAACAGCTTGGCCCAGTGACCGCCTTGGGCCTTCTTGAGCATGTCCTCGCGATTTCCGACAAGAGCCGCCATCTTCGGCTGTGACTTGAGATGGGAATAGAAGCCGTCAAGCACGGCCGGCAGTGCCTTCTGGACGAAAGGCCAGAGTTCCGTAAGGGTCGACTTCGTCTCCGCGTCAATCCTTGCGAAGCTCAGACGGCCCCTCATTTCCTCGTCATTGTACAACATGATGCATCCTCGGTTGAGATGCTGTCACGGTAGAGCGAGTCTCTTGAAGGAACCGTTAACTCAAATGGAAAGGGCAAGTTTGATTTATGATGAAATCTGGCTTGGATTAAATAAGGGGCTGACATAGATAGCGTTTTCAGTTTTACTTGAACCACCAGTTTTGCAGGACGCTGACGAGATTGGCA
>NZ_JBSXNB010000012.1:0-66749 GCF_054073275.1 Pannonibacter sp. Q-1
GTCGGGAAGTCTCGGGAACAGCGTCCCCGCCGCCAGCGACGTTGCCGCCGTCGATGAACAGGCTTATACGCAGCTCCCCTGCCCCCGTCAACAACCTTCTGTCCGATTTTTTTGCAGCCGCTGATTATTTTTGCGGCTCCCGTGTGGATAAGCTGGCTTACAGGCCCGCAAAAGCCGCAGAAATCAGCCACGAAACGGGAAAAATGTTTATCAACAGGCACTTGCCGCGCCGCGAAAAATTCTTCGCAGGCGCATTCAAGCCCGTGTGGACTGCAGAAACAACGCCGTTCCGAGCCCTCCGGCGGCGGCAATCGCAGCCAGTCCTATGCCCTTGCGCGGCCCCCTGGCGAGGATATGGGCGAGCCGCACCGCCAGGATGGCGCCGGATGCGCCAATGGGATGACCACGTGCGAGCGCCCCGCCGCCCTGATTGACGCGCAGATCATCAAAGCCAAGGCCGAGTGCCCTGCGGCTCACCATCGCCTGAACGGCGAAGGCCTCCATCAGCTCCACAACAGAGATGTCTTCAAGGCTCATGCCGGTGCGGCGGAAGAGCTCCAGTGCCGCCTCATGCGCCCCCGCTGCCGGATTGCCCGGATCACCGCCGGTCATCACCCCCTGCCCCACGGCAGCCAGAGGCATCAGACCCCGGCGCTCTGCTTCCTTGCGGCGCATGATCACAAGGATCGCAGCTGCATCGGCTTCCACGGCGATGGTCGATGCTGTCAGCCCATGGGCGTTCCCACCCGCAAGCACGGGAAGCCGGGACTGCAGCCTTGCATCAAGCGGACGCGTGAAGGCATCCGCGTCAGGGCCCGCCAGCGCAACGGTTTCGGCTGCAAGGTCTCCGGCCGCCTGAGCCCGCAAGGCGGCCTGATGGCTGGCACGGGCATAGGCTTCCTGTGCTTCACGGCTGATTTGCATATGCAGCGCCAGCCTGGCTGCGGCCTCTGCCGGGTCCGGATCCGGAAACGGCGGCGGGGCAAAGGCCGGGCGGTCATAGGTGACAGGCACGCCGTCCTTCTGCAGCGGGCGGTGCACGCGGACCGGAGCGCGGGAGAAGCTTTCAACGCCGCCCGCAATGACCACATCCGCCTCCCCGGCCCGGATGGCGCGGGCCGCGAGGATCACCGCATCAAGCCCGGAGCAGCATTGCCGGTCCACGGTCATGGCACTGACGGTGTGCGGCAGGCCCGCGGCCAGGGCCACCAGCCGGGCAGGATTGCCGCCCGCGCCGAGCGCATTGCCAAGGATCACCTCATCCACCGCCTCCACGGGAAGCCCGGCATCAGTGAGGGCTGCCTGCAGCACGGGCGCGCCCAGTTGCGCCAGGTCCAGCCGCGCAAGGGCGCCGCCGCGCGGGGCCACGGGCGAGCGCCGGGCAGCCACAATCACGGGGTCATGCGCCGTTGTGCCGGTCATGGCCTCACCTCGTCTGCAGCCGGGCTCGAACGGCTTTTTCCAGCGCCGGAAGATCCGTCTTGCCGCCCGGCGTCAGGGGGAAGGCCTCGAACAGGAGAAAGGCACGCGGACAACGGGCACGGCCAAGGGCCGTCAGCACGGCGCGCCGCAGCAGGCTGCCGTCCTTCAGACGGT
Source organism: Pannonibacter sp. Q-1 (assembly GCF_054073275.1). Lineage (NCBI taxonomy): Bacteria > Pseudomonadati > Pseudomonadota > Alphaproteobacteria > Hyphomicrobiales > Stappiaceae > Pannonibacter > Pannonibacter sp. Q-1. Next base: position 1,597 of record NZ_JBSXNB010000012.1, read on the forward strand.
CAGCGGCTTCCGGTTCCGGCCAGATGGCGGCCACCAGTCTTTGCCCGCGCAGGCGGTCCGGCGCGCCGAAGACGGCGGCAGCCGTTACCCCGGGCACGGCGCGCAGCACCTTCTCCACCTCTTCGGGAAAGATATTGAGGCCGGAGCTGTTGATCATCCGCTTGTCGCGGCCGGCGAGATAGAGAAAGCCCGTCTCATCAAGCCAGCCCCGGTCACCGATGGTCAGCCAGCCGTCCTGCCAGCGCACTTCTTCCCCGCCGCCGCAGATATAGCGGTCGAACAGCAGCGGGCTGCGCACCCACAGATGCCCGGTCTCGCCACTCGGCAGAACGTGGCCCTGCCCATCGCGGATCTCGACCTCCACTCCGGGAAAGGGGCGCCCGACGGACGCTTCCGGCGCCGTGCCCTCCTGCAGGGAGATGAAGCTCATTTCGGAGGCGCCGTAGAACTCACAAGTCCGCACGCCGGGCAGACGGCGGGTCAGCACCTGCCGGTCCTCCGGCTGCAGCTTGGCGCCGCTCGACAGGACAAGCCGCAAGGACGGTGCGGCCTCCACTTCGCGCAAGATCAGCTGCAGTTGGGTCGGCGTCGCATAGAGTATGGTGGTGCCGCCTTGCGCCAGGCGGCGGGCCACGGCCCTCGGCTGGAAGCGCGGCATGACCTCAACACCCGCTCCGGCGCAAAGCCCTTCGACCGCCGCATAGAGATGCAGCGAATGCACCAGCCCGCCGCAGACCAGCACCTTGTCCTGAGGTGACGTGCCGAAGGCGGCAGCGCTCAGGCGGAAACTTTCCGTCCAGGAGCGGTGGGTGCGGGCAAAGCCCTTGGGCACACCCGTCGAGCCGGAGGTGAAGCCGGCATAGAAAAGATCTTCCGGCGCGGGAAAGGGCAGCGGCGTCCCTGCCGTTTCCTTCCGTTCCTCCGCCCCTGCCGTCAGCGCCGGAAAAGCGGCAGCATCAATGACAAGATCAGGCGCAGAGGCGGCGAGGATCTGAGCGCGCAGGGCATCGGGCCATGTGGTGTCGAGCATGAGGGCAATGCCCCCGGCCCGGCCTGCAGCAAAGAAGGCCAGCAGGGCCTGCAAGGGATCTTCCAGAAAGATACCAATGCGCGGCTGACGGGAGGATGCAGCAGGCAGGCACCGGTGCAGCTGAAGGGCCAGCGCTTCGACCCGGGCTTGCAGCGCGGCGAAAGTAAGACTTGCCCCCCCGCAGACAAGCGCGGTCTGGCCGGGGCGGGTGGCCGCGTGATGCGCCAGCGCCGCCCCGGTGAAACTCATGGCCGGCTCAACAGGGCGCGCGGCAGGCCGCGGGCAACCGTCTGCGCCACCACGGCGGTGATCGCGACCTTGATGAGATCACCCGGCAGATAAATGGCCGTGCCGGCCAAGGCCTTGGCGAAGGGCAGATCGGCCAGGATCATCAGGCCCGGAATGCCGAAGAGATAGACAACGCCAACGCCGCCCACAGCTGCCGAGAGGGCAGCGGCGGCAAGCACCGGCAGATTGCGGCTGCGCTCCATGATGAAGCCCGCGACGAAGGCGCCGATGGGCCAGCCGATGAGGAAGCCTGCGGAAGGTCCGGCAAAGACGGCAAGCCCGCCGCGCCCGCCAGCCAAAAGCGGTGCGCCCAGCGCCACGACGAAGAGGAAGAGCAGCATGGACAGGCCGCCGCGCACGGAGCCCAGCATCACACCGGCCAGCATCACGCCAAGGGTCTGCGCGGTGATGGGCACACCTGCCAGGAACGGAATGGCGAAGGGCGGAAACTGCCCCAGCACCGCAATCAGCGCCGCATAAAAGGCGATCTGCACCAATGCATAGTCTTTGCTTGCCATGATCCTGGCTCCTCTGCCCGTCAAAACTGCTTATTCACTCACCACCCAGTGACGGGCTTTTTAATGCGGCGGCGGCGCCAGTGCAAATCCGCAGAAGAGAGGATTGCATGCCGGAGGATGAGGAACGCTCACAAAAAAGCCCGGGGCACGTGCCCCGGGCTTGAGGTTTGGCCATATGGCCTGCTCCTGGGAGAGCTGGTCCGGATCAGAGGCGCTGGGAGCCCTGACCGAATTCCGGATAGGCTTCGACGCCGATTTCCACCTTGTCGAGGCCAAGAGCCTCTTCCTCGGGGCTGACGCGGATGCCGACGGTGGCCTTGAGGATCACCCACAGGACCAGCGAGGCAACGAAGGCGAAGGCACCGTAGGCGGCAACGCCGATCAGCTGCGTCACATAGGAGGTCTCGCCATTGGACAGCGGCACAACGAGAGTGCCCCAGATGCCGCAGACGAGGTGGACCGGGATGGCGCCGACAACGTCGTCGATCTTCAGCTTGTCGAGCAGCGGCACCACGAAGACGACCAGCGCGCCGCCGACGGCACCGATGAAGATCGCCTGTGCAACAGTCGGGTTCAGCGGCTCGGCGGTGATGGACACGAGACCGGCCAGCGCACCGTTGAGGGCCATGGTGACGTCGACCTTCTTGTAGAGGATCTGGGTCAGGGCCATGGCGGCGACCACACCACCGGCAGCAGCCATGTTGGTGTTGGCGAAGATGCGGGAGATGTCGGTCACGTCACCGATGGTGCCCATGGCGAGCTGCGAAGCACCGTTGAAGCCGAACCAGCCGAGCCACAGGATGAAGGTGCCGAGGGTGGCCAGCGGAATGGACGAGCCCGGCATCGGGATGACCTGGCCGCTGGAGGTGTACTTGCCCTTGCGTGCGCCGAGGACGATGGCACCGGCGAGAGCCGCCCAGCCGCCGACGGAATGCACCAGCGTGGAACCGGCAAAGTCGGAGAAGCCCATCACCGACAGCCAGCCGCCGCCCCACTGCCAGGATCCGGCAATCGGATAGATCAGGCCGGTCAGGACGACCGTGAACAGCAGGAAGGGCCACAGCTTGATGCGTTCGGCCAGGGTGCCGGAGACAATCGAGGCAGCGGTGGCGACGAAGACCATCTGGAAGAACCAGTCGGAGGCCGTCGAATAACCGGTGTCCAGCGCATTGCCGCCGACCGGATCGAAGGAATAGGGGCCGAAGGAACCCATGAAACCGCCGTCGACGCCGGTGTACATGAGGTTGTAGCCGGTGAGCCAGAACAGGATGCCGGCGATGGAATAGAGCGCAATGTTCTTCAGGCACTGCATCGACACGTTCTTGGACCGCACGAGGCCCGCTTCCAGCATGGCAAAGCCGGCCGCCATCCACATGACGAGGAAGCCGCCCAGAAGGAACAGCAGCGTGTTGAAGATATAGGCCGTGTCGGCGGCCAGGGCATAAGCCGGCGCCTCGGCGGCAGCAGCGGCGGTTTCAGTGGCAGCTTCTGCAGCCGGTGCAGCGGTCTGGGCCAGGCCCGGATCGGCCATCAGACCGAGGACCGCCATGCCGATTGCGGCATAAGCGAAAGACTTCTTCATGTTACTCACCCCTCAAAGCGCTTCTGTGTCGGTTTCGCCGGTGCGGATGCGAACCACCTGATCGATCGAATAGACGAAGATCTTGCCGTCGCCGATCTGGCCGGTCTTGGCGGCGCCGGAGATGACTTCCACGACCTTGTCGACGGACTCGCTGGAAACAGCGACTTCGATCTTGAGCTTCGGCAGGAAGCTCACCGCATATTCGGTGCCGCGGTAGATCTCGGTGTGGCCCTTCTGGCGGCCGTAGCCCTTGACCTCGGTGACGGTGAGTCCCTGGATGCCGATGCTCGTGAGGGCGTCACGCACCTCGTCGAGCTTGAACGGCTTGATGATGGCCATCACAATTTTCATGCTCGTTACCCGTTTCCCCTGCTTGTCACCGGTCCGGGACTGGACCGGTCTGGCCACCTGGCCCGCATCCTCTGCGCTTCAGGTGGAACCTGCGCTGAGGGCGGACCGGGCCGGCTTTCCCCTTCTCTTAAACAAGGACCGTGCCAACTTTGGCCGGGGGCAGGAAAATGCCCGATTTCCGCCAGATTCATGGAAGGGGACGCGGGGGAGACGGGCAGTTGACCGTTCAGGAGGCAATTGCAGAACGGCAGAGTTGCCTATTTTCTATTCAAATCTCAAAATTTGCACATAATGTAATCAAAACTGAAAATCAGAAACGCCACCGCTGCTTTTTAAGGCAGCGGTGGCGTCCTGTTTGAGGAGAAGACCCTTGGATGGAAGCAGAAAGACGTGTGCTGATCTCAGGCCGAAAAGCCGCCATCGGCCAGATAGGCGGCCTCTTCCGCCGTCGTCTCACGCTCGAGCACATGGTTGCGGTGCGGGAAGCGGCCAAAGCGGCGGATCACGTCGAGATGGACGAGGGCATAGAGATAGAACTCCTTGTCCCCGAGGCGGCGGAACAGATCGACGGATTTCTCCTGCCCGGCCATATCTTCCGCATGTTCGAACGGCAGGTAGAAGAAGGCGCGGGCATCCTTGGGAAAGGCTTTGTCGAAGCCCCTGGCCAATGCGGCCGTGGCAATGATCTGCGCTTTTGCATCGGTTGCGAAAGCGCGCTTGTCCTGCCGGTAGACGTTGCGCGGGAACTGGTCGAGCAAAAGCAGAAGCGCCAGCGTGCCATGCGGCGTTTCCTGCCAGTGATCCAGCGCGCCCGAGGCCGCATCATCCATCAGCGGCACGAAATGGCTGCGTATCTCCGCGTCAAAAGCATCACTGCGGGTGAACCAGGCCTCGCTGCCGGCCTCCCACCAGAAGTCAAGAACGGTGAGCGGATCAGCGGCGGAGGCTTGGGTGGGAGTGGGGGCGCCGGTCACGGGTGGTTTCCTTCTTGTTTGCAATCTTTCAGGTCTCTTCCAATGTCGGCCATTTCGGCGGTGTTTCAAGCCTTTGCGGCTTGACGCAGTGTTCACAGCAGGACAAGAGCTGAAGCCGGACGAAAAACCGCGCAGGGCATCATGACGGCACCAGACACATCGGAACCGGGACAGCATCTTGACCTCAGGGGCCTCAAGTGCCCGCTGCCGGTGCTGCGCAGCCGCAAGGTGCTGGCGGGTTTGAAGCCCGGCGCAGTGCTTGTGGTCGAGGCAAGCGACCCGATGTCGGTGATCGACATTCCGCATATGTGCAACGAGGATGGGCACGCGCTGCTGGCCCAGGAAAAGCATGATGACGCCCTGCGCTTCACCATCCGCCGGGGCGCACAGAAAAACGCCGGCTGATCAGGTCATCCGCGCGGCGATACGGTCCATTTCCGTGGCCAGCGCAATGTCCAGCGCCGTCAGCCCGCCTGCATCGTGGGTGGACAGTGTCACCTCCACCGTGCGGTAGACGTTCGACCATTCCGGGTGATGGTTCATCCGCTCGGCAGCCAGCGCCACCTGCGCCATGAAGCCGAAAGCTTCGACGAAACCGGCAAAGACAAAGCGGCGGGTGATGGCGTCGCGCCCCTCCACCAGCCGCCACCCGGTGAGCTGGGCCAGCGCTTTCCCGCGCTCCCCGTCCGTCAGACGTGCCGCCATCTGCATCTCCCGTCTTGAAATCCGCCGCGTCACGGGCATTTTCTCCCGCGTCCAACCGAATATAGGCCGGACGGCAACTCTGGCCAGCATTGCATCACACCAAGGCTCAGACGCCGCACGGGCTTGACCGGATCCCGATCTGTCAGGCTCATCAGAATCTGGATCACACAGGAGCCCAGCCATGACCTCTGTCCTCTTCGTCTGCCTTGGCAACATCTGCCGCTCACCGCTGGCAGAAGGCGCGTTCCGCAAGGTCGTGGAGGATCTGGGTGCGGGCGGACGGGTGCTGATCGATTCGGCCGGAACCGGTGGCTGGCATCAGGGTGAGGCGCCGGACCCGCGCTCCATCGCCGTGGCGGCCCGCAACGGCATCGACATTTCCACCCAGCGTGCAAGGCAGGTGGTGAAGGCCGATTTCAGCCGCTTCGAGCACATCCTCGCCATGGACAACAGCAATCTCACCCATCTGCGCAAGCTGAGCCCGGCAGAGGCCCCTGCCCGCCTCCGGCTGTTTCTGGAAGCAGAGGGAATGGATGTGCCGGACCCCTATTACGGCGGTCAGGCCGGATTCGAGACCGTCTTCCGCATGGTGATGAAAGGCGCGGAGGATCTTGCGGCAGAACTGGGGCTTGGGCGCAGGCGCTGACGCGCGTCAGCGGAACTTCGCCACAAAAGCCCGCAGCGCCCGGCCAATCCCGGCCAGAAGCGGCGGCACGGCGCGGCGCAGGCGCAAGCCGGCCGCAGACAGTCCGGCATCAAGCTGTGCGTCGCCTGCCCAGCGCGGCGTCTTCACATAGAGCAGCCAGTAGACCGACAGGAGCACCAGGAAGGTCAGCCCCCAGGCCAGCAGCGTGTCGGAGAGAAAGTGACCGCCGAAGGCCACCCGGTTCACCGACAACGCCAGCATCAGCGGCAGAATGGTCAAGACCACCGCCGGGCGCCAGCTTTTCGGCACCACGAAGGCCAGCGCCATCAGCCACATGCTGGCCGAGCCCTCGCCCGAGACAAAGGAACAGTTGGTGCTGCACCAGTCCGTCTTGAGCCACACCGGCATGAAGGGCAGGTCTCCGCCGAACTGCTCCACCATCACCGGGCGCGGACGGCCCCAGTTGTTCTTCAGGATGGTGTTGACCAGGATGCCCGGGCCCAGCACCAGCGTGGAGAGCAGAAAGACCGGCTTGCGCAGCGGCATCAGCGGCGGCAGCTCCGGCAGCAGCAGCTTGAGAAGCAGCACAAACCCGCAGATGACGGCCACCGTCTGCACCAGATAGGGGCCGAGATAACGAAGCTTCTGCAGGAAGGGCGAGGACGCCGCCGTAAAGCCTTCGCCGGGCGTGTAGAACAGGCCGCTGGCCAGAAGATCGAGCCCCGGCACGGCCAGAAACACCAGCGACACCACACCAATGAACGTGAAGGCTGCCGCAAACGGATGGGTACGGCACCAGCGCACACTGGTGCAGATCAGAGTGCGGGCACGGGCGAGGCCAGAAGGAGCGGCGTAATCAGTCATTCGGGCTCTCTAGCCTATTTTCTCAAGCTCGGCCAATATCTGCGTAACGGCGGGCGCTGTGAACGGACCAGATGTCATACCAACTCTCGATGAGCTTGCCTCATCAAGAGTTGGTCAAGCCTGTGCGGCGCCTGAGCAATTTCAAGGCGTGATACGTCAGCATCTCAACGCCTTGATATAAGAGGAATTTTCCATGCAGCAACGGCCGAGGCTCGATTTCTGGTTCGAATTTGCCTCCACCTACAGCTACCTCACCGCCATGCGCATCGAGACTGTGGCCAAGGACCGGGGCATCGATCTGGTCTGGCGGCCGTTTCTGCTTGGCCCCATCTTTGCCCGGCAGGGCTGGGACACGTCACCATTCAACCTGTTTCCGGCCAAGGGCCGCTATATGTGGCGCGAGATGGAGCGGATGTGCGAGGACATGGGCCTGCCGCTGACCGTGCCCGATCCCTTTCCGCAGAACGGCCTGATGGCGGCCCGCATTGCCCATGCCGGGCGGCTGGAACCCTGGATCGGCAGCTTCGTGCGCGCTGTTTACATGGCGGAATTTGGCGAGGGCCGCGATATCAGCGACGAAGGTCTTCTCGCCGGCATCCTCTTGGATCTGGGACTGGATGCAAAGGCCCTGCTTGCCAAGGCCCAGAGCATCGAGGTGAAGATCGGCCTGCGTGCAGCGGTTGCCGAAGCTGAGGCGGCCGATGTTTTCGGCGCCCCCAGTTTCGTCACCGGAGACGGGGAGCTTTACTGGGGCAACGACCGGCTGGAAGATGCCGTCGAATGCGCCCTGCGCCTCACCCGCTAACCTTCAGAGAACCACGATGCCCGAGTGCTTGGCCTTGTGCTCGGGCTCCACATGGATCGTCACCCTGGCGCCGGGCAGCGACTTGCCGATGGCCTGTTCGATCCGGTCACAGATGTCATGGGCGGCATCGACGCTCATTTCCCCCGGCACCACCAGATGGAAATCCACGAAGGTCAGCCGCCCCGCCAGCCGGGTGCGCAGGTCATGGGCCTCGATGGCCCCTTCCCCGTGTTCGGAGATCAGCCCGCGCAGCATGTCCTGCACATCGGTGGAGGCCGCTTCATCCATCAGGCCGCTGACGGAGGCTTTCATCAGGGTCCAGCCGGACCACAGCACGTTGAGACCGACAAGCCCCGCCAGCAGCGAATCCAGCTGCCGCCAGCCGGTCAGAAACACGAGAATCACGCCTACGAGAACGCCCACGGATGTCACCACATCCGTCATCAGATGCTGGCCGTCAGCCTCAAGCGCCGGGGAGCCGTTCTTGCGGCCAAAACGGATCAGCAGCACGGCCCAGCCGCAGTTGAGCACGCTGGCAAGACCGTTCACGGCCAGGCCCTTCACCGTGTAATCGGGCATTTCTGTCGCGTGATAGCCTTCCCAGGCCGCATTGAAGATCGACAGCGCCGCCAGCACGATCATCACGCCCACAAGAACCGCAGCGAAATACTCCGCCTTGTCATGGCCATAGGGGTGATTGGAATCGGCCGGCTTGGACGCATACCAGACGGCCAAAAGGGTGGCGAAGGAGGAGGCCACATTGACGATGGATTCCAGCGCATCCGAATAGAGCGCCACGGACCCGGTCAGCACAAAGGCCAGATACTTCAGCCCCAGAACGGCGGCCCCAACGATGACGCTGCCGAAGGCAACGCGCAGACGCAGGCTCATGGCTACCTCACGGATTGAGGGCGCGGCACTCCGCACGCCCGGTCAGGAGGCGGCGGCCTGGCTGGCGCGCCGTCCCGTTCGGGCAAGGCCTTAGGCATGTTTCAAGCTGAACGCAAGGGCAGTGCGCGAGGAGAAGCGCTAGATTCCCGTATCCCACAGGTTGGAGGCGGCGCCGATGATGCGCCCCGGCCCGCTGTCATCCTCCAGCTGAACAATGACCGCGCAGCGCTTTCCGCCCTTTTTCATCGGATGCTGCGGCAGGTTCAGCTCCAGCTGTCCGCCGGACCACATGCCCACCGCTTCCAGCCGCTTCACCACATTGACATAGGTGACCTGCCGCCCCTCATTCTCACCGCGGCCGACCTCCACTGTCTTGGAAGGCATGACATGGAGCAGGTAGACGGTCGCCATCTTCGCCCCTTCGGGCAATGCTCCGTCGATGGTGACTTCCAGCATGTCCGGCGTGGAATGAAGCGTCACCGAGGCCGTCATCTTCGTGGCGCGGCCAAGAGCGGCCTTCACCGCCGGCTCGTCGCCCCCCACCACATGCTCGCCACCGTTGATGATGATCTGCGGTGTATAGACCGATCTGTCGCCGCGGCGGGCGGAGTACAGCCGCTGGCGCTCGGAGTTTTCCGGAGTGGCAAGCGTGTCCTTCCAGCCCAGGTAATCCCAGTAGTCGACCGGCAGGGAAAGCGCGAGGACGCCGGTGTCCTTTGAAAGGTCCTGCAGCAGCTTGTCGGCTGGCGGACAGGATGAGCAGCCCTGACTGGTAAAGAGCTCCACCACGACCGGCGGCGCCTTGCCATCCGTGGCAGCCGCTGCCACCGGCAGAGCCATGACGGCAAGGCAAACCGCAGCCGCCAGCCGTGAAATCAGCATTCGCACAGGGCCCATGGCCGGGGAACTCACTCTTGTCTTCCGGATCTTGCTCTCGTCCAAAATACATATTCTGCGCCGCCGCGCGAGTCACGTCGCGGTGAGACAGAACAGCTGCGGAACGTGTCCTCAGCCGGAAAATGATGCCAATTGGCTTTGACCGGCGGGAAACAATGCCATTTTGACAGATGATGGCACGCAGCTATAAAATATCACGACATTTCATGAAGAGCAGAACATGCGCGGACAGCGTGCACCGCTGCCGGAAGAGGAAACGTCGGAAGATGGCGCGTGCACCCAAAGGCTCCGGACAGACCGGTGACGTGGAGCCCGATCAGGCGAAGCGGCGCAATTCGGTCAATCTGTTTGAACTGGCCTATGAGCGGCTGGAAGACCTGATTGTCAGATGCGAACTGAGCCCCGGCCGGTTTCTGTCGATCCAGGACCTGCAGACCCTGACGGGCATCAGCCGGACACCCGTGCATCAGGCCGTTGGCCGCCTGGCCGAAGATACGCTGATCCACATCCGCCCGCGCCATGGTCTTCAGATTGCGCCCATTGATCTGGCTCGCGAGCGGGTGCTTCTCCGGCTGCGGCGGGATCTGGAGCGGTTCGTCATCAAGCTTGCGGCAGAGAATGCCTCCCCGGCACAGCGAAACCAGATGCTGCATCTGGCCAAGGTCATCCGGGAGCGCCGTGCGACGATTTCGATCGATGACTTCAACACATTCGACCGGCGCATCGACACGCTCATTCTGGCCGCAGGCAACGAGCCTTTTCTCGTCCACACCCTGAGGCCCCTGCATACGATCTTCCGGCGGATCGGCTGGATTCATCACAATCACACCTCAGGCAGCCTTAGTCTCGATGGAACGGTTGACCACCATCTTGCGGTGCTCAATGCCGTGGCAAACCGCCATGTCGAACAGGCGGTGGCCGCCTCTGACGCGCTCATCGAATTCGTCAATTCGATGTTTGACGTGATGGAAAAGGAAATTGATCCCACCCTGCTCGACTGCAGCATCGAGCCGCTCATACCTGCGTAATATCAAGGCACTGAGATACCGGCGCACCACGCCTTGAAAAGGCCCAGGCCCCGCATGGGATTTGGCATAAGACAACTGCCCCCTTTCCTTCGCCCCGCCTTCCCGGCCATCTCTGGCGCTGGATGCCGGTCACTGCGGCGGACAGGTGGCAGACCCTTTCCAGACGCGGCAGCCCTGCAGCAGGAAGAAGACATAGCTTAATATTTTCAACTACTTGAACCGGCCTCTGGATACAGTTTGGCCGGAACCGGATCTGCAGATTGCAGCATTTGAAATTTTGTGATATTTCACGACATATCAATCAGACCTCCGGGAGGGAGGTCTTGTTGAAATGGGAGGAAATCAAATGACTATTTTCCGCACCGGTCTTGCCGGAGCAGTTGCGCTTGGCCTCACCGTAATAGCGCCAGCAGCCAGCCAGGCCGCAGACGCCACGACACTGCAATTCCAGACGCACCACAGTGCATCATCGCTTCAGGGCCAGGCGCTGCTGCGCTTCGCCGACCTTGCAAACAAGATGTCCGGCGGCACACTGCAGGTTAACATGCTCACGGACTCCTCCGTGGTGAAGGCATCGGAAGCCTTCGAGGCAGCGGCAACCGGCATTATCGACGGAGATGCAACCGGCGCCGGCTATGTCACCGGCAAGAACCCCGCATTCCAGTTTTATGGCGACGTGATGGGCGGCTATTCCACGCCCTACCAGATCCTCGGCTGGTACAAGAATGCCGGCGGGCTGGAGCTTGCCAACGAGCTCTACGAACAGTTCAACATGCATCTGATCGGCACCTTCGTCGCCACGCCGGAGTCGCTGGGCTCGACCACATCGCTCGCCGGCATTGAAGATCTGAAGGGCTGGAAGTTCCGCTCGCCCCCGGGCATGGAATCGGAAATCTTCCAGAAGCTGGGCGCCGCTCCCGTGGTCATGCCATTCGGTGAAGTGTTCACCGCCATGACCTCGGGCACCGTGTCCGGTGCCGATGCCTCGACCCTGGCCGTCAACAAGGGGCTCGGCCTCTATGATGTCGGCAAATTCGCAACCTACCCCGGCTTCCATTCCATGCCGATCGAGCATGTGACGATCAATCTCGACAAGTGGAACTCCCTGACGGACGAGCAGAAGCAGATCCTTCAGTCGGCAATCGACACGATTGCCATCGAGGTGGCAACCCAGTCGGAAATCAATGACAAGAAGGCCGCTGCCGAACTCACGGCCGCCGGGGTCACCCTTCAGGACTGGAGCGAAACCGACCGGCTGGCCTTCCGCAAGGTGGCTCAGGAAGTCTGGGCAGACTGGGCAACCCGCAGCCCGGAAGCTCAGGCTGCATATGATTCCCACGTGGCCTACATGAAGTCGCTCGGCATCCTCGACTGATCCGCCGCTGACTGCCTCAGAAGAAGCGGGCTGGCGGTTTCACAGTTGCCTCCCAGCCCGCCTCATCCGGTTCTGCCCGGGCCTTGCACAGGCTCAGGCAGATCTTTGCGGCCGCTCTTTGCCTTCAGCCAGACGAGGATATCATGCCGGCTCCATCCGAAAATCCTGATCCAAAGTTCTCCCCGAAGGCGGCGCTGCTGGCCTCTCCCCTTCTCGTGATCGTTGCCATCACGCTTTACGAGGTGGCGGCGCGCTATCTCTTCGGCAGTCCCACGGCCTGGGTCAATGAAATGGCCCTGTTCCTGTCCGCGCTCGTCTATCTGGTGGCGGGTGTCTACGTCATGGCGCTGGATGACCATTTGCGGATCTCGGTCATCTATGACGCCGTTCCGCGCCCCGTCCGCCGCGTCTTCGATGTCATCACCCTGGCCGCAACTCTGGTCTTCTGCGGTGGCCTTGCCTATTTCGGCGCACCGACGGCCTGGCGGGCCCTCGTCACCTTCGAGCGGTTCGGCACCGCCTGGAACCCGCCCATTCCGGCCATCGTCAAACCCTTTGTCGTCGTCGCGGCGGCCCTGATGGCTGTCCTTGCAATCATCAACTTCCTGCGCGCCAGCCGGCACCCCCGGCCCGGCAGCGGCCGGATCGATTGAGGCTGCCATGACCATTCTGACAATCTCGATCATCCTGCTCCTTGGCATCTTCGCTCTGATGGCCGTGGGCGTGCCGCTGGCCTTTGCCGCCGGCTCGCTGGCCATGGTGGTTGCCTATCTCAAGTTCGGCCTGCCGGTGCTCGCCATTGCGCACAAGACCGTCTACGGCCTTGCGACCGAATACAGTTTCCTCTCCGTGCCGATGTTCATCCTGATGGCATCGCTGCTGGAACGGTCCCGGCTGGCGCGCGATCTCTATGATGCGCTGAACAGTATTTTCGGCCGGATCCGCGGCGGCATCGGCTATGTCACTCTGGTGATTTCCGTCCTTCTGGCGGCGATCAGCGGCATCATCGGCGGCGAGATCGTGCTGCTCGGGCTTGTTGCCCTGCCGCAGATGCTCCGCCTCAAATACGACCGCAACCTTGCCATCGGTATCGTTTGCGCGGGCGGATCACTCGGCACCATGATCCCGCCGTCGATTGTGCTGATCGTCTACGGACTGACCGCGAATGTTTCGGTTCACCAGCTCTTCCTTGGGTCATTCCTGCCCGGCTTCCTGCTGGCGGCCTTTTATCTCGTCTATATCGCCATCCGCTGCTGGCTGGATCCTTCAGCAGCGCCCAAGCCCTCCGAAACCAGACAGGTTCCGTTCTCCTGGCCTGTCTTCCTGCGCGGCGTCCTGCCTACCGCCATCCTCATCTTCACCGTCTTCGGCTGCATCTACGGCGGCATCACCTCGATCACCGAGGCGGCAAACATTGCCGTTGGCATGACGCTGGTGATCATTGCGGTGCGCGGAGAACTGAGCCTGCCCATGCTGGCGCAAGCCCTCACCCAGACGCTGCGCGCCTGCGGCATCATCCTCTGGGTCACCTTTGGCGCCGCCGTCATGGTCGCGATCTACAATCTGTCCGGCGGGCAGAGGTTCGTGACGGAGCTGATCCTTGGGCTGAACATCTCCCCGCTTCTCACCATCCTGCTGATGATGACGATCTTCATCGTGCTCGGCATGTTCATGGACTGGATCGGCATCCTGCTGCTGTGCATGCCCATCTTCGTGCCAATCGTTGCTGCGCTCGGCTACGATCTGGTGTGGTTCGGCGTGCTCTTCTCCGTCACCATGCAGGTATCGTTCCTGTCTCCCCCCTTCGGGCCGGCCGCCTTCTATCTGCGCAGTGTCGCTCCCCCCGGCATCACCCTCCCCGTGATCTACAGGGCTCTGTGGCCGTTCATCCTGATCCAGCTGTTCATGCTGGGCCTGCTGCTGGCCTTCCCCGGGATCTCGCTTCTCCTTCCCAATCTCGCACGCTGATGTGCTCCGGAGCTTTCCGATGAAAATAACTGCAATCAAGACATACCGCCTCGAAGAGTTTGCCAACGTCCTGTGGGTTCATGTCGAAACGGATGCGGGCATCACCGGCCTGGGTGAAACCTTCTATGGCGCGGGTGCCGTCGAAGCCCATATTCACGACACCCTGGCCGGCCGCCTGCTCGGCAAAAACCCGCTGCACATCGAAGCCCTGCACAAGGAAATGGTGTCGCTGCCGATGGCCCAGTCCTCGACCGGCGCCGAATACCGGGCAGCCTCCGCCATCGACATTGCCCTGTGGGACATCTTCGGCAAGGTCTGCGGCCTGCCGGTGCACCAGATGCTGGGCGGGCAGTGCTGGGACAAGATCCGTGTCTACAACACCTGCGCCGGCTACCGCTATGTGCGGACCAACAACATCAAGCCGGTCTCCAACTGGAACCTTGGCGATGACGAAGGCCCCTATGAGGATCTCGTCGGCTTCATGACCCGGGCGGACGCCCTGGCGGAGAACCTGCTGGAACAGGGCATCACCGCCATGAAGATCTGGCCGTTCGATCCCCATGCCCAGGAAACCCGCGGCCAGTACATCACCGCCGAACAGATGAAAACCGCCATCGAGCCCTTCGAGAAGATCCGCAAGGCCGTTGGCGACAAGATGGAGATCATGGTCGAGTTCCATTCGCTGTGGAACCTGCCCACCGCCAAGAAGATCGCCAAGGCGCTCGAGCCCTATTCCCCGACCTGGTACGAAGACCCGATCCGGATGAACTCGGCCCAGGCGCTCGGCGAGTTTGCCGCCTCGACGGATGTCTGGACCTGCGCCAGCGAGACCCTCGGCTCACGCTGGCCCTACAAGGACATGCTCGACCAGAACGCCACTCACGTGGTCATGGTGGATCTGTGCTGGACGGGCGGCCTGACGGAAGGCCGCAAGATCGCGGCACTGGCCGAAACCTGGCACCGCCCCTTCGCCCCGCATGACTGCATCGGCCCGGTTGGCTTCGCGGCGGCCATTCACATGTCCTTCAGCCAGCCCAACACGCTCATTCAGGAGTCCGTGCGCGCCTTCTACCGCGGCTGGTACAACGAGCTCGTCACCGCCGTGCCGAAAATCGAAAACGGCTATGTCTATCCGATGGAAGGACCAGGGCTTGGCGTCGAGCTGCTGCCCTCCTTCTTCAACCGCCCGGATCTGAGCGGCCGCACCTCGGTCCTCTGAGCCTGACTGCCAGCGTTGCAACACGGAACCTGCCATGACCCTTTTTGACCTGACCGGGCGTACAGCCCTCGTCACCGGCTCTTCCCGCGGCCTCGGGCTCGCCATCGCAACCGGCCTCGCGCAGGCCGGCGCTTCGCTGATCCTGAACGGCGTCGATACGGGCCGCCTTGAGGCCACCGCCGAAACGCTGCGGGCCGCCGGGCACTCTGTCCGCACGGCCGCATTCGATGTCACGGATGAGGCAGCCGTCACCGCTGCCTTCGAGCCCTTCGACCGGGACGGGATTGCGATAGACATTCTCGTCAACAATGCCGGCATCCAGCTGCGCAAGCCGATCGTCGAGCTCTCCACGGCGGAATGGCAGAAGGTGATGGACACCAACCTCACCAGCGCCTTCGTGGTGGGCCGGGAAGCGGCAAAACGCATGATCACGCGCAAGAGCGGCAAGATCATCAACATTGGCTCGCTGACCAGCGAGCTGGCCCGGGCAACCGTTGCCCCCTACACGGTGGCCAAGGGCGGCATCAAGATGCTGACCCGCGCCATGACGGCGGAATGGGCCGAACACGGCATTCAGGTCAATGCCATCGGCCCGGGCTACATGCTCACCGACATGAACGAGGCCCTGATCAACAACCCGCAATTCGACGGCTGGGTGAAGGGCCGCACCCCGGCCCGCCGCTGGGGCAAGCCCGAGGAGCTGGCCGGCACCGCCGTCTATCTGGCGTCTGCTGCTTCCAACTACGTCAGCGGCCAGATCATCTATGTCGATGGCGGCATGATCTCGGTCCTCTAGAGCCAGGAAAATCATCATGCGCGCTATCGTCGCTCATCAGCCCCATGACCTTCGCATCGAGGAGCGGCCTGCCGCAGCAAGGCCTGGACCGGGCGAAGTTCGGGTGCAGATCACCCGGGGCGGCATCTGCGGCTCCGACCTGCATTATTATCACCATGCCGGGTTCGGAACGGTCCGGCTGAAGGAACCGATGATCCTCGGCCACGAGGTTGCCGGGCGCATCGTGGAGACAGGCAGCGGGATTACCTGCGTGGCGGCGGGTGATCAGGTGGCGGTCAATCCCAGCATGCCTTGCGGGCATTGCCACTTCTGCCTGAGGGATCAGCGCAACCAGTGCCTCGACATGCGGTTCTTCGGCAGCGCCATGCGCTTCCCGCATATGCAGGGGCTTTTTCGCGATGAAGTGACGCTGCCGGTAGAGCAGGTCTTCAAGGTTCCGGCAGCGCTCGACCCCGGCCTTGCCGCCTGTGCCGAACCGTTTGCCGTCTGCCTGCATGCGGTCGCAGGCGCCGGATCGCTCCTCGGCAAATCCGTGCTCGTCTCCGGCTGCGGCCCGATCGGCAATCTGGTGATTGCCGCCGCAAGGCATGCCGGAGCGGCAGAAATCACGGCTGCGGACCTTGCCGGTGCCCCGCTCGCCATTGCCGCAAGTCTTGGCGCCAGCCGGACCTTGAACCTTGCCGAAGCACCGGAGGCTCTCGCCCCATTTGCCGAGCGCAAGGGCCTGTTCGATGTGGTGTTCGAATGCTCCGGCAGCGCCCGGGCGCTGGCCACGGCGCTGGAGGTTGTCCGTCCCGGTGGAACCCTCATCGCCGTGGGCCTTGGCGGCGATATCCCGCTGCCGCTCAACCTCGTTGTGGCCAAGGAAGTCATCCTCAAGGGCAGCTTCCGCTTTGATGCGGAATTTGCCTGGGCCGTGCAGCTCATCTCCAGCGGCGCGGTCGATCTGTCCCCGCTGATTTCCGCAACACTTCCCGCCGGAGAGGCCGATGCCGCCTTCAGACTGGCCTCCGACCGCAGTCAGTCGATGAAAGTGCAACTGGCTTTCAACAACTGACCAGCCCCTTGCCACTGCCTATCCGCCCAGAATGGACCCTTCCCATGAAAATCGTGTTCCACGGCCAGAATGCCTGCAGCTTCGTCCCGGGCTTTACCAATTTACTCTCTGAAACGCATGAGATCATCCAGCTGCCGGATTCTCTGGCCGCAGAGCAGGACCGGCAGGCTTATGCCTCTGCCGATGTGATCATCGGTGTGCAACTGACGGCGGACATGCCGGTTCCGGCATCGCTGAAGCTCTATCAGCTGCCGGGCGCAGGCTATGACGGCATCGATCTGAGCCATATTCCGGAAGGCGCGGCCCTGTGCAATTGCTTCGGTCACGATGCGGCCATCGCGGAATATGTAATGGCTGCCCTGCTGCTGCGCCATGTGCCGCTGGCCGATGCGGACCAGCGTTTGCGCAAGGGGGACTGGGCCTACCGCTCCGGCGGGACAGATGCGCTGCGCACCGAGCTCGGCGATCAGACCATCGGCCTGATCGGCTTCGGCCACATCGGCAAGACGATTGCCGCCCGCGCCAAGGCTTTCGGCATGGAGGTCATCGTCGCCAACCGGTCCACACCGCAGGACACGGACCTGTTCGACCGCCACTATCCCCTGTCCGCCTTGGCTGAGTTTGCAGGCGCGGCGGATGTGATCGTCAACACCCTGCCCTTCACACCGCAGACGGCGGGTCTGGTCGACGCGTCCGTCATCGGCGCGATGCGGCCGGAGGGAGTGATCGTCAACGTCGGGCGCGGCCCGGTCATTGACGAAAAGGCTCTCTATGACGCCCTCGCGGAACGGCGAATTGGCGGCGCCATCATCGACACATGGTATGTCTATCCGGACGGCAGCACGCCCAATCCACACCCCTCTGCCTATCCGTTCCATGAGCTGGCTAACGTGGTGATGACGCCGCACATGTCCGGCTGGACCCATGGCACGGTCAACCGCCGCCGCGTGGCCATGGCAGACAACATCAACCGGCTGACCGCAGGCAAGCCGCTGGAAAACACCATCCCTATACGGTGAGACAGAGGCAGCAGAACCTGCGTTCCCCGCCGCGGACACACCAACGCCGCCCCTGCTAACCGGCAGCGGGCGGCGTTCTTGTAATCAGAACCCTGAAATCAGCTGCCGCCGGCCAGAACCCGTTCCAGCTGCGGCAGGAACACGCGTTCGTAGCTTTCGGGCGAAAGCGGGCCGATGAACTTGTAGCGGATCACGCCCTTGCCATCGACCACATAGGTCTCCGGCACACCATAGACGCCCCATTCGATGGCCGCGCGGCCACCGGCATCGGCGCCCACCTTGTCGTAAGGGTTGCCGAGCGCGCCGAGGAAGCGGCGGGCGTTTTCGGGCTGATCCTTGTAGTTGATCCCATACATGCGGAAGCGGCCGTCCTTCGCCATTTCCTCCAGCACCGGATGCTCCTGACGGCAGGGCACGCACCAGGAGGCGAAGACATTGACCACGGACACGCCGCCATCCAGATCAGCCGCCGCGATGCCGGGCACGGGCACGCCCTTGTCCATCAGGCCTTCCACCGCAGGAAGCTCCATGCGGGGGGCAGGCTTGTTGAGCAGGGCCGAAGGCAGTTCGGACGGATCGCGCCCGAAGAACATCTGGAACAGGAACAGCACCGCCAGCGCGGCGAAGATCACCAGCGGCAGCAGTGCGAAAACGGGAATGCGGCGGCGCGCGCCTGCATCCGGCTTGGCGGTGGAAGACTGGTCCGGCGCGCTCATTGGCCCTGCGTCCCTGCTGCCGTGCGGCGGCGCACCCCTTGCGCCTCCAGCGCCCTGAGATCCGCATTCAGCCGCCGCCGGTCCAGCCACACCCAGCCGGTCAGGCCGAGCACGACGCCAAGGCAAATGGCGAAGGAGGCAATGATGAAGCCCGCGTGGGGGCCAAGGTCGAAGGCAGCCATGCTCACCTCACTCTGCCGCGACAGGGGTTGCGGCGCTGGCGCCCGCCGGGCGCACGGCGGCAGCCCGCATGCGCAGCGCCCGCACCCGCCGCCGCAGGATTTCGTTGATCATCGCATGGGCATGCAGCACCAGGAACAACAGCGTGAAGGCCGCCGCCATCACCATCAGGGGCCATAGCAGATCCGGGTGGATCGTCGGCCCGTCCATGCGGATGACGCTGGCCGGCTGATGCAGCGTGTTCCACCAGTCGACGGAGAATTTGATGATGGGCAGGTTGATGACCCCGGCCAGCGTCAGCACGGCCGCCGCCTTGCCCGCCCGGATCGGGTCATCCATCGTCCGCCACAGGGCCATGAGGCCCAGATACATGATGAAAAGCACCAGAACCGAGGTCAGGCGCGCATCCCACACCCAATAGGTGCCCCACATGGGCTTACCCCAGAGCGAACCGGTGATCAGCGCCATGAAGGTGAAGGCAGCCCCCAGCGGCGCTGCCGCCTTGGCCGAGACATCGGCCAGCGGATGCTTCCACACCAGCGTGCCAAGAGAAGACAGGGCCATGACCGAATAGCACATCATCGACAGCCAGGCGGCCGGTACGTGGATATACATGATCCGCACCGTGTCGCCCTGCTGGTAATCCTCCGGCGCCACGAAGAAGGTCATGTAGAGCCCGATGGCAAACAGCAGCACACACAGGCCCGTTGCCCAGGGCAGGATGGCCCGGGCAAGGCTCATGAAACGGGTCGGGTTCGCCAGATCAACAAGTGCCATGGAATGGTTCTAATCCCTCTCACCCGCCGCTGCAATGCAAGGCCGCAGGTCCGCTCTCTATGCCTCAAGGGTTTTCGCATTGCCTTGCGCTGGGTCAAGCCCCCATCTGACCGCAATCACGAAAGCGTCATGCCCTGACGGGTTCAATCCGCCGCAAAGCGCAGCGCGGCCGCAGCCGCCACCGGCCCGAGAACGGCGGAGAACAGCGTCAGCGCGCAGAGAATGAGGAAGGGCGTCATGAAGGGCACCGGGTCATTCACGGCAGCATCCGCCGCGCTCACGCCGAAGATCAGCACCGGGATCGTCAGCGGCACCACCAGCACCGCGAGCAGCAGCCCGCCCCGGCGCAGCGACACGGTCAGCGCCGCGCCGATTGCCCCGATCAGCGTCAGAGCGGGAGTGCCAACCAGCAGCGTCAGCGTCACCGCCCCCATGGCCACCGGCCCGAGATTGAGGAAAACGGCCAGCACGGGCGCAGCCAGCACCAGCGGCAGGCCGGTCGCCACCCAATGGGCAAGGCACTTGCCCAACACCACCAGTTCCAGCGGCTGGCCGGCCATCAGCATCAGATCGAGCGAACCGTCATCCCGGTCGGCCTGAAACAGCCGGTCGAGCCCCAACAGCGCCGACAGCAGCGCCCCGATCCACAGGATCGCCGGGCCGATGCGGGACAGGAGATTGAGATCGGGCCCGACGCCAAAGGGAATGACCGTGACCACGGCCAGAAAGAACAGCACGCCGATCAGCGCCCCGCCGCCAACCCGGATGGCCAGGCGGAATTCGCGGGCAACGAGGGCAAGGAACCAGCCGTTCATGCCTCATCTCCCTCATCTTCAACCTCATCTCCCTGCTCTGGCGCAGCCAGATGCAGCGCATCGGCGGGATGCAGCGCAAGTTCGGAGTGGGTGGCGGTGATGATCTGACCGCCTGCGGCCAGATGCGCGTTCATGAAACCGAGAAGCTGCGCTTCGGAGGCCTTGTCGAGGGCCGAGGTCGGCTCATCCATCAGCCAGATGGGGCGCGGCGTCACGAACAGCCGCGCCAGCGCCAGCCGCCGGGTCTGGCCCGCCGACAGATAGGCCGCGGGCAGGTTCGCCGTATGGCCGATGCCGAGTCTGTCCAGAATATCCAGCGGCTGCAGCACCTCGCCGTCAAAGCCCTCCGGCCGGGCCGGGGCCATGAAACTGCGCCAGAACTCAAGGTTTTCCAGCACGCTCAGGGCGCGCTTCACCGCGCTTTCATGGCCGAAATAATGCGCGTGTTCGGCAAGGCTGCGCTCGCTGGCGCCGCCTTCCAGCGTCAGCTTGCCCTCGCTCACCGGCACAAGGCCCGCCAGTGTGCGCAGCAGTGTCGACTTGCCGACACCATTGGCCCCGGTGATGACCAGCGCCCGGCCCGCCTCAAGCTCAAAGCCCAACCCGGCAAACACCCGGCGCCCGCCCCGGTCCACGGCAAGTTTGTCGGCAATCAGTTTCAGGGGACAGCTCCGCGCTTCATTCCGGTCCTTGTTAGGATGCCCCCCGGACGATGGCAAGCAGCTAGAACTGCGTAGAGGCGGTCTGCATCATTCATCACCCTCAACTCTCGCAGGCCGTGTTTACATGGGAACCATAAGTCCGGCCCCAGTTCCTCTCCCCCCTTGAGGGGGAGATGCCCCCGGCAGGGGGCAGAGGGGGGTAGCGGATCATCCGTTTATAGGAGAGTTCCAGCCGTACTGAGGCACTGCCACCCCCCTCTGTCTGCTGACGCAGACATCTCCCCCTCAAGGGGGGAGAGGGGCGCTGCGACCAAATGCGGGTGCCTTTCCCAGCTGAAATCGGGGCAAGTTGCAGCCTGTTTCGTGCACGTGCCAAAAGAAGGAAAGAGTCGGAAACTCTCACGAAAAACACAACGGCCGCCCGTCCGGGTCAGATCCGATAGGATCCTCACCGGACGGGCGGCCGCTGAAAGTCAGGCCATCAGAGGCTCAGATGCCTCTGGCGGCTCAGAAGTGAACCGAGCGCGCCGTTGCCAGCTTTTCGACCGGCGGGGAGAACTTGGTCAGGTCAATCCCTTCCACGGCCTGCTTGTACTCGTCCACATTGGGCGTGCGGCCCAGAACGGCGGCGAGCACCACCACGGGGGTGGAGGCGAGCAGGGATTCACCCTTCTTCTCGGTGCTGTCTTCCACCACGCGGCCCTGGAACAGGCGGGTGGAGGTGGCCAGAACCGTGTCACCCTTCTCGGCCTTTTCCTGGTTGCCCATGCAGAGGTTGCAGCCCGGACGCTCCAGATAAAGGATGTTTTCGTACTGGGTACGGGCCTTGCTCTTCGGCGCGCTGTCGTCGAATTCGAAGCCGGAGTACTTCTGCAGCACTTCCCAGTCGCCTTCGGCCTTCAGCTCGTCGATGATGTTGTAGGTCGGGGCTGCCACCACGAGCGGAGCCTTGAACTCGACGGTGCCATGCACCTTTTCGAGGTTCTTCAGCATCTGCGCGACGATCTTGATGTCGCCCTTGTGCACCATGCAGGAACCGACGAAGCCCAGATCGACCTTCTTCTCCCCCCCGTAATAGGACACGGGGCGGATGGCATCGTGGGTGTAGCGCTTGGACACATCCGGGTTGTTGACATCCGGGTCGGCGATCATCGGCTCATCGATCTGGTCGAGATCGACAACGACTTCGGCGAAGTACTTGGCGTTCTCGTCCGGAGCCAGCGCCGGCTTTTCGCCGGAGCGGATTTCGGCGATGCGCTTGTCGGCCTTGGCGATCAGGCCCTTCAGAACCTGGGCGTCATTGTCCATGCCCTTGTCGATCATCACCTGGATGCGCGACTTGGCCAGTTCCAGCGAGCCGATCAGCGTCTCGTCATCGGAGATGCAGATGGAGGCCTTGGCCTTCATTTCTGCGGTCCAGTCGGTGAAGGTGAAGGCCTGATCGGCCAGCAGCGTGCCGATATGCACTTCGATGACGCGGCCCTGGAAGACGTTGTCGCCGAACTGGCTCAGCATCTGGGCCTGGGTGGCATGCACCACATCGCGGAAGTCGACGTGATCCTTCATGGAGCCCTTGAAGGTCACCTTGACGGAATCGGGGATCGGCATGGTGGCTTCGCCGGTGGCAAGAGCCAGCGCCACGGTGCCCGAGTCAGCGCCGAAGGCGACGCCCTTGGACATGCGGGTGTGGCTGTCGCCGCCGATGATGATGTCCCAGTCATCCACGGTGATGTCGTTCAGCACCTTGTGGATCACGTCCGTCATGGAGTGATAGACGCCCTTCGGGTCACGGCCGGTGATCAGGCCGAACTTGTGCATGAAGCTCATCAGTTTCGGGATGTTGGCCTGTGCCTTCAGATCCCAGACCGAAGCCGTGTGGCAGCCGGACTGATAGGCGCCGTCCACCAGCGGCGAAATGACGGTGGCCGCCATCGCTTCCAGTTCCTGCGCGGTCATCAGACCGGTGGTGTCCTGCGAGCCGACGATGTTGACGCGCACGCGCACGTCGGAACCGGCATGCAGCACCTTGCCCGGCGCAACGCCAACCGCATTGCGGTTGAAGATCTTCTCCACCGCCGTCAGGCCCTGGCCCGGATGGGAGACTTCCTTGGCCGGAGAGAACACCAGCGGCGCTTCAACGCCCAGCGTTTCGGCCGCAAAGGTCTGCAGCTTCTTGCCGAAAACGATGGCATAGGAGCCACCGGCACGCATGGATTCCATCTTCTGCGGACGGAAGGAGGCGGACAGATCGGCCAGCTCTTCCTTGCCGTCTTCGCTGTAGAGCTTCTTGGCCTTGCTGTTGATCTTCAGCACGGTGCCGGTGTCGACCGAGTACTTCTGCACCAGAATCGGGTTGCCGGCGTTGTCGATGACCGGCTTGCCCTCGTCATCCAGCTTCTTGACCCAGTTCTTCAGGTCGACGCCGATGCCGCCCGTCACGTCGACGGTGGTCAGGAAGATCGGCGAGATGCCGTTGGTGCCGGCCACGATCGGGGCAATGTTGACGAAGGGAACGTAGGGGCTCGCCTGCTTGCCGGTCCACAGCGCCACGTTGTTGACGCCCGACATGCGGGAGGAGCCGACGCCCATCGTGCCCTTTTCGGCGATCATCATGACGCGCTTGTCCGGATGCTGCGCCTGCAGGGCGCGGATCTCGGCCTGGGCGGCTTCGGAGATCATGCACTTGCCGTGCAGCTCGCGGTCCGAGCGCGAATGCGCCTGGTTGCCCGGCGACAGCAGGTCGGTGGAGATATCGCCTTCTGCGGCAATATAGGTGACGACCTTGATCTCTTCCTCGACCTCGGGAAGCTTGGTGAAGAACTCGGCCTTGACGTAGCTCTCCAGAATGTCCTTGGCGACCGGATTGCCGGCCTCGAAGGCGGCCTTCAGACGGTCGGTGTCGGCGGCATAGAGGAAGACCTGGGTCTTCAGAACTTCGGCAGCGTCACGGGCGATGGAGGCATCTTCGCCCAGCGCCAGATCCAGAAGCACCGCGATGGACGGGCCACCCTTCATGTGGGACAGCAGCTCGAAGGCGAAGGCGCGGGAGATTTCCGGCACCACCTCGGTTCCCAGGATGATCTCCTTCAGGAACCGGGACTTTTCGCCAGCGGCGCTCGTCGTGCCGGGAATGGTGTTGTAGATGAAGAACTGCAGCGAATCGGCGCGATGCGCGCTGCCCGTGTCCTTGATATTGGCAATCACTTCGGCGAGGAGCGCGGCATCCTCGATCGGCTTGGGGTGAAGGCCCTGACCCTTGCGGGCTTCGATCTCGGCGAGATAGTCGGTGTAAAGGCTCATGGTGATCCCGGAATCCCTTGTTGGTCAGTGCCAACCTCCGGATCGCGGTCACTTCTGGCGGGCCGGGGCAAGCGGGCTGAGTGTTATTTTTCAGCGCGGTATACAATAGTATGCAATGTCATTCAAGCGCTTTCCATCACCCATAAACTGAATGCGGGCCTTTGTCCTTGACCCCTGTTGCCCTTTGAAAAATAAACCCAATATCTGATGTCAAAGCCTTTCACTGCGAGGCGTCCCGAAGGCCGGCCCAAAAGGTTGAAACAACGCCTGCAGACCGGTTCCAGTTGCAGATGCTGCGGGCATGACTCGCCGCAAAAGCCAAAACCGGCTATAGGGGCAGCATACAGCAGCCTCCGGCCTGCCCGCCTGCGGGCAGCGGCGGGGACTGTGCGGCACCAAAGGCGAGGCCCGGCAAGAGGCCAGTCAGATCCGGCAGCGGCCGGGACCAGAGATCTTTAATCCTCCGGGCAGGCACCATCCCCCTCGCCGCGCCCGGTCTTGAGAGGAGAGTGCTCGACGTGACCCAATCCCTCGACAGCTTCAAGTCCAGGAAAACCCTTGAAGTCAACGGCCAGACCTACACCTATTTCTCCATTCCGGACGCCGAGAAGAACGGCCTTGAAGGCGTCTCCCGCCTGCCGAATTCGCTGAAGGTGGTGCTGGAGAACCTGCTGCGCTTTGAAGACAACCGCACGGTGACCGCTGATGACATCCGCGCGGTGGCCAAGTGGCTCGTCACCCGCACCTCCGAACACGAAATCTCCTACCGCCCGGCCCGCGTGCTGATGCAGGACTTCACCGGCGTTCCGGCCGTGGTCGATCTTGCCGCCATGCGCGATGCAGCGGTGAAGCTCGGCGGTGATCCGAAGAAGATCAACCCGCTGGTGCCGGTGGATCTCGTCATCGACCACTCGGTGATGATCGACTATTTCGGCACAAAGGATGCCTTCTCGAAGAACGTGGAGCTGGAATACCAGCGCAACGGCGAGCGCTATGAATTCCTGCGCTGGGGCCAGTCGGCCTTCGACAATTTCCGCGCCGTGCCGCCCGGCACCGGCATCTGCCATCAGGTGAACCTCGAATATCTGGCCCAGACCGTCTGGATCAGGGAAGAGAACGGCGAAACCATCGCCTATCCGGACACGCTGGTGGGCACCGATTCCCACACCACCATGGTCAACGGCCTTGCGGTCCTCGGCTGGGGCGTCGGCGGCATCGAGGCGGAA
The DNA here is from genome assembly GCF_054073275.1 of Pannonibacter sp. Q-1. Taxonomy (NCBI): domain Bacteria; kingdom Pseudomonadati; phylum Pseudomonadota; class Alphaproteobacteria; order Hyphomicrobiales; family Stappiaceae; genus Pannonibacter; species Pannonibacter sp. Q-1. Next base: position 27,286 of record NZ_JBSXNB010000012.1, read on the forward strand.
GCGGCCATGCTCGGCCAGCCGATTTCCATGCTGATCCCGGAAGTCATCGGCTTCAAGCTGACCGGCAAGCTCAATGACGGCATCACCGCGACCGACCTTGTGCTGCGTGTCACCGAGATGCTGCGCAAGAAGGGCGTGGTCGGCAAGTTCGTGGAATTCTACGGCCCCGGCCTCGACAACCTCAGCCTTGAGGATGCCGCCACCATCGCCAACATGGCCCCGGAATATGGCGCGACCTGCGGCTTCTTCCCCGTCGACCGCGAGACCCTTGCCTATCTGAAGGCCACCGGCCGCGATCCGCAGCGCGTTGCTCTTGTCGAGGCCTATTCGAAGGCACAGGGCATGTTCCGCGATGCAGCTTCCCCCGATCCGGTCTTCACCGATACGCTGGAACTCGACATCTCCACCGTCGTGCCCGCTCTCTCCGGCCCCAAGCGCCCGCAGGACCGCATCAACCTCGATGCCGTCGCCGCAGGCTTTGCCAAGACCATGGCCGACGAGTTCAAGAAGGCGGACGAGCTGTCGCGCCGCGTGCCCGTCGAAGGCCGCAGCCATGACCTTGGTCATGGCGATGTGGTCATCGCCGCCATCACCTCCTGCACCAACACCTCGAACCCGAGCGTGCTGATCGGCGCGGGCCTCGTCGCCCGCAACGCCCGCAGAAAGGGCCTCAAGGTCAAGCCCTGGGTGAAGACCTCGCTGGCACCCGGCTCGCAGGTGGTGACGGATTACCTCCTCAAGGCCGGGCTTCAGGACGATCTCGACGCCCTCGGCTTCACCCTCGCCGGCTATGGCTGCACCACCTGCATCGGCAACTCCGGGCCGCTGGCGCCGGAACTGTCGAAGGCGATCTCCGACAATGACCTCGTCGTCAGCGCCGTGCTCTCGGGCAACCGCAACTTCGAGGGCCGTGTCAACCCGGATGTGCGCGCCAACTATCTGGCCTCGCCGCCGCTGGTCGTCGCCTATGCCATCGCGGGCAACATGAACGTCAATGTTGCCACGGACCCGCTGGGCGAGGATCAGGACGGCAAGCCGGTCTACCTCAAGGACATCTGGCCCTCGACGGAAGAAATCACCCAGATCATCCGTTCCTCGATCGACGATGACATGTTCCGCAAGCGCTATTCGGACGTGTTCAAGGGCGACGAGCACTGGCAGGCAATCAAGGTGGAAGGCGGCATGACCTACAAGTGGCCGGTCTCCTCCACCTACGTGGCCAATCCGCCCTATTTCGAGGGCATGACCATGGAGCCCAAGCCCCTGACGGATATCGAGGGCGCCGCCGTGATGGGCCTGTTCCTCGATTCCATCACCACCGACCACATCTCCCCGGCCGGCAACATCAAGGCCAGCAGTCCGGCAGGCACCTATCTGTCCGAGCATCAGGTTGCCGTTACCGACTTCAACTCCTACGGCGCACGGCGCGGCAATCACCAGGTGATGATGCGCGGCACCTTCGCCAACATCCGCATCAAGAACCAGATGGTTCCGGGCGTGGAAGGCGGCGTCACCATGAAGGACGGCCAGCAGAAGTGGATCTATGACGCCTGCATGGAATATCAGGAAGCCGGCATCCCGCTGGTGATCTTCGCGGGCAAGGAATATGGCACCGGCTCGTCCCGTGACTGGGCCGCCAAGGGCACCACACTGCTCGGCGTGCGCGCCGTCATCGCCCAGTCCTTCGAGCGCATCCACCGCTCCAATCTTGTCGGCATGGGAGTCATTCCGCTGACCTTCAAGGAGGGCGAGAGCTGGCAGTCCCATGGCATCACCGGCAAGGAGCGGGTGACGATCAAGGGCATCGCAGACATCACCCCGCGCCAGATGATGAACGTGGAAGTGACCTACGAGGACGGCACGGTGAAAAACATCGAGTGCCTGTGCCGTGTCGATACGCTGGACGAGCTGGAATACATCAAGGCCGGCGGCATCCTGCACTACGTCCTGCGCAACCTCGTGCGCAGCTGACCATTTTTAAACGCAAAACGGAAAGGGCCGCTCCGCATGGGGCGGCCCTTATCTTTGCGCCGCCCCTCCATCGTCATACCGGACGCAGCGAAGCGGAGATCCGGTACCGGTGAGTCGAGGCCTACCGGTTCGAACGCAAACTTGGATGCGAACACCTTATGCGGTGAAAGGCTCAACCCGCCAGCCAAGCCAACTTGCACCCCGGCTCACCGGTCCCGGCTCGCGCTTCGCTTGGCCGGGATGACGAAGGAGAGAAATGGTACCACTCCCCCCTACCCCGCCCTCTCCTCCAGCCGCAGCTTATGGCGGGTGCGGGCGAGGTTGAGGGTCTGGTAGAGCTGCGAGGGGGAGATGGGCTTGGGCAGCACGTCATCGAACCCGGCCTGCCGCAGCTTGCGGTCGCCCACCGATTCCAGCGCGGCCGTTACGGCGATCAGCGGCAGACGCGCGCCATCCGGCCCGAGGCGCAGGGCGGCGGCGGTTTCGATGCCGTCCATGCCGGGCATGTGCAGATCCAGCAGCACCCCGTCATAGGCGGTTGCTGCCGCCATGTTCACGGCCTGCTGGCCGGTGCCGGCCGCATCACTGGTCATGGCAAAGGATTCCAGCAGCGCGGCCAGCAGGCGCCGGTTGGTTTCGTTGTCATCGACGATCAGCACATGCGGCCCCGGCTGGGCAGTGCCGCCCTCCGGCGTCCCGCTCCCGCCCGGCAGCGGCAGATGCACGGAGAAACGGCAGCCGCCGCCCGGCGCATCGTCCAGATCCAGCCGCCCGCCAGCTGCCTTCACCACCTCCGCAGCCCCCCAAAGGCCAAGGCCCGAGCTGCTGCCATCCCCGGCACGGCCGGCCGTGCCGCGCGTGAAAGGGCGGAACAGGCGGCGGCGCTCCATGACGCCGATCCCCGGCCCCGTGTCGGTGATCTCCAGCAAAAGGGTACCCGCCTCCTCACGCAGCACCGCCCGCACCTGCCCGCGCGGGGTGTAGCGGATGGCATTGTCGAGGAGCACGGTTGCCGCACGGCGCAGGGCCAGCTGCAGCTCCGGCGGACAGAAAAGCGGCGTCTCCGGCACGCTGACGGCAAGAGGCAGGCCTTTGGCCTTGGCTAGAGGCTCGAACAGACCGGCGATTTCCAGCACCATCCGCCCGGCATCTGCACCTTCCGGCTCGGCCTGCGCAGCCTTTGGCAAGGGTGCAAGACCGGCTGCCGCGCGGCCCTCGTTCAGCACTCCGGCGGTCATGTCTGCGAGGCCATCGATGGCAGCAATGAGCGTTGCCAGGCGTACCTGCTGCAGGGGGCTCAGCGGCTCCATGCCGATCAGCTCCGCCGTCAGCCGCATGGCATTGAGCGGCGTGCGCAGGTCATGGGCCATCAGGGCGAGCCGCTGGCTTTCCGGACTGCCCTTCTCCTTACCCGTCATGCTGTTCCCCTGCTGCCAGCTTCATAAGGGCTTCCGGTTGACCGGCAAGCCGTGCCTCTTCTACAGTTGTGCTTGTGATGCGGCTGCGCCGCCCGCCTGAATCGCGCTGTATCATCCCATTGTGTCACGGTGCCCTGGGCTGGTCCATGCGCCGTGCACCCGCCGTCCTGCCTTGTCCGCAGCCCTCTGCTGCGCGCCGCTCTGAAATCCGTCCCGGATGCATTCTGGAACCCGCCATGTTCGAGCAGATCCTGACCATCGTTGTCCCCGTTTTCGTGCTTGTCGGGCTCGGCTATCTGGCAGCACGCACGGGCCTGCTGTCCCAGTCCGTGGGCGAAGGGCTCGGCCAGTTCGTCTTCGTGGTGGCGATTCCCTCGCTCATCTTCAAGACGCTGGCAACGGTCTCGATGGATCACGGCTTTCCCTGGGCGCTGTGGGCCGCCTATTTCAGCGGCGTTGCCCTCACCTGGGCCATCGCCACGCTGATCGTGCGCAAGATTTTCGCCCGTGATTCGCGCGCCGGCGTGATAGCCGGCGTTTCCGCCGCCTTTGCCAACACCGTCATGGTCGGCATTCCGCTTGTGTCTTCCGTACTGGGCCCGGATGGCCTGCTGCCGCTGGTGCTGCTGATTTCCGTGCATCTGCCGGTGATGACCATCGTCATCGCCGTGCTGATGGAGCGGGCGGCCGCCGCCGATGGCGCAGGCGGGTCCCAGTCACTCCCGGTACTTCTGAAAAAGATCCTGGCCAGTCTGATGTCGAACCCGATCGTCATCGCCATCCTCGCCTCGCTGGTGTGGCGGGTGTTCTCCCTGCCGCTCACGGGCATCCCGGCGGATGTGATCAACCGGCTCTCCTCCACCGCCCTGCCCGTCGCCCTGTTCTCGCTGGGCATGAGCATGGTGCTCTATGGCATCCGCGGCAATCTGGCCCCCGGCATCATCCTGAGTGTGCTGAAGGTCCTGGTGATGCCCGCCATCGTGCTGGTGCTCTGTGCCTATGTCTTTGCCCTGCCGCCGGTCTGGACAGCGGCCATGACGCTGACGGCCGCCTGCCCGACCGGCGTCAATGTCTACATCTTCGCCACCCGTTACGGCACGGGGCACGCCATGTCGGCCAATTCCATCACCCTCACCACCGCCGCAGCCGTCGTCACCTGCGGGCTGTGGGTGCTGGCGCTGGACATGCTGGGGCTAATCTGACTTCAGATGCCGATCCGGCGGCGCACATCTGCCACCGTCCACCCGGCAGCGCGCAATTCCCGCAGGGCCGTATGTCCTTCCGATTTCGACAATTTGCGCCCGTCCGCCCCCAGGATCAGCCGGTGATGGTGATAGCGCGGCTCCGGCAGGCCGAGCAAAACCTGCAGCAGCCGGTGCACGGCAGTGGCGTGGAACAGATCCTGCCCCCGCACCACATGCGTCACCCCTTGCAGGGCATCATCCAGCGTGACGGAAAGGTGATAGCTCGTCGGCGTGTCCTTGCGGGCAAGGATGACATCGCCCCAGGCAGCCGGATCAGCCGCAACCGTGCGGCCCTGCCCTTCCTGCCCTTCTTCCTGCCAGAACAGCGGCTTGGTCAGAAGGCTCACCGCCTTGCGCATGTCGAGCCGGAGGGCAAAGGGCGCGCCGGATGCCCGGCGGCGGGCAATCTCCGCCTCATCCAGCAAGGCTGCATCGCCGGGATAGAGCGGCGCCCCGTCCGGATCCCGCGGCCAGGGTTTTCCCTGCGCCTCCGTCTCTGCAACGAAGCCCCGGATCTCGGCACGGGTCAGATAGGCCTCATAGATCAGCCCCATCCCCTGCAGCCGGGCAAGAGCTGCGGCATATTCGCCGAAATGCCCGGACTGGCGGCGCGGCGGCTCTTCGTAGGCAAAGCCGATCCAGTGGAGATCCTCCAGCATCGCCGCTTCCAGTGCGGGCGTGCAGCGGGCGGTGTCGATGTCCTCGATCCGCAGCAGCATCCGCCCGCCCGCCGCTTGCGCAAGCTGCCGGTTGAGCAGCGCCGACAGGGCGTGCCCCAGATGCAGATAACCGTTGGGGGAAGGCGCGAAGCGGAAAACGGCGGTCATGACGCGTTATGGCAGGGATGCCGAACCGGGAAAAGCCGGTCCGGGCAGATAGCCCGAACCGGCGAAGTTTAGCTTAGCGCGCGATTTCCGCGAGCAGGCTTGCAGCGACCGAGAACTTGGAAACGCTGATCGTGCCTTCCAGAATCTCGCCCACCGAGCGGGTGGTGCGGGCAACGATGGCCTCATGCCCGGCCAGCCAATGGGCAAAGCCACCGGCCCTCAGCGCTGCCGCCGTCAGCTGGCGGTGCGCATCGGAGAGGGTCGCCAGGGCCCGGTCGAGCGCCAGCCCGTCGTAATAATCCGCGACCACCAGGTTTCGTGCCCGGATAGCCATTTCGGCAATACCGAAATGCGCCGCCACCTCGAAGAAGGTGGAGGCTGCCGCATCCAGTTCCGCACCCGTGTCACCGGCGATGAGCACGATATCCGGAATGGTTGCTTCCACCGGCAGCCAGGTGATGCGGCGGGCCAGCGGCTCCGGCACACCCTTGGACACGTTCTCCTCCACCGCGGCGGCCAGAAGCGCTGCCTGTGCGGGCGTGACGGCCTTCTCAAGATGCGGCCGCATCGCGTCAATCCCGGCCCGGAACCGCTCTACCACCGCCGCAATACCGTCCTTGAAGGAGACATGGCGGCGGAACCAGACGACCTGATCCAGGAACATGTTCTGCACCTCGGCATAAAGATCGAGCTGCACCTTGCCGTCGATCCTGGTGTCGAGCGCGTCGATTTCCTCGTTGAGCTCCGTCAGGCCGTAGCTGTTGCGCACGGCAACGAAACCGCAGGCAATCTCGGCGGCGCTGGCGCCCGTCTGGTCGGCGATGCGGGTGATGAAGGTCGGCCCGCAGCGGTTGACCATGGAGTTGGCCAGCATCGTGGCGATGATTTCCCGCCGCAGCCTGTGGCCCCGGATTTCCTCGGCATAGGCGTCCGCCATCTGGTCCGGGAAGTAGCGGAAAAGTTCGCGCGCCAGATAATCGTCATCCGGCACGCCGCTTTCCAGCAGCGCGTCATAGAGCGTGATCTTGGCATAGGCCAGCAGCACGCCAAGCTCGGCGCGGGTGAGGAACAGCCCGGCTTTTTCCAGCTCGGCCAGCGCTGCATCATCGGGCAGGAACTCGACCTGCCGGTCGAGATGGCCCGCCTGCTCCAGCTGGCGCATCATGCGGCCCTGATAGCCGAAGTCCTCCAGCCCGCGCTGCTCCGTCATGGAGATGGCGAGGGACTGCAGGTAGTTGTTGCGCAGCACCAGCTCCGCCACCTCGTCCGTCATCTGCGCCAGAAGCACGTTGCGGGCGGGAATGTCGAGCTTGCCCGACTGGACGGCCGCGCCCAGCGCGATCTTGATGTTCACTTCCATGTCCGACGAATTCACGCCGGCGGAATTGTCGATGGCGTCCGAGTTGGAGCGCCCGCCCCGGCGGCCGAACTCGATCCGGGCGCGCTGGGTCATGCCGAGGTTTGCGCCCTCGCCGATGACCTTGGCCCGGATCTCGCGCGCGGTGACGCGGATGGCGTCGTTGGCCTTGTCGCCCGCATCCGCATCCGTTTCCGTGCTGGCGCGGATATAGGTGCCGATGCCGCCGAACCACATCAGATCAACGTTGAGCTTCAGGATGGCGGTCATCACCTCCTGCGGCGTGGCCTTGGCCCGCGGAATACCAAGCAGCTGCTGGGCTTCCTCGCTGAGCGGAATGGACTTCAGCTGGCGCGAGAACACGCCGCCCCCGGCGGAAATCAGGCTCTTGTCATAGTCCGCCCAGGACGAGCGGCCCATGTCGAACAGGCGCTTGCGCTCGGCAAAGCTCGAGGCCGCATCCGGCGTGGGATCAATGAAGATGTCGCGGTGATCGAAGGCCGCCACCAGCCGGATTTCCTTCGACAGCAGCATGCCGTTGCCGAAGACGTCGCCCGACATGTCGCCCACACCCGCCACGGTGAAGGGCTCGCTCTGGATGTCGCGGTTCATTTCGCGGAAGTGGCGCTTCACCGCTTCCCAGGCGCCGCGTGCGGTGATGCCCATCTTCTTGTGGTCATAGCCGGCCGAACCGCCCGAGGCGAAGGCATCGCCCAGCCAGAAATCCCGGCTCGTCGAAATGCCGTTGGCCGTGTCGGAGAAGGTTGCCGTGCCCTTGTCGGCGGCCACCACCAGATAGGGATCATCCTCATCATGGCGCACCACTTCCAGCGGCGGCAGGATCTGGTCACCCTTGAGGTTGTCGGTCACGTCCAGCAGCGAGCTGACGAAGATCTTGTAGGCTTCCGTGCCTTCGGCGAACACCGCCTCGCGGTCACCGCCCACAGGCAGGCGCTTGGGCACGAAGCCGCCCTTGGAGCCAACCGGCACGATCACCGCATTCTTCACCTGCTGCGCCTTCACAAGGCCCAGCACTTCGGTGCGGAAATCCTGCGGCCGGTCGGACCAGCGCAGGCCGCCGCGCGCCACCTTGCCGAAGCGCAGATGCACGCCCTCGACACGGGGGCTGTAGACCGAGATTTCCCGGAAGGGCTTGGGCTGCGGCATGTCGTCGATGCGGCGGGAATCGATCTTGAAGGCGAAGGTCGGCTTCGGCTTCCCATCCGCATCCAGCTGGAAGAAGTTGGTGCGCAGGATCGCGTCGATGACATTCTGGAAACGCCGCAGGATGCGGTCATCGTCCAGGCTGACGACCGCGTCGAACTCGGACGACAGCTCGTTTTCGATCCGCGCCGCATTGAGCGTGCGGTCTGCCTCGCTGAGCGCCGGATTGAAGCGCACATGGAACAGCTCGACCAGCTTGGCGGCAATGGCCGGGTAGTTGTTGAGCGTGGTCCACATGTAGTCTTCGGAATAACGGATCCCCACCTGCCGCAGGTATTTCGACAGGGCGCGCACCATGGCGATGTCGCGCCAGCCGAGGCCGGCCGTCAGCACCAGCGCGTTGTAGCCGTCGCTTTCCGCCTGCCCCAGCCACACGGCCATGAACAGGGCTTCGAGACGGCCCTTCAGATCGGCCGAAAGCTCGATGCTGCCGCCCTTGGCCGCTTCCAGCGTCATTTCATGCAGGTAGCAGAAGGGCATGCCGGCCGGTGTGATCCGGTAGGTACGCTCGTTGATGACCTTGAAGCCCATGTTTTCCAGCAGCGGCACGCGGGCCGACAGCGGGATCGGAGCTTCCAGATGGAACACCTTCAGCGACAGGCGCGTATCCGGCGCGCCGGAGCTGCGGAAGAAGGTGATCGTCGCCTGGCGGCCCTCCGACAGGCTTTCGATCTTCTGCACGTCCGCCAGCGCATTTTCCGCGTTGTAGACTTCCTTGTAGCCGCCGTGGAAGGCGAGCGCATAGCGGTCCGACAGGCGCTCGGCCACTTCCGGGCTGAAGTGTTCCTTGAAGGCATCCATCAGCCCGTCCGGCCAGGTGCGGATGATGGAGGCAACGGCCTTTTCCAGCTCGTCCTGCGCCACCGAAGGCGTCTTGCCGCTGGAGCGGCCGATGATAAAATGCACCCGCGCCATCGGGCCTTCCGGATAGGTCACATACCAGGCGGACAGGTGGCCATCGAAGACATGGGCAAAATAGGTGCCGATGTTGAGGCGCACTTCCGTGGTGTAGCGGTCACGCGGCACGTAGCAGAGGATCGAGACGTAACGGTCGAACTTCTCCGGCCGGGCCAGCACGCGGATGCGCGGGCGCTCATCCAGCTGCAGGATCGCCATGGCGAAGTCGTAAAGCGTTTCGTGATCGATCTGGAACAGCTCGTCCCGCGGGAAGGTTTCCATCACGTTGGTGAGGGCGCGGCCCGAGTGGCTGTCGGAATCAAAGCCCGCCTTGGCCAGAACGCTGCTGACCTTGCGCCGCAGGAAGGGGATCGTGCCCGTCGGCTCGTTATAGGCGGTGGAGGCAAACAGGCCGACGATGCGCAGCTCTCCGGTCATCTTGCCGGCGGCGTCAAACATCTTGGTGCCGACATAGTCCATGTAGACGCGCCGGTGCACACGGCTCTTCACATTGGCCTTGGCGATGATCAGCGGGTCCGGGCGCATCAGGAACTCGCGGATCTCCGGGGTGATCTGCACGAATTCACCACCGCGGCGCAGGACGCGCATGTCCGGATCGGCCAGAAGCCCGAGGCCGGTGCTGTCGATCGGCGTCAGCTCGCCCTCGCCCGCGCCGCCGTCAAAGGTATATTCGCGCATGCCGAGGAAGATGAAATTGTCATCGGCCATCCATTCAAGGAACTGGATCGCTTCCCACAGCTCGTTGCTGGAGCCGTCGGCCTGCGCGGTCTTGTAGGTGTTCACCGCCTTGGTCAGGCGCTTGCGCATGGCCTTCCAGTCGGCAACAGCGGCGCGCACGTCATCCATGATGCGTGTCAGGCGCTGCTCCAGCCCGGCGCGGGCCTCCTCATTGACGATGCGGCTGACGTGGATATGGATCACGCTTTCCTGATGGTCCTCCCGCGCGGCGCCGCCCTTGTGGCCGCTGAAAGACACGAGCTCGCCCTGCGCGCCGCGCTCCACGTTGTAGATCGGGTGCAGCACCAGATGGACGGTCAGCTTGCTGTCATGCAGCTCGGCCATGACCGAATCCACCAGGAAGGGCATGTTATCATTGACCAGTTCGATGACCGTCACCTCACCGGCCATCTTGCCCTTGGTCTTGAAGGACGGGTTCGTCACGCTGATCCGGCTGGTGCCCCTCGGGTGGGACCTGAAGTCCTGGAACGTGGCACGCGCGAAAGCGGCCAGCTCGTCCGCCGAGTAGGCGACAAGATCTTCTGCAGCACCCTGCTGATAAAGTTCAGCGGCAAAATCCGCGAGGCCGGCCCCTGCCGTCTCCGCCTTTGACGTCAGAATTTTGCTCACCTCTTCAATGAGCTTTGCCTTCTGGATTTCCCGTGCTTGCGCCATCTCTGTCCTCCTGACCCGCGAATCAGCGGCGGCATGCTAGGCTGCCAATGCCGCTTAAAAAATGGCATTCGGGAGGATTCACTAAAATGACGAACAAAGATGTAATGGCGCTAAATTTGCCGGTCGAGGGCGAGTTGAGCGAAGCGACGCAGGGATACTTTGCAAAGTGTGAGGAAAAAATAGGATTTATTCCAAATGTGCTGCGCGCCTACGCCTTCAACGACACAAAATTGCGCGCCTTCACCGACATGTATAACGATCTGATGCTGGGCCCCTCAAGCCTCTCCAAGCTGGAGCGGGAGATGATTGCCGTGGCCGTGTCGAGCGTGAACCGCTGCTTCTATTGCCTGGCTGCCCATGGCGCCGCCGTACGCCAGCTCTCCGGCGATCCGGTGCTCGGCGACATGCTGGTGATGAATTACCGGGTTGCGGATCTGACGGCAAAGCAGCGAGCCATGCTGGACTTCGCCGTGCATCTGACCGAACGCCCCGCCGAAGTGGTGGAAGCCGACCGGCAGGTGCTGAGAGATGCGGGCTTTACCGACCGGGACATCTGGGACATTGCCGCCCTTGCCGCCTTCTACAACATGTCGAACCGCATGGCGGCAGCCACCGAGATGCGGCCGAATGATGAGTATCACTCAATGGCCCGTTGAGAACGCCGACAGCGGCCAAGCCCCGCTTGCCCGTGACAGGCTGGCGGAATGTGTGTAAAACCCGCTCCATTCTTCTGTCCTTGCAAATGAGGGAGCGGGCGCAATGGTGGCGCGGATTTTCATTGATGGCGAAGCCGGCACGACGGGTCTGCAGATCCGCGAGCGTCTCGCTGTACGCCGCGACATCGAGCTGCTGTCCATCGCCCCGGAACAGCGCAAGGACATGTCCGCCCGCGCGGACATGCTGAACAGCGCCGATGTCGCCATCCTCTGCCTGCCCGACGATGCAGCGAAGGAAAGCGTGTCGCTGATCACCAACGGCACCACCCGCGTCATCGACGCCTCCACCGCCTATCGCGTGGCGGATGGCTGGACCTACGGCTTTGCCGAGATGGACAAGGGCCAGAGCGCGGCGATTGCCGCCGCCCGCTTTGTCACCAATCCCGGCTGCTGGCCGCAGGGCGTCATTGCCGCGCTGCGTCCGCTGGTGGCCGCCGGGCTCGTTCCGGCGGATTTCCCCGTCACGGTCAACGGCATCTCCGGCTATTCCGGCGGCGGCAAGTCGATGATTGCCGACTATGAGGCGCAGGGCGATGCGGCCAACGTGTTCCTGCCCTATGGGCTGGCGCTTGGCCACAAGCATCTGCCGGAGATGAAGACCTATTCGGGCCTTGCCGATGCGCCGCTGTTCGTTCCGGCGGTCGGCAACTACTACAAGGGCATGATCACCAGCGTGCCGCTCAATCTGGCGCGCCTGCCGAAGGTGCCCACCGGCGCTGAGCTGCATGCCGCCATTGCCGATCACTTTGCCGGTCAGGTGAAGGGTTTTGTCGAGGTCGCGCCGCTGTCGCCGCTCGACAGGGCGTCGGAGCTGAACCCGCAGGCCCTCAACGGCACCAACATGATGCGCGTCTATGTCTTCGCCAATGACGCGCGTGCGCAGGCCGTGGTCATCGCCGTCTATGACAATCTGGGCAAGGGCGCCTCGGGCGCTGCCGTCCAGAACCTCAACATCATGCTGGGCGCAGACCCAGCAGAAAGCCTTGCCGCCTGAGCGCGGCAGGGCACAAGAACAACAACATATTCAGAGAGCCTTTGGAGAGACCGCCTTGCAGAAGTTCACCTCCCTCACCGGTGTTGCGGCGCCCCTGCCGATCATCAACATCGACACCGACATGATCATCCCGAAGCAGTATCTGAAGACGATCAAGCGCACCGGCCTCGGCACCGCGCTGTTCTCGGAGCTGCGCTACAACGAGGATGGCTCGGACAACGCCGAATTCGTTCTGAACAAGCCGTCCTACAAGGGTGCGACGATCCTTGTGGCGGGCGACAACTTCGGCTGCGGCTCCTCGCGTGAGCATGCCCCCTGGGCCCTGCTCGATTTCGGCATCCGCTGCGTGATCTCCACCAGCTTTGCCGACATCTTCTACAACAACTGCTTCAAGAACGGCATCCTGCCGGTCGTCGTTACCCGCGAAGAGCTGGACAAGCTGCTGGATGACGCCTCGCGCGGCGCCAACTCCACCCTGACGGTGGATCTGGAGGCCCAGGAAATCCGCGGCCCGGATGGCGGCGTCATCTCCTTCGAGATCGACCCCTTCCGCAAGCACTGCCTGATGAACGGCCTCGACGACATCGGCCTGACCATGGAAAAGGCCCCGTCGATCGACCGTTTCGAAGGCGCCACCTCCGAAAGCCGCCCCTGGGCATAATCGCCCGCAGCATGGCAAGATGATCCGGAAGGCCGTCCGCAAGGGCGGCCTTTTGTCTTGCAGACCCTGCCTCTTTCACGCAGGCTTGAAAAATCCTGAAACGCAGACACCTCGTAAAGAGATACAAGGCTGCATCAGGATTTTCCGGAGCGATTGACGAAATGAACAATGTGTCAGGCCTCCGCCCGGTGGCGGCGTTTCTGCCCTGGACGGACCGGCAGGGGCGGCTGTCGGGTCTGAAGCTTGCGGTCTTCCTCATCGCCATCGCTCCGGCGCTCTGGTATCTCACCCGCACCGCCATGGGGCTGGTGCAGCCGGAACCGGCGCGCCAACTCGTCTTTGTCAGCGGTGACTGGGCCATGCGCTTTCTCGTGGCAACGCTGGCCGTCTCGCCGCTGCGGCGCATCAGCGGCTGGGGCAAGCTGGCAGGCATCCGCCGCATGCTGGGCCTGACGGCTCTGGCTTACGGGCTCGCCCACCTGACGCTCTATGTGATCCGTGAAAATCTCGACCTGTGGCGCGTCACATCGGAAATCGTGCTGCGCTTCTATCTCACCATCGGCTTTGCCGCGCTGGCGGCACTTGTGGCGCTGGGAGTGACCTCCACCGATGGCGCCATCCGCCGCATGGGACCACGCTGGCACAGGCTGCACAAGCTGGTCTATCCGGCGGCTGCGCTGGCCGCCTTTCATTATTTTCTGCAATCCAAATCGGATGTGAGCCAGGCCACCCTGCTGGCGGGGCTGTTCCTGCTGGTGATGATCTACCGGGGGGCCGCACGCCTGAAATTGCCGCTCGCCTCACCGCTGCTGCTGGCCGGGCTGGCCCTGCTGGCTGGCCTTGGGACGGCGGGCATCGAATATCTCTGGTATCACCTTGCCACGGGCGTTCCGGCGGAGCGGGTGTTCCTTGCCAATTTCAACTGGCAGCTCTTCACCATGCCCGCGCAGATCCGGCCGTCCTGGTGGGTGGTGCTGGCCGGCCTGTTGACCGCGCTGCTGCCGCTGATCAGCACAAGGCTGCTGCCGCAACCGGTGCGGCGGCGGAACTGAAAGCCTATTCGCCTTTCACGCGGGCCTTCAGCTCATCCATGATGGTGTTCAGTTCAGCCATTTTCTCGCCGATGGGGGCGAGACCGGCGACGGTGGTCTGGAAACGCGCGGCATAGCTGTCGAAGAGGCGGCGGGCGAGTTCGGGGAACTCCTGCACCATGCGCTTGAACAGGGCACGGCGGATGCGGATGACGCGCACCGGGCCGATGCAGACCGCACGGGCCGGGCGGCGGGTTTCCACCAGCATGGCGGTTTCGCCCAGCAGCACGCCGGGACCCGCCATTTCCACTTCCATGAAGCCGTGGGTGCTCTTGCGCTGCAGGCTGACGTTGCCCTTGGCAATGACGATGCCGCTGTCGGCCCGCTCGCCCTCGTCGAAGACAAAGGACCCGGAAATCAGGTCCATGCCCTCGGCGCTGAAGGCAAGCAGGCGCAACTGGTCGTCGGAGAAATCCGACAACATGGGAATCTGCCGAAGAATCGCGATGTCCTGAACGAGGCTCATGCCTCAGTGTTATGCCGCAAATGGCTCACGGCACAAGCTTATATCCACCGGCTTCCGTCACCAGAAGTTCGGCATTGGAGGGGTCACGCTCGATTTTCTGCCGCAGGCGGTAGATGTGGGTCTCCAGCGTGTGGGTGGTGACGCCGGAATTATAGCCCCAGACCTCATGCAGCAGCACGTCGCGGGTCACCGCCCGCTCGCCCGCCCGGTAGAGGAATTTCAGGATCGAGGTTTCCTTTTCCGTCAGCCGCACCTTGCTGCCGCGGTCATCCACCATCAGCTTGGCGGCGGGGCGGAAGGAATAGCGGCCGATGGTGAAGGTCGCGTCCTCGCTCTGCTCGTGCTGGCGCAGATGGGCGCGCACCCGGGCGAGCAGCACGGCGAACTTGAAGGGCTTGGGCACATAATCGTTGGCCCCGGCCTCAAGGCCAAGGATCGTGTCGCTGTCCGTGTCATGCCCGGTGAGCATGATCACCGGGGCCTTGAACCCGGCCTTGCGCAGAAGCTTCACCCCCTCACGCCCGTCGAGATCCGGCAGGCCCACATCCATCAGCAGCAGATCGACCTGCCCGGCCTTGGCAGCGGCAATGCCATCCGAGGCGGTGGAGGCCTGCTGCGTGGTGAATTCGTCATAGAGCGAGAACTGCTCGACCAGCGCCTCGCGCAGGTCATTGTCGTCATCCACGATGAGAATGGTGCGTGCGTTCATTTGCAGTCCTCGTTCCCTTGCAGCATTTTTGGCCGGATCGGTTGCGGCCCCTATGTGCTTTTCATGCAATGACGGATAGGTGGGAAAAAATCATCGTGATTTTTAGTCTCTGCCGTCAATTCTGCTTCACATCCACTTTACATCGGATTGATGGCACTGGATCAACGGTACGTTATGCAATTGGGACTGACCATGACCTCTCCTGCCTCCTCTGCGGACAAGCGACTCACCGTGCGTTCCCTGCCGGGCCATCCAACGCGCGGCACGCTGACGCTGGGAAGCCTGACCGTGCCCTGCGCTCTCGGCAAAGGGGGGCTGACGCTGCGCAAGCGCGAAGGCGACGGCGCAACGCCCATCGGCCGCTTTGCCGTGCTGGACGTGTTCTACCGGCCCGACCGGGGACGGCGGCCGGAGACGGCCCTGCCCGTCACGGCGCTGAGCCCGGACGATGGCTGGTGCGATGACCCGCGCCACCCGCGCTACAACGCCCCCGTCCGCCTGCCCTTTGCCGCCGGCCACGAGAAGATGTGGCGGCAGGACGGGGTCTATGACATCGTCGTGGTGCTGGATTACAACCTGACGCCCGCCGTCAAGGGAAAGGGCAGCGCCATCTTCTTCCACCTCGCCCGGCCCGGCTACACGCCGACCGAGGGCTGCGTGGCAGTGGCAGAACCTCACATGCGCCGCTTGCTGAAGGCCCTGCGCCCCGGCGCGGTGATGGACATCCGCCGTTAGGCCTGTTGGCCGAAGCTACAGGTCGAAACTCTGGCAATCCACCGCCATTTCCGCCATATAGGGGGAAACGGGGTCCGCTGACCCTGGACCTCCCGGCACAAACCTTCTGCAGCACGGCTTGCAGAACCTGACAGGCACAGCGCCGATGCGCAGACCGTTTTTGAAGATGAATGGCCTTGGCAACGATTTCGTTGTCTGGGATGCCCGCGAGGCACCGCTGCGGCTGAGCCCGGAGGTGATTGCCGCGCTGGGAGACCGTACGTCCGGCATCGGCTTTGACCAGATGATCACCGTCGAGCGCTCACCCTCCGGCGCAGATGCCTTCATGCGCATTCACAATTGCGACGGATCGGAAGTCTCTGCCTGCGGCAACGCCACCCGCTGCATCGGCCGCCTGCTGATGGAGGAAAAGGGCGTTGATGCGGTGAGCATCGAGACCCGCGCCGGGTTGCTGCTGGCCCGCAAGGTGGAAGACGGCCCGCGCTCCGTCACCGTCGACATGGGCGAGCCGCGCTTCAACTGGACCGAAATCCCGCTCGCCGAGGAATTTGCCGACACCCGCGCGGTGGAACTGCAGATCGGCCCGATTGATGATCCCATCCTGCACACGCCCGCCGTGGTCAGCATGGGCAATCCGCATGCGGTCTTCTGGGTGTCCGATGTGGACGCCTACGATCTTGGCCGCATCGGCCCGCTGCTGGAGCATCATCCGCTGTTCCCGGAAGGGGCAAATATTTCGCTGGCGCAGGTGATATCCCGCAAGGAAATCCGCGTGCGGGTGTGGGAGCGTGGCGCAGGCCTCACCCGCGCCTGCGGCACCGGCGCCTGTGCCGTCGCCGTGGCCGCTGCCCGTGACAACCGCGCGGACCGCACCTCCACCGTGCATCTGCCCGGCGGACCGCTGACGATCAGCTGGCGCGAGAGCGACAATCACGTGCTGATGACCGGCATGACGGAAGTTGAATACGAGGGTGAAGTGGACTTCGAGGCCATGACCTTTACCCGCACCGGACCGGGGGATGCAGAGCTGGATGCCGCTGCCCCCGCCATGGAGACCGCACTGTGAGCATTGATGTCGTCACCTTCGGCTGCCGGCTGAATTCCTATGAATCGGAAGTGATGAAGCGCGAGGCGGAAGCTGCGGGCCTCAAGGATGCCATCCTGATCAACACCTGCGCGGTCACTTCCGAAGCGGTGCGTCAGGCGCGTCAGGCCGTGCGCAAGGCCCGCCGCGACAATCCGGAAGCCAAGATCATCGTCACCGGCTGCGCCGCCCAGACCGAAACGGCCAAGTTCTCCGAAATGGAGGAAGTGGATCTGGTTCTGGGCAACTCGGAAAAGCTGGAGCGCGCCTCTTATGGCCGCATCGCCCAGTTTGGCCTTGATGCCAGCGAGAAGGTGCGCGTCAACGACATCATGAGCGTGCGCGAAACCGCCGGTCACCTGATCGACGGGCTGGAAGGCCGTGCCCGCGCCTTCGTGCAGGTGCAGAACGGCTGCGACCACCGCTGCACCTTCTGCATCATCCCCTATGGCCGGGGCAATTCGCGCTCCGTGCCCATGGGCGTCGTCGTTGATCAGGTGCGCCGCCTCGTGGAAAACGGCTACCGCGAAATCGTCATCACCGGGGTGGACATCACCTCCTATGGTTCGGATCTTCCCGGCACGCCGCGCCTTGGCTCGCTGGTGGCCAAGATCCTGAAGCTGGTGCCGGAGCTGAGGCGGCTGCGGCTGTCATCCATCGATTCCATCGAGGCCGATGACGAGCTGATGCGCGTCATTGCCGAAGACGAGCGGCTGATGCCGCATTTCCACCTGTCGCTGCAGGCAGGCGACGACATGATCCTGAAGCGCATGAAGCGGCGGCACCTGAGGGCCGACACCATCCGCTTCTGCGACGAGGTGCGGCGCCTGCGCCCGGATGTGGTCTTCGGCGCCGACATCATCGCCGGTTTCCCGACCGAGACGGAAGAGATGTTCGCCAACACGCTGGCGATTGTCGATGAATGCGGGCTGACGCATCTGCATGTCTTCCCCTTCTCGCCCCGTCCGGGCACTCCGGCCGCGCGCATGCCGCAGCTGGCCAAGGGCCTGATCAAGGAGCGCGCCGCCCGGCTGCGCCTTAAGGGCGAGGCGGCGCTTGCGGCTCATCTCAGCGCGGAAGTCGGCCTGCTGCGCCCCATTCTGCTGGAGCGCGAGGGACTGGGGCGGACCGAGCAGTTCACACAGGTGGAGGTGGATGGCGGCGAGGCCGGGCAGATCATCGAAACCCGCATCACCGGCCACACCGGGCGCCATCTTCTCGGCGCGCTTCTTTCACAGGCCGCCTGAGGGCGGGATAGACTTCAGCGGCAGGACAGGTTCATGAGCGAGAAGAAGCGCGGCTTTCTGGGCCGTTTGTTCGGCGGCAAGGACAGCGCCGGCACGGCTGCCGGAG
The DNA here is from genome assembly GCF_054073275.1 of Pannonibacter sp. Q-1. NCBI lineage: Bacteria > Pseudomonadati > Pseudomonadota > Alphaproteobacteria > Hyphomicrobiales > Stappiaceae > Pannonibacter > Pannonibacter sp. Q-1. The sequence continues at coordinate 45,446 of NZ_JBSXNB010000012.1, forward strand.
AGCTGAAGCCGGAAACGGAAATCCTGGCAGGCGAGGATACCGCCGCACCAGCCCCTGAGGCTGAGCCGGAAGCCGCTGCCGAAGTGACCGTTGAGGCGGCTAGTCCTGAAGAACAGCCGGAACCTGAGGCAGCAGCGGCAGCAGAGCCTGAACTGGTGGATGAGCTTGAGGATGAGCCGGCGGAAGAGGCAGCGCCCTCCGCTCCCGTCCCCGCTCCTGCGCCGGTTGCCATGACCGAGCCGCAGGAAAAGCTGTCCTGGTTCCAGCGCCTGCGCAAGGGCCTCGCCCGCTCGTCTTCGGCGCTGACCGAAGGCATTTCGGCGATCTTCACCAAGCGCAAGCTGGATGCGGGGATGCTGGAGGATCTGGAGGACATTCTCCTTCAGGCGGATCTGGGTCTCGAGACGGCCGGCGCCATCACGGAGCGCCTGTCGGAAGGGCGCTTCGACAAGGAAATCTCGCCGGAGGAAGTCCGCAAGATTCTGGCCGAAGAGGTGCGCAAGGTGCTGGAGCCTGCCGCCCGACCGCTGGACCTTGACCGGGGCCACCGCCCGCATGTGGTGCTGATGGTGGGCGTCAACGGCACCGGCAAGACCACGACCATCGGCAAGCTGGCAGCCAAGCTCTCCGCCGAAGGCAAGACGGTGATGCTGGCGGCGGGCGACACGTTCCGCGCCGCCGCCGTCGAACAGCTGAAGATCTGGGGCCAGCGCACCGGCGCCGAAGTGGTGGCCCGGGAAGCAGGCGCGGATGCCGCCGGACTTGCCTTTGATGCCCTGCAGGCAGCGAAGGACAAGGGCGTGGACGTGCTGCTGATCGACACCGCCGGCCGGCTGCAGAACAAGGCCGAATTGATGGCGGAACTGGAAAAGGTGGTCCGCGTCATCCGCAAGCAGACCCCCGATGCCCCGCATGACGTGATCCTGACGCTGGACGCCACCACGGGCCAGAACGCCATGAACCAGGTCGAAATCTTCGGCAAGGTGGCCGGCGTCACCGGCCTCGTCATGACCAAGCTGGACGGCACCGCCCGCGGCGGCATCCTCGTCGCCATCGCCGCAAGGCACAAGCTGCCGGTGCATTTCATCGGCGTCGGCGAAGGCATCGACGATCTCGAGCCCTTCTCCGCCGAAGACTTTGCCGAGGCGATTGCCGGACTGGCGCGGTAGGGACCGAAGTTTGACCGCTTCGGCACGGCCTCTCCACCCCTCTCCCTTGTGGCTACCGGATTCACACATCAGGTTCGGACACTGCCCGCAATGATGCATCTGATTTGTGGCAGGGCCTCGCCGCCCCCCTCCCCCTCGTGGGGAGGGGTAAGGGGTGGGGGGCTCTGAGCCTGCAAGGGTTTGAAAAGCAGAACTTTTCCTGAAGAGGCTGGCGAGGAGAAACTATCTGTAATCAATGGATACTCTGCCAGCCGGAAAGGCCCTCCCCCCCACCCCTAACCCCTCCCCACCAGGGGGAGGGGAGCTGAAACGCCTTGCCAAAGGAGCAAAACCGCCACCAGCTGCCATGCTGCGAACGGCTTCAGGCATAATGTTTGAAGCCAGCTCCTCAAGGCGGAAAGCCCCTGAGCCTCCCACCCCTCACGTCGCTACGTTGACGGCGTGATGCTCGATCTGGCCGCCGTGGTCCTCGTAGGCGTGGCGGACGACGGCGGGGGGCTGATGGTCGCGGGTGGCGCGCTGCGGCAGGGAGCGGCTAGCCGAAAGGGCGCTATGCGGCCCGGCCGGCTGGCGCAGAGCCCGTTCGGCAGCGGCCCTGTAGGCGGCAATGCCATCCAGCGTATGGCTGACTTCCTGATTTGTCTCGACCAGAACGGCCGGTTCCTCGGCCTGCGGTTCGGCACTGGCGCCAGCCGGCAGATTGCCTTCGCCCGTCAGAGCCTCTTCAAAACCCTCGCCAGACGGCTGCTCGCCAGACTGCTGGTCGTTGTGCTGCTCGTGTTCCCGCTCGCGGCGGCGCTGATCGCTATGCTCCGTGGCATGAACGATACCGGATGGCGGTAATACCCGTTCCAATCCTGATGACATGGGGCCCTCCTGGCCTTTCTGCTGCCTGTGGCGGCCTGCCGGGCCTTCTGGCCCTCCGTCTCTGCCCCTTTTCAGCGGGGCATGGCCGAATCATCTCAACAAAGAGTTAACGATTCTTTACGCAAGGTAAACGGCAAAAACCGGGCGCTTTGCCCTTCCCTTTTGCAGAACTGCTGCTAAAAGGCCCCGTTCGCCCTTCGGGCGGTCAACCGGTCGCAGCCTACCCGGTTCTAGCGAAAACAAGGGACACATCTTTGAAAACGCTTGTCGTCTGTTCCGGCGGAATGGATTCCGTCACCCTTGCGCACAAGGTTGCGCAAGAACACGAGCTGATCGGGCTCGTTTCCTTCAACTACGGCCAGAGGCACCTCAAGGAGCTGGATTTTGCCAGAGCCTGTGCGGAGGATCTGGGCGTCGAGCACATCGTCATCGACATTTCCGGCATCGGCCGCCAGCTGTCCGGCTCGGCCCTGACGGATGACGTGGCCGTTCCCGATGGCCACTATGCCGAAGAAACCATGCGCATCACCGTGGTGCCGAACCGCAATGCCATCATGCTGGCCATTGCCTTCGGCATTGCCGCCGCGCGCGGGGCCGAGGCGGTGGCAACTGCCGTCCACGGCGGCGATCACTTCATCTATCCCGACTGCCGCCCCGGCTTTACCGAGGCCTTCGAGACCATGCAGCGCCAGGCGCTGGCGGGTGTCGCGGATGTGCGGCTCTACACGCCCTATGTCCACACGGACAAGGCCGCCATTGCGGCTGAAGGCGTGCGTCTTGGCGTCGACTACACCCGCTCCTGGTCCTGCTACAAGGGCGGGGAGATCCACTGCGGGCGTTGCGGCACCTGCGTGGAGCGGCGCGAGGCCTTCCATATGGCGGGTGCGGAAGATCCCACCACCTATGCCGACCCGGATTTCTGGAAGGAGGCCTGCGGTGTTTAGGATCGCCAAGGAGTTTCACTTCTCCGCCTCCCACCAGATCTTCGGCCTGCCCGATGACCACCCTTGCGCCCGGCTGCATGGGCACAATTATGTGGTCGAGGTGGAGCTGATGTCCGAGACGCTGGACAGCGTTGGCTTCGTGCGGGACTACCGGGAGCTTGGCCCCTTCAAGGCCTGGCTCGATGACACTCTCGACCACCGCCACCTCAATGATGTGCTGGGCAACGACAATGTCACCGCCGAGCGCATGGCCCGGCTCTTCTACGACTGGTGCAAGGCGCGCTGGCCGGAGGTGAGCGCGGTGCGCGTGCGCGAGACCCCCAAGACCATGGCCGAATACCGCCCGAAAGGCAGCTGCGGCTGCGGGTGCGGCGCATGAGCGGCGAGACCCTGCGCATCAGCGAAATCTTCGGCCCCACCATTCAGGGCGAAGGCGCGCTGATCGGCATGGCCACCGTCTTCGTGCGCACCGGCGGCTGCGATTTCCGCTGCTCCTGGTGCGACACGCTGCATGCGGTGGACAGCGCCTACCGGGACACCTGGACGCCCATGAGCGCGGACGCCGTGATGGACGAGGTGCGGCGCCTGTCCGGCGGCGAGCCGCTGATGGTCACCGTTTCGGGCGGCAACCCGGCCATCCAGCCGCTGGGCCGGCTGATTGAGCTGGGCAAGCGCGAGGGCTACCGTTTCGCACTGGAAACGCAGGGCAGCCTGTCGCGGGACTGGTTTGCAGGCCTTGACGTCCTCAGCCTCAGCCCCAAGCCGCCGTCCAGCGGCATGGCGTTTGACCGCAAGGCACTGGCCGATGCGGTGGCCGCCGCTGGCCCCAATACGGCGATTGCGCTGAAATTCGTCGTCTTTGACGAAGCAGATTACGGCTTTGCCAGAGAGGTGGCGCGCGCCTATCCGCATCTGCCGGTCTATCTGCAGCCCGGCAACCACACACCGCCGCCTGCCGGTCAGGAGGATGCGGTGATCGACATACCCGGCATCATGGCGCGGCTGCGCTGGCTGATCGACCGGGCCGCCAATGACCGCTGGTTCGAGGCCAGCATCCTGCCGCAACTTCATACCCTCATCTGGGGCAACCTTCGCGGAGTGTGACCATGAGTGACAAGACCATCTATCAGAACCTGACCCAGCTCGGGTCGTCCACCGCCCTGCCCCAGAAGCCGGAAGACGCCGTGCTGGAGCGCGTGCCCAATCCGCAGGCGGGCACCGGCTACATGGTGCGTTTCGTGGCGCCCGAGTTTACCTCGCTCTGCCCGATCACCGGTGCACCGGATTTCGCCCATCTGGTCATCGACTATGTGCCCGGTGACTGGCTGGTGGAAAGCAAGTCGCTGAAACTCTTCCTCGGCTCGTTCCGCAACCATGGCGCCTTCCACGAGGATTGCACCGTGTCGATAGGCAAGCGGCTGGTGGACTTCCTCTCACCGCAGTGGCTGCGCATCGGCGGCTACTGGTATCCGCGCGGCGGCATCCCGATTGATGTGTTCTACCAGACCGGCCCGGCACCTGAGGGTGTGTGGATCCCCGATCAGGGCGTGCAGCCCTACCGCGGACGGGGGTGATTCCACCCCTACCTCCGTCATGCCATGACTTGATCATGGCATCCACGCCGTTGCGCTCCTGAACTGGAAATAACCAAGATAATAGAACGGCTTATCAAAGCAACCACTGCGCGGGCAGGCCAGGGAATGGATGCCATGATCAAGTCATGGCATGACGAATACGGAGAGGGCGGCGAAAATTTCGGACCATTACCCCCGTCTCTTCCCCCGTTCCGCCGCTCCAAACCCGTCAGCGCCACCACGGGCAACAAGGGCTTCGCCCACGTGGTCGGCCATGGCGAGGGCCTGAAGGGCAAAGGGAGCAAGAAGCCGCCAGCTGCTGCGCTTGCCCGTGCGGGCCTGATAGGCTTCCCGCTGGGCAGCGCTCAGCGCCAGCAGCACCGGCACGAAGCGCAGAACCAGCGTGACGGCCAGCGCCGGGCGGCGCGGCGAGATGCCGATGAAGGTCAGCGGCCGGAACAGGGGCGCAACCGCCTCCAGCATGTCATCCATACGCGTTGTCATGGTGACGAGATTGGCCAGCATCACCAGCAGCAAGAGCCGCAAAAGCACGATGACGCCGCCCATGAGCGAGCCGGACAGCCAGTGCAGCGCCAGCAGCACGGCAAACAGCGGCAGCAGCGGGCGCAGGAGCGAGAGCTGCTTCAGCGCGGTCCGGCCCAGCGCCGCATAGACGGCCAGCACCGCGCAGCCGCCAGCCGCGAGAACAACGGCATTGTCCACGGGGAAGAACATCAGGCTGGCGGCGGCCAGTCCGATGAGTTTCGCGCCAGCAGGCAGGCGGTGGAGAAGGCTGGTTCCGGGCAGGTAAAGCGAGATCACGCGTGCCTCACAACAGGCCGGAGACGGCGGCGCGCCGCTCGATATCATCCACATAGGCGGGCAGCACCGCGCCGGGCTCACCGTCCATGCGGATCTGGCCGTCCTGCAGCCACAGCACCCGGTCGAAATCGCGGATCAGTTCCAGATCATGGCTGACCATGATCAGCTTCTGCTCCAGCCCCCGGATCAGCGACATGATCTGACGGGTGGCGAGGCCATCGAGGCTGGAAAAGGGCTCGTCAAAGACGATCAGCCCCGGCTGCATCACCAGCACCGCCAGAATGCAGATGAGCTGCTTCTGCCCCTCGGACAGATCGAGGAAAGGCCGCTCCGCCAGATGGGCGCAGCCATGGGCCTCCAGAAAGCGCCGGGCATTGAGCCGGGCGTCCTGCCGGGGCTGGCCAAGCTGGGTCAGGCCGAAGACGATCTCCTCCTCCACCGTCGGGAAGATCGCCTGATGGTCCGGGTTCTGGAAGACAAAGCCCACATGGCGCGGCAGGTTCGCCCGCGCCTGCCGCGTGTCCGCGCCGTAGATCTGCAAGCTGCCGCTGTCCGGCAGCAGCAGGCCGTTAAGCAGGCGCACGAAACTGCTCTTGCCAGACCCATTGAGCCCGATCAGCGCAATCCGCCGCTCGCTCAAGGTGAGATTCAGCCCGTCCAGCACGGTCTTGTCCCCGCGCTTTAGGCTCACCTGATCAAACACGGCATAGTCGGCCCGGCGCGGGTCGCAAGCCGTCTCCGTCTTGCCGCTGCCGGGTTTGAGGCGCCAAAAGGCCATGGGCGGTGATCCGTTCCCTCTGTTGCGGCCTGCATATTCCCCGCCGCTGCGGCAATGTCAAAGGCTGATGCCAGTTCCAGCTTCTAAAGCGGCTGGCTGTCGCGGCCCTCGCGGGCGGCCTTATACCAGGCCCAGAACAGGCGGGCGGCGACACCGCGCCAGGGAGCCCAGGCTTCCGCCAGCTCATCCAGCGCACGGGGGCTGGGGCGGTCCGGCAGAGCAAAGGCATCGCGCACCGCATTCTGCAGGGCAATGTCGCCGCTGGGGAAGATATCCGGATGGCCGGCGCAGAAAAGCAGATAGATATCCGCCGTCCAGCGGCCGATTCCCTTGACCTGGCACAGCTCTTCCCGCGCCACATCGGCCGGAACACTGGCCAGTGCCTGAAGATCCAGCCCGCCACCGACGGCATCCGCCAGCGCCCGAACGGCGCGGATCTTGGGCCGGGACAGCCCAGCGCCGCCCAGCGCCTCCTCTGTGTGGGACAGCAAAACATGCGCTTCCAGCGGATCAACGAGAGCAGCGAGCCTTGCGCCGATGGCATTGGCACTGGCAACGGACACCTGCTGCGAGATGATGATCTGTACCAATGCTGCAAAGCTTGGCGGCCTGCGGCGCAGGGGCACTTCGCCAGCAAAGGAAATCACGGCGGGCAGGCGCGGATCGGCGGCGGCAAGGGCTGCAAGGCCAGCAGCGATATGCTCCGGCGTTTCGATGATCATGCTCATGGCTTCGTTCCTGCCCTGATCCCTCGTGTCAGCGCGTCGAAGATCCTTGCATAGATTTCTTCCACGCGCTGCGCCTCCTGCGGGCCGAGCCGGTGAAAATGGCTGAGGCCCGGCGCCGCATTCACCTCAAGAATGGCATAGGAGCCGGAAGATGAGGAGATATCCGGGCAGAGGAGATCAAGACCATAGAGCCGCAAGCCCACGGCCTCGCCCGCCTTGCGGGCTATCTCAGAAAAATACGGGCTGATCGCACCGGTCACATCCACTGCACTGCCGCCGGAAGAAAGGTTCGCGTTGGGCAGAAGCGCCACGGCTGCGCCGGCTTCCGGCACGTGGGTGAGATCGAGGCCGCAGGTCGCGAGAAAGGCGAGAATGCGCGGATCATCCGCCGCAATCTTCGAGCCCTTGCCGCCCGCGGCAAAGCCCTGCGTTGCCCGCGTGATCAGTGCCCGGAGGGAAGAAACGCCATCGCCGGTTACCGAGAAGGGCCGCCGCTCGAAGACGGCCAGCACCTCCCCATCCAGAACCAGCACCCGGTAGTCGCGTCCCCTCACCTCTTCCTGCACCAGAATCCGGTCATAGGACGCGCCCAGAACGGTCAGCGCGGAGGAAAGCTCCTGTTCGTCCTGCACCCGCAGGATGCCGCGCCCTTCCGAATCATCATTCGGCTTCACGAACAGCGGAAAGCCCGTCTCACGGGCAAAGGCGAGCGCTTGCGTCTCCCCGTTCAGCCTTGCGGCAACGGCCGGGTTTTTCACCTCGATGTCGCGGATGAAACGCTGCGAACTGATCAGCACTCCGCGCGGCACACGGAGGCCGGCCGCCTCCAGAAAGAAGGCGCCATAGGCCTTGTCGCGGGCGATGGCGGAGGCGGCGGCGGGATTGAGATCAAAGCCCGCCCCCTTGAAGAAGGCGCGGCGCCCGCCCGGTGCCTCCACGTAGCCAGCATATCCGTAGGCGGGTTCGGCAAAAACGGTCAGCCCATGCTCTGCCGCATGGCGCCGCAGAAGCACCAGCGCCAGAGGCTCACGGCGGGAAGGATCGGAAGTCATGCTGCGGCGGCGCCCTGAAGCGGGCAGCCGCTGCGCGCGGCCGGATCAGTTCCGGCTCTGGCGGGCGGCTGCCAGATAGTCGATGACGAAGAGCTTCGGATTCGAAGGCCCGTTCGCGGTCACATTATAGATTGCCACCGACGTGTCCATGCCTTGCGAATCCGTCACGGTCCACTGCTTCAGATCGAAGGTCTGGGCATCGAAGATCAGCGTCAGCTTGCCAGAATTGAAGGTGGTGCGGTCCTCGACCACAACAGTCACGAGATCGGGCTCCACCACCACGCCCACCACATTGGTGTCCTTGGTCAGGTCGATCTGCTCGGCCAGCAGGAAGCGCAGCGGCGTTTCATTCAGCGGCCAGATGTCCTGCGTCTGCACCTTGCGGTCCAGCACGGAAACCGACTTGCCATCGGCGATGATGTCAAGCTGTGCGGGCGGGTTGTAGTAGAAGCGGATCTTGCCCGGACGCTCCAGATAGAACTTGCCTTCCACCTGCCCGCCCTCGGGGCCGAACTGCACGAAATCGCCATGCATGGTCCGCACCGAGTTGAAGTAGGTGTTGACCTCGTTCAGCGTTTCCTGGTCCTGCGGGCTCAAGGGCGCCTTCTGCTGCGCGGCGGCAGGCGACAGGGCGGCTGCCACGCTCAGCATGATGGCCGCAGTCCAGGACAGGAAGCGATGCGAACAGTTGGGCTTCATGGTATGTTCAGGGCTCCTTCGAGGCGGCCCGGCAGACACCCCGCGGCCGCTTCCCTCAATGTCTGATAGCCGTTCTAGTTCCCGCTTGTGGCAAGGTTGCGGCGGACGGGGCGGATCAATAATCCTCGTCCACCCCGTTTTTCACCAGAATCTCGCGCTTTCCGGCATGGTTGGCGGCGCTGATCACGCCTTCTTGTTCCATGCGCTCGATCAGCGAGGCAGCGCGGTTATAGCCGATGCCAAGACGGCGCTGGACATAGGAGGTCGAGACCTTCTTGTCGCGCAGCACCACGGCCACGGCACGGTCGTAAAGATCATTGCCCTCGTCGGAGCCGGACACCGCGTCATAGGGGTTGTCCTGCATCTCCTCTTCCTCGGTCACCGCCTCCAGATACTGGGGCGTGCCCTGAAGCTTCAGATGCGCGACGATCTGCTCCACCTCGTCATCGGCAACGAAGGGGCCGTGGACACGCTGGATGCGGCCGCCACCGGCCATGTAGAGCATGTCACCCATGCCCAGCAGCTGCTCGGCGCCCTGCTCGCCCAGAATGGTGCGGCTGTCGATCTTGGACGTCACCTGGAAGGAAATGCGCGTCGGGAAGTTGGCCTTGATCGTTCCGGTGATCACGTCCACCGACGGGCGCTGCGTGGCCATGATGATGTGGATGCCGGCGGCACGGGCCATCTGGGCCAGGCGCTGGATCGCGCCTTCGATGTCCTTGCCGGCCACCATCATCAGGTCGGCCATTTCGTCGACGATGACCACGATGAAGGGCATCGGCTCCAGCGGCAGATCCTCTTCCTCGTAGATCGGCTGGCCGGTCTCGCGGTCGAAGCCCGTCTGCACGGTGCGGGAGAAGCTTTCGCCCTTTTCCAGCGCCTGCTTCACGCGCATGTTGTAGCCGTCGATGTTGCGCACGCCCATCTTCGACATCTTCTTGTAGCGCTCTTCCATCTCGCGGACGGTCCACTTGAGCGCCACGACCGCCTTCTTCGGGTCGGTCACCACCGGGGTGAGAAGATGCGGGATGCCGTCATAGATCGACAGTTCCAGCATTTTCGGGTCGATCATGATCATCTTGCACTGGTCCGGCGTCATCCGGTACAGCAGCGACAGGATCATGGTGTTGATCGACACCGACTTGCCCGAGCCGGTGGTACCGGCGACGAGCAGATGCGGCATGCGGGCAAGATCCGCGATCACGCTTTCGCCGTTGATCGTCTTGCCCAGCGCCATGGCGAGCTTCGCCTTCGACTTCTCGAAATCCTCCGCCGCCAGCAACTCGCGCAGATAGACCGTCTCGCGCTTCTGGTTCGGCAGTTCGATGCCGATGGCGTTCTTGCCGGGGATCACGGCAACGCGGGCGGAAATCGCGCTCATCGAGCGGGCGATATCATCGGCAAGGCCGATGACGCGCGAGGACTTGATGCCGGGAGCGGGCTCCAGCTCATAAAGCGTCACCACCGGACCGGGGCGCACTTCGATGATCTCGCCGCGCACGCCGAAGTCTTCCAGCACGCCTTCGAGAATACGGGCATTCTGCTCCAGCGCATCGGCGGACAGGCCCGGCGTCTTGCCGGCCGGCTTGGGCTCGGCCAGAAGCCGCAGCGGCGGCAGTTCATAGACATCGGGCGCTTCCAGCAGCGAAGGCTGAGCCTCGGCCTGAACCCGGCGGCCCGGCTGCGGACGCGGCGCCTGCGGCACGACACGGGCAGCACCTGGTGCGGGGGCACCCGGGACGGCGCGGCCCTGATCGGGACTGGCGATGCCAACGGGACGGCCCAGCGGCGGGCGGTCCAGCGGCGCCTCTTCCCGCGCCCGGCCACGGCCACGCGGCGCAACAGGCATAGCCTCTTCCATGCCGTAGCCGTCATCGTCCATGTCGAACGGCGGCTCGTCATAGGCGGAAGCTTCCTCCTCGCCGTCGTAATAGTCTTCTTCCTCTTCCATCTCCGGCGCACGGCCCATCACGGGCCCGCGCGAGGTCACGCGGCGTGGTGCCTCACGGGTGCCGCGGGCGTCGGGATAGAGATCACCAAGGCCATCGTCCTCCTCACCGGGAACGAAACGGTCCTTCAGCGCACGGCGCAGCGAGCCGAAGCGGCTTGTGGGCGGAGCGGCATATTCGTCCTCCGCATCCTCCTCCACATACTCGTCTTCCTCTTCTTCGCGCGCACGGCGGCGGGAGAGGCCAAGGCCGGTCATGCGCTGCACGGCAGACTGGGCCTGCAGGCGCCAATGCGCGGCAGCCCCCATGAGTGCAGCAAACCGGGGTTCGCGCTCGTCCTCGTCCTCATCGTCAAAGTCAATGGGCGGTTCGGCCTTGCGGCCACGCATCTGCTGGCGGGCGGTGCGGGACGGCAGCGACGGGACATCGTCCTCCTCATCCTGATAGCGCTCGCGCATGTCGCCAAACCAGGCACCGGCGGCCACCAGCAGGAAGACGGACGGAAGCCCCAGCCCCAGCACACCGGTAATGGTTGCCGCGCCCGGCGTCAGATTGTGGGTCAGCATCGAGGGGACATAGTGCATGGCATCACCGGCAAAGCCGCCAAGGCCTGTCGGCAGCGGCCAGCTTTCCGGCACGGGCAGCGCCGCAACGGCACCGGCGCCCAGAAGCGTGCCCACGAACCAGAACATGATCCGGCGGAAGCCGATGCGCATGGTCTTGCCGGAAAGAAGCCGCCAGCCCCACAGCACCACCGGCACCAGGAACACGGCCGTCGCCAGCCCGATCGACTGCATCAGGATATCGGAGATGATCGCTCCCGGCGTGCCCAGCGCATTGCGCACCGGCTCACCCGTCGCATGATTGAAGCTCGGGTCATTGACCGACCATGTGGCAAGGCTCGCCGCAAGGGCCGCCGCCAGCGCGATGACCAGAAGCCCGGCCGCGCCCACCAGATTGCGGCGAACGAAGCGCTTCAGCGGGCTTTCGGTGTCGAGAATATGCGCAGCGCCCCGTCCGGACCCGCGCATGGCTGTTGCCCGTCTCATGCCGCACCTCCCAGCCAGCCGGCCATGCGCTCCAGCGCTTCACCCGTCAGCGAAGACGGGGCGCACAGGCCAACGCGGATATAAGGATCACCCGGATTGCGGCCATCGGCCTGGGTCGAGGCCAGATAGGAGCCGGGCAGCACCTTGACGCCAACCTCGCTCCACAGCCGCTCGGTCACGCTGACAGCCCCGCCCCAGCGGCTCACATCCAGCCACAGGAAGAAGCCGCCTTCCGGCGTTACCGGCCCGAGAATGGGCGACAGCAGCCTTTCGGCGATTTCGTATTTCTCATTGTAGAGACGGCGGTTCTCGATCACATGCGCTTCGTCGCCATAGGCGCGCACGGCCAGCGCCTGTGCCGGCAGCGGCACCTGCGGGGCAGCAAGACCGCGGAACTTCACCCAGCGCGACAGGAACTCCGGATCACCAGCAGCAAAACCGCAGCGCAAGCCCGCAAGGTTCGACCGCTTCGACAGGGAGTTGAGCGCCACCACCATGGAATAGCCTTCACCCAGCGCATGGGCGGCTTCCAGAACGCCCGGCGGCGGGGTGTTGCGGTAGATCTCCGAATAGCACTCGTCCGCGAAAATGTAGAACCGGTGGCGGCGGGCAAGGCCTATCAGCTTCTGCCAATAGGCAAGGCTCGCCACCGCTCCTTGCGGATTGGCGGGCGACGCCACGTAAAAGGCGATGGTCCGGTCCAGCAGCTCCGGCTCCAGTGCATCCAGATCCGGCAGGAAGCCTGTGTCCGCGCCCGTGTCGAGCATGACCGCCTCGGCCCCGGCAATATGGGCTGCGGCTGCATAGGTCTGGTAGAACGGGTTGGGCAGGATCACCGCCGGGCGTGCCACATCCTTGGCGAGCTGATCGCGGGCGGAAATCGCGCCGAAGGACAGGCCCTCGCGCGAGCCGTTGAGCGGCAGAACGCCCCTGTCCTTGTCGATGGTGCCGCCAAGATTGTAGCGCCGGTCCAGCCAGGCCGCGATGGCCGCACGGAAGGCCGGAGAGCCTTCGATGGGCGGATAGCGGCGGAAATCGGCCAGATTTTCCATCAGCACCTCGCCCGTGAAGGGCGGCAGCGCATGCTGCGGCTCGCCAATGGTCAGCACAATCGGGTCCGCACCCGGGCGCGTATCACCCAGAAGCGCAGCAAGGCGCTGGAACGGATTGGCGTCGGGCAGGGCCGCGCGCGGGGTTGAGGCAGGCATCGTGGACGTCATCTGACCTTCCGGACACTCGAACACACTATTGGTCCGGACGGTAACGCGCCTCTGGTAAATCCCTCATTAACCAAGCAGCGGCAGCAGCCTTTTCCCGCTGCCGGACAAGCAGTTGTCCACTGTCAGAAATCGACGGTGATCCCCTTGATTTCCCAATCCTCATAACGGGTTGGCTCCAGCCCGCCGCGTCCGTCCAGCTCTTTTGCCATGGCCTGCTGGCGGGCGTCGATTTCTGCGCGGCGCGCTTCGGCCTCCTTCAGCGCCCGCTGCGCTGCGGGGGGAAGATCCTCGAATCGCCGCTGCGGTGCAGGCGCTGGCTCTGCGGCGGCTTGCGGCTCTACGGGCGCGGCACGCTGGGGAAAGGGAACGACCACGCCACGGTTCTCCGCAACACCGGCCTCAGGGCCATTCGCTCCGGTGATCTCGTCGTCGTGCATGGATATCTCCATCGTCTGGACCGCCGGCCGCCGCTTCAAGACAGGTTGAAGACCGGCAGGCTTGCGGGAAATCGGGCTCATACCCATCATATAGGGACTTGGCCCATCATATAGGGTACTGGCGGGAGCAGAAAACTCCCGTCCGGCATACCGCCCGCACTTAAGCGCGACGAGGACCGAAGGCAATGAACTATTTCCGCACTGCCATGCTGCTGGCCGCCATGACCGCCCTGTTCATGGGCATCGGCTTTGTGATCGGCGGACAGAGCGGCATGATGATCGCACTGGTGATTGCCGGTGCGATGAACCTGTTCAGCTACTGGAATTCCGACAAGATGGTGCTGTCCATGCACCACGCGCAGGAAGTGGACGAGGGCAGCGCGCCAGAACTGTTCCGCATGGTGCGCCAGCTGGCACAGAATGCGCAGCTGCCGATGCCCAAGGTCTATATCATCAACAACCCGCAGCCGAATGCCTTTGCCACGGGCCGCAATCCGCAGAATGCCGCTGTGGCCGCGACCACCGGCCTGCTGGAGCGCCTGACCATGGAAGAAGTGGCGGGCGTGATGGCGCATGAGCTGGCCCACATCAAGAACCACGACACGCTGATCATGACGATCACCGCGACCATTGCCGGTGCCATCTCCATGCTCGGCAACTTCGCCTTCTTCTTCGGCGGCAACCGGGAGAACAACAATCCCCTCGGCTTCATCGGCATGCTGGTGGCGATGATCGTCGCCCCGCTCGCCGCCATGCTGGTGCAGATGGCGATTTCCCGCACCCGTGAATATGCCGCCGACCGCATGGGCGCCGAAATTTGCGGCCACCCGATGTGGCTGGCCTCGGCGCTGGCCAAGATCGCGGGCGGTGTGGAGCAGATCCACAATCCGGATGCGGAGCGCAGCCCGGCGACGGCACACATGTTCATCATCAACCCGCTGTCGGGCGAGCGGATGGACAATCTGTTCTCCACCCACCCCAACACCGCCAACCGCATCGCCGCCCTGCGCGATCTGGACGGGCAGATGGGCGGGCGTGGCGGCGGTTCTGGCGGCTTTGGCGGTTCTGGCGGCGGCTGGAACACGGCTCCGGCGCAGACGCGCAACCAGTCTTGGGGTGGTTCTGCGGGTAGTGCTGGGCGCAGCTCCGGCCCTTCAGGTCCGTGGGGAGGCAGCGGAAACGCACGCCCCTCGGACAAACCCAAGGGCCCATGGGGCTGAAACCGATGGGGTTGAGCCGGACGGCTGATCTGCGGTAAAAGCTTCGGATCATAGCCTCGGGCGCGACGGACGGCACGGCAGCCTGTCCCGCGCCGCAGGACCACCAGACATGTCTTGCCAAGGGCGCCGCGAGCACCGGTTCGCGGCGCCTTGACTCAATCGGCAACACACCCAACCCAACGAAGGCCAGCGCTTTGAACGAACCCACCGGCTCCCGCCCGAAATCCCCCTCCCGCCCCGCCGGCGGCAAGGATGCACCGTTCCGCAAACAGGGACAGGGCGGCAAGGCAGGCGGCGCGGCAAATGGCGGCGGCTCACCCGGGCGTCCCGCTCCCGGCTTTGCCGCCCGCAAGGTGGCCGCCGACATTCTGGGCAATGTGGTGCACAAGCACCGCACGCTGGATGCCGAATATGACGTGACCTCGGGCCACTCCGGCTTCCGCGCGCTGGAGCCGAAGGACCGGTCGCTGGTGAAGGCCATCGTCGCCGCAGCCCTGCGCCGCCGGGGTCAGCTCGATGCCATTCTGGCGGAGCTGCTCGACCGGCCCATTCCGGAGCGCACGGGCCGCGTCACCGACATTCTCCACGTCGCTGCCGTGCAGATCCTGTTCCTCGACGTGGCCGACCACGCCGCTGTGTCCCTGGCGGTGGATCTTGCCGGCTCCGACAAGCGGGCAAGGCCTTACAAGGGCCTCGTCAACGGCGTGCTGCGCCGTCTGGCGCGGGAGAAGGACACCCTGTCCGCCATCACCGGTTCGGGTCCCGCAGGCCTGCCGCTCTGGCTCGCCACCCGCTGGCGAGAAACCTATGGCGCGGAGACCTTCGAAGCCATCCTGCGCGCCCATCTGGAAGAACCCGCACTGGATCTTACCGTCAAGAACGATGCCGAAGGCTGGGCGGAACGCCTCGGCGGCCGCGTGGTGGCAGCCGGATCGGTCCGCCTGTCGCGCAAGGGCGCGGTAGACGGCTTCGAGGGCTTCAACGAAGGCGGCTGGTGGGTGCAGGATGCCGCGGCCTCCCTGCCCGCCCGCCTGCTGGGGAACCTCACCGGCAAACGCGCCGCAGACCTGTGCGCTGCCCCCGGCGGCAAGACGGCTCAGCTGGCCACACAGGGCGCCGATGTGACGGCGGTGGACATTTCCGAAAAGCGGTTGAAGCGCGTCCATGCCAATCTGGAGCGGCTGGGTCTTTCGGCTCGCGTCGTCGCGGCGGATCTGCGCAGCTACGAGCCGGACGAGCCTTTCGACGCCATCCTTCTCGATGCGCCCTGCAGCGCCACCGGCACCATGCGCCGCCATCCGGACGTGGCCTGGACCAAGCGCCCTGCGGATGTGACGACACTGGCGGGCATCCAGGCCGAGCTCTTGCGCAAGACCATCACCTGGCTGAAGCCGGGCGGTGTGCTGGTCTATTGCACCTGCTCGATGGAACGGGAAGAAGGCGAAGACCAGATCGCGGCACTGCTGGCAGAAATGCCGGGAATCACGCTGGAGCCGGTGCTGCCGGAAGAAATCGGCGGCCTTGCCGAGTGCATCACGCCGGAGGGCTATCTGCGCACCCTGCCCTGCCATCTGGGCGGCGGCACGGAGCCGGAAGGCGGCCTCGACGGATTTTTTGCCGCCCGTCTGCGGCGGCTTTAACTGCCCTGTAACCACTCTGACCCGCAATGGACAACTGAGAGCTAACCCTAACAGTTCGTTACCTCTTATGGTGAAAGGGCAAGTCAATTTCATTCCGGCGCCAGCACAAGGGCAGTGAGACACTGCCATGACGATCCGGGCGATGGGTGAGCAGGGGCGCATCGGGCGCCTGCTGCTCCATCATCTCTGGCAAAATGGCCTGCGCTGGCTGCATGGCGGACCCCTGTTCCGCTGGCAGCCATTTGCGGGAACGCCCTCCCGTTTGCTCATCGCCCCGCAGGATCTTCGCACCGCCGACCAGACCAACGCCCTTGATATCTATGGCGGCCGCTTCCTTTTCTCCGGCAAGGTGGTGGAGGCCAGAGGCCGCTCGCCCTTCGAGCTGAAGGGCGAAGATCCGGCCTGGCAGCGCGAATTGCACAGTTTCGGCTGGCTGCGCGACCTGCGCGCCGCCGAAAGCCTCGTCGCCCGCCAGAATGCCCGTGCCCTTGTCGATGACTGGATCCGCCTGTGCGGCCGCTGGGCCCCCATCGCCTGGGAACAGCCCGTCGTGGCGCGGCGCGTCCTGTCCTGGCTCGCCCAGTCACCGCTGGTGCTGGAGGATGGCGACGCGGAATTCTACCGCCGTTTCCTGCGCTCGCTCGGCCGTCAGGTGCGCTATCTGCGCCGCACCATCAACGAAACACCCGATGGCGTGCCGCGCCTGCAGGCGGCGCTTGCTGTGGCGGCTGCCAGCATTTCCATGGCCGGTCAGGGCCGCTACGTGCGCCAGAGCCTCCGGCGCCTGGAGCATGAGCTGCAGCGCCAGATCATGCCCGATGGCGGCCATGTTTCGCGCAATCCCGGTGCGATCCTGGAAATTCTCACCGACCTTCTGCCCATCCGGCAGGCCTTCGTCACGCAAGGGCTGGAGACACCCGCCGGCATGATGCAGGCCATCGACCGGATGATGCCGATGGTGCGCTTCTTCCGCCATGTGGACGGTGCCTTTGCCCATTTCAACGGCATGGGCTCCACCCCCACCGATCTGGTGGCGACGATCCTGGCCTATGATGATGCGCGCGGCGCTCCTCCCGGCAACGCACCCTTCTCCGGCTATCAGCGGCTGATGGGCGGGGACACGGTGGTACTGATGGACACCGGCACACCGCCGCCGCCGCTGCTGAGCCAATCGGCCCACGCCGGCTGCCTGTCGCTCGAAATGTCCTCCGGCCGCCACCGGCTGGTGGTCAATTGCGGCGTTTCCGGCTGGGCCAGCGAAGGCTGGCGGCAAGTCGCCCGCTCCACGGCGGCCCATTCGACGGCCGGCATGGAAGACAGCTCGTCCTGCCGGTTTCTAACAGAGAAGCCCTTCACCGGCTGGCTCGGCGCGCCGATCCTCAGCGGTCCGACCAGCGTGCCCGTCAACCGGGAGGAAGACGTGATGGGCACCCGCGTCACCGCCTCCCATGATGGCTATGCCCATCGCTACAATGTGCGGCATGAGCGGGACATCCGCCTGTCGAGCGACGGCTCCGTGCTGGACGGCATCGATCTTTTCTCGACGCTGGGCGCCCTGACCCATCACGACCATTTCACCATCCGCTTCCATCTGCATCCGCTGATCAAGCCCAGCCTTCTGCGGGCAGGCACCGCTGCCGTGCTGCTGGCGCCTGACGGCGAGGCCTGGGAGTTCAACGCGTCCGGCGCGGAACTGGTGCTGGAAGAATCCGTCTATCTGTCGGATGTCTATGGCCACCGCCGCACCCAGCAGCTGGTGCTTTACGGCCGCATCAGCCAGTCCAGCCAGGCCGCCTGGCAGTTCCGCCGCACCGCCACAGCCCGGAATGCACGGCGCGAGCGCAGCGCTGCTCAGGAGCCGGAACTGCCGCTGTAAGCGATCGGGATGCTGATTCGCCACGCAGGCCTTCTTGAGCTTCCGTTTCTGCCCCGTTCGTGCTAGGGCCACGGCCACTTTCCATCCTCAGATCTGCGAGGCAAGGCCATGGCCGTGGTGTCCAAGGGGGTTCCCGTTCCCCCGCTCGTTTCCGTCAAGCGCGCCCTTCTTTCCGTTTCCGACAAGACCGGACTGCTCGACTTTGCCCGCGGGCTGTCCGAGCGCGGCGTGGAGCTGATTTCCACCGGCGGCACCCGCAAGACGCTGGCGGACGCCGGCCTGCCGGTGAAGGACATTTCCGAAGTGACCGGCTTCCCGGAAATCATGGATGGCCGGGTCAAGACCCTGCATCCGATGGTGCACGGCGGCCTTCTGGCCATCCGTGACGACGCCGAGCATAAGGCAGCCATGGACGCCCATGGCATCGGCGGCATCGACCTGCTCTGCGTCAACCTCTATCCCTTCGAGGATACGGTTGCCTCCGGCGCGGACTATGCAACGGGCGTCGAGAACATCGACATCGGCGGCCCGGCCATGACCCGTGCAGCGGCCAAGAACCACGCCTATGTGACCGTTGTGGTGGACCCGGCAGACTATGCCGCGGTTCTGTCCGCGCTGGATGAGAACAACGGCCAGTCACCGATCGATCTGCGCAAGAAGCTGGCGCAGAAGGCCTTTGCCCGCACCGCTGCCTATGATGCCGCCGTGTCGAACTGGCTGGCTTCGCAGATTGGCAACGAAGCGCCCGATTACCGCGCCATGGGCGGCAAGCTGGCCGAAGTCATGCGCTACGGCGAGAACCCGCATCAGTCGGCCGGTTTCTACACCACCGGCGAGCGCCGCTCCGGCGTCGCCACCGCCCGCCAGCTGCAGGGCAAGACCCTGTCCTACAACAACATCAACGACACGGACGCTGCCTTCGAGCTGGTCAGCGAGTTTGACCCCAAGCGCACCAAGGCCGTTGCCATCATCAAGCACGCCAACCCCTGCGGCGTGGCCGAGGGCGCCAGCCTGAAGGCCGCCTACGAGCTGGCGCTGCGCTGTGATCCGGTCTCGGCCTTCGGCGGCATCGTTGCCCTGAATGACACGCTGGATGCGGAAGCGGCCGAAGAGATCGTCAAGATCTTCACCGAGGTGATCATCGCCCCAGCCGCCACGGATGAAGCCATCGAAATCGTGGCGAAGAAGAAGAATCTGCGCCTGCTGGTCACCGGCGGCCTCGCCGACCCGCGCGCGGCCGGTCTGGCCATCAAGTCCGTCGCCGGCGGCCTGCTGGTCCAGTCCCGCGACAACGGCGTCATCGATGATCTCGACCTCAAGGTCGTGACGAAGCGTGCGCCGACCGCGCAGGAACTGGCCGACCTCAAGTTCGCATTCCGCGTTGCCAAGCACGTCAAGTCCAATGCCATTGTCTACGCAAAGGATGGTGCCACGGTTGGCGTGGGCGCAGGCCAGATGAGCCGCATCGACAGCGCCCGCATTGCCGCCCGCAAGGCACTGGATGCGACCGAAGCTGCCGGACTGTCCACCCCTCTCACCAAGGGCTGCGTGGTCGCCTCCGATGCCTTCTTCCCCTTCGCCGACGGACTTCTCTCCGCAGCGGAAGCAGGCGCGACTGCCGTCATCCAGCCGGGTGGCTCCATGCGCGATGACGAAGTGATCGCAGCTGCCGATGAGGCAGGTCTTGCCATGGTGCTGACCGGCATGCGGCATTTCCGTCACTGAGAGTAAGGATACTGTAAAAGCCACTGCAAGTTGCTGCGGTGCCTAATAGTTGAAAAAATTTTTAGCTTCCAGAGGCAATTGTCTGCTTCTGGAAGCTTTTTCTTAACAGGATTCAGCGCTTCCTACCTCTAGGAGAATCCTGCCTGGACGCAAGAATTCCGGGCAGTCAGAAGGGGTACCTGGATGTTGAAACAGGCAAAGATCGCAACCAAGCTTGCGGCCGTCAGCGTGACTGCGCTGGCCGGAGTTCTTGCTGTTGGAATTGGTGTCATTGGATATCAGGCCACCTCAGCAACGCAGCAGCTTGCCATTCAGCAAGTGGAAGCCATTGCGCAGGAACAGGCCGAGTATGTTGCACGGGTGATCGAGGAAGGTCTTCTGCCCGCGCAAGGTCTCGGCAATGCCCTCAATGCGCTGAAGCGCAGCGGACCGGTCGACAGGCAGGCCTGGACCAACATCCTGCAGGATGCGATGCAGACCTACCCCAACATGGCCGGCACCTGGGGCATGGTTCTCGACAACAATCTGGACGGGCGTGACGCGGAGTTCGGAGGCCAGCCGGGCCACGATGAGGCCGGGGTCTGGCGCCCCTATTTCTACCGGAACCAGGGCAAGGTCGACTTCAGCCCCATCCCGCCGCTCAAGCCATCGCCTGAGGGTGACTGGTTCCATGTCTCCTACAGGACCGGCAAGGACTTCGCCACGGAACCCTACACCTGGGAAACCGACGGCGTTGTCATGACCGGGATCTCCTTCAGCACCCCGATCCGCGATGGCGGCAAGGTCATCGGCGTGACCGGTGGCGACCTTCTGCTCACCGATCTGACGACAACCCTGTCTTCCCAGAAGCCGATGGGCACCGGCCAGGTGAATCTGCTGTCCCAGGCCGGGGTCTGGATCGCCAACACGGACCCGGCTCTTCTGGGCAAGCCCTGGACTGAAGCCAAGGGATCTCAAGAAGCGGCCTTCGGCTCTCAGGTTCTCAATGCGGTCAAATCGGCCCAGCCCTTCTCCTACACTGCCTACGCAGAAGCGGCTGGGGGAGACATGATCAACATTGTCAGCCCGGTCGCCATCGGCAACACCGGCGCCACCATGGCCGTCGTGGTCAGCGTGCCCATGGCAACGGTGAATGCCGCCTCGACGCAGATCATCTACACTATCCTTGGCATTGGCGTGATCCTGCTGGCGGTCGTCGCCATCGCGGTCATGTTCTTCAGCAACCGCATCGTCCGCCGTCCGCTGGAACGGGCCGTCACCACCATCAACGCCCTGATCGACCAGCGCTACGACATCACCATTCCGGACAAGGACCGCGGCGACGAGATCGGCCACATCAATCAGGCGCTCGAGATCTTCCGTGAAAAGGCAAGACGGGCTGAAGAGCTGGTGGCCGAGCAGGAAGAACAGCAGCGCCAGCGCATCCTGCGCGCCGAAGCAGTGCGGGACCTGTCCCAGTCGTTCGATGCCCGCATTTCGAAGGGGGCTGACATAGATAGCGTTTTCAGTTTTACTTGAACCACCAGTTTTGCAGGACGCTGACGAGATTGGCAAC
>NZ_JBSXNB010000013.1:0-57595 GCF_054073275.1 Pannonibacter sp. Q-1
ACGGGGTTAAAACCATTAAAAACACCTATATAATCACAAAAGAACAAAACAAGTACAAAAACAAACGGGCAAAGCCGTCGAAAGCCACGTTCTGCAAATACAGGCGCGCACCGCCGGAGCCAGGTCAGCCCTCATGCATCAGAACCTCCCGGTGGACCAGCACCGGGACGGACTTGGCGGCGGGGGTCTTGCTCTCCTCAGCATATTGCCAGAGCGGGATCAGTGCATTGCACTCTGGATAATAGGCGGCAATGGTGCCTTCGGGGATGTCATAGTCGATCACCTGCAAGCCGCCGACACTCCGTGACACGCCATCGTCCGTGGCAGCGGTCAGCCGGACCAGCTCGTTCTGGGCAATCTGGAACCGCATCCGGTCTTTGGGGTTCATCATCACGATCATGCGGGAGTGATGAATGCCACGCAGCCGGTCGGCATCGCCGTAGATGGTGGTGTTGAACTGATCGTTCGAGCGGAGCGTGATCAGGCGCAGGACGCCGGGATCGCTGCCGCTAGCAAAACTGGCGTGCAGAGCCGAGGGTGTCTTGAAATTTGCCTTACCGGTGTCGGTCTCCCAAATGCGTTGGCGGGCGGCCACAGGGCGCGGGAAGCCCCCCGGCAGATCAAGCCGGGCGTTGAAGCCGCGAAAATCATCGGGGAAGACCGCCTCAATCTCGTCGCGGATCAGCGCGTAATCCGCCACCCATAGATCCCACGGCACCGAAGGGTTTTCCGGCAGGGCGGCTTTGGCAATTCCGGCCACGATCGCCGGTTCGGACAGCAGATGCGGGCTGGCCGGACGGTATTTCCCGCGGGAGGCATGGATGCAGGTGGTGGAATCCTCCATTGTGACAATCTGCGGGCCGGTGGCCTGTTCGTCGATCTCGGAGCGCACGAGGGTCGGCAGCAGATAGGTGGTGCGGGCGGTGATGAGATGCGTGCGGTTGAGCTTGGTGGCGATCTGCACCGAAAGATCGAGATCTCGCCATTTGCGTTCCATCAAGTCGCGCTCGGGGATGGCGCGGATGAAATTGCCGCCCAGCCCGACAAAGGCGCTGACCTTGCCGGCGGCGATGGCCTCGCAAGCCTCGACGGTGTTCATGCCGTCTTCGCGCGGCGGGGCGAAACCATAGCGTTCCGCCATCTTGTCCAGCGGCACGAGTTCGGTTTTTTCGGCAATACCCACCGTGCGCTGGCCCTGAACATTCGAATGCCCGCGCACCGGACAGATACCTGCTCCCGGCCGCCCCATATTGCCGCGCATCAGCAGCAGGTTGATCAGCATCTGCACGGTGCCGACGCCCAGCTTGTGCTGTGTCAGGCCCATGCCGTAGATCGCGATGACCGACTTCGCCTCGGCATAGGTCCTTGCGGCCGCCTGTAGCGCGTCGCGCGGCAACCCGCAGGCGGCTTCGATATCGGACCAAGCGGTGCCGCGCACCATCGCCTCAAATGCCTCAAACCCATGCGTATGGGCGGCGATGAATTTGTCGTCGAGAACGTGCGCTTCGCCCGCGGCCTGTGCAGCATCATCCCAGGCGAACAGCGCCTTGGCCATGCCGGTCATCACCGCAATGTCGCTGCCGGCGCATGGCTGGTAATATTGTGTTGCGATCGGGGTGGCCTTGTTGGTCAGCATCTGGCCGGGCCGCTGCGGATTGACAAAGGCTTCCCAGCCGCGTTCGCGCAACGGATTGAACACGACGACGGGCACATCGCGTTCGCGCACCTCCTGCAGCGTGTGCAGCAGGCGCGGCGAATTGGTGCCTACATTCTGACCGAAGGACAGGATGCAGTCCGTTTCCTGAAAATCCTCGAGCAGGACCGTGCCAACCGGGGTGCCGATGCTTTGCGGCAGCGCCACCGAGGTGGTTTCATGGCACATGTTGGAACTGTCGGGCAGGTTGTTGTTGCCGTAAAGCCGGGCCAGCAACTGATACATATAGGATGTCTCGAGGGCGGCACGGCCCGAGGTGTAGAACACCACATCCTTGGGCGAATAGCGTTTCAAATGCGCGCCGATATCGTCGAAAGCTTCTGCCCAGGACACCTCGACATAGGTGTCGCTGCCGGCGTCATACCGCATCGGATGGGTCAGGCGTCCCTCGTTTTCGAGGTCATGGTCCGTCCAGTTGAGCAGGCCGGAGACTTTATGCTTCGCGAAAAACTCCGGCGTTGTGCGCTTTGCAGTCAGATCCCAGAACGTCGCTTTCGCCCCGTTCTCGCAAAATTCGGCCAGATGGGGTTTTCCGGGCTTAGCCCATGCGCAACTTGTACACATATAGCCGCCGGTCTTGTTGTGAGAGCGCATCAACCCGGCCCCGCTCGACACTGCGCCCTGCTGGACCGAATGTTTGAGCAATGACTTGAGCGATCCCCATCCGCCGGCTGGCTGGTCATAGGGTTTGTGGCTGGCTCGATCTGTCATGGCTCTCTCCGGCTTGAGTTCTCTGTGTAAAGTCCCGGCTATCCCGGATGTTCCCGCCATGTGGCAGCACCGGGCGAGGGACGTTGACCGGGTTGCCGCGGGTTGCCGGACGGCTCCTAGCGGCTCAGATAGTAGCCCGCGATTGCGGCGAGGATGATCGCAGCGACAAGAAGGAGCTTAACCCTTCCTCGTCCCTGCCGGCCGTCAAGTTCATGCTGGCGTGCCGGTCCCTCTTTCAGCTCTTGCTTGCGTGCCATGGTGACTTGCTCTGCCGTTGGCGGGTTTCCGGCTGCTTCATCATCGGTTCCAAGCGGCGCTGCTGCAGGGTCAGGGAAAGACACTTTATCCGCAGTCTGACCGTGGTCGATCTCATCGCGGAGTTTTGCGGATGTCACAGGTTCTTTCATCGCTCCCTTCCTTCGTTTCCGGGATCAAACCTTTGATGCACGAACATGTTCCTGGCCGGCGGGTTATCTGGAGCGATCTATCCCCTCACCGGTCATGCCGGGAGCGAGGGACGCAGTGTTTACAAGGGACTGCTAGTCAGGCAGCAACTCCTCTCCCCCCTTGAGGGGGAGAGGAGCGCTGCGGCGAAACGAAGGCCCAATCCTCCTCCGTGCGTCCAAAGTAAACATTGCCTGCTTCCAAGGATGATGCCGCGTTGGCGAGCGCATCCAAATGGCGATGCGCCCGCCAGGGCCATGAGAGGCGGCCCGCTCATGGCTGCATGGCGGAGATGGGATCGTTCAGATCCGGGCGCCGCCGGTCGCATCAATCATCTGGCCGGTCGTCCAGTGCGCGTCGTTCGATGCGAGGAAGGCGATGACGCCGGCGATGTCCTCCGGCTTGCCGACACGTGAGAAAACCGAGAGGGCCTCAGCGCCGGCGCGCGCTTCGGGCGATGCCAGCCACTCGGCATTCATGTCCGTTTCCGTCACGCCCGGCAGCACGGCATTGACCGTAATTCCCCGAGGGGCGAACTCAGGTGCCAGCGCCAGTGTCAATGTCTCCAGCGCTCCCTTGGAGGCCGCATAGGCCGGATGTGTCGGCGCTGCAATCCGGGTGAACCCGGTGGACACATTGATGATGCGGCCATTGTCACGAATATGATCGGCCACTGCTTGGATCAGGAAGAAGGGCGCCTTGTAATTGATGGTCATAACCTCGTCGAAGGCGGCTTCGCTCGTCTGCTTCAAGGGCAGGGCGGGCGCGATGCCGGCGTTGTTCACCAGAATGTCGAGAGCGGCGGAACCCGTCTCGGCACGTGCGGCCTCGCTGAACTGTGCCCAAAGGCGATCGGCCGCCTCCTTGCCCTCCCGCAAGTCAGCCTTGACACCAACCGCCTTCACCCCGAGCGCCTCGATGTCGCGAAGCGTGGCATTGGCCGCATCGGCATTTGCGGTATAGTGCAAGCCGATCAGAGCGGCGCCTTCCTTCGCGAAGGCAAGCGCAACCGCCCGGCCGATGCCGCGTGAACTTCCAGTGATGAGGGCTATCTTATTTTCAAGTCTCTTGGTCATGAATCGCTCCGCTGCTAAATTAAATAGCAGTCGCTACAATAATGGCGTGGCGACTCCTGTCAATAAATTAATAGGGATCACTATTTAATGTCGAATCCAGTTCGCAAACGGGGCAGACCGCGCGCGCTCGATCGCGACGTGGGCCTCGACATCGCGGCTCGCTTGTTCTGGGAGCGTGGCTATGAAGGGACCTCAACCGCCGATCTCACGAAGGCCATGGGGATCAATCCGCCGACACTTTACTCCATGTTCGGCTCAAAGGAGGCGTTGTACCGTCAGGCGCTGGAGTTCAGCATCGCCCGTGAAAGCAGCCGGCGGCTGGCGATCTTGGCGTCTCCTCTTCCAGCTTACGATGCCCTCAGGCTGTATCTCTATGATATCGCTGATGGAGACACCCAGCCCGGCAAGCCGCGAGGTTGCATGGTCTCGACGGCCGTTCTGCAGCATGCGGAAGAAAACGCATCCGTCGCGCAGATGACAGCGGCCTTGCGGGAAGCATCGATGCAGATCCTCAAAACCCGCTTTGACCGGGCCGTCGAGGAACGTGAGCTGCCTGTTGAAACCGACACCGATACGCTGGCGCGCTTTTATGGTGCGATTATCCAAGGCATGTCGGCACAGGCCTGCGATGGCGCTTGCAATGCCCGGCTGAAGCGGCTGATCGATCTCGCACTCACGGCCTGGCCGGGGAGCCGTGGCACCTGAAGAGGAGCCTGGCCCGAGATAACTGTCGAGTTCTATCGCGGCCGCGTGCCGCATCAAAGTCAGACCGATGTCTGGATCGAACTTTTTGATGACAATCCCGATGCTGCCCTGGCCAGCCTGGGAAGCCCGCGGCGTGATGAGCTAGAGCCGCTGACCGGTGTCTCAGGCCTCTGGACCTCGGATCCTGCGGGAACGGTCATCCTGCTGCGTAAAGACGGGACGCCTTGAGGCTCAGCGATCCGTCACGCGCGCAAAGCTCACGTGGAGCCCTATCCGCGCCACTGGTCCGGAATGGCTACCTTTTGCAAATGGCTGAGCAGATAGGCATGGGCGGAGGGGGCGGCGGCGATGAGGATGCCGGAGCGCTCATAGTGTTCGGGCCCTCTGCCCCACCAGTCGGTTACAATGCCGCCTGCCTCCTGAATGAGAAGGATGCCGGCGGCCGTATCAATGAAGCCGGTCTGCTCGAAATAGCCGCTGAAACGGCCACTGGCGACATAGGCGCAGCAGTTGGCCGCGCTGCCGATGACCCGTACAGCGCCAATTGGCGCGCGGATCGCATCGATCCGGTCATAGGCTCCGGGATAGAGGCTCAGGCCCGGTGCCGGAAGCCCCGTGCCGATGACCATCTGGCCGGTGTCCGCATTGTCGCGGATGGTGAGCTTCTCGCCATTGACGAAGGCGCCGCCGCCGAGGACGGACGTGAACATTTCACCGGTTACCGGATTGTAGACGAGACCGCACAGGGTTCTTGCGCCCTGCCGCAAGGCGATGGTGATTGTATAATCCATGCCATTGAGGAAGTTGGTCGTTCCATCGATCGGGTCCACCAGGAAGCGGCATGCCGTGCTGGCGCCTTCGACAGAGGGAAACTCCTCACCGGTGAAGCTCCAGTCCGGATAACGGCTCAACAGGTAATCGCGGATCAGGATCTCGGATTGCTCGTCGGCAATGCTGACGAAATCCCCTGGCCCCTTCACCCCGATGTGGAGTGTGCCGCGCTTGTGGAAATAGCCGAGGGTCAGATCTCCCGCGAGGCGCGCGGCTTCTTCCATGTCTGCGAGCACCTTGCCCGCCTCGATCGTCTGCAAGCCGGTACTCATGCCAGGGCCTCGTAAAGTTTTTCGGGGTCGTCCGTGGTGATCTGATCGGCATTCAATTCGATCAGACGGCGGGCCGCCGCGATTGTCTCTGCCTCGACCGTCCGGATCGTCCAGGCATCAACCTGGCGGCCGGCGGCTTGTACCGCCGCGATCAGATCCGCACCTGCGGCATCGGCTGCAAGCACCAGCTCATAGTCCAGATAGATCATCGCTGCATCCGGTGCTGCCTGAAGGGCGCGGGTGATGAAGCTCATGAAGTCCTGCACGCTCTTCAGGCCATCAAGCACACCGGGATAGGTCGGGTCGTAGCCGGTCTTCAGTCCCGGCGTCCGGGCGGCAAGCAGGGCAACGGCGCCGACATCACCACCGGAGAGGATCAGCCGGGAGGCAACCGGTCCGGCTGCCTGCGCAAAATTCGCGGCGGTGCGCTCATCCAGGCAAGACAGGTCTTCCTTGAAATCGAGCTGCAGCAGGGCGTCAGGATGGGCGGGCGCGCGTGCCAGCAGGCCGCAGAGATCTTCGAGAAGCATCACGGTCTCGCCAATCGGCGCGCCATTATTTCCCCTGAGTTCCAGGCTGCGCAGGACTGCGGCACTGGTGTCACGCACCAGTCCGGTCCCCGTGGTGCTGCGTGCCAGATCCAGATCATGCAGGATCGCAAAGCCGCGATCAGCATGCACGACGAGATCGACCTCGACGCTGGCGCCAAGCTGCATGGCTTCCATGATCCGCGAGGCCGTGAACTCCGCATCCGTTCCCTTGCGGCGGGCCCTGTGCCATTTCAGCCGGGTGCGGTGGCCGTTGGTGCCGATGTAAAGCGGGTCAGCCATGGGCCGTTGTCCTGTAGATCTGCCGTTCGTTGCGGAAGGCTGCAAAGGCCGAGGGCCTCAGGCCGACAGTCTGCCCTGCCGCGAAGTGATCGGGTGCCGGAACCATGGCTTTCAGCCGGGTGCTATCGGCAAGGACCAGATCGGCAAGGCCATGGGTGCCGAAATCGGTGATGCGATGGATCGTCGCCGGCCCATTCGCGTCTGCGGCAAGGCCAAGGGCTTCGGGCCGCACGGCGAGGGTCGCAGGACCGTCTGCCACCGGCAGCGGCACGCTGAGATCATCATGCATGAACTGGCCGTTGGCCACGACGCCTTCGATGAAATTCATGGAACCGATAAAGCCGGCGACAAATGGCGTCTGCGGGTTCCGGTAGACCACGTCCGGCCGGTCCGCCTGCTCGGTCCGGCCATTGCGCATCACGACAATCCGGTCGGCCATGGACAAGGCCTCGTCCTGCCCGTGAGTGACGAAAAGGGTGGTGATCTTCAGCCGCAGCTGGATATCGCGGACCTCCTCGCGCAGGCGTTCGCGCAGGTGCTGGTCGAGACTGGCGAAAGGCTCGTCGAGCAGCAGGATCTTGGGCTCCAGCACCAGGGAACGCGCCAGCGCGACACGCTGCTGCTGCCCGCCTGACAGCTGTGTGGTCATGCGCTTGCCATATCCGGCGAGACCCACCAGTTCGAGCACAGCCTCGACCCTGTCCCGGATCTCCGCCGCAGGCATATGCCGCAGCTTCAACCCGAAGGCCAGATTGTTGAAGACATTCATATGGGTCCAGAGCGCATGGCTTTGAAAAACCATCCCCGTGGGGCGCCGCTCGGGGGGAATCCGTGTCACGTCTTCACCGTCGATCGCAATCACGCCCGCGCTCGGCCGCTCAAATCCCCCAACCATGCGCAGCACTGTTGACTTGCCGGAACCGGAAGGCCCCAGCAGGCAGACCAGTTCGCCATCGGCGGCTTCAAGCGAGAAGCCGTCCACGGCGGTGGTTCCGCCGGGGAAGACCTTGGAGATGCCGTTTATGCTGAGAACAGACATTGTTTTTTCCCGAAAGAACCGTTCAGCCGCCGAAGCCGCGGGCGAAGGAGGCGCCTCCGATCACCCGGCGGGCGAACATCAGGGCAATGAAGGACGGAACCCAGAGCATGACCGAGAGCACGGCGCCGAACTGGATCACCATCTGGTTGTTGATGAAGCTGATCATCAGCACCGGCATGGTGCGGATGCCGGGGGCGCCGATCAGCCAGGCGCCCTCGGTTTCATAAAAGGTGCTGACAAAGGTGAGGAGCAGGGCTGCTGCGATCGTCGGAGCGGCCTGGGGCAGGGTAACCGACCAGAACACCCGGAATGGCCCCGCTCCAACATCACGCGCCGCTTCCTCCATGCGGCGGTCCACCGCCTGGAAAGCCGCAACGGGAATCCAGATCATGAACATCAGCGTGTTGACGAGCTGGATCAGCGCCACGCCCCAGAAGGTTCCGATCAGGTCGAGCTGCAGGAAGATCGCCGCAATCGCGACCAGCAGGCCGAATTTTGGAAAGGCGTGGCCTGCGAGAAACGAGAAGAACAGGATGTTCCTCAGTGGAAAGCGCATGCGGGCAAAGGCATAGGCCGCGGGCAGGCAGATCACTGCCGATGCGAGTGTCACGACTGCCGAGAGCGTGAGGCTGAGCCGCAAGGCATTCCAGACATCGGAGCGGTTCAGCGTTTGCTCCCAGAAGCGAAGCCCGAATTGCTGAGGCATGACGCTCGGATAGCGCCAGACTTCGGTGAAGGCCCAGACACCGACGACGAGCAGCGGCAGGACAACGGCAATCGTCAGAAGGACGGCGAAGAGAAGGCCTGTTCCATCGAAGGGCGCACGCGGGGCGGTCAGCTTGCTCACGGTCGTCTCACTTTCCCTGGTTGCGGGCGACGGAGCGCACATAGAAGAGCCCGAAGACGAGGCAGATGCTGAATGTGATGACGGCCTGGGTAATGGCCGCTATCGGGTCATTCAGGTCACGGAAGGTGCGCTGCATGAAGGGGCCCATCATTTCCGGGGACGCGGGTCCCAGCAGATAAGGCAGGGTGAAGGCGGAGAAGATGCCGAGGACTGCGAAGGAAAGAGCCACCAGAATGGAATTTCCGATCCGCGGCAGGATGATGTGCCAGAACACGCGCAGGCGGTTTGCCCCCACATCCCGGGCCGCTTCGATGGCCATGTTGCTGACGGACCCGAGCCCGGACAGAAGGATGAGCACGGTCAGGGGGATGTTGTCCCAGACAAGGCCGATGACCGGTCCCCATGGCGTCAGATAGGGCGTGCGGATTTTCGGCAGTCCGGCACTGTTCAGCAGAAGATCCACCATGCCGTTGGGACCCAGAACACGGATGAAGGCATAGGCCAGGATGATCGATGGCACGAACATCGGCAGGATAGCGAGCGCCTGCACATAGGCGGCGGTCCGGCTGCTGGCGAAGCGAAGGTACAGGGCGATCGGCAGAGACACGGCGAGAAGCAGTGCCGCGCAGACGCCCGTGGTCCAGAGCGTCAGCGACAGGTTGTTGAGGCTGTAGGCATCGGAGAAGAAGAAGATGTAGCTCGACAGGTCAAAGCCCATCTGCCCATCGGCCTGCGGACGCCAGACGGTCCGCCAAAGGGCGCTGAAGATCGGCCAGATGACGAGCCAGCCTGCGAGGAACACAGGCACGGCGACGAGCAGGAGGCCGGCTGGCCCCCTGCTTGCCGGATGGATTTGCCGGACGGGCACGGTCTGTCCGCTCACTGCTGGCGGTTGATGTTCGGTGCCACGTTGCGGTACCAGCCGTCATTGACGGCGGTTTCCCAGGCGCCGGCCGGGAAGGTCGGGATGGAAGCCGGGATGATGTCTGCAAATTTTTCACGCAACTCAGGGGAAACATAATCCCAGCTGACACCGGGGAAGCCGCCGAGTTCGGTCAGGATGGCGCTCTGGATTTCTTCGGTCAGCACAAAATTGGCAAGCGCGAGGGCCGCATCGCGGTTGCGGCCATTGGCAAGCACCACGGCGCGTGAGAAGTTGCCGCACAGGGCCAGATCCTGCAGCTGCACGATGCCGGTCGTTTCCGGCAGCACGCCATTGTCAATGGCCTGCAGCACCTGGTCCGACCAGACCGGCGTCATGGTGACCACGCCCTGAGCCAGCAACTGGATCGACTGGGTGTTGCCCGAGGAATAGGCGCCGTTGTCATAGAGCGAGGGGGCAATGTCCGTGAGCAGGTCCCAGGCCTTGCCCAGAGCTTCGTTGCCGAAGGATTCCGTGTAATTGTCCACCCGGAAAGCCTTGGGATCGAGGCCGTTGGCCTGGTGGATGGCGCGGCGGACAAAGTTGCCGCCGGAACCACCCTTGTCCGGACGGTTATAGACGAACTGGCCCGGATTGGCCTTGATCCAGGAAACCAGCGCATCCCAGGTCTTGGGAGCGTCAGCCGGGGACAGCTTGGCGGTGTCATAGGCAAGAAGAACCTGCGAGCCGCGATAGGGCAGGCTGTAATCGCTGTCGATCGCCAGCGGGTTCACCTTCGCATAGTTGGCCAGCCCTGCTTCCTTCATGTTGACATAGAGGCCGGCCTCGATCGCGCCAAGCGGAAGGCGCGGATCGGCATGCTCGAAATAGTCAGCCTGCGGATCGGTCTGTGTCTGCATTGCCGCGATTGCGCGCTCGGCAATGGCCTGGATCCCCGAGTTGTCGCCGGCATCGACGAGGTTCAGCTTCACACCCGCATGCGCGGCCTCGAAGGCCGGCTTCACGATGTTGGTCCAGAAATCGAGAATGTTGCTGTCGGCACCGGTGTACCAGTCGATCCGCCCTTCAGCGGCGAAGGACAGTTTCGGCAGCAGCATCATGCCGGCGGCGGAGCCAGCGGAAGAGATCAGAAAGGCGCGACGGTTCATTGTCTTCTCCAATGGCGGCCAGGCAGGAGCACCCGGCACGTGCCGGCGGTCAAACAAACGAGAGGCGGCACAAGCGCCGTTTACGGCAGCCGGCCGGCGCTGCCGTTCGCTCTCCATGAGCCCCGCCCTTCCGGCCCGGAAAGGAGAAGCACCGGCTGCCATCAGAACGGGTTTCTGCATGGCAGGACACCTGACTGCACATGAGTGCAATATGTCCGGCTCCGGCGGTGACTGCCTATCGCGCCAACGCAACGCTTTCATGACAAGATGGCTTTGCACATGTGTGCAAGAACTGGTTCGTCCGCCGGTCTTTGACGGGACTGGCGCGTCAGAAACGGGTCAAGCCCGTGCAGCGCCTGAATAATTTCAGGGCGTGATGGGGCGGCGCCATAAGGCTTGGTGTCCTGCGCGAGGCATGGAAATCCTGGTGTCAGGCTGGTTTTGCCCGCACGGAACGGCGCCAGACCGGGAGCGGTTCAAAGATGGCGGCGCCACCGCTTTGTCTGCCGCGCAATGGTTCAGGCAAAGGTTTAGGCAATGGCTCGGGCAAGGTCAGCAGATCCACCACATGGCCCGCCATGCGGTCGAGCGGCTGTTCAAAGGTCGTAAGCTGATAGGCTTCCCAGCCCGCCTGTTCGATATTGTCGAAGCCGATGACGCACAGGTCTTCCGGGATCTTCAATCCAAATTCCTGGCGGGCGCCGTCCATGAAGCCGAGGGCGAGCAGATCCGTGACACAGAAGACGCCATCGGGCGAGATGGAGCGGGCAAAGACACGGCGGGCCGCTTCATAGCCGGAACGGTAGCCTGTCGGCCCCGCCTCAAAGACGGTGACCTCGAGGTTGCAGGCAGAGGCGGCGGCGGTGAAACAGCGCTCACGGGCAAGCAGGCTTGGCGTGCGCGCCTGCGACGTCAGGAGGCCAATTCTCCGGCAGCCTGCGCGCCGGAGCAGGAAGAGGGCTTCTTTGGCTGCCATCCCATTGTCCACGCCGACATTCTGGGCGCCGTGCAAGCCATCGTCGCGGTTGATCAGCACGACCTGCTGGCCGTTGGTGAGCGCCGTATGGACCAGCGACGAAGAGGGGGTGCCGGACAGAACCACAGTCGCATCGGCTCTGTAATGCAGCGTCAGCTTCAGGGCGCGCCCGACGCTTTCCTCATTGCTCTCCGTGTTGATCACCATGGTGATCTTGCCTGCGGCCTGAAGCTTGCGCGTCAGGCTTTCGAGCATTCCGGCGCGCACGGGCGTCGTCATGTCCGACACGATCAGGCAGACGATGTTGCTGCGCTCGCGCAACTGCCGGGCCAGGTGATTGACGTGATAGCCAAGGGCTTCGGCGGCTTCCATCACCTTCCGGCGGGTTTCCTCCGAAACGCTGGCGCCGTCGGTGAAGGTGCGTGAGACCGCTGACCGCGACACCCCGGCCCGCTCGGCAACCATCTTTGCGCTGACAAAGACCTTCGGATTGACCTCGCGCATGGTTGCTCCCGCCCAGAAAATCACCGGTCCTTGCGCCAGGCAATCAAACCTGCGCGCGGCTGGACCTCCCGGCACCTGACCCAAAACCGGCGGTCTTTGCAAGTGCGATCAAGGGTGCCGGGATAAGCGCCGCAACCGTGTGACACGATTGCGGCGCAGCGTCTTGCGGGCGGCTTGCCCTCAGCTCCACTGCGATGTGGCGGGGAGCCAGAAGACTTCGGAGGCGGAGTCTTCGGAATCGAGCCACAGGAATTCGCAGTCCGGATAATCCTCGTCGAGAATGTCGTGGTCCTCGCCCATTTCGCAGAGCATGCCGCCTTCCGGGTTGAGGTGGGCGCGGCACTCCTCGATGATGCGGCGCACCAGATCGAGCCCGTCACCACCGCCGCCGGCCAGCGCCATCTGCGGCTCGTGCAGGAATTCGCCCGGCAGCACCTCCATCACCTCCGGCCCCACATAGGGCGGGTTGGTGATGATGAGGTCATAGGTCTTGCCCTTGACCGGGGCAAAGAGGTCGCCCTGCAGCAGCGTGATGCGGTCCTCAAGCCCGTGATCGCGCACGTTCTCGGCCGCAAGGCTCAGGGCCTCGGGCGACAGATCCACCGCATCTACCGCGGCATTGGGGAAGGCATAGGCGGCAAAGATGGCGAGCGAGCCGCCGCCGGTGCAAAGATCCAGAACGGACGTCACCTCATAGGGATCGCCGATGAGGCTCTGCGCAGGCTCCGAGCCGTCGAACAGCGGCGAGCGCAGGAGTTCGGCAATATAGGAACGCGGCACCAGCGCACGGGCGTCGGACCGGAACGGCAGGCCCAGCAGGTAGCTGCGGCCGGTGATATAGGCTGCGGGAAGGCGCTTTTCGATGCGCAGGGCCAGCCGCTCGCCCAGCAGCGTCTTTTCCCGTTCTGTCAGGCGCGCATCGGCAAAGGCGTTGAAGTCGTCAACCGGCAGGTTGAGGCTTTCAAGGATCATGAACACCGCCTCATCCACCGCCGTTGCCGAGCCGTGACCATAATAGAGCCCCGCCTCCTGAAAGGCACTGACGGCAAGCCTCAGTGCATCGCGCAAGGTCACCATCCCGGCCATCTCGCGGCGCAGGTCCGGCCTGGTCAGTTCGGCAAAGGGGGCATTCAGCGGGGTGCCTTCGGGCATCTGGATATCCTTGATGTGAGGCAGGCCAGCACCGGGCGCAGGCCTTGCAAGAGGTTGCCCTGCTCTAGCGCATTTCGGGGGGGAGGGGGAACCGGTTTCCGGTGGGGCCTGTGAGGGGCGCTCCGCCTCTCCGCCGTCACCCCGGGCGGAACGCAGTGGAGATCCGGGGACTACTCGTTTGCTGAGAGATGCCATTCTCTCAAGCTGTGTGGCAGGTCATTGACCCCTATATGCTTCACCACTTCATGCCGGTCATCTGCGCTCTGGAAGCGAGTGGTCCCCGGCTCGAAGGCCGGGGTGACGGCCGAGGGGGCGGAAAGACTGCACGTACCTGACAGGTCCCGGCACAAGGCCGGGACGGTGCGGAGCGTGGGGCGGGGAAACCCGGGAACCGATAGGAAATGAAATTTTTTCATTTTTAATTCCGCCACGAAATTTCTGTTGCCGCCTCCCATGCCCTTGATCGCCAGCAAAAACCGTTTAATCCTGTTGCATCTTTCGCTGCTGGAGGGCGGCGGGTGGGAGGGTGCTTTGCGCACAGATGAAAAAATATTTACGCCCGTAGAGGGTGACGCAACGGCTGCGCTGCAGGCGGCGATGGAGGCGGCTGCGGCAAAGGGCGAGGCGCTGCGGCTGGCTGCAGGACGTTATGCTTGCGCCGGGCTGAAGCTGCCTTCGGGGCTTGATCTGCGTTTCAGCGCCGGTGCCGTGCTCGTTTTTGCCGAAAGCTACGAGGCCTATGCGGCCAATGAGGTTGGCATCGAGGCGGAGAAATCCAGCCGGGCGATGATCACGGCGAAGGATGCCACGAATATCTCCATCACCGGCCCCGGTCTCATCAGTGCGCCGGGATCTGCCTATGTGGCGGGCCGTCTGGAGGATATGGGCACGCTCATTCCCGCCGCCGCCCGCCCGCGCGTGATGGTGCTGGAGAACTGCAAGGGCGTGACGTTCGCAGATTTTTCCGTCGAAGCTTCGCCCATGTGGACGCTGCATTTCGTCGAGTGCGAGGGCCTGCGTATTTCGGGTCTGTCGGTCACCAATGATCTGGAAATGCCGAACACCGACGGCATGGTGTTGGATGCCTGCCGGGATGTGCATGTGGAACGCTGCCGCATTTCCACGGCCGACGATGGCATCGTGCTGAAGACCAGCGCCCGCCTTGATGGCGCCCCTGCCGGTGCCTGCCGCGATATTGTCGTGGCCGATTGCGATATCGAAAGCCGCAGCTGCGCGCTGAAGCTGGGCACGGAAAGCCACGGCGATTTCGAAAACATCGAGTTCCGCGACTGCCGCATCCTCGGCTCCAACCGGGCGCTTGGCATCTTCTCGCGCGATGGCGGCAAGGTGCGCAACATTGCCTTCCGCCGCATCGGCCTGTCCTGCGAGGAAACGCCGGAAGGCTTCTGGGGCTCGGGCGAGGCGGTGACCATCACCGTGCTGGACCGCCGCCCGCTGGGTACGCCCGGCGGCAAGGCTGCGGGCGATGTGCGCGATGTGGTGTTCGAGGATATTTCCGGGCGCATGGAAGGGGCGGTGAACCTCATCGCCGACAAGCCCGGTGCCATCTCGGGTCTGCGGCTGTCGCGCATCCGTCTGGTTCAGGCTGACGGGGCCTGGCGCGGCCATTATTACGATGTGCGCCCCACCGCCGCCGATCTGGCCCCTTCGCCGGATGCTGCCGGGCGCGCCAATGCCTGGGTGATG
Source organism: Pannonibacter sp. Q-1 (assembly GCF_054073275.1). Taxonomy (NCBI): domain Bacteria; kingdom Pseudomonadati; phylum Pseudomonadota; class Alphaproteobacteria; order Hyphomicrobiales; family Stappiaceae; genus Pannonibacter; species Pannonibacter sp. Q-1. The sequence goes on from NZ_JBSXNB010000013.1 coordinate 14,840, forward strand.
GGCGCCGATGGCAAGGTTATCGGCCTCGTGCCCTATCCGGGCGGCATGCCCGGTCTTTATGCCCATAACGTGGAAGGGCTGGTGCTGGAGGATGTGGTGATCGAGCGCCCCTTGCCGCTGCCGCAGGGATGGCATGCGCAGGAGCAGGTTGTTGTCTCCGATGTGCCCGCCGTCTGGTCTGTCTACGGTCTTTGAGGAGCCCTCGTGAGCAAGCTGATCCGCAAGCTGGATCATCTGCTGTCGCGTTTGCAGCAGAGGATCTATACCCGCACCGGCCACGAGGTGGCCTTGCGCTATTGCGCCGGGTCCTCTGAAACCCGCGCCGCCCTTGTTGCCTCCTCGCGCGAAGACTGGACGCCGGTCAGCCGCGATCTCGTCTGGGGTGAGCCGGATGGCTATTACTGGTTCGGCGGCGGCATCACGCTGCCCGATGAGCTGATCGGCCAGCGCCTTGCCGTGCATGTGGAAGCGGCCTTCGGCAGCGTCATGGGCCGGTCCGATCCGCAGTGCCTCGTGCGTGTCAACGGCCGCATCGTGCAGGGCGTTGATGGCAACCACCGGGAATTTCCGCTGACCGAGGACGCCCGCCCCGGCGAGGCCTTCGATATCCTCATCGAGGCCGGAACCATCGAGGACCGGCGCCAGCTCGGGTTTGCCTGCCATCTGGTGCGCCATGACCTTGATGTTGAGGAAACCTATTACGATCTGCGGGTGCCGCTCGATGTGGCGCGGCTTCTGGCGGAGGATGATCCGCGCCGCTCCTTCATCCTGCGGCAACTGGATGCGGCGGTGGATGCCATTGATCTGCGCCCCGGCAACGAGGCTCGCTTCCGCGCTTCGCTGGCGCTTGCCCGTTATCACGCGGGTAAAATTTATGCGGCTCAGGATTTCGAGCAAAAGCCCGTCATCACCGCCACCGGCCACACCCATATCGACGTCGCCTGGCTGTGGCGGGTGCGCGAGACGCGGCAGAAGATGGCGCGCTCCATGGCCACGGCCATGACGCTGATGGACGAGTTTCCCGACTATCAGTTCATGTACAACCAGTGCGTCCTGCTCGACTATCTGGCGCAGGATTATCCGGAACTGGCGCAACGTATCGCCTCCCGCGTTCAGGAGGGCCGTTTCGAGATCGAGGGGGCGCTCTGGCTGGAGCCGGATGTGAACATTTCCAGCGGCGAGTCGCTGGTGCGGCATATCCTTTATGGCGTGCGCTATCACGAGCAGACCTATGGCGTGCGCCCGCGCATGGTGTGGCTGCCGGACACCTTTGGTTATTCCGCCGCCCTGCCGCAGATCATGCAGCGGGCGGGGCTGGACACTTTCGTCACGCACAAGCTGTCGTGGAACGACACCAACCGCATGCCGGAAGAAAGCCTGTTCTGGCAGGGTATCGACGGCACGAAGGTGGCCGCCTATTTCCTGACGACACAGCCATATGACTCCAAGAGCATCGGCACGACCTACTGCCCCAACCTGAAGCCTACCCATGTGATGGGCACCTGGCGGCGGCACGGGCAGCAGCATCTCAGCAAGGAGCTGTTCCTCGTCTATGGCCATGGTGATGGCGGCGGCGGGCCGACGCGGGAGATGCTGCACAACATCCGCCGCATGGAACGCGGCATCCCCGGCTGCCCGAAGGTGGAACATGCGCCCATGCGCCCCTTCTTCGAGCGGCTGCTGAAGCGCATGGCGGACAATCCGGAGAACTATCCCACCTGGGTGGGTGAACTCTATCTGGAGTTTCACCGCGGCACGCTGACTTCCGTTGCCCGCAACAAGCGCAGCAACCGGCTGGCGGAAACCGCGCTGCGGGAACTGGAGCTGCTGGCTGTTCTGGCGGCGCAGTATGGCGTGGCCTATCCGGCGGCAGAGCTGCGCCGTCTCTGGGACATCGTGATGCTGAACCAGTTCCACGACATCCTGCCCGGCTCTTCCATCGGCGCGGTCTATGAGGACAGCGATGCAGATTATGAGCGCCTGTTCTCGGCTGCGGATGAGCTGAGAACCCGTCTGCTGGCGGTGCTGCCGGGTGAGGGGGCGCAGGTGTTCAATCCGTCGGGCACGGCGCGCAGCGGGCTGGTGATGATGCCGGATGCCGGCGGCCTCATTTCAGGTCAGGCTATCGTGCATGCCGATGGTTCGGCGGCTCATGCGGTGCGCGTCGAGGCCCTGCCGCCGCTGGCGCTTGCCGGCCTGGAGGCGCACACGGCTCCAGCGCCGCTGGACGGGCTGGAAGTCTCGCCAGACAGGCTTGCCAATGAGCATGTCGAGGTGCTGTTCGATGAGGCTGGCCGCATGGTCTCGCTCCTCGACCGCAAGACCGGACGCCAGGTGCTGAAGGCGGGCGCGAAAGCCAACCGGCTTCAGGCCTTCCGCGACATGCCGGCCGAATATGATGCCTGGGACATTGATGCCGATTTCGAGGATCAGGTCTTCGAGATCGACGATCTTGTCTCGGCAGAGGTGGTGGAGCGCGGACCCTTGCGGGCGGCCATCCGGTTTGAATGGCGGTATGAATCCTCGCGCATCGTGCAGGTCATCTCGCTGGAGGCGGGCGCCCGGCAGGTGGAGGTGGATTGCTTCATTGACTGGCACGAGCACAACACGCTGGTAAAGGCCGCCTTCCCGCTGGCGTTCAACACGGCGGCCATTGATGCGGAGATCCAGTTCGGCCACGTGCGCCGCGCCACCCACCGCAACACCTCCTGGGACAAGGCCCGCTTCGAGTGTTCCATGCAGCGCTGGATCGATGTCAGCGAGCCGGATTTCGGGGCCGCTTTCCTCAATGATTGCAAATACGGCTATGACGCGATCGGCAGCGATGTGCGCCTGACGCTGCTGCGCTCGCCCACCTGGCCCTGGGCAGAGGCCGATCAGGGCGCGCATCACCTGCGCTATGCGGTGATGCTGCATGACGGGGACAAGGTGGCAGTGCACCAGGCGGCGGAAGCCTTCAATCTGCCGCTGCGTTTCGTTCCCGCTGCGGATGCTGCCGCTGGCGGCTTTGCTGCCCTGCCTTTCACGCTGGAAGGCGATGGTGTCTGCATCGAGGCGGTGAAACAGGCCGAAGAGGGCGATGCCATCATCCTGCGCCTGTGGGAGGTTTCCGGCACCCGCCGTAAGGCGCTGCTGCGGCTGGACCCAGCCATCGCCGCCGTGTCGCGCACGGACCTTCTGGAGCGTGAGCCTGAAGCCCTGACGGTGGAGGAGGGCGCTGTCAGTCTCTCCCTTGCGCCGTTTGAAATCCTGACGCTCAGCCTGTCGCGGAGCGCTCTTGCCACTTCTTCAATGCCGAGCCTGACATGACCCAGCCGCTGCACGAATTCACCCGCCGCATCACCGAGTTTCCGGAAGGCGAAAAGTCCTTCATCGAGATCCCTTTCACGGTGGATGACAGCATCGAGCGGATCGAGGTCAGCTATGTGTTCCCGGCCGGCAGCGGCGGCAGCGTCATCGACATTGGCCTTGCCCAGAACGGGCGCATGCGCGGCTGGTCGGGCTCCGAGCGCGGCCATGTGCATGTGGCAGCTGACAGGGCGACGCCGGGCTATGATCTTGGGGCCTTGCCGGGCCGCTGGGATGTGGTGCTGGGCATCGTGAAGATCGGCCCCAACTGCTACACGGACCTGCGCGTGCGCCTCGTGCCCAAGCGCAGGACATGGCTGGTGGGCGACATTCACAGCCATTCGGAACATTCCGACGGCGGCGTCACGGTGCTGGATGCGATCCACCGCGCCCGCGCCTCGCGGCTCGATTTCGTCGCCATCACCGACCACAACACCGTGTCGCAAAACATCATCCGCCCGGATGATCCGGACATTCTGGTGATCCCGGCGATGGAACTGACCTCATTCTACGGCCACACCAATTTCTTCGGGCTGGAGCGGCCGGTGGAGGACTGGCGCTGCCGATCGCCGCAGGATGTGGCGGACAAGATGGCCGAAGCCCGCTCCAAGGGCGCAACGGTGGTGATCAACCATCCTTTCCAGAACTCCGATGGCGGGCGCTGGCAGGCAGGCTTTGATGTGGCCTTTGATGCCATGGAAATCTGGAACGGCAACTGGACGCCGATGAACCAGCAGGCCATTGATTTCTGGCAGGAACTGCTTTGTGCAGGACGCCGGATTCCGGTGACGGCGGGCAGCGATTTCCACCTCAAGAACCGCCGCCGCCATGGTCACCCATCCAACCGTCTGCTGGCGGAAAGCCATACGGTCGCGGGCATTCTGGAGGCCATCCGTGCGGGGCGCAATGTGGTGGCGGCAGGCCCTGATGACCGCATGGCAAAGCCTGCGGACGAAGCCGGGCCGCAATTCGGCGAAGAAACAAGGGCCGGGCAGAAACTGGCCACCAGCTTAACCGGCCTTGCAGCCGGAGACGAGCTGCGGGTGATCACGGACAAGGGCGTCGTGGAGGCTTTGTCCCCGGACGGGGCCACGTTGACCCACGAAACGGCTTTCGCCAGCCGGTTCCTGCGCTATGAGATCTGGAATGGCGGCGAGCCGCGGCTCTTCACCAATCCCTATTACGCAGGCTGAAAGCCGCACGCGCTGCTGTGTGCTCTGGGAGGAGCTGGCATGGAGAAGAAGACGCCGGGCAAGGTCGGCATCAAGGATGTCTCGCAGGAGGCGGGCGTTGCGCTCAGCACTGTCTCGCATGTGCTCAACGGCACGGCGCCGATCAGCGCCGAGGTGCGCGCCAGGGTGCTGGATGCAGCCCGCAGGCTGGGGTATCTGGCCAAGCGCCAGCAGAAGGGGGCGATTGCCTCGCTCTCGACGCTCTATCTCGCGGTGCCCAACGCCAATCTGCCGCATGTGAACACCAACCTCTTTTCCTGGACGATGCTCTCCGGCCTCACACGGGAGTGCGAGCGCCGGGCCATCAAGCTGGTGCCGCATGCCAGTGAAGGGGATCTGAGTGCGCCGGAGATCATTGCCGGAGCACGCGCCTGTGGGGCCGATGGCATCATTCTGGTGCACGACCACACGCCACGCCTGATCAAGGGGCTGGCCGCGTCCGGCATCGCCACGGTGCTGCTCAATGGCGATGATCCCTCCATGTCCATCGACACTGTGGTGCCGTCCAACCGCTATGGCGCGCGGCTTGCGGCGGAGTGGCTGCTGTCGCGCGGGCATCAGCGCATCCTGCATCTTACCTGGCATGGCCGCAGCACCATCCGCCGCCGCCTAGACGGGGTGCGAGATGCCCTGCTGGCCCGGGACCTTTCGCCCGAGGCCTGCGAGGTGCTCTATGCCGATGGTTATGAACCCGGTCACGGGGAGGCGGCGCTGTCACGCTTCATCGCAGCCCGGGGAGGCTTGGGCGGCAATACGGCCATCTTCTGCGCGGCCGACAATCTCGCCATCGGTGCGCTCAATGCGTTGCGCGCTGCCGGGATCAGCGTCCCCGGGGAGGTCAGCGTCATCGGCTTTGACGGTGTGACCATCGGCGAGCTGACCACGCCGCCGCTGGCAACCGTCCGGGTGCCGCTGGACCATCTGGCCGCGGCGGCCGTTCAGACGCTCGAGAACCGCCTTGCCGTGCACGCACCCGATTTCCCGCCCGTCCGGATCGAACTGGCCTGCCAGCTCATTATCCGCGAAAGTGCCAGGGAAGCTTCGAGTAAATGAAAATATTTTTGTTCTTGAAATTGTACTTTCAATGCGGGATCGTCTCCTTCGTCAAGTTTATCAGAAGCTAATCTGCTGTGTTGATGGTTGCGCTTCTGGCTCTGGGAGGAGATTGATATGGGGGTTCGTAAAAATATTTTCACTTCACTGGCGGTGATCTTGCTGGCAGGCTCTGCCATCAGTTCCGCCCATGCTTTCCAGGAAGCGCCGATGCTGGAAGCACTTGTGAAGGAGGGCAAGCTGCCGCCAGTGGATCAGCGCCTGCCGGAGACACCGGCGGTGATCGAGGCGGCTGAGGTTGGCCAGTATGGCGGCAACTGGCAGCGCGCCTACAAGGGGCCGGGCGACCGCTGGGGCCCGACCAAGCTCATGGAAGAGCGCGTGGTGAAGTGGGGCCAGAAGACCGGCGGCCCGCTGGAACTGGTGCCGGGCTATATCTCGTCCTATTCGGTCAGCGAGGATTCGCGGGAGTTCACCTTCTCCCTGCTGAAGGGGCTGAAGTGGTCGGATGGCGAGCCGGTGACCACGGAAGACGTGCGCTTCTGGTATGAGGATGTCTATCTCAACAAGGACATTCTGGCCGAGATTGACCAGACGCTCGCCCCCGGCGGCAAGCCGATGAAGCTGGAGATCATCGACGAGCAGACCTTCAAGGTCAGCTTCGAGGATCCTTATGTCTATTTCCTTGAAATCCTCGCCAAGGATTCCACCGGCAACCCGAGCCTTGACCGCCCGAGCTTCCTGTTTCCGAAGCACTATCTGAAGCAGTTCAACAACAAATATGCTTCGGAAGAGGAGCTGAAGGCGGCGGCTGCGAAGTTCGGCGTCGAAAAGTGGAGCGACCTGTGGGGCTCGCGCGGGGCGGCAACCGCCTGGTGGCAGAACCCGGATCTGCCGGTGATCACCGCCTGGAAGATCGAGACCCCGGCTCCGGCCGAGATCGTGACCATGGTCCGCAACCCCTATTATTACGCCGTCGATCAGGCCGGTAACCAGCTGCCCTATATCGACCGCATCACCCACAAGCTGTTCAACGATCAGGAAGCCTTCAACCTGATGATCGTGCAGGGCCAGATCGACATGCAGATGCGCTATGTCGAGCCGCAGGACTTCACCTTCTACAAGGAGAACGAGGCCAAGGGGAATTATACGGTCCGCCGCTGGACGCAGGCTCAGACCTGGGCGCTGGTGCCGAACCTCACCGTCAAGGATGAAGTGCTGCGCGGGCTGTTCGAAACGCCCGAAGTCCGGCAGGCACTCAGCGTTTCCATCGACCGTGAGACGGTGAACGAGCTGATCTTCTCCGGCCTTGCCGAGCCCCGTCAGGCCTCTCCCGTCACCGGGTCGCCGAATTTCGATCCCGAGCTGGAAACGCACTGGGCCGAGTATGATCCCGATCTGGCCAACGAGCTGCTGGACAAGGCCGGTCTCGACAAGCGCGATGCCCAGGGCTTCCGCCTGCGCCCGGATGGCAGGCGCCTGTCCATCGTTGTCGAAATGCAGCATGCCAATGGTCCCAAGACCATGGAAATCATCGCTGCCAATTTCAAGGATATCGGTGTCGAGCTGCTGCCGCGCATCATCGACCGGACCCAGTGGGACGCGAACCGCGACAACAATGACTTCCAGATGCAGTGGTATCCCTTCGACCGCCTGTCGGTCGTGGCGGCTGACCCGCGCATCATGATGGGCAATGATTCCTACGCCAACCAGTATTACATCTGGTACTCGACCAAGGGTGCCTCGGGCATCGAGCCGCCTGCAGATCACGCGATCCGCAAGCTCTTCGAGGATTGGGACAAGGCGGCCAAGGCTGCGAGCCGCGCCGAAGCCGATGGCGCACTCAATGACCTGATCAAGACCTTCGTCACGCAGGGCTGGGTCATTGGTGTGGTCGGGGAACTGCCTGCCATCACCATCGTGAAGAACAACTTCATGAACTTCCCCGATGACCTGATCGAGGATGACATCACCCGCGGCATTGGTCTGGGTGTGACCCAGCAGATGTGGATGAAGCAGTAGCATCTGCGGCTGCAACGTTCAGACCGGCGCCCCCGATGCCGAAGGGCAGGGGGTGCCGGATCCGGTCAATCTGAAATCCTGTTCCCGCCCGCGCGGCGTACTGCCTGCTTCCACCCCGAGGCTGCGTGCGGAACTGGAGGGTGTTCATGCTTGGTTACATCTTGCGGCGTCTGGCCTGGGCCGTGCCCACGCTGATCTTCGTCTCCTTCATCTCCTTCCTCATCATCCAGCTGCCGCCGGGCGATTTCGTCACGGCCTATGCGGCGCAGCTGCGCAATGGCGGGGAGTACATCACCGAGGCGGAAGAGGCGATGATGCGCGCCCAGTTCGGGCTCAACGATCCGCTGCTGGTGCAATACTGGCGCTGGATCTCCAACATCGTCTTCTACGGCGACTTTGGCCGGTCGCTGGAATGGAATGCGCCCGTCAGTGACCTGATCTGGGACCGCCTCGGGCTGACGCTGCTCATTTCCACCCTCAGCATGATCTTCACCTGGCTCATCGCCATTCCGGTCGGAGTCTATTCGGCCACCCGGCAATATTCCATCTTCGACTATGTGTTCACGGTCTTCGGTTTTCTCGGCAAGGGCGTCCCGGATTTCCTGCTGGCGCTGATCCTGATGTGGACCGCCTTTGTCTGGCTCAACATGGATGTGGGCGGGCTGATCTCGCCGCAGTTCGAAGGAAAGCCCTGGGATCTGGCCAAGATCATCAACCTGCTGGAACACCTCTGGATTCCGCTGGTGGTGCTGGCCACGGGCGGTGCAGCGGGACTGATCCGCGTCATGCGCGCCAACATGCTGGACGAGTTGCGCAAGCCCTATGTGGAAACGGCTTACGCACAGGGCTTCACCGAGCGCACCGTTGTCTGGCGCTATCCGGTGCGCGTGGCGCTCAACCCCTTCATCTCCACGGTCGGCTGGGCGCTGCCTGCGCTCTTTTCCGGCGACGTGATCACCGCCGTGGTGCTGAACCTGCCCACCACAGGCCCGCTGCTGCTGCAGGCGCTGAAGATGCAGGACATGTATCTGGCCGGCAGTTTCATTCTCATTCTCAGCGTCTTCACCGTCATCGGCACGGTGGTGTCCGACATCCTGCTTGCGCTGTCCGATCCGCGCATCCGGTTTGCATGAGGAGCAAGGCCATATGACCCAGACCCTCGATCAGACGCTGTCGACCACGCCCGCTGAAATGCCGGTCCTGCCCCCGCTTGCCCCGCGCGAGGAGGTGATGGGCGGAGAGCTTTCGACCGCGAAACAATGGACGCTCATCTGGTGGCGTTTCCGCAAGCACAGACTGGCGGTGGCTTCGCTCGTCTTCATGGCAGTGCTTGGCGTTCTGGCGCTCTTCGCCGATTTCGTTTCGCCCTACCGGCCGGAGACGATCAGCCGCCTCAACACCTTTGCCCCGCCCAACATGGTGCACATCTTCCATGAAGGCAGCCTGCACCGGCCCTTCATCTACCCGCTGGAGCGCAAGCGCGATCCGGAAACCGCGCGGGTGATCTATCAGCCCAACACGGAAAAGCCGCTGCCCATCCGCTTCTTCGTGGAAGGGGAAAGGTATCACCTGCTCGGGCTTTACGAGACGCGTGTTCATCTCTTCGGCATCGATGACCGCAAGCAGCAGATCAACCTGCTGGGCACCGATTCCCTTGGCCGCGATCTCTTCACCCGGCTTCTCTATGGCGCCCGCGTCACCCTGTCGGCCGGTCTCATCGGCGTGGCCTTCGCCTTCATCCTCGGCCTCGCGCTGGGCTCGATCTCTGGCTATTACGGCGGCTGGCTTGACGCCGGCATCCAGCGGCTGATGGAGTTCATCCGCTCCATTCCGACGATCCCGCTGTGGATGGGCCTGGCGGCGGCGCTGCCCATCGCCTGGGACCCGCTGTTCGTCTATGTGCTGATCACCATCATCCTGTCGCTGATCGGCTGGACGCATCTCGCCCGTGTCGTGCGTGGCCGCTTCTTCTCGTTGAAGACGGAGGACTACGTGCTGGCGGCAAGGCTCGCGGGTGCTTCGGAGTACCGGATCGTCACCCGCCACATGCTGCCGGCCATGACCAGCTACATCATTGCGGCTGTCACGCTGGCGATCCCGGAGATGATCCTGGGTGAAACCGCGCTCAGCTTCCTGGGGCTGGGCCTGCGTCCGCCGGTCGTCAGCTGGGGCGTGCTGCTGCAGGACGCCCAAAACCTTCGCACCATTTCCCTGGCCCCCTGGCTTCTGGCCCCGGGCGTTGCGGTCGTGCTCGTTGTCCTCGCCTTCAACTTCATTGGCGACGGCCTGCGCGATGCCGCCGATCCTTACGGCCACTGAGGGGGAGGAGCCATCATGTTTTTCAAGCAGAAAGCCCCAAGGCCCGATCTTGCCCCCATGCCGCCCGAGCGGCTGCTGGAACTGGACAATGTCGGCGTGCATTTCCCCACCCGCGACGGGCTGGTGCGGGCGGTCAACGGCGTGTCCTACCATGTCAACCGCGGCGAGGTTCTGGGCATTGTCGGGGAAAGCGGTTCGGGCAAGTCGGTCACGGCCCGCTCGATCATGCGGCTGCAGCCGCGCAATGCGCTCAATGCCAGCGGCACCATCCGCTTCCGCCGTTCATCGGGTGACGAGGTGCTGATTTCCTCCGAAGACCGGCAGAGCCGCACCATGCGCTCCCTGCGCGGCGGCGAAATCGGCATGGTGTTTCAGGAGCCGATGACGGCCCTGTCGCCGGTGCACACCATCGGCACCCAGATCATGCGCACGGTGATGCTGCACAAGAGGGTGTCCAAGGCCGAAGCGCGCAATCAGGCCATCGAGCTGCTGAAGCGCGTGCAGATGCCCCGGCCGGCCGACATCGTGGACCGTTATCCGCACCACCTGTCCGGCGGTATGCGCCAGCGGGCGATGATCGCGCTGGCGCTGGCCTGTGATCCGGCGCTGCTGATTGCCGACGAGCCGACCACGGCACTGGATGTGACCACGGAAGCCCAGATCCTGGAGTTGCTGAAGCGGCTGCAGGAAGAGCTGAACATGGCCATCGTCTTCATCACCCACAATTTCGGTGTGGTGGCCGATATCGCCGACCGGGTGGCGGTGATGTATCTGGGCCGCGTGGTGGAAACCGGCACCGTGGATGAAATCTTCTACGAGCCCAAGCACCCCTATACCCAGGCGCTGCTGCAATCGATCCCGCGCCTCGGCAAGAGCCATGGCCGCCGCCTGCGCACCATTTCCGGCATGGTGCCCGACCCCTACAACGTGCCCGGCGGCTGCTCCTTCCATCCGCGCTGCATGCATGGGGTGGCTGGTACTTGCGATGTTACCGTGCCGGAGGATGCCGTTTTCCCCAGCGGCCAGCGCGCCCGCTGCCATTTCGCCGGAACCGCCGGCATTGCGGAGGCTGCCGAATGACCGCCGCACAGGATCTCATCATGGACGAGAACACCCTCATCTCTGTCAGGGGCGTGCGGAAATATTTCCCCGTCTACGAAGGCTGGTTCCGCCGCGAGGTGGGGGCGGTGAAGGCGGTGGATGACATCACCTTCGATATCCGCAAGGGCGAGACCTTTGGCCTTGTGGGCGAAAGTGGCTCGGGCAAGTCCTCCATCGCCCGCCTCATCCTGCGGGCCTATGACCTGACCGGCGGGGAAATCCTGTTCCGGCGCGGCAATGGCTCCGTGGTGGATATTTCACGCCTCTCCGACCGGGAGATGCGCGACATCCGCCGCGAAATGCAGATGATCTTTCAGGACCCGTATTCCTCGCTCAACCCGCGCATGACGCTGCTGGAGCTGGTGGGTGAGCCCATGGTGGTGCATGGCGCTGGCTCGGAAAGCGAGATCCGCGACCGGGTGGCGGAACTGTTGCGCCTTGTCGGCCTGCGCCCGGAGTATCTGCAGCGCTATCCGCATGCCTTCTCCGGTGGCCAGCGCCAGCGCATCGGCATTGCCCGCGCGCTTGCGCTCAACCCCAGTTTCATCGCTGCGGACGAAGCGGTGTCGGCGCTGGATGTGTCCGTCGCGGCGCAGAACATCAATCTGCTGCAGGACCTGCAGGAGCAGCTGGGCCTCACCTATCTCTTCATCACCCATGACCTTGGCATGGTGGAGCATATCTCTGACCGGATCGGCGTCATGTATCTGGGCCGCCTGATGGAGGTTGGCCCGACGGAGGAGATGTTCGCCCGCCCGCTGCATCCCTACACCGAAGCCCTGCTTGCCGCTGTGCCGCAGCCGGACCCGCGCGGCAACCGCACCCGCAAGCGCGTGCCGCTGAAGGGCGAGATCGCCGACGCCATGAATGTGCCTTCCGGCTGTCCGTTCCATCCCCGCTGTCCCTACGCGGATGAAAACTGCCGCACCACGGTTCCGGCTCTGCGCACGGTGGAGGGCGGACGTCAGGTGCGCTGCCATCACGCCGAAAGCCTCACCCTGACCGGAGTTCACGGCTGATGCGCAACCTTCTTGCAGATCTGCCGCTTTCCGGCCTGCCTGAGGATGCGGATCAGGCGCCTGACTTTGCCCTTGCTGCCCGCTATCTGCCGGTGCTGCGCATGGATGATGCCGAACCCTTCCGCCCGCTGGCCGCCGGCTATGCGGTCTACCGGGAGGAGGGGCCTTCGCTGTCCTCTAGGTTCATCATCCGCCCGCGCGGGCGCACGGTGATCGAATATGCGATCTGGTACGACTGGGACATTCAGCACCTTTATGACCTTGAGCATGTCTGGGTGCATGTGGAGGCGGACGGCAGCATTGCCATGGTCGAGGCCTCACGCCATGGCGCACGCCGCCGCATGCTGCGTCCAGATGGCGCGCTGCCGGTGGAGGCGGGGCGTCCGGTCCTTTATCTGGAGCCGGGCAAACATGCCCATTGGGCCGATGACGGCGAGATGCGCAGGCACGCCGGGCCCCTCATTGCCGCCATGTGCGGTGCCTTCGCCGGGGATGGGGGCGTGCACCTCTCCAACCGGTTTTCCGATGCCGGACGCATCTCGGCCTCCCCGCTGAGCTGCCGTCTGGCGCGCCTTGCCCTGAAGCGCATGGCGTTTTCCCCGTCCTGGCAGTTCTCCCGCTGCAGCGACGAGGAAGGCGGCGTGTGCCTCATGCCCTGGTCCATGCTTGATAGCTGGGTGCCGGGGCGGGTGGAGGCGCTCGTTGCCAGTCTGGAAACCCGCGTGCCGCATCTGGCCGCGGTGTTTCTGGACTGCGGCGACACCCTGGTGGACGAGCGCACCGAGGTGAAGATCCCCGGAACGGAAGTGGTCACCAGTGCTGATCTCATTCCCGGCGCTGGCGACATGCTGCACGAACTGGTGCGCAGCGGCTACCGGCTGGCGCTGGTGGCCGATGGCCCGCGCGCGACCTTCGAGAACATTCTGAAGCATCATGGCCTGTGGGACTGCTTCGAGGCTCACATCATCTCCGGCGACATCGGCGAGTTGAAGCCTTCGCCGAAGATGTTTGCAGCTGCCTGCAAGGCGCTGAATCTTGCGGATGGCGACCGGTCGCGCACGGTGATGGTGGGCAACAATCTGGAGCGGGACATTCTGGGCGCCAACCGCTTCGGCCTCATCTCCCTCTTCCTCAACTGGTCCACCCGGCGCAGCCACAAGCCCGGCACCCGGGCCGAGCGCCCGATGTTGACCTTCAACCAGATCGGCCGCCTGCCGGATCTGCTGGAGAAAATCGAACTCAGCCTGCCGCTGCCCGGCGAAGGAGAGGATGAATGACCGCGCCCTTGACCGCATCCTCTGTTGCCGGTTTTTCCGTGACGCGAGGCAGCAGCGTGACCGCCTGGGCCATGGGGCCGGTGCATCAGACCTATTACCCCGGAACGCCGGCGCTGGCCGAGGACCGGGTGCAATACCGCTTCATCAACGGTTTCGTCGATGTGGGCGATCTGCCCTGCCGTGTCGCCCTGTGGGACGAGATCAAGACCCGAGAAGTTACGCTGGAGCCTTTCGAGGTGGAGGCGCTGAACCTGCCGGGCTTCAACCGCCGGGTGGAGTTCTCCAGCTTCTGGCACCGGCCAACCCGGCTGAAGCGCTGGCTCAAGACCCGGCTGGTGCCTTCGTCGCCTGCGCCCTGCCGCTTCCGCCTTGCCACCTGCGGCGGCGTCACCATCTGGGTGGATGGGGAAAAAGCCGTCTCCTTCGAGCCGTTCCAGCGCAACAAGGAAAGCTGTACGGACATCGTGCTGACCCTCAAGCCGGAAGGCAGTGAGGTGGTCGTGCTGACCGAAGACTTGGCCGAGCGCGATGCCATCTGGTTCTTCGAGCTGACGCTGCTGTCCGATGCGGCGATCACGGCGGTGCTGCCGGTGGATGTGGCGCCTGCTGACATTGCAGCGCTGATGGAGCTGGCCACCTCCGTGCGCCCGGAGCCGTTCCACAGCATCACCGGCGAACTGGCTCTTGTCTTTGCCCATGCGCCGGATGTGGATGTGACCATAGCCGCCCGCATCCAGCCCAGCGTGCACATGCGGGGCAAGCCGCCGCTGCTGCAATCCTCTGCCGTGCTGCGGAAGGGGGAAACACGGGTGAGCCTTCCGGGTGCTGAGGGGCTGGCCGATGCCTATCATCCGCTGGACCTGACCTTCTCCATCGGCACGGCGCGGGTGGAGCGGCACATCGCCTTTGCCACGCACCGGCTGGAAAAGCTCGACTGGCGCGCCCTGCCGCTAGCTGACCGTAAGCCGAAAGTGCTGGAGTTTCTCGCCAGCCACGGCGAAATGCGCGCCGGGCGGGCCATCGCCATGCAGGCGGCTGGAAAGCCGGTGGATGATACCTTCCGCGAGATCATCTCCAATACGCTGGAAGCCATCGATGAGCGGCGCGATTGCTCCGACTTCGTGATGGTGCCGCTGCTCTGGCTGGCGGCGGATTACGGCGCGGGCCTGCCGCAGGATCTGCGGGATGCCATCGATGCCTCGGTGCTGGGCTACCGCTACTGGGTGGATGAGCCGGGAAATGACGTGATGTGGTTCTGGAGCGAGAACCACGTGCTGTGTTTCCACGTCTCGCAATATCTCGCCGGACGGCTTTATCCCGATGCCAGTTTCACCTGTTCCGGCCGCAAGGGTGCGGAGCAGGCACGGCTTGGCGAAGAGCGGCTGATGCGCTGGTTTGACAGTGTCGAGGCGCATGGCCTCGCCGAGTGGAATTCTGCCGCCTATTACCCGATCGACTTCATCGGCCTTCTGGCGCTGGAGCATCTGGGCGACGGCCGCATCCGCGAGCGGGCGGCGCAACTGCTGGACCGGCTGTTCCTGATGATCGGCCTGCATACTTTGGGCGGTGTTCCGGCCGGCACCATGGGCCGGGCCTATGACAAGGAACTGCGCGCCGGTCCGCTGACCGAGCTTGCCCCCTTCGCCACCCTTGGCTTTGGCGAGGGCTGGCTGAATGATGGTGTGGCCGCCTTGCCGATGCTGGCGGCAGGCTCATATGCCCCGCCGCAACGTGCGCTTGACGTGGTAAATCCCGCTCCGGGAACGGCGCTGACAGCCCATTACGTGCAGGGCCATGACGAGGCGGCGCGGCTGGCGCTCTACAAGTCCGCCCATGTGCAGCTCTCCTCCATGGTGGATGGCGAGCCGGGCAAAAAGGGCCACCAGCAGCATCAGGTGGATCTGCGCTTTGCCGCCCATCCCTTTGCCCGTGCCTGGGTCAATCATCCCGGTGCCGATGATCCCTGGGGCGGCCAGCGCCCGTCCTACTGGGCGGGCAATGGCGTCATGCCCCGCGTTGGCCAGCACGGCAACGCCGCGCTGCTGGTGTTCGATCTGGGTGAGGATCCGCGCATCGGTTTCACCCACGCCTATGTGGAGTCTTCTGCCTTTGACGAGGTGCAGCAGGACGGCAACTGGCTGTTCCTGCGCTCCGGTGCCGGTTTTGCCGCTCTCTCGGCCAGCGCCCCGCTTGAGGCGGTGACGGAAGGGCCGGGCGCGGGTATCGAGTTCCGCGCCCATGCCAGCCGTTGCGGCTGGGCGGCGCTGATGGGCGAGGCTGCCGGTGCCGGTGATCCTGCCGCTGCCTTTGCCCGCTTCCGCTCCAGCGTTCAGGCCCTCGGTCTCGCCTTTGATGCAGATGCCCTCACCCTGACGCTTTCGGGGGCGGGCCATCCGTCCCTCGCGCTTTCCTGGGGCTCCGGCCTTGTTGTGGATGGCACGGCGATGCCTTTCCCCAACCGCAGCCTTGACCCGCTCATCCGGCAGTTTCCTGCCGTCTCCCATTGATCTGATCCGCCGATTGACAGGACCCCGCCATGTTGATGATCAATCCCGACACCTTGTCCGCGACGCTGTCCCGCGTGGCGGTCGGCCTAGCCCGGCTCAAGGGCATGAACGAAACCGCCGCCATTTCCGAAGATGCCTATGACCTGCAGTTCGAGGAATGGGACTGGGAAGTGGGCGTCGGCATCTACGGTCTCATCCGCCATGCGGAGGCGGTGGGCGACCGGTCGCTGATCGAGGCGATTGCCCGCTGGTATGACTGGCAGATCTCCAAGGGCATCCCGCCGCGCCAGGTCAATTCCTCCTCGCCCATGCTGCCGCTGTCGGTGCTGATCGACCATGTGGACCGGCCGGATTTCGAGGCGCTGGTGAAGGACTGGGCGGACTGGCTGATGACCAGCCTTGCCCGCACCCGCGACGGCGGTTTCCAGCATGTGGTGAAGGAGCGGATGAACGATGGCGAGTTGTGGGACGACACGCTGTTCATGACGTGCCTGTTTCTGGCCCGCGCCGGGCAGCGCTTCGGCCGGCAGGACTGGATCGAGGAAGCCTTCTATCAGTTCCTCGTGCATGAACGGTTCCTCGCCGATCCGGTCACCGGTCTGTGGTATCACGGCTGGACTTTCAACGGGAACCACAACTTCGCCAAGGCCTTCTGGGCACGCGGCAATGCCTGGATCACGGTGGCGATCCCGGAGCTGTTCGGTCTCGTCAGCGAGATTCCTGGTCATCTGAAGGCGCATCTCACCTTCATTCTGGACGCGCAGGTGCGCACGCTGGCGGCGAACCAGCGCGGCAACGGCATGTTCTGCACGCTGGTGCTGGACCCGCAGTCGCCGGAGGAAACCTCCGCCACCGCCGCCATCGCCTATGGCATTCTGCGCGGCATCGACCTTGGCCTGCTGCCGCAGGATTACCGCCCGGTGGCTGACCGGGCTCTGGCGGCGGTTCTGGAGCGGATCGATGACAGCGGCATCGTGCTGCAGGTGTCGGATGGTACGCCCATGGGCCATACGCTGGACTTCTACCGTCAGATCCCCAACGTGCCCGCCCCTTACGGTCAGGCCCTCGTCATGCTGCTGCTCGTCCGGGCGATGGCCGAGGGAAGAGGCTGACAGCTTCGGGAAAGGGCCCGCCGTTTTAGCGGGGCTTGTGTGGGCGGGACGGGTGCAGTACCGCTTGTCCCGTTCACGCCAGCTGACCGGAGATGCCCCATGACCGAAGCCCCGCTTGTTGCGCTGACCGGTGCCACCGGCTTTGCCGGCCAGTATCTGGCTGCCGATCTCATCCGCCGGGGTTACCGCCTTCGGCTGCTGCTGCGCCGTCCGGTGGAGGATGCTGTCAGCGCGGATCAGGAATTCATCGGTGACCTTGCCCGTCCGCGCAACCTTGATCAGGCGATGCGGGATGTGGATTTCGTGGTCCATTCCGCCGGCATCGCCCATGCCATGTCGGGCCGTCCCGAGGATGACTACCGGGCTGTCAACCGCGACGCGACGGCGGCACTGGCACAGGCGGCGCGCAAGGCTGGCGTGAAGCGCTTCGTGTTCCTGTCCTCCATCCGTGCCCAGTCCGGCCCTTCGGCTGATCACGTGCTGACGGAAGCAGACGCGGCACAGCCCACCGATGCCTATGGGCGCTCGAAGCTGGAGGCCGAGGCCGCGATTGCCGAAGCCGGAATGCCTTACGCCGCGCTGCGGCTGGTGCTGGTGCATGGGCCGGGCGCGAGGGGTAATCTGGAAGCGCTGTTTGCGCTGGCCCGCAAGCCCGTGCCGCTGCCCTTTGGGCTTTTCACCGGCAAGCGCTCGCTGATTTCGCTGGCCAATCTGGCGGGTGCGGTGGACTGCGTGATGCGTCTGCCGGAAGCCCCCAACCGGCCGCTGATCGTGGCGGACCCTGAACCGGTGACGCTCGCCGGGATCATTGCGGCCTACCGGCGAGGCCTGGGCCGCAGGCCGGGTCTTCTGCCGGTGCCGCCCGCCCTGCTGGAACTGGGCTTGAAACTGGCAGGCAAGGGCGAGATGGCCGAACGGCTGGGCGGCTCGCTCGCCGCCAGCCCGGCCGCGCTGATGGCGCTGGGCTGGGTGCCCGCCGAAACAACCCTCGAAGCACTTGAGGCGCTGGGCGCTCAGGACCGGCGCATCGCGGAGGCCGGCAAGCCGGTTTCCTGAACCAGTCTGCCGCTTTCCAGAAGATAGCTCGTGCTGCACAGATGCTGCCGCAGGCCCTGCTTGTGGCTGATGATCATGAGGGTCAGACCGCGTTTCTTTGCCAGCGGCAGCAGCGCCTGCCAAAGGGCGTCTTCCGACAGCGCGTCCAGCCGGGCCGTCACCTCGTCGAGGATCAGCACCCGCGTGGAGGGCAGGATCAGCCGCGTCAGCGACACACGGGTCAGTTCGCCGCCCGAAACTTCCCCCGCGTGGCGTGTTTCCCAGGCCGGATCAATGCCGAGGGCGGACAGTACCTCCTGATCCGGCGTGCCGCCGTTGCGCAGGATATCGTCGATGCGCCAGCGCGGATCGACGGCAAGCTCCGCCATCTGCGGCACATATTGCACCGGGTGCGGGCGTCCCGCGCGCAAGGGTGGCAGGGCGGAACCATTGAGACGCACGGCGCCTTCTGCTGGCGCAATAAGCCCGGCAAAACAGCGGCCGAGGCTGGTCTTGCCTGCCCCCGATAGCCCGCCAAGGCCGGTCACGCTGCCCGGCTCAAGCGTCAGGCTCACGCCGTCCAGCACCTGCTTCTGCCCGAGTTTCAGGCTCAGCCTTTCCGCGCTCAGCATGTGCCGTAGATCTCCTGCGCCCGCCACAGGGCGCGTGTGTAGGGGGCGGAAAGGGCTGATCCTTCGCTGGCAAAGCATCCGGCATCTGCCGTCTCGACGATGGCACCATCCTGCATCACGGTGATGCGCCGGGAGATGGCGGCCAGGCGTTTCAGATCGTGGCTGATCACCAGCAGGCCCTGGCCCTTCTGGGCAAGACTGGCAATCAGCGCCATGATGCGGTCCGCATTGTCCGGGTCGAGCCCGCTGGTGGGCTCGTCTGCAATGATGAAGTCTGCGCCTGAAGCAAGCGCACTGGCCAGCAGCACGCGCTTGGCCATGCCGCCGGACAGCTCATGCGGGAAGGCATGGGCCACGTCCGGCTCAAGCCCTACATCTGCCAGCAGCTTTCCGGCGTCCACCGCCCGGCCGAATGGCTTGCCGAAGCGGGCGAGTTGCGGGCCGGTGCGGGCGAGCGGGTCGAGCGCGTCAATAGTCTGCGGCGCAAGGGCAAGCGATCCGGGGCGCGGCTTCTGGCCGTCCACGGTCACATGGCCGCCTGTGATGGCATTGCCCGGCAGCAGGCCCATCAGCGCCTCAGCCACAAGGCTCTTGCCTGCCCCCGATGCGCCCGCAAGCCCCGCCACTTCGCCGCGTTCCACAGTCAGGCTCAGACCCTTAAGCGCCTGCACGGGCTGGCCGTCCGCGCTGGGGAAACTGACCGTCAGGTTGATGACCGAAAGGCTCATACGATATCCACCGCACGCGGGTCTGCTGCCTTGCGCAGGCGCTCGCCCAGAAGCTCGAAACACAGCGCCACCAGCATCAGGGCCAGACCGGGACCGGCGGCGATCCACCATTTTCCGGCCATCAGCCCGCGCAGGGATTCCGACAGCATCATGCCGATGGAGGGCAGATGCGGCTCGATGCCAAGGCCGATGAAGCTGAGGCCCGCCTCATGCAGGATGGCATGGGGGAAGATCAGCACGAAACCGGCGGCAAGCTGCGGCAGCAGATGCGGCACCAGATGCCGGCGAGAGATCCAGCCGGGGGAGCGGCCAAGGGCGCGGGAGGTCATCACATAGTCCGAGGTCAGCACCGTCTGGGCCTCATGCCGCAGCACGCGGGACAGACGCGGCCAGTGTGTGAGGGAAACCGCAATGATCACTCCCGTGGTGCCGCCGCCTGCGGCGTAGCAGATGAGGATCAGCAGCACGAAATGCGGCAGGCCGAGCGCCAGTTCCGTTACCCCGCCCAGCAGCCGGTCTGTCCGCCGGTCGAGACTTGCGGCAAGACCGATGGCGAGCGCGATCAGCGTTGAAAGGGCGGCAGAGAAAAACCCCACCCAGATGCTGCGGCCAAGGGCGGAGAGCGTGCGGGCGGCCAGGTCCCGGCCCAGAAGATCGGTGCCCATGGGATGGGCCAGCGAGGGCGGCAGGCCGCGTGCTGCCGGGTTCACCGCATACCAGCTTTCCGGAACCAGAGGCGCAGCAAGGCCGATGGCGGCGATGAGCCCAAGCGCGGCAAGCCCCAGCAGGGCAACGCGCTTCTGCGGATTGCTGCGCGGCATGGCAGGAAGGGCCTGCGCGGGGGCGGCGCTGCCAGTCTGGGCAAGGCTCATGCCGGATTCCTCCTTGCAAGGCGCGGGTCGAGCAGCCTTGCGGCAATGTCGGCGGCAAGGTTTCCGGCAAAGACGAACAGCAGCGTGGCAAGGCCGATGCCGATCAGCAGCGGCGCATCTGCGCCCGTTGCGGCGCGCACGGTTGCCTGCCCGAGGCCTGGCCATGCAAAGACGGTTTCGGCCAGCACGGAGCCGCCGAACAACTCGCCCGCACCCGCCAGATGCACGGTCAGGGCGCAGCCGAGTGCGTGGCGCAGGCCCGGCCCGAAAGCCAGCGGCAGGCTCGCCCAGCCATGGGCGCCCAGATGCCGCCCCGCAGGGCTGTCGAGAAAGGCAATCATGCTCTGGCGCGTGTGCAGGATCAGCGGCGCAATGCCGACGATGGAGAGCGAGATAGCCGGCAGGATCATGTGCCACAGGCGCTGGCCAAGGGTGGCTTCATCGGCCTGCAGTCCCGGCGGGGCGGCGCAGCAGGCAGGCAGCCAGTTGAGGCCCACGGCAAACATGGCGACCAGCAGCAGCGCCACCCAGAAGCCGGGGCTGGAGGCGAGCATCACCGAAAAGCCCCGGATGATCCGGTCCGGCCAGCGCCCGCGCGTGGCCGCGGCCACCGTGCCAAGGCCAAGACCGAGCACGAAGGAAAAGGCAAAGGCCGCCGCAATCAGCGCCAGCGAGGCGGGAAACCGGTCGCGGATGATGTCGAGCACGGGCGCGTTGTAGGTGATGGAATTGCCGAAGTCGCCGGAGAGCGCGTTGCCGGCCCAGCGGAGAAACCGCTCGCCGAATGGATCGTTCAAGCCCCAGGCCGCCGCAATCGCCTCGCGCTGCTCCGGCCCCACCTGCATCATCTTCGCGCCGACAAAGCTCTGCACCGGGTCGATGGGCGCCAGCGAGACCAGCGCAAACAGCCCAAAGGCCCCCACCGGCACCATCCATGCAAGCCGGATCAAGCGGTCGCGGAGCAGAGGCAACAGCCAGTCAGTCATGATGGCTGCCTTCCTTTGCCGGGTGTGCAGGGGCGCGTCCATTGCGGACAGCTAACCGCAGTGATGCATCAGTATGGCCGCTGCGGCTCTTTGCCTGGGCAGTGTTTACATCGGACTTCCGGTCAGGCACCAGCTCCTCTCCCCCCTTGAGGGGGAGATGCCCCCGGCAGAGGGCAGAGGGGGGTAACGGACTGTCACTGCGTGAGAGAGGTAGTGCCTTGCCGAAGCGCTGCCACCCCCCTCTGTCTGCTGGCGCAGACATCTCCCCCTCAAGGGGGGAGAGGGGCGCTGCGGCAAAAGGAGAGGGCCATTTTCCTCTCAAGCGGCCCGTAAGACCGGAACGTTCAGCCCTCACTGGCATGTCCAGCGCCAGTCTTCGAGATTGCGGGTGATGGGGAAGCCGTGGCCGTGGGGCTGGACCTGCTGGCGGCCGGTGTCGAGGCAGTCCGACACCCAGTAGGAATGCTCCAGATTGACGAGCCAGGCCCAGGCGGCATCGCCTTTGGAGCCGAAACCGGTGGCGCCGTCCCATTGCGCCGCCTGCCAGAAGGGCAGGGAGGCTTCGAAGCTTTCTGCGCCTTCAGCCTTGGCAAAGGCGGCATCAACGGCTGGGTTGTTGTAATAGCCCGGATTGTAATAGCCCGCGCCCGCATAGCGGCTGCCGTTCAGCCGGACCATCTCCGCCGGGCTGTGCGAGCCGAAGCCGAAGAGCACGGCATTGGCATGCATCAGGGTGCGGATTTCGGTCCAGCTCTTGCCTTGTGGGGTGATGCGGATGCCGATCGCTTTCGCCTGTTCCACGACGCCAAGCGTCAGTGCCTGCCGGGTGGAATCGGACGCCGGATAAAGCAGGGTGAAGGCGGCATCCTTGCCGTCCTTTTCCAGAACGCCATCGCCGTTGCTGTCGCGCCAGCCGCCTGCGGCCAACGTGGCGCGGGCCGCTTCACTATCGCCGCCCTTCACATTCGCATCTGCATTGTCCCAGGGCAGGCCGTCAGCCGGACCATAGGCGGGCCGTCCATGGCCAGAGAGGGCGAGATCCACCAGTGCCTGCCGGTCCAGCGCCTCGTTCAGCGCCGCGCGGATGGCCTTGTCCGAGGTCACGCTGTTGCCGATCGGATAGCCTTCATCCGTCTTCGCGCCTGTTTCCGGCACCATCGGGAACATGACGCCGCGATTGTCCACGGTCTTCACATGCAGGCTTTTCATGCCTTGCGGCGTCTCGTCCACCAGCGAGGAAGGTACGGCCACGAGCTGGGCGGCGCCCGTGCGGGCGAGGCTGACGGCAGCATCTTCCGAGCCGAAGACGAAGCTGACGCGGGAGAAGCCGGGCTTCGTGCCATGCCAATGCGGGTTCGGTTCCACCACCAGCTGTTCGCCTTCGCGCCATTCGACCAGCTTGAAAGGGCCGGAGCCGATGGGCTTGCGGGCATAGTCCGGGCCATAGGCGGCTTTCGGCACGATGCCGAGGCTGGCAAGGCGGCTGGTGAAGGTGATCTGCGGTTCCTTCAGCTCGATTTCCAGCGTGTAGGGTCCGGTGGCGCGCGCCTCGCGCAGATTGGTGAGGTCCACGACGCCGCCTGCATCACGCGCCATGTTGTAGGTGAAGGCTGCATCTTCCGCCGTCAGGCCGGTGCCGTCAGAGAATTTTGCATCCTCGCGCAGGGTCAGCGTCCAGGTCTTGCGGTCATCCGAAAGGGTCCATGCGGTTGCCAGATCACCAGTGAGGTTCAGATCCGTGTCGAGCTTCAGCAAGGTGGACTGGAACAGCGGATTGCCATAGGAGCCCCAGCCGGTGATAGGGTCAAAACCGGTTTCCGGCTCGCCTCCCACCGCCAGCACCAGCGCCGGGGGGGCGGGTTGCGCCGTCACGCTGGCGGCGGCAAGCAGCCCGAAAGCAAGGGCGGAGGCGGTGGCAAAAAGGCGGCTGCGCAGATGCATGGGGCGGTCGTCCTGACGAGTATGAAATTCATTTTGTTTTTTCATACTGCATCTGGCGGCAATCCGATGCAAGTCTCTTGGCAG
The DNA here is from genome assembly GCF_054073275.1 of Pannonibacter sp. Q-1. NCBI lineage: Bacteria > Pseudomonadati > Pseudomonadota > Alphaproteobacteria > Hyphomicrobiales > Stappiaceae > Pannonibacter > Pannonibacter sp. Q-1. The sequence continues at coordinate 38,108 of NZ_JBSXNB010000013.1, forward strand.
GGCCGCCTTGCCCAAATTGGCGGCATGGTTGAACACGAGGCGGAGACACAGGGCCCATGCAGCGGATCACGATCAGCATCGAGGATGATCTTCTGGACGAGCTGGACGCCTTCATGGCGCGCTCGGGTGCGACCAACCGCTCCGAAGCCCTGCGTGATCTTCTGCGGCGCGGGCTGGCGCGCAAGGCCTCGGGCAATGCGCAATGCGTCGGCGTGCTCAGCTATACGGTGGATCTGTCGATGCGCGACCTTGGCCGCCGGGTGCCCCAGTCCCGGCATGAGCATCACCACATGGCTGTTGCCGCGCTGTCCGTGCCGCTGGACCACACGGTGGCGGTGGAAGTGGCGGTGATGCGCGGGCCGGTGGAGACGGTGGAGAACTACGCCAATGGCCTCTTCACCGAACGGGGCGTGCGCCACGGCGCGCTGTCACTTGTGCCCATCAGTGAGGAAGAGGAGGTGCATCAGCATGGCGATGGCGCCAGCCACAGCCATATGCACCTCAAGGTGCGCGATAGTTTCTGACCTCAGTCTGCATCATTCCCGGCGGCAAAGTCAGCCGGGCGCGCGGCGATGAGATCGCGCAGCAGCGGATTGGGGAAGCGGCGGGACAGGGTGACCGCATAGAAGCTTTCTGTCAGTCCCTCCAGCCGGTCGATTTCCCGCAAGAGGCCGCTGGCCAGCTCGTCCCGCACCACGATGGGCGGCATCACGGCGAGGCCAAGCCCCTCGCGGGCGAGAAGACGCATCATCGCCATGTCATCCACCTCGGCGGCAATCTGCGGGCTGACATCCAGTCTGGCGGCCAGTGCATCGAAACCGGTGCGCACGCTGCTGTCCCGCGTCGGCAGGATCAGCGGCGCGCGGGCAAGATGTTCGCCAAGGCTCAGGCCCGCCGTGAGTGCATCCGGCCGGCCGATGAGGCTGACGGGCTGTTCGGCCAGCTTGTGGGCGATGAAGGGCAGATCCGCCTTGTTCTCCGGCGGGCGGGTCAGCAGCACCACGTCAAGGTTCAGCGTTTCCAGCTGATGCAGCAATTCCGCCGGCGAGCCGGAGCGCAGCACCACTTCCACATCCGACCGCCCCAGCACCGGGCGCAGGAAGGCAATCTGGAAGTTGCGCGACAGCGTTGCCATGCCGCCCACCCGCAGCACCTGCCGGGTGGTGCCGGTCTGGCGCAGGGTGGCGATCAGTTCTTCTCCGGCTGAGAAGATGGCGTCCGCATGATCCAGTGCGATCCGCCCGGCCTCGGTCAGATGCAGCTGGCGGCCCCGCCGCTCGAACAGGGCATGGCCCAGCCGCTCCTCCAACTGGCGGATCTGTACGGACAGGGCCGACTGCGACAGGTTCAGCCGCTCCGCCGTGCGGGTCAGATTGCCATCATGGGCCACGGCCCGGAAATAGCGCAGGTGATGATAGTTCAGGTCAGGCATAGTTCTATTTTATAGAACGAAAACGCACAAACAATGTATTTTTATTGGGTTTGGCGGGCTGATACCAACTGCGGCGTCCGAGTAACCCGGAGGTTCCGATGCCTGAAATGTCCGCCGCGCTTCTGCCTGCTGCGCTTCTCTCTGCCGCGTCCCATGGCGTGATTGCCGTTGCTGGCGCTGCCGGGCTGCTGGCTCTCGTGGCCTCCGTGGCTGCGCTGCGTCCTGTGCTGCGGCGGAGCCGCCGTCCCCATCCGCTGCCGCGCCTGGCTGAGCTTTCCGGTCTTGCGGCCTTTCTTCTGGCGCTGGCGGCTCTGGCCGGTTTCCTGATCACGGGTCCGCAGCAGGTCATCGTGCAGACGGGACATCCGCTGGCGGATCTGTTCATGCCCGGTCTGCGGCTGGATGCGGTGTCGGTCACCATGCTGGTGCTGGTCAGCTTCATCGGCTGGATCGTGCTGCGCTACTCGCGGACCTATCTCGACGGCGAAGCGCGGCAGGGGGCCTTTACGGGCTGGCTGTGCCTGACGCTGGCGGCCGTGATCCTGCTCGTCTCTGCCGCGACGCTGGCGCAGATCTGGCTTGCCTGGGTGATGGCCAGCCAGTCGCTGATGCAGCTGCTGCGGTTCTATCCGGAACGGCCGGGTGTGACCAAGGTGCTGGCCAAGAAGCGGCTGAGCGCCTGGACGGGCGATGCGGTGCTGCTGGCCGGTGTGCTCGCGCTGGGCTTCACCTATGGCACGGGTGACATCGCGGCCATTCTGGCTGAGGCCCGGATGGGCGAAGGCGGCACGCTGGCGGTCGCGGCGGCTGCACTCATTGCTCTGGCTGCCTGCCTCAAGTCGGCGCAGTTCCCGCTGCACGGCTGGCTGACGGAAGTGATGGAAGCCCCGACCCCGGTGTCGGCCCTGCTGCATGCGGGCGTCATCAATGCGGGCGGTTTCCTGCTGGTGCGCTTTGCCGATGTGATGCTGCTCAGCCCCGGTGTGCTGGCACTGCTGGTGGTGATCGGCGGCTTCACGGCGCTCTTCGGCGCGCTGGTGATGCTGACCCAGCCTCTGGTGAAGACGGCGCTTGCCTGGTCCACCGTGGCGCAGATGGGCTTCATGGTCCTGCAGTGCGGTTTCGGCCTGTTCCATCTGGCGCTGCTGCACATCGTGGCTCATTCGCTCTACAAGGCCCACGCCTTCCTCTCCTCGGGCACGGCGGTGGAAGCTGTGACCGCAGCCTCCCGGCCGGGGCCGGTGGCAGTGCCGGAAGCCAGAGCCGTGGCGCGGGCCTTTGCGCTGGCGGTGGGTGTCTATGCCCTGGCGGCTGCGGCCTTCGGCTGGGCCGACAAGCCGCCGCAGGCGCTGGCCCTCGGTGTCATCCTCATCTTCGGTGTGGCCTATCTGATGGCGCAGGGGCTGGCTGGTGCCGCGCCGCGCGGGCTGATGCTGCGCACGATTGCCGCCTCGCTGGCAACCGCTGCAGCCTACTTCGCCTTCCACGGTGTGGCTGCAGCCATCTACGGCGGCACGCTGCCACCGGTGCCGGAGCCCGGCCCGCTGGAAACGGCCCTGCTGCTGCTGTCGCTGGCAACCTTCGGTGTGATCGCGGTGACGCAGGCGATGTTCCCGCTCTGGGCGGCGCATCCGGCTGCAGCTGGCCTCAGGGTGCATCTCGCCAACGGGCTTTACGTCAATGCGCTGCTGGACCGCTGGCTGGCCCGGCCCGCCCTGCGCTCCTGACCTGCCGACCTCTTCCTGTCCTTTTCTCCGAACGGGAGACCTGAAATGACCCTGCACATGCATCCGGCTGCAGCCGCTTCTCTTGGTGATACGCTTCCCGCCCTGCCGCTCGCCACCGTTATGGAGGCCGCACAGGCCGCCCAGCGGCAGATCCCGCCTGCCTTCCCGCTGGCGGCAACCGTCGCCGTCAATCCCTTCCTTGGCCAGACGGGCATGACCCTTGCCCAGACGGCTGCAAAGCTGGCCCGGCTGGCCGGTGTGCGCATCACTCCGCCCCGCAGCGTCTTTGCCGCCAAGCTGGCGGCGGGGGATCTGACACGGGAAGACATCGCACAGGCACTTGCGGCAAGCCCTGAGCCGCTGCCCCTCGATGCCGGGGCGGTCATCGCCCGGCTGAATGCCGAGCGGTCCGCACCCCAGGCTCTGCCCACCGTCGCGGCACTTGCCACGGCGCTGGGGGACTGGGATTTCGAGGCGCTGGTGACCGACCGGATGGGCGCATTCTGTGCCGCGCTGTTCGATGAGGGCCAGGCACTCTGGCCGCTGGCGAAGGGCCGCTCGGTCTATGCCGGCTGGCAGATGAACGGCTCGCATGACCTCACGCCCGAAATCATGGGGCTGACAGGCTTTGGCGCCTTCGTTGCCGCCGCACCGGATACGGCGCAGGGCGCTCTCCTGCGGGCCGTGACGACGCTGGGTCTGACGGGTGAGGCGCTGGAAAGCTATTTCCATCAGCTGCTGCTCGGTCTTGGCGGCTGGGCGCAGGCCGCCCGCTACCGGCTGTGGGAGGCAGAGCTTTCCGGCAGCACGGATGCAACGCTTCTTGACCTCTTGGCCATCCGGCTCGTGTGGGAAGAGGCACTGTTCCTGCATCTGGCCGGGCAGGGCATCAAGGGAGAGGCTGCCCTGCTGAAGTGGCGGCAGACGGCCGCTGCCCATGCCCAGCCTGTCCTGCCTGCCGAAGACATGATCATCGACGCGGTGCTGCAGGAAGCATCGGAGCGGGCCACGCAGCGCAAGCTTTCCGGCAAGCTGGCCGCCCGCAAGACGCCGCTTGCCGCCAGCGCCGTGGAGAGGCCCGCCGTGCAGGCAGCCTTCTGCATCGACGTGCGTTCGGAAGTGTTCCGGCGGGCGCTGGAGTCGCTGGATCCTGCCATCCGGACCCTTGGCTTTGCCGGTTTCTTCGGCATCGGCACCAGCCACCGGGGCTTTGCCTCAAGCCGGGCGGAAAAGCGGTTGCCCGTGCTCCTGCAGCCGGCCCGGTTCTCCTGCTCAACGCCGGTTGGACAGGAAGAGGCAGACAGGAACACCCGGATTGCGGCGCGCGCAAAGCGGGCCTTTGGCCGGTTCCGGCAGGCGGCTGTGTCATCCTTTGCCTTTGTCGAGGCGGCAGGTCCGCTCTATGCGGCCAAGCTGGTCAAGGATGCGCTGCTGCCGGCAAAGGCTGCGGCTGACGTCACACCCGCACCCCGGTTTGACCCGCCGCTGGCGCCAGATCAGGCGGTTGCCACGGCGGCCACCGTGCTGCGGGCCATGTCGCTGACGCAAGGCTTTGCCCGGATCGTGCTGATTGCGGGCCATGGCTCGGATGTGCGCAACAACCTGCATTCCAGCGCCCTGCAATGCGGCGCCTGCGGCGGCCATTCCGGCGAGGTCAACGCCCGGCTTCTGGCGGGGCTTCTGAATGACCCGGTAGTGCGGGCAGGGCTGACCACTGAAGGCATCAGCATCCCTGAGGACACCCTGTTCCTCGCCGGACTGCATGACACCGCCTCTGATGGCGTCACACTCTATGAGGGCGATGTGGATGTATCTGCCCATGCGCAGGATCTGGCGCAGCTGAAGGACTGGCTGGCATCGGCTGGCGCTCTGGCGCGGGCGGAACGGGCAGAGAAGCTGCCGGGGGCTGATCGGCAGCAGGCGATGGGCGCAAGGGCGCGGGACTGGTCGCAGACCCGGCCCGAATGGGGCCTCGCAGGCTGCGCCGCCTTCATCGCCGCCCCGCGCCAGCACAGCGCCGGGGCCGATCTCGGGGGGCGGGTGTTCCTGCACGACTATGTGGCAGAAAAGGACGAAGGCTTCCGCGTGCTGGAATTGATCCTCACCGCACCGGTCGTCGTCGCCAGCTGGATCAGTCTGCAATATTACGGCTCGGCCGTGGTGCCGCAGCTTTTCGGTGCGGGCAACAAGCTGCTGCACAATGCGGCTGGCGGCATGGGCGTGGTGGAAGGCAATGGCGGCCTGTTGCGCACCGGCCTCACCTGGCAGTCGGTGCATGACGGGGAAAAGCTGATGCACGAGCCGCTGCGGCTGACCGTGATGGTGGAAGCACCGGAACAGGCCGTGTTGGACATCCTCTCCCGCCATCCCGGCGTGCGGGCCCTGTTCGACCAGCGCTGGCTGCATCTGCTTCTGCTGGATGATGAGGGCAAGCCGGTCAGCCGCTATGCCGGCGGGCTGAGCTTTTCGCCGCTGGGGTGAGGGGAGATGTGAACCACAAGCTTCCCCCGTAGTTATCCCGGATCTCCGCTTTGCTGCGTCCGGGATGACTACGGAGAAGTGAACGTTATTACCTGCTGCCTTCCCCTCACGTCCCGCAGAACGTGCGGTAGGGGCCGAAGGTGGAGGGGGCGGGTTCGGCGTAGGGCTCAAGGCCCGGGCGCTCGGTGAAGGGCTGGGAGATAACATCCACCAGCCTGTCGAAGGGCTCAAGATCGCCCTCTGTGGCGGCGGAAAGGGCTTCCTCCACCTTGTGATTGCGCGGGATGTAGATGGGGTTCACCGCTTCCATCGCAGCCCGGCGCCGGGTGGGCGCCATGCTGTCGCGGGCAAGGCGAGCCGTGTAGGCTTGCGTGAAGTCTGCGATACGCTCCGTGCCACCGAAGAACGGGGCGAGGGCGGCCTCGCCCTCATCCGCGAAGCGGCAGAGGGCCCGGAAGGTGCCGGTGAAATCCGCCGCATGCTGGCCCGGGGCGCCCTGCGGCGTGCTCATGGCGGCAAGCAGCGATTTCACCAGGGCGTCGTCGCCCTCTTCGCTGGAGGCAAGGCCAAGCTTCGCCCGCGCGCCGTTGATCCAGGCGGTCTGGAAATGCTCCGCATAGCCGTTGACGCAGGCGCCGGCCTTCTCGATGGCCGCATCTTCATCATCCCCCATCAGCGGCAGAAGAGCCTCGGCCAGCCGGGCAAGGTTCCACTGGGCGATGGCCGGCTGGTTGCCATAGGCGTAGCGGCCATGGGTGTCGATGGAGCTGAACACGGTCCTGAGGTCATAGCCTTCCATGAAGGCGCAAGGGCCGTAGTCGATGGTCTCGCCCGAAATGGTCATGTTGTCGGTGTTCATCACACCGTGGATGAAGCCAACGAGCATCCATTGCGCCACCAGAAAGGCCTGCCGCCGGACCACGCGATCCAGCAGGCCAAGAGCTGCCTCGGGCGTCACCTTGCCATCCGGAGCAAGGCCGGGGTCGTGGCGGGCGATGGTATGGGCGGCAAGCTTCGTCAGCCGGGCAATATCACCGCGTGCGGCAAAGAACTGGAACGTGCCCACCCGGATGTGGCTTGAGGCCACCCGCGCCAGCACGGCGCCGGGCAGAACGCTGTCGCGCAGCACCGGTGCCCCGGTCGCGACGGCCGCCAGCGCCCGCGTCGTGGGGATGCCGAGGGCATGCATGGCTTCGCCGATGACATATTCCCGCAGCACCGGCCCCACGGCAGCCTTGCCGTCCCCTCCGCGGGAAAAAGGCGTCTGGCCGGAGCCTTTCAGATGCAGGTCAAAGCGCCTGCCATCCGGGTCGAGGATTTCCCCCAGCAGCAGCGCCCGGCCATCGCCCAGCTGCGGCGAGAAGCCGCCGAACTGATGCCCGGCATAGGCCTGCGCCAATGGAGACGCCCCTTCCGGCGCCACGGAGCCGGAGAAGATCTGTGCCCCTTCGTCACCGGCCAGCCGCACCGCATCCAGCCCCAGCGTTCTGGCCAGATCCTTGTTGAATTTCAGCATCCGGGGCGCAGGCGCAGGCGCGCCGTTCCAGGCCACATAGAGGCCTTCAAGCTCGCGGGCGTAGCTGTTGTCGAAACGGAAAAGCGGCTCGGTCATCGGTATTCCGGCAATGCGGCCCGGCGGGCGTGGAGAAACAGGCTGGAACGGGGGGCACCGAAGCGGCGCCCGCCGCGGAAAATCAGTCCGCCGCCGGGCGGCGGGGCAAGACCCAGTTGGGCCGGGGATAATGGCAAGTATATCCATTCGGGTAACGTAAAAGATAGTCCTGATGTTCCGGCTCGGCTTCCCAAAAGTCACCGGCAGGTTCGATCTCCGTTACCACCTTCCCCGGCCAGATGCCCGATGCATTGACATCTTTGACAGTGTCGATCGCCGTCTGCTTCTGCTCATCGCTCAGGTAATAGATGGCCGAACGGTAGGACATGCCCACGTCATTGCCTTGCCGGTTGGGTGTGGTGGGGTCGTGGATCTGGAAGAAGAACTCCAGAATCCGCCGGTAGCTGATCTGCTGCGGATCGAAAACGATCTCGATCCCTTCCGCATGGGTGCCGTGATTGCGGTAGGTGGCATTGGGCACATCGCCGCCGGTGTAGCCGACGCGGGTGGAGAGGACGCCCGGCAGCTTGCGGATCAGATCCTGCATGCCCCAGAAGCATCCGCCGGCGAGAATGGCTGTCTCTGTCATCGTCAGATTTCCTCCACCTGATCGAGATAGGCGCCATAGCCCTCCCGCTCCATGTCGTCCCTGTGCACGAAGCGCAGGGAGGCCGAGTTGATGCAATAGCGCAGACCGCCCCGGTCACGCGGGCCGTCGGGGAACACGTGCCCCAGATGGCTGTCGCCATGGGCGGAGCGCACTTCGGTGCGGATCATGCCGTGGGACGCGTCATGCAGTTCGGCCACGTTGGCCGGTTCGATCGGCTTGGTGAAGCTCGGCCAGCCGCAGCCGGATTCATACTTGTCCGAGGAGGCAAACAGCGGCTCGCCGGAGACGATGTCCACGTAGATGCCCGGCTCCTTGTTATAGAGATATTCGCCCGTGCCCGGCCGTTCGGTGCCGTTCTGCTGCGTCACGCGGTATTGTTCGGGCGTCAGCTTCGCAATGGCATCTGCCGACTTCTCGTATCGTGTCATGGATGAACTCCTGAATGTCAGGCGGGAGAGGGGTGCCTTCTCAAGGCCTCGGATGCAATATGGAGTGTCCCGCCCCGCTTGCCCAGTCCGCGGCAAGCCGTGCACCGGAATGTGAGGGGCTGCCGGCCTGCCGGATGGCGCTGCCGCGGGAGAAGCGCAGCTTTCCGCTTGCCAAAGTGGCGGGCGGTTTGCAGGGTGGCGGGATGATGCAAGATGATCCCTCCGCCACCGCTTCCGATACCTCTCCGGCGCCAGCGGGCGAGCCCTGGCCGCGCCTCAGGCTGCGGCTTGTCTTCGGCAATGATGCGATGCTGGGGCCGGGCAAGGCCGAACTTCTGGAATTCATCCGCGAGGAAGGCTCGATTGCCGGGGCCGGGCGGCGCATGGGCATGAGCTACAAGCGCGCCTGGCAGCTGGTGGAGCATCTCAATGCGGCTTTCCGCGAGCCGCTGGTGGACAGTGCCCGCGGCGGGGCAAAGGGCGGTGGTGCGCGGCTGACGGAGGCCGGGGAGCTGGTTCTGGCGAATTATCACCGGCTGGTGGAGCGGCTCGCACAGGAAGGCGCGCCCGAGATCGACGCCATATGCGCCCTGCTGAGGGATATTCCCGGTGAGAAATAACGCTTGCCTTGCAAGGTGAGCTTTGCGATGTTTCCTGTCGAATATAACGGGGCAGCTGATGGTTGCCTTCAGACTGCTGACAAACCTGCTGCTTCTCCATCGTCATCCTCGGCCTTGTGCCGAGGATCTATACAAATCAATGGCTTGCAGATGACCGGGGCAAGCCCGGCCATGACGAAAGAGAAGAAAACCTGCTTTGTCATCAACCTCAAGGCAGTTGATGGCTGCCTTATGCCTGTCAGGGAGAGACGCATGACCAACCATCTCTGGCGCAGCACGGCGGGGCGCCTGCGTGGTGCCGCACTCGCGGTGGCCGCCGTTGCGGCCCTGTTCCTCTCCAGCTTCGCAGCGCAGGCGCAGGAGGTGACAGTCTTTGCGGCGGCCTCGCTTCAGACGGCGCTGCAGCAGATCGTGGCGGACTATCAAGCCGGTGGAGGCGGGTCTGTTGTGGTGTCCTATGCCGGCAGTGCGGCACTCGCCCGGCAGATCGAGCAGGGGGCGCCGGCGGATATTTTCATTTCCGCGAGCACGGACTGGATGGACAAGCTGGACGAGGCTGGTCTGATCAGGTCCGGAACCCGGGTTGATCTTCTGGGTAATACGCTCGTGCTTGTTGCCCATGGCAGCGATGCGCCCAAGGTGGCACTCACCCCGGAGCTGGATCTGTCCGGGCTGATCGGCAGCGGCCTGCTGGCCATGGCGCTGGTGGACAGCGTTCCGGCGGGTGTCTATGGCAAGGAGGCGCTCTCCTCGCTGGGACTTTGGGAATCTGTTGCGCCCAAGGTGGCGCAGGCGGACAATGTGCGTGCGGCGCTGGCTCTTGTTTCCGTTGGCGGCGCTTCTTACGGCATTGTCTATGGCAGCGATGCGGCGGCGGACGGCAAGGTGAGCGTTGTTGGCACCTTTCCGGCGCAAAGCCATGCTCCTATCGTGTTTCCTGTAGCGCTCACTGCTTCGGCACGGGATGGGGCGGAAGCGTTTCTGGATTATCTCAAGGGTGAAAAGGCCGCTGCCGTGTTCCAGGCGGAAGGCTTTACGGTTCTGAAGCAGTGATGGGCCTGAAGCATCGGCAGGTTTGGCGGGGTGGCAATGACGGAATGGCTCAGTCCTGAAGAGTGGCGCGCCGTGGCGCTCTCCCTCAAGGTTGCCTTCTGGGCCACGCTGATCAGCCTGCCTTTGGGCCTCGCCACCGCTTTTGCGCTGGCGCGGGGGCGGTTCTACGGGCGGCAGCTGCTCAATGGCCTCGTGCATCTGCCGCTGATCATGCCGCCGGTCGTCACCGGTTATCTGCTGCTCATCACCTTTGGCCGCAGGGCCCCGGTGGGAAACTTTCTGGAGGAAACCTTCGGCATCGTCTTCGCCTTTCGCTGGACCGGCGCGGCGCTCGCGGCAGCCGTCATGGCCTTTCCGTTGATGGTGCGGGCCATGCGCCTGTCCATCGAGGCGGTGGATGTGAAGCTGGAGGAAGCGGCCTCGACACTGGGGGCCTCGCGCCTCTGGGTGTTTCTCACCGTCACCCTACCGCTGATCCTGCCCGGCATCATCGCCGGGGCGATCCTCGCCTTTGCCAAGGCGATGGGAGAGTTTGGCGCCACCATCACCTTCGTCTCCAACATTCCCGGCCAGACGCAGACGCTGCCCTCCGCCATCTATGCCTTTTTGCAGGTGCCGGGCGGCGAGCCTGCCGCCTTCCGGCTGGTGCTGATTGCGATTGCCATTGCCATGGCGGCGCTGCTTTTGTCCGAATTCGTCTCCGCACGGGTCGCCCGCAGGATTTCCGGCCGATGACGCTTGATGTTTCCATCCGTCATGCCTTTCCGGGCTTCTCGCTGGATGCAGCCTTCACCGGCAGCGCCGGGGTGACGGCGCTGTTTGGCCGTTCCGGTTCGGGCAAGACGACGCTGGTGCAGGCGGTTGCAGGCCTTTTGCGCCCGGATGCTGGTCACGTGCGGCTGAATGGTGAGGTGCTGTGGGACAGTACCGCAAAGGTCTTCATCCCGCCGCACCGGCGCCGCATCGGCTATGTGTTTCAGGAAGGCCGGCTGTTCCCGCATCTCACAGTCCGGCAGAACCTGCTCTATGGCCATGCCTTCAACGGCGGCGGCAGGCCGGTGGATCTGGAGCGGATCGTTGATCTGCTTGGGCTTGCGCCGCTGCTCGCCCGCCGTCCGGCGTCGCTGTCGGGCGGTGAGAAGCAGCGGGTGGCGATTGGCCGGGCGCTGCTCTCCCGTCCGCGTCTCCTGCTGATGGACGAGCCGCTGGCGGCCCTGGACGAGGCGCGCAAGGCGGAAATCCTGCCCTATCTGGAGCGGTTGACGCACGAGAGCGATGTGCCGGTGCTTTATGTCAGTCATTCGCTGGTGGAAGTCACCCGCCTTGCCTCCCATGTGGTGCTGCTGGAGGCTGGCCGTGTGCGCCATGCCGGGGCACCGGGCGCAGTTCTGGCCGATCCGCAGTCCCTCTCCGCCCTCGGGCCTTCCGGCGCTGGCGCTTTGCTGGAGGGAACCGTTCGTGCCCATACGGACGATGGCCTGACGGAAGTCGGCCTGCCTGACGGAGACGGAGCTGAGAACCGCCTGCTGCTGCCGCGCCTCTCCGCCAGTCCGGGTGAGCCTGTGCGGCTGCGCATCGAGGCGGAGGATATCCTCATCTCCCGCCAGGTGCCGCAGGGCCTGTCGGCTCTCAACGTGCTGCCGGCCAAGGTGACTGGTCTGACACCGGCCCAGACCGGCAGCCTGCTGGTGCAACTGGTCTGCGGCCCGCATCTGTTCCTCGCCCGGATTACCGCCCGCTCCGCTACCAGCCTGCAGCTGGCGCCGGATGTGCCTTGCTTCATGGTGCTGAAATCCGTCGCGGTGATCGCGGGCGGACAGATGGGCAGACGTGCGGATGACGGCCGGTAGGCCGGTCAGTCTTCTTCCGGCGGACAGATGACGAGCTGTGTTCCCGAGGCTTCCAGCACGGGAACCAGCGCGTCCGGGATGGGGCCATCGCAGACCACATGGCTGAGGTGGCTGAGGTGCCCGCCGCGCACATGGGCAACGCGGCCGAACTTGCTCTGGTCCAGCACCAGCAGGGAATTGCGGCAGTTGGCAAGGATCGCCTGCCGCGCCGCCACTTCCTCTTCCGTAAAATCCAGCAGCGTGCCGTCTTCATCCACGCCGCCGACGCCGAAGATGCCGTAGTCCACCTTGTAGCTGGCGAAGAAGTCCTGCGTCACAGTGCCCAGCACGTCCCTGTCGCCCGAACGCAGGCGTCCGCCCGCAATGGTGACGTGAAAGCCGGGGTTCTCCGAGGCTGTCACCGCCACATAGAGATTGTTGGTGAAGATATGGAGGCCCTCATGGCGCACCAGTTCCTGCATCACCAGTTCCGGCGTAGTGCCGATGGAAAAGGCAAGCGAGGCCCCGTCGGGGATCATGCTGGCGACCATGCGGGCGATGCGGCGCTTCTGCGGCAGGTTCATGATGCGGCGGGTGCTGTAATGCACGTTGCCGCCCGGCACGGGCGGTTCCACCCCGCCGTGGGTGCGCCGCAGGATGCCCATTTCGCACAGCCGGTTCACATCGCGCCGGATGGTCTGGGTCGTCACGTCAAAGCGTTCGGCAAGGCTCTCCACCGACATGAAGCCATGGCTCTGCACCAGATCGGCAATCTCCGATTGCCTGTTGCTTAAGTCCTGCTGACCGAGCATATTCGCACCACCACTCTGGTTGCCGCCCGCTCTTCCGGGGTCAGGCCTCAAGCCATTGCCGTCTTTCGGCTGACTGTGCACCGGGCGGTTCCTCTCCCATAGTCCGTTCATATGAACCGCTGGCGACGTTCATATGAACATAAGATGACAGCTGCCTGCCTGCAATCCATCCAATTGCGGAGACGGAATCCCTTTGACCCGGCCCCGAAAGCCGCGCACTCTTGACCTTGCGTCTGGTTACAAAATAGCCGCCGCTGCGTAAATAATCACCTTGACCTTGGGGCCGCAGGTTCCCTAGGCTTTTTTGACCAAATGGTCAGGTGACGACAAGAAGATGGCCCGGCAAACGGGCCCGGAGGGGGAGGCGAAGGATATGGGGGGACCCGCCACCGGAAACCGGCTGGCAGTCTTCACGCCGCCGCGCCTGCTCCCGCATGACACTTCCAGAGACCGGGGCTTCAGCTCCGGGCATGCAAGAGGAGAAGGGGAATGGCGCATTTCGCAGTAAAGGCCCTCGCCGCCGCCACCATGCTGGCAGGAGCCCTCACCACGGGCGCGGCCCATGCGGCGGACCAGCTGACGCTGCAGCTCAAGTGGGTGACGCAGGGCCAGTTCGCGGGCTACTACGTGGCCAAGGACAAGGGTTTCTACGAGGCTGAAGGCCTTGATGTCACCATCAAGCCGGGCGGTCCGGATATTGCCCCGCCGCAGGTGATCGCCGGTGGCGGTGCCGACGTCATCATCGACTGGATGCCCTCTGCCCTCGCCTCGCGCGAGAAGGGCGTGCCGCTCGTCAACATCGCCCAGCCGTTCAAGAAGTCCGGCATGATGCTGACCTGCCGCAAGGAAACCGGCATCACCTCTCCTGAGGATTTCAAGGGGCGCACGCTGGGGGTCTGGTTCTTCGGCAACGAATATCCGTTCCTGTCGTGGATGAGCCAGCTGAACATGCCCACGGCAGGCGGGGCCGATGGCGTCACCGTGCTGAAGCAGGGCTTCAACGTGGATCCGCTGCTGCAGAAGCAGGCCGACTGCATCTCCACCATGACCTACAATGAATACTGGCAGGTGATCGATGCCGGCATTCCGGCAGATGATCTGGTGGTCTTCAAATATGAGGATCAGGGCGTCGCCACGCTGGAAGACGGGCTCTATGTGCTGGAAGCCAGCCTGAACGACCCGGCCATGGTGGACAAATACGCCCGCTTCGTGCGCGCTTCCATGAAGGGCTGGGCCTATGCGGCCGAGAATCCGGATGAAGCCGCCGAGATCGTGCTGGAAAACGATGCGACCGGTGCCCAGACCGAAAAGCACCAGAAGCGCATGGTCGGCGAAGTGGTGAAGCTGGTGGATGGATCCGACGGCAAGCTCGACATGGAGGCTTACGAGCGCACCGTGAAGTCGCTGCTCTCCGGCGGCTCCGACCCGGTGATCACCAAGGAGCCCTCTGGCGCCACCACCACGGTCGTGACCGACAAGCTCTGATCCGGCAACCGGCTCACAAAGACAGGACGGGCGGCGTTTTGCCGCCCGTTTTCGTTCCTGGTTCTCTTTCCGGCTTGCGCGAAAATCCCCACATCAGGCCGGGACCTTCGGCAATCTGTCGCAATCTGCGTGTAGTTTGCCGGCATCAAGGGGCGGCGCAGCCGCCGGATCTGGAGACGGGACGGTCATGGACGACAATCGGGATATCAGCTGGGCGCAGGCGGAGTGGCTGGACAGCCTGGACGAAGAGCTGGAAATGGAGATCGACGACCAGCTCATGTCGCCGGAACTGGCCCGTGAGCTCGCCTTCATTTCCGATCTGAAGCACAAGTCGACGGTGGAGCGGCAGGTCTATTTCCACGAGCTGCTGCGCCTTCAGGCCGAGCTGGTGAAAATGCAGGACTGGGTGCAGCACACCGGCTACAAACTCGTGGTTCTGTTCGAAGGCCGCGATGCCGCCGGCAAGGGCGGCGTGATCAAGCGCATCACCCAGCGGCTGAACCCGCGCGTCGCCCGCGTCGTGGCGCTGCCCGCCCCGACCGAGCGCGAAAAGAGCCAGTGGTATTTCCAGCGCTATGTGCCGCATCTGCCGGCTGCCGGCGAAATGGTGATGTTCGACCGCTCCTGGTACAACCGCTCCGGCGTCGAGCGCGTTATGGGCTTTGCCAGCCATGATCAGGTGGAGGAATTCTACCACGACGTGCCCGAGTTCGAACGTATGCTGGTGCGCTCCGGCATCAAGCTGGTGAAATACTGGTTTTCCATCACCGATCAGGAGCAGCAGCTGCGCTTCCTGATGCGCATCCATGATCCGCTGAAGCAGTGGAAGCTGTCGCCTATGGACCTGCAATCGCGGGTGCGCTGGGAGGCCTATACCAAGGCCAAGGAAGAAACCTTCGCCCGCACCAACATTCCCGAGGCGCCCTGGTTCATCGTCGAAGGCAACGACAAGAAGGCGGCGCGGCTCAACTGCATCTCGCACCTTCTGTCCATGGTGCCTTACGAGGAGATCCCGCATGATCCGGTTAAGCTGCCGGACCGCGTGTTCAACCCGGATTACGAGCGGATGACGCTGCCGGAAGAACTTTACGTGCCCAAGCGTTACTGAGAGTGTGACGCAGTCTGGGCAGGTTTTTCAGCTCATGACTCTGGCCTTCTGCAGCAAAGCCTGACAATCTGCGGCTCCCGTCTTTCCGTTCCTCCGCAGCTGCCGGAGGAACGGCTTTCCATACGTTGAGGAGCGTAACTCATGTCTCTGGTTTCACGGCCCATCCGCTGGGGTGTCCTGTCCACCGCAAAGATTGCCCGTGAAAAGGTGATCCCCGGCATCCGTGCCTCGCATACCGGCTCACTGGTGGCCATTGCCTCGCGCGATGCGGCCAAAGCGCAGGAAACCGCAGACCAGCTCGGCATTCAGGTGGCGCACGGCAGCTATGAGGCGCTGCTGGCGGATCCGAACATCGATGCGATCTACAATCCGCTGCCGAACCACCTGCATGTGCCGCTGACCCTTGAGGCCGCCAGGGTGGGCAAGCACGTCCTGTGCGAAAAGCCGATGGCGCTCAATGCCGAAGAGGCGCGCCAGCTGCTCACCCTGCCGAAGTCCGGCCCGCTGGTGGCCGAAGGCTTCATGGTGCGCTGGCATCCGCAGTGGCTGAAGGCGCGCGAGATCGTCCGCTCGGGCGAGCTGGGCGAGCTGCGGGCCATCCAGTCCTTCTTCAGCTATTTCAACGCCGACCCGGACAACATCCGCAACCGGGCCGACATCGGCGGCGGGGCGCTGCTGGATATCGGCTGCTATCCGATGGTGGCCGGGCGCTTCTTCTTCGAGGCCGAGCCTGTCCGCGTCATGTCGATGGTCGACCGGGATCCGGCCTTCGGCACGGACCGTCTTTCCAGCGGCATTCTGGATTTCGGCGGCGGCCGCCGTCTTGATTTCACCGTCGCCACCCAGCTTGCGCCCTATCAGCGTCTGCAGCTTGTGGGCACGAAGAAGCGGCTGGAAATCACCATCCCCTACAACGCCCCGCAGGGCGGATCCGTCTCGCTGCTGCTGGATGATGGCGTCCAGTTTGCCGATGCCGGTGCACAGCGCATCGAGGTTGAGCCTGCCGATCAATATGCCGAACTCATCGACGCCTTCGGCCTCGCCATCCTCGGCGAAGTCCCGTTCCCTTACGGCCCCGAAGACGCCATCCAGAACATGGTCATCCTCGACGCGTTGTTTGCATCGGACAAGGCGGGAGCTTGGGTGAAGGTGTGAGGTTGAGAGGTCCGGGCGGGCATTAGGCCGCCGGCAAACCTGTAGCCCCTCCATCGTCATCCTCGGCCTTGTGCCGAGGATCTAAACAAATCAATGGTTTGCAGATGGCCGGGACAAGCCCGGCCATGACGAAAGAGAAGGAAGCATGTGTTGCCGGAGATTCCGCTGCACTGAGTGCAGAGCGGTAACAGCGGTTTGACTGGCCTGAAAAAATGGTGATCCCGACAGGATTCGAACCTGTGACCCTCAGATTAGGAATCTGATGCTCTATCCTGCTGAGCTACGGGACCAGCCGGGAATGCGCATAGCATGATTTGCGGGTGAGGGCGAGAGTGTGTGTGGCGGGAAATGTGGTGGCAGGGGGCTGTTGACAATCCATTGTCAGGGGCAGGGTGCCGCCGCGGTGGGTGTGAATTGCGGGTGAAGCCGCAATGCGCACAAATCTTGTGCCTTTTCCGCCATTTATGAGCCGCAATCATCCCCTATGCGACAGGGGTGCCAGACCGGGATATTCCTCACCTGGCTGTGGCTTGCCGGGCCTGCAGGACTTTGGGCGGTTCGGGGCAGGTGGTTTCCGCTGGCTGGAGGGTGGATGCAGGCAAGTTCTGTGATACGCAGGGCAAGAGGCCTTTGGGGCAGGGCGGGAAGCGCTGCCTTTGTGTGCGGGCTCGGGCTGGTTCTTCCACCCTTTGCCATGCCTGCTGCACGGGCGCAGGCCGCCGGCCTTCCCTCCGAACTGGCTTGCCATGGCAGTGCAGGCAAGGCCGAAGCCGTTCGCCTCGCCTCCATATCGGATAGCGGCGAACTGACCCTTGAAGATGGCCGCCGCATCGTGCTGGCGGGCGTCTGGCTGGCTCAGCCGGGCCGCGATGCCTTGCGGGACATGCTGGCGCCCGGCACCGGGCTGACAGTGCATGACCTGGGGCCGGAAGACCGCTGGGGCCGCCGGTCCGCCCAGGTGGAGGCACCGGGCGGATGGCTGCAGGGGCGGCTTCTTTCCGATGGTTTTGCCTTCGTTCTGCCGCCCGTGAAGGCCCGTGGCAATGCGGCGCCGGCCATTTCCTCTGAGTGCCTGAGGGAACTCCAGCTTCGCGAAAGCGTTGCACGAAAGAAGCTTGGGGCGGACTGGGGCGAAGGGGTGCGGTTGCGCTCGGGCGATCTGGCCGGGCTTTCGGAGCGCACAGGGCTCTTCACGATCGTTGAAGGACCTGTTGTATCTCTTGGAAAAAGCGGCAAGACTCGCTATCTGAATTTTGGCCGTCACTGGTCTTCGGATTTCACAGTCACAATTGATGCCCGGCTGGATGCCGAACTGGCCGCCAAAGGGGTGCCGCCGGAGGCGCTGGAAGGGCGCTGGGTCCGGGTGAGGGGAATTTTGCAGGACAGGAACGGGCCTTTGCTGGAGGTGACCGATCCGGTCCAGATTGAAGCTTTTGCCAGGGACAGAGTGTCGGGCGGTGAATGAATTGCCGGTTGGAACAGTGCCAGTGAAGAACCAGTCTACTCCGGTGCGCAAGGCGCTCCGCACCCTGCTGACGGCAGGCCTGATGGCCAGTCTCGCGGGCTGCCAGATGCTGGGCGGCAATTCGGCTTCTGTGGGCGTCGTGGCACCGGGCACGCTGCGGCCGGGCCTTGCGGCTGATATCGGCGCGCGTGAACATCCACGTGTGGTGGCGACCTATGGCGGCGTCTATCAGAACCCCGGCGCGGAGCGGGCAATTGCGGCTGTTGTCGGCCGTCTCGTGGCCGCTTCCGATGATCCGAGCCAGAGCTACCGCATCACCATCCTCAATTCTCCGGCGGTGAATGCCTTCGCCCTGCCGGGTGGCTATCTCTACATCACCCGCGGGCTGCTGGCGCTGGCCAATGACACGTCCGAGGCTGCGGCGGTGCTGGCCCATGAAATGGCGCATGTGACGGCGAATCACGCCATCCAGCGGCAGCAGAAGGCCGAGGCAACCGAGCTTGCCAACCGCGTTGTCAGCAATGTGGTGAAGGATCCGGAGAAGGTGAAAGAGGCGGTCATCTCCTCGCAGCTTTCCTTCGCCCGCTTCTCGCAGGCGCAGGAGCTGGAGGCGGACAAGATCGGCGTGCGCACGCTGGCCCGCGCCGGGTTTGATCCCTTCGCCGCCGCCCGCTTCCTCAATTCCATGTCGTCCTTTGCCGCCCTGCAGAGCGCGCGCAAGGAAGGTTCCTCCGCGCCGGATTTCATTTCCTCGCATCCGAGCACGCCGGAGCGCATGAACCTTGCCGTCCAGGAGGCGCGCGCCATCAGCGCACCGGGCATCGGCGAGCGTGACCGCACGGCCTATCTGTCGAACATCGACGGCATGCTGTTTGGCGATGATCCGCTGGAAGGCTTCGTGCGCGGGCGCGACTTCCTGCACAAGGCGCTTGGCATCGGTTTCTCGGTGCCGGCCGGCTATGTGCTGGAAAACTCGCCAGAGGCCGTGCTGGCCAGCAATGGCTCGGGCACGGCCATGCGCTTTGATGGCGCCGATCTGACCGGCTATGACAGCCTGCGCAGCTACATGAATGCGGGCTGGATCAACGGCCTCATTCCCGACAGCGTCAAGGAAACAACCATCAACGGCCTGCCGGCGGTTGTCGGCTCTGCGATCACGCAGGGCTGGTCTTTCCGCATCGCCGTGGTGCGGATCGGCCGCAATGGCTACCGCTTCATCTTCGCCAGCCGGGATCCGGGCGGGGCTTTCACCCGCGACTATGACCAGACGATCCAGAGCTTCCGCCAGCTGTCTCCGACAGAGCGGGCGCGGCTGCAGTCGCTGCGCATCAAGGTGGTGCAGAGCCGCGACGGCGATACGCCGCGCAGCCTCGCCATCGGCATGAGCGGCATCGAACCGTCCCGCCGGCTGGAGTTCTTCTCCGTGCTGAACGGATTCCGCCCGGATGACGAGATCCCGGCAGGAACGTCGGTGAAGCTGGTGGTGGATTGAAGCGGGGTTGAGCTGAGCCTGAAACCGTGCTGCAGCGGGGGCCCATCCTCTTTGGCCTTCAATGCCTTATCCGGTGTCATCCCGGTTTGCTGCGTAGCGGCAAGACCGGGATCCATATGTGGACGGCCCCGTGGTCGCAAGGTTTAAGTTCGCAGGTGCTCCGGATCGCTTGCGGTCAT
>NZ_JBSXNB010000014.1:0-23410 GCF_054073275.1 Pannonibacter sp. Q-1
CCAATCTCGTCAGCGTCCTGCAAAACTGGTGGTTCAAGTAAAACTGAAAACGCTATCTATGTCAGCCCCTTCTCATATTTCGTGAGCATCAGCGGCGTCAGCCAGGAGATGATAGGAGCCATCGAAAATCTCGGACTTCCACCGCTCGGCGTCATCTTGTTGCTGGTGTTTATTTACCTGATCCTCGGCGCATTCTTTGATGAAGTGGCAGCTGTCGTCGTCACCTTGCCCTTCGTGCTTCCGGTCATCCTGTCGCTTGGCTACGATCCCATCTGGTGGGGCATCCTGAATGTTGCGTTGATCGGGGTCGGCATGCTGACACCGCCGATCGGGATCAACGTGATGCTGTTGAACGCGATGCGGCGGGATATTCCCCTGTCAACAATCTACAAAGGAGTCCTGGCCTTCTTTTTCGCCGATTGCGTTCGCATCCTCATCCTCGTGCTGTTCCCGCAGGTAACGCTTTGGCTTCCCGCCAGCATGTAGAGGTGTCAACGCCGGCAGGCTCCTTGCCTCACACGCCCTTACATCCGATCCCCGCTGCGATACGCTCGACCGTAGCGGGGATCGATGTAATTCTTGCAATGCGGCGGCAGGACTGGGCTACGGCGCCACGCTGCCGGCCGGAGCACCCGCCGGCTTGCGTTTGCGCAGGCTGCCATAAATCCCCCAAAGCAGCAGCGCCAGCGTGATCAGCAGCACGGTTGCGCTGATCGGACGTTGAAAGAACGTCATCGGATCCCCCCGGCCCAGAAGCATCGCGCGGCGGAAATGCTCTTCCATCAGCGGACCAAGGACAAAGCCCAGCAGCATCGGTGCGGCGGGGAAGGAGAGGTATCGCAGCCCGTAGCCCAGCAGGCCGAAGAACGCGACCAGAAGCACGTCGAACGCACTGTTGTTCACGCTGTAGGTGCCGATGCAGACGAACATCAGAACGGCGGGGAACAGCCATTGATAGGGCACTGTCAGCAGCCTGACCCAAAGGCCGATCAGGGGGATGTTCAGCACCAAAAGCAAAAGGTTCCCGATCCAGAAGCTCATCACCAGCCCCCAGAACAGTGCGGGCTGTTCAGTCATCAGTTGTGGGCCCGGTGCGATGCCGTGGATCATCAGGGCCCCCAGCATCAGCGCCATTGTCGCCGATCCGGGGATGCCGAGGGCGAGGGTCGGTATGAAGGCAGTCTGGTCAGCGGCGTTATTCGCCGATTCCGGCCCCATGATCCCCTCGATCGCGCCGTTGCCAAAGCGCTCGGGCTCTTTTGCCACGCGTTTTTCCAGCGCATAGGACATGAAGGCGGCAATCGACGGGCCGGTTCCGGGCAAGGTGCCAAAGAAGGAACCGACGGCCGAGCCGCGCAGCATGGGGAGCCACGAGCGGCGCACATCATCGCGGGTGGGCTTCATGGCCTTGAAACTCACCGACTCGGGGCTGACACTCTTTGCACTGACCTTGCCAACGCTGGCGATCACTTCGGACACACCGAACAATCCCAGCGCCAGCGCCACCAGGGCAATTCCATCGGCCAGATCGATCATCCCGAAGGTGAAGCGGCGGGCGCCGGTATAGATATCGGCGCCAACCAGCCCGAACAGCACCCCCAGACAGACCATGATCAGGCCCTTGATCATCGCCCCGCTGGACATGCCGGACGCGGCAATCAACCCCAGAAGCATCAGGGCGAAATACTCGGTGGATGAGAACTGCAGGGCCATCCGGCTGATCACGCCCGAGAAGCCCATCATCAGGATGATCCCCACCGATCCGCCGAAGAAGGAGGCCAGCGTGGTCATCAGCAGCGCCACGCCCGCGCGGCCTTGTTGCGCCATCGGGTAGCCGTCCAGCGCGGTGATGGCGCTCGATGGGGTACCGGGCACGTTCAGCAGGATCGATGCCGTGCTTCCGCCGTAGGTCGTGCCGTACCAGATCCCGGCCAGCATGATCAGCGCGGCAGTAGGTTCCAGTTGAAAGGTCAGCGGAAACAACATGGAGATCGCGGCCAGAACGCCAATGCCGGGAATGACGCCCAGCAGGGTTCCCATGAACACACCGACGAAACACCACATCAGGTTGTTCAGCGACAGGGCGGTTTCCAGCCCCAGCAGGATGTTGCCGGCAAAGCTCATGACCAGTTCCACGCGAAAAGGGGGAACGTCATCCCAAGCCCAAGCTTGAAGATAAGCACCGCCAGCACTGAAAGGAAAAGAACAAGGGCCGCTATGGCCAGCAGTGTGTTGCGCCGGTCAGACAAGGCAGAAATGCCGACCACCGCCAGCACGGCCGGAACAAGGCCCAGGGGCCGCAGAAGCAGAGCGAACGCCACCACCCCGGCCACGCACAGGAAGGCTGTGCGCAGTTCGAACCGGACGGGCATTCTGGCGCCGCCCGATACCGCGCACAGGCTGCGCCAGCTGTTGAATGCCAGCACCAGCCCCAGAAGCGCCAGCGTCACCCCCAGCCCGGTGGGAAACATTCCCGGCCCCATCCGGCGCAACGTCCCCAGCGGATAGTTGCCGGCGGCGTAAACGGTGACGGCAACGCCGGCGCAGGCGATCAACAGGCCGGAAACCAGATCGGCGCGGTCATTCTGGATCATCTCTCCCTCCCTTCAGGTCCTGCGGGCACGGCTTTGCAGCCACCGCCCGCAGGTTTGCTTAGGCCTTAACGCAGGCCTGCGGCACGCACCACCTCGGCCCAGGTTGCGGCCTCCTCGGCGAGATAGGCCTTGAACTCTTCGGCCGTGCCCCCCAGAACGACGCTGCCTTGTGCCTCCAGCGCTGCACGCAGATCAGGATCGGCAAGAGCTTCGTTGATCGCGGTGTTCAGCGCGGTCACGGCTTCTTCTGGCATCCCGGCAGGACCGACGACAGCCTTCCAGTCCGTCGCCTGATAGCCTTCGAACCCAAGCGAGGCCACCGTCGGCACGTCAGGCGCCAGCGGATGCGGCTCCAGAGAGGTGACAGCCAGCAGACGCACATTGCCAGCCTCGACATGCTGCATGACGCTGGGCAATGAGCCGATATAGATATCGACCACGCCCCCCATCACATCGGAGATCGCCTGCGCGATCCCCGTGTAGGGAACATGCTCGAACTTCAAGCCGCCCTGCAGCATCAGCCGCTCCACCGCCATATGCGAGACGGTGCCAGTCCCGGGCGTGCCATACATGATCGAGCCGGGTTCAGCACGTGCGGCGTCCAGAACAGCGCCGAAATCGGCGTAGGGGCTGTCATTGTAGGTGATGATCCCCATCGGCTGTGTATTGACAAGCGCGATGGGCGTGAAGCCCGCCTGCGGGTCATATTTCACTTCCGGGTTCAGCGCCGGGTTGACCGCCAGGTTCGACGTCTGGCCCATGCCGATGGTCTGCCCGTTGGCGTCAGCGCGCGACAGCTGGTCCATCCCGATTGTCCCGCCAGCTCCGGGCACGTTCAGAACCACAAAATTCCATCCCGTCTTCCGCGCAATCTGGTCATTGAGCTGCCGTGCCAGCACATCCGTTCCACCGCCGGGCGGATAGGGCACGATGTAGTCGATGTTCCCGCTGGGCCAGGACTGGGCAAAAGCCGCACCTCCGCAGGCAAGGAATGCGGCCACGGCCAGCGATGTCAGGTGATGTTTCATCTTGTCTCCTCCTTTGATGAATGGCTTGTTTTGTGTCACGCGCCCGGCAAGGCACAGCCAAGCCGGCGCAGGGCATCGTCGATCCAGCTGCGGTCGTTGCTGCGGTCGGCAATCTGCGCCATCAGCCGGGTCTCAGCGGCCTGCTTGGCCACCGCCTTTTCGAGAATTTCCTCCGCCGCCGCATAGGGTACGGCCAGAACGCCATCACCATCGCCGATGATCAGATCACCGGGTTCGATGACCATGCCATCCAGCGCGACCGGCACGTTGATTTCGCCCGGGCCGTCCTTGTAGGGGCCGCGGTGGGTAACCCCTGCGGCCCAAAGAGGCAGGTTTGCCTCGGCAATTGCATCGGCATCACGGACTGCACCGTTCAGCACAAACCCCGCCACGCCCCGGTTGATGGCATGGGCCAGCATCAGCTCGCCCATCAGCGAGTTTGTCAGATCGCCGCCGCCATCCACCACGATCACGTCACCGGGCTCCGCCATGTCGATGGCTTTGTGCAGCATCAGATTGTCGCCCGGACGCGCCTTCACCGTCACGGCGGGGCCCGCCATGCCGCCGCTGCGGTGCATCCGCATCAGGCGCGGCCCGCCCCCCGACATGCGGTGCATGGAATCGCTGACAACGGCAACGGGAAGCGCAGCGAAACGCGCCACCAGAGCGGCAGGCACCGCGCGCTCACGGATGAGGATGCGAAAACCGATAGACATCTTATTCTCCTGTCGCCGGGGTGAGTTCAGCCAGCAGCTGCCGGTTCATGATGCGGTGTTCGGGAACATGGCGCCCTTCCAGCATGTCGATGATGCCGCGCAATGCCTCCTGACCGACGCGGGCATTGGCCTCGCGCGTCACGCCGCCGATATGCGGGGTCAGCACAATGCGCGGCTCGGTCAGGAACGGGTGGTCTGCGGCCGGGGGCTCCACCGCGAAAGTATCCAGCCCCGCACCGGCCAGCTGCCCCGACCGGATCGCCTCCAGCAGGGCCGGCTCGTCGATCAGCCCACCCCGCGCCGTGTTGACGATGTAGGACTGAGCGGGCATTTGCGCGAGGCTTTGTGCATTGACCACCGCCCGCATCGCATCGGTCAGCGGGCAATGCAGGCTCAGGATGTCCGAGGTGCGGAACAGGTCCGGCAGGTCCGCGCAGCGGCGGACGCCTGTGCGGGTGAATGCCGCATCTGCGGCGAAGGGATCATGTGCCTGCACCTCCAGCCCCAGCCCGCGCGCCATCTGCGCCGCCGCCTGGGCGATCGCGCCCATCCCGAGCAGCCCCAGCCGCATTCCCGCCAGTTCACGCCCGGCAAAACCGGGCTTTTCCCAGCGCCCGGCGCGCAGGCCCGCATCCAGCGGCAACAGGCGTTTCACCGTTGCCAGAACCAGCGCAATGGTGTGTTCGGCGACAGAGACCGCATTCGCGCCCGTTGCGGCAAGAACCGGAATGCCCCGGGCCGCGGCGGCAGCAAGATCGATATTATCGACCCCTGCCCCATGCTTGGAAATCACCCGCAGGCCGGGAGCCGCATCCATTGCCGCGGCATCCAGCCGGCCCATGCGCGAAACCACGGCCACAGCACCGCTGCCGCGCAGAGCGTCCTGAAGGTCCCCGGCCGAAGCATAGGGCGGCGCGTAATGCA
The DNA here is from genome assembly GCF_054073275.1 of Pannonibacter sp. Q-1. Classification (NCBI taxonomy): domain Bacteria; kingdom Pseudomonadati; phylum Pseudomonadota; class Alphaproteobacteria; order Hyphomicrobiales; family Stappiaceae; genus Pannonibacter; species Pannonibacter sp. Q-1. The sequence continues at coordinate 5,263 of NZ_JBSXNB010000014.1, forward strand.
GCACATAGCCCGCCGCCTCCGCGATCTCGACAGCAGTTTGATGCAGTTCCGGTCCGGTGACCAGGATGGACTTCGACATAGCATTCCCCCGATGCGGGCAGCAGGCTGCCCGACAGCTTCAATCGGATTGATGGTAAGGTTTTTGCCCCCTCTCCCAAGGGGGCAGGCAAACTCCTCGAGCCGAGCATATGACAAAGCAGCGCTTTACAAAAATGCCAATATTGATATCTTAAATTAAGAAAAACTGCATGATCATGGATACAAGACAACTTCACACCCTTCTGGCGATTGTTCAGCACGGCAGCTTTGCCAAGGCGGCGGAGGTTGTTCATGTGACGCCATCGGCTGTCAGCCAGCAGATTCAGGCGCTGGAGCAAGAGCTTGGCGCAACGCTGTTTGAGCGCAGCACCCGCCCGCCCGCGCTGACGCCTCAAGGCGTGCAGGTGGTCGAGATGGCCCAGGACATTCTGCGCCGGGTCAGAGAGGCCCGCTCCGCGCTGTCCGGCGATCAGGTGACGGGAACACTGTTGCTGGGGTCGGTGCGCACCAGTGCGCTGGGGGTCCTGCCCCGCGCCATCATGAAGATGCGCGAGCACTATCCGCAGCTCAGGATCAACCTGCAGGTGGCCAATTCGTCCAGCCTGATTGCGGAAGTCGCCGCCGGGCGGCTGGATGCGGCGGTCGTTGCCGAGAACATGAGCATCCCGCAGCTCATCCGCTGGAGCCCGTTCCTGCGCGAGCCGCTTTGGGTCATTGCTCCGGCCAGCATGGGTAAGGACGCGGCCTCAGGCGACGTGGCCGCGATGCTCCGGACCCTGCCGTTTGTGCGGTTCCAAAGCCCCGTGCCACTGGCAGGACTGATCGACACGGAACTGGCCCGCTTGCAGATCACCACACAGGACGTGGCCGGAATGGATTCCATTGCGTCCATCATCAATTGCGTGGCCGAGGGGATGGGAATATCCATCGTGCCCAACATCGCCCTGCGCGAACCACAGGCCGAAGGACTGCTTTATCTTCCCTTCGGCGAGCCGCAGATTTTCCGTCAGATCGGGCTCATCGAACGCATCAATGCGGTGCGGGCCGATGTCATCGACCAGTTTCACAGCATCCTGGCAGAAACCTGCGGCGAGCATGGAGTCAGGCGCAACGAAGAAAACAAGCGCCGGTGATCCTGCTTCGAACTGCTTTGTCCATCGGGTCCATCCCTTGACGGGTTAACGCCCCCTACCGCCACCTTGGCTCGATCGGCGAGCATCTTCGCCGTCCAACCGGCTACAGTGCCTGCGGCAAGTGACGAGGCAGTCATGCGCCGCGTTTCCGCAGCGCCTCCCGCCGCATCAGATAGCTTGCTGCCCCGACGATGATCGCGGCCCCCGCTGTTGTCGCTGTGTCCAGGACTTCGCCAAACAGCACAGAACCAAGAACCACGGCATAGACCAGCTGAGTGTATTGCAGGTTTCCGATGACGTTCGCCTCCCCCAGACGCAGCGCCTTGACGCCGGCCCATTGGCCAGCAGTGGCCAGCCCACCCATGGTCAAAAGCAGGATCAGGCCGTGCAGGTCTGGCGGGACCCAGACCCATGGAAGCGGAACAGCAGACAGAAGCCCGATGAAGCCAGCCTGATACACCAACAATGTCGCTGTGCTTTCCGTCTGCGACAGCCGCCGCACAGCAATGACCGCGACCGCAGCACCGGCACCGCCGAACAGCGGAATCAAGGCATGAAATGAGGTGAAGCCTTCGATCCCCGGACGCATCACGACGACGACACCCAGGAAGCCGGCCATCACCGCCCCGATCCGGTGCCTGCCTACCGGCTCGCCGAGAACCCACATGGCCAGAAGTGCCACGAAAAACACCTGCGAAAAGGAGAGGGTAATCGCTGTCGTCAGCGGCAGAACCGCGACGGCCCAAATGCCTGACGACAGGGCGATGAACGCTCCAGCAAGGCGCCCCCCATGCCAGCCCGGATGGCGTGTTTGAAGGCTCTGCGGGAATGCCTTGATGAGGGCGGGCAGCGATAACAGGAACACCACGGCCTGGCGGATAAAGAGAATTTGCAGCACATGAAACTCTGTCACGGCAAGTTTGGCCAGAGCGGCGACGGCGGCATAAAGCCCGGCAGCCAGCAGTGCCCAGAGAATACCCTGCACATTGTGAGGCACCGGGGCTCGACCCCTGCCATTGGCGGCTGTACGGGTCATGGCATTCGGCCCCTTGCTGGTATCCTGCCTTGAGAGAAATTTGGTACCGTGGTACCAGTTCATTGTCAAGCTGCAGAGTGTGGGGATACGATGGCTGCGAAAAAAGTTGAGCGAGTTCAAACCGGGGTCCGGATCGAGAGGCGCGTGCTTCAAGTTCTGAAGGCCATCGCAGCCCAAAAGGGGATCGGTCTTGGCGACCTGATTGAAGGAATTGTGCTGCACAGCTTTGAAGGCAAGCCACCCTTCGGACCGGAGACCCTCGATTTCATCGCGCAAATGCGAAAGGCCTACGGGCTCGATCTCAACGCCGAAGACAGCCATACCCTCTCCGAAGAGTAGCCTTTGAACAGCGCCCGGCCGGCACTGTCACCTGCTGGAGATTGTGCCGGCCGTGATGCTGGATGTAATCTCCCGATCCACGCTGATTGCTGACGGGCCCTGCCGATGACCCTTGCCAATTCACTGTCCCTGCTTCTCATCATGGTTGCCCTGGCGGCAATTCCCAGTTCGAGCGTCGCGCTGGTGGTCGTCCGCTCGGCAACGCGGGGTGTCCGCGATGGCGCCGCTGCTGCGCTCGGCATCGTGGTTGGGGATCTCATCTTCGTTGCCCTGGCGATTGCAGGGCTTGTGGCAATTGCTGAAGTGATGGGCACGCTTTTCGCCATATTGCGTTATGCAGCCGCCGCTTATCTCATCTGGTTCGGCTTCAGCCTGATCCGTGGCGGCGCCAAAGCCAGCCAGACGGCGGATGAGCGCCGGGCGGGCGGCATGGCCGTGAGCTTTGCCGCCGGCATCGCGCTCACACTCGGCGACGTGAAGGCGATCCTGTTCTATGCGGCGCTGTTCCCGGTCTTGATCGACGTCACCGTGCTTTCGGCCTTCGACATCGGCGTGATCGGCGCAATTACGCTGATTGGCGTGGGCGGCGTGAAACTGGCATATGCCGTCGCGGCGCGCGCGATTGTAACCGCATCGCACGGGTTTCCATTCAGAAGGCCCATACGCATGGCCGCTGGCACCTTGATGATCGGCACGGGCGGCTATCTGATCGCCAAAGGGTAGCGATCGGGGCTTGCGATCAGTCCGGTGCGTAGCAAACCGCCTGAAGCTTGTTTCCATCAGGGTCGCGAACATAGGCTGCGTAATAGTTCAAACCGTAGTGCGGCCGCGGTCCAGGCTCTCCCTCATTGATGCCGCCCCATTTCAACGCCTCTTCATGGAAGGCGTGAACCTGGGCTTTGGTATCGGCGACAAAAGCAATGTGGGTTCCGTTCCCCCATGTTGCGGGACGGCCGTCCTCCGGTGTGTAGATGTAGATCGTCGGCATTTGGCCCTCGCGCTCATAAGCGAGAGGCTTTTCCGCCGGCTTGGGCAATCTGGAAAAGCCGACCGCCCCCAGCACGGCATCGTAAAACTTTGCCGACCGTTCCTTGTTGTTCGTCCCCAATGTGATGTGGCTGATAACGGACACCGGTTTCTCCCTCGTTCTATGTGGTTGCCAACGGTCCCTGCTGACGCTTTGACCGCGAGCCCAAGCAGAGCTTCGCTCCCTCGCCACACTGACCGGCCATGAGGTCAGGACAGGGAAACACCCCGGCAATCGGCCGGCGCGCCAGCGGCATAGTCTGGCGAAAGCCCTCTCCGGCCGCTTCGAAACCAGGTTCTGCGATGCAGACGCATTGACCTGTCACATCCGGCTAATGCGGATGGAAAATCTCTTCGATGGGCAGAGCGAACAGACGGGCGATCTTGAACGCCAGCGGCAGGCTGGGATCGTAGCGCCCGCGCTCCAGCGCATTGACCGTCTGACGCGACACATCAAGCTTCGCCGCCAGATCCGACTGAGACCAGTTTCGTTGCAGCCGCAACTCCTGAATGCGGTTGTTCATCTGTAGCGCAGACGCCCAAAGAGAACGCCGGCGAGCCAGAGCCCGCACATGACCGGCCAGACAGCAAAGGCCGACAGCCTCGGAAAGCCGGCATTTTCCAGGAAACCGTAGCTGAAAGTTATCAGCGCCGTTCCCGCGAAGGCAAGGGCAAAGGCTTCAAGCTGCAGCCGGCGCTGCAACTCGTCCAGGCGGCGGATGACACCGATGATGGACCAGCAAAGGAAGATTGCAGGGACCATCGGCGCCAAGGTGATCGCGATGGCTGCCCCCCTGTTGCCGATGCCACTGGCCAGAAGACGAAGCGAGACCATCAACGTAATTGCATATGCCAGCATGCTCAAAAAGGCCGGGATCATGTTTCGGACCAGGCCGGCGGGAGTGTTGTTGGTCATGCGAGCACCTGCTGTAAAGCCTGCTTTACACTTATCGGTTCCAACCCGCATGTCAAGCAGACTTTACAGGCCGCGGTATCCACCGGTCTGAGGAAGCGCTCCTCTCCGCCTCCTGCGCCTGCAGGATCGCGTGATCTGCACAGAACATGCGCCAGGCGGCCGCGGGCGCGAACGGGCCGTCCATATATCTGGCGCGGTCCGAGGCCATGACGTGCGCCACCGTCAGCGCTGCCGGGGTTTCGCCTGATCAGCCGCAGCAACGCTGGCCGGGCCAAGATGCCGTGTCAGGATGGCATCGGCGATCTCGCCCAGAAGCCGCGCGGCGGTGGCGCTGTCGCGGCCGGCGACGTCGGTCAGCGCGACCAGCCCCTCGACCCCGGCGACTGTTGCAAGTGACGCGACCAGATCGGCGGCCTGCGCAGCCGACAGATCATGCGGCAACTCGTCCAACGCGCGCTGCATGTAGCCCACCCGGCGCGCGCCGCGGCTGCTGGTGCCGTCTGCCGCGGTCACGGCATGGGCAAGATATTGCCGAAACGCGGGTTCGTTTTCCAGGGTCAGACGGATCATGGCCGCCGTGATGGCCGCCAGACGCGCACGCAGATCAGTGGTTCCGGCAATGACCTGCTCATAGGGCGGAACCAATGTGGCAAGGCCCGCTTCCAGCGCAAGCGCCTGGGGCTCCGAAAAATACCGGTAGGCCGTCGCACGCGAGATGCCGTGTTCGGCCGCCGCCGCTGCGACAGTTACGGGCTCTCCCCGGCTCATCAGCCGTCGCGCGCCGTCAAGGATGGCGTCGCGGGTGCGCTGCTTCTGGTTCGTTCGCTCGGCTTTGTCCCGCATCTCGTCTCCCGATCATTTTACCTGTTGAGACACATGTCTCATGATGATAATAAGAGTCTTATATCGGGAATGAATCCCGTCAAGGAGAAAACAATGACAGACGCACGTCACTACGATGTCTTCGGCCTGCTGGTCAGCTTCCGGGTCCTGCCAGAGGAAGTGGATGGCAAGTTCACCCTGATGGAGGCCATCGTGCCCCCCGGCTTGGGCGCACCGCCGAATTGCCATGCTGGGGAGACGGAAACCTTCCAGGTTTTGGACGGTGATTTCCTGTTCCTGATCGACGGCAAGTCCATCGCCGCGAAGGCTGGCGACACGCTGGTGGTTCCCGACGGAGCAGCGCATACCTTCCGCTGCACGGGCGATGCCCCCGGCAGGCTCCTGATCGTGAACGCGCCGGGGCGCATGCATGTGGACTTCTTCCGCGGTGTGGGCCGCCCGATGGCCGATGACAGCCGCCTGCCCGAACCGCAGGATGGCCCGCCCGATATGGCCAGGATCATGCAGGTCGCGCAGGCCACCGGCATGACGCTGCTGCCCCCGCAACCGGAGGGTGCCCGATGACCGGGTTCGGCGCCCCCTTTCGCCCGGCTTGCCTGCCGGGGCTTGCCCGGTTCCAGTTCCGCGCGGCCACGGTCTATCTGATGGCCGGCCTTCTGCTGGGCATCGTGATGGCCGCAGGCGGTGATTTCACGCTGAAGGGTGTGCATGGGCACATGCATCTGCTGGGCTGGGTGACACTTGCCCTGACCGGGACCATTTACGCGTTGGCACCGCATCTGGCGGAAGGCGCGCTGGCGCGCTGGCATGTGATCCTGCACAATCTGGGTCTGCCCATCATGCTGGTGGCGCTGACCGCCTATCTGTGGGGCATGACTGCTGCAGAACCGGGGATCGCGGCCGGCGCAATGCTCAGCACCCTTGGCCTTGGGGCCTTTACGCTGGCGGTCTGGCGCGCGCTTTAAGCGCGCCAGTGCTCCCCCCCAATGCTTCCCGAGTGCCACACCAGTGCTCTCAGGCTTGCGCCCCAAAGGGGCGGCGCCTATGCTGCCCATCTCCCCCCAACAAGAGGCATGTGACATGGACCTGCCCCTCGCCGCCCGCATCCATCCGGCTCTGCTGCGAAAGGTCCTGTTCCATACCTGCATTCCTGTCCCTGTCCGGGCTGTCCTTTTCCACCCCTGACGGCACCCAGTTATACCAAGGCTTTCGATGCTGACGCATCACGCCTTGAAAATGCTCAAGCGCCGCAAGGGCTTAACCAATGCTCGATGAGTCAAGCTCATCGGGCATTGGTATTATTCTCTGAAATCACCCTGAACTTCGGTGGAGGGCCGGCCTTGCCGGGCGCAACGGTTGTGGCAAATCCACGCTTTTGCGGCTGCTGGCAGGCGCAGTCGAGCCTGGCGCAGGCACCATCACGCGTGCCGGAACCGTCGGCTGGATGCGGCAGGAGGTCCGGCTGGAGGTCCGGCAACCGGGCGGCAGCATAGCGTAGGCACTGGGGATTGCCGGAGGCCTTGCCTGCATCCGCCGCCTGCTGCGCGGCGAAGGCAGCGCCGAGGACGCCAGCGCGGCGGACTGGTCGCTGGAGGACCGGTTGACGGATGCGCTGACCCGCGCCGGGCTGGCCGGGATCGCCCCCTCGCACCCTTTCGGCACGCTCAGCAGCGGGCAGCGCGCACGTCTGGCCCTTGCCCCCGTGCTCCTGGAAGCGCCCGATATCCTGCTGCTCGACGAGCCCACCAACAACCTCGACGCCGGCGGGCGCACGCTGATTGCAGAGCTTCTGCGCGGCTGGCGTGGCTGCGTCATCGTGGCCAGCCAGCCGCGCATTGCTTGCATGTGTTGACAGGATCGCGGAAATCACAAACGGGCGCGCGATCTCTTTCGGTGGCCCCTGGCCGGTTTTTGCTGCGGCCCCCGCAGCGCGGCTGGAAGCGGCCAGATCCGCGCTCGACCATGCCGAACAGGCATCGCGCCGCCGGCACCGAGCGCGAGATCAAGGCCAAGCGCAATGTTTGGACGGTACAGGCCGAGGGCCGCGACCGTGACCGCGACGCCGAGCGGGACGACGGCGGGCGCGACCGCGACCGGGGAATAGGTTGGGACGATTGACGGCAGCGCATGGGGCGCAGTCGTCGGGCCGTAAGGCAAAACAGATGGATAACGAAACGAAACAGAAGCCCCGCAAGATAATCGACCTAGACGCGCTCCTAGCCAAGCAGCCAGAGGCGGGCGGCCAATGGGACTTAGATGAACTTGTGCAATGGAAATCAAACGCACCCACATGGGAGCGCCTTTTCACCCCCGCCGCCGTGGCCGCGATTAGAGCCGCCGCCGGAAGGATTGGGTGTTCGCCGGAGGTATATATCCAGATCGCCACCCTGCGGCAGCTAGACAGCGACATACGCCAGCAGCGCCCCCGCCCCGGCGGGGATTTTTCGATTGCAAAACCAAAACGCGGGATCAACGAAGGTATGCAGGCCAGTACCGACGCTCACGGTCGTGCCAGTATCGGTATCCGTTGCCGTCGCGGTAGAACGTGTAACAAGTCCGCACGCCCGAATTGCTGTTGGCCGTGCAAAGCACGCCGTCATTGGCAATCTGATAGGTGCCCCGCGCGCTCATACGGCTATCGTCATACCGATAGGTGCCATCCCGCGAGAACATGAACGTTCCTGTTCCCTGACTCCATGCCCGCCCAACAAAGGTGCTACGCACCTGATCAGCCGTCAGACGGTTGCCGTTATCGGCCGATGCTGTCTGGCAGGCCATCAGACCCAGCATGAAAAGCGCGGCGAAGACCGCGCCGCAGCGTGACAAGCTCGGGAACATCATTGTTTACCTCGGTAGCGCGGCTTTGATGCGGTCGAGGATCGTCAGCGACTCCCGCATGGCTCCGGTGTCGTTCTGTTGATGGGCGCGGTCGTGCAGAGCGCGGCCCCTTTCGAGTTGCCGGGTAAGGTCGGCTTTCCTGTCGGCGGGCAACGAGGCGGCGGCCAGCCGGGACGCCACGTCCGGGTATTCCGCCGTACCCCGGCAAGCAAGTGCGCTGGACGCCCCCGCCACGGTGAACATAAGCCCGCCTACGAGAAGTGCGGCAGGCCGCGGGAAATGTTTATGTTGGTTGGTCATGGGTGCCCCCGGCTTCCGTAACGATTGTCCATGCCCCCCGCCTCATATGCGAACGGGCGCGCGACTACGACCCGTGCGACGGGCCGCCCGATTATTTTCATAAGGGTGGCTACCGGCAGGTGTCACCGGCAAAGTTGGAAGGCATGGAAAAATCGGAAAACGCAACGAATAGGTGATCCCTCTCAAAAGCTTGATCGGGAGTTCCGGTCTGGCTAGAAAGGAGAAAAAGAGCCGCGTGGGGGGACGGCATGGGGGACAAGTTCGCCAGTTTTTCAGAATGGTGGAAGCTGTTCGATGCTTTGTGCATCGAGCGCGGCCATGTCGATAACGACCACCTTGCCAGCGAATATTGCAATCTGACCAAGAAGAAGGCGGGCGGCGCTTACGAAAGCGCACTGAAAAGCCTGAACAACTGGCGCAGGGGGTTGCACACCCCCAGCCGCCGAAACTTCCGCATCCTGACCTTGCTGCTTCGCGTGGAGGACATGGCCGATGCGCTGCCGTACTGGCACCGGCTTTATGAAGATGCCCAGCGGCGCACACCTGCCACCGAACCGGACAACGGCGACGCGAACGGACACACGGGCATCCCCGAAGGGATAGCACCGCCCCACCCTGTTGCAGCGTCCCGCCGCGTCCGTCATTGGCAGATTGCCGGAATCGTAGCCCTTCTGGTGTTGGCCGCTGGCGGCGGCATGATCGGATTGAGCGGTTGGCAGGAGTCGGAAAGCGCGGCCATCCAAAGGAAACGACCCGAACCCGGCCCGCGTGTGATCGACATGACTGACCAGCGCATTTACTGGCGTGAGCGTTCCGAGGTGAGGGTAGGCGAGTCGGTTGTGATCCACGCCAAGCGTGGACGCTGCGGCGAGCAGCCGCCATCGTGGGAAGAGGTGTTCGAGTATCTGCCGGAACTCTCCACGGGCATTTGGTCAGATGGAGGGGTAGGCTACCGCGTCAGCCGCTCATGTGGCGGAGCGACTCCCGCAAGGGCGGTCGTGTTCACGGCCACGCGCCCCGGAGAAGATCGGTTCATGCTTTACGAAGACCCCATCACGATCCGCGTGGAGCAGTAGCCCCCGCCCACAATTCCTGACAGGCAACGCCGGCCAGGCGCGGCCAAACCGTCAGCTATTCGGTATCCCTGCTGACCTGTTTCCCTTTAGCCCGTTTGTTTTGTACTTGTTTTGTTCTTTTTGTGATTATATAGGTGTTTTTGAATGGTTTTACCCCCGTTTTGTGGACGGGGTTTTTGTGTTTTGTTTTTTGATTTGGTTGCGGGGGCTGGATATGATCACAACTTGCGCCCCGAGCAAGTAAAGATGGTTGCGGGAGCGCGCACCCATCATAGCTTGCGCTCGGCAGACGGCCGATTCGTGGGCCCGGCCGATGTTGGCGAGGTCGCCAAGCACGTAAAGATGGTTGCCGGGGGACGCAAGTATCTCAACTTGCTTTTTCATGCGGTGGAAGAAAGGCGTGTTATTCAGAGGCTTTAATCTGACGCCTCCAGCTTGGCCTTTCGCTCTTCAGCCATGTTCCTGGCGATGGCGACAACGTGGAGAACTGCACGCTTGGGGTTGGTTTCAAGCCAGACTGCCTTAACCGGGCACGAGCTGTTTCTCCCAGTGATCGGTCGCCACACGGTGTTCTCAATAGCGGTGGCTCTGGCGAAGCTGGTCCCTGCCAAGGCGAACCCTTTTCCCAACCGCACCTTGACGAGCACCGTCGCCTGGCTGGCGTGGCACTGTTCTACAATCGGAGCGCTTGAGCCGGTCGTTATGCGACGGAGAAAACAGGGATCGAGTTGCGGGCCTTCTGCCCCAATCGGCACCAGAAGACGCTCTCCAGCGAGTTCCTCCCACGTCAGCATATCGTGCTTTGCCAATCTATGATCGCCGGGTAGAAGAACGGAAATTCCCTCCTCCCAGATCGTCTCACTACTGCAGCCTTTCACTTCGCAGCAACCACACATGAAGGCGATATCGAGGTATCGACGGCGGATAGCGGTTGCGTGCCTGTGGCACGAACCATCGCGGATGGTGACGTCGATTTCCGGGTGCTTGTTCCTGAACCGGTCGATAAGCCGGAATAGAAATTCCTGCCCCACGGGAGCGCAAAGGCCGATGCGGAGTCTCGCAATGCCCTTGTTACGGTGGGCGGCCTGCAACAAAACGTCTTCCAGACCATCGATATGGGATCTGGTCGTTTCAAGCCAACGCTCACCTTCTTCCGTCAGTCGCACGCCTTGACTGTGGCGCTCGAAGAGCTGGATATCGAGGTGCTGTTCAAAGGCAGAGATGTTCCGGCTGACAGTCGATTCTTGTACGCCCAATGCCTGCGCTACCCGCCGCATGCTGCCATGTTCTATGGCAGCCAACACGTATTTTAGAAGGCGAAGCGCATCAAGGCTCATAGATTTACGCGGTGTTGAAAAGTTCAGACGTGCGGTGTTCAGATGAATTTCGTTGTAATTGAGTGGCGGCACGAGCGCTCCTCAATTGCACCCATAGAGCGCGCATTAGTCTCGGCAGATATTTTTCTTCAAGACTTCGCGGGCACATACTTATCAATACTTGCATGCAAGCCATCTTCACAATTTACCAGTTAAAAACTGAGCTTCACCGTACCCAAAAGACCAGTCCTCATCCTCGTTTTCAGTGAATGATACCATGACGTCGCCACGCGGCACTCCACACTCGGCTTCAAGGCTGGCACAAAGTGTCTCATAAAAGGCTCGCTTCGCAGCGGTGGTACGTTTCCGGGAAACCACTTCCAAAAGCAGAAACTTGTCCGTTCGGGTAATATTCAAACCTGTATCGAGCGCCCGCAGGTGAGACGGTTCGTGTTCCGTAAGAATTTGATATCGGTCGCGCTGGGGCACCCCGAAAGAACCCACCATGGCGTCATGGGCGGCATCAAGAAGACGATTAAGTTCCTCCGGCGTACGCCCTTTAATAACATGAAACTTCAGGAGAGGCATTTCGCTACCTTTGCACTTAGCTACCGTGTGTTGGCCCCGAACAATCATATCCTGTACCGAACGGAGAGCTCAGGACGTCTGCGTGGCAATAGCTGCCTGGGCCGCCGCGAGCCTCGCTATGGGCACTCGGTAGGGCGAGCACGACACGTAATCGAGGCCGGCTTCCTGGCAGAACCGCACCGATGCCGGGTCACCGCCATGTTCGCCGCAAATGCCCATTTTCATGCCCGGGCGCTTGGCGCGTCCATTCTGGACGCCGATGCGAACCAACTCGCCAACCCCTTCCCGGTCGATCGTCGTGAACGGATCTTCCGCCAGAATACCTTTGGCCTTGTACCCGGCGAGAAAAGCTCCGGCATCATCGCGGGACAATCCAAGACATGTCTGCGTCAGATCGTTGGTGCCGAAGCTGAAGAACTCCGCGACCTCGGCAATCTCGTTCGCGCATAACGCTGCTCGCGGCAGTTCGACCATGGTGCCGACCATGTAAGTGAAGTGAACGCCGGCCTTCTCCCTTACCGTGACTGCCGTGCGATCGATCATTTCCTTGAAGATGGTGAGTTCCCGTTTGGACATGACCAGCGGGATCATGATTTCGGGTTTCGGCGTATTGCCCCTGCATGCAACTTCGGCCGCAGCTTCGAAGATGGCGCGCGCCTGCATCTCGTAGATTTCCGGATACGTAATGCCGAGCCGGCATCCACGATGCCCCAGCATCGGATTGACTTCCCGCAATTCGGCCGAGCGTTGTCTCACACGCGCGACATCCAGGCCGGCGGCTTCGGCCACCGCGGTCATTTCGGTATCCCCGTGGGGGATGAATTCGTGAAGAGGGGGATCCAGCAGGCGGATGGTCACCGGGAGATCTCGCATGATCTCGAACAGCGCCACGAAGTCCTGGCGCTGATAGGGCAACAGACGGGACAGCGCCTGTCTGCGGGCGTCGCCATCTTCGGCCAGGATCATCTCCCGCATGAAAGTGATGCGCTCCGGATCGAAGAACATGTGCTCTGTGCGCGCAAGCCCAATTCCTTCGGCTCCGAATTGACGTGCTGCTTCGGCATCGCGCGGCGTTTCAGCATTGGCGCGCACCTGCATCGTCCGGAATTTGTCCGCCCATGCCATCAGATCAGTGAAGTCACCGCCAAGGTCCGGCTGCACCATCGGCACCACACCAGCCATGACATCGCCGGTGGAGCCGTCGATAGTAATGACGTCGCCGGCTGAGAAAGTATGCTCGCCCGCACGCAGAACCTCCACCTTCTCATCCACCCGTAAGGACGAGGCACCGCACACGCATGGCTTGCCCATGCCACGCGCAACGACTGCGGCATGGCTGGTCATGCCGCCGCGCGTCGTCAGGACTCCCATTGCGGCATGCATACCGCTGATGTCTTCGGGACTTGTCTCGTCGCGCACGAGGATCACATCCCAGCCTTGCGCCACCCGCTGTTCGGCTTGTCGGGCACTGAAGACGATGCGCCCTGTCGCTGCTCCCGGCGAGGCGGGCAACCCTTTGGCCAGGACGCTGCGCTCCACTTTTGGATCGATCGTCGGGTGCAGAAGCTGGTCGAACTGAGATGGATCGATGCGCATGACCGCCGTCTTGCGGTCGATCAACCCTTCTCTCACCATGTCGACGGCGATCTTTAGGCTGGCTCTGACCGTGCGTTTGCCGCCGCGGGTCTGCAGCATCCACAATTTTCCCCGCTGTACTGTGAACTCCATGTCCTGCATGTCGCGATAGTGTGTTTCCAAGCGCTCGCGCACCCGGCAGAGCTCCGTGAACGCCTCCGGCATGGCTGCCTCCATGGAGGGAAGCTCCTCCCTTCGGGCGATTTTCTCCGCCTCGGTCAGGGGCTGCGGTGTGCGGACACCCGCAACCACGTCCTCCCCTTGGGCATTGACCAGAAACTCCCCATAGAATGCGTTTTCACCCGTCGATGGGTTGCGGGAAAAGCAAACGCCCGTCGCACAATCCTCGCCCATGTTGCCAAACACCATGGCCTGGACATTGACAGCCGTACCCCAATCCTCGGGGATGCTGTGCAGCTTGCGATAGAACGCTGCCCGCTGGTTCGTCCAACTGCCGAACACCGCGCCAATCGCGCCCCAAAGTTGTTCCTGCGGATCTTGCGGAAAGGACCTGCCAAGGGCGGCTTCAATCTTTTGCTGGTAGTCGGCAATGACAGCCTTCCAGTCCTCTGCCGTCATGTCCGTGTCGGAAGTCGCACCCTTCGCGTGTTTGTGGTCATTGAGAATATCTTCGAACTCGGCGTGCTCGACACCCAGGACGACATTGCCATACATCTGGATGAACCGGCGGTAGCTGTCATAGGCAAAGCGCCGGTCGCCGCTGGCGCAGGCAAGCGCCTCGACCGTCTCGTCGTTCAGACCCAGATTCAGGATGGTATCCATCATACCGGGCATTGAGGCTCGGGCGCCGGACCGCACCGAGATCAGCAGTGGCGTCTCTCCTCTGCCAAAGGTTGCGCCAAGGGCGGTTTCAAGCTGCCGCAGCGCCTTCGTGACTTGGTCGTGAAGCGACTCCGGATAAGTCTGTCCGTTTGCCGTGTACCAAGTGCAAACTTCAGTCGTTATGGTGAAACCCGGCGGCACCGGGAGGCCAAGGTTAGACATTTCCGCCAGATTGGCGCCCTTGCCGCCGAGCAACTCGCGCATATCAGCGCGTCCCTCAGCCTTGCCATCGCCGAATGTGTAGACCCATTTACGCATGCCGCCTCTTCGCAGTCGTCTTGTTGGATTGATTAAAAAAAAAGCCGCGCTGACCGCTTGTCAGCGCGGCAGGTGGGGAGGAGCTCAGATGGCCGACTAGATCGCGGCCAGTTCCACACCGCGTCCCGCTCCCACGCAGGCGCTGTTCGCAGCACAGTTTTGTTGCATGAACGAAAATTGCTGTCAATACAATACGGCAATTATCATTGCAAAGCAGTATTCATTGTCGGAGACACTCACCAATCAGGGCTATGAAGCCTGAAATCGGTAGCGACTAGCCTCGAATGGCTGTCCTAGGCCGGCCAATAGGCCGCGTGCCTGTCAGATCATGGCGCGCGCAGATGATCCGCTACGTAGCGCAACGGCGCTTTGCCCATGGCTTTCCTGAACATGGTGATGAAGCTGCTGGCGCTGTCATAGCCAAGGTCGAGCGCAACGCACTGGACTGTTTCTCCAGCAGATAAGCGCCTTAGTGAGGTGATGATGTGCATTTGGCGGCGCAATTGTCCGAAGCTCATCCCCGTTTCATTCAACAATCGACGCGTCAAGGTGCGCTCACTCATTCCGACACGCCCCGCCCATTCGCCGACACTTACTCGACTGGCAATATCATCGAGCATCATCCCGAATAGCCTCGCGAGACGCGGATCAGCGGGTACTGGCAGGCGGAGGTTTTCCATCGGCGCATCCGCCAGTTCATCGAGAAAAACAGCAATCAGGCGCGCGTCCTTTCCCTCGGCCGGGTAATTCACACCGATCCGGGAAGCGCGCCGGATCAATTCGTTCAGAAACGGGGAAACCGATACCGTGCAACAATGGGCGGGAAGGCGCTGCGCCGCCCGCTCATCAATGAAGAAGCTAAAACATTCGACATCGCCGGTTCCGAAGACAGCGTGTGGGAGCTGGCTTGGTATCCAGACGGCGCAATTGGATGGCGCGATCCAGATCGCTCCGTCCACCTCGCAATTCATGACACCTCTGGCGGTGTAGATCAGCTGACCCTTCCGATGCGAATGCCGCTGCGAATGTTCAAGCGCTTCTAGCGCGCCCGCAAACCCCCAAGGGACGACATCACGCGGGATATCGTCGACATGCTTTATCAAGGCAATGTCCACGTTCGGATGCATGATGTCGTCCCTCTTCTTTCGTCGGGGTCGATCAGCGGCTTAGGCGAGCCCTGCCGCCAGTTCTGAATAGGCCCTGCCACTATCGGTCGACGTCAGGAGTCGACTCAGACGAGCTCGGGCAAGATTGGCCCGGAACGACCCGGCATTCGTCATATCGGCGGGATCGTGCAGCATCTCCGTACACCAGGCAGAGTATTCCTGATAATTCCAGGTTCTGTGCAGGCAGGTATCAGAGTAGCCATCGAGGCGGGACGTGTCGCCCGTCTCGGAGAACTTGCGGACCGCCAGCACAAAGGTCTCCGCATCGAACAGCGCGAGGTTCATTCCCTTCCCGCCGACGGGCGAGATGATATGCGCCGCATCTCCGACAAGGAACAGGTTACGGTAGCGCATTGGCTCGAATACGACGCTGCGTAGCGGAAAGATCATACGATCGTCGATTGGAGCGTTCTTGAGCTCTGGCATCCCTAACCGCAGGCGAAGCTCGTTCCATATCCGGTCGTCCGGCCAGTCTTCCACGGTGTCGGTCGGCTCGCACTGCAGATAGAAGCGGCTCAGCGCGCCTCGCGGAAACTGCGCGGCAAATCCCCGGAATCCGGTGGCCATCATGACGCTTGGCTGAGCTTCCGCCAGGATGTTCAGCCACGAGATTCCATACTCGTGCGAGTGCATGCTTAGCACTCCTTCAGGGATGCTCTTGCGGCTGACACCATGAAATCCGTCACACCCGGCAACGAAATCACAGCGAATCTCGTGCTGGGTGCCCTCTGTGTCGCGGTAAGTGACTGCCGGAGTTTCGGTTTCGAGATCGCTTATCGCAACATCGGCCGCCTCGAAACGGACATCACTGCCAAGTTCCTGCAGATTGCGGATCAGATTGCGAACAAGGACTTGCTGCGGGCAAAACCGGGCCGGCGGCGCGCCATTGTGGGGGCCGAGGTCTTCCTTGAAAATATGGCTGACGCCGTCAATGCGGAAATCGGTGGTATCACCATAGGGCGGGCCGGCGATTACCTTGTCCGCAATACCCCATTGTTCGAACATGCGGACGGCGCGCGCTTCGACGGTCCCAGCCCGCTGCCGCTCTTCGATGTGCGCGAGGCTGCGGCTTTCCAAAACGATGGCGCGGATGCCGCTCAGCGCCAGAAAGTTCGCGGTCGTGAGGCCGGAGGCTCCCGCACCGATGATGACGACGGTGGTTTGTTCCTTGATCGGAACCATGACAATCACTTCTTGCTAGAGGCTGCGTTTGGCCTCCTATAGCTCGGAATGGCAATGGCTGGATTAAGCAGGAATGACAAACGATTGTGATATCCAGCCAAACTGAAAAAGCGTTCTTAGGCATCGAATTCCGGGCATAGACCATGACGACGGCGGCCAGCAGAACTGTGAAGCCGCCAGGAGCGTCAGCGCAGTTCGGTGACGAACTGGTCGCGCGGGCGTCGAACCTTCTTAAGGTTGACGAGCCAGTCGTTCTCGGGATCGCGATAGCCGAGCATCATGATAGCCACGGAGCGTAGCCCGCGAGCGCGCAGCCCAAGGATTTCATCTAGCCCATCAGGATCGAATCCTTCCATGGGAGTGGCGTCCACGTCCTCCATGGCGGCAGCGGTGACAGCCAGACCAAGGCCAATGAAGGTCTGCCGCGCTGCATGCTCGAAATTCATCTGCGCCGGCCGGGGCGTGAATTGATCAAGCAGCCTTTGGCGATAAGCCTGCAAGGCTTCATCGCTAAATCCGCGCTCGTTCTCAATGTGATCGAATACCATATTGATGCGCTCGGGCGTGTAGTTATCCCAGGCGGCAAATACTAGCAGATGTGAGCCATCCGTGATCTGTCCTTGGCCATATGCGATCGGCTTAATCCGCTCGCGCATTTCGGGGTTGGAAACGACGATGACCTCGAAGGGTTGAAGGCCGAGCGATGTGGGGGCAAGGCGCACCGCTTCAAGAATCCGGTTGACCTTGTCTTCGGCAACGGATTTCGACGGATCCATTTTCTTGGTGGCATAGCGCCAGTGCAGCTTGTCAAGCAGCATAAAGTAACCTCACGCGTCAGTGCAGACGTCAGCCGTGTTCCTGCCAATGCGGGACCAGCTGGATTGTCAGAAGGATTCAGTATATTTTTGTGCCTAGGCACAATTGGTAACTTAAGAGCACCGCTCAAGGCGCACAAGAAGGCACATTTCTTAGCCTAGGTCAGACAGGAGGAACCGCATTGAGTCTTCATCTCGGCGAGAACCAATGTCAGAGGATCAGCGAGGTACTGGCACGTGTTGGCGACAAGTGGAGCGTGACCGTTATCCTGACGCTTGGAGAAGAACCTCGTCGTTTCAACGCGCTGAAGCGCTCCATCGGTGTCATTTCCCAGCGTATGCTGACCATGACATTACGAGGGTTGGAACGGGATGGCCTTGTCCGGCGCAATGTCTTCGAAGGCGTTCCGCTGAAAGTTGAATATGAGCTGACCGATCTCGGCCGGTCTTTCATGAAGACGCTCGGACCGGTGGGAGACTGGGCAATCGCCAATCTGGATAGAATTGACGCGGCGCGCGATGCCTTCGACGCCAAGGGAAGAGAAAGTATGGCCTGGCGCTGATCCGTCTACGGTCCGTCAGGCCGTTGTGTCACTGTATACCGGACCACCCAAAGACGCCGTTGCACAGTCGAAAATCTCTGACCGGCACCACCCTACGGCGGTGCTGGTCTCTAATATCGGGGCCAGTTCCCGCCAGGAAGCGGGCATCACGGCCATCAATACCACTGTTGGGTTGGACGGCCCCTACGGCATCGATGTGCCAGAATGAGGTTGTTAGCGATCTCAAACGATGGAGC
>NZ_JBSXNB010000015.1:0-863 GCF_054073275.1 Pannonibacter sp. Q-1
CTGTCAGAGTTTCCGCCGCGTCGTGCGGGTCCTTCCAGCGCCAGTCGAACCGAACAGCATGGACCGACCGGCCACGCTTCTCCGGCGTCATGGTGACGCTCACCGTCCCGTAATCGTTGATGGCTTCAAGGGCCGGATCAAGGACCCATTGGCGCAGGTTGTTCCAGCGCACGTAAGACGTTTTGTCGTTCACACCCATGAGCGCCCGCAGCTCATCCAGCGTGAAGGTCCAGTAGGGACGGCCGAGCCGCTTCTTGTCGCTCAGGATCGCGTAGAGCTGCCGTCCGTGGCCGGTAAGGCGGTGGGCCGCGTGGGCTTCAATCTTCGTGAAATTGGCCGGAGACCGCAGCGCGTGGATGCCCGCGGGCGGGATCAGCAGGCGGACCAGACTGCCGCCTTCCGTGATGTGCCATTCAGCCAGGACGACGGCACCCCACGGATCACCCCGGTACTCTCCGGACAGTTTGACGCCCATAAGCCGGTCCAGGCACTCGCGGAGCCAGACGTTATCCGAGCGTCCGCCTTCGCCTCGAAGGCGAGCACTGGGCACTTCGACCCAGACCGCATTGGGCACAGTGACCGGGACGCGCTGTTCATCCAGTGCGCTGGCGATCTCCCAGACGGTGGACACCATGGCCGGGGTAAGCGGCTGATCGGAACGAAGCGCTACGGCGCTGGAGGGGACGGTGAGTTCACGCATAAGACTAGGCTAAAAGCATTTGATCTAGTTGTCAAATGCTAGTCTTTACGGAATTCCAACCCTCCGGCCCCTAGTCTCGTACCCTCCGGCCCCTAGTCTCGTACCCTCCGGCCCCTAGTCTCGTACCCTCCGGCCCCTAGTCTCGTACCCTCCGGTGCCTAGT
>NZ_JBSXNB010000015.1:923-9423 GCF_054073275.1 Pannonibacter sp. Q-1
TACCCTCCGGCCCCTAGTCTCGTACCCTCCGGCGCCTAGTCTTTTAGCCCCACAGTGTCAGTGTCGGGTGGAGAGTGGAGCGAAGCGACACGCGACACTCGACACCCGACACTCGGACTTTTTGAAATCGGCGTCGCCTAGCCGGCGACTGGATCTTGTCCCCCTGAGGGGGGAGGGGGGGAGAGTGGCAACGATTGAGACAATCCCATTCGATGCGGCAACGTATCTTGATACCCCTGAAAGGCAGGCCGTGTTTCTCCGGGATGCCCTCGAAACCGGGGATGCGGGATATATCGACCATGCCCTTAGCGTGATCATCCGCGCCCGTGCGATGGCTGAGGCAGAACCAGTCAAGGAGTAGGCGTAGACCAGCTTGACCAATCCGGTTCGGCCTCTTCCTCCTCCTCAATGGCGGGTTCAGACGGCTCAGAAGGGGCAGGGAGCGCGATTTCAGGCTTGGGGGCGGGTTCCGGTGCTGCGGGCGTGAAATTCGCGTCAGCGGCCTTCTCTGTCGATTTGACGGGGGGTCTAAGCTTAGACTCCTGCAAAGGCTCAGAGGCGAGGATCTCCAAAATCCGCTCCTGTATCCGGATTTCCCGTTGCAGAATTGGTTTCACCTGCGGGTGAGTTGAGAACTCAACGGTAAGTCTGCGAATTTCCTTCATCGCGGTTGCAATGAATTCGGATGTAGAAGCGATAATTCCGCGAAGCTTTTCAATCTCTTCCTTAAGACGTGGAATGGCCGTTTCCTTCTCTTTTACATCGAGTGGCCGCTTGTCTGAAAATAATTTTGAAATCATTGAATGAAATTTGTTTTCAGAATGCCATGATGTAACGCGCTGAGTGTACCATTTGAGGTCATATTCAGCATCCCTCAAAGACTTCTTCGCCCCGGATAGTCTGCTTTCTGCTTGGGAAAGTTCGGCTTTAAGCTTCCGCCTTGCGGGCAAAAAGGCGTCCTGAAGGTCCCGACTGATTTCATGCTCCCGTTTGACGCTGAAGATGCCGTCTGCGGCGGCCCCGTCCCGTTTCAACTCCCGTAGAACGTGTCGGGCGTCAACGGCCATGCTATCGGCGGAGAGCTTCCTAGCCGCACTGCGGGCGATAGATTGCCGTGCAGCCGCCTCGATTTTTGCAGGTTCAATCGTGCTTATGCGGCGTTCAAGGCTCGCAACTTCTCTAGCAAGTTCGTCTTCGACGTGCGCAAGGCCGCTATATTCTTTTTTTTTTGGGCTAACGCATTGTCCAACTTCTCGTTTTCAGCCTCTAGCCCTGCCTGCAACTCGCGGAGCCGCACCAGGTCGTTTTCGATCCTGTCCAGTTCGGCTTGCGCCTTCTGTGCCCGGGCCTCGTAGGTTTCGGCACGCTTGCGGGCCTTCTCTGCTTTCTGGCCCTCTGCCAAGGCTTCGCTTTTGGCCTTGGACAGCCGGGTGAGATTGGTTTGCAGCTTCGACCGAATGTCCGCCAGTTCCGCTTCCTTGGCCGCGATCTCTGCGGGAAGGTCGCTGTGAAGCTGGGCTACAGAGCGATTGACCACCTCTGCCGGTGAGGCTCCGGCCTTGAGGCGGTCCAGCTTTGAGTGCCCCCGCTCGATGCCGGCCGCGTGACGGCCCATCACCTCGGCTGTGATGGTCTGGATGTCGCGCAGGGTTGCGCGCTTGGCCGTCTCGCTGATCGGGTGCCCGGTCAGGTCATAGGCCGGAAGCTGAAAGTGTGCGTGGGGCGCGCTTTCGTCCGCATGAACCACAAGGCCGGTCAACGTGCTGTTGAGGCGGGCGGCAATCGCTTGGGCTGTTTCGAGGTAAGCCGCGTCCTGTTGCTCCGGCGTCAGGCGGTCGAAGATCCGCTGCGCCTCGATGCCGAAGGTGATGATGCCTGCAACACCGACCGAGGCACTGGATTTCATCGCCAGCTGCATTGTGCGCTGACTGCGCCGCTCCTCGCAGATTGCCCGCAGCTTCGTGCCGGTCAGCGGCTCGACCAAGACCCGGTTCAGGCTGGAGCGGTCAGCATCGACGTAAGACGGCTGGGGTCCGATGCGCAGATCATGGGCGCGCTGCCCGCCAATCGCAGTGGCGTTTCGCATCGCTATCCGTGCCTGTGCAGCCCTTGGGTTTCCGCCAGATTCGGGCCTTAAAATCTCTGCCATTTCCCGCCATCCTCTAACCTACTAGAAATGGCTGAGCCATTCCGTAGGCAAAGGGAAGATGCCACAGCATCCCCCCTTTTGAAACCCCCCTCGCCTTCCGCTGGACCGAAAGAGGCTGTGCCCCTTTGGAAACCCCCTTCTCCGGCCCGTCTAGGGCTCGCGCCCTGGACGAACCTGCGCGCTCCGTTGGAGCTTGCCAGACCGGCGCGGATGGCCCGCCCTGCGCCCGCCCTACAGCGCTTTGTGGGGAGCGCGGGCGGTCTTCGGGCTCAGGCACAGGAAGACGGCCAATCCGGGCAGGGCGAGAGCTGGGCAAGTGGTGCGGAGCGCGGTTTGACGGACAGACACCCCCCATAAGCTTCACCACGCACCCGACCGGCCACGGGCGGGGGAGTGGCGACCGAAGGGAGGCGGGGGGAGGCTGTCAGTCAAAGCAGCCCAAAGGTTCCAGCGCGGCAGGCTGCCCCCTGCCCGCTTGCGGGCGATGAGGGGGCGGCATGACGCTTGCCGCCCGAGGGCGGCGCTGGAAGGGGCTGCGGCCCGCTCACGGTTGCCCTGCGGGCCGTATGGCACTGAGGAGCGGTCTTACCAGCCTTCGGGCTCTGAAGGTTCGGGCCGGGCTCGCCGGGCTGGCTGGGCCGTGGCTCTGTACCTGGCTGGCTGATTGCCGCGCTCACGCATGTATTTTTCGTGGCGCAGACGGTTTTCTTCCCGCCGCTTGATCATGTCGCGCAGTGCTTCGACAGCACAGAAGACGTCACGGGCGATAATCTCAGTATCGAATGAAGACGTTGGGCCGGACAGGTACACATCGGATTCGTTTATGTGCGCGGTTCTTCCGAGCTGTGCCGCAAGCTCGTGCACTTCTTGAGTGACCTCATCAATGTAGGCTTGGGGTATGTCTGCCATTTGCGGCCCTAAACCTTTCCGACCTTTTGGCAGAACGACTTGAACACCTGTTCGATGTTGTGAGCATCGAGCGAGATTGCCCTTTCACGGCAGAAGGCCCTGAATTTCTCGGCAATCATCATGTTGTCCATGTTGCAGCCTGTTTCGCGTTTGATATCGCGCCAGCGTGCGGCGAACTCGATACTGCCAGAGGCCGGGAAGGCAGGGGCCACCGTCTCTGTCTTGCCGTCGCGCCGCTCTTTCCGGCCTGCGCTGTGGCTCTGCAGCTCCTTCTTGGCCGCTGCCGGATCAGCCTTCACCTGCCAGCCGATGGTGACGGTTGCCACCGTCCGGCCAATCTTGCTGGCCGTGGCGGTCAGTGTCAGGCGGGAGAGCTGGTTGATTTCCTCAATGGCAGGATCAAGCACGTCCTTCTTGAGGTTCGCAAACCGCTGGATCTTGCCTTCGGGGATGCCGAGGACTGCTCTCAACTCCGGGATGGTGAAGGTTTTGGCCGTGATCCGGTCGAGGTTCACGAGGCTGGAGATGTGCTGGAAGAGCAGCACCGAATATTTGCTGCCGAGGTGAAAGACGGTCTGGCGGTCGAGGATCGCCCAATGGTTCGATTCCGCCGCCATGCGGCGGAAGGTCCGGCCAAACCACCATGACACCAGCAGATCACCGCTGATCTCGTGCCGGTAGTCTATCCGGGCCTCGTCCAGCAGGCCGCCGATGGTGACGACCATCTTGTCAGGGTCGTCATGGGTCATGACCGCTGCCGCCAGTTCCTGAAACAGGGGGATCAGACTGGCGCGGGTATGATTGTTCATCCCCTCAATCGCCCGAATTTCGGAGAGGCGGATTTGATGCTGCACTTCGTCAGCCATCCTGCCGCCGGCTGTGCCGATCATCAGGTGCATGAGCTTCAGGGCCTGAAGCGATGGCGCATTGCGCATGTAGACCCCCCGAGCCACTTCGGCAGGAAGGACGGTGGAGGTCTGATCAAAGGCCCTGTCACGGGCAACGTCGAGTGTTTTTCCCATAAGTAGTACAATCAATATAAATACCCTACCTGTCAATATGGGATTTTGGCTCAAAACTCTACTTTTCCGGCTGAAAACTCTACCTTTCCGGCTGAAAACCCTACCGATAGACGCGCAAATCATTGAAAATAAAAGCGAAATAGCCCCTAGAACAATAAGAACTATTAGAACAAGAGGGAGAGAGCGCCGCTCAGGCGCAAAATCACCCTCCCGCGTGTCTGTTTGAGCTCTTCAAAGCGGTGTCGCCTAGTCGGCGACTGGATCTTGATTCCTGTTCTCTCATGAGCCTGTTTCAAGCACCCGAAAAGCGCTTGTTAATGAGGGATACGCGAGCGTACTCTCGTCCGGACACTGCGTGTTCCGTCCTTCGCGCTCGTGAGGGGTGCGGAGCCCCCCTTCAATCCCCCCTTTCGGCTCCGCCGAAGGGGCCAGCCCCAAACCCCGGCGGGGAGGCTCTGCCCCCCTGCACCCCCTGAACCACTTGAGAGACCGTAGGGCAATGAGGATCGAGGTACGTACGACCGCCGAGGAAAAGCGGCACTGGCAGGAGATTGCGGCCAGTCGCGGCATGGACCTGTCATCGCTGATCCGCTCGCTGATGACCGGCCAGCGCCGCAGCCGCCGCAAGCCCCCGCCGGTGGCCGATCCGGCCTTGCTCCGGCAGCTGGCGAGCATCGGCAACAACCTGAACCAGCTCGCCCGTGTGTCGCACTGGTACGCACGACGCGGCGAGGCGATACCAGCCGCCGCGATCTTGGCGCGGCTGATCGAGATTGACCGTGAATTGAGCGTGATACGTCGCGCCCACGAGGCCAGTACCGATGCTGCTTAAATTCACGACAGGAGGGCGAGGAAGCGGGCGGCAGGTGGCGGACTACCTGACACGCTCCGAAGGCCGTGAAATCGCTCCTGAGGCCGTCAGAGGCGATCTGGAGCGCACCCGCGAGCTTATCGACAGTCAGGACCGCCAGTGGACGTACACGCATGGCGTCCTGAGCTTCGCGGCCGAGGACCAGCCGACCGACGAACAGCAGCTTGAGGCCATGACGCTGTTTGAGCGTGTGGCCTTCGCCGGTCTTGAGCGCGACCAGTACGATATCAGCTGGATACGGCACACGGAGCATGGCCGCGTCGAGCTGCATTTCGTGACGCCGCGCATGGAGCTGACCACCGGCAAGGCGCTGAACATCGCCCCGCCGGGCTGGCGAGGCCATTTCCAGCCCTTTCAGGACGCGCTGAACTATCGCCACGGCTGGGCGAGCCCGGATGACCCGGAACGCGCTCAGGAGCTCTCTGTGAGCCCGGAGAGGGCCGGGGAGGGGTTTTCCCTGCGGAGGGACCGGGAAGGGCTCCACGACTACGCTACGGCCCTTGTAGCGCAGGGAGACGTTACCGACCGGCGCAGCCTTGTGCAGGCCTTTGAGGCCGCGGGCCTTGAGGTGGTGCGACAAGGCAAGGCTTACCTGACCGTCAGAGATCCGGACACAGACGAGAGATACCGCCTCAAGGGCCGAATTTACGAGGAATCATGGACCTATGAAGCAGAGCTTGGACGAGAAAATGCGCGAGGCGCGGGAGCGTCTGGAACGCCAAAGCGCCGAGATCGAGGCAATGACCTCAGCCGAGCTGAAGCGGCTCGCCAAGAGCTTGACGAGCGAGTGCGAACGCGAGCTGAAAAAAATCAGGAGCGATATCCAAGAGCACGGCCAGATGACCGCGAGCTTGGCCGAGCTGCTGCGCTGGCCGCGCTGGACCGCAGCGATCTGCGTTACCATCGTCGGGATCTCCTTAGCGCTTCTCTGGGCCGGGACGTGGTGGATGTCGGGCAACGTCTGGGAACTGCGCAGCCAGGTCGAAGCAGAGACGCAGGCCTTAGCCCAGCTCCAGGCACAGACGGGGGGCGTCAGGATCTTGCAGGCACCCAATGGGACGTTCCTCGTCCTGCCGGACTCCGCAGACCAAGCGAAATACACGTGCGACGGCAAGACGTGCCTGAAGCTCAGCGGGAAGTGAGGAAAAGCAATGCAGCAACTGACAGCCTTAGAGAGCGCATTGCTCGAACAATTCGAGAAACTGGCGCAAGGTTTGGAGGCAAACTCCGGCAGCTTGCAAGCTCTATCAGAGCGTATTGGTCAGAGAGTGAAGAAGATAGAGGTCGAGCAAGAGCGTTTGAAGACGCGCTTAGACAGTTTGACAGGGCTGTTGAACTCACAAGCCGAGCTGTTGAAATCGCAAGAGGAACACACAAAGATATTGATAGCCTCAGTCAATCAGCTGTTAGACGCGCGGCAGTGACGCTTGAGCGGAAGCAGAGGCGCGAGCAGGCGAGAGGCTATGACCGGGGCGGCGGGCTGGAGATGTAGCGGCCCGCACGCCTGACCACAGCCCTACGCTATGTGGGGCTGTTCCTAAAAACTTGTGCATAGTTGCACATAGGATTTATCCGCACTTGGTTGACGCGCTTTCGCACCCAACTCAAGCCCCTTGACGCTCAGTTGCGCCGGAGAACGTGAAAGCAGAATTTGACGCACTTCCTTGTAGGGAGTAAAGCGAGAAATCTCACTATCATCTAATCGCGCTAACACGTTCAAAGCAGCGTTGTGGTCGGCCTGAAGAACATCCCCGTTCGCACGGTAAAACTTATCACCTTCGCGCTTACCTTCCAGCAAGCCGTTGGTAGAGTCCATTTGCGATGTATAAGCCCCATTCACCAAAATATGCTTGGCGTTACGCTGCTCACATACAGAGTCTAGTGCTTCGGCAAGCACGCCTTTAGCCCATGCACTCATTCTGCGATTAAACCGCCTCCATTGATATTTCGATGCAATGACAGCAGTTAAATCTTCAGAAGCAACTACCGAAGCCTTATTGACAATTGAATGTGCCGATTGGTAGGCGATAGTTCGCAGTCGCTTCTGGGTAGCTTCCTTACGGGCGTCGATCTTCTTGCGCCCCAAATTATTTTTTTTAATTCTGTCAGCCTTGGCGATACGACCAGCTTGTCGATGCTTCTTTTCCAGCGCATGTAGTTTGTTTCGCTGCTTTCCAGTAGCGGAAACTTTGTCGCTGTACTCGGTCATCATCTTGCCGAAGTTTTTTCCATGATGCTCGCCATCTGAGTCAGTGAAAGCCTCGGTGTAGCCTTTATCAATTCCAAGTATTTTTTCGCCACACTTACGTCCTGCACCTTTTTCGGTGGCGTAATGGATCTCGGTGAAGCCGTCTTTGACGATGATCCGCAGATTGCTGCCTTTCAGATCAACATTTTTGCCGTTTGTATTTGTGGTTAGCACAATGTTTTCGCCGTATTTTTTAGCAATCTTGATTGTAATGACCAACTTTCCGTCAACTACTTCGGCGGAGAATTTATCTGAGCGAACGATGAACTGATTAGCTATTACCGATTTACCGTGACGAAAGTGCTTGCGCATTTGACGATGCAGGAAGGGTTCAGATAACCACTCGTCTCGCTTTAACAAGGTATAGAGTCGCTTGCGCTCGTTCTCGTCGCGGGTGCGCTTGGCAATTGATTGGCGCACCTTCAGTTTCGCTGCCGCCTTGTAAGTCAGAATGTCGTTAACGATGTCCTTGGTTGTTTCTGCTCGGATAGTGCCATCGATGCATAAATCATCGAAAATCTTCTTTTCGACAATCTCGCTACGCAAGGCAGATGCCGACACACCTACATTACCGAGCGCACCATACCGACGCCAGATGTCTGCACGAATGTAACCTGCCGTCTTGCATATCCCTGCAATCTGGGGTGGTACATCAGCTAGCAGGGTGCGGGTAACTTTCACTTTTCTCTTTCTCGCTTAGCTTGGCGCTGCTTTGACGCCTTGCTACGATAAGGTTCTGCTTGTGGGAATTTCTCGTTGTGCACTTTAACAGCCCTTCGCATTTCGCGGTAGTTAAAACCTCCGGGCTATGGACAGCCGCGCTCTTCTGCGGTCATGCGGCAGGGTAGCCGCAGGCTTGCCGGAAAATCACGCAAATGCGGGCAGGGCGAGAGCTGGGCAAGTGGTGCGGAGCGCGGTTTGACGGACAGACACCCCCCATAAGCTTCACCACGCACCCGACCGGCCACGGGCGGGGGAGTGGCGACCGAAGGGAGGCGGGGGGAGGCTGTCAGTCAAAGCAGCCCAAAGGTTCCAGCGCGGCAGGCTGCCCCCNCAAAGCAGCCCAAAGGTTCCAGCGAGGCAGGCTGACCCCTGCCCGCTTGCGGGCGATGAGGGGGTGGCATGACGCTTGCCGCCCGAGGGCGGCGCTGGAAGGGGCTGCGGCCCGCTCACGGTTGCCCTGCGGGCCGTATCGCGTCACTCTGAAGCCCGGCAGAGGAACGGCAGTATGGCACTGGAAACAACGCGCTTCGACATTCAGCAGCATCTGCAAACGCCTCAGGCCCAGAGCGGCTATCTCG
>NZ_JBSXNB010000016.1:0-7512 GCF_054073275.1 Pannonibacter sp. Q-1
AAGCCTGCTCCGGCGCCTGAACTTAACCATCTGACAAAAATAGCCTTTCCTAGCTATCTATGTCAGCCCCAAATAGAATTTCATGACTGTCCTCCCCTTGTCTCTCAGTCGTGAGTAACCCTGAGCATGATCTTGCCGATATGACTGTTGGCCTCCATCAAGCGATGCGCTGCAGCAGCATCCCGGAAGTCGAACTCCTGAGCGATGACCGGGCGTACCTCGCGGCCAAGCAAGGGCCAAACCTCTTTGCGAATGCTTTCCGCCACAAGGACTTTCCTGTCGAGCGGCAACGGGCGCAGCAAGGACCCGGTGATGCGGATCCGTTTGGCCATGACATCGCGAAGAGGGATGGCGAGCGCCGCCCCGCCGCCACCGGACAAGTGTGCGATCTGTCCGTCATCGGCCATCATCTTGAGATCCTGTTCCAGATGTGCGCCGGCGGACACGTCAAGCAGAGCGGAAATCCCGGCACCGCCCGTTGCATCCATCACCTTGGCGGCCAAATCCGGATCGCGGTAGGAAAACGCGGCATAGGCGCCAAATGCCCTGGCCGCCGCAACTTTCCCGTCACTTCCAGCTGTGGCAAGCACCTTGTAGCCCAGCGCCGACATGGCCTGCAGCGCAATATGGCCAACCCCGCTGGTGCCGCCGTGGAACAGCCCGAACTGGTCCTTTCCGAGCGACATCAGATGGAAAAAATTCCACCAGGCCGTGAAAACGGCTTCTGGAATGGCGGCGGCCTCACTGTCCGTGAGCTCATCCGGTACAGGCATCGTCAGCGTGGCACTCGCTACCGCATATTGACCATAGCCACCGCCCTGGACCAGTGCCATGACGCGGCCGCCTGCCGGGAGACCTTCCACACCATCGCCGAGCGCGGCGACCGTGCCGCAGACCTCAAGTCCCGGCACCGCATTGCCGTCACTATGCCGGCCGCCTGCCCGCTGATGCACATCGTGACGGTTTATCCCGGCAGCCGTGACACGGATCAAAACCTGTCCCGGTCCGGGCATCCCGACCGGGACGCGCTCCGGCACGAGAACATCGGGACCACCGGCGGCGGTGATGACAACAGCTGTCTGGGTTTCAGGTACCATCATCTCAGCCGGCCCCTTCCAGCTGGCTGTTTTCCGCCGGGCTTTCTGCGGCAGATCGCCCAATGGCGCGAGCTGCAGCCGCGCGAAGCTCATCCGGCGTTCCAGCGCCAGCCGATCTCCAAGCGACGTGGCCGTCAGGCCTGACAAGGACGGCGCCGTCTTTGGAGACGCCATAAAGCCTGCACCATTCGTCTGCGTTCACGGCCACATCTGTGCCGATCGCGTAGCAGGAGATGGGGAGGCCCAGGTCCTGCGCCGCCAACTGGCCGGCTGCCGTCCAGGCATTGCCATCCGGACCGGTGAGCAGCGTGAAGCCGCGATAATCGAAAAGGTCGATCAGCGACCGGCCTTCTTGCCCTTCGATCTCCATATGCGGCGCACGATGTCCAGGCCGTGCCGACGGCTCATAGGCCGTGACCGAGAACGCGGGCACAGGCGTGCCATCAGGGGTGATCAAGGAGGACTCGTAGTGAAACCCGAAGGTCTGGCCCGGATAGTCGAAATGCGCGCGTTGCTCCGGGATGCCTTCAGCCAGCTTGCCGCGGTTTTCGGCCCCCTCCGGTCCTTCCAGGTTCGCCAGCAGCAGGCTGTCGTTGGCCAGAATGCCGGAGAGCCCACGCTCAACCATGGCCAGGGCATTGCGGGCGCTCTGCTCGACATTGAACTTCGCCACGGGCCGCCGCTCAATGTTGTAACTGTCCAGGAGAGCTTCGGGCGCCGTCTTGTTCAGCACAAGGCTCAGCTTCCAGATCAGATTGTGCACATCGGCCACACCGGTGTTGAAGCCCTGCCCTCCGGTCGGCGGAAGCGGATGTGCCGCATCGCCTGCGATGAAGACGCGCCCCTGAGAAAACCGATCCGCGATGCGCGACTGCATGCGCCACGGCATGATGTTCTGAATCTCGATCGGGATGTCTTCATCTCCGATGACCGCCCGAAGTATCTTCAGGCAGCGTTCGGCCGTGAAGTCATCACGGGATTCATCTTCCCTGTAGCCGAAATTATAGGTCCAGCGGCTGCGGCCATCGAGTGAGATGAGAACCCCGGACGTGCGGGCATTGTAGATCCACCACAGCAGATAGGGCCGGTCTTCGACCAGCGCCCAGAGATCGGCATGGAAATAGATGCCGATCTGCTGCCCGATCGACCTTCCTTCCATTTCGATCCCAACCGCATCCCGCGTGCTGCTGCGCGGTCCGTCGGCGGCAATCAGATATTGTGCACGGGTGCGGCCGGTCCTGCCGGAACTGTCTGTCCAGTCCAGGGTCACTCCGGTGCCGTCCTGGTGAACAGCAGTGACCGTGTGCCCGAAGCTGACACTGACGCCGTCACAGGTTTCCGCATGCTCGCGCAGCACCGGCTCCAGCCGGTCCTGTGGGCAGGAGCGCTTGAAGACCGGGCTTTGAGAACGCTCGATCCTTGCCCATTCCGGGTTGCTTCGGGTCTCGATGACACCGATCTCGTCACCAGTCAGGCTTGTGACGAAAGCGATGCCTGCGTGCCGCTCGAGTGGAAGGGAAACCGCATCGACCGCTTCGGCCACGCCGAGCATCCGGAGGATTTCCATTGTCCGCGTGTTTACAACATGTCCGCGGGGATGAAACGATGTCGTGGCATTCTTTTCATAGAGTGCGCACGAGATCCCGAGATGCCCCAGCAGGTTTGCTGCGCTCAGCCCGACTGGGCCGCCGCCGATGACGGCGACGCCGGTCCGTACCTCAATCATGGGCCTGCTCCTGTATTCTGTTGGCTTAGCTCTCGTCCACGATGGTGTTCGACAGAGTTCCGATCCCATCGATTTCGACTTCGATCAGATCGCCGGGCTGCATGAAAACCTTCGGATCGCGGAAGTTTCCGACCCCGCTGGGCGTTCCGGTGGCGATGATGTCGCCAGGGACGAGATCGATGATGGCCGAGAGGTAGGAAATCAGGTCAGGGATCTGGAACGCCAGGTCACCAACCGACGTGTCTTGCATGACCTCGCCATTCAGGCGGGTCACCATCCGCGGCTTTGCCGGATCCCCCAGTTCTCCGGTAGTGGTGAGGCAGGGGCCCATCGAACCGGAACGCCAGAAGTTCTTGCCGCCCCAGAACTGGGTCGTATGACGCTGGAAGTCGCGGATCGAGCCGTCGTTAAAACAGGTGTATCCGGCGACATGTTCAAAGGCGGCATCCCTGGAGATATGGCGGCCGGCCTTGCCGATGACGACTGCGAACTCGCCCTCAAAGTCGAACATGTGTGAGGCGGCAGGACGCACGAGGGGCTGGCCATGACCAACGACAGAAGACGGATAGCGTGTGAAAATCGAAGGGTATTCCGGCCGGTCCCGGCCGGTTTCCTTGATGTGTCCCAGATAATTGAGACCGATGCAGATGATCTTGTCCGGATTGGGGATCGTCGGCAGCATCGTCACGTCCGCCAAGGCCAGGGTATCGCCGCCAGCGGATGAGAGCAACGTGAGCGCATCGCCCGCGATCAGGGCCCTCAGATCAGCAAACTGTCTGCGCAGGGCCTCGCCCGCGTCCACGACAGTATCGCCTTCGAGGCGGCCGTAGGAATGGATGCCGTTCGGCAATATATATGATGAAATCCGCAAGGATCGGTCTCCCCTTCATGAAGTCGCACGGAATGGCAGGTGAATGCCGGCATCATTCGCGGTGCACGACAGTGTCGAGCCACGCACAGTTCGGCCGTGGATTTGGAGCGCGAAAGCCCGAGCGGGCATTGTCCAGCCGCATCTTGCGCATCCGGGCCCGGATCTCATCATCTTCGGGAAGATACAGCCGCTCGTGCCCCCAGGTCGAAGGGCCTTCATGTGTCTCGAAAGGCTGCCAGGTCACGGGATCGACGACTTGCGCGCCCCAGCCGTATTCAACGAAGAAGTTGGAGGGGGTGTGCGTGTAGAAGCTCAGCATATGGTCATTGGAATGGCGGCCAAGCGAATAGGCCACGCCTTCCTCGCGTTCCTGGGCAAGGTCGTATCCCTGCCCCACATCATCCAGAGAGAGCAGCTCGACCATGAAGTGGTGAATGCCCTTGCGGCCGGAACCGACCATCGCAAAACTGTGATGCCGGCCGTTCACGTGAAAAAAGTAGAGCGGATAGGGCGTCAGGCCGAAGTCGGTGACGCGAAATCCCAGCAGGTCGCGGTAGAAGCTCAGGATGCCTTCGACATCGGCGACATGCAGCACCGCATGCCCCATGCCGAGGGACCCGGTCTTGAACCCGGAAATCGGGCGGCCCGAGAGAAACGGGTCGCTTGCAATCTCCGGCCCGCAGAAGACCTCCAGCCGGTTGCCGTCGGGATCGCAGAACGAGATGAGGCGGGCAACGTGCCGTTGACCGGCAAGGCCAGCGTCGTGCCAGGTGACCTTGACCCTGTTGTTCTCAAGCCTGGATGCCAGAGCGTCCAGATCGTCCGGTGTGTTCACCTCCCAGCCCATGAAGGCCAGGTCCTCTTCACCTTCCCCGGTCACGATGAGCCGTTGTTTGCGGTCATCCATGCGGTAAAGGCTCATGCTGCCGCCCTGATCCACTTTCTGCATGCCGAGAAGATCAGTGGCGAAGCCGTCCCAGTCGCCGAGTTTCTTGGAGTTAATACCGATGTAGCCGAGTGACGTGATGGGCATAGGCTGTCTCCTCCTCGCGTGTGCAGGCGGCCGGATATGGATCGCCCTGCGCACCACCGGCTCCGAACAACCCGTCCGGCGGTAGCGGGCACCGTCTTGCGACATCTAGCCCCCCATCCGCCGTGATGCTCTCACAAAATAGAATTTGTCCGGCCAGCGAACATTTTGGACGTCCTGATGGCCATGAAGCGGCTATTCTGAAAAGGAGGAAACCTCTAACATAATGTTTTTGTTATTTTTATTTAGGATCAACCCTTGCGGAAAGGGCCTCAAGATCTGACAGCATACTAAACAAATCGCTTTACTCCCCATTTTTCAACGTGCAAGCTGAGCGGGCTGGAAGTGAAATCAGGTTATGGGAGGAACCTATTTCTGAACCATCGATCAAAGCGTTAGAGCGCGGTGTTGCCGTGCTTCGGGCCATCAACCAGTTCAACGGGGCAAAGCCGGGCGAGATTGCGAAGGCAACCGGGATTCCGCGTCCATCCGTCTACAGGCTTCTGAAAACGCTTGAGGAGATGGAGCTGATCTCTCGAGACCATTTCTCGAACCGCTGGCGTCCAACGCTTCATGTGAAGTCGCTCAGTTCCGGGTATCGCGAGGAGGACTGGGTTTGCCAGATCGCGGTTCCCCATATGATCGAACTCGGCCGCGACGTGCTTTGGCCGCTTGATCTCGTGACCTTGAGAAACAGTCACATGGAAGTCCGTGAATCGACGCACAAGATCAGCCCCTATTCCGTGAACCACGGCATGGTCGGCAGACAGTTGCCATTGGTCGAAACCTCCAGCGGACGGGCGCTGCTTGCCTACATGCCGGAAGAGGACCGGACGGCACTGCTCAATCTTTTGACGGAGACGAACGGGCGGACTGCCCCCTTCATGACCAGGGATGGCCCGCTGCACGCCATTCTGGTGAAAGTCCGGGAACTGGGAGTGGGCTACCGGATCGCGGATTTCACACCTGAAACCGGCAGCATTTCAGCCCCGATCTGGTACGAGGACAAGGTTTTCGCCTGTCTCACCCTGATCTGGCTGACCAGTGCAATGCCCTTCAGCAAGGGCCTTCAGCTTTACCGCGAAAAGCTCTTGCGCACCGCCGATGCGATAACGCGCGACCTGGTTGGACGGCTGTCCTCGGCCGAGGTGAAACGGCTTCGGGCCGGAGGCTGACTTGTTTTGGAAGTGTTCGCTGTCCGAACACACACAAGAAAGGGGTAAATCGGGATCCGTTTGACCGGTAAAGCGGCAGTTGGGTTGTTCTCAGGGAGGGAGACAGATGAACAAACTGGATGCCTATTTGCGCCGTGGCGCGAAATGGCTGGCACTGCTCGGGTTCGCGGGACTGTTGATGCTGGCGGTCATGACCACGGTTGATGCCTTGCTGCGATCGTTCTTCTCGGCCCCGATCCATGGTGTGAACGACGTCAGCGCCGTCGTCATGGCTGTGGTCATCGCCAGCTGTATCCCGGCCAATCTCGCAGACAGACGGAACA
Organism: Pannonibacter sp. Q-1; assembly: GCF_054073275.1. Lineage (NCBI taxonomy): Bacteria > Pseudomonadati > Pseudomonadota > Alphaproteobacteria > Hyphomicrobiales > Stappiaceae > Pannonibacter > Pannonibacter sp. Q-1. Next base: position 6,223 of record NZ_JBSXNB010000016.1, read on the forward strand.
TCTCGATCGAAGTTCTGGGCGCGATGCTTGGATTTCGGGCCAACAAACTGCTCCAGCTGTTCTCCAGCCTTGTCGTCTTCATGGTCATCACGGTGATGGCTTGGCAGTTCATTCCCTTCGTGGAAGGCACTTACACAAGCGAACGGCGGACCTGGGTGTTGGCCTGGCCGATCTGGCCCTGGTGGAGCGTCGCCACCGCGTTCCTTTACTACGCGGCGCTCATTCAGGCCTTAAACGTTATCAAGGACATAGCCAGTTTGTTCGATCATCGGACGGCCAAAGATCTTCACGGTTTGAACGATACGGCACCGGGCGGGGGAGCATAAGGATGGATCCTGTAACGATCGCCGTCATCGGGCTAATCTGCATGTTCGTTCTGATTTTGCTGCATGTCCCCATTGGTGTGACCATGGCAGTTGTCGGGGTCGGCGGCTTTGCCGCGATTGCCGGATGGGCGCCTGCAGTCAAACTCCTGGCCTCCGAGCCGGCGGCAACAATGGCCAACCTCGATCTGGCGGTCATTCCGCTGTTCATGTTGATGGGAAGCCTGGCCGCCACAAGCGGATTGGCGAAAGACATCTTCGAAACGGCGGAAGCTCTGGTTGGCCATCGCCCCGGAGGGCTGGCGGCTACGACCATCGTTGCCAGCGCCGGGTTCGGCGCGGTCTGCGGATCTTCGGTGGCAACGACAGCCACATTCGGACGGGTCGCCCTGCCGGAAATGATCGCCCGCGGATATTCCAAGGGAAGCTCGGCCGGTGCGGTTGCGGCCGGAGGCACCTTGGGGATCATCGTGCCGCCTTCGAGCATCATGGTCCTCTATGGCGTCCTGACCGAAGTGTCCGTCCTGAAACTCTTCTCCGCTGCAATCCTCCCTGCCCTCTTGTCTGTCTTGCTGTATCTGACAGCCATCTGGATCGTCGCCTGGCGCAATCCTGATGCGATGCCGGGGTCGGACAAACTGCCCCTGCGCGACCGTGTTCGTGCATTGGGCCGGTCCTGGGGGGCGATTGCTCTCGCGGTGATCGTTCTGGGAGGGATCTACTCCGGCGTTTTCACGGTGAATGAGGCGGCAGCGGTCGGTGTGGTCTTCGCCTTCTTCTTCGCACTCGGCCGCGGCAAGCTGAACCGCACCACCTTTCTTTCGGTCCTGTCAGAAGCCAGTTCTGCCACTGTCATGATCTACATCATCGTGTTCGGCGCGATGATATTCTCATAGGGGCTGACATAGATAGCTAGGAAAGGCTATTTTTGTCAGATGGTTAAGTTCAGGCGCCGGAGCAGGCTTCC
>NZ_JBSXNB010000017.1:0-7215 GCF_054073275.1 Pannonibacter sp. Q-1
GGTGAGTGCGATATGAGCCCAGGGAAGTGGTGCGACTTGGGAGAGCAGCTCGGCGGGAATATCGATGCCCTGGGTGCGGACATAATCGACAGCGCGGCTGAGATAGACGGTGTTCCACAGGATAATGGCGTTGACGACGAGGTTGAGACCTGACGCCCGATAGGCCATGGTTTCCGCCACGCGGTTGCGCAGCTCGCCAAGCTGGTGGAGGAAGACCGCCCGGGCAAGGGCGTGACGGCTTTCACCCTTGTTGAGGATGGCATGCGATCTGCGCCGGAGCTTGGTGTCGAGCAACCAGTCGCAGATGAAGATCGAGCGTTCAATCCGGCCCATTTCGCGTAGCGCCTGATTGAGCCGATTTTGCCGAGGCGATGCGGCAAGCTTCTTGAGGATGACGGACGGCGGCACGAGGCCCGCGCCAATCGATGACTTCAGCCGCAAGACCTCATCCCAGTGCTGCTCGATGACATCCATGTTGACGGCTCCCGAGATCAGCGCCCCGAGCGGGTCGTACGCCGCGTCGGGATCGATGACGAAGAGCCTGCGATTGCCGAGATTGCGGATACGAGGAATGAGCCTATAGCCGAAGCCATGGAACATAGCGAATGTCGTTTCGGTCGCGCCGGCGGTATCGGTTGCATGCTCATGGATTTCGACGGAGCTTTCGTTGTGAAGGAGGCCGTCGAGCACGTAGGGCGCTTCGCTCTCGGACGCCTGGATCATCCGGGAGAAGAAGGAGGCGAAACGATTGGACAGGAAGCCATAGACCGAAGCACCTGGTCTTTTGCCGTATTTTGCATTGTATTCGAGGCTGGCTTCACCGCGCCCGCCTGCCGGAAAGAACTGCCCGTCCGAGGAGGAGATATGACCGTCGCCCCAGACCGCGGCGAAGGGATGAGCCTGCTGCGCATCGACCAGCACGGCGGTCGCCGTAGCATAGGTTTCCGAGCGCAGATGCCTATCTACCATCAGCATCATCTGGTGGATCGTGACGCCGCGTGAGCTTTCCGCCATGCGTTCAGCACCGGCGTTGGTGGCGTCGGCAAGGATAGCGGCCATCAGCGCCGGCTCGTCGTTCGCCGTCTCGCCGGTGCGATAGTGTGTGAAGCTGTCAAGGAACCTGGTCCAGCTGTGGACCTCGGCAAGCAGGCTGGTGATCCTGATCCGGGGAACGAGGATGTAAAGACGCCGGCTGAGCGCGACGATCCCGTCACGCTCCTCCTCGCGGATCGGGGAGACCGACAAACCCTTGTCGGAAATAGCCGCATCCGGAATGGCGTTGGCGGCCGCCGCCCTTGCCAGCTCTTTGAGTTTCGCGTCGAGCGTGGCGGTGCGTTCGGCTCGCCATTCGGCAAAGCTGTCAGGGATGGCAAGCCCGAGCCGGCCTTCGGCGCGCATCAGGGCAAAGATCGGTCGAGGCAGAAGATAATCCTCGAAACTGCGCCATGCTCGGCTGCCATCAACCCATATGTCACCGGCCCGCAGGCGCTCCCGAAGGTGAACGAGTACCGCCACTTCCCAAGCCCGAAGGTCGATGGTGACACCGTCCGAGCGCACACGTCGCCGCCACTTGCGCGTCATGAACGCGAACGGCACCTGCGCGGGTAGTTTCCTGCCACTGTAGAGCGCACGCAGATGATCCACTGCCTTCAAAACCGGATCATCGGGACGAAACGACCGGAAAGAGAACGCGCCGAACATGAGCCTGCCCAGCTTTCGCAGCGATTTGTGCCGCTCTATGAGCTCATCGAATTCGTCGCTGCGATCGGGGCGCACGACGGACCTGGCTGCGGCCACGCTGGCGGTCAATCCGTCCCAGCCGAGTGAGACTGCAATTGCGGATGCGAGATCGGTGTTGTTCTCACGGGCGGCCAGAAGCGCCTCGCCAAGCTTGAGATGATCGAGCGCCACCCCATCAAGAATCTCGGCTTCTTTCAGCCGGCGTTCTGTGCGGCTCAGTTCAGCCTTGCGCCGGGTGCTGCCGATCAGTTTGCAGAACATGTCGATCGCAAGGTCGGTGATTGCCGCCTGCCTCTCGATGACGAACGCCGTCAGCGTGGCGTAGCGGCGCTCGGATGTAAGGCGTCGTATCTCACGGGCATGCAGAATGCGGGCGTCCCGGGCGATGATGCCATAGCGGTTGGCATGGATCGTTTTACGTCGCTCATCGGAAATCGCCGCCGAACGCAGAACCTCAAGCCGGGCAATCAGGCCCTTGAGGTTTTTCAGTTTCGTCCCCTCCGGCGCTTCCGCAATCCAGCCGAGATGGCTCCGATCGCCGGACCGATCGATGAGAAGCTGATCAAGCGCCTCGATGGACGGTTGCTCCATGCCCCGGATCAAGCCGCGATAAGCCTGTCGTCGCGCTGCCGCCCGGCCCGCCATCGCCAGACGTATCAGCAGTTCCGGCACAGGAACGAGCAGCTTCCTCTCCTTCAGGGCTTCGATCACGGCCTTGGTGATCGGCTCGCCTTGTTCGGTAGCGGCTGCCTCGCGTGCCGCCGCGGTGATCAGGGATCGATAATCGCTCGCCCGGACGGGCCGGAGATCCAGTGCGACGACAATCTCCCGCGTATGTTCTCGACGGGTTTCCTCCCGCTGGGCATAGAGTGCGAACACCGCAGCGTCGATGCCCAACTGGTCGGCGACAACGGAGACGACTGCCTGAGGCGGAACTTCCCCAGCGCGGAGCGGACGACCGAGATCACGCACCAGGGCGAGTTGGATGGCAAAACCCAGACGATTATGCGATCGGCGATGCGCCCTGGCGAAAGCGATGTCCTCAGCGGACAGCGCATAGCGCGCGAGGGCCTCTTCATAAACATCGGGTGGGTCGAACAGAACGGTGCGCGACTGCGCGTCGAGGAAGGCCATCGGTCACACCCGCTCTCAAACTGGGGGAGCAGGCTCATCTTCTTTGCCCGGTCCGGTCCATCCGGTTCGCCGCAATGTATCGATGAGAGTCGAGCGCGGCACCTTGAATGTCCGACACACCGACGCCTTGCTGGCGCCGGCTTCCAGCGCCGCCAGAATCTGCTCAACCTTTTCGGTGTCGATCGTCGGTGGCCTACCGCCCTTGCGACCGCGCCGGCGTGCCGCCGCCAGTCCAGCGTTGACCCGCTCCGTGATCAGCACTCTCTCGTATTCGGCGAGCGTGCCAAACAGGTTGAACAGGAACGCACCGTGCGAATTCGTCGTGTCGATAGCTTCCGTCAAAGAGCGGAAGGCGACCCCGCGCATCTTCAGATCCTCAACGATTCTGATCAGGTGGGAGAGTGATCGGCCCAGACGGTCGAGCTTCCAAACGACCAGCACGTCACCCTCGCACAATTCCGCAAGGCAAGCCTTCAGCCCCGGCCGATCGTCGCGCGCGCCCGAAGCGCGATCCTGATGCAGGTGACGCTGATCGACCCCGGCCGCGAGCAGGGCGTCGCGCTGCAAGGCAACCGACTGCCGCTCATCACCGCTCGATACCCGCATGTAACCGATCAACATGCACGACAAACCTCAAATTCCGTGTTGCCGCACAGTCTCACATTCCGACAGGGTTTGTCGCGCAAATAATTGCCCAGTCACCCCGTCGATTTCGACCCGCCGAACCGCTACGCGGAAATCATCTGTTTTCCGTCACACCAAAAATCTCTTAGCGGGTAATATTGCAGAGATTCCCACGGAGCCCCGAGATCATGATCCGGTAGCGCCGGCTACCACAATGGAAACCCCACGATTTCAGCGGTTTGGATTCAAGGGGTTGTAGAATCGGAAGAATCGCGGTTTCATGTAACCATGAGTCGAACCGCTATACCGGTAAAAGAGAAGGTAGCCGCCCATCGGGAGCGGTTAAAGGTGGCCGGCCGCATCTATGTGAACACCGATCTTCCCGCCGATCTGGTCGCACGACTTGACCAGATCAAGGAAGCGAAGGGCGTGTCATCACGCGCCCCGATCATCGAAGAAGCTTTGAGGTTCTATATCGAGAACGCACCGAGGACATGAAATGAAAAACCCCTAGCCGTTAGCAGCGGCAAGGGGTTTTCGGATTTCGGAAACGGCTTTGTTAGGACCGCCTGAACAGCCCCTAACATAGTCGAGAGTGAACCACCCGGCAAGAGTGAGTCTCGCCGGGAACGGGGAATCTTTGTCCGCCGTCCGCGCCGTCATGTCCTCCGATTGGAAGGACGAAGGACAGATGTTGAGGACGCAAATTGCGGCCGCGATTGGATGCGCGCGTGCGAACGCGCTTGATGAAATCATGCGGGAGGTCTGGACGCGCTACAGTGCCGGCCAGCTTTCCGAGGAAGACGCCGGCCAGCTCTCCGCGCTCGCCCAGGAGCGCCGGGCCGCATGGCGCGGATCGGGACAAGCCGCGCTTGGCCTAGTCCTGCCTCCCCCGGCCGAGCGTTGCCCGACGCCGGTTCGCCGGCGCAGCTATTTCAAGGGGCGATCGGAGGGCCGTATCTGGCAGGCGACGACGCGCAAGGACGTGCAGGCGATCTTGAAGGCGGCCGAAATCTACAACGAGGCCGGCTTGCACGAGAAGGGCGAGCGCAGCGGCCCGCTCGGATCGGTGGCGCTCGACGTGCTGCGGCTGTTCGTCAATCTGATCGACTTCCGCACCGGCCGGCTGGAGCCGTCAATCACCACGATCATGGACCGCCTGGGCCGGTCGCGGGACACGATCGTGCGGGCGCTGAAGAACCTGCGGGCGCATGGCTTCATCGACTGGCTGCGGCGCTACGAGCCGACCGGGAACGAGGGGCGCGGCCCCCAGGTGCAGCAGGCGAGCAACGCCTACCGCTTGTCCCTGCCGGAAAAGGCCCGGCAGTTTCTTGGCCGGTTTGGAAAGGCCCCTCCCCCGCCTGCGGATCATGGACAGGATCAGCAGGCATGGAGCGAGGCAATCGACGTCTACCGGAGCACCCTGCCCCTCGATGAGCGAACGCAGCTCGACGCTGGTGATAGTCCGCTGGGGCAGGCCCTTGTGAAGATGGCAAAGACCTTCATGAAACGTGAGTCCGATAACCAGACTGAATCCCCCTCTAATTCTATTCTCTATGTGAAAACATAAGCGGACGCCGCTGTTCGGGCCGCTCACGCGACCCTGCGGCGGTTGCGGACCGCGTAATAAGCGGTCCGGCCCGGCACACTCAGAGCAAAATCACCAACCGCCTCGCCTGCGGCCAATGTCGCATGGGCTTTAGAGAGGAAGAAAGGGCAAGAGCTGCGCCTAAAGAAATTAGCTGTTTACTAGCGGCTATTAATTTGCAATAAGATGGCAAGCGGCTGTTTAACCGATTATAAAGTGCACGCAGCTAACATGCTGCTGGTCATTAGATGAGCGGAGGTCGCATGGCGGTCATATCATTTGTTTCGAGCAAAGGCGGGGTTGGCAAAACGACTTCGGCCGTTGTCCTCGCCGGCGAGCTAGTCGCGGCGGGTCGCAAGGTCGCGTTGATCGACGCGGACCCCAACAGGCCCCTTGTAGCCTGGTCGCAGCTTCGCCCGGTTCCGGAATCCCTTCGGCTCATAGTTGATGACTCGGCCGAAACAATCATAGACACGATCGAGGATGCCCGCACCGACGCCGATTTCGTCATAGTTGACTTAGAAGGGACCGCGACCGATCGCGTCGGCTTCGCAGTCGCCCGGTCGGATTTGGTTCTGATTCCGCTGCAAAGCTCGGTTCTCGACGCAGCCGAGGCCGCGAAATCGGTCAAGCTGGTGCGCCAAATGTGGAAGGTGGCGAACCGGGAAATTCCATATCGCGTGTTCTTTACCCGCGTGCCGCCCGCGATCCGCGAGCGGACGGCACGCGACATAGAGCGGCAGTTTACCGGCGCTGCGGTCCCGGTGCTGCCGGCGACTTTGATCGACAGGGCGGCCTATCGGACCTTGTTTTCCTTGGGCGGCACGCTGCACGAGCTGGAAGCGGCCGATGTGTCCGGACTGGAGACAGCCAAGGAAAATGCCCGCGAATATGCGCAAGCCGTCATCAACGCCATTAGGGGAGGGAACGCAGCATGACTGCCGATGACAAGAAACGCGCAACGCTCGACTTTGGCGAGGAACTCAACACGCCGCCAGTGCCGCCCGTTGATCCGAACGCGGTCAAGGCCGCCGCCCGCGCTGCGGGTTTCCGCGAAACTCCGAAAGCCGCCGAGCTATTGCCGTCTTCTCCTGGGCGACCCCCGCGCCGTACTCGGCGTAAGACAGGCCGCACGGAACAGTTCGCAACCCGGCTGAGGGCCGACACTATCGAGGCGATCTATACCTATGCCGACCGCCACGAGATCACGCTTGCCGAGACGATCGAGCGGGCAATGAGCGCACTTGGCGAAGGCGAGCAGTAGCGGTTTCGCTTGTTCGCTTATACAAATTTTGATATAAGGGATTCATGGCTGACATGAAGCGGCTCGAATTTCTCGGGGATTCCCTTGAGCAGTTGCGGGAGTTTCCCGAGACGGCGCGGAAAGAGGCCGGTGTCCAGCTTCACAAGGTTCAGCAGGGTTTTGAGCCAAGCGACTGGAAGCCGATGGCGAGCGTAGGGCAGGGGGTGCGGGAAATCCGCATCCGCGATGAGGCCGGAGCCTTCCGGGTGCTCTACATCGCTAAGATAGAGGATGCCGTCTATGTGCTGCACGCCTTCCAGAAGAAGACGCAGCAGACAGCGAAACGAGATTTGGACCTAGCCGCGACCCGGTTGCGGCAAATCTAGCGGAGGCGTGACAATGGAACGTCAGAGCTTTGCGAATGTATGGGATGCACTGGAAGATACGCCGGCCGAGGCCGCGAACATGACAATGCGTTCCAATCTGTTGATTGCCGTTGAGCAGCGGGTACGGAGTTGGGGCGTCACCCAGGCCGAAGCGGCACGGCGTCTCGGGATCACGCAGCCCCGGCTTAACGACCTGCTGCGCGGCCGGATCACGAATTTCAGCCTCGATACGCTGATTAATCTAGCCACCCAGGCCGGGCTTGCGGTGCGGCTCGATATTGCCGAGGCCGCATAGGCTGGGGCTCCGTGGGCATTTCTGCAATAATACCCGCTAAGGGAAAGCGAAGTTGTTTGGATTGAAACGGTTAGCGCGGATCGGCCTGAAGCGTTCGAGGGGTCGGTCAATTTCGTTCCAGAGATAGTCGCCGGTGAGTGCGATATGAGCCCAGGGAAGTGGTGCGACTTGGGAGAGCAGCTCGGCGGGAATATCGATGCCCTGG
>NZ_JBSXNB010000018.1:2500-6270 GCF_054073275.1 Pannonibacter sp. Q-1
GGGCAGAGCCCTCGCGGGTGTCTCCACCAAATGCGCAATGCGGCTGGCTTTGAGCTGGCTTGTTGCGGTTTGGCTGTTGCTTTGATCGATCACTCATCAGTCGAGCGGCTGCGTCAGACGCGCTGTTCCTGTTATCATCCTGAAGAAAATTAGGTTTGCCGGGTCTGTATGGATCTGGCCTGTTCTTGACATCGTTGAAGAGAAGGTTCTTTCGGCTCTGGGGTTGTTCCTCAGGTGTTGCGAAAGCGATGGTTCCGCACTTGACCGCGCGGAACGTTGAAAGGGCCTCGAGAAACTGGTCTTAAAATCGATGACCTGTTTGCACTGGATGGCTTCGGCTTGTCTGGTGATCAAACATGGAATGGACATCGATAATGAGAGTGATCAAGCGTCTTAAGGGCATTTGGTGGATGCCTTGGTAGCAAGAGGCGATGAAGGACGTGATACGCTGCGATAAGCGTCGGGGAGCTGCGAATAAGCTTTGATCCGGCGATTTCCGAATGGGGCAACCCACTCCGTATGGAGTACCCGCAAGGGAGCAAACCCGGGGAACTGAAACATCTAAGTACCCGGAGGAAAGGACATCAACCGAGACTCCGCTAGTAGTGGCGAGCGAACGCGGACCAGGCCAGTGGCTTGCAGTTTAGAACCGGAACCGTCTGGAAAGTCGGGCCTCAGCGGGTGACAGCCCCGTACGGGTAGAGAGACTGCAAGTCCTTGAGTAAGGCGGGACACGTGAAATCCTGTCTGAACATGGGGGGACCACCCTCCAAGCCTAAGTACTCCTTGCTAACCGATAGTGCACAAGTACCGTGAGGGAAAGGTGAAAAGCACCCCGACGAGGGGAGTGAAACAGATCCTGAAACCGGATGCCTACAAACAGTTGGAGCCCGAGAGGGTGACAGCGTACCTTTTGTATAATGGGTCAGCGACTTAATTTAACGAGCAAGCTTAAGCCGGTAGGTGTAGGCGTAGGGAAACCGAGTCTGAATAGGGCGCCTCAGTTCGTTGGATTAGACCCGAAACCGGGTGATCTAGCCATGACCAGGTTGAAGGTGCGGTAACACGCACTGGAGGACCGAACCCACGCCTGTTGAAAAAGTCGGGGATGAGTTGTGGCTAGGGGTGAAAGGCCAATCAAACTCGGAAATAGCTGGTTCTCCGCGAAATCTATTTAGGTAGAGCGTCAGACGAATACTCCTGGGGGTAGAGCACTGGATGGGCTATGGGGACTTACCGTCTTACTGATCCTAACCAAACTCCGAATACCAGGAAGTACTATCTGGCAGACACACAGTGGGTGCTAACGTCCATTGTGGAGAGGGCAACAACCCTGACCGCCAGTTAAGGCCCCCAAATCATGGCTAAGTGGGAAAGGATGTAGAACTCCCAAAACAACCAGGATGTTGGCTTAGAAGCAGCCATCATTTAAAGAAAGCGTAACAGCTCACTGGTCTAAACAAGGGGTTCCGCGCCGAAAATGTAACGGGGCTCAAGCCATGTGCCGAAACTGCGGGTGCACGTAAGTGCGCGGTAGCGGAGCGTTCCGTAGGCTGATGAAGGCAGACCCGTGAGGGCTGCTGGAGGTATCGGAAGTGCGAATGCTGACATGAGTAACGACAAAGCGGGTGAGAGACCCGCTCGCCGAAAGTCCAAGGGTTCCTGCTCAACGTTAATCGGAGCAGGGTTAGCCGGCCCCTAAGGCGAGGCCGAAAGGCGTAGTCGATGGGAATGCAGTTAATATTCTGCAGCCTGCGGGTGGTGACGGATGCCGTGTATCGTATCCCCTTACTGGATTGGGGATGCGGTGAAGGTGTCCCAGGAAATAGCCCCCGCATTATAGACCGTACCCTAAACCGACACAGGTGGACAGGTAGAGCATACCAAGGCGCTTGAGAGAACTATGCTGAAGGAACTCGGCAAATTGCTCCCGTAAGTTCGCGAGAAGGGAGCCTTCTGATCGGGCAACCGGTCAGGAGGGGCACAGACTAGGGGGTGGCGACTGTTTATCAAAAACACAGGGCTCTGCGAAGCCGTAAGGCGACGTATAGGGTCTGACGCCTGCCCGGTGCCGGAAGGTTAAGAGGAGGTGTGCAAGCTCCGAATTGAAGCCCCGGTAAACGGCGGCCGTAACTATAACGGTCCTAAGGTAGCGAAATTCCTTGTCGGGTAAGTTCCGACCTGCACGAATGGCGTAACGACTTCCCCGCTGTCTCCAGCATAGGCTCAGTGAAATTGAATTCCCCGTGAAGATGCGGGGTTCCTGCGGTCAGACGGAAAGACCCCGTGCACCTTTACTACAGCTTCACACTGGTATTCGTGTCGACATGTGTAGGATAGGTGGTAGACGTCGAAGCGAGGGCGCCAGCTCTCGTGGAGTCATCCTTGAAATACCACCCTTGTCGTCATGGATATCTAACCGCGATGTAACAGCATCCGGGACCGTGTGTGGCGGGTAGTTTGACTGGGGCGGTCGCCTCCCAAATGGTAACGGAGGCGCGCGAAGGTGGGCTCAGAGCGGTCGGAAATCGCTCGTCGAGTGCAATGGCATAAGCCTGCCTGACTGCGAGACTGACAAGTCGAGCAGAGACGAAAGTCGGCCATAGTGATCCGGTGGTCCCTCGTGGAAGGGCCATCGCTCAACGGATAAAAGGTACGCCGGGGATAACAGGCTGATGACCCCCAAGAGTCCATATCGACGGGGTTGTTTGGCACCTCGATGTCGACTCATCGCATCCTGGGGCTGGAGCAGGTCCCAAGGGTATGGCTGTTCGCCATTTAAAGCGGTACGTGAGTTGGGTTCAGAACGTCGCGAGACAGTTCGGTCCCTATCTGCCGTGGGTGTAGGAGAATTGAGAGGATCTGTCCCTAGTACGAGAGGACCGGGATGGACGAACCTCTGGTGGACCTGTTGTGGCGCCAGCCGCAGTGCAGGGTAGCTATGTTCGGAATAGATAACCGCTGAAGGCATCTAAGCGGGAAACTAACCTCAAAACAAGTTCTCCCTGAAGAGCCGTGGTAGACCACCACGTCGATAGGAGGCATGTGGAAGCACGGCAACGTGTGAAGCTGAGCCTTACTAATAGCTCGTTCGGCTTGATCACTCTCATTAATCAATGTCCATTCCATATAAATGTTCTCACGGACGGTCGCGCTAGCGCGCTGTCCTGCGAACAACGCGCGGCATAAGCCGCGGCGGCACTCGGCCTTGCGGACCTCCGGTCCGTAACTCCTTGCCGCTCACGGGCGCTGCCCTCCGCGAGGGCGGCCTGACCGGCCGGCGCGCGTCGCGCTTGCGGACCTCAGGTCCGTCACGTCCCTCGCGGACGCTCAAAGCAAACATAACGGCGCAACGATCCAAACCGGATCATCATCGATCAGAACAACCTGAAAAGACCAGTTCCTCATATCTGCGTTTCGCCGGCCTGGTGGCCCCAGCGGGGGGCCAACACCCGATCCCATCCCGAACTCGGCCGTGAAACCCCCCAGCGCCAATGGTACTTTGTCTCAAGACACGGGAGAGTAGGTCGCTGCCAGGCCTGCAAAACGCAGATAAAACACCTCTTCAACAACCACCCAACTAACGCGGGGTGGAGCAGCCCGGTAGCTCGTCAGGCTCATAACCTGAAGGCCGCAGGTTCAAATCCTGCCCCCGCAACCAAATCAAAAAACAAAATACAAAAACCTCGTCCACAAAACGGGGTTAAAACCATTAAAAACACCTATATAATCACAAAAGAACAAAACAAGTACAAAAACAAACGGGCAAA
>NZ_JBSXNB010000019.1:0-4024 GCF_054073275.1 Pannonibacter sp. Q-1
AACCCCACCCAAAGGAGCCGCCATGTGGCTGAAGGTTCGCACCACTACCGAAGAGCATTCAACCTGGACGGCGAAAGCTCACTCGGCAGGGCTCACACTCTCCGATCTAGTGCGCCACGCTCTAGACGGCACTCGCATGCGGCGGCGGGATCGTGCTGCTGTCGATCCTGCCTTGCTGCGCCAGCTTGCGCACATCGGAAACAACCTCAATCAGCTGGCACGCTGGGCGAACCGGGACCGCTCCCGTGTAGAAGCCGCCGCCGTGATTGCCCACCTGATCGAGATTGACCGTGAGCTTGCGGTAATCCGATCACGCTTCGAGCAGGCCGCCAATGCTGATTAAGTTCTTCGCACGTGGACAGGGCAGCGGTCGCGGGCCGGTCGAGTACGTTACACGCGCAGACCTGACGGGCCGGGAGCCTGCCCCACCCGTGGTCTTGCGCGGTGACCCTGACCGCACCCGCGACTTGATTGACAGCATCGACCGTGAATGGCGGTACACGTCCGGGGTAATCTCCTTCGCTATCGAGGACGCACCCACCGAGGACCAGCAGTGTCAGGTGATGGACGAGTTTGAGGCCGCGGCCTTCGCAGGACTTGAACCCGATCAGTACGACATTCTGTGGGTCCGCCATCAACACACGGACGGGGGGCGGGTTGAGCTGCATTTCGTGACCCCGCGAATGGAGCTGACCACTGGCAAGGCCTTGAACATCGCCCCGCCGGGCTGGCAACGGCTCTACGATCCACTCAGGGACGCGCTGAACTATGAAAACGGGTGGGCGCGGCCTGATGACCCTGAGCGCGCCAGATCGCTCCAGAATGGCCCCAAACAGGCCTCAGAGCGCCTTCAAAGCCGCGAGGCTATCCATGGCTACCTAGAGGCCCAAATCGACGCTGGTGCCGTCTATGACCGCGCTACGCTCGTTGAGGCCCTATTGGGGGTCGGTCTTGAGGTCAACAGGCAAGGAAAAGACTACGTAACCGCCCTTGATCCGGAGAGCGGGGACAAGTTTCGGCTGAAAGGACCGATCTATGAACAAGGATGGACCTCCACACACGCCGTTGACGCCGCTCGCAGAGAGGTTGCACGCGAAAATAGCCGAGGAACGGCAGGCGCTAGAGCAGAAGATCTTGAACGAGCTCAAGACGCTCGCCGTGAGCTGTCTAGCCGGATCGAAAGCAGAGCTCGCCACCATTCAGACAGATATGGCCGCCCAGGTGCAGAGCACGCGGCGGACGCTGGCCGGGCTGCTGCGCTGGCCGCTCTGGACCGCGTTGGGCCTCCTTCTGGCGAGCTTGCTCTTGGCGCTGCTGTCCTCGCTTGGTCTTTGGATGCTGGCAAAATCGCAGTGGGAGGAGTTGAACACGATCCGGGCGCAGGTGAGCGACGAACAGGCCGCGCTATCGGATCTGATGGCCCAGACAGGCGGCGTGAGGATCTTGCGGGCCGCGAACGGGACGTTTCTCGTCCTGCCGGACTCCGCAGACCAAGCGAAATACACGTGCGACGGCAAGTCGTGCCTGAAGCTGAGCGAGAAGGGGAGCTAGGCCATGGACCAGTTGACACCGCTAGAGCGCGAATTGCTGCGATCCGTCAGCGAGTTGCAGACTGGTGCAGAGGCAGAAGCCGCCGAGTTAAAATCATTCTTGAAGAGATATCTGGACGAAAGAGAGCAAGAAACCTCCATTCGATTGACAGAATTAGAGAAATCTCTCGTAGCTTTGGCAAAGAGACAGAACTCTATAGAGAATTCGAACAGGTTAGAGTGGGAAAAACTGAACTCAAGATTGGATCAGTTGAACGCGGAATTACAGAAATCAACAGATCAATTGAAAGAATACGTATCGGACATGTCTCTATTGCTCAAAAGGCTATGAAGATCATCCGCCGTAAAGAGCGCGCTCATGACCGAGGCTGGGATAGCGGCCCTTCAGGGCCGGGCTGGTAGGCTGCTGCCGAGCCTGCGGCCCGCACGCCTGACCACAGCCCTACGCTATGTGTGTGCTTCGGGCTATGGACAGCCGCGCTCTTCAGAAGGTCACGCCACCCTCGTTGATCGGGTCTGAATACTCGATGTTCAGGTGCCGCTCTATCCGCTGGATGGCCGAGCTGATCCGCAGAACCTCTCGTTGATCGAGAGCGCCTTGGGAGCGAATGGCAACGATGCTGTGCTTCAAGTGATGCACTTCGTCGGCCAGCCGGCCGATCTGCTGGCTGATCTGCTTCAGCTCCTGGACGATTGCCTTGTTGTCGCTCATTTCGTGAAATCCTCAATATCAAGCTGGCGAGCGGGTAAATCCGGCTCGAAGCCGGGCAACGGAGGCTCAGCAGGCGGCGGCAGGCCGTCACCTGTAGGCAGCTGCTGTTCACCACGGTAGAGGCCGGGGATTTGCTGTAGCGGCTCTTGTCTGCCGAGCGCGTCGCGGTCTGGTTGCTCGCTCTCAGAAACGATCACTTTGGCAGTGAAGAGACTGAAGCGGATGCCGTCGCGCTTACCTGTCCATGCCACCCGATCGTTGACCACGTAGGCATTCACTGTACCGGTTGAGCCGATTTGGCGAACTTCGATCCAGTTCCGCCGGTTCAGCAGGGCTATGGCGTTTCTAACGCCACGCTCAGAAGCGTCTACCAGAGCGGCTAGTGATTTTTGGCTGATCACGACAGCATTGTGCTCACCCATCTGCATGACGAGTGCGTGCATTACCGCCGCTGCGAGCGGCGATTCACGGGTCAGCTTCATCCAAGCCTCATGAGCTGCCCGCTCGGTCTGGACCCACTGCATCCGGTTTTCTTTTTCAGGAAGATTTGACCGCATTGTCCATTTCCAATTTTTGGAAATTGAATGCCTCACCCCCGGCAATCCGTCAACAAAAAAAATGGAATTAGATTTCCAATTTCTGGAACCTGATTGCCGGACCCCGGCAATAGCTATTGCCGGGGGTGAGGCAATCCAGCGACACTTGATGACGCCTAAGTTATTGAAATCATTGAATCGGATTTTTCGGCCTTCTTAATGATCTAAACAGCCCCGGAACGGGTGCACTCAGTGCACAGTTGTCCATAGGCCAGAGCCGCCCCAACGAGCGTCAGGCCTGTGGTCAACTGTGTGGTGAGTGCACTCCGTGAGGAGCATGAAAAAGCGTGAGCGCAGCGAACTCAATTTTGCCTTCGGCAAAAAAACGGACACGCCTAGCCGGCGTGAAGTTATTCATGGTGGACGTGGCCACCTCACGACACTATCTGTATTTCAGTGTAATACACTTCATTGAGGTTTGATCATGGCTACCAGTCGCATGGTGCAAGCTCGGGTACCGGGCGATATTCAGGACGTTGCTACTCAGGTCATTCAAGCGTCAGGCCTGACGGTCAGTGATGTAGTGAGGGTCCTGATGACGCGGATTGCACAGGACCGGGCGATACCCGCCGCACTGTTCCAGCCGAATGCTGAGACATTGGAAGCCTTTGCCGAGATCAAGCGCGGTGGATTGAAGCGCTTTGATTCAGTCGATGCGCTGTTTGCTGATCTGCATGCGGACGATTGAGCGCACGACCGCATTCAAGCGGGATTTCAAACGCGAGGCCAAGGGCAAACACCGAGGCATTCTCGACACCGATCTACGCAAGATCATCCAGTCGCTCGCCAGTGATACGCCATTAGAGCCGCGCCACCGAGATCATGCGTTGTCGGGAGACTGGAAGGACTACCGCGACTGCCATGTGAAGCCGGACCTCGTATTGATCTACCAGCTTGTTGGCGATGACCGTTTGATCCTTGCCCGCCTCGGCTCACACTCAGAACTCGATCTGTAGCCATAGCGAACGCCGCTTGAATGGTGTACGCCTATTCGGGACCTATTTTGTGTTCTAAGCCAGCCTACTCTTGTGGCCACGCTCCGCGTGATCCACTGCGAGGCTGGTGAGGGGATGGCCTGTGGCCCTCCCCTTCAAACCCCACCCAAAGGAGCCGCCATGTGGCTGAAGGTTCGCACCACTACCGAAGAGCATTCAACCTGGACGGCG
>NZ_JBSXNB010000020.1:0-3993 GCF_054073275.1 Pannonibacter sp. Q-1
TCTGCTGGAACAGGTTGGCGCCATTCGCCGGGTGAAGCGTGGCCGCAGCAAGGTCATCACGATCACGCCGGAACAGGTAATTCCCTAGCCTAACGCTCGATTCCGAGGCCTAGGCCCTTCCCGTGCCACTTGGTCTTTGCCTTGGGCTTCGCCTTCGGAACAACGCTCGTAGCCTGCGCCAGTGCTGGCGCTTGCTCCTGCCCCTGCTGCGGCTTCAGCTGGCCGGGGCGCTCCTGCAGGACCTGCCCTTTCCCCAGCTCCGGCCCCTTCGCCTGTCCGGGCCGCTCTTGCAACACCCCTGCACGCCTCTGCGCGGCCTCCTGAGCGCGTTTTTGCTCTAACCGCTCCTTCCGTACCCTTTGCCGGATTTTCGCGTCTGCGGCCCTCTCTGCGCGTCCTGAGCCCTTGTCCTGATAGTCCGTGACCGTCTTCAGCCGCTTCTCAAGGGTGATTTCCCGCCTCCGGCGCCATTCGCTCAACTGCTTCAGGGTGCCGTGCCACATCTCAAGGGCTCGTTCGTAGGGCTTGCGGAAGACGTTGCCGAGGCTGAGGGTCTTCGGCTTCTTGGGCATCGTCAGGCGGTGCTCTGCGATCTTGAGATCACGCTGCCGCCGAAGCTCCTCGATCTGCCGGTCAATCTTCGGCTCCAGCTTCCCGGCCCTCTGCCGCATGATCAGGACCATGGTGTTCTTGTCCTCAGGGGCTCGCTGAGGCTGGGGCTTTTGCTCCGGCTGCTGTTGCACCGGCGGGGCCTGTTCCGGCTGCTGCGGGGCTTTCTGGGCCTGCTCTGTCCGCTGCCGTGCGACCTCCTCCACGTGCTGCTTCCACATCGCGTCAATCTCGGCCGACCAGCCGGCCGGCTGCTGCTGCGGCTGTTCGGCCGACTTGCCCAGGTGAAGTTCCGGATGGTGCTCCTGGTCGAGCTCTGCCGGCTGCGCCTGGTGCTGTTCCGGCTGCTCCTGGACGAGCTCGGCCGACTGCTCCTGGACGGGCTCCGCAGGGGAGAACCAAATCTCGTAAACCTGCGATTTGTCGGCCTTCAGCTGCCTGTTGAGCTCGCGCCGCTCGTCGTTCTCCGCGGTGCGTTCCATGATCTCGCCATGCCGACGCCTGCTGTGCGTCTCAAGCGGCCCCTCGTGTCGGGTTGGCAGCTCTTCAAGGCCCCGGCGCTCATGGCTGTACTGGCTGACACGCTCGCGGATCTGCGCCCGGCCTAGGTGGTGGTTCACCAGATCGGCCCACCTGTCCCGCACCTCGTCAATCGCCCCGCTCTTGCGGTCGTCAAGTTCGCGGGTCTTCGTGGTGAGCTCGGCCCCTTCTATTTTTCTCGTCGTCGTCAGGATGTGGGCATGGTGGTTCCGCTCGTCGCCGTCTCGGTTGGGTTCGTGGATGCACACATCCACCCCCACGCCGTACCGCTCGGAAAGCCATCCGCCGAAGTCCTGCGCGAGCTCCTTGCGCTGCTCTTTGTCGAGCTCAGCGGGCAAGGCTACTTCGTACTCACGGGCAACGGTTGAGTTCGAGCGTTTCTCGGATTGCTCCGCCTCGTTCCAGAGGGTGGAGCGGTCCAAGAAACGTTCATCCGCGCCCTCGGGAAGGATGATCTCGGAATGCACGACACCTTGCTTGCGGCTGTAGTCGTGCTGTTGGCCGGTTCGTTCGTCGGTGATCTCACAGCCAGCACGGTACGCGGCTGCGGCAGTGGCGCTTCGCCCTGCCGACCGCGAAACCGTCTTCACTGACAGGTGGTAGATTGCCACAGCCGGTTCACCCGCTCACGAACAGTCAAGGCCGCAAGGCCGCGAAGGCGCTTGCGCCGGAGAAGGGGTAAGGCCGTTGGCCTAGGGGCGAAAGCCCCTGTTGAAACCGCGCGCAAACGTAGTTTGCATAAGTGCGCCCTTCCCTACCTTCGGCAGGTCGGTTTAGCGCAAAACTCAAAATCTGTACAGCCACGCTTCCGCACCACTTGTTCACGCTCCGCTTTCACGTCAGATTCACGCTATCCCCGAACACAAGGAAACGTCCCGCAATGGTCACACTCGAAGAAGCAGAACTGAAACTCCAGCAGACAAAGGCCCTCATCAAGCAACTCAAGGCAAAAGAAAAAGCGGAAGAGAGGAAGCGCGATACCCGCCGCAAAATTCTCTACGGTGCTGGCCTCATGGCCCTCAAGGACCGGCCAGACGTCGCGGCAATCATGCGTGAAATTGAGGCGATGCAGGACGATCGCAACAAGGCGCTTTTCAGCGACGGAAAAACGGCAAAAGGGGATTCCCAAAGCGGCTAATGGGTGATAGCAATTTCCCTGCTCGCAAGTGCTGCGGGTGGCCATATGTGGAAGTCTGGCCACCCGCAGCGAGCGGGCATCAACCAGTGCTTGATGCGTCCGCCTCCCGATGCCTATCAGGATTCGTGCTCTCAAGCTGCTGGGGTGGTGTGGGGTTGGTTGCCCCCCGTCGCTCTGTGTCGGTCCACGGCCTAACCCCGTGCCTCTCACCCTTCACAGAGCTGGAGCGTTCATTCCGTCGCGCTCGCCGGAATGAACGCTCCCTCCCCTCCCCTTGTCGGGTTTTCCTCCATCAATGTCCGGTTTTTGGCTATCCGTGCCGGGGGGTGCCGTCATCCTGTGTCGGGTGCGGCCCGCGTTCCAGTTGGCACCCCTGCCAACTGCAGTATGAATTATTCATACTGGCACACGGATTCCCCCCTTTTCGGGTCAGAAAATCCCGTCGCCGACTAGGCGACACCTCTTAGATTCTTATGATATTATGGATACGGAGGTGCATTTCGCCCGATTAGCCGCAGAAGTCCGCCGTTTTTTGAAGATTGACAGTTGACTGTCAGTCAACTAAAGTTGACTGACAGTCAACTGTTAACGCACCTATTCAACACTCAAGGCGGGGGACTATGGGACGACTGACAATTGCCGAGCTGAAGGCACGGGGTGCCACGGAGGAGGACATCCAAGCGGCCCGGGTGATGCAGGCAGCACAGGCCAAGGCGGGAGCCCCCGTCCAGTCTCTGGCCGTGCTGGTGGGGATCTCGACAGCGCCGAACGCCTCTAAGCGCATTTCAACGCGATTTAATGCGAAAAAGGCTGTAAACTTCACGGAAAAGGCTCTGAGCCGCCTGAGTGTTTACGACAAGGCCGCGCTGTTACTGGACCAGCAGGCATTGAAGGAAAGCATTCCAGAGCGGGCAGAGAAGGCAAGAGCCGCAGCAAAGAGCGCGAAAGAGCTCAGTGCCAGTAAGCAACTCGAATTCGACTTCTTCGGAGGTAACGTGTCTATCGCCTTTCAATATCAAGACGCGATCACGGAACGCCTGTTTGAGAAGGCTAAAACACACGCGCAGGCAACAAAAGCGATTGCCACCCTCTGGGTGATCCTGCGTAACCTCGGCTGGCAATCATACGAGTGCACCAAGGCCGCTGCGGATCTCTGCAAAACGATGCGGATGGACAAGGCGGACATGGCCCGCGCTCTCGATCTGCTGGAACAGGTTGGCGCCATTCGCCGGGTGAAGCGTGGCCGCAGCAAGGTCATCACGATCACGCCGGAAGGTGCATTCCGGGGCAACATCAGCGGCCACGCGGCGGCAGTCGAGAAGTACAAGCTGGAAGTAATTGACGGCGGGAAGAAGGAAACCCCGTCCCAAACTGACCTTGAGGACTTCCTAGCCTAAGCCTAACAAGCAGGCTTCTTTGGAGTTAAAGTGTCCATCGCCTTCCAGTATCAAGACACGATTAGGGAACGCCTTTTCGAGACGGCACAAACTCAAGCTCAGGCAAAGGAGGCTTTGGCTATTCTTTGGGTGATCATTCGTAATCTCGGCTGGCCGTCTTACGAGTGCACCAAAGTAGCTGCGGACCTCTGCAAAACGATGCGGATGAACGCGGGTGATATGTCCAACGCTCTCGATCTGCTGGAACAGGTTGGCGCCATTCGCCGGGTGAAGCGTGGCCGCAGCAAGGTCATCACGATCACGCCGGAA
>NZ_JBSXNB010000021.1:0-3652 GCF_054073275.1 Pannonibacter sp. Q-1
GAAGCACCCCTGTTGCGCGTTACAGCCGGGAAAACCCGGAAGAGTTCGGCAGGATCGATCAGGTAGCCGCCTGCATCGTTTTTTTCAGCAGATATTCTGCCGGTTTTTATAGCTCGCGTGATGGTCGGAACACTCTTCCCGGTCCGCTTTGCGGCTTCATTTGCGCTCAGTTTCATGGGGGTTTCAGATCCTAACGTGTAATATAACATGTTGCGCCTCACGTTAGACGGCATGTTCACCGTTGGCGAGCGGGAATGTCAGGCTCTAGGCCAGGGATGGCGGGTTGACTTGGTGGGTCTTCGCCTGGGCCGGCCGGCAGCTGATGTTCGCCGGGATACAGCGTGGGGATGCGTCGTAAGTCTCCATGGCCCAGAAGGGCCTCGTCCTGATCTTCGTAGTCAGCCACCACAGCTGCGCTGAACACTGACAAGCGCAGCTGATCGCGAGACTGGCCCCACGCTACCCGATCATTGACCACGTAAGCGGCTTCCTTGCCGCGCCCGAGCCGAACAACTGAAATCCATTTCTCGGCCACCAGATCACGCACTGCCCGTTGGACTGTATCGACACTGCACCCCATGAGCTTTGCCAGAACGCCTTGTGGGATGACCACCGCATTCTGATGGCCCATCTGGGCCACCAAGTGATGGGCTAAAGCTGCGGCGCGAGGCTTGCGCATAACTAGACTAGCCCACGCTTCGTGAGTTTTGCGTTCGGTCTGCACCCACTGGCCGGGTTTGCTCTTCGCTGGAGCCCCTATTTCCGAGGGCGCGGAAGGTCTTTGCATGCTGCGAATATCCTTGCGGTAGGGTGGCCGCAGGCTTGCCGGAAAACTCCGCAGGCAAGCCTGAAATTTCTGCTGAATTATTCTGCAGGTCTGCGGAATAATCAAGCGAACCTACCGCACAGCTGGTGCGGCTACCCTACCGCATAGCTGGTGCGGCTACCCCTGCTATAAGTATTTGATTTTAAACAACTTTTTTTCCGACCCTTCTTATGATCTATACAGCCCCGGAACGGGGGCACTCAGTGCACAGTTGTCCATAGGCCAAAGCCGCCCCAACGAGCGTATGGCCTGTGGTCAACTGTGTGGTGAGTGCCCCCCGTGAGGAGCATGAAAAAGCGTGAGCGCAGCGAACTCAATTTTGCCTTCGGCAAAAAAGCGAACACGCCTACCCTCCGGGACGTACATTTTTAGCCTCACAGTGTCAGTGTCGTAGTTTCGAGCGAAGCGACACGCGACACTCGAACTTTTTAAAATCGGCGTCGCCTAGCCGGCGACTGGATCTTGTCCCCCCGAGGGGGGGAGGGGGGGGAGTGATAACGATTGAGACAATTCAATTCGATGCGGCCACGTATCTGGATACCCCTGAAAAGCAGGCCGTGTTTCTCCGGGATGCCCTTGAAACTGGGGATGCGGAATATATCGACCATGCCCTTGGCGTGATCATCAGCGCCCGTGCCATGGCTGAGGGGCAGGAAAGCCATGAAACCGTCCGTCGCCCTTGATCTGAACCGCACGGCAGTGCGCGAGCTGGTGGCCCGCTATCCGCTCACGAACCTCCGTGTCTTCGGATCGGCTCTGCATGGCACGGACCATGACGCCAGCGACCTGGACTTGCTGGTGGACCCACTGCCTACGGCAACCTTGTTCGATGTGGGCGGCCTGCAATACGAGCTTCAACGCTTGTTGGGTGTCCAGGTCGAGGTTTTCACACCCATGGCCCTGCCAACTCGATTCCGGGACCGGGTGATGGCTGAGGCCGAACCCGTTTAGGGGCAGTTCATTTTACCGGGCCTGACGGCCTAGCAGGGAGGGGCGCGGCCCCTCCCTGTGCCCTCCCCGCGTTCGCCACGTGGCAGGGGTGGGATCGGGCTTGCAGCGTCGGCCTTTGGGCCTCCTCGCCGCTCCTTCTCCACCCCAGAGACAGAATTGGGTCGCCTCCGGCCCGTCAAGGGGACCGTGGCTCAGTCGCTGCGCTCCCTGCGCCCGCACCACTCCCCTGGACTGCCCTTCAGCTCCGGTGACCTGGCTATGGGGCAAGCGGCCCTGAAAGGGGTCTGCGGGCCTCAGGGAGGGCTCAGGACGCGCTTTCAGGCGCCGGGCGGGTTGAGGGCGGGGAAGAGCGGAAAAAGCGCTGTAGGGCCGTAATTTCGATGCCTGCTGGCAATCTTCTGATCCCGGCGAGGCTGGGATCAGTGGGTGCAGGGGAACCCTGCCACGCTTTTTTTGGGTCGCCGCAGGTGGGGTCCCAAAAAAAGTATAGCGTGTTATCCTTCTTTTGGAAGGATAACACGCGAGGGTGCATCATGGGTGTTGGAAGTCCTGTATCCGGGGTCGCAGGAGCGGTTCGTATTCAGCGGTTGAGTGGGGTCGCTCTTTCAGCCGCAGAAGCACACGGGAAGCGGTTGGATGCTACCGGCAGGGGCCGGGTTGTCAGGGAAGAGAAGCCCTTGTCTACGACCGGCCTGGACCTGAATGCGCTCTATGACGGCCATGTGGAAGGGGCGAAGGTCCAGAAATCCGCGACCAAAGCATTGCACATGGTCATGCAGTTTCCCGCTGATTTGGTTAATGGCGATGATGCAGAACTGATGCTGGCCCATGCACGGACCTTTGCAGAAGAGATATTCGGCACCTCCGCCATATTCGCCGATCGGGTTGATCGGGACGAGAAGAGCCGGCATGTCGTGGATCTGTTCATTGCGCCAAAATACGAGAAGAAAACGAAGCGGCAGGTGCAAACCGCAATCTCCACTTCTCGAGATCTGAAGGCACTGGCCGCCCGTTATGACCGTGCACCAACCCTGAGAGGGCAAGGACAGGCGCTGCAAGATGCCTGGTACGAGTATCTGCGAGATAGGCTGCGCCTCGAAGTGAAACGCGGAGAGCCCAAGAAACAGCCCGGTTCGGATTGGAAATCGGCTGAAGAATTGGAGGCAGACCGGCTGAAGCGGGAAATGCAAAAGCTGGAGGAGGAGCGCAAGGCTGTTCAGGATAAAATGGAAGAGCTGAACTCAAAGAGTATTCAGATAGATAGAATGAGAATTTCACTGGAATGGAGCATTGAATCATTCAAGGACGAGCAAAAAGAATTTATAAAAAAACGGAAAGAACTTACAGAACTTGTTAAAAGCGCCAGAATTGCAGCTAAATCTCTCACAGAGATATTTCCATATGATTTGCTGAAAAGTTTCCAGCTGATGAGAGACGTTGCAAGGAAAGCATTTCGGGAAATTGGTTGGCTCAACAATGATGATAGATTTACGGAAAAATCAAAACTAAGCAAAGACCAGATAAACGAACTAATAAAAGCGTCAGAGACTATAAGTCACTTGAGCAATATCCTCGATAATGAATCTGACAATGAATACTACTATGATGACGATAGCAGTGTAAAATTGTCGTAGGTGGCGCTGCCTGATGGGGGGCTCAGCTGAGACCCCCATCAGGGTCGAATGCACGAAATTCCAGACGTTGCAATCCGATTGAAACCTCTTGAAGAGGTTGCGTAATGTACTGAAAAATATAGAGAAATAGCCCATATTGAGCGTTGGAATTGATACAGGAACGGCAGCATGGCACTGGAAACAACGCGCTTCGACATTCAGCAGCATCTGCAAACGCCTCAGGCCCAGAGCGGCTATCTCG
>NZ_JBSXNB010000022.1:0-1416 GCF_054073275.1 Pannonibacter sp. Q-1
ACTGTTGGGTTGGACGGCCCCTACGGCATCGATGTGCCAGAATGAGGTTGTTAGCGATCTCAAACGATGGAGCCGTCCATGAGTGATATTATTCGAATTGGTATGGATACGTCCAAGACCGTTTTTCAGCTGCATGGGGTGGATGTTAGCGAGCAGCCTGTGTTGCGCAAGAAGCTTCGCCGCCGCCAGGTTCTGGACTTTTTTGCCGTTTTGCCTCCTGCGCAGGTGGGGCTTGAGGCGTGCGGGTCCTCGCATCACTGGGCGCGTGAGTTACGGAAGTTGGGGCATGAGGTTGCGCTGATCCCGCCACAATACGTGAAGCCCTATGTGCAGCGGAGCAAATCGGACGCAGCTGACGCGGAAGCGATCTGTGAGGCGATGAGCCGTCCGAAGCTGGCCAAGAGCTTCGTTGCTGTCAAGAGCGCTGAGCAGCAGGCGGAGCAGATGCTGGCGAAGCTGCGCACGCAGTTTCTTGGCCGGCGCACGCAGCTTTCCAACTCGATCCGCGGGTTTGCAGCGGAGTTTGGTTTGGTTGCCCCAAAGGGTCTGTTCCAGATCAACCGGCTTGTTAATCAGATCCGTGCGGACGAGACACTGCCGGAGTTGGCCCTGGATATGTTCGAAACGCTGTTGCGTGATTACACAAGGGTCGACGAGGAAATCGCAGGTCTCAATGCAAAGCTGCAAGAGCTGCATCGCAACAGCGAAGTCAGCCAGCGGCTGGCCGGTATCCCGGGCATTGGTCCGGTCGGCGCGACCCTGCTGGCGATCAAGGTGAGCGATGCGCACGCCTTCAGATCAGGGCGCGACTTCTCCGCCTGGCTCGGCCTGACCCCGAAAAACCATTCCACGGCGGGCAAGAACCGGCTCGGTGTGATCACCCGCGCCGGAGATGAAATGCTGCGTGCCACACTGGTTGCCGGAGCAAGTGCGGTCCTGCTGCAAGTGCGGCGGGGACGAATGAAAACCCTCTGGCCCTGGCTGGACAAGCTGTGTGCGCACAAGCCCCATAAGCTGGCTGCCGTCGCGCTGGCCAACAAGCTGGCGCGCATCGCCTGGAAGCTGATGGTCAGCGGCGAGACTTATCGCCCACTGTCTGTGCGGCACGAACCGGCAAGCGTGTGAGCACATACAAAACACCGCCCCGGCCCTGAACAAGCCAGCGCGGCAGAGGAACTTGCAAGGGAAGATGAGAAGGTGTGTTCGGTCGATCCGAGGCAGATGGGAAATACCGTGGGATCCAGTGGCGGCTTCAAAGCCGGTATCGCTGTACTGTTTGGAACCTGTCTGCTGCGGAACCCATCTTGGCCAGCGGTCTCACGGATCGCAAAATAGGCCGTACATATGACCGCAAGCGATCCGGAGCACCTGCGAACTTAAACCTTGCGACCACGGGGCCGTCCACATATGGATCCC
>NZ_JBSXNB010000023.1:0-1051 GCF_054073275.1 Pannonibacter sp. Q-1
AGGTGAACAGCCTGGAAGCCGCTCTAGCCAATGCCACGGCAGAACGTGACGAATGGCGCGACCAGGCTAAGCGTCTGGCCATGGCCCTGCCTGCGCCAGGCGCAGAGCCACAGCAGAAACAACCGCAGAGCTTCTGGGCATGGCTGACAGGACGGCGGTAAGGGCCAAGCGCGCATTTGGAGGGGGGGGAGAGACGGCGCAAGTCGGCTGAAAGCCCCCCGCAATGTATTGCTTTTGTGTAGACAAAAACCTATGTTTTACAGATGAACATAACCGGCTTTGATTGGGATGACGGCAATTGGCCGAAGTGCGGGAAGCACGGCGTTTCCAGAGAAGAAATCGAGCGGTTATTTCTGGAAGGCCAAGCGCGAGTAGCCCCCGATATCAAGCACTCGACGCCCGCCGAGAGCCGGCACATAGCGGCTGGCTACGTCAATGGCCGGGCCATGTTCGTGGCGTTTGCTTTTCGGGGCAACCTCATCCGTCCGATCAGTGCACGGTACATGCACGCGAAGGAGGCGAGCAGCTATGAAGCGAGTACCTGAGTTCAAGACCGATGCCGAAGCTGAAGCTTTCTTGGAGCAAGACCTGTCTTCCCTCGACTTCAAGCAATTCAAGCCAATGCAGTTCGAGGTCGCAAAGAAGGAAGCTTCCCTGAACATGCGCCTGCCTTCCATCCTCATGGAAGCAATACGAGCCAAGGCAAAGGCAAAGGGCATTCCCTACGCCCGCTACGTGCGCATGGTGCTGGAAGCCGACCTGCGGCAAAAGCATTAACGTCACATCACACTCATGGGCAGTGCAAATGGTAGATATACCACAAGCATATATTGATGAGGTCACTCGGGAAGTCCATGAGCTTGCCGCTCAGTTGGGTAGAACAGCTCACATCAACGAATCCGATGTGTACCTGTCCGGCCCAACGTCTTCATTCGACACCGAGATTATCGCCCGTGACATATTCGATGCTGTCGAAGTACTGCGCGACATGATCAAGCGGCGGGAAGAAAACCGTCTGCGCCACGAGATTTACCTTCGTAAAAAGCGTGAA
>NZ_JBSXNB010000024.1:0-975 GCF_054073275.1 Pannonibacter sp. Q-1
CTGTCAGAGTTTCCGCCGCGTCGTGCGGGTCCTTCCAGCGCCAGTCGAACCGAACAGCATGGACCGACCGGCCCCGTTTCTCCGGCGTCATGGTGACGCTCACCGTCCCGTAATCGTTGATGGCCTCAAGGGCCGGATCAAGCACACGAGCCCTGAAATTGTTCCACCTGTCGTAAGCCCTGCTCCCCTTAACTCCCATGAGCGCCCGCAGCTCGTCCAGCGTGAAGGTCCAGTAGGGACGGCCGAGCCGCTTTTTGTCGCTCAGTATCGCGTAGAGCTGCCGCCCGTGGCCGGTGAGACGGTGCGCCGCGTGGGCCTCAATCTTCGTGAAATTGGCCGGAGACCGCAGCGCGTGGACGCCCGCGGGCGGGATCAGCAGGCGGGCCAGACTACCGCCTTCCGTGATGTGCCATTCAGCCAGGACGACAGCGCCCCAAGGGTCTCCTCGGTACTCTCCGGACAGTTTGACGCCCATGAGCCGGTCTAGGCATTCACGTAGCCAGACGTTATCCGAGCGCCCCCCCTCACCGCGCAGCCGAACGGTGGGGACTTCAAGCCAAACCGAGTTCGGAACTGATGCCGGTGTGTGCTGTTCATCCAGCGCGCTGGCGATCTCCCAGACGGTTGACACCATGGCCGGGGTAAGCGGCTGTTCGGAACGAAGCGTTACGGCGCTGGTGGGGACGGTGATCTTTCTCATAGACTACAATTATAACTACATTTGTAGTCCGTCAACTGTAGTCGAATACCCTCCCGGCCCTAGCCGTAACCCTCCGGCGTGTAGTCTCATACCCTCCGGCGTGTAGTCTCATACCCTCCGGCGTGTAGTCTCATACCCTCCGGCGTGTAGTCTTTTACCCTCCGGCGTGTAGTCTTTTAGCCCCATAGTGTCAGTGTCGGGTGAGAGTGGAGCGAAGCGACACGCGACACTCGACACCCGACACTCGGACTTTTTGAAATCGGCGTCGCCTAGCC
>NZ_JBSXNB010000025.1:0-745 GCF_054073275.1 Pannonibacter sp. Q-1
CGCTTAGCCTGGTCGCGCCATTCGTCACGTTCTGCCGTGGCATTGGCTAGAGCGGCTTCCAGGCTGTTCACCTTCTCCTGCAGTAGGAGGGTTTCAAGGGCAGAATCAGGGGTTTCAAAGTCTAACGTTTTAGGTGAAGCACCCCTGTTGCGCGTTACAGCCGGGAAAACCCGGAAGAGTTCGGCAGGATCGATCAGGTAGCCGCCTGAATCGTTTTTCTCAGCAGATATTCTGCCGGTTTTTATAGCTCGCGTGATGGTCGGAACACTCTTCCCGGTCCGCTTCGCGGCTTCATTTGCGCTCAGTTTCATGGGGGTTTCAGATCCTAACGTGTGATATAACGTGTAGGGTTTCACGTTAGACGTCATGTTCACCGTTGGCGAGCGGGTAAGTCCGGCTCTAGGTTGCTAGTGGCTGTTCGCCCTCAATGTTGTGAGGTCAGGAAAATCTGATGAGCAGCCCGAGCTATATCCGCTTCCTTGCGGGTTATGGTGTAGCCGCTCACCTGCTTCACAGGGCCGCCGGTTCGCTCGATCCAGTGCCGTTGCTCGTCCTCTCGCAGGCTGGACCACCAGACCAGAGCGGATTCCGGTTCCGGCTGGTCCTCAATGATGGGCGGAGCGTCAGTTGTCGTCTGCGGCTTCCGTCGCTGGACGCTGTGCTTGTCGTTCTCTGTCAGAGTTTCCGCCGCGTCGTGCGGGTCCTTCCAGCGCCAGTCGAACCGAACAGCATGGACCGACCGGCC
>NZ_JBSXNB010000026.1:0-728 GCF_054073275.1 Pannonibacter sp. Q-1
GGGGCTGACATAGATAGCTAGGAAAGGCTATTTTTGTCAGATGGTTAAGTTCAGGCGCCGGAGCAGGCTTCCGGTAAGCATTCAGACCGAGCTTTTGAAGTATTTCTGCGCGGGCGCAACAGCCCGTTCGGCAGCCGAGTTGACCGGCGTGAACCGCAACACCGCGATCCTGTTCTTCCACAAGCTCAGGGAGGTCATTTTCGCGGAACTGGCGGCAGCGGAGCCAGGCCTCATGAGCGGCGAAGTTGAGGCTGACGAGAGCTATTTCGGTGGACGCAGGAAGGGCAAGCGGGGACGTGGCGCTGCGGGCAAGGTTCCGGTTTTCGGGCTCCTGAAACGGGGCGGCAAGGTTCATGTCGTGGTCATCCCAAATGCCCGAACCGAAACGCTTTTTCCGATCATCAGGGACAAGGTGAGGCCCGATTCCATCGTCTATACCGATAGCTTCGGAGCCTATGACGTGCTGGACGTTTCCGAGTTCCATCACGTCCGGATCAACCACTCGGAACTCTTTGCCGAAGATGCCAACCACATCAACGGTATCGAGAACTTCTGGAACCAGGCGAAGCGGCATCTGAGGGGCTACAACGGCATTCCCCAGCAGCACTTCCACCTCTTCATCAAGGAGTGCGAGTGGCGCTTCAACCATCGTCCCGTTGCCAATCTCGTCAGCGTCCTGCAAAACTGGTGGTTCAAGTAAAACTGAAAACGCTATCTATGTCAGCCCC